>NZ_JBIDDK010000005.1:0-347238 GCF_043205095.1 Micromonospora sp. NPDC047557 | reverse complement strand
GGTGGACGCCCGCCCGGCCCCCCCCGCCTGCCGGGGGGGGGGCCCCCCCGCGCGGGGGGGGGGGCCCCCGGGGGCCCGGGGCCCCACCCCACGCGACTACGGCGTCCCGACCCGCGCAGCCGTCTCGGCAGGCTCAGCCGCCGCCTCGGTCGGCGGGGCGAACAGCACGCGCGCGCGGAGTTGCCGGAACCCGGTGCGCTCCAACTCCGCGAGCACCGCGACGCGGTGGGCGTCCACGTCGGCGATCACCTCCCGGGCGCCTCCGGCGGCGAGCACCCGGACCGCCTCGGCCAGCAGCTCACCGCGCGCCGCGTCGTCGAGCAGGCCGAGGTACGCCAGCAGTGGGTAGCAGGCGTCGCCGGCCGTGCCGACCAAGCCCACGGGCTGCTCGCCCGCCACGCCGACGCGCCAGTTCTCGGTCGACTCCCCCAGCCAGGCCAGCGGATCGGTGGCCAGGTCGACGCCGCCGACGGCACGCGCGATCTCCGCGCCGGTCAGCACGTCCGGCTCGGCGACCCGGGCGACCAGGGCGTTGATCTCGGCAGTGTCGACGGGCGGCCGGAACGTGTACCGGCCGGAGGTCGTCGGCAGCGGCGTGCCCGTCCACGAGCACCGCAGCCGCTCACCCACCTCGACCAGGCCGGCGAGTCGGGCGGCCTCCATCGGCGCGGTGACCACGGCCAGCACCTCGGGTCGACGTCGCCAGTGCGCGGGCAGGGCCGCGTAGTACCGACCGGGACCGCCCAGCGCCTCGTGCGCGGCACGCAGCAGCGCGGCCCCCACCTGCGGCTCGGCGGCCAGGTCGAACCGCTCCAGCCAGGGAGCGCCCACCGCCCCGGGCGGGAGCAGCCAGGCCGCCCGCCCGACCACCCGGCCGTGGCGCAGGGCGATCCAGGTGTTCTCGGGTCGGTAGCCGCCGCCGGTGATGCCGTCGGCGTACGCGACCTGCCGCAGTTGGGGCAGCGGATCGGGCATGGAGTCGAACAGGTTTTCCTCGCCCGCGACGAGCGGGCGGATGACCAGACTGGTCATGGCGGACCTCCGGAAAGCTAGCGCCCCGGGTCAGATCCGCGTGGACGCCGGTGCGCGGAGGGGGCGCAGAACATCGGACATTGTTCTGACCTCCTCTCGGCTCGACGGCGTGCCCGCCAACATACGCGAAGCGCCAGCAGCCGCACAACAGTCTTCGGGCTCGGCTCACAGCGTCGGGTTGGTCTCCGCGCCGCGCTTGTGGACCCGCCCGTCGGCGACGGCGATCCCGGCCAGGATCAGTGCCGCCACGGCGGTCACGGCGACCGGCGGGAGAAGGACGCTGGGCAGCGCCGCCACGGCCAACACCAGCGCACCGACGATCAGCATCCAGCAGCGCCGCGCGGAACGGTACTTGCGCTCCAGGTAGCTCCGCCCGATCAGGAACAGCACCGGGCCGCCGAAGATGATGGCCACCAGAGCCCAGTCGATGGGCGGGTGTGAGTCCTCGATGACCTGCCCGAAGCCGACCGCGGTGCAGATGATGCCGCCGACGATGAGCAGCAGGCTGTAGCTCGCCCACCGGGACAGTTGCAGACCCTCACCGCCGGCGCTGCCGGTGGCCTGCCGGCCCGGCCCCACGTGGTAGAAGTAGATCCGCCAGAACGAGACCGTGGCCACGAAGGCGGCCACGAGGGTGATGGTCCGCTCGGTCGAGAAGCCTGGAAAGCTGACGGCGGCGCCGGTTTCGAGCACCACCTCGGCCAACGCGATCATGAAGAACTGGTTGTACCGCTCCGCGAGGTGCACCTCGGAGACCGTGACCAGGTTGGCGAGCGGCGCACGGCCGATACGCGGCACCGGCCAGTGCGAGGCCGCGCCGACGAGCTCGACGGCGAGCGCGAGCGACCAGAGGACACCACGGCCGAGGCCGCCGTCGATGCCGCCACTGATCCAGAACACCCCGGACACCGTGTGCCAGGCCAAGACCCGGAACGAGAACATCTGGGCCGGGTGGCCCCGCAGGGCGAGCGCCAGGTAGAGCGGTCTGCCGAGCTGGATGACGACGTACGTGCAGGCGAAGATCATGCCGCGCTGGCCGAACGCCTGCGGCAGCGAGACCGCCAGCACCAGTGTGCCGAACATCGTGGCGAGAAGAACGACCTGGATTTCGACCCGGCGAGGGTCGTAGGTGCTGGCCAGCAACGCGTTCAGCGACCAGATCATCCACATCGCTGTGAAGAACAGCAGCGTCTGGCCCGCCTCGGACAGCAGCGTGTGCCGGACGATGGTCAGGTCGTCCGCGACCCGGCCGGCGAGGCGGGCGAGCGCGAAGACGTACACGATGTCGAAGAGCAGTTCCAGGACTGTCGCCGAGCGTGGGCTCCTGCTGTCGGCCAGCCCGCGCATCCGGGTGCGCGTCAGCATGGCCGCACCCCCTCGCCGACCCGGTCCCGCCTCGTACCCGTTGAGGGGACTTTATCCCGGTCTGTCGGTACGCCCGGTGGTTATGCCGGATCGCCCGGAGGACGGTCGCCGACGCCGGCTCGCGCCCGGCCGACGCCGCGCCCCCAGCGCCGCCACCGCCTCGTTCGGGCGGTCCCCCGCCTCGTCCGGGTCTGCCGGGGCCGACGGTCCGTGCGAAGGCCCGCACGGCCGAGCAGCCGGATCAGCAGCCAGCAGAACAGCGCCAACGCGCCGAACAGGGCGATGGTCACGATCCGCCAGCGCATGCTGTCGACCTGGAGCATCTCCGGCAGCAGCGCGGCGACGCCGGCGACAGCGGTGACCGCGAACAGCCACTGGAGGCGCTGTTGGAACAGCGCCGTCTGCAACCCGAAGAGCTGGCTCAGGTTGCTGCGCAGCAGTTCGAGGCGCTGCCGGGCGGCCTGGAGATGCCGGGGAACCCGCAGCCCGTCGATGAGGAACGTGGCCACCGCGATGCGCATGGGATCGCGGTACATGAGGTCCACGTTGCCGACCTCGGCCAGCCCTCGGCTCAGTTGCAACTGCACCCGCGCCAGTTGGGTGATGCGCGCGCCGAGCGAGTGACCCGGCCCGACGAGTTCGTCGCGGTCGTTCGGGTCCACCCCCACCCACAGCTGACAGAAGAACCACTGGGCGTGGATCTGGCCGTACATGTCCTGGACCATGCGGGCCGCCGCCGACGCGCCCTCCACCCCGTCGTGCAGGACCGCCACGGTGGACCAGCCGGTGGTGCGGACCAGCAGACCGGGCAGGCGCAGCGGCCCGTCGTCGGCCGCCGTGCCCGGGGTCACCGGCAGGGCGGAGAGCCGCAGCAGCGACTCCACGAGCGGTTCGTTCTCGGCCCGCTCGGGACCGCGCAGGACGAAGAACTGGCGCATGTTCTGGAACGGGTAGCGGCGTTCCCGGGGTTCGAAGCTGGCCGACTCGCGCAGGATGGCGCGGACCGCCTGGACGTGGGCGGACACCGTCAGCCCACCGTGCTCCCGGGGCTCGGCCTCGATCACGCTGAGGTGCCCGGCCAGGTTCGGCGGGAAGGTGTCCAGGTCGCGCAGGTGCCGGAAGTAGTCCAGGGTGTTCTCGCGCACGAGGTCGTCGTAGAACCGGCAGATCTCCTCGGTGCTGACCGCCGGCTCCGGCGCGGCGAACCGCAGATCCACCGAGATCACGCCGAGCGCCGGGTAGATCACGATCTGGGTGCTGGTCGCCCACGTCGTACGGCCGATGCGCACCGCCGACGTGCCGAGGGAGATCTGCAACACCGGCGGGTGGGTGGCCAGGTAGGAGATGTTGTAGGCCCGGGTCTCCTCGTGCTGGACGACGTCGACCGAGGTGGCGCCCAGTCGGGCCAGCAGCGGGAGCGCCGGTTCCACGTCCTGCACCGTGCCGCCGAGGTCGAACTTGACCGGCACGTACACGTGATCGATATCGAGGGCCACGCATACATTCTGGTCGTACGGCACAACCGGGTTACGCGCCGAGGCGGCCTACAACTGGTCGACGTGGTCGCGCCACGAGTGCCGGGGCTCGTAGCCCAGCACCCGCCGCGCCTTGTCGATGCTGAGCAGGGTCTCGTGCTCGCCGAGGTCCTTGCGGATCTCGACACCCGGGTAGACCTCGGCCATCAGGCTGGCGCTCGATGAGCTCATGACGGTGTCGGCGTTGGCGATGATGAACACGTCCGCGCCGGGCCGGTCGTACGCGAGCGCCCGCTCGACCGCCTGGGCGCCGTCGCGGGCGTCGATGTAGCCCCACAGGTTCCACCGCCGCGACCACGGATCGGCGTCGAAGGACGGGAACGGCAGGTAGTCCTCGACGTCCATCACGTTGGAGAACCGCAGACCCACCATGACCAGCTCCGGGTCCCACCGGCAGAAGTGCCGCGCCATCTCCTCCTCAAGGGCCTTGTTCAGCGAGTACGTCGACTCCGGTCGCGGCGCGTACTCCTCGTCGACCGGCGCGTACGGCGGCGGGGTGTCGAACGGCAGCCCGAGCACGGTCTCGCTGGACGCCCACACGACCCGCTTGATGCCCGCCGCCCGGGCGGCGGCGAAGACGTTGTACGTGGCGGCGGAGTTGTTCGCGAACGTCGCCGCGTTGGACATCAGCCCGGGCGCCGGGACCGCGGCCAGGTGCACGACCGCTTCGACGCCGCCGGGATGCTCGTCGGCGCCTCCGGTGAACGCCTCCACCACCTGCCCGTAGTCGGTCAGGTCGACGAGGAGGAACTCGCCGTCGACGTCGCGGGGGTCGCGCCCGCCGACGCGGTCCACCGCCAGCACGTCGACGCCCACGCCGCGCAGGTGGGCGACCACGGCGCGGCCGAGCTTGCCGGTGGCGCCGGTGACGACAACGCGTCCGGGCAGTACGGGATCGGTCATGGCCCCATCCTCTCCGGCCGGCCGGGACACCGCACACGCGGGTGCGTCCGCGCCCGCCACCCGCCGCATCGATCAGGAATCGAGAAGTACCGGCCGAGGGCCCTACCTAGCATGGCCAGCATGGACATCACCATTCACACGACAGTTCTTCCGCACGTCGACCCGGACGCCTCCGTGGCCTTCTACCGCGACGTCCTCGGCTTCGAGGTCCGCAGCGACGTCGGGAAGGGCACGATGCGGTGGATCACGGTCGGCCCTGTCGACCAGCCCGGCACGTCCATCCTGCTGGCCCCGCCGGCCGCTGACCCCGGCATCACCGAGGACGAGCGGCGCACCATCGCCGAGATGATGGCCAAGGGCACCTACGGGTGGATCCTGCTGGCCACCCGGGACCTGGACGGCACCTTCGAAAAGGTGCAGGCGGGCGACGCCGAGATCGTCCAGGAGCCGACCGAGCAGCCGTACGGCATCCGCGACTGTGCCTTGCGCGATCCGGCCGGCAACATGGTCCGCATCCAGGAATTGCGCTGAGCCGTGTGCCTCGCCGCCTGGGGCCGCGCACGCACCGAGGAGCAGCGCCTGAACGACCTCGCACGACTCGGTCGCGTGCCGGACCTGCCGTTGGTCGCGGCGGGAGCGACCGAACCGACCAGGGATCACGAGGTCGACGGGGAAAGACACCTCGCCAGGTCGGGCTTCCCCGTCGGCGACTGAGTCCCCCGGCCTCCCGCACGCCGTGATCCGCGTCCTGCCCTGCGCGGGCCGGCCGGGTGCGTACCGTGCAGGGGTAAACGCTCATGCGAGGAGGAGCCTTCATGTCCAAGCCACCGCTTCCCGAGGCCGCGGTCGAGATGCTGCAGAAGCCGAACCCGGCCGTCATGACCACGCTTCGCAAGGGTGGTCAGCCGGTGTCCGCCGCGACCTGGTACCTGTGGGAAGACGGCCGGATCCTGGTCAACATGGACGAGAGCCGCCGCCGGTTGGAGCACGTCCGCAACGATCCTCGGGTCGCCCTCACGGTGCTGGACGAGGCCGGCTGGTACACCCACGTCAGCATCATCGGGCACGTCGGCGAGTTGCGCGCCGACGAGGATTTCACGGACATCGACCGGCTGTCCCGGCACTACACGGGCAACCCCTATCCCCGGCGTGATCGCGGTCGGGTCAGCGCCCTGATCGAGATCGACCGTTGGCACGGCTGGGGGTCGCTCAAGGACAACAGCCAGATCGGCTGACCGTCCGCCGCGGGGATGGCGGCGGACGGACGGCTCTTGACCGCACAGCGTGATCGGCTTAACTTCATCAATCAGATAAGTGTCTTTACTATTCTGCTTGATCCCTCGTGGGAGTGCCGATGCGACAATTGCGTCACCGCCGCCTCACCGCCGTCGTCGCCCTGGCGACCCTGCTGCTCACCGCCGCCCCGCCCGCCGCGGCGAGCGCCAGGCCCGACCGCCAGCCCGGCTACCACCGGGTCGGCTACTTCACCCAGTGGGGCATCTACGGCCGGGCCTTCACGATCAAGAAGCTCGACGCCTCCGGTGCGGCGAGCCGCCTCACCCACCTCAACTACGCCTTCGGCAACGTCAGCGAGGACGGCCGCTGCTATGTGGACGGCGGGCCGGGCGAGGGCGACGCCTGGGCCGACTACCAACGGCCGGTGTCCGCCGAGGAGAGTGTCGACGGCGTCGCCGACGCCCCCGGCCAGGCGCTCAACGGCAACTTCGGCCAGCTCGCCAAGCTGAAGGCCAAGCACCCCGGTCTCAAGGTGCTGATCTCGCTGGGCGGGTGGAGCTGGTCGACGTACTTCTCCAACGCCGCCCGCACCGACGCCTCCCGCAAGGCGTTCGTCTCGTCCTGCATCGATCTGTACCTCAAGGGCAACCTCCCGGGCAGCCCGGGTGCCGCGGCGGGCGTCTTCGACGGCGTCGACCTCGACTGGGAGTGGCCGAACTGGGACGGCGAGCCCGGCAACGTCATCCGCCCGGAGGACCGGGAGAACTTCACCAAGCTGCTGGCCGAGTTCCGCCGGCAGCTCGACGCGTACGGTCGCACGACCCGCGCGCACCACCCGCTGACCGCTTTCCTGCCGGCCAACCCGGCCACGATGGACGCCGGCTACGAGGGCCGCAAGATCTTCAAGTACCTGGACTTCGCCACCGTACAGGGGTACGACTTCCACGGCGGCTGGGAGGCCGTGGCCAACCAGCAGTCGGCGCTGCGCGTGCCGGCGGGCTCGCCGGACAACCCAGACTTCTCCGTCGAGGTGGCCATCGACGGCTGGCTCGACCGTGGGGCGCCGCGCGACAAGCTGGTCCTGGGCATCCCCTACTACGGTCGCGGCTGGACCGGCGTCACCGGCGGCGGCAACGGCCTGTTCCAGCCGGCCGCCGGGCCCGCCCCGGCGACCTTCGAGGCCGGGTACGAGGACTACAAGCAGCTCAAGATTCTGGCCGGCAATGGCTACACCGTGCACCGCGACCTGCGCGCGGGGCACGCCTGGCTCTTCGACGGCACGACCTTCTGGACGTACGACGACCCGGCCGTCGTACTGCAGAAGATGCTCTACATCCGGCGGGCCGGCCTGGCCGGCGCGATGGTCTGGTCACTCGACGGCGACGACGACAACGCCACGCTGACCAAGACGATCGGCCTCGGCCTGACCACCCGGTAGGCGCACCCGACGCCCGTGATCATGTGATGACCACTGAGCATCACGTGATCACGGGCGCTGCTCCTGGGGCGTCAGCGCACGCACCGCGGCCTCGATGAGGGCGGTCACCTGAGCCATGTCCCGCGCACCGCGCACGTCCACCTCAGCCGACCAGCCGGGATGGTCGAGCTGGACCGTCACGTCCTCCCTACGGTGGGTGAGCCAGCCGGCGATCGCCTGGACCAGCACCATGACGGCGCCGGCGTCGTCGACGACGACACCCAGGACGTCGGACGGGGTCGTGGTCACCCCGTCCCGTAGCCGGTCCTCGGCGCGCAGCCAGGACGCCAGAGAGCGCCGCGCATCGGCGGACGGAACATCCGGACGGACCGAGAGCGTGATCGTCTCCGGCACGGTCTCCCCTTTCCAGACGACGACAGGCCACCCGCCATCCTGCCAGCCGGACCCGGCCCCGGCATCCCGCGCAATCATCGGCGTCGATCAGCCCTTGACCGCCGTGTCGGCCGGTTCATAGGCTCCGGCCACTGCGAGGCTTTCCCCCAAGAAGGGAACCCGAGACATGGCCCCACCGTCGCGTCCGATCCGGATGGTCCCCCCGAAGCGACTGGCGGGTGCCGCCGCCGTCGCGCTCCTGCTCGGTCTGACTCCCCTGCTCGGCGGCACTCCGGCCGCGAGCGCCACCCAACCGTCGAGATGCAGCACCGACCCGAGCGCACGGCTGGCCAGCGTGCCCACCCCGGAGGCCGTGCTCGGCTTCCCCCTCGGGACGGGACAGGAGCGGGTCGTCACCAACGACGAGGTCCGCACCTACCTCGGGGCCGTGGACAGCGCCTCCGACCGGGTCGTCACGGGCGTGACGGCCACCAGCGTGCTCGGCCAGCCCCTGCCGTACGCGGTGGTGTCCAACGAACGCCACGTGCGGCCGTCCGCCCTGCGGAAGATCGCCGACGACGTACGCGACCTGCGTGACCCCCGCCGGACGAGCGCGCGGACGGCCGCCCGGACGGCGAAGGACGGCCCGGCCATCGTCTGGGTCACCGCGAACGTGCACGGCGGCGAGAAGAGCGGCACCGACGCGGCGCTCAAGACGCTGTACGAGTTGGCCGCCGGCCTGTCCTGCGAGGTCGCGCGGCGCAACGACAACCTGGTCACCATCATCGTCCCGACGCAGAACCCGGACGGCCGCGACGCGACCCGGCGGCAGAACGAGTTCGGCTTCGACCTGAACCGGGACTGGTTCGCCCGAACCCAGCAGGAGACGGACGGCAAGCTCGAACTGCTACGCCGCTACCCGCCGCAGGTCTACATCGACGCCCACGAGATGGGCGGCCGGCAGTACTTCTTCCCGCCCAACGCCGACCCGATCCACCACGAGATCGCCGGCGAGGCGGTGGACTGGATCAACCGGATCGGCGAGGCCAACAAGGCCGGCTTCGGCTACAACGGCGCCTGCGACGACACGGTCACCACCGAGTGCTACTTCAACTACGACACGTACGACATGTTCTTCATGGGCTACGGCGACACCGTGCCGACCACCGGCTTCGGCGCGGCCGGCATGACGTACGAGAAGGGCAGCGCCTCGGCCGTCGCCGACCGGGTGCAGCAGCAGTTCCACACCCAGTGGTCGACGCTCGGCTGGGCCGCCGCCAACAAGCGCGAGGTGCTGGACGGCTACTTCGACATCTGGACCGACGCGCTCGCCGAGGGTCGGGCGGGCGCCCTGGAGCCGAACGAGGTGGTGCAGCCCAGCAACGAGGTCCAGTTCCCGGTGCCGGCCATCACGATCCGCTCGTACTTCCTGCTGCCCGACCGGCAGCTCGCCGACGTCCGCCGCCTCGTCGAGCGGCTGCGCCGGATGGACGTCGAGGTGTACGAGGTGCAGAAGCCCACCCGCGTGCCCACCGCCCGGGTCTTCGGCGGCCGCAGCGCCACCAACGTCACGGTGCCCAAGGGCGCGTACTGGATCCCGATGGACCAGCCGCAGAAACACTGGATCCAGGCGATCATGGGCGAGGACCCGTACGTGCCGTTCCCGTACTTCTACGACGTGTCGTCCTGGAGCAACCCGCTGCTGATGGGCGTGTCCACGATCTACACAGGAGACACCGTCCGCCCGCAGGCCCAGCCGGTCCGGGGGATCTCCGGCGGCCGCAGCGGGCTGGCGTGGCCGTGGGGCTCCTACACGTACCCGCTGGACTCGGCCGCCGCCGCGGAGCTCACCTTCACCCTGCTCGGCCGCGGCGTGCCGCTCGTGCGGGACCTCGACACCAACCGCGTCGCGATCCCGGCGACCCGGCTGAGCCGTACGGTCGACGACCTGGCCGAGGCCGCCGGGGTCACCCTCACCCCGGGCGGGCGCCCCACCGGGACCCGCCTCGAACTGCCCGACGTCGGGCTGTTCCAGGGCACCGGCATCTCCACCACGTCCGGCTCGCACGGCGAGGCCCGGTACGTGCTCGGCAAGCGGTGGGGCCTCGACCTCAAGCCGGTCAACACTGCCGACATCAACGACAACACCGCGGCGTTCACCGGGCGTACGGTGCTGCTGGTCCCCGACGGCAGCAGCGCCACCGGCGGACTGACCGCCGCCGGGCAGGCCAACCTGCGCAACTGGATCGCCCAGGGTCACACCTACGTCGGGCTGCGCAACGAGGGCACCCGGCTGGCCCGCGCCGCCGGGCTCACCTCCACCACGGAGAAGACCAAACCGGCCGACTACCTGGTGATCGGCTCGCACCTGCGGGTCGACGTCGACACCGACAACCCGGTCGCCCTCGGCCGCCCCGCCGAGGACTTCGAGTTCAACAACAGCGACCCGATCCTCAACCCCAGCACCACCGGGACGAACGTGCTCACCTACCCGACCGGCGACACGTTCTGGGCCAACGGCTACACCGTCGGCGCGGACACACTCAAGGGCACGGCGGCCGTCGTCGACGAGCCGACCGGCGCCGGCAGGTCGGTGCTGTTCGCGTTCAACCCGCTCTTTCGCGCGTACAACGAGAATGGTCTGCACCTGGTGGCCAACGCGCTGCTCTACCCGCCGGGCGCACCCGACGCCCGACGCACGCCGGGCACCGACGCGGCGCGCGCCAGCGCCGCCGCCGCGCCGGTCGCGGCGGACCTGGGCGGCGGATGGCGGCCGACCACCATCGAGGTGGCGGCGACGGACCTGGCGCGCACGCGGGCCATCGTCGAACGCTTCACCACCGACGCCCGGACGTCCGCGAAGGGCACCTCGGCGTACGTCGTGATCCCGAACCCGCAAGGGCTCCAGGCCGACGAACACCCCTTCACGGCCGATCTGGTACGCGCGCTGCGCGCCGCCGGAGTGCCGCTGCGGTCGGTGGTCGCCTGACCGACCCCGCACAGTGAAGCGCCCGTCCCCTCGTTTCGGGGGCGGGCGCTTCCGCACGTTTCAAGGGTGGGTTACGACCGCCGAGTGACCTCGGCGACGAAGGCCCGCCACGACGCCGGCCCGAAGACCAGGGCCGGCCCGTCCTGCTGGCCCACCTGTCGGCGCTTCAGGCCGAGGCCGCCGCCCACCTTGCCGCACTCAACCCGAGCACCCCACCCCCACCCGCCAACCTGACCGAACGCTTCACCGCCTGGGCCTCCCCCGATAGCCGGGAACAGCGTCCGCGCAGATCTTGGACAGTTACCGTCCTCCGCGGACGGTAACTGTCCAAGATCTGGTGGCGCGGGGACCAACCAACCGCAACGCTCGACGACATGCTGCCCGCCGATGACGCTGACGCTCTCGAATGGCTCGCCTTCGAGCAGGCGGGCGTGCTGACGACCGCGCAAGCCGCGCGATTGCTCGGCGAGGGGGTGGTGCGGAGCCGGATCCGCACCGGCCGCTGGCGGTCGATGTGCCGAGGGGTCCTGTTGACCGGCAACAGCCGGCTGACCCGCGACCAGCAACTGTGGGTGGCGGTGCTGGCGGCCGGCCCGGGAGCGGTCCTGGCCGGGGTGACCGCCGCCGCCGAGGCCGGGGTACGGGGACTGCGGCGTGAACCCCTGCACGTGCTGGTGCCCGCCGACCGTCGCGCCGCGCGGACCAGCCTGCGGCGGCTTCCGATCGACATGCCCGCTGTGCTGGTCCATCGCACCACGGTCCTCCCCGACGCTCATCTCCAGCTCGCCCGCCCGCCGCGCACGACGACCGCACGCGCCCTCGTGGACGCCGCCGGATGGGCGGCCGGTGTGGACGAGGCGCAGGGGGTGCTGGCCGCCGGTTGCCAACAGCGCCGCGTGCTGCCCGCGGAGCTGGATGCCGTGCTCGACGTCCTGCCCCGGGCACCCCGCCGACGACTGATCCGGCAGACCGTCGGCGACATCAGCGGCGGCGCGCAGGCGCTGTCCGAGATCAACTTTGTGCGGCTGTGCCGACAGCATCGGCTGCCCGCACCGGACCTGCAACAACGCCGGGTCGACGCGGCGGGCCGCAACCGCTGGCTGGACGCGTACTGGAAAAGATGGCGGGTGCAGGTGGAGATCGACGGCGCGCACCACATGGACGCCCGGCAGTGGGCGGCCGACATGCGTCGGCAGAACGACGTCTGGACCAGCGGCGACCGGATCCTGCGCTTCCCGGCCTGGCTGGTCCGCGCCCGCCCCGAGGAGGTCGCCGAAACCGTCCGCCGGGCTCTCGTCGCGGCCGGCTGGACCCCGACCCTGACCCGCACCTCAGCACGCCCGCCGGGACGGACCTGACAATCAGGCCGACGTCGACCTACGGTGCTGCCACCTGCACCAACACCGGGGTACGACCCGTGGAGAGGTAGCCGCGCCCGGGTGGGCCGGTGAGGTACTGGTCGGGTTCCAGGGTGATGCTGTGGGCCACTGCCGTCGTCCGGTTGCTCGGTGCCAGCACGAGGCGTGTCCCGGCCAGCATGACGGCGTTGACCAGGCGGGTGAGCGGGCTGGGGAAGCCGGTCAACAGGGGCGCGGCGTCAGCGCTGACGATCAGGGCCTGCCGGCCGCGAGCCGCCGGTTGGACGATGTCGTCGAGCAGCGTGGGGCTGCTCGCGAAGCCCTGTTCGGTGGGCAGCACGGTGATCCGGTCGACGTCGTCGACGACCACCGCGTACGGCCTGTCGCCGAAGGCCGCGACGGCCTCGCGGAGGTCGGTGTCCCTGATCGCGACGCCGGTGACCACCCGGAGCCCGGGGTCGTCGGAGAGCAACCCCGGCAGCGGGGACTGCGGCGGCGCGACGGCGAGTACGCCGATGCCGCGTCGGCGCAGCGCGTGGACCATCGTGGCGGCGGCCGTCGTCCGGCCGGTCCCGCCGACCCCGGAGATCAGCATCAGGTGCGGTCCGGCCTCGAACAGGTCGACGCCGATGGTGGTGGCGTCGGGCCCACCGACACCCAGCGGTATCCACGTCGACCGGCCCTGGCCCGCCGCGGTGGTGTCGAGCGCGGCGAGGTCGACGCGGGACGGCAGGGCGGGGAACCGCCGGGGCCGCCGGTGCGCAGGCGTGTCGTGCGGCTCGGCGGCGAGGTCCGCGACCGACCGGGTCGGTAGGCACACCTGCACGTGCCGTCCGCTGCCGGCGTCGATGGCCCGTCCGGGGAGGACCGGCGGGCTGGCCATCCCCGTCTGCAACTGCATCCGCCGCGTCTCCTCCTTGGGAAACGGCAGGAGCAGCCGCCGGTTGTAGAGGGACGGCAGCCGGTGGGTGAGCATGTCCTGGCCGCCGATCTGCACGACGTGCACGCCGAGCGGCGTGCCCGCGCTGATGACGCCGCGCAGGGTGGCGACCAGGGACGTCTCGACGAAGGCCGGGTCGCCGTGGTCCTCGAAGTGCTCCCAGCCGTCGATGACGACCACGATGTGTGGACGCGCTGTGTCCGGCGAGGGCGCGGTGCCGGCGCGGCGCTGGATCTCCTCGTCGAGCCAGGTGACCAGGCGACGGATCCGGTCGGGCTCCGCGGGCGAGAAGACCCCGCCGCAGTGCGGCAACGCCGCGTACTCGGCCAGGCCCGCCGGGTGCCGTTCCACGACGTACAGGTGCGCCTGGTCCGGCCGGAACCGGCCGACCAGGCCGGTGATCAGGGTCCGGGCGAAGGTCGTCCGGCCGGACTGCGGGCCACCGGCGACAAGGAGCCGGTCGACCCCGGCGAGGTCGAGGAAGTCCGCCGGCTGCGCCTGACGTGCCGGGTCGTCGACGAGGCCGAATGGTACGGCCGTCTTCGGCGCGGCGGCGGTCCACCGTGCCGGAAGCTCGTCCACCGTCAGCGTGGCCGGCAGCGGGGGCAGCACCGGTCGGAAGGGTGCCGGTAGCCCGGACCGCTCCGCGGCGTCCTCGATCGCCGCGATGGCGAGTTCCTGGTCGGTGGGCCCGCCGCCGGCCGTCGGCGCGACGGTGGGTCGCGCCGCGCCGAGGTCCGTCGGGCTCAGAACCCGGACCAGAGCGGGTGCCGCCCCACCCGCCGGCGGCGGGTCGCCGAGATAGCCGGACTGGAACGGTTGCGGGACGCGGCTCTCGGCGGTGGTGCACAGGATCATGCCGCGCCCGCGCAGCGCGCCCGGGATGCTGGCGGCGTCCGGCACGCCGAGCACCTCGGTGCTGTCCGCGGGTTCGTTCTGTCGCAGGCTGATCCGCAGGGACACGTTGTTCTTCAACTCCGGCGACAGCTTGCCCTGCAACGACTGCGTGGCCAGCACGAGGTGCATGCCGAGCGAGCGGCCCTTTGCCGCGACGTTCACCAGTTCCTTGACGAAGTCGGGAGAGGCGTCCAGCACCCGCCCGAACTCGTCGAAGATCAGCACCAGTCGGGGCAGCGGCGGCAGGGCCACCCCGCCCAGGCGCTTGCGCCAGTACCTGTCGATCTCGCCGTCGTAGCGGGCCAGCAGGGACTCGCGCCGGCTCACCTCCGCCCGGATCGAGGCGAGGACCCGGGCCGCCGCCGCGTCGTCGAACACGTCGGCGGGGGTCTCACCCGTGGAACGGATGAGGGCGACGACGTGCGGGCAGCGTTCGAACGGGAGGAAGGCGCTGCCGCCCTTGAAGTCGACGAGCACCAGGTTGAGTTCGTCCGGCCGGTTGGCCAGCAGCAACGACGTGACAAGGGTTTGCAGCAGGATGCTCTTGCCGGCGCCCGTCGCGCCACCCAGCATGGTGTGCGGGCCCTGGCCGGCGAGGTCGACGGAGACCGGCCCGGTCGCATCCGCGCCGAGCACCACACGGGTACGCGGACCCCGGCCCCGCTGCCACAGCGCCAGCACGTCGGCGGCGGTGGGCGTGCCGAGGCCGAGGAGCTCCAGCAGGCGCACCGCCCGTGGGATGGCGTTCTGGGCCGCCCCGAGGGTCGCCCGGTCCCGCATCGGCGCCAACGCCCGCGCCAGCCGCTCCGCGGTCGTCGCATCGACCACGTCGGCGTCGACAGTCACCGCCTGGCCGTCCGGGCTGCCGGTGAGGCGCGCCGAGTCCCCCGACGTCTCGATCAGCCCCCGGCACTCGTTCATGCTGTGCCGGTCGGCGCAGATCAGGTACACCCCGACCGCAGGCCCGTCCCGCAGCACCTCGTCCATCCCGGGCAGGTCGCGCAGCGCCAGCGCGCCGTCGAGGACGACGACCACGTCCGCGAACCGCTGCGGGTCGCGCTCGGCACGCCGGGAGGCGACGAGGGTACGCAGCTCCCGTAGCCGCTCGGCGCGGGTGGCGGCGGTGTTGCCGATCCGGCACGAGTACGGCGCGGTGTCACCCGCGTCGACGTGCGGCAGCCAGCGCGCCCAGGTCAGGTCGCCCACCTCTGCGGCGCTGAGCAGCACCATCCGCAGATCGTCGGGGGCGCGCAGGGTGGCCAGTTGCAGCAGCAGCCAGCGCAGGACATCGTGGACAGCCTCGTCCGCGCCGGTCACGCCGAGCACACCGACGGCGCCCAGATCCACGGTGATCGGGACGGCCGGCAGTTTCGGGGTGCGGAACTCCGGCCAGGGCTCACCGCGTACCGTCACCGACGCCGGCTCGTCGGCGACACCAACCCGCAGCGCCAGCGCGTGCGGTGACCCCGCGCGTCGGGTCCACAGACCGGATCGCACACCGCCGGCGATGTCGACGATCTCGGCGGGGCTCGGCGCGAGCGCCCGACGTACCCCTTGCTCGGCCTCGACCTGGGCGGCGATCGCCGTTTCGACGGCCTTCTTCGCCTTGGTGAACTCGGCCTGGCGTTCGGCGTCCTGCTTCTCCTGCGCGGACTGGTTGAGCAGGAAGCCTCCGAACGAGATCGCCGCGCCGAGCAGCAGGATCGGCGTGTGGGTGAACAGGGCCGCCGCCACGGACCCCACGCCGCCCAGCAGGATCCCGGCAGCCACCGGCCCCCGGGTGACGATCGGTCGCACCGGCATGGACACCTCGATGGTGGGGATCACCGGTGCACGGGCGAAGGCGCGGTCGAAGTCGACTCGACCATCCGGGGCCCGGACGGTCCGCCGCGCCTCGGTGGGCAGCGGCTTCCACCGCAGATCGTTCCCGCCGATCTGGACTGCGCTGGTCGGCGCCACGGCGGTCGTGTGCGTGATCCGGGCACCGTCGACGAACGTGCCGTTGCTCGATCCGCCATCCGTGAGGGTGGCCGTGCCGTCCGCCGCCACCTCCAGCAGGGCGTGCGTACGGCGGGAGACGTCCGCGTCACGCAGCGGCAGCGCCGCCGAGGAACTGCGAGCTATCGGGTGGGTTCCGGGCCGCAGCATGACGGCCAGGCCCGCGTCCGGGCCCGCAACCACCTCGAGTACGCCCACCGCGCCGTCGGTGACGAGACGACCGGCCGGTCCGGGGCCGCCCACGCTGAGCACCGAGCCGGCCAGCAGCGGGGTGTCCGCCAGGCGCGCGGCCGGGTCCAGCGCGACGGCCCCGGCGAAGCAGCGGCGGCCGGTGGCCGGGATGGGCAGCGCGGCCAGCAGGGATCGCACACTGGTGGCCGGTGCGGCGCTGACCTCGATGTCGTGCGTCGCCCCCGTGTCGGCGTCCCGCACGGTCATTCGCAGGATCATCGCGGCGTCCTCACCCGGCCGAGCCGTACGTCCACAGCCGCAGCCCCTCGTCGCCGCCGAGGGCGACGATCTCGCCGCGCGGAGCCATTGCCACCGCCTCGGACGGCAGGGCGTCGGAGTCCAGGAAGCCCTGCTTGTACCGGTAAGCGGTCCGGGCGGTGGTGGTGTGCCAGATCCGCACGTCTCCCCGCTCGGCCGTGACGAAGAGGTCGCCCGGCCCGAAGGCAGCCGAGTCGGGAGGGTGCGACCCGCCGTCCAGGGTCGCCACGACGGCGCCGGAGCCGGAGGCCCGGATCAGCGTCTGACCGTCGGACCTGAAGTCCACCCATGGCGCGATGGGTCCGTTGATCCGGGCGGCGCTGCGGCCACTGGCCGTCTCCCAGGCACGCACACCGCCCTGCCCGTCGAGGCCCACGAGAACACGTCCGTCCGCGGTGAAGCGAATGGTCTGGACCTTCATCTCCCCGGCCGACAGGTCCATCGGCTTGCCCAGCAACGCCATCGGCCACAGCTTGACGTCGCCGTAACCGACGGCCGCGATGCTGTCCCCACCGGGAGAGAACAGCACCCGGGTGACCGTGTCGTTCTCGTCGAAGACGAGCGTCGCCCTGACCTGGTGGTTGGCGACATCCCAGAGCTTGATGACGCCGTCACGCCCACCACTGGCGAGGGTCTTGCCGTCGGGGCTGAAGGCAAACGCCGTGACCTCCTCGCGGTGCCCCGCAACGATGGCTGCCGTCTTCCTCGTCGCCACATCCCAGAAGGTGATCGCGAAGGTTCCGGCGTCCGCGCTGGCGAGCGTCGCGCCGTCCGGGCTGAACGCCACCGCGCTGACGTCGTCGTCGGCGAGCGTCACCATCGTGGAATTCCGCTGGTGCAGAAACAGATGGCCGCACAGGATGAGGCCGGCGAACAGCACGAACCGTAGCAGCACCCCCGATCGTCGGGGGCCGAGCGGTTGGAACGCCCGAGCCGCCCAGCCCGGCACCTCCCGGGACTGATCGATCGGGACGTGATCAGGGACGAGGGCACCCAGCCTGGCTGCCATCGTCTTCGGGCCGACGCCGATGTCCCCGACGAGCCACATCGGCCCTCGACCCCGCTCCGGAGGACCCTGGAACACCCTCCCGTGCGCCGGCGCGGGCGTCGGCGCACGCGCCGACAGCTCGATTCCCAGCCGGGAGGTGCCGGTGGGCGACCCGGCGCCGGGCCACACCGCGATGCTGGCGACATGCGTCCAGGACAGGTCGGGCGGTGATCCGCGCGAGCCCTGGAAGCGAAGGGAGTCCGAGCCGAACCGCAGCGTGCCGTGCCACGAGTCTTCGAGTGCCTCCGCCAGCGTCCAACCCGCCACCACCAGCGCGGTGAGAGCGGCGGGGATCGGCAGCCACTCGGGAAGGGCGCTGGCCGTCACCACCCCGACGAACAGGACAACCGCCCAGATCGTGAGAACGACCAGGACCAGCCGAGCCAGCGTGAGGGGGCCTTCGGTCTTCCCCGGCATCTCGACGAGGAACGTGGTCGCCTGCGCCCCGGTCGACTGTGGTGCTGACGCCGTGCTCTGCCGCTGGCGAGGTGGCGTGGACCGGTCCGGGTGCACGGTCGTGGCCTGCCGCTCCCAGGACTCGCCCGGCTCGGCATCGGTTTCGACGCCGTCGGAGGCGGGAGGGTCGGGGTCGGCGGCTGCCGCGGAGGCGGTGTTGTCCCGGCGGCCCGTCGCCCCGGCTTCGACCGGAACGGCGAGCAGGTCGCGGGCCCGCTGGAGGGTGAGCCGCTGCGCCACATCCCGGGTGAGCAGGCCGTTGATCACCGTGGCCAGCGGCTCCCCACACGTCATGGCCGGGATGTCGTCGTACAGAACGGCGTGCAGAGTGGCCGCGGTGGAAGCCCGCTCGAACGGCAGCTCACCGGTGACGGCCTGGGCGAGGGTCACACCCGCCGACCACAGATCGGCGGCCGGCGTGGGGTCGCTGCCGTGGAACAGCTCCGGTGCGAGGTACCCGGTCGAGCCCATCATCCCGTGGCGGGTCAGCCGGGCGTCCCCCGCCGCCTGCGCGATGCCGAAGTCGAGCAGCTTCACCGCGTCGCCGGGGAGCACCATGATGTTGCCGGGCTTGACGTCGCGGTGCACGACGCCGACCGAGTGCGCGGCGTCCAGCGCGTCCAGCATGCGTACGGCGAACGCCGTCACCCGGGCCGGCGGCAACGGCCCCTGATTGAGGAGGTCGGCCAGCGTGGGGGCGTCCACCAGCTCCGTCACGATGTAGACGGCCTCGTCGTCACCGCTGGCCGGCACGAGGTCGTGGATCGCCACGACGGCCGGATGGTTGATCTGCCCGGCGGTCCGCGCCTCCCGGAGCGCCCGCTCGCCGAACAGCAGGCGTTCCTCGCCGGTCAGACCGGCTGGCGCGCGGACCTCCTTGACCGCGACGACGCGCCCGATCAGCTCGTCGGTCGCGCGCCAGACGACCCCCATGCCACCCCGGCCGAGCACGCTCTCCAACCGGTAGCGACCCGCGACGAGCCGCTGTGCCGGCTGGGGATCTGGCACCCTCGCGCTCCTTGCCATCGACCACTACAGTCGGCGCGTACGATACTCCGCCCGGTCACGGGCCGGTGTCCGTCCACAACCGACTGACCATCCTGGTGGGTCCGTCGCCAGTGGTCCGCGAGGCCGACTCCGATCGACGCAGATGCGGCTTTGCGAGGGGGTCACGGGGCGATGGCGACCGGGTTCGGTTTCGATCGGGACGCGGTCCTCGACGCCGCCCGCCAGTTGACGCGCGTACGCTCCGATCTGGAGTCGACCGGGCAGCGGAGCCCGCGCCTCACGCCGACCGGTTCGAGCGACGTCGACGCGGCCCTCCAGGACTTCACCACGGCGGCGACGCGGCACCAGACCGCCCTGCTGGCTGCCGTGGCGGCGGCCGCGGCCCGGCTCGACGGTGTGGTCGCGGGCCACGCCCGGCTCGACAGCGCACTCGGCAGTCAGCTGCCGACCAACCAACCTTCGAAGGGGAAGACTCATGAGTGACGTCAGCGTCGGCTACGAGGGTCTCCAGTCGGCGGCCCGGAGCCTGACCAGCGGGCAGGAGGAGATGACCCAGAAGCTGGCCGCCCTGAAGGCGATGATCGACCAACTGGTCAACAGCGAGTTCCGCACCCAACTGGCGTCGAGTCGTTTCCAGGACTCCTACCAGCAGTGGACCACCGGGGCCCAGAACATGATCGGTGGTCTGGAGGGCATGTCGTCCTTCCTGGTCGGGGTCGTCCGCGAACACCAGGACCTGGACGCCCGGCTGGCCGGGGGCATCAACGGCTGAGCACCGGCCGACATGGACGAATGGCAGGTCCTCGACCTCTACGACGGTGATCCGACGCCCGGCGAACCAGCCGCGATCCAGGCGATGGCGGCCGATCTCCAGCGCCGGGCCGGGACGGCCAACGGGCACCACGTCCGACTGCGATCCATCGCGGCGAACAGCGGCACGCTGGCCCTCCGGGGCGACTTCGCCGCGACCGTCGACCGCGAACTCGCACAACTGCCCGTCGAGGCGAAAGCCCTGGCCGACGCCTACCTCGCCTGCGCACAGGCCCTGTCCGTCTTCGCCAACGAGCTGGGGCGCGTCCAGGCGCAGTCCCGGGCCGCGCTGCGCCTCGGAGCGGTCGCCGACAGTCAGTACCAGAACCTCCTCGGTCAGTTCTGCGGCCTGACCGGTAGGCGCACCTACGGACCGGGTGTCTGGCGAGGGCTCAACGAGTCGTACGCGGCGGGGCAACGTGAGCCGGTCTTCACGATGGTCGTCCGTATCGGTCAGGCCGCGCGGTTGTGCGAGGCGGAACGCGAGCAGGCGCGGGCCTCCGCGCTACAGGCAAAGGGCCTCTATCAGGCGGCCGCGGCACGCTGCGCCACCGCGATCCGCGCGGCGACCTCGGCGGCCTTGGCGGCCTCACCGACGGCCACACCGGGCGCTCCGACGGGTGCGGTAGCCCCGACCACGTCTTCGAAGAGCTTTCCCGGCCCTGCAGGGAAGACCCCGCTGATGCCTCCCCACCATCGGCACAACCTGAACAGCATCCAGCCCAGGAGCCGTACGAAGAACACCAACACGGTAGTTCTTCCGAGCACGGACGTCGCCAAGGACATCGACGACATCAACAACGGTCGAGCCACTTGGGATGCCGGCCGCCAGCGTTACCTGGTGAACGGGCGCACCTACTTCTTCAAGGGTGGAAGAGTCGTTCCCGAGTCGGGCCCCGGCCTCGAGGCGTTGAACCATCAGGAGTACGAAGCGCTGAAGGCGTATATCAAGTTCGAGGGCGACCTCGACGCGGCCAATGCCGAGCTGTCCAGGGATCCGTACATCACGCAGGCCCACCGGGACCGGGCGCTTGAGGTCTTTCGTCAGCACCGGATGTACCGGGGGTGAGTGGTGATCTACCAGATCCAGTTCGAGCGGGAGATACCCCCGGCCGCCCTGCGGACGTTCCTCAAGGAGAGCTACGGCATCGCGCCCGAGGCGGTCTATGTCGGGCGGATCGCCGACCGCTCGCCGGACGACCCTCGGCCGGTCGCCATGTTCACTCCGCCCGACGACGACGAACAGTTCGGCTGGACCCTGATCGGTGACACCGAACTGGCCGATGTCACCGGCCAGGGGGAACTAGATCTGGCCATCGCCTTGGCCCGCGCGTTCCGGGTCCGGGCTGTGGTCGACGACGGGAGCGTCTATCCGGACAGGTGGCTGCTGGTGAGCACCGACGGCAGCAGTGGCCGGGTGCTCACCGACGAGGACGCCGCGGCCGTGGGCTACCTGCGGATCGTGCACGCCCTCGAACCGATCAGCGGTGAGCCCCAGATCCCCGTCGTGCCAGCGCCGGACTGGGCCGGCGGCTGAAGCTCGGGGAGCGGATGACGCTCAGACCCCGATTGGCCTTCAGCGTTACGGTTTGCGGGCCACGCCGCTGTAGCCGGTACGAGCGACCTCGGCGTCGACGGTGGCGGGCGGCTCGGGGTACGGCCACATGTTGACCAGACCGGGCGACTCGAGGACGAAGTCGCCGAAGAACCGGGTGACGTCGGCGTGGCCGCGCGGTACGAACGGCGTGTTCGCGCGGGCGTAGATCGCCGAGATGCGGGCCATCAGGTCGGGGTGCACGTCGGTGCTGGCGTGGGACAGCGCCAGGTAGCTGCCGGGGGCGAGCGCGTCGCGGTAGGTCGCCACGATGTGGTGCGGGACCTGCTCGTCGGGCACCAGGTGCAGCACGAACATCATGAGGACCGCGACCGGGCTGTCGAAGTCGATGGCGGCGGCGATCTCCGGATGGGAGAGCACCTCGGCGGGTCGGCACAGGTCGGCCTGCACGACCGACACCGTCGCCGCGTCGGCGAGCAGGGCACGCCCGTGGGCGCACACCACCGGGTCGTTGTCGACGTAGACGACGCGTACGCCCGGGTCGATGCGGTGGGCGATCTCGTGCACGTTGTCCCGGGTCGGCAGCCCGGAACCGAGGTCCAGGATCTGCCGGACGCCCTTCTCCTCGACGAGGTGGCGGACCGTACGGGCGATCAGGTCGCGGCCCTGCCGGGCGGCCTCGGGCATCCACGGCGCGACCTGCAACACCATCTCGGCGGCGGCCCGGTCGGCGGCGAAGTTGTCCTTGCCGCCGAGGTAGTAGTCGAACATCCGCGCCGCGTTCGGCCGGTCGGTCTGCAGGCTCAGCCTGGGCTCCGACTGCGTCATGGCCGACCACCCTTCCCCGCCGAGCCCGCAGCATACCGTCCACGATGGTCGATCACAGACCCCCGGAGTCGGTACGATCGTGATGCCTGTGGGTCATCTGGACACCTCACAGGCATCACGATCGTCGACGGGCGCGGTCAGCCGGTCGCGCAGACGGTGCCGTTGAGGGTGAACGCGGTGGGCAGCACGTTCGGCCCGCTGTACGCGCCGACGAAGCCGGCGCTGACGCTGGCGCCGACGGCGATCTGCCGGTTGTCGTTGGTCGGGGTGACGCGCACGGCCCTGCCGACCTGCTCCCAGGTGGCGCTCCAGCCACTGCTCACCTGCTGCCACCCGGTCGGCCAGGTCCAGGTCAGCGTCCAGCCGGTGATGGGCTTCGTCCCGTTGTTGGTGATCTCGACGCCCCCGATGTAGCCGTTGCCCCAGTCGTTGCTGGTGGTGAAGCGGACCGTGCACGCGCTGGTCGCCGGGCTGCCGGTGGCGAACGTCAATGGCGGTGAGGCCCAGGACACCCGGCCGGCCGTGTCGCGGGCCAGCACGTTGACGGTGTACCTGCTGCCCGGCACCAGGTTGCCGACCGTGAACGACGTCGTCGCCGTCTCGCCGAGCTGCTCGCTGACCGCGCCGTTCTGCCGGTACACCTCGTACTTGGCGATCGGGCTGCTGCCGGCGGTGGCCGCCGGCCAGGTGATCGTCGCGCCCCGGTCGGTGACGCCGCTGGCGGTGGGCTGGCCCGGGGCCGACGGCCGCCCGGCGGTCGCGCCGGCCGGGCGCAGCACGAGCGTCGTCAACGAGTACGGCGGCAGCGTCCGGCTGGTCGCCGAGCCGGACTGGCCGGTGGCGATGCCCGTCGCGCCGTTGGTGAGGGTGGACACCGTCGGCGCGGCTGTCGACGGCGTGAACCCGGCGTAGTCGATGGCGACGTCGTGGGCCGCGTCCGGGTCCTTGTTGATCAGCAGCACGGCCAGGTCGCCGTTGCCCCGCCGGACGGCGTGCGCGCTGACCAGGGGCTCGTCGGTGCCGGCGCGCACGAACTGGTCGCCGGTCTTCGCGAAGAGCTTCATCATGCTCAGCGCGTGGTACGGCGCGAACGGCGTGTTCAACGGGGGCTCACACACCGAGCCGTCGGCGGTGCAGGTGCCGCTGGAGAGCATGCCGAAGTCGTTGTAGTCGGTCTGGCCCGCCACCTCGCTCACCGTGCCGATGCCGTTGTGCACGTTCCACCACTGGGCGGTGAACACGCCGTTCTCCAACAGCCCGCTGTACGCGTCGGCCAGGAACAGCGCCGCCGGCTGCGTGGTACGGCCGGCGTCGACGTTCAGCTCGGTGAAGCTGATGCCGATCCGGTCGGCGTTCGGGCCTGCGTACCGGCTGAGCTGCTGCCGGAGCAGGTACGTCGCGTCGGGGAGCTGGTTGGTGCGGGTCAGCGACTCGGCGGCGGTGCCACCCGGGTACCAGTGCACGTCCACAAAGTCGATCTTCGGGCCGGCGAGGGAGAGCACGGTCTGGTTCCAGGAGCCCGGGTCGCCGCCGGCGGTGATCCCGTCCGGCCAGTTGCCCGGCATCGTGAGCACCGCGCCCACCTTGATGCTCGGGTCGACCGCCTTCATCGCGTCGGCGTACTCGACGACCAGCCGCGCGTACTGGCTGGCGCTCTTGTCCGGGTGGTCGTCCGCCTCCCACGCCGACCCGTAGAGCCCGTTGCCGTAGTTCTCGTTGCCGATCGTCCAGTACCTCGCGCCGTAGCCCTTGGTCACGTTGGCGTAGCGCACCCAGTCGGCCGCCTCGGCCGGCGTACCGGTGCCGTAGTTCGCGATGATCATCGGTTGGGCGCCGACCCGCCTGACCGCCGCCATGAACGTGTCGAAGTCGGTGTTCGGGGCGACGTACCCGCCGGGTGCGGTGTGGTCCTTCCAGTGGTAGATGTCGGCGTACGAGCCGCCGGGATAGCGCATCATCTGCACGCCGGCGTCGCGCAGCAGGTCCGACGTCTCGGTGGTGCCCAGGTTCTGGTCCCAGATGGCGTGGTTGACGCCCAACGCGGTGTCGGACACCCGCGCCAGCCCGGCGCGGGCGTTCACGGTCACGGCGACGGCGCCGGGGTCGGCCGCCGCCATCGCTGTCGGAGGGTGGATGCCGGAGAGTGCGCTCGCGGCGAGCAGCACGCCCGCCAGGAGCGCCGCGCGGCGGTTCGGTATCTGCATGGCTGGGTTCCTTCGGGAAACGACAGTGAGTCACCCCGGCCGGCAGAAAGCGGCGCGGCGGCGGGCGGACTCGTGGACGGACAGGCCCCGGCGCCCCATCGCTCGTGCTCCGTCCCCCGGGATCCATGGTCCGGTCCCGGCTGCCCAGTGGACGGGCGTCAGCCCCGCGCGCAGCAGGTTATCGACGGCCAAGAATGTCATGGTCGAATCGGGGATCTCAAGGGGACCCGCCCGAAGCAGGCGCTCCCACGAGTGAACTGACGTCATACGTTACGTCTTGACGAACGACATGTTATCGCTCACAGTCGATGCGTCCGGGCCTTCTCCCCGCACACCCCCACCGCCACCGCTGCATCCACTGTGGAGGAACCGCCGATGAGAACAAGGCTCGCGCTGCTGGCCGCCGGGTTGGCGACGGCTCTGGCGACGATGACGGCCGTGGTCACGCTCGCCACCCCGGCGTCGGCCGCGACGCTCACCCAGGTGACCAACTTCGGCACCAACCCGACGAACCTGCAGATGCACCTGTACGTGCCGGACCGGGTCGCGGCCCGCCCGGCGCTGCTCCTCGCGCTGCACTACTGCACGGGCAGCGGCCCGGCCGTGCACACCGGTTTCGGCCTCAGCTCCCTGGCCGACCGCTACGGCTTCATCGTGATCTACCCGTCGGTGACCCGCAGCAGCAAATGCTGGGACGTCTCCTCCCCGCAGGCCCTGCGCCGCGACGGCGGCAGCGACCCCGTCGGCCTGAAGTCCATGCTGGACTACGTCCGCAGCCGCTACCCGGTCGACTCGACCCGGATCGCCGTGGGTGGTTTCTCCTCCGGCGCCATGATGACCAACGTCATGCTCGGCCTCTACCCGGACGTGTTCAGCGCCGGCTTCAGCTCCTCCGGAGTCCCGTTCGGCTGCTTCGCCACCACCAACGGATCCGAGTGGAACAGCGAATGCTCCGGCGGACGCATCACCAGGACCCCGCAGCAGTGGGGCGACCTCGTGCGCAACGCCTACCCCGGCTACACCGGCGCCCGTCCCCGCGTCCAGATCTGGCACGGCACCACGGACACCACGCTGAGCTACGTCAACTTCGGCGAGCAGATCAAACAGTGGACCAACGTGCTGGGCGTCTCGCAGACCCCCAGCTACACCGACTACCCCCAGACGAGCGCCACCCGCACCCGCTACGGAGGCACCGGCCCCACCGCCCCGGTCGAGGCGATCAGCTTCCAGGGCTACGGCCACTCGATCCCGTTCGACGCCGCCCAGGCCATCCGCTTCCTCGGCTTCGACACCACCAACCCCAACCCCACCACCCCGCCGCCGGGCGGCACGGCGGCGCCACTGCGCAACGTCAACGCCGGCCGGTGCCTGGACGTCCCGTCCCGGTCGCAGACGAACGGCACCCAGGTGGCGTTGTGGGACTGCAACGGCGGCACCAACCAGCAGTGGACGTCGACCGCCGGCAGGCAACTCCAGGTGTACGGCACCAAGTGCCTGGACGCCGAGGGCGCCGGGACGTCCTCCGGCACCCGGGTGATCATCTGGGACTGCAACGGCGGTGCCAACCAGCAGTGGAACCTCGGAACCGACGGCACGGTCACCGGAGTCCAGTCGGGCCTGTGCCTCACCCCGAACTCCGCTGGCACCGCCAACGGCAGCCCGGTGGTCCTCTCGACCTGCAACGGCGGGAGCAGCCAGAAGTGGACCAGAAGCTGATGCGGTAGCCCGATCGGTCGGTGCCACCGGCGACGTTGCGGCCCGGCCCCGGGATCCGTCCGGGGCGGGGCGCGCGGTCCCCCGGCATCCGTGGCCCGACCCGGCCGCACAGTGGACGGGCGTCATCCGCGGGACAAATGTCCTGGCCGATCGCGTACCGGTGGCTCTGCCTCCGCCGGCCCCGCGTGCATAGCGTGACGGGCATGGATGACTCAGCCGTACGCCTCAGCGGCCTCACCCGGCGGTTCGGTCCCGTCCGGGCCGTCGACGGACTCGACCTGACCATCGCGCGGGGCAGCACGGTGGCCCTGCTCGGCCCCAACGGCGCCGGCAAGACCACCGCCCTCTCGCTCCTTCTGGGTCTGGACCGGCCCGACAGCGGCACCGTGACCCTGTTCGGCCGCCCGCCCGCCGAGGCGGTCCGGGCGGGACAGGTCGGCGCGATGCTCCAGGACGCCGGCTGGGTGCCGAGCGCGACCATCCGGGAGGTCGTCGACCTCGCCCGGGCGCTCTACCCCCGAGCGGTGGCCACCGACCGCGTACTGGCCCTGGCCGGGCTTACCGAACGCGCCGACCGCCGCCTCGACAGGCTCTCCGGCGGTGAGGCGCAACGGGCGCGGTTCGCCTTCGCGCTGGCCGGCGACCCGGACCTGCTGGTTCTCGACGAACCCACCGCCGCCATGGACGTCGCCGCCCGGCAGGCGTTCTGGGCGGCCATCCACCGGTACACCGCCGAGGGGCACACGGTCCTGTTCAGCACCCACCACCTGCACGAGGCGGACGAGTTCGCCGACCGCGTCGTGGTGCTCGCCGGGGGGCGGGTGGTGGCCGACGGACCGCCGGCGCAGATCCGGACGCTGGCCGGCGGCCGTACCGTCTCCTTCGACCTCGCCGGCGGGCCGGTCGCCGGCCTCGAGGCGCTCCCCGGAGTCCGGTCGGTGCAGCTCCGGGGCGACCGGGTCGTGCTCACCACCGACGACGCCGACGCCACCGTGCTCGCGCTGGCCGGCGCCCGCGGCTTCCGGGGCCTGGAGGTCACCGCCGCCGCCCTGGAAGCCGCCTTTCTCACCCTCACCACGACCGCGACGGAGCACTAGACATGCGCGCGTACCTGCGATTCGAGCTGCGCCGGCTGGCCCGCGACCCACGGCTGCTGCTGTTCACCGTCCTCGCGCCGGTGGTCACGTACGTCATCTTCTCGTCGGTGGGCACCGGCGACGACCGGTTGGAGGGCGTCGACGCCGCCGCGGCCCTCATGGTCGGCCTGGCCAGCTATGGCGCGGTGGCGGGTGTGCTCTCGGTGGGTAGTTCGGTCGCCCAGGAGCGGGCGTCGGGTTGGCTGCGCCAGCTCCGGGTCACCCCGCTGCCCGCCTGGCAGGCGGTGACCGCGAAGGCCCTGGTCTGCACGCTCAGCGGGGTGCCGTCGGTGCTGGCCGTCGGCTGCGCCGGACGGATCCAGCACCACGTCGAGTTGGGCGCCGGCCGCTGGGCCGCGCTGCTGCTGCTGATGTGGGTGGGCTCGGTGCCGTTCGCGCTGCTCGGGCTCGCCATCGGGTACGGCCTCACCCCGCAGCTCGCCCAGTCGGTCAACTTCCTCGTCTTCCTCGGACTGTCGGTGCTCGGCGGCCTGCTGGTGCCGGTGGCGTACTTCCCCGCCGTGCTGCGTCACCTGGCACACGCCCTGCCGACGTACCGGTTCGCGGAACTCGGTTGGCGCTCGGCCGCCGGTCTGGCCCCCACCCCGTCCGGACTCGCCGTGCTCATCGGATGGACGGTGGCGTTCCTGGGCCTCTCAGCCTGGGCGTACCGGCGGTCGACCGTCCGCCGGTGACCCTCGATAGGGTGTCCACCATGTCGTCCGGGGCCACCGCGCGCATCCGGAACCGTCGGGGGCTCGTGCTCGTCGCGGCCCACACCCTCTGGCTGTGGCTGCTGCTGACGCCGGCGGCCGCGATCGTGCACGGGCAGGTGCACCCAGCGACTCCGGCAACGGTGGGGCTGGGCGCCTTCGCGCTGCTCTACCTCGCGCTGGTGGCCGTACCCGTGGCCGACCTGGCCATCCGACCAGCGGTGCATTACGCCGGGCTGGTCGCCTTCGCGCTGCTCGGGGTCGGGCTCGCCCTCGCCTACGCCGGTGGCCCGGAGGGCTGGCTGGTCCTGCTCCTGTACGTCGCCGCGGCCGGCGCCGTCGGTTTCGTGCGGGTGGCCTGGGGGTTCGCCTGGGTGGGCGGATCCGCCGCCGCCGTCGTGATCATCGGTGTGGTGGATCGGGCGCCGGCCGGCGACACCGCCCAGATGGCGCTGATCACCGTTCTCGCGGGCGCCCTGACGTTGGCGTTCGCCCGGACGGCCCGACTGGTCGAGGAGCTGCGCCGCACCCAACGGGAGCTGGCCCGCACGGCGGTGGAGCAGGAACGGCTGCGCTTCGCCCGGGACCTGCACGACCTGCTGGGCCACACGTTGTCCCTGGTCGTCGTGAAGGCGGAGGTAGTACGCCGGCTGGCGCCGACGGACCCGCAGCGGGCCGCGGCGGAGGCGGCGGACATCGAGCGGATCGGACGTACGGCACTCAGCGAGGTCCGCGAGGCGGTCACCGGCTATCGGGAGCGCAGCTTCGGGCGGGAACTCGACAGCGTCCGGACGGCCCTGGCCGACGTCGGGATCACCGTCAGCGTGTCCGACGTCGGCCGTCCGCTCAACGTGGAGGCGGACGACGCGTTCGGCTGGGTGCTGCGGGAAGGGGTGACGAACGTGGTGCGGCACAGCCGGGCGTCGCGGTGCGACATTGAAGTCAGCGCCGACGGCGACGAGGCGGTGTTGACCATCCGCGACGATGGGGTGGGCGGTCGTCCGCAGTTCGGCAACGGTCTGCGCGGCCTCGCCGAGCGGTTGGCGCAGGCCGGTGGGACGCTGCACGTCGGCCCGGCGCGCGGTGGGGGCCTGCTGCTCACCGCCCGGATCCCCCACTCCCCCGCGGGACGGTGGGCGCGGTGATCCGGCTGCTGCTCGCCGAGGACCAGGGCATGATGCGCGGGGCGCTGGCCCTGCTGTTGAACCTCGAACCCGACATCGAGGTGGTCGCCGAGGCCGCGACCGGGGCGCAGGCGACGGAGGCGGCTCTTCGGGTACGTCCCGACGTGGCGCTCCTGGACATCGAGATGCCCGACGGCAGCGGCCTCGACACCGCCGCCGCGCTGCGCGACCAACTGCCCTCCTGCCGGGTGCTGATCCTCACCACCTTCGGCCGGCCCGGCTACCTGCGACGGGCGATGGAGGCCGGCGCCCACGGCTTCCTCGTCAAGGACGGGCCGGTGCAGGAGCTGGCGGTGGCCGTCCGACGGGTCCTGGCCGGCGAGCGGGTGATCGACCCGGCACTGGCCGCCGCGGCCCTCGCGGCCGGCCCGAACCCGCTCAGCGACCGGGAGCGGGAGGTGCTGGTCGCTGCCGTCGACGGGGCGACCGTCGCGGACATGGCCGCTGCGCTGCACCTGTCGGAGAGCACTGTCCGCAACTACCTGTCGGCTGCCATCGGCAAGACCGGCACCCGCAACCGCATCGAGGCGGCCCGCACCGCGCGCGCCAACGGCTGGCTCTGAGCACGGCCGCCCGCGCGAGGTGTTCCGCGGCGTGGACAGTGGCCTGGCTGGGTTCCACGATCTCGGCTGAGTCCGGGCCTCGGCTCGCCGGGCGGTCCGCATATTCTCGCGGGATGCGGGGACGATTCGGCGCGCTCAAGCGGTGGTACGCGGAGCATCGGCGGCTCGCCCGTCGTACTTCCTTCGTTCTGGTGGTGGGTGCGGTGGTCCTGGCCGGCGGCACCGTGGCCAGTGTGTCGTGGGTCCGCGGGGAGTCGGACGGCCACCTCTACAGCGAGGCCGATGTGCCGGCGGCGCCGGTCGCCCTGGTGCTCGGCACCAAGGTGGACGCCGACGGGACGCCGTCGCCGGTCCTCGCGGCCCGGTTGGAGATCGCCCGGCGGTTGCTCGACGCCGGCCGGGTGGGCGCGATCCTGGTGTCCGGCGACAACATGAACGCGGACTACAACGAGCCCGAGGCGATGCTGCGCTGGTTGGTCGACCGGGGTGTGCCGGCACGCAAGGTCGTGCTGGACTACGCCGGCTTCGACACGTACGACTCCTGCGCGCGGGCCCGGCAGATCTTCGGCGTGCAACGGGCGACGGTCGTGACCCAGTCGTTCCATCTGCCCCGGGCCGTGGCGTTGTGTCGACGTCTCGGCATCGACGCCCAGGGGGTGGGCGACGACAGCGCGAAGCGGTACTCCCGGACGTGGCGGTTCGGTTCCCTGCGCGAGAACGGCGCCTGCCTGAAGGCCGCGGTGGACGTGTTGTCCGGCCGGGAGCCCGCTCACCTCGGTCGCCGCGAGACCGGTGTCGACGACGCCCTGCGCGACGCCTGAGCGCGGGAGCCTCGCGCGGGCCCGGCGCGGTCAGCGGGGCGGGCCGGCGCTGTCGCGCACGACGAGTTCGGTGGCGAGTTCGATGCGCGGGCTCTCGGTCTTCTCGCCTCCGGCAAGGCGCAGCACGGTCCGGGCGGCCAGCATGCCCATCTCCGCCAGTGGCTGGCGGACCGTGGTCAGCGGTGGGGAGCACCACCGGACCTCCGGCAGGTCGTCGAAGCCGACCACGCTGATGTCGTCGGGCACCCGCAGGCCGCGTTTGCGGACGGCCTCGTAGACGCCGAGCGCCATCTGGTCGCTGGAGGCGAAGATGGCGGTGGGTGGGTCGGGCAGGGCCAGTAGTTGCGTACCCGAGGTGAAGCCGGACTCGTGGTAGAAGTTGCCGGGCCGGATGAGGGCGTCGTCGACAGCGATGCCGGCGGCGCCGAGCGCCGCGCGGTACCCGTCCATCCGGGCCCGGCTGCACATCAGGTGTGGTGGTCCGGCGATGAAGCCGATGCGGCGGTGGCCGAGGCCGAGCAGGTACTGGTTGGCGCTCAGGCTGCCCGCCCAGTTGGTGGCGCCGATGGTGGGCGACTCCTGCGGGTCGACACCGGAGGGGTCGATGATGACCACTGGCAGGTGCAGCCGGCGCAGCTCGGCCTGCAGCGGTGGGTTCACCATCGAGGTCACGAAGATGACGCCCTCGGTGGATCGGGTACGCATGTTGTCCAGCCACTGCTTGGCCGAGGAGATGCGCCAGTGGATGGCGGAGACGACGGTGCCGACGCCACTGGCACGGGCGACGTCCTCCACCCCACGGATGATCTCCACGGCCCACGGGCTGTCCAGGTCGTTGAAGACCAGGTCGATCAGTGCGGCCTCGGTCCGCCGGGCCTGGGTGCGACGGCGGTAACCGTGGTGGTTGAGCAGCCGCTCGACGCGCTCCCGGGTCTCGGGAGCGACGTCGGAGCGACCGTTGATGACCCGGGAGACCGTGGGCACGGACACACCGGCCAGTCGCGCGATCATCGCGATGGTGACGTTTCGGCCGTTGTCGGAGCCCACGGTCCGCTCCTTTGTTCGGCGGGACGCTTCAGCTGGGTTGACGATCCGGTGTCGTCACCCCTTGACGCTGCCGGTCAGGCCGCCGATGAGTTGGCGTTCGGCCACGGCGTAGAAGCCCAGGGCGGGAATCATGGACAGGACGACGTAGGCGAGCACCCGGGCGGTGTCGTCGGCGTACTGGCCCTGGAACGCCTGGACCCCGACGGGGAGCGTCCACCAACTCTGGTCGCTGAAGACGACCAGCGGGAGCATGAAGTTGTTCCAGCTCGTCACGACCGCCAGCACCGAGACGGTGGCCAGGGCGGGACGGGCCATCGGCAGCAGGACCCGCCAGAAGAACCCGAAGGAGCCGCAGCCGTCGAGGACGGCGGCCTCCTCCACCTCGGCGGGGATGGTCCGGAAGAACTGACGCAGGATGATGATGGTGATCGGCAGGCCGAACGCGGCCTGGGGCAGGATGACACCGAGGGGGTTGTCCAGCAGGCCCAGGCCGCGGAGCAGGACGAACAGCGGCAGGATCGCCACCGCGAACGGGAACATCAGGCCGATCGCGAACAGGGTGACCAGGAACTCGCGGCCCCGGAAGGCGTAGCGGGCGAAGACGAACGCCGCCATCGCCGCCGCGCCGACCACGATGATGGTGCTGCTGACGGCGATGAGCAGGCTGTTGCCCAGCTGTCGCCAGAACACCCCCGAGGCGAAGAGGTCGGTGTAGTTCGACGGCACCCACGGGTCGGGTAGGCCCAGTGGGTTGGTCGACAGCTGCCCGTTGTCCTTGAAGCCGCCGATCACACCGAACCAGACCGGCACGACGATGAGCGCGCCGACGCCGATGCAGATGAGGTGCAGGACGAGGCTGCGGGTCCGCTGGGCGCGACTGGTCGTGGCGGTCATCGCTGGCCTCCCTGGTTGGTGATCGCGCCCGCGGTGTCCCGACGCAGGACGATGCGCTGGTAGAACAGGGCGAAGACGAGGCTCAGCAGGAACATGACGATGCTGATCGCGCTGGCGTAACCGACCTCGAAACGGCGGAAGCCGTACTGGTACATCGTGACGGCCATGGTCTCCGAGGTGTGGATCGGGCCACCGCCGGTCAGCACCCAGACCATGTCGAACAGTTGGATGGTGCCGATGACCGACAGGAAGATGCTGATGCGGATCGTCGGGCCGAGCAGTGGCAGGGTGACGTGCCGGAACGCCTGCCAGGCGGTGGCGCCGTCGGTGACCGCGGCCTCGGACAGCTCCTTCGGGATGCCCTGACGGGCGGCCAAGAAGAGCATCATGTAGAGGCCGAAGTACTTCCAGGACACCACCAGGAAGACGGCGAACAGCACGGTGTCCGGGTCGGCGAAGATGGCGCCCGCGTCGGCGCCCAACCAGCGCGAGACCGACTCGCCCAGGCCCCGGTTCGGCGAGAACACCAGGGTGAACAGGACGGCCGTGGTGACCTCGGAGAGCACGTACGGGGCGAAGAAGATCAGCCGGTACGCGGCCCGGCCGCGCAGCGGCTGGTTGAGGAGCATGGCCAGGGCCAGCGCCGCGGGCAGTTGCACGGCGAGGGACAGCAGCACGAGCACGAGGCCACGCCACAGGTCGCCGCGGAAGGTCGGATCGCCGAAGGCTCGGGTGTAGTTGTCCAGCCCGACGAAGTTCTCCGGCAGCCCGAAGCCGTTCCATTTGTAGAGGCTGGCGTAGCCGGCCACCAGGATGGGCGCGATCACCAGCAGCAGGAACAGCGCCAGGGCGGGCGCCAGGAAGACGGCGAGGACGCCACCCCGCCCCGGCCGGGGCTGGCGGCCACGCTGTCGCGTGGTGCCCGGCCCCGGTGCCGGCGGATCGGTCGCCGTGTCGCCGCGCCTCGTGTCCGACACGGTCGATGGCCTGGTCATGCCTGCTCCACTCGGGTTCTATCGCCGGCTACGGATGGATACGGGGTCACGGTCAGACGGTCTTCGCCACCTGCGTGATGTCCTTGAGGATCGCCGCGGGCTGCTTCTTGCCGGCGATGATCTCGGCGACGCTGTCGTTGATCTGCTGCCCGAGCGCGGGCGCGTACGCCTGGTCGAGGTAGAGCTGGAAGCCGGTGTTCTTGGCCAGGGTCTCCGCGACGACCTTGTTGTTGGCGTCGGTGATGGCGTCGGTGGCGTCCTTCACCGTGGGCAGCACCGCGCCGGTCTTCGCGGAACGGCGCTGGTTGTCGGCGCTCAGCAGGAACTTCAGGAAGTCGATGGTGGCGGCCGGCGCGTCCTTGCCGACGGCGAAGCCGTTGCCACCGCCGAAGACCTCGGTGGCGGTGCCCTTGCCGCCGTCCACGGCGGGGAACGGGAAGAAGCCCAGCTTGTCGCCGAGGCCCTTCTTGCTGGTGGAGCTGGACGCCTGCACCGCCGGCGCCCACTGCCCCATCAGCTCCATGGCCGCACCGCCGTTGCCCATCGTGGCGGCCTGCCCGTCCGGGGAGCCGTACTCGGCGCCGAGGAAACCCTTCTGGAAGGGCTGCAGGTCGACGAGTTCCTTGAGCCGCTCGCCCGCGGCGACCAGGTCGGGGGTGTCGAAGTTCTTGTCGTCGACGGCCTTCTGCAGCGCGCCGACGCCGCCGATGCGCATGGCCAGGTAGGACCAGTAGAAGTGGGCCGGCCACTTGTCCTTGCCGGCGATGGCGACCGGGGTGATGCCGGCGGTCTTGAGCTTGCGGACCGCGTCGAGCACACCCGTCCAGGTGGTGGGCGGCGCGGTGATGCCGGCGCGGGCGAAGAGGTCCTTGTTGTACCAGAACCCGACCATCCCGATGTCGAACGGGATGCCGTAGATCTTGCCGTCGATCGTGTACGGCTGCATGGCGGCGGGCAGGATGCCGCTGACCAGGTCCTTCACGTCATCGGTGAGGTCCTTGACCAGGCCCGCGTCGACCTGCTGCTTGAGCACGCCGCCGCCCCAGGACTGGAAGAGGTCCGGCGGGTCGCCGGCCTGGGTGGCGGTGGTCAGCTTGGCCTTGAACGCCTCGTTCTCCAGCGGCTGGATGGTGAACGTGACGTTGCTGTGCGCGGTCTTGTACTCGTTGGCCATCGCGGCCCACACCGGCAGCATCGGCTCGGTGTTCTGGATGTGCCACCAGTTGATGGTCTGCGGGGCGTTCGGGTCGCTGGACTTCTCGTCGCCACTACAGGCGCTCAGCAGGTAGGCGCCGGCGCCGGCGCCGGCCAGGCCGAGCAGCGATCGGCGGGAAAGGTGCGCTGTCATGATCCATCCCTTCGGGGGACTCACGGGGTGCTCGGGCGCCGGCCGAGCCGGCAAGGGTTCGAACCTGGATCTCCGGAACTTTCATTGCTTCGTCGGTATTACCGATCGATGGCCGGGACGCTACGAGCAGTTCCCCCAGCGGTCAAGACCCCTGTCCTATCGCGATAAGACCGGCTACCGTACGAGGGGCTTCCAGTGATCTGGTCCCCGCAAGTTTCCGGAAGTTTCAGAGCCGCACAGAGGAGCCCCCGTGTCGACCGACACCGCTGACGTGGCGACCGCTGCCTGGTCGATCCGCAACCCCGTCCTCGCCGGGTTCCACCCGGATCCGTCGATCCTGCGCGTCGGCGACGACTTCTACCTGGCCACCTCGACGTTCGAGTGGTATCCGGGGGTTCGCGTGCACCACTCGCGCGATCTCGTCAACTGGCGCCCGTTGGGCGGGATCATCACCGACCGCCGCCTGCTCGACCTTCGTGGCTGCGGCGACTCCAACGGTGTGTGGGCGCCCGACCTGACGTACCACGATGGGGAGTTCCACCTCGTCTACAGCGACGTGGCCAGCTTCGCCAGCGGCTACTGGGATCCGCAGAACTTCCTGATCACCGCGCCCGACATCGCCGGCCCCTGGTCGGATCCGGTGAAACTGCACGGGCGCGGCTTCGACGCCTCCCTGTTCCACGACGACGACGGCACCAGCTGGCTGCTGAGCATGAGCGCCGACTGGCGACCCGGCCGCGACCGCTTCGGTGGCATCGAGATCCAGCAGTACGACCGAGCGGCGCGTCGTCTCGTCGGCCGGCCCCGCATCCTGTTCACCGGCACGCCGGTCGGGGTCACCGAGGGTCCGCACCTGTACCGCCACGACGGCTGGTACTGGTTGATCACCGCTGAGGGCGGCACGAGCTGGGAGCACCAGGTCACCGTGGCACGCTCACGGGAGTTGTTCGGTCCGTACGAAGTGGACCCGGAGGGGCCGTTGCTCACCTCCGTCGGCCGGCCGGACCTGCGGTTGCAGAAGGCCGGTCACGGCAGCCTGGTCCAGACCCCGGACGGCGGGTGGTATCTGGCCCACCTGGTCGGGCGCCCCTACTCCCCGCTGGGCAACTGCGTGCTGGGCCGGGAGACGGCGATCCAGCGGGTCGAATGGCCCTCGGGCGGCTGGCCCCGGATTCCCGGAGGGGTGCCCGCCGAGGAGGTCGCCGCTCCCGCCCTGTCCCCGCATCCGTGGCCGGAAGAGCCCGCCACCGACGACTTCGACGCCGCCGAGCTAGGTTCCTGCTGGTCGACGCTGCGCCGGCCGGCCACCGCGGACTGGGTCGACCTGCGGTCCCGCCCCTCGCACCTGCGGGTCCACGGCGGGCAGTCGCCGGTGGGTCGACAGGCGCCGAGCCTGGTCGCGCGACGGGTCGGGGCGACGCACTGCTCGCTGGAGACCGTTGTCGAGTTCGACCCGGTCGACCACCGTCAGCTCGCCGGGATCACCGCGTACTACAACACCCTCAACTGGCATCACCTCTACCTGACCCGGGCCGACGACGGGCGTACGGTGCTGGAGCTGCTCAGCTCGGACAACGGGCGGCGCACCCCGTACCCCGAGCTGACCGTCGATGCCAGCGGTGTCGACCGGGTCGGTCTGCGGGCGGTGTTCGACGGGCCGGTGGTGCGCTTCGACTACGACCTCGGCGCGGGCTGGCAGCGGCTGCCGGTCGACCTGGACGCGACCATCCTGTCCGACGAGCACGCCGCACTGATCATCGACGGGGAGCCGGCGGCGTGGGGCTTCACCGGGGCGTTCGTCGGCCTGTGGGTGCAGGATCTCGGCGGCGACGGGGTGTACGCCGACTTCGACCGGGCCACCTACCGGGAGCACTGACCACGCGGACGTGGCGCGGCGGGCGCCGTCCGGTCACCTCGACGCGCTCGTCAGCTCGTCCAGGCGCCTGAGCGCCCGCCGCGTGGCGTCCGGACCGGCGGGCAGCAGCGGCAGCCGTACGGCGGCCGTCGGGATGCGACCCCGCGCGTGGAGCACCGACTTGATCACTGTCGGGTTGGGTTCGGCGAACAGCGCCGCGGACAGGCCGGCGAGCCGATGGCCGAGCGCCCGCCCCCGCACGAGGTCCCCGGCCTGCCAGTGCGCGACAAGTTGGACGAAGTCCGCGGCGGCGACCTGGGCCGAGGCCGCGATCGCGCCGTGCGCGCCGAGGGCGAGCAGCGGCGAGATGAGCGGGTCCTCCCCACCGAGTACGGCGAAGCCGGGCCGGATGTCGGCGAGGAAGTCGACGGTGTCCCCGTCGATCCCCCCGGTGGCGTACTTGATGCCGATGACGCCGGGCAGGCCGGCGAGCTGTCGAAGGTCGCTCGGGCTGAGCTGCTGCCCCGTGCGGTACGGGACGTGGTAGACGACCAGCGGCACCGGGCTGGCCTGGGCGAGGTGGGCGAAGTGGGCGAGCACTCCCGCGCCGCCCGGGCGCAGGAACGGGGGCACCAGGCAGAGCGCCGCGGTCACCTCGGGCCGGTCGGCCAGGGCGCGCAACGCCTCGACGCTGTTGGCACCGACGAGCAGGTGCGCGCGGCGCGCACGGCAGACCGCGGAGAGGACGTCGAGCACCGAGGCGCGCTCGTCGTCGCTGAGGGCGGCCGGCTCCCCCGTCGTGCCGAGTGCGACCACACCGGCCGCGCCGGCGTCCAGGGCATCGTTCGCGAGGGCCGTCAGCGCCTCGACGGCGATGCCCCCCGCGAGGTCGAACGGCGTGATCAGCGGAACGTACAGGCCGGTCAGGGTCATGCCTCCACTCTCGGCCGACCGACCGGGAAGGTCCAGTTCCGATTGCTCCATCCATCCGTAAGCTGAGCTGATGCTTGACGTCCGCCGCCTGGTCCTGCTGCGGGACCTGGCCCGCCTCGGCACCATCGCGGCGGTCGCCCAGGCGCACGCCTACACACCGTCCGCCGTCTCGCAGCAACTGGCCGCCCTGCAACGGGAGGCGGGCACCCGGTTGCTGGAGCGCACCGGACGCCGGGTCACCCTCACGTCGGCCGCCACCGCGCTCGTGCAGCACACCGAGGTCATTCTCGCCGCGCTCGAAGCCGCCGACGCGACTCTGGCGGCAGCCCGAACCGGTCTGCGGGCAAGCGTCCGCATCGGGGCCTTCCCCAGCGCCGTACGCACCCTGCTGCCGGCAGCCCTGGCCGCCCTGGCCCGCGACCATCCCGGGCTCGACCTCATGATCAGTGAGCTGGACCCGGTCGACATGCCGGCCGCCCTGCGGAGCCGACGCCTCGACGTCGCGCTGCTGCACGACTACGACATCGCGCCGACCCCACCCGACCCGACGGTGGACTCGATCGCACTGCTGGAGGAGACCGTCTTCCTCGCCGTGCCCAGCAACACCGCCGACAACACCGCCGCCGAGCCGATCAGCGCAGCACGCGACGCGCAGTGGATCCTCGGCAGTCCCGGCACGCTCTGCCACTCGGTCGCTCTGCACGCCTGCCAGCTGGCCGGCTTCACTCCGGCGGTGCGGCACCACGCCGACGATTTCACCGCCGCGCTCGCTCTCGTCGCCGCCGGTCAGGGCGTCGCTCTCATTCCACAGCTCGCCATCGCCCAGCCCTCCCCGCAGGTCCGGCTCCTGCCGCTGGCCATGCGCCGCCGTACGCGCGTCGCCTACCGCAGGGGCGCGGGTGGCCACCCCGCGGTGGTCGCGTGCGTCTCCGCGCTGCGCGGCGCCACCACCGCCTTCCTCGATTGATCCTGATCGTCGCCGATGTGGCGGTTGATCGACGTACCGCTATCTGTTAATAATGTTTCCTGAAGCTCGCGGTGCCCGCCGGGGCCGATCGCCGCGCCGGGCACCGACCGGCCGGCGGCACGCCGCCCCTTCCCCGAGGAACACCATGGTCCGCAAGAGAACAGCCGCCTACGTCGTGGGCACCCTGCTGATCGGCGTCGCGGCGGTCAGCTACGGCCTCCCGTCGGCGAGCGCCGCGACCGCCGGCCCGATCACCGGCCTCGGTGGCAAGTGCGTCGACGTCGCCGGCGCCAATCCGGCCAACGGCACGCCGGTGCAGCTCTACGACTGCAACGGCAGCGCGGCCCAGACGTGGACGGTCGGCAACACCGACAGCTCGATCCGCGCGCTCGGCAAGTGCCTCGACGTCACCGCCGCGTCGATCGCCAACGGCGCCAAGATCCAGCTGTACGACTGCAACAACACCGGCGCCCAGAAGTGGACCGCCGCCAGCGGTGGCGCCCTGGTCAACACCGCCTCGGGCAAGTGCCTCGACGTGACCGACCGGAGCACCGCCAACGGCGCCCGGTTGCAGATCTGGACCTGCGGCGGCACCACCAACCAGCAGTGGACCCTTCCCGGCGGCGGCAACCCCACCCCCACGCCGAGCGCCACCGTCCCCGCCGGCACCAACCTGGACGACCCGGCGAAGAAGGACGTCGCCATGCAGCTCGTGTCGGCGGCGGAGAACTCCTCGCTCGACTGGCGCGCGCAGTTCTCCTACATCGAGGACATCGGCGACGGTCGCGGCTACACCGCGGGCATCATCGGCTTCTGCTCGGGCACCGGCGACATGCTCGAACTGGTCCAGGCGTACACGAACACCAAGCCGGGCAACGTGCTGGCCGGATACCTGCCGGCGCTGCGCGCCGTCAACGGCACCGCGTCGCACGCCGGCCTCGACCCCAACTTCCCCCGCGACTGGCGCACCGCGGCCAACGACTCGGTGTTCCGGGCGGCGCAGGAGGCCGAGCGGGACCGGGTGTACTTCAACCCGTCGGTCCGCGACGGCAAGAACGACGGGGTACGGGCACTCGGCCAGTTCGCCTACTACGACGCGGCGGTCATGCACGGGTACGAGGGAATGCGCCAGATCCGCAGCCGCGCCCTCGCCCGCGCCAAGCCGCCGGCCCAGGGTGGCGACGAGCGGACCTGGCTCAACGCGTTCCTCGACGAGCGGGTCATCGAGATGCGCAAGGAAGAGGCCCACTCCGACACGTCCCGCGTCGACACGGCCCAGCGGGTGTTCCTCAACAACGGCAACTTCAACCTGAACACCCCGCTGTCGTTCGCCGTCTACGGCGAGCAGTTCCGCATCGGCTGATCCGCCGATCGCACACAGCGTGCGATGACGATCGCGCCGCTGCCCCGAGCCCTAGGGCATGCGGGTGGCGGCGCGGTCACGTCCAGGCAGTCGACCTGATCAGGCTGCGCCAGGGGCCGGATCGGTCGCCGGGACGCCCCTAAGCGTCCAATCGATCATGGTGACTGAAAGTGTCGTACACCTGTTCTAGTGTCAGGCCATGGTCGAGGAGCTGGCGCAGGCAGACGAGGCGGTCGCCGCCTGCCTCGACGCGTCCGCCTGGAGCCTGGCCGAGCAGGACCTTGTCGCCGCGCTCGATGCCACGCACCGCCTCGCACAACGCCTCGCCGGGCTCCAACTGGCCCTCGTCCGCGAAATCGACGGCCGCGGCATCGCCCGCGCTAACGGCGCGTCCAGCACCACGGTGTGGCTCCGCGAACGCCTGCGCCTCACGATCCCCGCCGCGCGGCGGCTCGTCGACCTCGCCGACGCCCTCGACGACGGCCGCAACGACGGAGTCCGGCGGTCGCTGGCCGACGGTGCCATCAGCATGGAGCAGGCGCGCGTCATCACCGACACCGTGACCACCGTGCACACCGCCGCCGGCACGGAGGCCGCCGACAAAGCCGTCGGCGTCCTCGTCGAATGGGCTGGCCAGTTCGACCCCACCCTGCTACGCAAACTCGGCACCCGCATCCTCGACCACGTCGCACCGGACGTCGCCGACGCCGCCACGAAGGCCGGGCTGGACGCCGAAGCCCGGCGTGCCGACCGCGACCGGCACCTCACCCTGTCCGAGCAGACCGACGGGCGTCTGCGACTCGCCGGCACCCTCGACGCCGAAACCGCCGGCCTGCTCCGCGCCGCCATCGATCCTCTCAGCGGCCCCACCGGCCCAGACGACACTCGTACGCCGGGCCAACGCCGCCATGACGCCCTCGCGGACATCTGCCGACTCGCCCTGCGCACCGGTGATCTACCCGAACACGGCGGCGCCCCCGCGCAGATCGTCGTCACCACCGGCTACGACCCCCTGACCCGACAGCTCGGCACCGGCACGCTCGACACCGGCCTCGCCCTGACCCCGGAGACGGTGCGGCGGCTCGCCTGCGACGCCGCCATCCTCCCCGCCGTTCTCGGCGGCAACGGCCAACCACTGGATGTCGGCCGGCAACGCCGCCTCATCACCGGGCCCCTGCGCCGCGCCCTCGTGCTGCGTGACCGCGGCTGCGCCTTCCCCGGCTGCGACCGTCCACCCCGCTGGTGCGACGCCCACCACATCCACCACTGGGCCGACGGCGGGTCCACGAGCCTCACCAACGCCGTCCTGCTCTGCGGCTACCACCACCGCCACGTACATAAGGGAGACTGGACGGCCCGGCTCGGTCGCGACGGCCAGCCGACGTTCGTCCCGCCGGCGTGGCTAGACCCCAACCAGATCCCCCGCCGTAACCACTACCACCGACGCAATTAAGGCCTGTTTCCACGAGGGGTCGAGCCGGGCCGGAGATCCGGCACCGCTCGGCAGGGACTCGTCCGGGCCCCCGCAAGCCGGCCGGTTTCTTATCAAGCAGGCCGTAGGGCATGTCCTGCTGATCATTCATGGATGGTCTTGGCGATCAGGCGGTGGCACGACCGATGAGGCGTGGGCGGTGACCATGCCGCCGAGAGCGGCATTATCAGCGACGCCAGTGCTGGCGGGAGGCCAGCCCTTCGCGTCGCAGCCAGTGTTCCGTATAGACAATCCGCTCCGCCTCAACGACCACCAGGGTGTCCTCGGGAGGCTCGGACAGCGATCGCGCGGCATGCGATGAGCAAGCCCGGGTCACCACTTCCGGCATACGGCGTGGAAGGTCCCACCAACGTTGCCATGCGCATGTGCGCAGGGCCCCGTGGGGCCACGCCTGGCCACGCGAACACCTGCGCGAGTGGTCGTCCGGGCCCGTTCGACGGCGCTGGGCGTGCAGGAGTCGCGCAGTTTGCCTTGACGCTGACGACAAGGTTTAGCGTGGTCGCGACGGGCTGGTCGAGGAGGTCTGATGCTGATCGGCGAGCTGGCTGAACGGGCCGGCACGAGCACCCGGACGCTGCGCTACTACGAGGCCCACGGGTTGGTACGCCCGCAGCGCTCGGCCAACGGCTACCGCGTCTACGACGAGGCGGAGCTGCGGGTCGTCCGGGAGATCCGGGCGCTGCTCGACGTCGGCTTCGGCCTCGACGACGTCCGTCCGTTCGTCGCCTGCCTGCGAGCGGGCAACGCGTCCGGCGATGTCTGCCCGGATTCGGTGGTGGTGCTGCGGCGCAAACTCGCCGAGGTCGACGACTACCTCGATCGGCTCACCGCGGTCCGTCAGCAGTTGCGCACCCAGCTCACCCACGCCATCGCGCACCGGGAGGAAACATGCCCCAGGAAACGACAGTCCGCCCCCTGATCACCGTCACCGACGCCACGTTCGCCGAGCTGGTGTTGGCCAGCGACCGGCCCGTCGTTGTCGACTTCTGGGCCGAGTGGTGCCCGCCCTGCAAGATGATCGAGAAGAGCCTCGTCGAGCTGGCACAGGAGTTCGGCGACCGCATGACCATCGCCAAGCTCAACTCCGACGACAATCCGCAGACCACGCGGCGCTATGCAGTCATGTCCCTGCCGACGCTGCTGGTGTTCCGTCGGGGCGAGGTCGCCGGCTCGGTCGTCGGGTCCCGGCCGAAGCTCCACCTGCGGCAGAGCCTGACCCTGCACGCGGGCCTCTGACCGGCGGGCAGGGTCAGCGGCTCAGCTCTCGACCCAGCCGTGCGATCTGGCGTGGTCAGCGACGCCACCTTCACCAGGAGCTCGGCCTAGCCCGCACGCGGCGACGCCCCGACCGCTGTGCCGGATCCGGTCGGGGCGTCGCTGGTCGCCGGTCTTTCGTCAGTCGTCGTCGCCGGGGCTGTCGTCGTCGTCGTCGGACCGGTCGTCCTTGTCGTCCGACTGGCCGAACCTGTCGTCGTCGTCGACCGGCTCCTGCTCGGCCTTGACCACCGAGCCGTTGTCCCGGTCGACGTCCACCTCGTGCTCGGTGTCGCCGGCGACGATTTCGACGCTCCACACCGGCCGGCCGTTCTCCTGCTCGGCCTCGACCTCGACGATCTGGCCGCCACCGGCCCTGGCGAGCGCGATCTCACCGGCGCGCTGCGCGTCGACCGCGCTGCCCGTCGGCGCGGTGCCCGCGGACGGTGTGCCGCTCGACGGCGTACCCGACGGGGTCCCGGCCGACGGCGTGCCGCTGGCCCCCGGCGCGACGCTTGTGTCGCTGTCGTCCGGGGCGTCCGTGCCCGTCGGGGCGATGGTCGCCGCGGCGAGCGCCGGATCGCCACGCCGGGTATCGTTCGCGGCGGCGACGCCCAGCGCGACCCCGGCCACCGCCAGCACCGCCGAGCCGCCGACCGTCGCCAGAAGCAGATTCGTGCGCTTCATCGTGGTGTCCACCTCTCCTCGGTTTGTCGACTCTGAGGATCGGCTGAACCGGGATAGCACCGCGCTGTCCGAACGCTAAGGCCGGGTTAAGCCGGCGGTCAGAGCGTCATCCGCATGAAGACGTCGGCGCGGGCGTACGGCGGCAGCGGGATCTGTTCCGGACCGACGTGCTAGAAGCCGGCCGTTTCGTAGAGGTGCACGGCGTTCGGGAGCTTCGTGCTGCTGCCGAGGAACAGGGTGGCCGCGCCGAGCTGGCGGGCGCGCTCGATCGCCGCCTCGATGAGCTGGCGGCCGAGACCCCTGCCGCGCGCCGCCGGGGCCACCGCCATCTTCGACAACTCGAAGACGTCCTCCGAGCTGCGCACCACGGCGACACAGCCGACGATCTCCCCGCCGTCGCGCAGGATCAGCACGTCGCCGCCCGGTTCGACGATGGCGGCGAACGGGTCGCCGAGCGTCTTGCGGTCCGACTCCTCGATGGTGAAGAGGTGGGAGATCCACTCTTCGTTCAGCGTCCGGAAGGCCTCAGCCTCCTCGGCTGTCGTCATGGACGTGACGGTCAGCGTGCTCGGGTTCATGACCCGATTCTCCGATCGCCGCTATTCGAACGTCCAATATCTTGTTCGCACCGATCCGTATCCTCGACATATGGCTCCCGAGTTGCGCCACCTGCGGTACTTCGTCGCGGTCGCCGAGGAGCTGCACTTCGGCCGGGCCGCGGTGCGGCTGCGGATGGCCCAGCCGCCGCTGTCGCAGCAGATCCGCCAGCTCGAGGCGATGATCGGTACGCCGCTGTTCGTCCGCACCTCCCGGTCGGTGGCGCTGACGCCCGCCGGTGAGGCGTATCTCGTCCGGTGCCGGCGGGTGCTGGCCGCAGTGGCCGACGACGTGCACGAGGCGAGCCGCATCGGGCGCGGGGAGCAGGGACGCTTCGACATCGGCTTCGTCAGTTCGGCGATCCAGCTCGGGCTGGCCGGGCCGATCCGTCGTTTCCGTGAGCGCCACCCGGCCGTCCACCTACGCCTGCACGAGGCGTACACGGCGCAGATCGTCGACCGGCTGTTGAACGGCGAGGTCGATCTCGGCGTGGTTCGGGACCCGGACGACCACGACGACCTGGTCGGCACCACGTTCGCCGCCGAGACCTTCGTCGCCGTCCTACCGGGCGACCACCCGCACGCGGGAGACCGGGCGATCGACGCCGCGGTGCTGCGGGACGACCCGTTCGTCTTCGTCCCTCGGGTGGCCGGCGAGCGGGCCTACCAGCGCAATCTCCGGCCCTGCCTGGACGCCGGCTACACACCGCGCATCGTCCAGGTCGCCGGCAGTTGGACCACGGTGGTGCACCTGGTCGCGGCCGGCCTCGGAGTGACGATCGGACCGGCGAGCATCACCGCCGTGGCGCCTCCTCCGGTGGCGGTGCTGCCGTTGACCGGCACCGAGGCCACCACCGAGGTGCGGATCCTGCGCCGCCGCGATGACGACCGGGTCACCTCGGCGGGCTTCGGGACCGCAGACAGATCTTCTGACCTGCGCACGGCTAGCCGCGCCGGTTGAGTTCGGCCTCCAGCCGCTGGACGAGCGTCTTGCGGTCCTTGCCGGCGTGCTCGTTGCGCAGGGCCGTTCTGAGCTGCCGCGTGTCGAGGCCACGGACCAGCTTGCTGGCCTCGGCGACTGACATCTCCGAGATCCGGCCGGCGGTGGTGGCGTCTCGACGCGCCTTCTTGGCCGGCCCGGTGTTGGCGACGTACTGCCGGCCGGTTCGGGAGGCTTCACGCTTCTTGGTGTCGGTAGCCTGCTTCTGGCTCTCCGACATCTCGTCCCAGGCCTTCTTGGGCAGGTATCGGCTCGTCGTGCCGTCCTTGCGCGCACGGGTGTCGCCCTCTTTGGTCTGCCACTTCTCGTTGCCCCAGCGCTGGAGCGCTTTCTGCCGCTCGTCCTTTTCGCCCAGGAAACCGCCGCCGCGCTTCTTGTACTCCTGGGTGACCAGCTGTGACTTGCGTGCCGACCACTGTCCCGGCCGACCGCCCTTGTCGGACGCCTTGATCTCTTCCTTGATCTGCTCTCTGAGCTCGGGTTTCGTATACCGCGCCATGGGTGGCAGCTACCCGGCACCGCAGCGGCTATGCCTCTCGCCGCGGCGTCGGCGGTCCGAGTCGGAGCAGCACCTGCGCGCCGCCCTGCGGCACGGATCGCAGCTCCAGCCGACCGCCGCCGGCCTGCGCGGCGCGGCGGGCGATGTCCAGGCCGAGCCCGGTCGACCCGGCGGGGCTGGCACCCCGTCGGACCGCACCCGACGGCATACCCGGTCCCTCGTCGGCGACGGTGAGCAGCACCTCCCCGTCGTCGCGCGCGAGCCGGACGGTGAAGGGCGTGCCGTCGGGGGTGTGCGCGAAGACGTTGCCGAGCAGGGCGTCCACGGCGGCCGCCAGGTCGTCGGCGGGCACCCCGACGGTGAGCGGGCCGGGATCCAGGTCGAGGTGCACGGCCCGACCGGTGTCCTCGGCCAGCACCGACCAGAACGCCACCCGGTCCGCGACGACCGCGGCGGCATCCGACGCGGCCGTCCCGGGCGTCGGCGCGCGACGCCAGCGGGCCTGCTGGATCAGACCGGTGACCGCTCGTTCGAGCCCGTCGGCGGCGGTGGCGATGCGGGCCGCGTCGTCCGGGTCGCGCAGCGACTCCGCCTCCAGTCGCAGCGCCGTCAACGGTGTCCGCAGTCGGTGGGACAGGTCGGCGACCTGCTCGCGCTCCTGCACCAGGAGAACCTGGATCCGGCCGGCCAGGTGGTTGAGCGCACCGGCCACCTCGCGCAGCTCCGCCGGGCCGGCGGGCGTGACCCGGGCGTCCAGTTCGGCGTTCGCCAGGCGGTGCGACACGGCGGAGAGTTCGCTGATCGGCCGCACCAGCGTGCGCGCCAGCCGGTCGGCGACCGCCAACCCGATCAGCACCAGCACCACACCCAGCAGCGCCAGCACCAGCCAGGCCCGGGTCACCCCGGCGGTCAGCTCCTGCCGCGGCACCACGATCCGGATGACGCCGGTGCCGTCCGCCCGGCCCTGCACGGCGATGACCACCTCCCGGCCGGCAGCCGACTCCCCGGTGAGGCTCTGGCCGCGCGCCGCCAGGGCCACCGCGGGCGTACGGGGGGCCTGGGCGCCGAGCACCGTGCCGTCGGGCAGGAAGACGCTCACCGGCCGACCGGACTCCGCGGCGAGTTGCTCGACGGTGAGCCGGATGGTCGGCGCGTCGGCGGTGCCGACCACCGGCACGAGGCTCTGCGCGTCGGCGGTGGCCCGCACGGTGGCCCGGTCCTGGGCGACGGTGCGAACGAGCAGCGCCAGCGGCACCAGGAAGGCGACGAGCGTGAGCACGCTGACCGCTGCGACCAGCAGCGCGAGCCGTGCCCTCACGGCGCCTCCAGTCGGACCCCGACGCCGCGCACGGTGTGCAGGTAGCGGGGCTGCTGGGCGCTCTCCCCCAGCTTGCGGCGCAGCCAGGACAGGTGCACGTCGACAGTCTTGTCCGCGCCGCCGTACGGGATCTGCCAGACCTCGGTGAGCAGCTCGCGTTTGGTGACCACCTGGCCGGGCCGGCCGGCCAGGTGGTGCAGCAGGTCGAACTCGCGCGGCGTCAGCTCCACAAGCGTGCCGTCCAGGGTGACCTGCCGGGACCGGGCGTCGACGCGCAGCCCGCCCACCACGAGGGACACCTCCTGCGTGTCGGCGCTGGCGGGGCCCCGCCGCAGCACCGCTCGGGCGCGGGCGTCGAGCTGCGCGGCGGTGAACGGCTTGACCACGTAGTCGTCGGCGCCCGCGTCGAGGACCCGGACGATCTCGGTCTCGTCGTCGCGGGCGGTGGCCACGATGACCGGCACCGAACTGACCGCGCGCAGCATCCGCAGCAGCTCGCGTCCGTCCAGGTCGGGCAGACCCAGGTCGAGGACCACCAGGTCGGGCCGGTCCTCCAGCGCGTCGCGAAGCCCGGCCATCGCGGTCGAGGCCGCGGCGACCGCGTGTCCGCGTTCCCGCAACGCCCGGATCAGCGGCGTACGGATCGTCAGGTCGTCCTCGATGAGCAGCAGGCGGGCCACAGCAGGCAGGCTAGCCGCTGCCGCTGCCGGGAAGACGCGCGTTAACCGTGCCTTAGCCTTCGGATGTGCCGACGACAACCAACGATCGGGGATAGTCGGTGCCATGAGCCGTCGTTCCGTCCTCGTCGCCGCCGGTTGGGTGGCCACGGTCGCCGTGGCGACCCTGATCGGGCTGGGCGCGATCCGGCTGGTCGGCGAGAGCATCACCGGCACACCGGGCGGGATACGCAGCGAGGCGGAGATCGAACGGGCGCTCGCCTCGCCGGAGCCGGCGCCCACCGGCACCACGGGCACCGGGCCGGCCGCGTCCGGCACCGCGTCCCCCGGCCCCGCCACGGCGAGCGCCGCGTCGCCGGGCCCCGGTGTCCGCCGCAGCTTCGCCACCGACGGTGGCACGGCCGTGGCCGAGTGCGGCCCCGATGGGGTACGCCTCGTCTCCTGGGCGCCCGCGCAGGGCTACCGGGTGCACGAGGTGGACCGGGGTCCGGACGACGACGTCGAGGTCACCTTCGAGGGCTCGGCCGGTCGGCACGAGCTGAAGGTCCGCTGCATCGACACCGAGCCGGTGGCCGTCGCCGACGACTGAACCCACTCGTGGCAGCTGCCGCAAGATCGCTAAGATCCCGCGGTGATCCGTACCCTCGTCGTCGCCTCCCTCCTGCTGGCGGGCTGCTCGCCCGCCGATACGCCCGACCCCGCTCCCCGCTCCACCGCGCCCTCGGACAAGTCCGCAGCCTCCGCGTGCAGTCGCGTGGCCTTCAGCATCGAGAAGAACAACCCACCCGTCGAGGACGTGAGCACCGCGATGCTCGCCATCGAGTCGACCGACCCCGGTGTCCGCGAGGCCGGGAAGAAGCTGGGACCAGCCGCCAAGGAAGCCGGCGACCTGTGGGTGGCGGACGACCCTGCCGTCGACAAGGGGCCGGCCAACCAGCGCGTCGCCGACGCCCGGCAGGGTCTGCTCACGGCGTGCACCGACCTGTTCGGGGCGTACCCGTGGCCCTTCGTCAGGGGCGTGTCACCGACGCCCCGGTAGCTGAACGACGGGGCGTGACCGGCACGGACGCCGTGCCGGTCACGCCGTCGTGGTGGTTCAGCTCGTGTACGCCTCCACCTCCCACAGCGAATGGCCGTAGCCGGTCCCCCGGGCGGTGCCGTAGATGCGCAGGTAGCGGCCGTTGGCACCGAGGCCGCTGTGCTCGTCCACACCACCGTCGGCGCCGGTCACCGTCTTCACTGTGGTCCAGGTGGTGCCGTCGTTGGAGGTCTGGATCTGGTACGCGCTGCTGTACGCCGCCTCCCAGTTCAGCTTGACCCGACCGATGGCGGTCGGGCTGCCCAGGTCGACGCGGATCCACTGCGGGTCGGAGAAGGTGCTCGACCAGCGGGTGGTGAGGCTGCCGTCGACCGCCTGGGCGCCGGTCACGTCGGCCCCCTCGTTGCTGGACGTCGTCGTCGGCTTGTTCAGCAGCAGGTTGCCGCCGGTCGGGCCGCCGGTGGCGCCGTACACCTCGAACTCGTAGAGCGAGTAGCCCCAGGCCGTGCCGCGGGCGGTGCCGAGGAGCCGGACGTACCTGCCGGAGCCGGTGAGCCCGGTCAGGTCGTCCACCCCGCCGTCGCCGCCGGTCACCGTCCGGATCGTGGTGAAGGTGACGCCGTCGGTGGAGGTCTGGATCTGGTACGCGCTGCCGTACGCGGCCTCCCAGGTCAGCTTGACCCGGTTGAGGGCGTACGTCGCGCCGAGGTCCACGTCGATCCACTGTGGGTCTCCGAAGGCGCTGCCCCAGCGGGTGCCGGCCACACCGTCGAACGCGTTGGCCGCGACGAACGCGCCCTCGTAACTGGAGGCTCGCGCCGGCTTGCCCTTGGCCAGGTTGGTACCCGTCCCGGGATCCGGGTCCGGTCCCGGCCCACCGGGGCTGGTGGAGAGGGTGAACTCGTCGATGTCGAACCACGGGCCGGTGCCCTTGAAGACCAGGAACAGGGTGCGGGTGCCGGTCGGCGCGGTGACCCCGCCGGTGACCGTGGCGAAGTTGGCGTACCCGCCGGTCGGTGTCACCGTCGCCGAGCCCACCAGCGGCCCGGTCGGTGAGTCGACGCGCAGTTCCAGCGTCCCGCCGCCGCCGGCCGGGGCGCCGACCCGGGCGCTGAACGACTGGATGCCGGTCAGATTGTAGGGGCGGAAGGAAATCCAGTCGTTGTTGTCGATGTAGCCGACCGCGGCGCCGCCGTGCCCGGCCGCCCCGGCGACGATCTGGACACCCGAGGAATCGCCGAAGTGCTCGGCCTGGCGCACCCGCGGTTGCAGCACGGCCTGGGTGTGCGTGGTCAGCGCCGGTTGGCCGCCCCCGCCCAGATCGGTGTACTCGGCGTCGATGATGCCGAAGATGTTCGCCGCCGTGTCGTGCTCGCCGTCGGCCGAGGTCTGGATGACCCCGGTGCAGCCCTGCACGCTGCCGAGCTGGTGGCCGTGCGAGTCGTGGCCGAGGACGTAGTTCACCTTGACCCGGGCGCAGTTGATCGCGCCGTCCTGGGCGTCGGTGACGGTGACGCTGAACGGCACCGCGTCCCCGAAGGCGAAGGTCTGCCCGTTCAACGGGGTGTTCACGGTGACGACCGGGGCGCTGTTGCCGACGGTGACCACCACGCTCGCGGTGGCGGTCTTGCCGGTGGTGTCCCGGACCGTCAGGGTCGGACTGCGCGTCCCGTTGGTCGTGTACGTGAAGCTCGGGTTCGGCGCGGTCGAGTCGGTGGTGCCGTTGTTGTCGAAGTCCCAGGCGTAGGTGAACGGGTCGCCGTCCGGGTCGAGGGTGCCGGCCGAGGAGAAGGCCACGGTCAGCGGCGCGATGCCGCTGGTCGGGGTGGCGGTGACCTTCGCGACGGGCGCCCTGCCCTCGCGGGCGTACTCGATGCGGTAGAGCGCCGAGTTGGCGTCGCCGTTGAACCAACCGGTGCCGTAGTCGAGAACGTAGAGCGCGCCGTCCGGGCCGAACTCCATGTCCATGACCTGCGTTCCGGTCCACGGGAACGGGTTGATCTTCAAGGGCTGGCCGGCCGCGTCGAGCTTGACGTTCTTGATCCAGCGGCGGCCGAACTCACCGGCGAAGAAGGTGCCGTCGTAGTACTGCGGGAACGCCACGGCGGAGGTGTTGTTCGGGTCGTACCGGTAGACCGGGCCGGCCATCGGCGACAGCCCACCGCCGGTGAACTCCGGCGGGGAGCCGGAACCGCCGTACGGCAGCCAGGCCGGGACGGCCGGCGGCAGCTGGGTGATGCCGGTGTTGTTGGGCGAGTTGTTGACCGGCCCGCCCGCGCAGTCGAACTTCGGCCCGGACGGCCCGGACGGGAACGTGTAGTCGTTGTAGGCGTCATTGCGGGCGGTGCAGTACGGCCAGCCGTAGAAGCCGGGCCGGTCGATCCGGGCGAACTCCACATTGCCCGCCGGCCCCCGGTTCGGGTCGGCGGTGCCGGCGTCGGGGCCGTAGTCGCCGAGGTAGACGATGCCGGTGGCCTTGTCCACGCTCATCCGGAACGGGTTGCGGAACCCCATCGCGTAGATCTCCGGGCGCGTCCGCGCGGTGCCGGGCGCGAACATGTTGCCGGCCGGGATGGTGTACCCGCCCGCCGCGCTCGGCTTGATGCGCAGCACCTTGCCGCGCAGGTCGTTGCTGTTCGCCGCGGTGCGCTGGGCGTCGAAGGCCGGGTTACGGCCAGCCCGCTCGTCGATCGGGGTGAACCCGGCCGAGTCGAACGGGTTGGTGTCGTCCCCGGTGGACAGGTACAGGTTGCCGGCGGCGTCGAAGTCCATGTCGCCGCCGACGTGACAGCACATGCCCCGGCTGGTGGGCACGTTCAGGATCAGCGTCTCGCTGGCCAGGTTGATGGTGTTGTCCGCGTTCACGGTGAAGCGGGACAACCGGTTGACGCCGTCCCAGACGGCGAAGTCGGCAGGCGTGCCGGTGGCCGGGGCACCACCGCCGGGTGTGCTCAACGGGGGCGCGTAGTAGGCGTACACCCAGCGGTTGGTGGCGAAGTTGGGGTCGGCCTTGATGCCTTGGAGGCCCTCCTCGTCGCCGGTGTAGACGGCCAGGGTGGCGGCGATCTTGGTGTTGCCGGCCGCGTCGGTGTGCCGGATCACGCCGTCGCGGGAGGTGTGCAGTACGCCCCGGTCGGGCAGGACGGTGAGGCTCATCGGCTCGCCGGTCTCGGCGGCGCCCTTGGCCAGCTCCACCTGCTGGAAGTTGGTGGTGACGGTGGGGCCGCAGTCGGCGTCGACCGCCCCGGCTGCGGTCTGGATGCCGCCGAGCAGGTGCTGGCGGAAGGCCGTGTCGGTGTACGAGGCGTCGGTGTGGCCGAGGCCGGTGTACCAGGCCCGCCCTCCGGAGTAGTTCTGGCACCAGGAGATGGGGTGGTCGTACCCCATGCTGCCGCCGGTGTAGGTGCTCTCGTCCAGGGTGGCCAGCACGTGCACGTTGCCCCGGGGGTTGGCGCGGTAGTTGTACAGCTCGTCGAACCGGCTCCACCGCTGCGGCAGCGTTCGGGTCGACGGGTGCACCTGGTCGGCGACCTTCACGGTGGCGGTCTGCTCGGCCGGGTGCGAGGCGAAGTACGCGCCGACGAGCCCGCCGTACCAGGGCCAGTCGTACTCGGTGTCGGAGGCGGAGTGCACGCCCACGTACCCGCCGCCGCCGGTGATGTAGCGCTCGAACGCCGCCTGCTGTGCGGCATTGAGCACGTCACCGGTGGTGGACAGCCAGATCACCGCCGCGAACCGGTCCAGGTTGGCGTCGGTGAACTGTGCCGCGTCCTCGGTGGCCTCGACGGTGAACCCGTTGGCGGCGCCGAGCTGCTGGATCGCGGTGATGCCGGGGGTGATGGATCCGTGTCGGAATCCGGCGGTCTTGCTGAAGACCAGCACGGTGAACGGCGCGGCGCTGGCCGCGGGCGGCGTGGCGACGACGCCGCCCAGGACGAGGATCGCGCTCAGCGCAGCGCCGAACCACGCTCTCAGGGATCTGCGCACGGGTAGGTCCTTTCGCGGGTGCGGGACGACGTGCGCCGATCACGCCGGGTGGTGGTGTGCAAGCATCGTTGCGGCTCGATACCCGGTCCGTCAAGGGTTCTCGCACCATCCGTGAGAGCGTTATCTCCGCTGCTCAGGGCGACTCTCGGAGGCAAGATCAGATTACGGTTTCCACGCTGGCCCGCGGGGCCGACCGACGCAGCGCCGGCAGCGCTGGCGCGAGCGCCACCAGCATGCACAGACCGCCCAGGGGCAGCAGGTCGAGCGTGACCGCCGGCAGGACGATGCCGACGAGCAGCACGGCGACGCCCCACCACGGCAGCCGCCGGTGCGCGGCGAGCATGCCCACGAGGACGACCAGACCAAGGAAGAACAACTGCGGTACGACGTCGTAGAAGGCCACCTCGACGCCGGGAACGTCCTTGAAGTCCGCGCCGAGCGCCGACATCTCCGCCCGGTCGGCGGCCAGCAGCCCTTCGACGATGTCCGCCCCGAACTGCACCATCGAGGCGGCGAGCCCGACCAGCGTCAACATCGTCCGGCGGGCGGCACTCGGCCGACCTCCGGGCGCAGCCCCGGCGCGGCCCCGGTTTCCACCTCAGGTCAGGTCGTCCTCGATGAGCAGCAGGCGCGCCACACCAGGCAGGCTGACCGTTCGTCATCAGGACCATGCGATCTCACCGTGACGGTCGACGAAGCGGCCCGAGCGATGGCCGGGCCCCTCTGTGGCGAGGGTGACGATGGCGTCCGTGCCCTCGGTGACGGTCTGTGGCCCGCTGTGGCCGTTGAGGTCCGTGGCGGTGTAACCGGGGTCGGCGGCGTTGATGCGGACGTCCGTCAGCGCCTTGGCGTACTGAGTGGTCAGCATGGTCAGCGCCGCCTTCGACGACGTGTAGACCGGGGCGATGACGCCCGACTCGGCCCGCAACGGGTCGTGCGTTGCCGACAGGGAGCCCATCGCGCTGCTCACGTTGATGATCACGGGGTCGGTCGAGCGGCGCAGCAGCGGCAGGAAGGCGGTGGTCGTCCGCACCACGCCGACGAGGTTGACGTTGAGGACGTCGAGCAGGACGTCGCCGGTCAGGTGGCTCGGGTCGCCGAACGGCCCGTGGACGCCGGCGTTATTGACCAGTACGTCGATGTGGCCCTCGTGCCTCTCGACATCGGCGGCGGCAGCGGCGACGGATTCGTCGTCGGTGACGTCGATCTGCACGAACCGCGCGCCGAGGGTGTCGGCCGTCGCGGCGCCGGCCTCGGGGTCACGCGCCCCGACGAGAACGGTGTGACCCAGGCCGATGAGGCGGCGGGCTGTCTCGCGGCCGAGGCCCTTGTTGGCTCCCGTGATGAAGGTGATCGTCATGCGGTCCATCGTTTGCGGTGGCGCATCCACGTGCCAGAGACGTCACAACGGTAGGACAAGCGATACCACCCTCATGGCCAGGGTGTGCGTGACAATCGAGGCGTGATGACGCAGGCCGCGGGGCTGGGGGCGACTATCCGTGCGTGGCGTGACCGCCTGTCGCCGGCCACCACGGGTCTGCCCGCCGGCCGTGGGCGCCGGGCCGCCGGACTGCGACGGGAGGAACTGGCCGAGCTGGCCGGCGTGTCGGTCGACTACATCGTGCGACTGGAGCAGGGCCGGGCGACCACACCCTCGGCGCAGGTCACCTCCGCGCTCGCCCGCGCCCTCCAGCTGACCTCCGCCGAGCGCGACCACCTGTTCCGGCTGGCTCACCTCGCTCCCCCGGCGGAGGACCAGATCTCCGACCACATCCCGCCGGGTGTGCAGCGGGTGGTCGGCCGCCTCGGTGACGCCGCCGTCGCCGTCTTCGCCGCCGACTGGCAGGTGATCTGGTGGAACCGGAGCTGGGCGGCGCTGCTGGGGGATCCGTCGGCGTCCCCGCCGGGCCTGCGCAACTTCGCCCGCGACACCTTCCCGGTGACCTCCGACGGGCCGGGTATGTCGCGCTGGCCGGTGATCTCACTGGACGCCGACGCCACGAGCGCCGCAGTCGTCTCCGACCTCCGGCGTGCCACCGGCCGGTTTCCACACGACAGACGTCTGGCGAAGCTCATCCGCGAACTCACCGAGGGCAACGATCGGTTCGCCGAGTTGTGGGCCGCCGGGACGGTCGCCGCACACCGCGAGGACCGCAAGATCATCAAGCACCCGTCGGTCGGTGCCGTCACTGTCGACTGCGACGTTCTGACCGACGGCGACGCCGAGCTGAAGATCGTGATCCTCACCGCGGCGCCCGGCACCAGGGACGAGGCCAGCATGCGCCTCGCCGCAGTGGCCGGGGTAACCAGTCCGCCCGAGTCCGTTGGTGAGGCCGCCCGGTACGGCCTGCGTTAACCCCGGCTTAGCGTCCGGATATACCGGCGACAACCAGCGATCGGGGATAGTCGGTGGCATGAGCCGTCGTTCCGTCCTCGTCGCCGCCGGATGGGTGGCCACGGTCGCCGTGGCGACCCTGATCGGGCTGGGCGCGATCCGACTGGTCGGCGACAGCATCACCGGCACCCCGGGCGGGATACGCAGCGAGGCGGAGATCGAACGGGCGCTCGCCTCGCCGGAGCCGGCGCCCACCGGCGCCGGCTCCGGCCCGGTTGCGACCGGCACCGCGTCCCCCGGCCCCACGGCGAGCACCGTGTCGCCGGGCCCCGGTGTCCGCCGCAGTTTCGCCACCGACGGCGGCACGGCCGTGGCCGAGTGCGGCCCCGATGGGGTACGCCTCGTCTCCTGGGCGCCCGCACAGGGCTACCGGGTGCACGAGGTGGACCGGGGCCCGGACGACGACGTCGAGGTCACGTTCGAGGGATCGGCCGGCAGGCACGAGTTGAAGGTCCGGTGCATCGGCGCCGAGCCGGTGGCCGTCGCCGACGACTAGCCGCAACGCCAACGGAAAGCGGCCCGCCACGGCGCCGCCGGGAGCGAGGGCGGACGGTCGAGCATGACTCCCGTCCATGTCCACTGTGATCAGTTGTCATACTCGCCATCCCCGACTTACGAGCCATCGATGTGTGGACCCGGGTGTGGCGGTCCAGACACGGACCGCGAATATCTGGGCAGGCAGGCTCAGTCAACGCCGATCCACGGCCGGGTCAGGTGGGCAGTCGCCAGCACGGCACCCCGGGCGCGCGCTTCGGCCAGCACCCACTCCCGGCTGCGCCGGGCCGCCACCGGATCCGCCTCGAACCGGTAGCCCACGGCCGGGTCGACCAGCTGCACCGCGTGCACCAGGACGTCACCGGTAACGATGAGCTGGCGACCGCCCCCGTCCACGATCACCGACTGGTGACCCCGGGTGTGACCGGGCGTCGGCACCACCCCGACCGAGCCGCCCGCCCCCCGCCCCACGGTGGCCAGGCGGACCGCGCCGTCGGCCTCGTCGAGCTGACCGGTCGCCCGCAGCGGGTCGACCACATACGTCCTGGCGGTCTGACCGGCGCCCAGGGCCGCCACCTCCCGCCGCTGCACCACGTACCGCGCGTTGGGGAACACGGGCGTGCCGTCCGGCATCACCGACCACCCGAAGTGGTCCTCGTGCAGGTGGGTCAGGACCACGGTGTCGACGTCGGCCGGGTCGATGCCGGCGAGACCGAGCTCGGCGGGCAACCGGCCCGGCACCGGCGCCCAGGCCGCGGCCGGGCTGTCGGCGGGGCCGACCCCGGTGTCGACAAGCGTCAACCGGTCCCGGGGGCCGCGGATGGCGTAGCAGCGGAAGTCCAGCTGCCACGTCTGCCCCGGGCCGAACGCGTCAGGGTCGACGGCCCGCGCCAGCTCCCAGTCGCCCGGCGTCGCCTCGGGAAACGCCGACTGACGGTCGAGGAAGAAGGGCCCCGACGCGTCCAGCAGGGGCGTCACCTCGAACGGGCCGACCCGCCGCCCGGCCCTCGGTCGGCCGGCGTGGCGCACCTCGCGGGCCCGGGTGGGTACGCGGCCGGCGCTCGCCGGGTCGGCGACGCTCAAGGCGCCGGCCACGGTCACCGCCGTCGCGGCGAGCAGGAAGCGTCTGCGGCCGAACTCCGCGGCTGCCTCACACATGGGTGACTACCCTTCGTCGCAGGTTACCGGGAGGGCCGACATCGGTCCCCTCCGGCGGGTTCGGCGACGACGTTAGGGCGGACCCGACCAGGTGCGACCCGCCCGCAACGGCACTGTCCTGATCCTGTCGACGGCTGTCCGGATCGGACCGCCGGGCAGGGCTGGGCCCGTTTCTAGAATCGGTTGGGTGCCGCGCCGCGCTCCGGTGCCGATCCGGGCGGGCCGCGCGGCCGAGGAGGCGGGGAGGTCTGCGATGGCGGTCGACGGGCCGAGCGTGGCGATGCTGGCGTACCCGGGGGCGGGCAGCTTCGACTACGTCACGGTCAACGAGATCTTCGGGGTGGACTACTCGTACCGGTTCGGCTCGTGGTACCGGACCAGAACCTGCGCCATCGATGCGGGGCAGGTCGAGCTGGACGGCGGTGTGACCGTGTCCGCCCCATACGGGCTGGCCGAGGCGGAGGCCGCCGACCTGCTCGTGGTACCGGGCTGGACGAGGGAGCACGAGGTGCCGCCCCAGCCGTTGCTGGCCACCCTGCGGCGGGCACACCGGCGCGGGGCACGCATCATGTCGATCTGCACGGGGGCTTTCATCCTCGGCCACGCCGGTCTCCTCGACCACCGGCGGGTCACCACGCACTGGGCGACCGCGCCGCTGCTGGCCGCGCTTTTCCCCGCCGCGACGGTGGACCCGCGAGCGCTGTTCGTCGACGACCGCGGGGTCCTCACCGCCGCCGGCATGTCCGCCGGCATGGACCTCGCCCTGCACGTGGTACGCGGGGACTACGGCGCGGACGCGGCCGCCGCGCTCGCCCGCCGTCTGGTGCTGGCCGGCTACCGCAGCGGCGGCCAGGCCCAGTTCATCGACGCGCCGCTCGGATCCCCGCCCGGCGACCCGCTACCGGAGCTGCTGGAGTGGATGCGCGGGCACCTGCACCAGCCGTTGTCGCTGCGGTCGCTGGGCGAACGGGTGCACATGAGTCCGCGTACCCTGGCCCGGCACTTCCACCGGCTCACCGGGATGAGCGCACACCAGTGGCTCACTCGGGAGCGGGTGTTCGCCGCCCAGCGCATGCTGGAGGCGGGCGACGAGCCGATCGGCCGGATCGCCACGCGGACCGGGATCGGCTCGACCGCCAACCTTCGGCACACCTTCCGGCGCGAGCTGGGGGTATCGCCCCAGGCGTACCGCGCCCGCTTCCGTGCCCGCCGCGCTCCGACCGGGACTGCGTGAGCGCCTGTGGAGGCCGGCCCGGCCGGAGGCCGCTGAGCGGACGACGCCGCAGGTCAAGGCCGGGAAGCGTGGCACGGCCATCAGCAGCCTCTGGAACGGGCACCAACACCGGCACCACGGGCACCGTCAGCGTCCGGAACGCCGACCACAGCGGCACGTCGGGCGGAACGCCTCGACCACCTTCGGGTTCACCGCCACCGGCAACGGCGCCCGGCCCTGCGCCCCCTCCCGAGGGACCGGCTACGTGACGCGGTAGGCGGTGTAGCGCACCCGGTCGGCCTCGCGGATCGCGGACGCCACGAAAACGCTCTGCTCCAGGACCGCCAGCGCGGGCACCGATGTCTCCAGCCGTACGCCCAGGCGGAAGTAGTACTCGGCGGGGTCGACCGGGTCGCCGCGGAGCAACGCTTCGAGGATCTCCGGGCGTCCGCTGCGGACGCCGAACGTACGGAGGTAGATGTGGCCGCCGTCGGCGGTGCGCGCCGAGTAGCGTGTGTCGATCTCGATGGCGCCGTCGGGGCGGACCACTTGCCAGTCGGCGCCGCCCGGGAGGATCTCCGCCTCGAACAGGCCGGTGATCTGGCCGCCGACGATGGGCACGACGCGGCGGTGGCCCGCGCGGGTCACCCCGTGGTACTCCAGCGCGCCGAGCCAGGCCGCCACCTCGAACACGGCCTCCAGGCCGGGAACCGCGGGGGCGCTCACCGGGTCCCGCCCGGCGGCTCGACGTGGCGGCGGCGGAACTCGATGGGGAGGCCGCCCCGGTTGAGGCGTACTCATGGGGTGTCTTTGGTGTTCGCGAGGGCGTCGCGGAGGCGTTCCAGCGCGGGCACCGCGGCGGCGAGGGCCGCGCGGTCCGCTGCCGGCAGGGTGGCCGCGGCGCGGGCGACCAGGTCTCCGCTCGCGAGGTCGAAGCGATCGAACAGGTCGAGGGCCTTCCGGTTGGTACAGGTCGGCTACCAGTTCGACGCCGTCGTCCATCGGCACGCGCAGCCTGCGCCGCACTGTGAACGGGTAGGGCGGCCCGGTCGGGCGGCGGGCACGTCGGAGCAGGCCGGCCAGCCGGCGGCGGACACCTGTCATCGTCCGTCCCTGTTCGGCCTCGGTCGCTGTGGTCAGGAGAGCCGCACCGCGCCGGCATGGATGGGACCGGTGACCGCGATCGTCCCCTTCGGGCCGCCGGAGTACAGGTGGGGTGCCCGGGCGGCGCCGGTGGGTCGAGCGGCGGACGGCTGCGGTTGGGTTCGATCGTATTCGCGCACGACTACCTCCCCTGGGGGCGAGTGACGGTGGGGCGCGGCCGGCGGGGATGCCGGCCCTCGCAGTGGTGGGCCGGGCACCTCAGCCCTTGAACGCGCCTTCCATGATTCCCTGCACCAGCCGGCGCCCGACGAAGACGAAGAGCACCAGCAGCGGAATGGTGGCCAGGAACGAGCCGGACATGGCCAGGCCCAGATCGATGTCCCGGTTCTGCTGCAGTGCCTTGATGGCGATCTGGGCGGTGTAGTTCTCCGGCGACTTCAGCACGATGAAGGGCCAGAGGAAGTCGTTCCAGGCGTAGACGAACGTGAACAGCCCCAGCACGAACGCCGCCGGGCGCACCAGCGGGAACGCCACCCGCCAGAAGATCTGCCAGGTGGTCGCGCCGTCCACCCGAGCGGCGTGCATCAGCTCGTCGTCGATGGTGTTGCCGATGTGCTGGCGCATCCAGAAGATGCCGAACGCGCTGACCAGCCCGGGAACGATCACCGCCTGGAGGCTGTCCACCCAGTTGAGGCGGGAGATGATCAGGTATTGCGGCACGACAGCCAGCTGAGCCGGCACCGTCATGGTCAGCACGACGATGAGGAACAGCGTGTTGCGGCCGGGGAAGGACAGCTTGGCGAAGGCGAAGCCGGCCAGCGCGCAGAGCACCGCCTGCCCCACGGCGATGGTGCTGGCCACGATGAGGCTGTTGAGCAGGGACTGCACGAACGGCACGATGGTGAAGACCAGCTTCGCCAGGTGCAGAAAGTTGCCGCCGGGCGTGAGGTGCGGCGGGAGGGTCGTGGCGGTGGCGGAGTCCGTCGTGGCCACCACGAACATCCAGTAGAGCGGGAAGACGCTGACCAGGCTCGTGAGGGTGAGCAGGAGGTAGACCGTTGTCGGGACGCGGTTGGCGTGACGCCGCCGGGCCCGCTTGGATGCGGCGGTCGAGGTTCCGGGCTTCATGGACGCTCCGAGCGGATGCGGGTGGCCAGCAGGTAGTTGAGGCCGGCGAAGGCCACCACGATGAGGAAGAGCGCGACACCGACCGCCGCGCCGTAGCCGAAGTGGAACTGCCCGAACGACTGTTCGTAGAGGTAGAGGGTGACGGTCTGGCACTGCCGCGCCGCACCGCAGGTGAGCCCACCGACCGGGTTGGCCAGCAGAGGCTCGGTGAAGACCTGCAGGCCGCCGATTGTCGACGTGACGACGGTGAAGGCGATGATCGGCCGCAGCGACGGGATGGTGATGTGCAGGAACTGCTTCCAGCCGTTCGCACCGTCCGCCGCGGCGGCCTCGAACAGTTCTCGGGGGACCGCCTGCAACGAGGCGAGGTACAGCAGCGTGTTGTAGCCGGTCCAGCGCCAGGCGATCATGGTGGCGATCATGACGTGGCTGCCCCACAGCGAGGCGGTGAAATCGATGTGCTCGAAGCCCAGCAGGCCGAGGATCCAATTGATCATGCCGTAGTCCCGGTCGAACATCTGGGCGAACACGATAGTGGTGGCCGCCACCGAGGTGACGTAGGGAACGAGCACCGACATCCGGAACACCGTGGCCAGCCGCAGCCGCGCGTGGTTCAACATGTGCGCCAGGCCCAGGGCCAGGAGCAACTGCGGCACCGTCGACAGCACCCAGATGCTGAACGTGTTGCGCAGCGCGCCCCAGAAGCGCGGGTCGTGCACGAGGTCGGAAAAGTTGTCCAGCCCCACGAAGCGGTGTTCACCGATCGGATCCCAGTCGAACAGGGAGATGTAGAAGGTGAACAGCAACGGGAAGAGGCCGAAGATCAGGAACAGGATGAAGAAGGGCGAGATGTACGCGTACGGAGCCAGCCGCTCCCGTACGCTTTGCCGGATCTGCCGGTTGCGGCGGGGCCTTGGGAGGTCCGGTGCGGCGGCGGCCGGGCTGAGCATGGTGGTCAAGGCGTCACCTTCCCGACGCGCGGCAGCCGGGCCGGACCCGGCTGCCGCACATCAACCGTCCGTCATTCGCGTACCGCGTTCTTGACATTGGTCAGGGCGGTGTTCCAGGCGTTGGCCGGGTCCACCTTGCCCTGCTCGACACTGGTAAGGGTGTTGAGCAATTCGGTGCCGATGGGGCCGTCCTTCGGGCCGAAGTAGAAGGGCTTGATCCCGACCACCGACTCGGTGTAAATCTTGCCGATCGGCGCGTTATTGAAGAACGGGTCGGTCTTGCCGACCAGCTGCGGGTCCGTGTAGACCGACGGCGTGGTGGGCAGCGATCCCTGCGACACGAAGTGCGCCAGCTGGCCCTTGGGCGACTGCATCTCGGAGATGTAGTTCCACGCCGCCTTCGCGTTCTTGGCGCGCTTGGGGATGGCGAGGAAGCTGCCACCCCAGTTGCCCGAGCCGCCGGGGATGGTGGCGATGTCCCACTTGCCGTTCGTCTCCGGGGCGTTCGTTTTCATCTGGCTGAGCATCCAGGACGGCGAGCACACCACCGCGTAGTCGCCCTTTTTCATGGCGGCGGTCCAGCCGGACGAGAACGATTCCTGCTTGGCGGAGATGCCCGCGGTGAAAGCCTTCAGCGTCACGTCGAACGCCGCCTTGACCTGGTCGTTGTCGTAGTCCAGCTTGCGGTCGGCGCTGTAGTAGCGCTGGCTGCCCTGGTTGACCGCCTGGAAGAAGACGCTCGTCGGAGTGTTGTCCACGAACGGCTTGCCGGTCTTCTGGACGTAGGTCTTGCCGACATTGATGAAGTCGTCCCACGTCGGCCAGAGCTTGGCGACCGCCTCCCGGTCGGTGGGCAGCCCGGCCGCCTTGAACAGGTCGGTGCGATAGGCGACCGCCAGGCCGCCGACGTCGGTCGGCACACCGACAATCCTGTTGTCCTTGGTGGTCGACTGCGCCATCACCCAGTCGAGGTAGTTGCCCTTGATGTCGCCCGCGCCCAGCGTGGTGAGGTCGACGAAGTTGTCCGGCGACTGCATGAACTTCGGCAGGTCGTCGGCCTGGATCAGCACCAGGTCGGGCACCTTGCCGCCGGCCAGCGCGGCGGTGAGCGCCTGGGCGGTCTCGGTAGTGGTGCCCACCTCGGTGAGCTTGACGCGCACATCCGGGTGCGCCTTGGTATAGACGTCGACGTCGGCCTTCTGGTTGATGTTGGCGAACGACCAGAACTCGAACGTCTTCGTGTCGGCCGAGCTGGACGTGCCATCCGATCCCTCACAGCCCGCCAGGAGGAGGGCGGCTGTGGCGACGATGGCTGCGGCGGTGGTCCGGACGCGTTTCAACGGCCCTCCATACGGTAATCGTGCGGGGCGGTGGTCGGGTGACCGCGGTGGATCGGAGCGATGGGCGTGCCGGCTGCGGGCACGGCAGGCAGCGGCTGACGGGCGGCCTCACCGACGGGGTCAACTCTGGCCGCGTCGTAGGCGAGATCGTCGGTTCCCGTCTCCGAAATCTATCGAGACATTTACATGTCGAGATTTCGTGCGCTGAGGCTACTAACTGCCACGTCATCCGTCAACAACCTCGCTGCCAGCAGGACCGCCCGCCGGCCGGGGAGCGTCCCGACCTCACCGCGCCGAAAGTTTCAGGTACCAGCAACCCGCCCAGGACCGGCGAAAGCCGGTGGCGGCGGGATCGCTGCTACGGAGACGCAGGGTGCCGAGGCGTACCAGCCGGCGGGCGACCTGCGGATCAGCTACCTGGACCGGGACGGCCCGGCCGGGGCGACCCTACCGGCGCCGGCTCGACCTGCGCGACGGCGTCGCGGCGCTGGCGCGGGACACCCTCCGGCAGGAGGTGTTCGCGAGCGTCGGGCACCAGGTGGCAGGATCAGATCACGGTTTCCACGCTGGCCCGTGGTCCTCGCAGCGCCGGCAGCGCCGGCGCGAGCGCCACCAGCATGCACAGACCGCCCAGGGGCAGCAGATCGAGCGTGACCGCCGGCAGGACGATGCCGACGAGCAGCACGGCGACGCCCCACCACGGCAGCCGCCGGTGCGCGGCGAGCATGCCCACGAGGACGACCAGACCAAGGAAGAACAACTGCGGTACGACGTCGTAGAAGGCCACCTCGACGCCGGGAACGTCCTTGAAGTCCGCGCCGAGCGCCGACATCTCCGCCCGGTCGGCGGCCAGCAGCCCTTCGACGATGTCCGCCCCGAACTGCACCATCGAGGCGGCGAGCCCGACCAGCGTGCCAGCCACCACGGTCGTGCGCCACGGGCTGGGACGCAGCAGGCCGGCCAGCGCCAGCACCACCGGCACGAAACACACCATGCCCGCAAGGCCGACCAGGTGCGCCGCCTGCCAGTCGAACCCCGGCCCGTACGTCCCGTCGGACTTCCCCCACAGACGTACGAGCCCGTAACCCACGATGCAGGCCGGCCCGGCGATCACGAAGAACGCGGCGCGTCTCATGGCAAACATCGTCCGGCGGGCGGCACTCGACTGACCTCCGGGCGCAGCCCCGGTACGGCCCCGGTTTCCGCCTCAGGTCTTCCACCGAGCAACCCTGAGCCCTCTCAGGCGGGTGACGGCGGATCATCGACACCGCGCAGGTGGCTGACCAGCGTGTCGGCCCCGCCGACGAGGCTGAGCACCACGGCGGCCAGGACCAGCACCGCCAGGCCGGGCAGCAGGGCACCGACCGGGACTGCCGCTGCCAGCACCAGCGCCCCGACCAGCCGGAGGACGGGGCGCCGCCGGAAGACCTCGTACTCCGCCCAGCCCTGCGCGAGGAGAAACAGCGCCGGACCACCGAGCATGATGACCGCTGGCGGCAACGTGCCCTCGTCGGTGGGGTGGGCGATCACCAGCTCGAACCCGACTGCGGTGATCAGCACGCTGGCCACCGTCACCAGGTGGATGTAGGTCGCCGTCTCGCCGACTCGCGCCGGGGACCGGGAATCGCGGATCGCCGTGGGAAGCAGGTGTCCGGCACGGTGGAAGTAGATCCGCCAGAACAGCACCGTGACGGCGAACGCGATGACGAAGGCGGCGACCGCCGCCGGGGTCAGCGGGTCCGCGCTGGAGGCCAGGCCGATCACCAGGATCGCCTCGCCGAGTGCGATCAGGTACACCTGCTGGTAGCGCTCCACCAGGTGGACCCCGTTGATCACCCACTGGTTCACCCGGGAGGCGCCCAGCCGGGGTATCGGCCAGCCGGTGGCGAAGCCCACGTACTCGATGGCCAGGGCGCCGGCCCAGACCGCGGGCCGGGCGTGCTCGCTCACGGCGGCGCCGACGAGCCAGGGCACCGCGGCGACTGCCGTCCAGATCGTGATGCGGGTGGTCACCAACCGTCGCGGATGGCCGCGCAACGCCAGGGTGAGCGCTAGCGGCCGGCCGAGCTGGATGGCGACGTAGGTGACCGCGAACACCACCGCTCGGCCGCCGAACGCCTGGGGCAGCCCGATCGCCAGCACCAGCGCGCCGAACATGACCGCGATCACCAGCGCCTGGACGAACGCCAGCGCCGGGTCGTAGAGGCTGGTGACCCAGGCCGCCAACATCCAGATCAACCAGAGCAGCAGGAAGAAGAACAGCGCCTCGGCGGCGCCCGCCAGCACGTCGCGCTCGGGCTCGCTGGCGCTCAGCTCGGTGATGAGCCGTTGTGCGACCCGGGTGAGGGCGAATACGAAGGCCAGGTCGAAGAAGAGCTCGAGAAACGCCGCCCGGGGTGAGGCCACCGGATCGCGCAGCAGCCGTCCCGTCCACCCGTGCGACATCCCGGACACACCCCCGGGCATTAACGATCTTCTGGACGGGGGGTTGCGTGCGGTGGGCCGGCTCGGTGCGGCGCTCCTATAGTCGGGCGGTGGGCACGGAACAGGTACGGCAGGCTTACGGCGCGGTCGCGGATCTCTACATCGAACTGTTCGGCACGCGTGAGCAGGTGGACCCGGACGACCTCGCCCTCATCGGCCGGCACCTGGGTGGCCGATCCGGTCCGGTGCTCGACCTGGGCTGCGGCCCGGGTCACCTCACCGACCACCTTCGCTCGCTGGGCGTCGACGCCACGGGCGTGGACGTGGTCCCCGAGTTCATCGCCCACGCCCGGGCGACTCACCCCGGCGGCAGCTACCGCCTCGGGTCGCTGGACGATCTCGACGTCGCCGACCACTCCGTCGCCGGCATCCTGGCCTGGTATTCGCTGATCCACCTGCCGCCGCAGCGCCTCGACGGCGTGCTCACCACGTTCCGGCGGGCCCTGGCCCCGTCCGGGAGGTTGGTGCTGGGCCTCTTCGCCGGCGACGAGGTCGACGCCTTCGACCACAAGGTCATGACCGCCTACCGCTGGCCCGTCGACGAGATCTCCGAGCGACTGGCGCGCGCCGGCTTCACCGAGGTCGAGCGCCTGGAGCGCCCCGACGGTGGCGCCCATCGGCCGCACTACGCCATCGCGGCGGTCGCCACCGAGCAGTAGGGCGACGAGCCGTCGCGCCAGCCACTGCCGGGCGGCTTCATCGTCCGACCGGCCGCTCGGCGCAGGGGGTGAAGCGGCTCGACCAACCCTCGTCCGGCATCCCATCGAGGGCCAACAGCTCGAACCCCTTGCCGTCATGGCTGACCAGCAATCCGTCGCCGAATGGGTAGCGCGCTGGGGATTGCTGGTCACGCGTGGGCGCGGCCTTGCGTTCCCCGAGGTCAAGTCGCACCCATTGGTCGCCGTCGTCGTAGTCCTCGTCGTATTCGTCCTCGTATTCGCTGAAGGTCCACGTGCCCTGAGCCGAAGCAGGCCGGCGGCCGTCGAAGTAGGTGCGCCAGATGTACTCGTCGCTCCACGTGACCCGGAGATCCCTGACGACGTGAAGGAGGTAGGCGTCCGAGATCCCGTCCAGCCGCGCCGATCCGTCCTGGCGCAGGTCGATCCGGTCGCCCGAGGAGCCGCACCACATTCCCGTCAGATCAGCGCTCGTGGGTTGCGGCGAAGGGGCCGAGGGCGCACAGCCGACCGCAGCTACCAGGAGGAACGTCAGCGTGGTCGTCAGGGCAACGTTTTTCATCGGCACGTCGGCCACTCTAGGATCCCCACCGCTCGGGCCGCGTGCAGCGGACACCGCGACGAACCCTCAGCCGACGCTAAGACCGCTGTCACGGCCCGTTCCTAGCGTGTGCGGGCATGGCGACACCACCCGTATCCATGCCGACGACCGCCACCCGAGCGGCCGGCGCCGCAGCCTGGTTGAGCTGCGTCGCGCCGCGCCCGGCCGCCCGGCTGCGGCTGGTGTGCCTGCCGTACGCCGGTGCCGGAGCTGCCGCGTACCGGCCATGGACCACCCTGCTCGGCGACGACGTGGAGGTGTGGACCGCGCAGTTGCCCGGCCGTGAACGCCGGCTGGCCGACCCGCCACTGAGCACGATGGACGAGCTGGTGCCCCCGCTTGTCGAGGCGATCGTCGAGCGGGTGCCGGCGCCGTTCGCGATCTTCGGGCACAGCATGGGCGGCCTGATCGGGTACGAGGTGGCCGCCCGCCTGGTCGCGCGGGGCGGCCCGGTACCCCAGCGTCTGGTGGTCTCGGCGGCCCGTCCGCCGTGCAATGCGGCCCCGCTGGGCGCGGCGCACCGCCTCGACGACGCCGCGCTGACCCGGTGGCTGCACGACCTGGGCGGGATCCCGGACGAGGTGCTCGACGACCCCGGCCTGCTGGAGCTGATCCTGCCCACCGTGCGGGCCGACCTGACAGTCGTCGCGTCGTACCGGCCGGCGACCGTGACGCCGCTGCCGCTGCCCGTGGACGCGGTGGCGGCGGCCGACGACCCCCTGGTCAGCCCGGACGAAGTGGCCGGCTGGGCGGCCTGCACCGACTGCGGTTTCTCGCTGACCGTCGTGCCCGGGGGTCACCTCTACCTGCACGACTCTCCTCCCCCGCTGTCCCGCCTGCTCGGCGGCGGGCCGGCCGCCGACCGCGCGTACGTCGAAGGGGCCACCCGATGACCCAGGACCTGCACCCGGACCTCGCCGACCTCACCCCCGAGCAGCGGGAGCTGCTGGCCCTGCGGCTGCGCCAGAGCCGTGCCAGCCAGAGCCGTGCCAGCGAGGCCCGCGCCGGCCGCCCCGACACCGCCGTGCCGGCGCCCCGATCGGGCGGCGTACCGGCCAGCTACCCGCTCTCCTTCACCCAGGAGCAACTCTGGTTCCTGGACCGGCTGGAGCCCGGCACGCCGGTCTACAACGTGCCCTTCGCCGAGCGGATCACCGGCCCTCTCGACGTCACGGCGCTGCACCGGGCGGTCGACGCGGTGGTGGCCCGGCACGACGCGCTGCGGATCGTGTTCGCGAGCGTCGACGGCGTCGTCACCCAGCGGGTGTCGGACGCCCTGGAGGTGCCGCTTCCGGTCCTCGACCTGACGGCGTTGCCGGAGTCGGAGCGGCAGGCGGCGGTCGACCGGGAGGTGGCCGCGCACGCCGCCGTCACCTTCGACCTCACCAGCGGACCACTCCTCGCGGTACGGCTGCTCGCCCTCGCCGACGACGAGCACCTGCTGTTGGTGACCGCGCACCACATCGTCTTCGACGCCTGGTCGGCCGGCGTGTTCGTCGAGGAGTTGGTGAGCTGGTACGGCGAGTTCGCCGCTGGCGTACCGGCCGGGCTGCCCGCGCTGCCCAACCGGTTCGTCGCGCACGTCGCGGCCCGCCGCCGGCCGGAGGCGGAGCGGGAGTTGGCCGGCCACCTGGCGCACTGGCGGGAGCGGCTCGCCTCCGCGCCGGCCCGCTCGACGCTGCCACCGGACCGCCCTCGACCGCCGGTGCAGACCCACCGTGGCCGGAGCCTGCCGTTCACCGTCGACGCCGAGGTGACCGCCGCCCTCGCCGGGCTGGCCCGCAGCGCGGGCGCAACCGTCAACGCCGTGGTCCTCGCCGGGCTGACCGCCCTGCTGCGGCAGGCCACCGGCCAGGAGGACCTGCTGCTCGGCATGCCCACCGCCGGCCGGGCGAGCACCGACCTGGAGCCGCTGATCGGCTGCTTCGCCACCATGCTGGTGCTGCGGGTGGACACCGGCGGCGACCCGAGCGTGCGCGACCTCGTCCGCCGGGTGCACCGCACGGTCAGCGAGGCGTACGCCCATCAGGAGGCCCCGTACGCGCGGGTGGTGGAGGAGGTTCGCCCGGTCCGCGATCCGAGCGTGAACCCGCTGTTCCAGGTGCTGGCCACCATGACCGACGGCGGCGTGGAGCAGCGGCAGGCCGCCGGGGTCACCTTCCGGCCGGTGCCCGCCGAGAGTGGCCTCACCGACTTCGACCTGTTCGTCAGCCTGACCGCGCACGGTGACCGGATCGACGGCGCGGTCGACTTCAACGCCGACCTGTACCTCGACGAGACGATCGCGGCGACGGTGGGTCGGCTGCCGGAGCTGCTGCGCGTCATGGCGGACGCGCCGGACCGGCCGCTGTCGGAGGTGACCGGGCTGCGCCGGCATCGCATCGCCCTGGCGGCCACCTTCACCGTGGACCCGCTGCGCGACCCGGTGGAGTTCTGGCTGCGCTTCTTGCGCGTACCCGCGTCGGTGGAGCTGATCGCGTACGGCCAGCTGGTGGCCCACCTGCTGGCCGGGCCGGCGGCCGACGCCACGGTCTGCCTGCTGCGTTGGGAGGACTGGTTGCGCCGGCAGGACGACACCGGCGCGCAGGCGGCCCTCGACGCGGCGATGGACGACCTCGACGCGGCGGTGGCGACGTACCGACGGCGGACCGACGCCCCGCTGCTGCTGGTGGTCTGCCCGGCGTCGCCGCGCGCCGCCGACCGGCACGGCGAGCGGTCCGGCCGACTCGACGACCGGCTGGCCGCGTTGGCCGCCCGTACGCCGGGGGTGCACGCGGTCTGGGCAGCCGACCACGCCGGCGCGTACCCGGTCAACGAAGTGAGCGACGAGCACGCGGACGAGTTGGGCCACGTGCCGTACACGGGCGAGTACTTCGCGGCGCTGGGCACGATCGTGCTGCGGGAGCTGCGGCGGCTCGTCGGCCAGCCGCGCCTGCTGGTGCTCGTCGACGGCGAGCGGCTGCCGGTCGACCGGCTCGTCGGCGCGCTGCCCGGCCACGAGGTGCGGGCGTACACGGCCGCCGCCCTCGCCGACGCCGACCCGGCGACCACCGTGGTGCTCGACACCGACCCGCAGGCCGTCGCGGCGCTGCGCGAAGCGCACCCGGGCGTGCTGGCGCTGGCCGTGCCCGCCGGGTGGGACGAGCTGCGCCGGCTGCTCGCCCACGTCTGGCCGCTGGACCCGCCCGCGCCGGTGCGGGCGACCGGGGCGAGCGCGCTGCGCACGGCTTTCGGGTCGGAGCGGGCCGCGTACGTCGTCGAGGAGTTGAGCACGGCCGCGGCGGTCGCCGACCGGAGCCGCCCGGCCCCGGCGGTTGTCGCGGCGGCCGACGGCGAGATCGTCGCGCCGCGCACCCCGACCGAGGAGCGGCTCGCCGGCCTGTGGGCCGCCGCGCTCGGTGTCGAGCAGGTCGGTGTGACAAGCGACTTCTTCCACCTCGGTGGGCACTCGCTGCTCGCAACCGGTCTGCTGTCGCAGGTGCAGGCCGAGTTCGGTCGCGAGGTGTCGCTCTACACCCTGTTCACCAACCCGACAGTGGCCGGGCTCGCCGCCGTGCTGGACGCCGACCCGGACGCCACCGCCCTCGCCCCGCTCACCCCCGCCCCGCCGGGTACGCCCGCGGTGGCCTCCTCGGCGCAGGTGCGGCTCTGGGCCCTCGACCAACTCGGCGACGACGTCGTCCGGCACAACACCACCGCCGCCGTCGAGCTGCGCGGTGACCTCGACAAGACGTCGCTGCGCCGGGCGTTCGACGACGTGCTGGCCCGGCACGAGGTGCTGCGGACGACCTTCTCCGACCGGGGCGGCGAACCGGAACCCGTGGTGCGCCCGCACGTCGACCCGTGGCTGGAGACGCAGGACCTGACCGGGCTGCCGGCGACGAAGCAGGCCCGGGCGCTGCGCCGGGCGGCCGCCGAGCTGGCCGCGCACCGGTACGACCTGGCCGCCGGCCCGCTGGTGCGGGCCCGCCTGGTGCGGCTGCCCGAGCAGCGCTGGCACCTGCTGCTCGGCATGCACCACATCGTCTGCGACAACACCTCGTGGAGCATCCTGCTCGACGACCTCGCCGCCCGGTACGCCCACCACGCCACAGGCGTCGACCGGCCGCTGCCACCGATGCCGGTGCAGTTCGCCGACTACGCCCGACACCAACGCGACTGGTTGGCGTCGAGCGCCGTCGAGCCGCACCTGGCGTACTGGCGGGAGCGGCTGGCCGACGCGCCGCCGCTGCTGGACCTGCCCACCGACCACCCCCGCCCCGCGGAGCGCTCGGACGTCGCCGGCTACCAGGCCCAGCGGTTGGGCGCCGGGCTCGGCACGGCGGTGCGGGAGCTGGCCCGGGCGGAGGGGGTCACCCCGTTCGCCGTGCTGCTGGCCGGCTTCGCCGCCCTCCTGCACACCGAGAGCGGGCAACCGGACCTGGTGCTCGGCGTACCCACCGCCGGCCGGGAACGCGCCGAGCTGGCCCCGCTGATCGGCTGCTTCGCCGACCTGCTGCCGCTGCGCATGGACGTGGGCGGCCGGCCCACCTTCCGGCAGCTCGTGACCCGGGCGTACCGGACGGCACGCGAGGCGTACCGGCACCAGGGGCTGCCGTTCGCGACAATCGTGGAGGCGCTGCGGCTGCCCCGGCAGGCCGCGTACCACCCGCTGTTCCAGTGCGTGCTCAACGTCCTCGACGGCGCCGACGAGCTGCCGGAGTTCGCCGGGCTGGCCGCCACGCCGGTCGAGGTGCCGAGCGTCGGTGTCGACTTCGACCTCTTCCTCAGCGTCACCTGGCAGGGCGACGACCTGCACGCCGACCTGGCGTACCGGGCCGACCTGTTCGGGCCGGAGCGGATGGTCCGGCTGCTGACCGGGCTCGCGAAGGTGCTCGACGAGGGGATTCGTCGGCCGGACGCCCCGCTCGGCGGGGGACGGCGCGCGTCGGCGACCCGCCGCCTCGCGCCGCCGGCGCCCCGGCTGGTCGTCGGCGGCACCGTCGAGGTGCCGGGGCTGGCGGCGACCGTCCGATTCTGGACGGGACTGCTGGGCCTGCCGCACGCCCTCGAACACCTGCCGACCGGCGCGCTGCTGCGACTGCTGCGCGACCCCGCCGCCGGCCTGGCGACCGGGCAACGGGACCACAACGTGCTGATGCTGCGCTGGGAGGACCGGCGGACACCCGGTCCGCTGGGCGCGGGCATCGTCGGGCTGCGCGACTTCCACACCGAACTGCTGGCGGCACTGGACGTCCACCGGGGGCACAGCGCGGCGGCGCTGACGCTCGTGGTGTGCCCGCCGTCGCCGCCGTACCGGACGTCGCCGTGGAGCGCGGTCTTCGCGGAGCTGACCGCGCGGCTGGCCGAGGCCCGGCCCGACGTCGACGTCGACACGGTGCAGGCGTGGGCGCGACGCTACCGGGTGCCGGAGCTGTTCGCCGGCAACGCCTGGTCGCCGGAGCTGGCGGCGGTCGCCGCGACCATGGTGGTGCGGCGGGTGGTCCGGCACCCGGCCCTGAGCCGGCTGGTCGTACCGGCCGGGCCGGCGCACCGGCAGGCGGAGCTGGCCCGGCTGCTCGCGGCCCAGGCCCGGTCCGGGCGCGAGGTGCTGCTCACCACGACGCCGCGGGGCGCGGAGCTGTCCGCGCTGGTCACCGCCGGGATCATCGGGTACGCCCCGACCCCGCCCACCGACACGGCCACGCTGGTCCTGCACCCGGCCACCGAACCCGCGCCGCCGGACGCCCCGGCGCTGCCCTTCGACCCGGCGAACGGGCCGGTGGACGTGCTGCGTGGCCTCTGGTCCCTCGACGCGGACGTCTCCCGGGCCGCCGACGCGCCGGTCGACCGGATTCCCGCCGGCCTGCTCGCCGAGGTGGCCACCGAGCTGGGCGACGCGGCGGCGCTGCGCGGCGCGGTCACCGACGGGTACCGGCGCTCGGCCGACCGGGCCGCCGCCGCGCCGCGCACCGACCGGGAACGTCAACTCGTGGCGATCTGGTCGGAGCTGCTGCGCACCAACCAGCTCGGCATCACCGACGACTTCTTCGCCGTCGGCGGTGACTCGCTGCTCGCGATGCAGCTCGTCGCCCGCTGCGCGACGGCCGGCATCCACATCACCCCGCGACAGCTCGTCCGCCACCCCACAGTCGCCGAGCTGGCCGCCAGCCTCGGAGAGGCGACGGTGGCGCTGGACGCCGAACAGGGCACGGTGCACGGCGACGCCCCGCTGACCGGCGCGCAGCGCTGGTTCACCGACCTGGTCGCCCCCACCATGGGCCGGCCCGCCCTGTTCAACCACCCCTACTACCTCCAGCTGGCCCGCCCGCTCCCGGCCGACCTGCTCGGCGAGGCGGTCCGCCGGCTGGTGGCCCAGCACGACGCCCTGCGGCTGCGCCTGACCCGCCAGTCGGACGGGAGCTGGCGGCAGCACCACGCCGACCCCGCCGACGCCGTCCCGTTCGTCAGCCACGACCTGACCGGGCTCGGTGTCGACGAGCGGGAAGCGGCCGTCGAGGCCCGCTGCGCCGAGGCGCAGACCGGTCTGGACCTCACGGCCGGCCCGCTGGCCCGGGTGGCGCACTTCCGGCTCGGCCCGGAGCTGCCCGATCGGCTGCTGCTCGTCAACCACCACCTCGTCGTCGACGCGGTCTCGCGGGGCGTGCTCCTGGCCGACCTGGAGACGCTCTGCGACCAGCTCGAACGCGGGGTCGAGCCGGCGTTGCCCGCGAAGACCACGTCGTACCGGGCCTGGGCGCGGCGACTGGCCGAGTACGCGGGCTCGCCGCAGCTGCGCGAGCAGCTACCGTTCTGGCTGGCGCAGGCCGACGAGGGTGTGCTGGCCCGACTGGCCGACGAGCCGACCGCCTCACCGTTCCGCCTCGGTGACCTGGGCCTGGCCACCGTGACGCTGGACGAGACGGCGACCCGGGGACTGCACGCCGCCGCCCGTCGGCTGCGCGCCAGCGTGCGGGACCTGCTCGTGTGGGCCGTGGTGGCCACCGTCGCCGGGCGTACCGGGGGCGCGGTCACCGTCGCCACGACCGGCCACGGCCGGGAACCGCTCTTCGACGACGTCGACGTCAGTCGCACCACGGGCTGGTTCCAGGTGCTCTATCCCTTGCGGCTGGAACTGCCCGCCACCACCGACGCGGCGCGCTCGGCCCGCTCCGTGATCCGCCAGCTCGGCCGGGTCCCGGAGAACGGCATCGGGTACTCGCTGCTGCGCCACCTCTGCCCCGACGACGACGTCCGTGCCCGGCTGGCCGCGACGCCGCCGCCGATGGTGGCGGTCAACTACATGGGCGGCTTCGGCTTCGACGACGTCGCCCCGGCCAACCAGCTCCTCGATGTCTGCACGGCGCCGTTCGGGCCGACCGAGGACCCCGACGGGCACTGGCCCTTCCCCTTCGACGTGACGGGGTCGCTCACCGGCCCCGCGCTGCGCGTCGATCTGAGCTACGCCACTCCGGCCTTCCGGCCGGAGACCGCTGAGAACCTGCTCGACGGCATCCGGACCAGCCTCCTGCGCCTGGTCGGGAACCACGGGCAACCGCCACGGCAGTAGGAGGAGACCCCATGGCGTTCCGACGCCCGTCCCGGTTCGCCGGGTTCACCACGATCTGGTTCGGCCAGCTGCTGTCGGCGCTCGGCACCCGGATGACGAACTTCGCCCTGAGCATCTGGGTGTGGGACGCCACCGGCCGGGCCTTCGACCTGACCATGCTGATGGCGTTCGCGTTCGGCGCGACCGTGATCTTCAGCCCGATCGCCGGCGCGCTTGTCGACCGGTGGGGACGACGACTGACCATCGTGCTCAGTGACGTCGGCTCGGCGATCACCACGGCCGTCGTGCTGCTGCTGTTCCTCAGCGGTTCGGTCGAGGTGTGGCACCTGTACCTGGTCAACCTGGTCACCGGCGCGTTCCTCGCGTTCCAGCTGCCGGCGTACCAGGCGACCATCACGGTGATGATGGAGAAGGGCCAGTACCCGAGGGCCAACGCGATGATGTTCGCGGTCCGGACCATCCCGGTGATCTTCGCCCCCGGCTTCGCCGCCGCGCTGCTCGGCCTGATGGACATCAAGGTCATCCTGTTCATCGACGCGCTGTCCTACCTGGTGGCGATCGGCGCGGTGCTGCTGGTGCAGCTCCCACCCGTGCCCCGCTCGACGCAGCAGGACGAGGGCGGCTTCTGGTACGACACGATCTACGGCTTCCGCTACATCCTGGCCAGTCGGGCGTTCACCGGGCTGGAAGCGATCATGTTCGCCATCAACGTGCTCGCCGCGGTGGGCTTCGCCCTGCTGGTGCCGCAGATCCTGGCCCGCACCGACAGCAGCACCAACGCTGTCGGCCTGGTGCAGACCATCGGCGCGGTGGGCGGTGTGGCCGGCGCGCTCCTGCTCGGGCTGCTGCCCAACACCCGCCACAAGATCCGCCGGATGCTCATCGCCATCCTGGTCTTCAGCGTCCTCGGCCGGATCGTCTACGGCGTCGGGGACAGCATCATCGTCTGGTCGGTCGCCCTGCTCTTCCTGCACCTGTCCATCCCGTTCATCGACGGGTACGCCCAGTCGGTGTGGCAGGAGAAGGTCGAGCCGTCGCACCAGGGCCGGGTCTTCGCCGCCCGCCAGTTCATCGAGGACCTCGCGTACCCCGGCGGCACCGCCCTGGCCGGTATCGCCGCGGACCGCTGGTTCGAGCCGATGATGCGCGAGGGCGGGCCCGGCGTGCCGTACTTCGGCTGGCTGGTCGGCAGCGGACCGGGCGCCGGGATGGGCCTGATCTTCGTGATCGTGGGCCTGTTCGGCATCGGCGTCGCGGCGGCTGGGTTCGCCTCGCCGAGCATCCGCCGGATGGAGGTCGATCTGCCCGACTACGACGAGCCCACCGACCCGCCGGCCCCGCTGCCGTCGCCGAGCGGCACCGACGAGCTGACCGACGACCGCGCGGTGGTGGCGAAGTGACGCTTACCGAGGTGGTGGCCGGGGTCCTGGAGGTCGACCCGGCCGAGGTGACCGACGAGTCCGGGCCGCAGACCATCGGCACCTGGACCAGCCTGCGGCACCTGCAACTGGTGGTGACCCTGGAGGAGGTCTACGGGCTCTCCTTCGCCTTCGAGGAGATCCGTGACGTGCGCAGCGTCGGCGAGCTGCGCACCGTGCTGCGCGCCAAGGGCACGGAGACGCGATGAGCGCCGACCTGTTCTCCCGACGCACCCGCTGGCAGGCGCTCACCCGCCAGGGGTCGACGCCGGCGCTGCGCGTCGCGCTGCTGGCCAGCTACACGGTGGACCCGCTGGTGCCGTACCTGGGTCTGGGCCTGCACGACACCGGTCTGCCCGCCACGCTCGCCGTCGGCCCGTTCCAGCAGGTCGTGCAGCAGTGTCTCGCCACCGACGGCTTCCTCGCCGAGGCGCGACCCGACGTGCTGGTGGTGGCGCAGCGCCTGGAGGAGGCCGGCGACCCCGGCCCGGCCGGCGACGCGTGGGCGGCGGAGCTGCTGGCCGGGGCCGAGGCGGCCGTCACCGCCGCGCGCCGGCACGGGGCCCTGCTGGTGTACGTCCTGCCGGCCGTCCCCGCCTCCCGCCCGTACGGGCCAGCCGACGCGATGCACGCCGACGGGGTGACCGCCAGCGCCACCGCCGTCCGGCAACGACTGCGCGACCGGCTGGCCGGCGACCCGTGGGTGCTGCTCGTCGACGCCGACGAGGCGGTACGCGCCGTCGGGGACGAGCGGGCGTACCACCCGGCGCTGTTCCGCTTCGCGAAGGTGCCGTACACCGAGGAGGTCTTCGCGCGACTCGGCGACACCGCCGCCGCGCTGGTGGCCGCCGGGTTCGGCGCGAGTTGCCGAGCGCTGGTGCTCGACGGCGACGGGCTGACCGGGGTGGCGCACCTACTGCCGGCGCTGCGCGAGCTGCGCGAGCTGCGCGCCGCCGGCGTACGCGTGGCGCTGCGCGCCACCGGCGCCGATTGGTGGTCGAGCGCCGACGCGACCGACCTGTTGGCGGTGCTGGACGGCTGGGTCACCGACGAGCGGCCGCTGGCCGACCAGCTCGCCGAGATCGCCGACGAGCTGGACGTGGCGCCGGCCCAGCTCGTGCTGGCGGGCACCGGCCCGGCGCAGACGCCGCCGCGACACGTTCCGCTCGGCCCCGATCCCGCGCTCTGGTCGGACGAGCTGCGGGCGGCGGGACTGACCGACCGGCTCCCGGCCCGACGGTGGACCGGCGCCACCTCCCAACCCGCCGTCGCGCCCACCGAGCTGTCCCTGGACGACTTCGTGGCCGGCCTGGACGTCCACGTCGACTACCGGCCGGTGGCCGCCGACAGCGTCGCCGAGGTCGCCGAGGTCGTCGCCCGGGCGCACGACTTCGCCCTGGCACCCGCCCCACCGGCCGCCGCGCTTGCCGAGCGGGCCGCCGACCTGCTGGCGATCCGGGTACGCGACCGGCTCGGCGACTACGGCACCTCGGGCCTCGTCGCGCTGGACCGGACCGTCGACCGCTGGACCGTCGACGTCTTCTCCCTCTCCTGTCCGGTGCTGGGTAAGGGCGTCGAGGCGGCCGTGCTGCGGGAGGTGACCCGGCGGGCGGGCGCGGCCGGCGCCGGCGAGGTGCTGGTCCGCTGGAGCGACACGGGCCGCAACGGCACCGCTCGGCGCTTCCTGTCCGAACTGGACGGTGTCGCGCCCGCCGACCCCCGGGTCCGGCTGCGCGCCGCCCCGACGTCCGACCACAACCCGACGCCGTCGTCGGCGACGGCATCGACACCGCCGACAGCCACGGCGGTACGGCGATGAGCGCGCCGCCGGTCGGCGTCGGGGTGGCCGCGCTGGCCCACGTCCTCGGCGAGCCTGTCGACGTGGCGGCCGCCGCGGCCGCGTACACCCAGGATCTGGACCGGTTGCGGTCCTGGGAGTACCGGGCGTTCCACCGGGCCGGCCCCGGGGTCGGGGTGACCGACCTGGCGGTCGTGGCCGGCGGCACGGCCCTGGACCGGGCCGGGCTGAGCGCCGCCGACGTGGACCTGGTGGTGCTGGCCATCCCCGATCTGGCCGAATACCTCTACTGGGATCCGGCCGCGCACACCCAGGCCCGCCTCGGCGCGCACCGGGCCGAGGCGGTGCTGCTCAACCAGGCGTGCGGCGGTGGGGTGGCCGCGTTCGACACGGTGGCCGGGCGGTTCGCCACCCACCCCGAGTACCGGACGGCGCTGCTGATCGGCGCGAACCGGGTGTGCGAGCCGTACTGGAACCGGATGGAGGTGAACACCAGCGTCTTCTCCGACGGAGCGGCGGCGGCCGTGCTGGTGCGCGACCACGACCGGTGCCGTTGGCTGGCCACCGAGACGATCACCGACGGCCGGTACGCGGGCTTCATGCGCATGGCCGTCGGTGGCGCGGCGCAGCCGTTCACCCCGGACGGCGGCACGCCCCGCGTCGGTGACCCGGCGGACCGGCTCAACGAGTTCTTCGCCGGGGACGTACGCCAGATGTTCCGGTTCGTCGCGACGATCCGGGAGCGCAACCGGCAGGTGGTCGAGGCGGCGTGCGCCCGGGCGGGCGTGACGCTGGCCGACGTCCACCGGTTCGTGCACTTCCACGACAACGCCCGGCAGTTCGCGGAGCTGGCCAAGGACCTCGGCGTCGAGCTGGAGCGGACCAACGTCGAGCTGGCCCTCGCCCACGGTCACATCGGCTGCGCCGACCAGCTCATCGGCCTGGAACGCCACCTCGACAGCGGAGAACTGACCGACGGCGACCTGGTCGCCCTGACCAGCACCGGCAGCGGCATGCACTGGGTCTGCACCCTGCTGCGGGTCTGACCGGCCGCACCACACCGACGGGAAGGAACACCGAACATGAGAGTCGAGGAGGTCCTGCACCGGATCCGCCGGCTGCGCCGACCCGACGCGGCCGCCGACCCGGAGCTGGCGCCCGGACTGGTCCACCTGGACGACGCGGCGGTCACCGCCGTCGCGTCCGCCGGTCGGCTGCTCGCCGACGTGCCCGTCGAGAAGCTGGCCAGCCCCGACTTCCCGCTGCGCCCGCTGCGGGTCGCGGTCACCGGCACGTTCACGCCGGGCACGCTGGAACCGCTGCTGCGGGTGGCGCTGCTGCGGATCGGCATCGCCGCCGAGATCCACGTCTCCGGCTTCGACCAGCTCGTGCTCGACCTCAGCGACCCGCGCTCGGCGCTCGCCGAGTTCCGGCCGGACGTCACGCTCTGCCTGCTGCACGACGGCTGGTTCCTGCCCGCCGAGTGGGACCCCGGCGACCTGGCCAGCCTCGCCGACGTGCTGGGCGAACGGGCCGGCGTGCTCGCCGCCGCGCTGCGCGGGTACGCGGCGCGCAACGAGGGCGCGGTGCTGCTGCACACCGTGCCACTGTCGCCGTTGGAGCACCGCGGCCTGGTCAGCTTCCGGGGCCGGGCCGAGCTGGGCCGAATCTGGCGGGAGCTGAACTCCCAGCTGTTGGAGCTGGGCGGGCGGGACACGACGTACACCCTGGATCTGGAGACGCTGCTGGTGGACCACGACGGCCCGGTGCGCGACGAGCGCCTGTACCGGTTCGCCAGCATGGCGTGGACGCCCACGGTGGAGCGCCAGTACGCGCACGAGGCCGCCACCTTCTGCCGTGCGGTCCTCGGCCGGACGGCGAAGGTGCTCGCGCTGGACCTGGACAACACCCTCTGGGCGGGCGTGCTCGGCGACGACGGCCTCACCGGCATCCGGCTGGGCACCGACTATCCCGGCAACTGCCACCGGGACGTGCAGCGTCGCGCCCTGGCGCTGCGCCGGCAGGGCGTGCTGCTCGCGGTGTGCAGCAAGAACGACCCCGAGCTGGTGGCGGAGGCGTTCACGCAGCATCCGGACCTGCTGCTGCGCTCCGACGACTTCGTCGCCCAGGCGGTGAACTGGGGACGCAAGGACGAGAACCTGCGCCAGCTCGCCACCACCCTCAACCTGGGCCTGGACGCCGTCGTGTTCGCCGACGACAGCCCGTTCGAGTGCGAGCTCGTACGCCGCGAGCTGCCGACCGTACGGGTGGTGGAGTTGGCCGGCGACCCGGCGGGCTTTCCCACCAGGCTGCTCACCGAGGGGCACTTCACCGTGCTGGCCACCGGCGCCACCGACCGGGAACGCACCGAGCTGTACCGGGCCCGCGCCGGGCGGGAGCGCTTCGCCGCCACGTTCGACTCGGCGGCCGACTACCTGCACGAGCTGACGTTGCGTGTCACCGTTCGGGAGGTCGACGAGCACAGCCTGCCCCGGCTCGCGCAGCTCGGGCTGCGCACCAACCAGTTCACCATGACCGAGCGCGCGCACACCGAGGCGCAGACCCGCTCGCGCGCCGACTCCCCCGACCACCTGGTGCTCACCGTCGAGGTGACCGACCGGTTCGGTGCCGAGGGGCTGGTGGGCGGCCTGTGGCTGGACCGGACCGACCCGGACGCCTGGGTGATCGAGAACTTCGTGCTCAGCTGCCGGGTGTTCTCCCGGGGTGTCGAGCAGGCGGCGCTGCACCGGGTGGCCGAGCTGGCCCGAGCCGCCGGCGCGACCCGGCTGGAGGCCCTGTTCCGGCCCACCGCCCGCAACAAGCCCGGCGGGGCCGTCTGGCCCTCCGCGGGCTTCACCGTGGCATCCGTCGACGACGGCACCACCCGGCACGTGTTGCCGCTGCATCCCCCGCCCCGGCTGCTGCCGGAGTGGATCGCCCTGGAGGAGGGAGACAACCGTGCCTGACCTGTTCACCACCGTCGCGGACCTCATCGAGCAGGTCGCGGACGTACCGGCCGAGGAGATCTCGCCCGACGTCCGGTTCGCGTCGCTGGCCAACTGGACCAGCCTGGAGGCGTTGCGGCTGCTCTCCGCGCTGGAGGACGACCTCGGCGTACGCCTGGACCTGCGGGCGTACCTGGCGGTAAGGGCGGTCGGCGAACTGGTCGACCTCGTTGCCGGCGAGCTGGACGGGGCATCCCGGTGACCGCCACCCGCACCGAGGCGCCGCCGATCGCGCCGACCCGGCTCACCGACGCCGACCTGGACCTGTTGCTGCTGATCCGGCACTTCGAGCTGGCCCTGCTGGACATGTTCGGCCGGGGCGAGCTGCACGGCACCACCCACACCTGCCTGGGCCAGGAGTACGTGCCGGTGGCGCTGCGCCCGCTGCTCACCGACGGCGACTTCGTGTTCAGCAACCACCGGGGCCACGGGCACTACCTGGCCCGGTTCAGCGACCCGCACGGTCTGCTGGCCGAGGTGATGGGCCGCGAGGGCGCGGTGTGCCAGGGCGTCGGCGGCAGCCAGCACATCCTGCGGGACCGCTACCTGTCGACCGGGGTGCAGGGTGAGAGCATGCCGGTGGCCGCCGGCGTGGCGCTGCACCTCAAGCGCACCGAGCCCGGCCGACTGGCGCTTGTCTACCTGGGCGACGGCACCTGGGGCGAGGGCGCCGTCTACGAGGCGCTGAACATGGCCGCGCTGTGGGGCCTGCCGCTGCTGCTGGTGGTCGAGAACAACGGCATCGCCCAGTCCACGCCCACCGACACCCAGCTCGCCGGCAGCATCGGCGGGCGGGCGCGGGCGTTCGGGGTGGACCACCTGCGGGTGACCTCCACCGACACCGAAGTGGTCCGGGCCGCGCTGACGCCGGTGCTGCGCCGGGTCCGCGAGCGGTCCACGCCGTACGTGGTGGAACTGCTCACGCACCGGGTGGGGCCACACAGCAAGGGTGACGACAGCCGCCGCCCGGAGGAGATCGCGCACGCGCGGGCGCACGACTGGTACGCCCGCTACGCGCAGGCGTACCCGGAGCAGTTCGGCGCGCACGACGAGCGGCAACGGGCGTACGTGGCGCAGGTGGTCGCCGACGTCGCCGGCCGGCCGGCGAGCCGCTGGGCGGAGGCCGACCGTGGCTGAGCGGGTGGTGGAGAACCTCAACCAGGCATTGCACGCGCTGCTGGCCGACGACCCCGCGCTGACCGTGCTCGGGGAGGACCTGGTCGACCCGTACGGCGGGGCGTTCAAGGTGACCCGGGGACTGTCGACGCGCTGGCCGGAGCGGGTGCTGTCCACCCCGTTGAGCGAGGGCGGGATAGTCGGCGTGGCCGGCGGGCTGGCCCTGGCCGGGCAGAGCGCGATCGTCGAGATCATGTTCAGTGACTTCGTGGCCCTGGCGTTCGACCAGATCCTCAACTTCGCCAGCAAGTCCACCGCTATGTACGGCCGGCGGGTGCCGATGCGGCTGGTGGTGCGCTGCCCCACCGGCGGCAACCGGGGGTACGGCCCGACGCACAGCCAGAGCCCGCTGAAGCACTTCATCGGCATCCCCGGCCTGAGCGTGCACGAGGTGTCGCCGTTCCACGACAACCGGGCGGTGCTCGCGGGCATGCTCGCCACCGGCCGGCCGGGCCTGCTCTTCGAGGACAAGGTCCTCTACACCACCCGCATGTACGCCGACGGCGTGGTGGACGAGCTGTTCCGCTACGACCTGATCGGCCCGGACGCCGACATCGCCCGGGTCCGGGTGGACGAGGAGGAGCAGGCCGACTGCGTGCTGGTCGTACCCGGCGGCCTGGCCGCCCGGGCGGTGTCGGTGGCCCGGGAGCTGCTGCTGCGCGACGACATCGTCTGCCAGGTGCTGGTGCCGTCGCGACTCTGGCCGCTGGACGTGGACACCCTGCTGCCGCCGATCGCGCGGGCCGGACGGGTGGTGGTGGCCGAGGAGAGCACCGCCGGCGGCACCTGGGGCGCGGAGTTGGCGCAGGTCGTGCACCGGCGGCTCTGGGGATCGCTGCGCGCGCCGGTACGCCTCGTGCACTCCGCCGACAGCGTCATCCCGACCGCCGCGCATCTCGAACGCACCGTGCTGGTGCAGGACGCCGACATCCGCCAGGCCGTGAAGGAGGTCGTCAGTGGTGACTGACCTGGTCGTCCCCAAGCTCAACAACAACGACACGACGTACGTCCTGCTCGACTGGCTGGCCGAGAACGGCGAGCAGGTACGCGCCGGCGAGCCGATCGCCGAGGTGGAGACCTCCAAGGCGGCCGAGGAGCTGCTCAGCGACGGCGACGGTGTCCTGCACCGGCTCGTCGAGGTCAACCGGGAGTGCGCCCCAGGCGACGTCATCGGTCACGTCTTCGACAGCGAAGAGGCCCGGCAACGCTTCCTCGCCGAGGCGGTCGCCCCGGCTGTCGTACCCCTGCCGGACGCCTCCCCTGGCGGGCCGGTGCTCACCGACTCGGCCCGGGAGCTCGCGGCCGCGCACGGTCTCGGCGACGACGAGTTGCGCGGCCTCGGCAAGGCGGTCGTGCGGCGTACCGACGTGGAACGCCTGCTGGCCGACCGGTCGGCGGCGCCCGCGGCAGCGACCGAGCCGGTGGTGGTGGCCGCGGCCGCCGCGCTGGCGGCCGGCGACGGCCCGGAGCCGGACGATCCGCGCCCGGTCCACGCGCTCTCCCGCGCCCAGCGCGCGGTGGCCGCCGTGGTCACCGAGTCCCACCGGGAGGTGCCGGCGGCGCTCGCCGTCATCAAGGTCCGGGCCGACGCCGCCCTCGCGGTGGCCCGGCAGCTCACCCGCGCCACCCGCACCCTGGTCGGCCTGCCGGAGCTGCTGGTCAAGGCCATCGGCGGGTTGCGCGAGGACCACCCGTTGCTCTTCGCCGCACCCGGCGACGGCAGCAGCGTACGACTGGCCGAGGCGGCCCACGTCGGCGTCACCATCGACGTCGGCACCGGGCTGTTCATCCCGGTGGTCCGCGATGTGGAGGAGCTGACCTGCGCGGAGATCGCCGAGACGCTGATGGACTTCCGCTCCCGGGCCGGCGGTGAGGGCTTCCGGGCCGGCGAGCTGGCCGGCGGGACCATCGTCGTCTCCCTGCACACCGACCCCGACGTGGTGCTCGCCGGGCCGATCGTCTTTCCCGGTCAGACCTGCGTGGTGGCGATCGGCGGCACCCAGGACGAGCTGGCGTTGGACGCGGACGGTCAGGTCGTGACGCGCCGGTTCGTCAACCTGAGCGCCGTCTACGACCACCGCGTGGTCAACGGCCGGGAGGCGGTCGCGTTCCTGCAGGCCGTGAAGGCCGCGCTGGAGTCCCCCGACCACCTCGACGACCTCCTCGACCGGATCGCCGTCGACGGGTGACCTCGTCAACCGGTCGCGGATGTCTGGCTGTCGTGATCGTTGGCAGCTGAGCAGTGGTAGGGCCGGCGGGTCGCACCGCTCAGTTGCCAACGATCATGAGCGGGGGGCTCGCGTCGGGTTGTCGTGGCCTGGGCGGGCGCAGGGTGGCCGCGGCGGTCAGGCAGAGCACGGCGGCGGCGATCAGCGGCGGACGGCCGCCGAAGTGGACGGCGGCGGAGCCGAGCGGGATCGCCAGCACGAGCGGGCCGAACATCGCAGTGTTGGCCGTCGCGGCGACCCGGCCGAGCAGCGCCGCCGGGCTGTGCGTCTGTACGGCGGTCACCGCAGCGACCAGGGTCCACGGCAGCCCGATGCCGGCGACCGCGGCACCCGCGACCGTGGCCGGCCACCAGGGCAGGCAGCGCGCCAGGCAGCCCACGGCGAACAGCACGGCCCCGGCCACGCCGACGGCGGCGGGACCCCGCCGGGTGAGGAGCCGGCCGACGACCAGTCCACCGAGGATCGAGCCGGCGCCCTGAGCGCTCGCCAGCACACCCAGAAACGTGGTCGGAAGGCGTAGTTCCGTGACGACGACCGCGTAGACGGCCGCGGTCGTGAAGCCCGACATGGCGATCGACACGGCCGCGAGCACGACCGGTACGCGGGTCGTCCGCTGTCCGAGCAGGACGGCAAGCCCGGCGCGCAGGCCGCGATGCTGACGCGTCGGCCGTTCGGGCGGCGTCCGGTTCAGGCGCACCGCCAGGTACAGGACGGCGACCAGGAGCGGCATGGCCGCGCTCAGCACGGCGACCGCGTGGCCGCCGTGCCAGGCGTAGAGGCCCGCGCCGGCCAGCGGGGCGACGAGCTTCATGCCCTCCTGCGCGCTGGAGCGCCACCCGTTGACGTCGCCGAGGTCCGTGGGCGACAGCGCGGACGGCAGCAGCGCCGTCTCGCCCGCGTCGATCAGCACGTAGCTGACACCGTAGGCGCACGAGACGGCGAAGATGACCCACGTCTGCCCCGGGCCGCGGACGGCGAGGAGCGCCAGCAGCGCGGCTGCCAGCAGGATGTTGACGTCGATCACCAGCGCCCGTCGGGGCGCCCGGTCGAGCAGGCCGCCCAGCCATGGGCCGGCGAGCACCGGGGCGTACACGCAGAGCCCGGCCAGGGCGGCCAGACCGGTGGAGCCGGTGAGGTCCAGGATCCAGATGCCGGCCACCAGGGACATGGCGCTGCTGCCGAAGCCGGACAGCAGCGAGATCGCCACGAACAGACAGGCGTTGCGCCGCATGAGCCCTCCAGGTTGAGCCGAGTTGACTCACATCCTGATTCTTGAGCCCGGCTCAAGCAATGGCGTTGAGCGATGTCAATGGTTCGTTGACAGCACGGTGTCCACCGTCGCCGCCATGACTCGTACCGGTGACGGCAGCCGGTCGCCTGCGGCTTCGAGGTCGGCACGGAGGTGCAGGGCCAGCGCGTAGAGCGAGCCGGGGGCGGCGTCCAGGGCGGCCTCCACTGTGCTCCGAACGAGTGCCGCCCGAGGAAAGCGGGAGTCCCACCGCCGGTCCGTCGCGATCCAGCGCCCGAGGTCGGCCACCGCGCCCCGCAACGCCGCGATCTGCGACGAGTAGCCACGGTCGAGGTGATGTCGCCGAGCACGTCGCGCGGCCGCCAGGCGCTGACGGCGCTGCTCGGCGGCCTGCCGGCTGCCGAGCCCCAGCGCCGTCGCGACCTGCGCCCAGGTCGCGCCTTCGTGGCGCGCCCGGTCGATCAGCTCCGCCTCCCGCTCGTCCAGCTGCACACGAGCGGCGCCTACCTCAGCCAAGCCGGCCAACGGCGTCATCATTCGTCAACACTACATTGACAGCTCGGCGACGCGGGCTCGACCGTGGGATGCACCTAACCTCTGGGCGACGCTGTAGAGCTGCCCCAGAAATGGGGCAGGCTCGCCACCCCAGATCTCCCGCTGCCCCAGATCTGGGGCAGCTCTACAGGCAGCAGCGGGGACCTGTTTCCCTCCGGGTCGGCGGCGTCGACACCGCCGGGCGGTGGCTACCGGACGCCCAGCCCGGCGATGAGGATCTCCACCATCCGGCGCGCGTCGTAGCGGGGGTCGCCCGCGCCGATGCAGAGGTTGCCGACGCCGCGCAGCAGCTCGACGGGGCTCAGGTCGGTGCGGATCTCGCCCGCCGCCGCGGCCGCGTCGAGCAGTTGGGCGCACACCGGCACCAGCCGGTCGAGGAAGTAGCCGTGCAGAGCCTGGAAGGCGACGTTGTCGGACTGCAACGCCTGGGCGAGACCGTGCTTGGTGACCAGGAAGTCGACGAAGAGGTCGATCCACCGCGCGAGGGCGGCGTACGGGGTGCCGCTGGCGGCCAGCAGCGTCGGCCCGGCCTCGGCACAGGCCTCGACCTGGTGTCGGTAGACGGCCACGATCAGATCCGCCCGCGTCGGGAAGTGCCGGTAGATCGTGCCGACGCCGACGCCCGCCGCGGCGGCGATCTCGCGAACGGGCACGTCGACGCCGGACGCGACGAAGGCCGCGGCGGCGGCGTCCAGGAGCGTCGCCTCGTTGCGCCGCGCGTCCGCCCGCTTGCGCGGTCGCGGTGACGTCGATCCGCTGTCGATGTCGGCCACTGCGCCCGACCTCCCATGGTCACTGTTGGCAAACGGAACAGTGTTCCGTATATTGGTTAGCGGAACATGGTTCCACTTGTTCAGGATGCCAGAGCAGGTGGACCACGGCCAACCACGCCCCTTGAGCACGGAGGAACAGCCATGCAGTACCGCACCTTGGGTCGCACCGGCGTCCAGGTCAGCACACTCGTGCTGGGCGCCATGAACTTCGGCAAGCTGGGACGCACCGGCCAGGACGAGGTCACCGCGATCGTCGACGCCGCCCTGGAGGGCGGGATCAACCTGATCGACACCGCCGACATGTACAGCCAGGGCGAGTCGGAGGAGATGGTCGGCCGGGCGATCGCCGGCCGCCGCGACGACATCGTGCTGGCCACGAAGGCCGGCATGCCCATGGGTGACGAGCGCAACCACCGGGGCAGCTCGCGCCGCTGGCTGGTCACCGAGCTGGACAACAGCCTGCGCCGCCTCGGCGTCGACCATGTCGACCTCTACCAGATCCACCGGTGGGACCCGACCACCAGCGACGAGGAGACGCTGTCGGCGCTGACCGACCTGCAGCGGGCCGGAAAGATCCGCTACTTCGGCTCGTCGACCTTCCCCGCGTACCGCATCGTGCAGGCCGAGTGGGCCGCGCGGGAGCACCACCTGAGCCGCTACGTCACCGAACAGCCCAGCTACTCGATCCTGCAACGCGGGATCGAGACCCACGTCCTGCCCGTGACCGAGCAGTACGGCCTCGGCGTGCTGGCGTGGAGCCCGCTCGCCTCGGGCTGGCTCTCCGGCGCGGTCCGGGCGGGCCGGGAGATCACCACCAGCCGGTCGACGCTTCTGCCGGAGCGCTTCGACACCGCACTCGCGGCCAACCAGGCCAGGATGGACGCCGTCGAGCACCTGGCCAAGGTCGCCGACGAGGCCGGCCTCACCATGATCCAGCTCGCGCTCGGGTTCGTCACCGCGCACCCGGCCGTGACCAGCGCGATCATCGGTCCCCGCACGATCGAGCACCTGCACTCCCAGCTCGCCGCCGCGGACACCGTGCTCTCCGCCGACGTGCTGGACGCGATCGACGCCATCGTCGCGCCGGGCGTCGACCTCGCCGCACACGAGAAGTTCGACACCCCGCCCGCCCTGCTCGACTCGGCCCTGCGCCGTCGCTGAGCCCGGCGCGGACACGTCATCGCTGGGTCACCGACGTCGCGCGGCGGGCCGGTGACCGGTCGCTCAGCCGGCGGCCAGGTGTTCGCGGACGCTGCGGGGGCGCATGTCGGTCCAGGTACGCGTCACGAAGTCCAGGCACTCCTGGCGGCTGCCGGCGCAGCCGGCGTCCCGCCAACCGTCCGGCACCTCCTTGTGCCGGGGCCACAGGGCGTACTGCTCCTCGTCGTTGACCACCACGCGGTGTTCGTCAGCCATCGGGGTTGCCTTCCTCGTGTCGGGCCAGGTGCAGTTCGCGGGCGAGACTCTCCGGGGACAACGCCCGGATCTCCGCGAGCAGGTCGGTGAGGTCACCGTCCGTGGGCGGGGAAACCGCCCGGGGTACGGCGGGAGCGGGCCCCGCCAGCGCGGCGACGGTACGGGCCAACGCGGCGGGGGTGGGTGACTCGAAGATCGCGGCGGGCGGCAGGTCGACGCCGAGCGCGTCGCGCAGTCGCGCCACCACCCGGGTGCCGAGCAGCGAGTGCCCGCCCAGCTCGAAGAAGTCGTCGTCGGGGCCGATCTCGTCCACCCCGAGCAGGTCCACCCAGATCCGCCGCACCACCTCGTACGGCTCGTCCCCCGTCGAGGCCGTCGCCGCCGCCACCGATCCCGCCGCCACCGATCCGGCCGGGGCCGGTGGCGGCGGCGCGGTGACCGGCGTGACCTCGTCGGGGGCGACGGGTCCCGGCCGGTACGCGTCGACCCAGTGCCGGTCACGCGCGAACGGGTACGTGGGCAGGGGTACCCGGCGTCGTCCCTCGTCGCGGCCGTCGGGCCAGCGCACCGGGGCCCCGGCGAGCCAGAGCCGGCCGACGGCCCGGGCGACGGCGTCGTCCTCGCCGGTGGGCGTGCGCTCGGCGGGCAGGCTCGTCACCACCGGCACCCCACGTGCGGCGTCGTGCTGCCGGACGAGGGTGGCCAGGGTGCGACCGGGGCCGACCTCCAGCACTGCGTACCGCTCGCCGAGCAGCAGGGTGGCGGCGGCGGTGAAGTTGACCGGGCGGCGCAGCTGCCGCACCCAGTAGTCGGGGTCGGTGGCCTCGTCGTCGGTGAGCCAGCGGCCGGTCACGTTCGACACGACCGGCAGGGTGGGCGGACGCAGCGGCACCTCCCGCAGGTGCGCGGCGAAGCCGGCCAGAGCCGGGTCCATCAGGGCCGAGTGGAACGCATGGGAGGTGCGTAGCTCCCGACACGCCACCCCGCGCCCGCGCAGGTCGGCGGCGAGCGCGGCGACGGCGGCGGTCTCGCCGGAGACTGTGGTGAGGCGCGGCGCGTTGGCGGCGGCCACCTCCACTGCGGCGGGCAGCAGCGCCGTCACCTCGTCGACGCCGAGAGCCACCGAGAGCATCGATCCGGGTGCCTGGGCCTGCATGAGCCGACCGCGGACGGCGACGGTGGCGAGCGCGTCGGGCAGGGTGAAGACGCCGGCCAGGCAGGCGGCCACGTACTCGCCGAGGCTGTGTCCCGCCATCGCGGCCGGGCGTACGCCGTGGTGGCGCAGCAGTTCGGCGAGGGCGTACTCGACGGCGAACAGGGCCGGCTGGGTGAGCCGGGTCTCGTCCAGCTCGGGTGCGGCCGGGACCGCGTCGCCGGGTGGGCAGAGCAGGGTCCGCAGGTCCACGTCGAGGTGCGGCCGCAGCAGGTCGGCGCAGCGGTCGAAGGCCGCCCGGTAGACCCGTTCGGCGCGGTAGAGGGTGCGGCCCATTCCTGCGTACTGCGCGCCCTGGCCGGGAAAGAGCAGCGCCACCCCGGCCGGCGTACCGGTGGCGACGCCGGTGCGGACCAGCGTCGAGTCACGGTCGGCGAGCTGGGCGGCGGCGGTCGTGGCGTCGCGGGCGACGGTGACGAGCCGGTGCCCGAACTCCCGTCGGGTCCGCGCGAGGGTGTACGCGACGTCGGCCAGCGGCACGTCGGGGTGCTCGCCCAGGTGGGTGGCGAGCTGGTCGCGGGCCCGGTCGAGCGCGTCGGCGTCCCGGGCCGAGAGCACCAGCAGATGGGCGGACCGGTCGTCGCCGGGGCGGTGATCCGCCGATTCGGCGGCCTGGAGCACGGCGTGGGCGTTGGTGCCGCCGATGCCGAAGGAGCTGACCGCCGCACGGCACGGCGTGCCCAGGTCGGGCCAGGGCTGCGCGGTGGTGGGCACGTGGAACGGCCCGCCGGCCAGCTCGGGGTGCGGCTCGGTGCAGTACGGGCTGGGCGGCACCACGCGGTGATGCAGCGCCAGCGCGGCCTTGATCAGCCCGGTCACCCCGGCGGCGACGTCGAGGTGACCGAGGATCGACTTGACCGAGCCGAGCGCGCACCGGCCCGCATCAGCGCTGTGGCCCCCGTCGGCGCCCCGGAACGCCTCGGCCAGGGCGCGCAGCTCGATCTGGTCGCCCAGCTCGGTGCCGGTGCCGTGCGCCTCGACGTAGCCGATCGTGGCGGGGTCGACCTCGGCCACCTCCTGGGCGGCCCGGATCGCGGCGACCTGACCGTCCACTCCGGGCGCGGTGAAGCCGACCTTCAACCGGCCGTCGTTGTTGATGGCGGAGCCACGGATCACCGCGTACACCGTGTCGCCGTCGTCGCGGGCGTCCCCCAGCCGGCGCAGGACGACCACGGCGGCGCCGTCGCCTCCCACGGTTCCGGTGGCGCGCACGTCGAACGGGCGGCAGTGCCCGTCGCGGGACATGATGCCGCCGGCCTCGTGCCGGTAGCCGGTGCCGGTGGGCAGCAGGACGTGCGCGGCGCCGGCGAGCGCGACGTCGCACTCGCGGGCGAGCAGCGCCTGCGCGGCGAGGTGCACGGCGACCAGCGACGACGAGCAGGCCGTCTGCACCGCCACGGCGGGTCCACGCAGGTCCAGGTGGTACGCCACCCGGGTGGGCAGCGAGTCCTTGTCGTTGGCGAGCATCAGCTCGTACTCGGAGACCGAATCGAGTCGCGGGTTGCGGAACAGGTGGTGCAGGAGGTAGCTGCTGGCCGCGGCGGCGGCGTACACGCCGACCAGCCGGTCGGGGTTCCCGGCGAGGTGACCGGCGCGTTCCAGGGCGGTCCAGGCGGTCTGCAGGAAGAGCCGCTGTTGCGGGTCGAGCAGCCGGGCGTCGCGGGGCGAGTAGCCGAAGAAGCTGGCGTCGAATCGGTCGATGTCGGCCAGCGCGCCGTGCGCCGGCACGTGGTCGGGGTGCCGCCGCTCCTCTTCGGTGAGGCCGGCGGCCGCCAGCTCCGCGTCGGTGAACCGGGTGATGGTCTCCTCCCCGGCGAGGATCCGCTGCCACAGCTCGTCGACGTCGGCGGCGCCGGGAAAGCGGCCGGCCATCCCGACGATGGCGATCTCCAGTCCGGTCTCCTGGTCGGTCACGCTCGTCCCTCCCCCGCCGGCACCGGGCGGGCCCGGCGGGCCCGGTCGGCCAGCGCCTGCTTGCGTTCGTCTCGTCGCCGGCCACCGGCCGGTGCGGTCGTCGGGGCGGCCGTGCCGTCGAGGAACCGGGCCAGCAGCGCGATGGTCGGATAGCGGAACAGCTCGACGGCGGGCACCGGTCGGCCCAGCCGTTCGGTGAGCCGGGTCTGCACCCGCGCCAGCAGCAGTGACGTCCCGCCCAGGTCGAAGAAGTTGTCGTCCGCGCCGACGTCGTCGAGCCCGAGCACCTGCCGCCAGGTGTCGGCGATGGCCCGCTCCACAGCGCCGGTGGGTGCCACGTACGCGGCGCCGAGGTCGGCGCGGGCGACGGTGGGGGCGGGCAGCCGGGACGGGTCGAGCTTGCCGCTGGACGTCACCGGCAGGTCCGGGACCACCACGAAGGCGCTCGGCACGAGATAGCGGGGCAGCCGCCGGAGCAGGCTCTGGCGCAGCTCGTCGATCGCCAACCCGTCGCCGACGAGGTAGCCGACCAGTCGTCGACCGCCGGGCGCGTCGGTCCGCACCACGGCGGCGGCCCGGCGCACCCCCGGGCACTGCCGCAGTTGGGCCTCCACCTCGCCCAACTCGATCCGATAGCCGTTGATCTTGACCTGGTTGTCCGCCCGGCCGAGGAAGATCAACTGCCCGTCGGCCCGCCAGCGGACCAGGTCGCCGGTGGCGTACATCCGCTCCCCCGGTGTCGGCGCGTACGGGTCGGGCAGGAAGCGCCCGGCGGTGAGCGCGGGGTCGCCGTGGTAGCCGCGGGCCACTCCGGCGCCGCCGAGGTGCAGCTCGCCGGGCACCCCCGGCGGCACCGGCCGCAGCTCGGTGTCGAGCACGTAGGCGCGGACCCCGGTCAGCGGTCGGCCGATCGGAAGCTCGGTGTCGGCGGGTGCGCAGCGGGCGGCGGTGGCGGTGACGGTGGCCTCGGTCGGGCCGTACCCGTTGATCAGGAGCCGGTCGCGCGACCAGGCGGCGGCGACGTCCGGGGCGCAGGGTTCGCCGCCGACGGTGAGTATCCGCAGGTCGGGCACGGCGGCGGGGTCCAGTGCGTCGAGGACCACCGGCGGCAGGTCGGCCACCGTGACGCGGTGCCGGGTGAGCGCGGCGGCCAGGTCGGGGCCGGGGGTGCGCTCGTCCGGGCCGAGCAGGCGCAGCGTGGCACCCGCCGTGAGCGCGGTGACCACATCGGACAGCGCCACGTCGAAGCTGATCGAGTGGAACTGCAGGACCCGGTCGCCGGCCCGGACGCCGACCAGCCGGGCCTGCGCGGCGGCGAGGTTGCTCAGCCCTCGGTGGGTGCCGAGGACGCCCTTGGGCAGCCCGGTCGAGCCGGACGTGTAGATCAGATAGGCGGCGGCGTCGGGGTGGACTGCCGTCGGGAGCGCGGCGTCGCCGGCCGGCGGCTGCTCGTCGAGGCGCAGCAGCGGCACGCCGGTGGTGGGCAGCGCCAACTCCGCGTCGGCCGTGGTGATCACCAGCGCGGCGGCGGAGTCGGCGAGCAGGTGCGCCAGCCGGGCCGCCGGCAACTGCGGGTCCAGGGGCAGGTAGACCCCACCCGCCCGGAGTACGGCGAGGAACGTGACCACCCAGTCCGGGCCGGCGGGCAGGCAGACCCCGACTGTCGTCTCGGCCCGTACGCCCCGGGCGGCGAGGGTCCGGGCCAGGCGGTCGGCCCGCGCGTCCAGCTCCCGGTAGGTCACTGCCTGGTCGCGGTACGCCAGGGCGACCGTCTCCGGTGCCGCCGCAGCCCGGCGGGCGACCAGCTCGCCCAGGCTCGGCTGGCCCTGCGGCGCGGGCGCGGTGGCGGCCCAGCGGTCGATGAGGTCCCGTCCGGCGGTCGCGTCGAGCAGCGGCAGCCGGTCCACGGGGGTGTCCGGGGCGGCGAGCGCGGCGGTGAGCAGGGTGTCGAGCTGGTCGGCGAGCGCCCGGGCGGTGGACTCGTCGAAGAGCCGCGTCCGGTACTCGATCCGCCCGTCGATGCGGCCCTCGTACGGGATGACGGTCAGCGTCAGGTCGAACATGGACGTGCCGGTGTGCGTCTCACCGCTGGCCAGCACGTTTACCCCGGGCAGGGTCAGCCGCTGCTCCCAGCCGTCCTCGACGGCGAACATCACCTGGGCGAGTGGGTGACGGCCGGCGTCGCGGACCGGGCGCAGCTCCTGCACCAGGGCGTCGAACGGCACCGGGTCGGTCAGCGCGGTCAGCGCGGAGTCCCGCAGCCGATCCAGCAGCGCGGCGAAGGTCAGTTGACCGTCGACCCGGCTGCGCAGCACCAGGGTGTTGACGAAGAAGCCGACAGCGGTCTCGCTGTCGAGCGTCTGCCGGTTCGCCACCGGGGTGGCGATCAGCAGGTCCGGCTGCTGGCTGCGGCGGTGCAGCACCGCCGCCCAGGCCGCCGCGAAGATCATGTACGGCGTCGCGCCGGTGCGGCGGCCCGCCTCGGCGACCCGGTCGGCCAGCTCCGGTGGCCAGGAGAACTCGATCTCGTGGCCGGCGTCCTCCAGCTCGGCCGGGCGGGGCCGGTCGGTCGGCAGGTCGAGCCCCGGCGGCGCGCCGGTCAGCGCGTCGCGCCACCAGTCCAGCCGCCGGGCCAGCTCGGTCGGGCCGAGCAGTCGGTCCTGGGCCAGCGCGGCCGGTACGTCCCGGGGCACCGGCGGCAGCGCCGGACGCCGCCCCTCCCGCAGGGCCGCGTACGCCGTCGACAGCTCCTCGAAGAGCAGACCCATGCTCCAGCCGTCACACACCACGTGGTGCAGGGAGAGCAGCAGCGCGAAGTCGGTGGGGCCGGTGCGGCACAGGGTGGCCCGCACCAGCGGTCCCCGGGCCAGGTCGAAGGGGCGTACGGCCTCGGCGGCGGCGTACTCGTCGATCCGCTCCGGCGCGACGTCCTCGACCACCAGCGGCAGGCCGGTCGGCGGCAGGACCACCTGGTACGACTGCCCGTCCAGCGGCACGAACACCGTGCGCAGCGCCTCGTGCCGCGCCACGACCTCGTCGAGCGCGCCGCGCAACGCGGCCACGTCCAGATCGCCGCGCAGGTCCACCCGGTACGGGACGTGGTAGGCCGGGCTGTCCGGGCGGAGCTGCGCCAGCAGCAGCATCCACTCCTGGGCGGCGGTGAGCGGGTGGATGCCGTACCGGTCGCCGTCGGCGCGGATCGCGGCGAGGAACGCCCGCCGCCGTTCGGGCGGCAGGGCGTCCACGCGCTGGCGCAACCGCGCGGGCGTGAGGGCTCCGATCATCGGGCGATCCCCTGTTCGAGCTGGTCGAGCAGGCCGGCGAGGTCGGCGGGTGGCGGCCCGTCCGACGCGACCGGCAGGGCCGCTTCGGTGGGCTCGACCGGCACTCCGCTGATCTCGTCGGCCGCGGCGGCCAGCCCGGCCACGGTCGGGTGGTCGAAGATCAGCCGCAGCGGCACCTCCGCGCCGATCGCGGCGGCGAGCCGGGAGCGGACCCGGGTCGCCTTCAAAGACCGCCCGCCGAGGTCGAAGAAGTCGTCGTCGCGGCGGCGCACCGGCACACCGAGGACGTCCTGCCAGATCTCGGCCACCGCCCGCTCGGTCGGTGTCCGCGGAGATGCGTCGTCGTCGCCCTGCGCGGCGGCGTCGGGCGCGGGCAGCGCCGCGACGTCCACCTTGCCGTTGCGGTTGAGCGGCAGCCGTGGCAGCGCCACGAACACGGCCGGCACCAGGTGGTCGGGCAGTTGCTCGCGGGCCCGTTCCCGGACCGCCTCGACGCGCACCCCGTCGTTCGGCACGACGTACGCGACCAGTCGGGCGTCGCCGGCGGCGTCGCGGTCGGCGCGCACGATCGCGTCCCGCAGCAGGCCGCCAGCGCGCAGCGCCTCGGTCACCTCGCCCGGCTCGACCCGGTACCCGCGGATCTTGACCTGGTGGTCGGATCGGCCGACGAACTCGATCAACCCGTCCGGGCGTTGCCGGACCACGTCGCCGGTGCGGTAGAGCCGACCCCCGGTGCGCGGCCCGAACGGGTCGGGCACGAACTTCTCGGCGGTCGCGTCGGGGCGGCCGAGGTAGCCGCGGGCCACCCCGTCCCCTCCGATGAACAGCTCACCGAGCACGCCCGGCGGCACCGGTTGCAGGAGCCGGTCCAGCACGTACACCCGGGTGTTGGCGACCGGGCCGCCGATCGGCACGATCGGGTCCGCGGCGGTGAGCCGGGCGCAGTCGTACGTCGTGGTGTAGGTGGTGGCCTCGGTCGGGCCGTACCCGTTGACCAGCGTCGTGTCCGGGCAGGCCGCCCGGATCCGGTCCACGGCCGTCCGGTCGGCCTGCTCGCCGCCGAACGTCAGGTAGCGCAGCGCGGCCAGGGCGTCCGGCGCCTCGGTCGCCACCTGCCGAGCCACGGACGTGGCCAGGAACATCATCGTCACGCCGGTGTCGCGCAGCCGGGCGCGCAACCGGTCCGGCACGATCACGTCGTTGATGTCCAGGTCCGCCAGGCAGGCGCCGTTGAGCAGGGCGCCCCACACCTCCAGGGTCGCCGCGTCGAACGACATCGTGGCGGCCTGTCCCATCACGTCGTCCGGGCGTACGTCGACGAAGTTGGTGTCGCGGACCAGCCGGACGATGTTGCGGTGGCTGACCCCGGTCCCCTTGGGGTGGCCGGTGGAGCCCGACGTGTACATGACGTACGCGAGCTGGTCGGGGTGGATGGTCACCGCCGGCGGGTCCGCCGGGCCGTCGTCGGCCGGCAGCCGGTCCACGACGATCCGGGGCGTGTCGTCGTCCGGGAGCCGGTCGGCCAGCGCGGCGGTGTGCAGGATCGCTCCCGGTGTGGCGTCGCGGCACATCAACGCCAGCCGCTCCGGCGGGTATCCGGGGTCCAGCGGCAGGTACGCGGCGCCGACCTTGAGCGTCGCCAGCGCGGCGATCACCCAGGCGGTCGTGTCGGCGAGGCAGATGCCGACAAGCGTCTCGGCGCCGATCCCCAGCCGGCGCAGACGCCCCGCCAGGTGGTTGGCACGCCGGTCCACCTCCCGGTAGGCGAGGACCCTCTCGCCGTCGCGCAGCGCGGGCGCGTCCGGGGTCTGCCGGGCCCACTGGGCGAACAGCTCGGGCACCGACTTTTCGCGCGGGTAGGCGGTGTCGGTGGCGTTCCAGTCGATCACCACCTGCCGTTCCGTCGCCGGGTCGAGCAGTGGGAGGTCGGACAGGCGCGCTGCGGGCCGCTCCTGCGTCCGGGCGAGCAGCACGGCCAACGCCGCCCCGATCGACGTCGCGTGTGGGTGGTGGCTCACCGTGGCCGCCGGGCGTTCGTCGGTGTCGTCGATCTGCAGCCGCACTGCACCCCGATAACCGGGGGGTGCCTGATCGGAGCTAATCGATACCACCGGCCGATAGTCGGGAACCGTTTCGGGCAATTCCGCGTCGTGCTCCCGGGCCTCGCGCAGAGCCGTTCGGACCAGGTCCCGCAGCTCGGTCCACGTGGGATCCTCGGGCAACCGGACCCGCACGGGCAGCCAGTGTCCCGAGCCGGTCGGCGCGGCCGGCGTCTCGGCGAGCAGGTCCCGGCCGCCGACCCAACGGTGCAGCAGCGCGAACAGGCCGGCCAACGAGCTGACCTGCGGTTCGACCGAGTCGCATGGCAGATCCGCACGGGCTTCCCCGGCAGGGGCGGTCGGTGGCGCGAAGGGCAGGTCCGGCGGCTCCGGGAGGTCCGTGAGCTGTCGTTCCCAAAAGGCGGAGAGGCCAGGGAAAACTGTCTGTTCGGTCATCGGATCTCAGCTCCGATCGGCGGGTGACACGCAATGCCGGGAAGTCTGGACCGCGCCCGTGCCAGTTGCTTGTAGGGGCCGTTCGGGTGCCGTTGCGGCGGTCTGAGGGAAACCTGAGTGCGCGTTTATGCCGATAGCGCATTGCAGTCAGTAAGTACACCGACTCTTTTGGTTATGGCGATGCCGCTCGATGAAGACAATGATCGTGCCCGGGGGGAAGCCACGCCGGGGGCGACGACTCGTAGTGCCCGGTTGTCTCTTCGCTCGCCTGAGCCTCCACGAGAGAACACAGGAGCGGTGAATGTCCGGAGACAATGTCAACCATGCCTGGCGCCCGTCGACGCCGGCTCACAGCGAAGGTGGGGGCGAGGCATCGACCGCAGAACGACACCCGACGGGTGGCGACCCGGGGCGGGCGCTGCGCCGCCTCGCCTCCGCCGGTGACCGCGCGGCCGCGCACCTGTGGCTCGCCACCCAGCCCGACCTGCTGGCCGCGACACCCGACCCGGCCGACGCACCGGTCGCGGAGATCTGGCGCGCGGCGCTGCGGCACCACCTCGCCGGGGAACCACACCTGGCGGCGGCCCGCCTGGCGACCGCGCCGATCGGCGCGACCGGCCCACACGCCGTGCAGATGTACTGCCACGCGGCGATGCACCACCTGCTCGACGACGACATCGAGCGCGCCAGCACCGACGTCGAGGAGGCGGCGCGTGCCGCCCACGCGTGCGGCGTCCCGACCGCCCACCAGGCGTACGCCCGGGTGGTCGTGCTGCTCGCCGCCGCCACCGGCGACGCGGCGGCGACCCGCGGTCGGGTGGAGGCGACCGACGGGCTGCGCCGCGCGGACGCCGGCCTGTTCCGGTTGATGGTCCACCTGGACCTGGCCGGCCACCTGCTGTGGGCCGGCGACGCCGCCGACGCGCTGCGGCACGCCGAGGCGGCCGTCCGACTGACCGAGGTGGCGGGCGACACCGGTTTCGAGCCATACGCGCTGACCCTCGCCGCCGTGGCGAAGTGTCAGCTCGGTCGGTTGGAGGAGGCGCTCGCCGATGGCGCCGCAGGGCTTCGCCTGCGGGAGCTGGCCGGAGTCGCCGCCGACGAGGCGATCTCGCTGGCCGCCCTCGGGATGGTGCACCGCCGCCGGCGGGAGCCGCGGCAGGCCCGGCAGGCGTTGGAGAGCGCTCTGGCCGCGGTGGGCAGCGGTCAGCCGCGCATCGTCTCAACGGCCTGGGTCCTGGCCGAGCTGGCGCGGATCCGCGCGGCCGACGACCTGTGCGCCGCGCAGGATCTCGCCGAACGGGCGGTCACCATGGCCCGGGAGCCCGAACGGCCGTACGCCCTGCTGGCCCGCGGTTGGGTGGCGCTGCTGCGCGGTGACACCGCCGCCGCCCACTTCGACGCCGCCGAGGCCCGCACCGGCGCGACCGTCGGGCGGCGACGGGCCACCCTCGTCGAGGCGCTCCAACTCACCGTGCTCGCGGCGGACGACCCGCGCGCGTCCGCCGGGCTGCTCGACGACGCCGCCGCGCTCTGCCGGGAACTGGGCGACCCGGCCGAGGAGGCCACCGTCCAGCTGATCGCCGCCCGGCTGCAGGGGCGGCAGGCCCGCCGCGGCGCCGAGGGCGCCGAGCAGAAGCTGCGCCGCTGCGGGGTACGCCTGGACCCGGGCGTCGCCGACGGGCTCACCGCGATCACGCTGCGCGTACCGGCGGTGGTCATCCACACGCTTGGCGACTTCCGGGTGTTCCGGGCCGGCGCCGTCGTCCCGTACGGCGAGTGGCAGTCCAAGAAGGCACGGGACCTGCTGAAGATCCTCGTCGCGCACCGGGGACGCGCCGTGCCCCGGGCCAGGCTGATGGAGCTGCTCTGGCCGGACGAGTCGCCGTCGCGGACCGCGAACCGGCTGTCGGTGCTGCTGTCCACGTTGCGCCGGGTGCTCGGCACCGGACGCCGCACCAGCGGCCGGGGCGCGGTGCTGGCCGACCGGGGTTCGGTGGCGATCGACCTGGACGTGATCGACGTGGACGTCGAGACGTTCCTGACCGCCGCCGAGGAGGCGCAGGCCGCCCTGCGGGGCGGACACCCGGACACGGCCCGTGCGCTGGTCCGCGCCGACGAGCTGTACGGCGGGGACTTCCTCGCCGACGACCCGTACGAGGACTGGGCGCAGCCGCTGCGGGAGGAGGCGCAGGTCGCACACACCAGCGTGCTGCGGGCTCTGGCCCAACACGCGTCGGACACGGACCAGAAGCTGGTCTACCTGATGCGGCTGGTGCACCGGGACCCGTACGACGAGGACGCCCACCTGGAGTTGGTGCAGGTGCTGCGCGCGGCCGGGCGGCACGGCGAGGCGCAGCGGCGTTATCGCACGTACGTCGAGCGGATGCGGGAGTTGGGCATCGCGCCGGCCGGCGGCGAGGCGACCGACCCGGACGCGGGGGCCGCCGGACAGCACACCGAGCCGTCGGCCGAGCCGGGGGCACGGGTGGGCCGGTGGCGGGCGCCGGCCGCGCAGACCCGGCCGTGGACCACGGAGTTGGGTGGCGCCCACCGTCCGACCGGCGTCCCGGCACAGCGGACGGGGAATCCGAGGAGGCTCATTGAGCATCCGGCCTGACCGGGCCGCCCGAGGTTCGCCGGCCGTGCCGAGGCACGCCCGCCGGACAGGACCGGCCCCGCGAGCGCGCCAGGCGGCTCACGGGACCGGCCCCGGATCGGGCGTGCGGGTCAGTGGCGGGGCTGGTAGCTCTTCGGCAGCCGCATGCCACGCTCGGCCATGATCGCCCGGACCCGGTTGGGGTAGTTGGTGATGATCCCGTCGACGCCCATGTCCATCAGCGCGGACACGGTGGCCGGGTCGTCGCAGGTCCACGGAATGATCTTCAGGCCCCGGACGTGCGCCTCGGCCACCATGGTCGCGTCCGGGTAGAAGCGGAAGTTCGGGTCGCTGATGGTCCCGTTCTGCGGGAATCCGTAGTTGGGCGACAGGGCGGTGACGCCGGGAATGGCGGCGGCTGCCTTCACGAAGTCACCGTCGTAGTCGTCAGCGTCGATCCCGCCCAGCCAGGGGGACGCGCCCGGCTGGCCGACCTGGAGGAAGTCGTAATTCGTGAGGGCCACCAGCGGCCACTTCGGCGCGAGCCGGTGCATCTGGCTCAGCGCGCCCCAGTCGAACGCCTGGATGGTGACCTGCTTCTCGATGCCGGAGGCGTGGATCTCCTCGAAGACCCGCCGGACGAACAGCTCGCGAGGCGCGGTCTGCTCGGGCGCGCCCGCCTCGACCTTGGTCTCGATGTTGAGGGTGATCTGCTTGGCCCGGTAGCTCTTGACCAGGTCGAGGACGTCCTTCAGCTCGACCATGCGGAAGCCCTTGACCTGCTCCTGCTCGGGAAAGCCCGGAAGCTGCTGGTAGCCGCAGTCCATCGTCTTGAGCTGGGCGAGGGTGAGGTCCTTGATGTACTTGCCGACGTACGGGTACATCGGGTCACCGGCCGTGACCGGTGCGGTGTCGGCGCACTTCTGAGCGCTTATCTGGCGGTCGTGGTTGACGACCACCTTCTGGTCCTTGGTGATCTGGGTGTCCAGCTCCAGTGTGGTGACACCGAGACGCATCGCCTTGCCGAAGCCTTCCAGCGACTCCTCGGTGGTCATGCCGATCCCGCCGCGGTGGGCCTGGAGGTCGAAATGAGTCTTCTGGGGGTGCAGCGCGCTGGCGCTGTCGACGGTCGACGCGTGCGCGGCTACCGGAGCGGCGAGCGCGGGCAGAACGGCAAGGCCCGCCAGAACGTGACGCAGGGACATGGTGCAAACCTCAGCTCTTTCAGGTGCAGATGCCCTGGTGAGGCTAGGTGGGAGGCGACCCGGCGCGATGACCTCGGCACAAGCGGGGTGTGAACGCTCGCCGAACCTCCGAGGTGCGGGGACCGCGTCCCGGGCTCGCCGACGGCCTCCGCGCCGAAGCGCGGTGACCGTCGGCGAACGTCCCGGCTAACCGCCGAGGGTGACGTGCAGGACTCGTTCGTTGCTGTTGTTCGGGGTGCTGTCCTTGTCACCGGTGTTGGTGGTGGTGAGCCACAGTCCCCCGTCGGGCGCCGGCTCCACCGTCCGCAGCCGGCCGTAGGTGCCACTGAAGTACGTCTGCACGTTCGTCAGGCTGCTGCCGCTGATCACGGCACGGTACATCCGGGCACCGCGGGCGCAGGCGACGTAGAGCGCGTCGCGCACGATCGCGATGCCGGAGCAGGAGCCCTCGGCGGTCGGGTAGGTGCGGGCCGGCGCGATGTAGCCGGCGGTGCCGCAGGTGCCGCTGGTGCCCTCGCAGGCCGGCCAGCCGTAGTTGCCGCCTCGCGTGATCAGGTTGGTCTCATCCATGATCGAGTTGCCGAACTCCTGCTCCCACAGGCGGCCCTGCGAGTCGAACGCGAGCCCCTGCGGATTGCGGTGACCGTAGCTCCACACGTAGTTGCCGAACGGGTTGTCCCCCGGGACGCTGCCGTCCGGGTTGAGGCGCAGGATCTTGCCCTCGAGGCTGGAGCGGTCCTGGGCGTACGCGCCGTTCTGCGCGTCGCCGGTGCTGGCGTACAGCTTGCCGTCCGGGCCGAAGCGCAGCCGGCCGCCGTTGTGGTACTTGTTGCGCCGGATCCCGCTGAGCAGGACCTGTTCGCTGGCGGTGGTGAGCCGGTCGTTCTCCATCTTGATCCGGACGATCCGGTTGTCGCTCGGCGAGGTGTGCATGATGTAGAGCCACCGGTCGCTGGCGAAGCTCGACGAGATCGCGAGACCCAGCAGGCCACCCTCACCGTCGGTGCTCTGCACGTTCGGCACAGTGCCCACGGTGGTCTTCGCCCCCGTGGCGGGGTCGAGGTGGATGATGTCGTGCGCGTCGCGGCGGTTGTAGAGGACGGTGCCGTCCGGCAGCGTCACCAGCCCCCACGGGACGTCGGTGTCGGTGGTGACCTGCCGCACCGTGCACACCGGGTTGGCGCAGGTGCCGCCGGTGCTCACCGCGACGGTGCCGCTGCGCGCCGAGGCGTTGTCCTGCCCGTCGCGGGCGAGGACCTGGTACTGGTACGTGGTGTTCGCCGCCAGGCCGCTGTCGGTGAAGGTGGTCGCCGGCGGGGCGCCCGTGACAGTGCCGATCTTCACGCCACCGCGGTAGACGTCGTACGCCCGGACCCCGACGTTGTCGCTCGACGCGGCCCAGCGCAGGGTCACCGTGGTCCCCGACGCGGTGCCCATGAGCTGCGTCGGCGTGCTCGGCGGCACGGTATCGGCCTGGCAGGGCGGCGGGGTGATCGTCACGGTGGCGCTGGCCTGCGACACGTTCCCGGCGGCGTCACGCGCGTTGACGTACAGCCCCCAGGTCGCGCTGGGCACGACGGTGAGGCTGGCGGACGTGGTGCCGCCGTTCACCGAGGTCATGAGCTGGCCATCGTGGTAGATGTCGTAGAACGCCACCGCGACGTTGTCCGTCGAGGCGTTCCACGCGAACGTCACCGAGTTGCAGGTCAGCCCGCTCACCCGAGGGTTGCCGGGCGGTGTGGGTGGCTGACTGTCGGCGCTGCCGAGCGACGACGTCCAGCGCTGGTTGGCCTGCCCGTTGCACGTCCAGAGGCCGACAGTCGTGCCGTTGGCGGTGCCTCCGCCGGTCACGTCCAGGCAGAGTCCGGACTGGACACCGACGATGCTCCCGTCGGCGTTGACCCGCCAGCGCTGGTTGGCGCCGCCGGTGCAGCCGTAGATCTGCAGCGCGGCCGGTGCGCTCGTGTCCTGGCCGACCACGTCCAGGCACATCGTCGCGTCGTACACCCGCAACTCGCCGGCGGCGGTGAACGTCCACGCCTGGTTGGCCTGGCCGACGCAGTCGTAGATGTTGATGCCGGCGCCGGGTGTGCGTGAGTTGCCCACCACGTCCAGGCACCGGCCGGACGCCACGCCGACGACTGTCGACGGGCCCGCCGCCGACGCCGGCACGCCGACCGCCACGGCCAGCAGCATCGCCGCGGCAAACGCCGGCACCAGCCGTCGTGGTCTGACTCGGGCGAAGGTTCGCATCCGTCCTCCAAGGTCGGGGCATCGAACGGCCCGACCCCACGCCGGACGACTCAGCGTCCGACCGGACCGACGAGGAAGCAACATCGACCATCAAAGATGGATTCGCGACACATGTCAACGATCTCGCTCGATCGAGGACAAACCCGATCAACGAGGTCGCCGCCGACGTCGGGGCGGTACGCACGCCACCACCGCGGGCGCCCACGGTGATCCGATCCGGCGGCCGGACCGCCCAGCCCGCCGTGCGGGGCGATCCGGCCGGCGGTCAGCTCGCCCTGCGTGAGACCGTTGGCCGAGGTGCGGCCGTCTGCCGTCGCCGCCCGGCAGACCAGGTCGCCGCGAGCGACCCGAATCGACACCCGTCAAGGTCTGTCGATGGCGGAAGTATTGGTAGTACGTCGGCGGACTGTCAACGTTTACCGGAAAGATTGCGGAGCCGCTGTCGACCCCCGCGCACGTGACGAACTGTCGAGCCTGGCCACGGCCCTGATCAATCCATCCACAACGGATGCTTCGGCGAACCCGTTCGTCGATTGGTCGGATCTCTGTCGGTAATTCCGGGAGGTTTCCGGATCACCACCGTCCGTCCGCCCTGAATCCCGAGGCGATCAGCTCCACCGCCGCAGCCAACGGATCGCCATTGCGGCGACATCCCGGCTGCTCCGGATCGGTCCCGTGACGCGAGGACAGCTCCGGATGGCTATCGGCGTGGGTTCCGGAAATTGTTGACGCGTCGGAATTCTCGCTGTAATACTTCGATCCATTCTGGTCGATGCGATCCCGCTTCCGGCGGGTTTCGGTCGATCTCCCCACCCACCACCCACACGTCCGGACCGGACCATGCCGCCCACACACCGGGGCATGCTCGGACCGGTAGAAGGAGCGCAGATGAGCACTGTCTCCGCTGGCACGCTCGTACGGTCGAGGCGACTACGCGCGGTGCTGTCCATCCTCGCCACCGCCGTCGCGACGTGCGGCGTCTTCGTCGTGGCCACCGCGACCCCGTCGAGCGCCGCCACCTGCAACGGCTACGTCGGCCTGACCTTCGACGACGGTCCGACCGGCAGCACCAGCGCTCTGCTGAACGTGCTGCGCGCCAACGGCGTACGGGCCACCATGTTCAACATCGGGCAGAACGTGCAGAACAACAGGTCGGCGGCGCAGGCACAGGTGGCCGCCGGCATGTGGGTCGGCAACCACAGCTGGAGCCACGCCCACATGACGTCGATGAGTCAGTCCCAGATGCAGTCCGACCTGTCCCAGACGAGTTCGGCGATCCAGTCCGCGACCGGCATCCGGCCCCAGCTGTTCCGGCCGCCGTACGGGGAAACCAACTCGACCCTCCAGTCGGTCGCCTCGTCGCTCGGGATGCGGCAGGTGATCTGGGATGTCGACTCACAGGACTGGAACGGCGCGAGCGTCAGCCAGATCGTGTCGAACGCCAGCCGTCTCCAGGCCGGCCAGGTCATCCTCATGCACGACGGGATCCAGAACACCCGCGACGCCATCGGCCAGATCGTGGCCAACCTGACCAGCCGCAACCTCTGCCCCGGCATGATCTCGCCGTCCACCGGTCGCGCGGTCGCACCCGACGGCGCGACCCCGCCACCGGGCAGCACGACACCCCCGCCCAGCAGCACGACCCCGCCGCCGTCCGGCGGCAGCTGCACCGCGACGGCGACGACGACGAACGTCTGGGGTGACCGGTACAACACCTCGGTCACCGTCAGCGGCACCAACACCTGGACGGTGGTTGTCGCCCTCACCTCGCCGCAGAAGGTCTCCACCATCTGGAACGGCACCGCCACCTGGGACAGCACCGGCTACGTCATGACCGTCCGTCCCAACGGCGGCGGCAACACGTTCGGCTTCACCACGATGTTCAACGGCAACAGCAGCGCCCGACCGCAGATCCGGTCCTGTACGGCCGGCTGACACCACGACGGTCCTGCGTGGCGTCGGCATGACGCCACGCAGGACCAGCCGGGCCTTCGGCACCCGATTCACTCGAACAGGTGCTCCACCTGGGTGATCCGCAGTACACGCCGGGTGATGCCGCCGGCACCCCTGATCGAGAAGCGGGAGCCGCCCCGCTTCGCCCGGTCGGCGGCCAGGAGCAGGATGTGGACCCCTGCGGCGCTGAAGAAGTCGACAGCCGCGAGATCGCAACAGACGTCGGGGTGGCTGTCCAGGGCGTTGGTAAGCGCCGCCCCCAGCAGCGGGGCGGTTTCCATGTCGACATAGCCCGCCGGGGCGACGATCAGCCGGTCGGCGGAGAACGCGGCAGACGAGTTGACGGGCTCGGTGTAGCGAGCCACGGAGAAGGGTTGTTCCGGGGCAGCCGGGCCCCAGAACCCACTCGGGTAGCGACGAGCGAATCGGGTCGGTGTCGCCCGCGGAGGGGGGATCGCCATCTGTACGCGGTCGGTCATGGGCACACGCCTCCCGTTGGAGATCCTGGACAGGATGGGCGCGTGACTTGACCCGGTCACACCGTAATGAGGATTTCCGCTGGCCGCCAGTTGACCTCACTCCCAGGCCGTACGCGAGGTGGGCCGCGATCAGTCCGCCACGACGAGCGCCCGCGGCGCAGCGGCCTTCATCCGCGTACGCAGCCACGTGAGCCACGCCGAACCCGGCCCACCTCGATCACTCGACCGGGTTTTCGGACAAAAAGGCTCATCTCCGAATAACTCTCCCGTAATACCGTGAGTCGCGTGCCACCGGACCAGAGTCGCTCTGGTCGATCGCTGGCGTAACCCACATCGAGAGGATCGGACCATGCGCGACCTATCTCGTCGCGAAGTACTCAAGGCGACGGCGGCCGTCGGCGCGGGTGCCGCGGTATTCCCCGGCATCGTGGCCGCCGGCACCCCGGGATTCGCGGCCGACGGCGGCCCTGGTCCGTCTTCCACCGCGGAGTGTCCGCCGGCGGAGCTGACCGGTCGCATCGTCCGCCCTCAGGATCCCGGGTACGCGAACGCGAGCCTCGGCTGGGACGAGCTGTTCGTCCGCTACCCGCTGGTCATCGTCTTCGCGCAGAACACCCAGGACGTGGTCAACGCCCTGACCTGGGCGCGGCAGAACGACGTCGCGCTGCGGGTACGCAGCGGCCGGCACAGCCTTGAGGGCTGGTCGAACGTCGACAACGGCATCGTGATCGACGTGAGCGAGTTGAAGTCGACAGACATCGACTACGCGAGCCGGACCGCACGGGTGGGCGCCGGGCTCAACCAGCTGGAGGCGGTCACCGCGCTCGGCGAGCACGACCTCGCGGTGACGACCGGGACGGAGGGAAGCGTGGGCCTGTCCGGCGCGACCCTGGGCGGCGGTCTCGGGTTCCTCACCCGCTACCTCGGGATGGCCTGCGACAGCCTGATCGGGGCGGAGATCGTCGTCGCGTGGGGCACCAACGGCGCCAAGGCGATCGAGGTGGACCTGCACAACCACGAGGACCTGCTCTGGGCCCTGCGCGGCGCGGGCAACGGCAACTTCGGGATCGTCACCTCACTCACCTACCGGGTGACGCCGCTGCGCAGCGTCGCCTACCTCCAGGCGACCTGGGACGGCCTCGGCGACCTGGAGGAGATCTTCGAGACCTGGCAGCGCGTAGCTCCGTTCACCGACTACCGCCTGGGGACCCAGGTCGAGATCCACAAGTCCGAGATCCTGCTGTTCGCGGTGCTCGCCGATGGTCCGGAGGCGGAGGCGCGGAAGCTGCTGGAGCCGATCCTCTCGATCGGCAATCCCGAGGTCACCGTGCAGACCGGGGGCTGGGGCGAGATCTACGCGGGCTTCCAGATCCCGACCGACGACGAGCCCGCCAACTGGAAGTTCTTCTCGCAGTTCTCCAACAGGCCGTTCCCGCGCAAGGCGATCAGCGTGGTCCGCGCCTTCATGGAGGAGGCGCCCACGGACGACAGCAACTTCTTCCTCCAGGCGTTCGGCCGTGGGGCCCAGGCGCATGAACCCCGTGGCGGCTCCGCGTTCCCGCACCGCGACGCGCTCTTCTACTCCGAGCCGGGCGCCGGCTGGGGCACGCGCGGGGAGCCGGACAGCGGCGATGCGCTCACCCCGATCGCCCAGGCGTGGATCGCCGAGTTCAGCCAGGCCCTGCGGCCGTACGTCGACGGCGCCTACGTCAACGTGCCGAACATCGGGATGGCGGAGTGGGAGTCGGCCTACTGGGGGTCCAACTTCTACCGACTGCGCAAGGTCAAGGCGAAGTACGACCCGCACAACGTCTTCCAGTACGAGCAGAGCATTCCACCCGCGACCTGCTGAAGCGACGGTCCCGGGCCACGCGTGGGCGTGGTCCGGGGCCGCGGCCGCTCGGCGACGGTCGTGGCTTCTCGCGGCGTCGGCCAGCCGGAGCGAGCGGAGCGGCGCCAACTTTTGCCGTCTGTGAAAAAAGATCAGCTCCTTGTGAAGAAAGCCTCACCCCGGTGAGGATATTCAGATGCGTCGTCTCCCCCAGAGTCTCGGCCGGCTGGTCGCGAGCCTGCTCGCGCTCGCCCTCGCCACGGCGGTCACCCTTCTCTCGTCCGCTCAGCCCGCCTCAGCTCACGGGACGCTCGCGATGTCCACTCCGGAGAGCGGCGCCACGGTGCAGGGGCCGTTGACGTCGGTGGCGCTGTACTTCACGGAGAAAGTCGGCGCCAACGCGTACTTCACGGTCACCGCGCCGAACGGCGTCCGCGTCGACAACGGCTGGACGTACGGGGAGCCGAAGGCACTGACCAAGCCGGTGCGGGAGTACTTCCTGGTCGACGGCCAGTTCCAGCCACGCGAATACACGACGGGGTTTCCGGCGGTGGTGTCGGTCGCGCACCTTCCGGCGGCCGGCCAGTACTCGGTGAGCTATCTGTCGGTGGCCTCCGACGGTGACGCGGTGCGCGGCACGATGACGTTCCGCTATACCGGCCGGGCGACCACGGCGCCGCAGGGTTGGCAACCGCCGACCCAGCAGCCCGACCCCGCGCTTCTGGCCGCCATCGATCAGCACGCGTCCACGGGGCAGCAGCCGGTGGCTTCGGCGGCGCCCGCCGGATCGCCGAACACAGCTCAGGCGGCGCCCGCCGTACCCTCGGATGGGCGAAGCGGCCCGGGCGCGCTGCTCTGGGTCGGCGGGGCGGTCGCGGTCCTGGCGGCGGTGGCGGGATTCGTCGTGTGGCGTCGACGCTCGTCGACCGTCGGTGGACCGTCTGGCCGGGTCCGCGCGTCGAAGGCGCCGGCCGGCCGGGGTGGTCGCGTCGCGCCCTCGGCACGCAAGCCCGTCGCCCGCAGGAGCGCGGCAACCGCCAACAGGAACGCGGCAACCGCCGCCACGGGCGCGGCAACCGCCGGCACGAACGCGGCAACCGCCGGCACGAACGCGGCGACCGCCGGCGGCAGTCGCGCGGCCGGTGGCAGGCAGGACAACGCGGTGGTAAGCGGGTCACGGCTGACCAACACCCACCTGGCGCTGCTCGTCGGCGGCTTGGTGGTGGCTCTGCTGGCCGGCTTCGGGCTCGCCCGCATCGGCGCCGGTGACGCGTCGCCGGCCGGTGACGGGCGTCGGCCCGCGGCCGCCGGCGGGGTGCCGACCGGCTCCGGGGAAGCCCTGTCGGCCGGAAACGGGCACGACCACGCGCCCGGGACCGGGCCGCACTCGCATCCGGGGGACGTCAGCGCGGGTGAGACGCTGGCGACCGGGACGACTGTCAGCGCGGGCGGCTACACGTTGCAGCCCCTGGAGCGGACCCAGCCGCCCGGCGTACGCGCGGACTACCGGTTCCGGATCGTCGGGACCGACCGGCAGCCGGCGACGCGTTTCGCCGTCGTGCACGAGAAGCCGTTGCACCTGATCGTGGTGGGTCGCGACCTGGGCGGCTACCAGCACCTGCACCCGACGATGGCGCCCGACGGCACCTGGAGCGTCCCTCTGACACTGGCCCGGTCGGGTGGCTACCGCGTCTTCGCCGACTTCTCCGTCAGCTCCCCCGACGGTCGACAGGTGCCCCTCGTGCTGGGCGTCGACCACCACGTGCCGGGCGCGTACGCCCCGGCCGCGTTGCCACCGGCCCAGGCGCAGGCGACGGCCGGACCGTTCACGGTGTCGATGACCGGGACGCCCACCGCCGGGGTGACGGCGCCGGTGCGATTCCAGCTCACGCGCACCGACGCCGCCGGGCCGGTCCAGCCGCAGCGGTACCTGGGCGCGTACGGGCACCTGGTCGTCGTTCGCGAGGGCGACCTCGGGTACGTGCACGTCCACCCGGAGCAGGAGCTCGTCGACGGCGCGGTCGCGTTCTGGCTGACCGTCCCCAGCTCCGGCCGGTACCGGGCCTTCTTCGACTTCCAGGTCGACGGGAAGGTCCAGACCGCCGAGTACACGATCAACCTGCCCTGACCGGCGGCGTGCGCGGGCGAGCGGTACCGGAAGGCCGCTCGCCCGCCGCGCGATGCGGCAGTCACGCCGAGGCGGCCCGCCAGGGATCGACCGGACCGCGGGGACGGTCGCCGCGCAGGGTGATGCGGTGTACGACGCGCCGCGCGCCGCCGTAGTCACGGTTGGCGTAGTGCGCGGTGGAGCGGTTGTCCCACATCACGACGTCACCCGGGCGCCAGCGGTGCCGCACGAGGTGCTCGGGTTTGGTGAGGTGGGCGTAGAGCAGGTCCAGAAGCGCGCGGCTCTCCGCCTCCGACACCCCGACGATGTGCGAGGTGAAACCGGGGTTGACGAAGATGCCCTTGCGTCCGGTCTCGGGATGCACGCGCACCACGGGGTGCTCCACCGGGTCCAGTCGGGTGACCACCTCCCCCTCCCACACGCTGCCCCGGCCGCCACGACGCTGCGCGAGGTAGTAGCCGAACTCCCGGTTGCCGTCGTGCACGGCGACCAACTGGTCCACCAGTCGCCGTATCGGCGCCGCGAGCGAGTCGTACGCGAGCTGACTGTCCGCCCAGGTCGTGTCACCACCGCTGGGCGGCAGCGTCACGGCGCGCAGGATCGAGCCGAGGGGCGGACGGGCCACGAAGGTCACGTCGGTGTGCCACACGTCGGCGAATCCGTTGTCGGCGCTGTCCAACGCGTACACCTCCGGGTGGTCCTCGTCGACGCCGCCGACCACCGGGTGCGACGCGGTCAGCTCGCCGAGCCGGCGGCCGAGGCGTACCTGCCCGTCGTCGTCGAGGCGCTGATCGGGAAAGAACAGCACCTTGCGGTCCACCAGCGCCGCGCGTACCGCCGCCAACTCGGCGTCGGTGGCGTCGTGCAGGTCGAGGCCGCGCACCTCGGCGCCGAAGTGCGGACCGAGCGGGTCCAGAGCCAGGTTCACGAGAGTGTCGGTCATTGCGAGGTCCCTTCGGTTCAGGCAGCGGCGGCGCGTACGGCGTGCCCGATGGTGGCGCGCAGGGCCGCGTACTCCGGCGAGCCGCGCAGTTCGTCGGGTCCGACGCCGCTGCGCGGCAGGTCAACGTCGAGGTCGAGCGCGACGCGCCCGGGTCGGCGGGTCAGGACGATCACCCGGCTGCCGAGGAACACGGCCTCGTCCACGCTGTGGGTGACGAACACGCAGGTGCGGCCCGTCTCCGCACTGACCTGGCGCAGGTCCTCCTGCAACCGCTCCCTGGTGAGCGCGTCGAGGGCCGCGAACGGCTCGTCGAGCAGCAGCAGCGGATGATCGACGGCCAACGCGCGGGCGATGGCGACCCGCTGCTGCTGCCCGCCGGACAGTTGCCAGGTGCGCCGGTGGGCGACGTTCGGCAGGCCAACCCTGTCGAGCAGGGCGGACACCCGGTCGACGCGCTCGGAGCGCGACACGCCGGCGTAGCGCAGCGCGAGCCCGACGTTGCCACCGACCGTCTTCCACGGCAGCAGCCGTGGCTGCTGGAAGACCAGTCCGGCGTTGCGGCCGGGCACCGGCGGAGCGCCGGCGGCGGTCACCGCTCCGGTCGTCGGCCGTTCGAACCCGGCGACCAGCCGCAACAGCGTCGTCTTGCCACATCCGGACGCGCCCACGAGGACCACGAACGCGCCCTGCGGTACGCGGATGTCGACCGGGCCGAGGGCGGTGACCGCGTCTCGCCCGACACCGTACGTGTGGGTGACGTCGTGGACGGCGACCGCGGCGTCAGGGCTGGAGGACACCCGGCAGGCCTTTCGTGTAGATGGCGGCTTCGAAGACCGACCGGTCCGGCACCGCGTCGATCTTCTTCTGCTCCTTGAGGAACACGGCGGCGGCGTGCAGGTTTCCGGCGAGCCCGCCGACCTTCTCGGGCGTGCCCAGCCACTCGGGACTGGTCAGGTCGGCCGGTTTGAGGAACACACCCTGGCTCAGTTGACGCTGCGCCGCGTCGGTGTCCAGGTTCAGTTCACGGCCCACCGCGGTCGCCGCGGCGGTCGGGTCGCTCGCGATGAGGTCGAGCGCCTTCGCCTCGGCCTTACGCCACGCGTCGACCGCCTCGGGATGCGCGTCGACGAACGCGGTGGAGACCACGCCGAGATCCAGCGTGGGCTTACCCGCGGTGGCCAGCTCGCGGCTGCTGATCAGGACCTTGCCACTCTTCTTCAGCTCGTCGAGCGAGGGCAGCCACGAGTACGCGGCGTCGAGGTCACCACGCGTCCACGCGGCGAGGATGTCCTGCGGCTCCAGGTCGACCAGGGTCACCTCGCTCTCCTTCACCCCGGCCTGCTCCAGGGCGGCGAGCAGGCTGAAGTGCGCGGTCGACGCGAACGGCGTGCCGATCTTCTTACCCCGCAGGTCGGTGACGGTCGCGACGTTGGCGCCGTTGCGGGCCACCAGCGCCTCGTTGTCCCCGGCGACGTCGAGGACGAAGGCCACCTTGTAGGGCAGGTTCAGTGGCGCGGACAGGCCGCGGGCGACCGGGCTGGATCCGATCGCCGCGATGTCCACACTGCCGGCCGCGAACGCGGTGTTGATGCTCGCGCCGGAGTCGAACTTGGTCCAGGTGATGGTGTAGTCCGGCAGTGCCTTCTCCAGCAGTTGCTGGTTCTTGACGATCAGGTCGCCGCTGGGGAACGCCTGGTAGGCGATCCGGATGTTCTTGCGCTGCGGGTCGCCACCGCCGCTGGCGGCGCCGTTGCCGCAGGCGGCGAGCGCGACGGCGGCGAGGAGCGCGGCGCTGGTGACGAGGATGCCGGTCAAGGGTCTGCGCACGGGCACGTCCAATCTCTTCAGGGGCAGGGGGCGGTCAGCTTCGACCACGCCAGGGAACGAGCCGGTTCTCCGCGATCCGCAGCACCGCGTCGATGAGGAGACCGGACAGCCCGATGGCGAACAACCCGAGTACGACCACGTCGGTCTGCGAGTACCGCTGCGCGTCCCGAACCATCCCGCCGATGCCCGGCACCCCGTTGATGGTCTCGGCGGCGACGACCGACGAGTAGGCGATGCCGACGGCGAGTCGGATGCCGGTGAAGATCTCCGGTAGCGCGTGCGGCAGCACGACGTCACGGGTCACCTCCCAGCGCCCGCCACCCAGCGCCCGGGCCGCCTCGACGAGCGTGGCGGGCGCGGCGTTGACCGCGGACGCGGTGGCGACCGCGACCGGAGGCAGCGCGGCGATCGACAGGAGCCACAGCTTCGGGGTCTCGTCGATGCCGAACCAGATGATGAGCAGGCTGAAGTACGCCAGCGGTGGCAGGGCGCGGACGAAGGTGACCAGCGGCTCGGTGACGACGCGCACCCAGGTGACGGTGCCCATCACCAGGCCGAGTACCAGCCCGGCCACCACACCCACCACCGAGCCGATGAGGATGCGACGCAGGCTCACACCGAGGTGCTCGACGAGCAGGTGACCGCTGTAGCCGCGGGTGCCGTCATGGGTGGTCGAGGTCTGCACGAGGCGGTCCCACACCGCCCCGGGAGACGGGATGAACGTGGGATTGTCCGTCACCACGGCGAGGATCTGCCAGAGCACGAGCAGGACGACGAGGGCGACGGCACGCAGAGCCGTCCGGCGTACCCAGCCGGCGCCTCGCCTCCGTCGCGGGTCACGTGTCGAGGGTGGGGCGTCGCCGTCGACGCCCACGGTTCGCACTGCGGAAACAGCGGTCATGATCTCTCCCGATCAGTAAGACCTACTTTTCCTACAGCTTTGGTTGGTTATACACAAGGGGCGTCCACAGCGTGGAACCACCGCCGGCCCGACCCCCCGGGGGCCCTGAGGCGGCGGGCAGAGAGTGGCAGGAATCGATGGTGTCGTGATGAGCACATCATCGGACCGATGATTTGTCCGGTTCGGCCGCTCGATTCCCGCAGTTGGTGGAACGATGGCTGTCGTGGGAACTGCCGATACTGCCATGCCTGCCATCTCGCCGCTTGCCGGTGAGCCGATCAAACGCGCCGATGCCGAGCGGCTCGCGGGGGTGCTGAAGGCGTTCGCCGATCCGGCCCGCCTGCGACTGCTCAGCCTGATCCAGGCCGCCCCGGAGGGCGAGGCCTCGGTCACCGACCTCACCGCGCCGCTCAACCTCTCTCAGCCGACCGTGAGCCATCACCTGCGGATTCTCACCGAGGCCGGTCTGATCGAGCGCGAGAAGCGCGGCGTCTGGGCGTATTACCGCATCGTGCCGTCGGCGATCGCGGCGATCGCCGACCTGTTGACGCCGCCCCGCAAACGGCCGACGAAGAAGACCCGCTGAGCGACCGCGGCGCTGGCTTCGGTGGCGGTCGTCGTCACCGGACCCGGGCGACGGCGCCGTTGAACGACACGTCCTGCACGGACGGACGCGGCTGCGGCGCGTCGTCGGCGTGCCACCGCGCCACGGACACGACGCCGGGCTCGACGAGCTCCAGCCCGTCGAGAAGGGCCGCGAACTGCTCGGTCGTCCGGGCCTGGAACCGGCCGTCGCGGTTGTTGGCTTCGAGCTGGGCGATGACGGCGGGCGGCAGGTATTCCCAGGTCACGTGCGAGGCGACCACGTAGCTGCCGGACGGCAGCGCCGCGATGAGCCGATCGAGGATGCCCTTGGGGTCCTCGTCGTCGCGGATGAAGTGCAGGATGGCCACCAACATCAGCGCGACGGGTTGGGTCAGGTCCAGTGTCCTGCGCAGGTCGGGATGGGCGAGGATCTTGTCCGGTTCCCGCAGGTCGGCGTCGAGATAGGCCGTCCGCCCCTCGGGCGTACTGGACAACAGCGCGCGGGCGTGGGCCAGGACGATCGGGTCGTTGTCGACGTACACCACCCGTGCCGACGGTTCGATGGCCTGGGCGACCTCGTGGGTGTTGTCGGCGGTCGGGATGCCGGTCCCGATGTCCAGGAACTGCCGGACGCCGTGCTGCGCCAGGAAGCGCACCGTGCGTTGCAGGAACATCCGGTTCTCCACGGCGGCGAGCCGGATGGTGGGCATCGCGGCCGCGAGCGCGTCGCCGGACTCCCGGTCGGCGGCGAAGTTGTCCTTGCCACCCAACAGGTAGTTGTACCTGCGGGCAGGGTGCGCAACGGAGGTGTCGATCCGGTCGGCCGCCGAAAGGTCTGCACCGCCTGACGTCATCCGGCCTCCCCAGCGCTGCGCGTTCTCCACAAGGTACACACCTCGTCGCCGGTGGGGAGACCCCGTCAGTTCCCGTTCAGGTCGTGCAGCTTTCGACCGCCGCCGATGCGCCGCCCGGGTCCGGAGCCGGGTCCGCACCGAACACCCCGGCGAGGAGGTCGGCGGTGGTGTGCGCCTGGATGCCCGGCTGCGTGCCGTCGAACCGCGCGACGACCGAGCGGACGTGGCGCGCGGCGGGTTCGGCGAGGCCGTCGTAGACGGCCTCGAACAGCTCCCGGGCCGGCTGTCGGAGCCATCCGGCCGGCAGCAGTTCCAGCGGCAACCGGGGGTCGAGGGTGGGAAACCGGCGGAAGGTGTCCATGACCTCGGTACGCGCCCGCACCGCCGCCGCGCCGTCGACGGCTCCGGATCGCAGCATCGGCACCAGGGGCGTCCACCGTCGCAGGAACTCCTCGTAGTGCCGACGGATCGCCTCGATGTCCCAGGCGTCGATGGGAGCGCGCTGGCCGATCGCGTCGAGCGCTGCCTGTCGCCCGCGAAACACCGTGACGGCGCCGAGGGTGAACCGGGCGAGCTTCGCCCTGCCCTGCGCGCTCAGTTCGTACGGCGAGATCCACAGCCCGTCGTACAACGGCGCGTACCCGAGCCAGCGGAGCTGGCCACGCAGGGCCCGCCGCTGGGTGCTGTGATCCTGCGGCAGGGAGAAGGCGACGAGGGTCCAGCATCCGTCCCACGCCCTGACCTCGGTGGTGGCGGCCAGGATCCAACTGCCTCCGCTGGACAGGTTCGCGGCGGCGGCGCGGCTGATCCGGTAGGAACTGCGCCGCCCCTCCCGGCTGCCCTCCAGCACACCCCGACGGGCCAGGCGGCTGATCGCGGCGCGGGCTCCGGCCGTGCTCACCCCGGCCTCGGCGAGCAGCGCGACGAGGGCGGCGGACGGGATCCGCGCGCGGTTGCGCAGGGTGTAGTCGGCCAGCAGGGTCACCGCGAGATCCTGCGGCGAGCTGCCGGCCTGCCGCCGGGGCAGCCGCGGCGGGTCGTCCCCGTCGTCGGGATAGATCTCCTCGATGGTGAAGGGGCTTGCCACAGGCGCTCCCGGCTCGGCTCAGGGACGGTGCACCGACTGTAGACGGACGGCCGGGCCGCCGGGCCCGCCGCGGCGGGCACGACCACGCATGCAATTGAGGTACGTCGATTGACACTTCGGCGACCGCGAGGAACACTATCTGCTACGCGACGCCGCACGGAGCTGGGCACCGGGCAAGCACACGTAGTGGGCGAGGCGCGATCACCACGGGCAGTCGGGCGAACCCGTGACCGCCGCGCGACCACACACAACCCGCACAGGTGATCGAAGGAGTCGTCCCCGTGAAAATCCGAAGGAAACTGTTGCTCGGCCTGGTCACGTCGCTGGCGGCGGCCGGCCTGGTGGCACCCGCGCTCCAGCCCGCGTACGCCGCGTCGCTCACCGAGGTGACCAGCTTCGGCGACAACCCGGGCCGGATGCGCATGCACGTCTACGTGCCCGACACCCGCCCGACCAGGCCCGCGATCGTGGTGGCCATGCACGGCTGCGGAGGGTCGGGCCCCGGCTTCTACTCGGGCAGCGAATTCGCCGCCCAGGCCGACCGGTACGGGTTCATCGTGATCTACCCGACGGCGACCCAGCAGGCCGGCTTTGGCAACTGCTTTGACACCTGGTCGGATGCCGCCAAGCGCCGCGGCGGCGGCAGCGACCCCGTGTCGATCATCTCGATGATCCGCTACGCACAGCAGCAGTACGGCGGCGACCCCGACCGGGTGTACGCCACCGGCAGCTCGTCCGGCGGCATGATGACCAACCACATGCTGGCGTTGTACCCCGACGTGTTCAAGGCCGGCGCGGCGTTCATGGGGGTCCCCTACAACTGCTTCGCCAACGCGGCGGACTATCCGCCCGGGAGCAGCCAGTGCACCGGCGGGAACATGAACCGCACGCCGCAACAGTGGGGTGACGCGGTCCGTCAGGCCTACCCCGGCTACTCCGGCCCCCGCCCGCGCGTGCAGTTGTGGCACGGCACCAGCGACACGCTCGTGCCGTACTCGCTGCTGCAGGAGACGATCGAGCAGTGGACCAACGTGTTCGGGCTCAGCCAGACACCCACCTCCACCGACACGCCGCAGACCAACTGGAACCGGCGTCGGTACGCCGACGCGAGCGGGACCGTTCAGGTCGAGGCGTACAGCATCCAGGGCGCCGGGCACACCCTGCCCGCCGGCGGCATGGCCGCTGCCGCCGTCGCCTTCTTCGGCCTGACCGCCCCGCCGAACCCGACCACGCCGCCCCCGAACCCCACCACGCCGCCGCCCAACCCGACCACCCCGCCCCCGAACCCGACCACGCCGCCGCCCAACCCGACCACGCCGCCCCCGAACCCCACCACGCCGCCGCCGAGTTCCGGCGCGTGCCGGGTGAGCGTGGCCATCAACGCCTGGAACACCGGCCTGACCGAGAACCTCACCATCACCAATACCGGTGCCAGCGCCGTCAACGGCTGGTCGCTCGTCTTCACCCTGCCCGGCGGGCAGAGCGTCACCTCGGGCTGGAACGCGACCTACTCCCCCACGTCCGGCCAGGTGACGGCCCGGAATGTCGCCTACAACGGCAGCATCCCGCCGAGCGGATCGGTCACCATCGGCTTCCAGGCCACGCACACCGGCAACACCGCCCGGCCGAGTTCGTTCACTTTGAACGGCGCGACCTGCACGATCGCCTGACCGCGGGCGACCCGCGACGTCCACCCGGGCCGAGCTGTCCGAGCCCGGACGAGATCGAGCCGGCCCCGTCGCGGCAAGCGACGGGGCCGGCTCGGACCAGGCGTGCGGGTGGTCGAGTCGCCTAGTTTCCCGCGGCCACCTGGTCCTTGACGTCGTCGTAGCCGACCGCGCCGGGCGCGTCGGTCGGCGCGTAGATCACGCGGAGCACGCCGGTCGGGAACACCTCGGTCGCCATCACCCGCAGGTGGTACGGCGTGTCGCCGTCGTCGAAGAGCCTGCGGCCCTTGCGCGCCGCCACCGGGTGCACCAGCAGACGCAGCTCGTCGACCAGCCCGGCGGCGAGGAGCTGCTGCACCACGGAGATCGACCCGGGAATGAGGATGCCCTTGATCCCGGCGTCGGCCTTGAGCGCGGCGACGGCCGCCGGGAGATCGCCGTCGATGAGCTCCGAGTTGCGCCAGGAGAACTCCAGCGGCTGGCGGGAGACGACCACCTTGCGGACATCCCCGAGCTGCTTGGCGAACCCGGCGTCCTCGCCACCGGCCGCCTCCCGGTCGGGCCAGGCTCCGGCGAAGCTGTCGTAGGTCACCCGGCCGATGAGCAGCACGTCGGACGTGTCGTAGTCCTCGGTGACGGCGCGGCCCATGTTGTCGTCGAAGTACGGGAAGTGCCAGTCGGGGTCGATCTCGGCCACGCCGTCGGCCGAGATGAACAGCGTGGAGATGACCTTCGCCATCGCGGTGCTCCTTCACGTCAGGTGCTGTCGGCAGATAGACGGGCACAGCATCCCAAACTCGTCAGACACCTACCGCCCCTCGAACCGCGCGCCGCCGAGCGAATCCGCCGAGAACGGCGGAACCGTCGGACGCAGCCGGTATGTTGCACGGACATGGCCACGCCCGCCGACGTCCGACGCGAACTCGCGAGCCTCGCCGACCCGGTCCGGGCGGCCAGATCGAGCCGGTTCCTCCGACTGGGCCCGGGCGGCTACGGCGAGGGTGACCGGGCGATCGGGGTTTCCGTACCAGAACAGCGCCGGGTGGCCGCCCGGTACTGGCGCGATCTCTCCCTGACCGGCACGGCGGAGCTGCTGACCAGCGACGTGCACGAGGAGAGGTTGACGGCACTGTTCATTCTGGTCCGCACGTTCGCCCGGGGCGACGAGGAGGAACGGGGTCGCGTCGTCCGCCTCCTGCTGGACAACACCGACCACATCAACAACTGGGATTTGGTGGACTCGTCCGCCCCGTACATCCTCGGGCCGTGGCTGATCGACAAGGACCGGAGCGTCCTGGATCGCCTGGCCTCGTCGGACCTGGTGTGGGACCGGCGCATCGCCATCATGGCGACCTTCGCCTTCATCAGGGTCGGTGACTTCGACTGGACGTTCCGCCTGGGTGAACGGCTCCTGCACGACCCGCACGACCTGGTCCGCAAGGCGGTGGGCTGGATGCTGCGCGAGGTGGGCAACCGCGACCGGGCGGCCGAGGAGGAGTTCCTGGCACGGCATCACCGGGTCATGCCACGCGTCATGCTGCGGTACGCGATCGAGAAGTTCGAGCCGCAGCGACGCAGAGAGTACCTGTCCGGGCTGGGCTGACGGGCTCTCGCGTTCGGCGGCAGAACGCGGACGAGCCCCGGTCGATCGCTGACGGATCGGCCGGGGCTCGTCGGTGAGGGCAGGATCAGGCGAGGTCGAACCGGTCGAGCTCCATGACCTTCGTCCAGGCCGCGACGAAGTCCTGCACGAACTTGTCGCGCGCGTCCTGGCTGGCGTAGACCTCGGCGAGGGCCCGCAGCTGGGAGTTGGAGCCGAAGATGAGGTCGACCGCGGTGGCGGTCCACTTCACCTCGTCGGTGGCCAGGTCCCGGATCTCGTACACGTGCTCGTCGGACTTCGACGCGCTCCACCGGGTGCCCGGGGAGAGCAGGTTGGCGAAGAAGTCGTTGGTGAGCACACCGGGCCGGTCGGTGAGGACGCCGTGCTGACTGCCGCCGGTGTTGGCGCCGAGCGACCGCAGACCGCCGACGAGGACGGTCATCTCGGGCGCGGTCAGGTTCAGCATGTAGGCACGGTCGACGAGCAGCACCTCCGGCTGGGTCTTCTCACCCGGCCGCAGGTAGTTACGGAACCCGTCGGCGCGCGGCTCCATGACCCGGAAGGACTCGACGTCGGTCTGCTCCTGGGTGGCGTCGGTGCGGCCCGGCCGGAACGGCACGGTCACCTCGACACCCGCGTCGCGCGCCGCCTTCTCGACCGCGGCCGAGCCGGCCAGCACGATCAGGTCGGCGAGCGAGATCCTCGCCCCACCGGCGGCGTTGAACTCCTGCTGGATCCCCTCCAGAGTGCTCAGTACCGACGCGAGCTGCTCGGGCTGGTTGACCTCCCAGTTGCGCTGCGGCTCGAGCCGGATCCGCGCGCCGTTGGCGCCACCGCGCTTGTCGGTGTACCGGAAGCTCGCGGCAGAGGCCCAGGCGGTGGAGACCAGCTGGTCGATGGTGAGACCAGCCTGGAGAACCTTGGCCTTGAGGGCGGCGATGTCGGCGTCGCCCACCAGCTCGTGGTCGACGGCCGGCACCGGGTCCTGCCAGAGCTGCGGCTCGGCCACCCACGGCCCGAGGAAGCGATCGATCGGGCCCATGTCGCGGTGCAGCAGCTTGTACCACGCCTTGGCGAAGGCCAGCGCGAACTGGTCGGGGTTCTCCAGGAAGCGGCGCGAGATCTTCTCGTACGCCGGGTCGACGCGCAGCGACAGGTCGGTCGTGAGCATCGTCGGCCGGTGCTTCTTCGACGGGTCGAAGGCGTCCGGGACGATCGCCTCGGCATCCTTGGCGACCCACTGCTTCGCGCCACCAGGGCTCGTGGTGAGCTCCCACTCGTAGCCGAAGAGGATCTCGAAGAAGCGGTTGCTCCATTGCGTCGGCTGGTCGGTCCAGGTCACCTCGAGGCCGCTGGTGATCGTGTCCGGGCCCTTGCCGCTGCCGTGGGTGCTCAGCCAGCCGAGGCCCTGCGTCTCCAGCGGGGCGCCCTCGGGCTCCGGGCCCACGTGGCCGTCGGCGACGCCGGCGCCGTGGGTCTTGCCGAAGGTGTGACCGCCGGCGATGAGGGCGACGGTCTCCTCGTCGTTCATCGCCATCCGGCGGAAGGTCTCCCGGATGAAGTGCGCCGCCGCCGCCGGGTCCGCGTTGCCGCGGGGGCCCTCGGGGTTGACGTAGATGAGACCCATCTCCGTCGAACCGACGCCGGCCGCCATCTCCTTCTCGGAGGCGTACCGCTCGTCGCCGAGCCAGGTGTCCTCCGGGCCCCAGAAGATCTCCTCGGGCTCCCACACATCCTCGCGACCGAAGCCGAAGCCGAAGGTCTTGAAGCCCATCGACTCCAGGGCGACGTTGCCGGCGAGCACGAGCAGGTCGGCCCAGGAGATCTTCTGGCCGTACTTCTGCTTGACCGGCCAGAGCAGCCGACGGGCCTTGTCCAGGTTGGCGTTGTCCGGCCAGCTGTTGAGCGGCGCGAACCGCTGCCCACCGTCGCCGGCGCCGCCCCGACCGTCCTCGATGCGGTACGTGCCGGCGGCGTGCCAGCTCATCCGGATCATCAGGCCGCCGTAGTGGCCGAAGTCGGCCGGCCACCAGTCCTGCGAGGTGGTGAGGACCTCGACGATGTCGCGCTTGAGGGCCTCGACGTCGAGCTTGGCGAACTCCTTGGCGTAGCTGAAGTCCGCACCCAGCGGGTTGCCCTTCGACGAGTGGGCGTGCAACACCGAGAGGTCGAGCTGGTTGGGCCACCAGTCCCGGGTGGTGCGCGGACGACCGCCGGTCTTCGGGGTCGGCGAGTCGATCGCCGGGTTCTCGCTCTCGCTGCCGTGCGCGGTCACCGAGTCGTGCGCGACCGGGCAGCCGGCCGCGGCCTTCTCGTCCACGCCCTGCGCGCTGATGGGGCCATTGTCCTGGGTGTCGCTCATGTACTTCCTTCCGAACTGGCGGATCACTGGGAGGTGCGAGCGGCCGCGCAACCGGGGCAGGTGCCCCAGTAGACGACCTCCGCCTCGTCGACCACGAACCCGTGGTCATCGGAGGCGGTCAGACAGGGGGCGTGGCCGACGGCGCACTCGACGTCGGCGATGGCGCCGCAGGAGCGGCACACGACATGGTGGTGGTTGTCCGCCACCCGGGACTCGTAGCGGGCGGTAGCGCCGGCCGGCTGGATCCGGCGTACCAGACCGGCGTCGGTGAGCACCCGCAGCACGTCGTACACGGCCTGGTGGGACACGGTGGGATGCTCCGCCCGCACCAGCGCGATCACCGCGTCGGTGCCGACGTGGGGGTGGTCGCGCAGGGCCGCGAGCACCGCCAGCCGGGGCCGGGTCACGCGCAGCGAGGCGGCTCGCAGTTGCGCCTCGAAGTCGGGCATCACCCGAGGAACACTAGCTCACTATTTTGGAACGGATCAAGTTTTAACCCATCCGGCACGCCGGAGTGGCGCTGACCCCTCCCGGACCCACTTCCCGCACCCGGTGGTCGAGGTCCGGAAAGTCGTCGGAAATTTCGGTGACTTCCGGCCGAGGCGAGGCCCATGAGCGCCCGGCGGCCGCATGACGATACCGAACTCTGATTGACTACTGACCTGGCTTGACACGCTCACCCCCCGAAGTGCGAGCCGAGAGCGATGTTGCCGCGGCGTTTCCGGAAATTGTTGACAAGTCGACGACTGGGTTAATACGGTCCCCATCGACGATGCTCAATCACCGTCAGCACCCGCCACCACGGCCCACTCCTCCGGTCGTCGTGCAGGACGACCGGCCAACCACCACCACGCGGCACGACGCCGTGGCCGTTACGAGGAGGAACCACCCACATGACCGACACCAGCCACACCCCCACCAGGCCAGGGAGGCGCGGCCGCATCCGGTTGCTCCTGGGCGCCGCCTGCGCGGCCGTCCTGGCCGTCGCCGGCACGGTGACGGCGACCAACGCGTACGCCGAGGCCGACCGGACGCTCACCTCGAGCCTGACCGGCACGCACAACGGCTACTACTTCTCCTTCTGGAAGGACGGCGGCAACGCCAGCATGACGCTGCGCGAAAACGGCCGGTACTCCAGCAGCTGGGACCGCAGCACCAACAACTGGGTCGGCGGCAAGGGCTGGGCCACCGGCTCGCGGCGGACGGTCAGCTACTCGGCCAACTACAACCCGGGGAACAACAACACCTACCTCGCCCTGTACGGATGGACGCGCAACCCGCTCATCGAGTACTACGTGGTGGAGAACTTCGGCAGCTACAACCCGAGCAGCGGCGCACAGCGGCTGGGCACGGTGACCACTGACGGCGGCACCTACGACATCCTGCGCAGCCAGCGGGTCAACGCCCCGTCGATCGACGGCAACCAGACGTTCTACCAGTACTGGAGCGTCCGCCAGCAGAAGCGTTCGAGTGGCACCATCACCACCGCCAACCACTTCGACGCATGGGCCCGCGCCGGCCTGAACCTCGGCACCAACCACAGCTACCAGATCATGGCCACCGAGGGCTACCAGAGCAGCGGCAGCTCCGACGTCACCGTTCAGGAGGGCGGCGGCGGCAACCCAACCTCCGGGCCCACCTCCGGGCCCACCACCGGTAACCCCGGGACCGGCACCTGCAACGCGACGCTCTCCGCCGGTCAGCAGTGGGGCGACCGCTTCAATCTCAACGTCGCGGTCAGCGGCACCAACAACTGGGTCGTCAGACTCGGACTCGGCGGCGGCCAGAGCATTCAGAACAGCTGGAACGCCTCCGTCAGCGGCACCAGCGGAACCGTCACCGCCAGGCCGAACGGCAACGGCAACAACTTCGGCATAACGATCATGGCCAACGGCAACTGGAACTGGCCGACGGTCAGCTGCGGAACTAGCTGATCCCGACCGACTCCGCGCACCGACACCCGGCCCCGTCGCCACGCGACGGGGCCGGGTGCTGCGCCTGCCCGATCCGGCTGCCCGCGATGGGACTCCGCGGCTAGAGGCCCTGCCCGATCTCCACCAGATAGCCGTCGGGGTCGCGGAGGTAACAACGGATCTCCGTGCCGTGGTCCTTCGGCTCGGTGAGGAAATCCGCGCCGCGGGCCTTCCAGTCGGTGTAGAGCGCGCGGATGTCCCGGACCCGGACATTCATCGCGCAGCTCAGGGTGTTGAAGTCGACCGGGGCCTTGGCCTGGACCGTCGGCTTGTCGTCCGTCGGTCCGCCCTCGACGTTGATGATGATGTAGCTGTTGAAGAACCTCATGATCAGCGGGTTCGCGTCGTGGACGCACGTCGCCCCGAACACCCGCTCGTAGTATTCCCGCGACCGATCGATGTCGCGGACGATGAGCAGCGTCGCCAGGAACATGCCGTCTTCGGGCTCGAAATAGTCGGGAGCCGGGTTGGCCAGGGTCATAGCCACCTCTTCGTCGCCTGCCTCCGCTGCACGGGCGGCGACGGGGTTCCCGCCAGGCTCGGGCCGAAACCGGGAACGGCGCGGGAGATCACGAGTACATGAGGTGCAGCGTCATCCCGGCGTCGGCGTGCCCCAGGTTGTGGCAGTGGTTGGCCCACATCCCCGGGTTGTCGGCCCGGAACGCCACCTCCCACACCTCACCCGGCCGGACGTCGAACGAGTCCAGCCACAACGGACTTCCGATCGCCGCCTTCCCCGTGCGGGACAGCACGAGGACGTGGTGGCCGTGCAGGTGCCACGGGTGCACCGTCTGCGACCGGTTGACGATCGTGAAGCGGACGACGTCGCCGCGGCGGACGACCTGCGGCGGGATGTCCGGATCCGCCGCGCCGTTCACGGTGTGGGCGTATCGCGGAAGCAGTCCGTGCAGGTCGAGACCACGATCGAGGACGAGGGTGAACGTCCGGTCGAACCGGGCCCACGGCATCGGAGCCGGCACACCGTAGGTGAGCGGGTCCAGGACGGGCCACCCGCCGGTCGCCGCCGACACCTCCCCGGTGGAGTAGACCACCCGTCCGTCGACGAACAGCGTCACCGGGGTGGCCGGCGCGGTGAACACCAGGTCGTAACGGCCCCCGGCCGGGATCAGCACGGCGGTGTCCGCGAGCGGCGTCGGACCCCGCAGATCAGAGCCGTCGATCGCGGCGACCCGGAAGGCGGCCCCGGCCAGGGCGTAGCGGTGCGTCGTGTTGTCGGTGTTGATCAAGCGCAGCCGTACCGGCACGCCGGCCTCGACCCGCTCCACTCTCGACGCGGGCAGCGGACGACCCGCCAGGGTGTGCACCGGCACGGTCACGTCGAGGCCTGTCGTCGGCCCCGGGCGCACCACCAGGACGCCGTAGAGGCCCATCCGCACACCGACGTCGGACACCGCGTGGGTGTGGTACCAGTACGTCCCGGCCTGATCGGCACGGAACCGGTAGACGAACTCCTGGCCGGGCAGCACCGCTGCCTGCGTCACCCCGGGCACCCCGTCCTGACTGTTCGGCACGTCGTACCCGTGCCAGTGCAGGGTGACGCCCCGTCCGATGTCCCGGTTGTGCAGCGTCACCTCCACGACGTCGCCGACGGTGGCGGTCAACTCCGGCCCGGGTACCTGCGCGTTGAACGCCCACGCCGCGACGTCGCGGCCACCCACCTTCACCGTGGCGGTCCCGGCCGTCAGGGTGAACCGCCGGGTGGGTTCGTCGGTGGTCCGGATCTGCGGATAGCCATGATCATGCGGTACGGCGGGCGCGGCGTCCGGGGCGACGGCCAGGCCGGTTCCGGCCAGCAGGGCCGCGACCGTCAGCACGGTGGCCGCCCGGGACACCGTCCGGGACGGACGCGCGTCGAGGAGGCGCCACGAGACCGCCGCCGCCGTGCCGACCCCGGCGACCGCGAGCAGCCCCACCGAGGCCGACGCCGGATACCCGTGCAGGATCGTCACGAGCAGGGCGCCACTCACGGCGTACCCGGCGACGAGGAGCGGGACCGCGACGGACCGGAGGTCGCCTGCGGCCCGCAGCAGCCGCGGCCCGGCGACGACCACCGCGGCGAGCGACAGGGGCGCGGCGATGAGGACCTTCTCCGCGGCGAACCACCAGCCGGCGCGGGCGAGCGCGGTCACCGTGAGCGCGCGGCCGAGCGTGGCGAGCAGCGCGACGGCGGCCAGCCCTAGTGCGAGCGGACGGCGCCGGGCGGCCGCCGCGGCGCCGCCACCCAGCCATCCGGCGGCGGTGAGAACCGCGAGCACCAGGTCCGCCACGAGCAGCGAGCCGGTGGTCATGCCGGCTCCCCCTCCCGGACGGCCTCGCGCATGTCGCCCACCGGCGCCGGACCGCCCAGCCTCCGCGCTCCCCGCAGGACGCCGACCACGACGTGCACCGCGACGATGCCGTTGAGCGCGTGCAACCCGCCGAGGGTCAGGCCGAACGCGGTGCTGACTCCGGCGGCGTCGGTGGAGGCGTTGGCGAGCATGGCGAGGAGCGCCTGCACGACGACGAGGCCGACCGGCAGGATCGCCAGTCCGACGAGTCGACCCGGCGCCTTCGCCAGCGCGGCGAACAGGGCGGTGAGCAGGGTGAGGACGGGGATGACGGCCATGCCGTTGACACTGTGCAGGGCGTACGCGTCGTCGCCCCCGGGTTTCGTGAACGCGCCGACGGCGGCGAAGACGAACTGGACGGCGAACGCGATGAGCAGCAGGGCGGCGCTGACGACGAATGCCTTACGCATGGTGATCTCCTAGAGGTGCGCCGAGGCCAGGGCCTGGGCGACGTGGTCGGTGGCGGTGATCGCCCCGTACGCGACCAGCCGGACGAGGTCGGCGTCGGCGGGGTGCGACAGCCGCCAGAGGGCGACGTCCCCCACGCTGATCGCGCTGGGTGCGAACGCCGCCAGCAACGCGATCCGGGTTCCGATGCGGTCCCGGCCGGGCACGTCCCGGACCAGGTCGACGGCCCAGTCCGCGGGCCGGGCCGGGAACCGCCCGTCCTCCCAGCGCACGGCGGCCGTCACGGTCTGGCGGGCCACGTCGCCCAGCAGGTCCCCGCCCCGGGTGGCGGCGGTTCGCAACGACGCGTAGGCGACACCGACCGGGCTGTCCCCCGCCCAGGTCGGCGGCGGCGGACCGGCCTCGAGGAGCGGGAGACTGCGCCCGGGATCCCTCGGCTCCCGCGCGGCCCTGGCGTACAGCCGGCCCCCGACCGAACGCACCAGCGGGGAGCGTTGCAGGCCGCCGGGGAGCAGGTCGGGGTCGAGCAGCGCCGAGACGATCCGGTTGATGAAGTGGAAGGCGAGAAGCGTGCCGGTAACCTCCGTGCGGTACGTGCTGCTCCAGTCGGCGGCGCGAGGGCTGCGGCTGGCCTGGGCCCAGCGGACGAGTTCGGCGTGCCTCGGGTCGGGTGGCGTCCCGCCCCGGGCGACGACCTCGGCCAGAGCGTGCTCGCCCAGGGCGTGCAGCAGCAGCACGTGGGCGTCGACGCAGAACTGACAGCGGTTGGCCCGGGACACGGCCGCCGCGACGAGTTCGCGCTCGACCCGGGACGCGTCCCCGGCGATCAGGGCCTCGCGCAGCAACGACCAGGTCGCGGCCAGCACCTCCGGCACGACCGAGAGCACCTGGAAGGTGGGCAGCGGCCCGAGGAAGTCCTCGCGCGACTGCTGGTAGACCTCTGCGGTGCGGCCGGTGGCCGCCTTTGTGGGAACGGGCGTGAAGAAGCGGTATGTCATGAGGTCGATGCTTGCCGTGGCGGGCCGGGAAAACGTCGTTCCGCCGCAGACACTTGCACCGGCGCGATACCACGCCGGTGGTACGCCTGATCTACCGCGCGCGCGGGATGCTCCACGGACGACGGCCGTTCTACAGTGCGACCATGCGCCGCGACCTGCCGTACGCCCTCAGTGGTCTCGCCCTCGGCGGCCTGCTGCTCGGCAACGCCGCGCTCGCACCGGACGCCGCGACCGTCGGGGCCCTCGACGTCGCCCTGGTCCTCGCCATGGCGGCGGCCCTCGCGGTGTGCCGGCGGTACCCGGTGGTCGCGCTGGGCGTGGTGACCGCCGCCATGCTGGCCCTGCACATCCGGGTGCACTCCGGGGTGTCCGCCGCGTTCCCCGTGCTCGGCGTGGTCTACCTCGCCGCCTGGCGGGGTCGCCGGGCGGCCGCCGCCGTGGCCAGCCTCGCCTTCCTCGGTGGCTTCCTGGCCCGCGACTTCTCGGTGGCGCCGGCCGACCGCCCCAACCAGCTGATCGTCGAGCGGACGGCCCTGCTGCTGGGATGGTTCGTGGCGGCCAACGTCGCCGGGCTCGTCGGTCGGCAACGCCGGGCGTACCTGGAGCAGGTCGAGCAGCGGGCCATCGAGGCTGAGCGCACCCGCGAGGAGATGGCGCTGCGGCGGGCCGGGGAAGAGCGTCTGCGCATCGCCCGCGACCTGCACGACTCCCTGACCCACAGCATCTCGGTGATCAAGGTGCAGGCCGGGATCGCCGTGCACCTGGCCCGCAAGCACGGCGAGGAACCGTCGGCCACGCTGCTGGCGATCCAGGAGGCCAGCGGCGCCGCGATGCGGGAACTACGCACCACCCTCGACGTCCTGCGCGCGCCCGACGACGACCGCGTCGGGCTGGCCCGGGTGGACGAACTCGCCGAGCGGACCCGGGCGGTCGGCGTGCCGGTCCAGGTCACCGTCAGCGGCCGGCCCCGGAGCCTGCCCGACGAGGTCGACCAGGCCGGCTACCGGGTCGTCCAGGAGGCCCTGACCAATGTGGCCCGCCATGCCGGCCCCGCGACCGCGCACATTCACCTCGAGTACGCCCCGGCCGGGCTGACTGTCGCGGTCACCGACGACGGGCAGGCGTCGCCGGCGCGGCCCCCGACACCTGGGGTGGGACTGCGCGGTATGCGGGAACGGGTCACCGGACTGGGCGGCACCCTGCAAGCCGCCGCTCGCGACGACCACGGGTTCACCGTGCGGGCCACGTTCCCCCTCGACGAGCCGGCATGACCGGGCGACGGCGCGGAGAGCCGGCATGATCCGGGTCCTGCTCGTCGACGACCAGGCGCTGATGCGAGCCGGATTTCGGGCGCTGTTGGAGGCCGAGGACGACCTGGAGGTCGTCGGCGAGGCCACCGACGGCACGTCGGCCGTGCACCTCGCGCGGCGCCTGCGCCCGGACGTCGTACTGATGGACGTGCAGATGCCGGGGCTCGACGGCATCGAGGCGACCCGGCGCATTGCCGCGGATCCCGACCTTGCCGCGATCCGGATTCTCATCCTCACCAACTACGGGCTCGACTCCTACGTCTTCGCCGCCCTGCGAGCGGGCGCCAGCGGTTTCCTGCTCAAGGACGCCGACCCCGCCGACCTGCTGCAGGCCGTCGCCGTCGTGGCGCGCGGCGACGCGCTGCTCGCGCCGGCCGTCACCCGTACGCTGATCAGCGAGTTCGTGGCCGGCCCGCCACCTGCCGTGCCGGCGGCCGGCCGGGACGTGCTGACCGCCCGCGAACAGGAGATCGTCGAGCTCGTCGCCCGCGGAATGACCAACGACGAGATCGCCGTGCGGATGGTGATCAGTCCGTTGACCGCCAAGACACACGTGAACCGGGCGATGACCAAGCTGCACTGCCGCGACCGGGCCCAGCTGGTCGTATGGGCGTACGAGTCGGGACTGATCACGCCGCGTCGCCGGTGACCGCGCTGCCCGCCCGCGCGGCCGGGCCGCGCGACCTCGCCACCTCCCCGGCGCCGGGGAGGTGGCGAGGCGGACGGTCAGGACCCGATCGCGATGGCGAAGACGTGCATGGTGGGCACGTTCGCCGCGGCCCGTGCGCTGATGTTCGGCAACACGACCTGGGTCACCGCCTTGCTCTGCAACGCGACGCCCACGTAGTAGATGCAGGCCGCCGTGGCCTGGCGGGCGTTGTTGGGCCGGTTCTGGTAGGCGGACACGATGGCGGCGGTCGCCCCGGACTGCGGCCCGCCGTACCAGTCGGGGGTGCTCAACGTGAACGTCTGGCGGGTGCCGTCGGCGTACACCACGGTGCCCGTTCCCGACACGGCGCCGTACGTGCCGGTCACCAGGAAGCCGAGCGTGCTGCCGGTGCCGCTGACGCCGATGGTCTGGCCTGAGGCGATGGCGTTGTCGGCCGTGCCGGGGCTGACGTTGGGCCAGCGGAAGTTCACTCCGTTGCGGCTCACCGTGCTGCCCGGGCTGGCACCGGCCTGCGCCAGGGCCTGCGCGGAGAGACTGGCGCCGTTGCCGTCGAAGTTTGCGACGTTGGTGTTGCTGTCGTTGCTGATGCCGGCGTTGGTGAAGCTCTGCTCCAGCGTCGGCGTGGCGACACCCGTGCTGCTGACCCGGTAGGTGCGTCCCGCCTGCACGGTGACCTCGATCAGGTCGGATTCGACGCGGGTGACCCGGGGCGACGTCCCGTCGGCGGTGTCGACAACGCTGACGGTGCCGGTCAGGAACCGCGACCGCAGGCGGACGGTGCCGGCACGGTCCGGTCGCACCAGCACCTCGGTGGCCGCGCCGCTCGCCCACGTGATGCTGACCGTGTGCCCACCGCGGCCCCGCAGGCCGGTCACCCGTCCGCTGGGCCAGGCCGGCGGCAGCGCGGGCAGGATGTGCAGCTCACCGATGTGGCTCTGGAGCAGCATCTCGGCGATGCCGGCCGTGGCACCGAAGTTGCCGTCGATCTGGAAGGGCGGGTGCAGGTCGAACATGTTGGGCGCGAGCCGGGCGGTGGTGGCGAGGTAGCGGATCAGGTCGTGGGCCCGCTTGCCCTCCTCCATCCGCGCCCAGAAGTTGATTTTCCAGGCCAGCGACCAGCCGGTGCCGTCGTCGCCGCGCAGCGCCAGCGTCTTGCGGGCGGCCTCGAACAACTGCGGGGTGCCGCGCTTGGTGATCTGGTTGCTGGGGGCCAGCCCGTAGAGGTGCGAGATGTGGCGGTGGTTGGGCTCGGTCTCCACCCAGTCGTAGAGCCACTCCATGATGTTGCCCCGCGAGCCGATCTTCATCGGCGCGAGCCGGTCCCGGGTGGCGCGGACCTGGGCCCGGAAGGTGCTGTCCACGTTGAGGATCTCGCTGGCCCGGGCGACCCCATCGAACAGGTCGCGCAGGATCTGGTTGTCCATCGTGGGGCCGGCGCAGACGCTGGCGTTCGCGTGGTGGCTGAGCTCCGGCGAGTTCGACGGGTTGGTCACCAGATAGCCGAGGGTCGGCTCGGTCACCAGCGTGTCGAGGAAGAACTGCGCGGCGCCCTTCATGGCCGGGTAGTTCGCCCGCAGGAACTCGACGTCGCCGTTGAACAGGTAGTGGTCCCAGATCAGTGTGGACAGCCAGGCACCGCCGGTCTGCCACATGCCCCAGAACGCGCCGTCCACGACGGCGGTGGCCCGCCACGCGTCGGTGTTGTGGTGGGTGACCCAGCCGCCCGCGCCGTACTGGACCTGGGCGGTACGGGCGCCGGCCACCGACAGGTCGCGGACCATGTCGAACACCGGGTTGTGGCACTCGGCCAGGTTGGTCGTGTTGGCCGGCCAGTAGTTCATCGGCAGGTTGGCGTTGATCGTGTACTTCGAGTCCCACGAGGGGGTCAGCGAGTCGTTCCAGATGCCCTGGAGGTTCGCCGGCTGGGTGCCGGGCCGCGACGACGAGATCAGCAGGTACCTGCCGAACTGGAACAGCAGCGCGGAGAACTGCGGGTCGTTGACGCTGTTGTGCTGGGCGATGCGGACGTCGGTCGTCTGGTCGGCGGCGGAGGTGCGGCCCAGGTCGATGGTGACCCGCCCGAACAGCGCCTGGTAGTCGGCGACGTGCCGGCTGCGCAGCTGGTCGTAGCTGTAGGCGCGCGCCGCGCTGAGGCGCTGTCGCGCGATGCCCCCGTAGTCACCACCGACGTTGCGGTAGTTGACGTAGCTGGAGCCGATCGAGATGAGCACTGTCACGCTTGTCGCGTTGGTGACCCGCAGGGTGCCGCCGGAGCTGGACACGGTGCCCCCGGTGACGGTGGCGTTGGCCAGGGCGAGGAAACGGACCTGCCCGGTGACGCCCTCCTGGCTGCCGGAGACGCCGTCGAGGCCGATCGTCGTGCCGTCCGGGCTGGACACCGTCGTGCGCTGCGGGCTGTCGAAGGTGGCGGTGAAGCTGATCGAATTGCTGCGGTCGGCGGTCAGTCGCATCGCGATGACCTGGTCCGGCGCGCTGGCGAAGACCTCACGCTGGTAGCGGATACCACCCAGGACGTACGACGTCGTGGCGGTGGCGGTGGTCAGGTCGAGCGTGCGGTTGTGCTGGGACGCCCCGCTGGCGGATCCGAAGGCGAGCCGGAGGTTGCCGACGGTCTGGTACGCCAACTGCCCGCCGGGGTTGCCCATCATGGTCTGGTTGATGAGGTCCTGGGCCTGGGTCCACTGGTTCGCGTTGACCAGTCGCCGGATCTCCGGCAGCGCCGCGGCGCCCTTGGTGTTGCTGGGGTCGTGCGGCCCGCCGGCCCAGACGGTGTCCTCGTTGAGCTGGAGTCGCTCGGTGTCGACGTTGCCGAACACCATCGCGCCGAGCCGGCCGTTGCCGATCGGCAGGGCCCGCAGCCAGTCCGTGCCGGCGCCCTCGTCGTACCAGAGGGCGAGGTCGTTGGCCGCCAGCACCTGCGGCGGCGCGACGGAGTCGGCTTGGGCGGTCGCCGTCCAGGGCAGCGGCAGCAGGGCGCCACCCGCGCCGGCCGCGCCGATCTTGAGGGCCTGCCGCCGGGTCAGGTCTGACATCGATCCTCCAAACGGTGACCGATGCGGCCACCCAAGCGCGACAACGACGACCCCCGATAGTGGATCCGCGCGGTGACACCGGCCTCGCTGCGCAGGCCGTTGGCAGACCCTCGGACGACCAAACGTCCGATGTGTTTCGGGAAGATTACTCCGGTGTCACGCAATAGGCAACGGTCGATAGCTGGAAGGATCGCGGGCGGCGAGCCGACACTTATCGGGAGAGTTCGGGCTCGCCCGGGACGATCGCGGGGACCGGCGGCCACGGTGGAGGCCCACACCATCCACACGCCTCGCCAATACATCTGACGATTTCTGTCGGGCACCACGGAAGGCGGGCACGCAGCCGCACCGCCGCGCCGGCCTCGGCGGGCGGTGGGGTGGGACCGGCGCGACTCACTCGGGCGGCGTGGCCCCCGACTGCTCGCTCACCATGTACGTCGCGTACCAGTCGGGCCAGTTCTCGTCCCGCTCGCCGGTGCGCTTCTCGTGCTCGCCGTGGGCGGCGGCCGCGCGCCGCAGCGCGCTCGCCAGCTCGCTTGCGGACCCGTACGACGTCAGGTCGCCCTCGACGCGCCCCGGCAGCCGGGTGGTGATCTCCTGCATCAGCCAGGTGTTGCCGTCCGGGTCGCGGAACGTGGCGCGCGAGACGTAGCTGCGCCGCTCGGGGTCCGGGCCGTCGGCCGGGCCGTCCGGCGTGACGTGGAAGATGCCGCTCACCTCGACACCGGCCACGGCCAGCGCGTCGCGGGCCGCCTCGATGTCCGACACGACCAGGTACGCCGTTGCCGAACCCGGCGTCCCCGACGTGAGCTGCGCACCGAACTGCACCGAGCACGCGGAGCCGTGCGGCGTGAACTGGACGATGCCGGGCGGCGTCTGGTCGAGTCGCCACCCGAGGCCCTGGTAGAACCGCTTCGCGCGGTCGACGTCCGACACCGGGATGACGACCACCTCGACCTTGACGTCGAGGCCTGCGAGGTTCGACGCGGCGCTCGCGTCGCCCTGGCCAGCCTTCGGGCTCATCACGGCCTCCTGGATTGCGTGCGGGCACCGCCGTCGGCGATCACCACGCTACGTCCTGCGCCGGCGGCGGGTGCGGCGTTCCCGGCATCAGCCGGGTGCCGCCCTCGTCGCTCTGCGCACCCCGAGCAGGGCGACGAGGGCGAGCAGAATGACGGCTACCGAGTACTCGTCGGCGGTCTGCGGCAGACCGCCCGCGTAGACGACGAGGAAGCCGGCGATCACTGTGGGAAGGCCGAAGCCGACGTAGCAGACGACGTAGAGCAGCGACAGCACGCTGGCGCGTTCGTGCGCCTCGACCAGCGGCATGATCGTCTTGAGACTGCCCTGGAACCCGCCGCCGAAGCCGACGCCGCCCAGCGCGAGGCCGACGAAGAACCCGGGAACGGACTCGGCCATGACCGAGAGCACCGTGACGACCATGCCCAGGATGAGGGCGACGATCCCGGTCAGGATCACGGTCCGCGCCGCGGTGTTGCGCAGCACCAGAACGGCGACCGACCCGAAGAGGGCGAAGACGAAGAGAACCAGACCGGCGACCACGATCGACGTGTCCATCAGGCTGCGGACGAGCGCCGGGCCGAGCGCCCCGAAGAAGCCGGCCAGCGCCCAGACCGCGAACAGCACCGGAACGACGACCAGCACCGGCCCGCGTACGGAGCGGGGCAGCCTGACCTCCGGCCGCAGGCTCTGTCGGGCGCCCGCCATCGGCGTGACCGTCTCCGGCATCAGGGCGACCCCGACGGCCTGCACCAGCAGGATCACGATGAGGACGACGAACACCAGCCTCGTGGGCGCGGGCAGATAGCGGATGAGCAGCGCCGAGAGCAGCGCACCGCTGCCGGTGCCCAGACCGGGGGCGATCGAGTTCGCCAGCGTGCCTCGGGCACGGTCGATGTCGAGCATGGCGGCGCCGATGGCGCCCGTGGCGGCACCGGTCGCCAGCCCTTGCACGAGGCGAGCGGTCAGCAATGTGGGTACGCCATTGGCGAGGACGAAGACCACGAGCGAGAGGATCTGCACGGCGATCGCGACGGCCAGGACCGGGCGCCGGCCGACATGATCGGACAACTTACCGAAGGTGAGTAGCGACGCCAGCACCGCGAGCGCGTAGACCGCGAACACCAGCGTGGTCGTGACCGGCGAGAAGTGCCAGCGCTCCTGGTAGATCCCGTAGAGCGGGGTCGGCGCCGCCGACGCGGCCAGGAACGACACGAGGATCGACGCGAGCAGCACCAGGGAGACGGTCGGTGACAGTCGTACCCGCCCCGCGATGGACATGTCGGCGCTCCTCGGGCTGTGCGGCAAGCATGTGGGGCCGCAGCGGCGTACCCGGTGTGCCGCGCGGCATGCGGCCCGGCCTACTCCTCGTGCTCCTCGGGCCGCGGCCCGAGGTGCTCGCGCAGCGCCCCCGCGATGTCGCCGGCCGCGCGGAGCTGGTCCGGTGTGAGAGCGTCGACGAACAGCTCGCGGATGGCGCGCAGGTGCGGGAAGGTGGCCCCCGCGAACGCCTCCGCCCCGCTCGGCGTGAGGTGCACCTCCGCACCCCGGGGGACGGTCGCGCACTCCTCGCGTCGAATGAGCCCGCGCCGTTCCATCCGCCCCAGGTGGTGCGAGAGCCGGCTCCGTTCCCACCCGATGTGTGCGGCCAGGGCGGAGGAGCGCATCCGCTTGTCCGGCGCCTCGGTGAGGGCGAGCAGGACGGCGTAGTCGCCCGACGAGAGGGAAGAGTCCACCTGGAGGCGGGACGCGACCCGGGAGCTCAGCAACTCGGTCGTCTCGACGAAGTCCCGCCAGATCCGCAGCTCCTCCGCGGTCGGCAGCTGGCGGCCCCTCCGCCGCTCGGGTGTGGCGCTCGCCATGTGTCCCTCCCCGGGAATTGACGCGTCAATCAGCAGGTTAGCATCATTGACACGTCAACCGGGGAGGTCACTTCCCCACGGTCGGCGGCGAGGATCGCCGAGGAGGAGACATGACGGCGCAAGGCTTCGAACTGGGGCTCAACTCGTTCGGAGAGGTGGCCACCGACGGCGACCGGACCCTGAGCGACGCCGAGACCGTACGACTGCTCGTGGACGAGGCCCGCCTCGCGGAGTCGGTAGGGCTCGACGTGTTCAGCCTCGGTGAGCACTACCGGGAGGGCCACAACGACTCGGCCACACCCGTCCTGCTCGCGGCGATCGCGACGGCGACCGAGCGGATCCGCCTCGGCACCTCGGTCACGGTGCTCAGCACGAACGATCCGGTACGGCTCTACCACGAGTTCGCCACCCTCGACGCGGTGAGCGACGGGCGCGCCCAACTGGTCCTCGGGCGGGCGTCGGCGACCGAGTCGTTCCCGCTGTTCGGCTACGACCTGGCGGACTACGAGCGGTTGTTCGAAGAGAAGCTGGACCTCTTCGTACGGCTTCAGCGCGACGAGACGGTCACCTGGTCCGGAACGGTACGCAGTCCCCTGGTCGCCCAGCGGCTGCATCCACGGATGCGACCGGGCGGGATCCCGACCTGGATCGGCGTCGGAGGAAGCCCCAACTCGGTGGTCCGCGCCGCCCGTTACGGGCTTCCCCTCATGCTCGCGATCATCGGAGGGCGTCCCCAGCGGTTCGCCGGCCACGTCGACCTCTACCACCAGGCGCTGGAACAGTTCGGGCAGCCGGCGCGACCGGTCGGGCAGCACTCGCTCGGTCTTGTCGCGGACACCGACGAGGAGGCGGTGGAGACCTGGTGGCGCTACTGGCAGCCGACCGTGGCGCGGCTCGCCGAGGAGCGCGGCTTCTACAAACCGGACCGCGCCCGCTACGAGGCCGAGATCGACCACGGGGCGCTGTTCGTCGGCTCACCGGAGACGATCGCCCGCAAGATCGCCACGATGGCCCGCGACCTGCGGCTGAGTCGGTTCGACCTGAAGTACGACATCATGCACCTGCCTCGCGAGGCACGGGCGCGCACCATCGAGCTGCTGGGCAGTGAGGTCGCGCCGCGGGTCCGGGAGCTGTTGGCGAAGGAGCCCACCAATGTCTGATCTCGTGTTCGGCCTCGACACCTTCGGTGACGTACCGGAGGACGACTTCGGCAAGCCCGTGTCGCACGCCGCCGCGATCCGGCAGGTCGTCGACGAGGCGGTGCTGGCCGACGACCTCGGCGTCGACGTGATCGCCCTCGGCGAGCACCACCGTCCGGAGTACTCGGTGTCGACGCCGGAGACGGTGCTGGCGGGAATCGCCACCCGCACCTCGCGGATTCGGCTCTCCTCCGGCGTGACGGTGCTGAGTTCGGACGACCCGGTCCGGGTGTTCCAGCGTTTCGCCACTGTCGACGCGCTGTCGCACGGCCGGGCCGAGGTCATCCTCGGTCGGGGCTCGTTCACCGAGTCCTTCCCCCTGTTCGGCTACGACCTGGCCGACTACGACGTGCTGTTCGAGGAGCGGATCGAGCTGTTCGCGAAGCTGCTCGACGAGCAGCCGGTCACCTGGAGCGGCACCACGCGTGCCCCACTGAAGGACGCCGACGTCTTCCCCAAGACCGAGTCGGGGCACCTCACCACGTGGGTGGGCGTGGGCGGCTCACCCCAGTCGGTGGTGCGGACCGCCCGGTACGGCCTGCCGCTCATGCTCGCCATCATCGGCGGCGCTCCCGAGCGTTTCGCGCCCTACATCGACCTCTACCGCCGGGCGGCCGACCAGCTCGGCACCACCGCGCACCCGGTCGGGATGCACTCGCCCGGCTTCATCGCCGACACCGACGAGGAGGCCAAGGAGCTGTTCTGGCCGCACTACCGGGTCATGCGGGACCGGATCGGCGCGCTGCGGGGCTGGCCACCGATCCGCCGTACGGAGTTCGACTCCGAGGTCGAGCACGGCTCGCTCTACATCGGCTCGCCCGAGACGGTGGCCCGCCGGATGGCTGGTGCCATCCGCAGCCTGGGCGTCGGCCGGTTCGACCTCATCTACACCGCCGGAGCGCAGCCCGTGAGCGCCCGGATGCGCGCCGTGGAGCTGTACGGCTCCCGGGTGATCCCCATGGTCCGCGACATCCTGGCCAGCTGACCCGCCGGCCGACCCTTCGGAAGGGAAGACATGAACGACAGCGGCCCTGACCGACCCCGGACCCTCGCCGTCCTCGGCGCCGGCAAGGTGGGCACGGTCCTCGCCCGGCTTGCGCTCGCCGCCGGCTACCGGGTGCTCGTCGCCGGCTCCGGTGACCCGGCGAAGATCGCCCTGACCGTCGAGGTGCTCACTCCCGGGGCGGTGGCGACCACCGCGGTCGAGGCCGTGGCCGACGCCCACATCGTCATCCTCGCCCTCCCCCTGGGCAAGTACCGTGCGCTCCCCGCCGAGGCGCTGCGCGGCAAGCTCGTCGTCGACGCGATGAACTACTGGTGGGAGGTGGATGGCATCCGCGACGACCTGACCGACCCGCGCACCTCGTCCAGTGAGATCGTCCAGGCGTTTCTGGCCGACGCGCGGGTCGTCAAGGCGTTCAACCACATGGGCTATCACGATCTCGAGGACGAGGCGCGGCCGACGGGCGCGGCCGGCCGCAAGGCCATCGCGATCGCCGGTGATGACGAGGCCGACCTCGCCACGGTCGCGTCCCTTGTGGACGATCTCGGCTTCGACCCGGTCGTCGCCGGTCCCCTCGCCGAGGGGGTTCGACTCGAGCCGGGCAGCGAGTTGTTCGGCGCCAACGTGAGCGCCGACGAGGTACGCGCGATGCTCGACCGCTTTCCCGGGTCGGAGCGCGGCCAGGCGGTCACCGCCGCGCGGGCCCGCGCGGGTGACGATCACGGTGCCCGCTCGGCCCCCGAGCCGCCGGCCTGACCGCCGGCACCTCTCAGAGGTCGTCGTCGAACGCCGTACGGGGATCGAGGTGCCGGCCCCGCTCCTGCGCGGCGGCGTAACCGGCGGGGCCGAGCGCCTCGATCGCGGCGTCCCGCACGGCGGCGAGGTCGGCCGCGTCGTCCGGGTCCGGCACCTGGCCGAGCGCCGCGAACGCCGCGTCCGCGAGACCGACCATGAGCGCCGCTCGCGGGTGGTCGCCCTCGGCGGACGCGAGCGCCGCGCCCGCCACGCAGACGTACGGCACGAACTCGTTCCAGCCGTGCCGGAACACCCGGGTACGGCTGAGGGTGAACAGTCTCCTCGCCTCGGCGAGATTGCCGAGGCCCAGCTCGCAGAAGGCCAGGTTGTGCGTCTCGGAGTTGACGGTCTCCGGCCGACCCAGCGCCTCGTTCAGCGCGATGCTCTCCCGGTACAGATCCCGCGCCCGGGTCAGGTCACCGGCCATCCGCGCCACGGCGGCCAGCACGTGTCTCGGCCGCTCCTCCAACGCGCGATCGCCGGAGCGCACCGCGACGTCGAGCGCCTCGCGCGCTCGCGCCTCCCCGAGCGTCATTTCGCCGCCACGAATCGCCACCCGCGCGAGGCTGTACCGGGCCTCCACCTCGCCCGCCGCGTCGCCGACGGCCCGGGCCCGCTCGATCTCGGCCGTACTCATCCGTACCACCGCGTCGGTCTCCCCACGCCGAAAGGCCGAGCGGACGTCGTCACTGAAGCTCACGGTGGATGTTCCCTCGGGTCTCAGGCATGAAAGGCGATCCAGTTCTCCTGGAAGCGGAAGCCCATCGACTCGTACAGTGGCCGGCCGAGCGCGCTGGTCTGCAGGTACGCCGCGTCCGCGCCGGCCGCGACACCCTCGCGCAGCACCTTCTCGGTGATCGCGCGACCCAGGCCACGACCGCGCGCGCCCGGGACGACAGCGATGTTGAAGATGCCGACCATACCCCGGGTCCGTATCCCGAGACCCGTGCCGAGGGTTTCGCCGGCCTCCTCGTACAGGTAGCCGTCGATCCGCTCGGCGTCGAGCACGGCGCCGCCCATCAGCGACCCGAACAGACCGTCCGGGGCCTCGAACCCCCTGGTGAGGACATCCGTGTACCGATCGCTGTCCACCGCGCCGACCCGACGCACGCGCTCGCGCTGCGCCTCGTCGGCCCGGAAGAGCAGCTCGCCCGCCGTGCAGGCCAGCAGCGGCAGCTCGCTGCGCTCCCGGAGCCCCTGTCGGCCGGCGAGATCAGCCACCGAGCCGTCGGCGTCGCCCCGGACCATGATCGACCAGGTCTCGACCTGCCCGGCCACGTCTGTCGCCAGCTCGTCCAGCGACTTCAGGTCCGGCTCCGGCGACAGGTCGTAGGCGACGTTCAACGTCGCCGCACCCGCGTGGGTCACCGCCGCGCGGGCGGTGCCGCGCTTCGCGTACCAACCCTTCGGAGTCGCCCCACACAGATCCTCGATGGCATCGTCGTACGCCGCGGCCATCCGATCGGCGATGGTGTTCATGGCCCTCCCCCAGACGATCTCCACCGAAGGCCGAAAGATAGCCGCAGCGGTGTGACCTGCGCGAATCGAGGTTCGGTGGGACGCGGGTGGATCAGCTCCGGCGGGCGCCGCGTGTCCGCCGCCGCGGCCCGTGGCGGAGGCCCTGGCTGGTGGCGCCGTGGAAGATGATCATCACGACCACACCGAGCAGGCCGAGCAGTGGGGTCACCAACCAGCCGAGCACCCCGGTGAGGCCGTAGAGAACCAGGCCGACGATCGGGCGAATCTCCTGCACCCGGACCTGCTCCTGGTCGACGGTGTCGGCACGCAGCGCCGGGTGGCGGCGCACATAGGCGAAGAGCACCCACCAGGGCGCCGACATCAGTGACGCGGCGAACGCGTACAGGACGACCGCCACCCGCAGATCGTCGGTGTTGCCGTCGGCCAGCGCCGACGCCAGGACGGCTGTCGGAAATGGAATGATCACCACTCCGAAGAGGATGCCGAGGTTGATCGAGCTGAAGGCGGCGGTGGTGCCCCGGACCAACTGGAGCACGGCGTGATGGTTCAGCCAGAGAACACCGACATAGATGAACGACACCACGAAGGCCAGATAGGACGGACCCTCTCGGAGGAGCCCGTCGGCCAGCCCACCCTCGTGGAAATCCGGTACCCGCAGATCCAACACCAGCAGGGTGATGACGATGGCGAACACCGCGTCGCTGAACGCCGCCAGCCGGCCCGCATCGGTCACCGCGGGACCACTGTCGCCTGACTGAATCCCTTGTTGAGCTGCGGACATTGCCGCATGCTAGCAGTCATACGGCAGCCACCGAGCGTGATTGCCGAGTGCCGATGTGGTCCCGCCCGCGTCCTTCGTGGACCACTGCGGTGGCGGGAGCGGCACGGCCGCCACCCCCGCCCATCCACTGGCTAGCTGGCGTACGTCTCGAACTCGCCGACCCGCGGCGTACCGCCCGAGCTGGTGATCGTAAAGGTGATCTTGCTCAGTGCCGTCGCGGAGAAGGTGATCGCGCCCGCGCCACTGCCGGAGGCCAGGACGGCGCCCGTGTCGTGGTTGACGAGCTGCCAGGAGCCGATGGATCCCTGGGTCCCGGAGGGTTCCCGAATGACCACTCGGGACACCCGGGTGGCGGATCCCCACTTGATCGAGATGGAGCCGGTCGAACCGGCCGGCGACCAGTAGGTGCTGAGGTCACCGTCGCGCACGTTGCCGTAACTGGTTCCGCTGGCCTTGCTGGAACCGTCGGCCCCGGCCCCCAGACTGAGGTTGATCCCGCTCGGCGGCGGCGCGGTGGTGGGCGGCGCGGTGGTCGGCGCAGCCGTGGTCGGCGGCGGCGTCTGCGGCGAGCAGCTCCCGTCGGAGACCCGCAGACCCGTGTTGGCGCCGGCCGTCTGACGCACGACGTCCGGTACGCAGCTCGCGCCGTCCAGGCGGTACGCGTACGGGATGCTGACGGTGGTGGTGGACGTCGGGTTGGGGCCGGCGGGGTAGTTCTCACTGCCCGCGCTGGACCAGGTGACGTTGTCGAAGGTGTTGCCGCTGACCTGCCAGTAGCCGCGCTCGTTGGTGTAGAAGGTGCCCAGGACGTCCTTCGAGTTCCGGAAGTAGTTGTTCTCCACCTTGGCCCGTGCGCCGGCCCGGGAGTTGATGCCGGACTCGTGCAGGCTCACGTAGTGGTTGTTGTAGATGTGCGCGATGCCGCCGCGCAGCAACGGGGTACGGGAGTCGATGTTCTCGTAGAGGTTGTGGTGGAACGTGATGAAGCCGTTCGAGAGGTCGCTCTCGCTGGAGCCGATGAGGCCGCCACGACCGGAGTTGCGCAGGATGCTGTACGACAGGGTCACGTACTGGGTGTTGTCCTTCATGTCGAACAGGCCGTCGTAGCCCTCCGACTCCCCGCCGGACGCCTCCAGGGTGACGTGATCGACCCAGACGTTGCGGACCGTGCTCTCCATGCCGATGGCGTCTCCACCGTTGGAGGTGGGCGAACCCGACTTCTTGACGTTCCGGACCGTCACGTTCTGGATGATGATGTTGCTGGAGTCACGGATGTGGATGCCCAACTGGTCGAAGATGGCACCGCTGCCGGCCCCGATGATGGTGACGTTGCTGATCTGCTTGAGCTCGATCACGCCGTCGGCGGTGTTGCAGCTCGACCCCGACACCTTGCTGGTGTTGCCGTGGTTGATCGTCCCCGTCACCTCGATGGTGATCGGGGTGCTGCTGCTGGCACGCCCGCACAGCGCCGCGTGGATCGCGGTGCCCGTGCTGGCCCGCACCGTCTGCCCGCCCGCGCCGCCGGTGGTCCCGCCGTTCTGGGTGGCGTAGCCGGTGGCGGTGCCGGCCGCCGCCGACGCCTGTGGCGTGGAGAGTGTCATGCCCACCGCGATCCCGACAGCGGCCGTGGCCAGCGCTGCCTGAAGTCGCAGTGCGACTGGTCTTCTCATGTCGCGTCTCCTTCGTCATCGTCTGAATGTGCCGATGGCAGCGGCGATCGACGCGCCGACCCTCGGCGGGTACGCGATTCAAGTCGATCACTGTGCATTGACGGCAATGAATTGGTGGCTCATCGCCGAGAACCTCATCGCCCTGGCATGCGCGGCGAAACCGCTGGCCAAGCGGCACGTCGCCGAAGGCGCATCCCGATACGCGCCCGCCCAGTTCGGCAATGAAACATCGATGTAACGCAATCGTAGGAAAGCGGTTTCCCTCTGGGCAAGGGTTGGCGTTTGCAGGTTTTTTGCAGACGCTGGTCACGCAGGGGAGCGCCGGCCCGCCCGAGCACTCCGATGCAGCCGGTTCGGCCCGGACGAGCAGGCTCTCGGCCGTTCCCGCACCCCCGGGCCATGGGAAGCAGGCCCGGACCGTCGCGCCGGACGAGAGGCACGCGTGACGCATTGACAGGCACCACTTGACGAAATAAATTCCTGGCAACGAGAAACTGTTTCGTACGCTCGCCGTGCGGCACTCACCCGCGAGCCCGCGAATGAGCAGCGAGGCCGGCCCGCTTCAGGGAACCGGCCGACAGAGGAGGGTGCCACAGTCCCGCTGGACCCGTTCGCCGCACCATCAGTCCTGCCGCCGCTCGCGTACCCGCGACCGATGGCACGAGGGCCGATCGGTGCCGCCGTCCCGGCCGCCGCACCGGCGTTCCCCCGGTGTCTTCTCCGCGCCTGTCTGCGTAGCGCGAGAGTCGGTGGCCGACAGGTGATGTCGCGGGTTGCCATGCGGGGCTGGACTGGACGGGCGACATGTCGACACCCCGCCGCCGCACGCTTGGGAGCGCTCCCGAGCATCGCCTGACGCACTGCTGACGTACCGCCCGGCGCTCGCCCGAAGAGCGCACCACCGGATGCGTCGGCCGCCACCACCCCTTCAGGAGAAGTCTCATGAGAAAACGAAGAGTGACCAAGGCCGCCCTGGTCTCGGCCGGTGCCGTCCTGCTGGCGTCGACGGCGGTCGCCCTGGCGGCGCCGGCCGGTGCCGCAGCCGCCGGCTGTGCGGTGAACTATGCCGTGTCGTCGCAGTGGCAGGGCGGCTTCGGCGCGAACGTCACCATCACCAACCTCGGCGACGCGGTCAGCAGTTGGACGCTGACCTGGTCCTACAGCGCGGGCCAGACCGTCACGCAGGCGTGGAACACGACTCTGACCCAGAGCGGCGCCGCGGTCACCGCCAAGAACGTCAGCTACAACGGGGCCATCCCCACCAACGGCACGGCATCGTTCGGGTTCAACGGCTCGTGGACGGGCAGCAATCCCGATCCGTCCAGCTTCGCGTTGAACGGTGTGACCTGCACCGGCGGCACGACGCCGACCACACCGCCGCCGACCTCGGCACCCCCGACGACACCGCCGCCGACCACGCCGCCACCCACCACTCCGCCACCCAACGGGCCGGCGGACATCACGGTGAACAGCGCCACCCGGTACCAGACGATCGACGGGTTCGGGGCCGCCCAGTCCATCTGGGGCAGCGCCTGGTCGACGACCGACACCCAGACGCTGGTCGGGATGGGTGCCAACCAGCTCGGTCTGTCCATCGTGCGCACCGGGCTCTCGCCGGTCTCCGGCGAATGGGCGACCCACGTGAACTCGTTGAAGACGGCGAAGTCGTACGGGTCCGGTGTGAAGATCCTCGCCTCACCGTGGACGGCGCCAGCGGCGTGGAAGACCAACAACAGCCGAACCAACGGCGGCAAGTTGAAGACGGACTACTACGACGACTACGCGAACCACCTGAACAGCTATGTCCAGTACATGCGCGGCCAGGGCGTGACCATCGACGTCACGTCGGTGCAGAACGAGCCGGACTGGCACCCGGACTACGACTCGATGGACTGGAGCGGCACCGAGCTGCGCAACTTCGTCCGTGATCAGGGCACGAAGGTGCAGAACAGCAAGCTGATGGTCGCCGAGGCGGTCAACATGAACTACGGCTACACCGACCCGACCCTGAACGACGCGACCGCCCGCAACAACATCGGCTACATCGGCGGCCACCTGTACGGCACCGAGGCCGCGGGACGGCTGGCGCCGTACTCCCTGGCCGCCCAGTACAACAAGCCGGTGTGGATGACCGAGTGGAACTACCACGAGGCGGACGGCGGCGGTTCCAACATCTGGGGCAACCCCGCCAACCTGGCGGTCTGGAACGAGACGCTCGACGACATCATGCGCACGGTGCACAAGTCGATGGAGTCGAACTGGAGCGCCTACATCTGGTGGTACGGCAAGCGTTACTACTCCTTCATCGGCGACGGCGAGGCTGCCTACGGCACCACCGCGGGCGCTCCGCTCAAGCGCGGGTACGCGTTCTCCCAGTACGCGAAGTACGTCCGGCCGGGCTATCAGCGGGTGGCTCTGAGCAAGAGCTCCAAGGCCTCGCCGCTGGAGGTGACCGCCTACCAGGGCGACGGCAAGATCACGCTGGTGATCCTCAACCGGTCGAACAGCGCGGTCAACAACGCCGTGATCCAGGCGCCGCAGAACGTCAGCAGGGCCGAGTACTACCTCACCTCGCAGAACGCCAACGCGGCCAGCCAGCCGACCAGCGTGAACGGAGGACAGGCCACCATCAACGTCGGCGCACGCAGCATCTCGACAGTCGTGTTCACTCTCTGACCGCTCCCGGGAGTCGGTCGCGCGGCGACCGGGCGTGGGGGTGCGAGCGACCGTGCGCTCCCCCACGCCCCACCGGGCCAGCGTGCCGGCGTCGCAGGGCCAGGTCCACGGCGGCATCGGGCCACCCCGGATGGTCGAACGTGAAGCCCGCGGCGGAGAGCCGGCCCGGGGCGACGCGCCGGCTCTTCAACAGCAGTTCGGTGTCCGACCGGAGCACGAACGCGCCGATCTCCGCCATCAACCGGGTGGCCGGCAGGCCGACCGGCATCCGCCAGGCCGACCGCAGCGCCCGCATGAATTCCCGCTGTGGCACCGCGCCGGGCGCGGCCAGATTCACGGGCCCCGCGATGTCGCCGCGGTCGATCAGAAAACACACCGCGCGGACGAAATCCTGGTCGTGGATCCACGAGACGTACTGCCCACCGCCGGCGACCGAGCCGCCGAGCCCGAGCCGCGCGAGCCAGCTCAGCACATCGAACACACCACCGCGGTCGGGGCTCATCACCAACGCCGAGCGCAGCGCGACCTTGCGCGTGTGCGGAGTCACCGCCCGCTCCTGCGCGGCCTCCCAGTTCTGGGCGATCCTGACGCTGTACGACCAGTACCCGGGCACACCGTGCTCGCCGCCACCGAGCACGCCGTCGCGCTCGTCGTTGGCGGCGTCGAAGCGGTGCGCGTAGATGGTGGCGGTGCTCATCTGCATCCACACCCTGGGCGGCCGGTCGGCCGCGGCGATGGCCTCGCCGACAACCCGCGCGGATTCCACCCGGGAGCGCATCATGGCGTCGAGGTTCTCCGGGGTGTACCGACAGTTCACGCTGCGCCCGGCCAGATTGATGACCACATCGCTGCCGTTGATCTGCCGGGCCCAGTCGCCGAGCGTGGCGCCGTCCCAGCGAACCTGACGCGCACCCCTGGGCGAGCGGGTCAACAGCACGACGTCGTGACCCTGTGCGGTCAACGCCCGGTCCAGGATCGCGCCGACCTGGCCGGTGCCACCCGGAATGACGATCTTCACGGTCGATCCTCGGCCGGCACCAGTTTTTGAACATGTTCAACCATGCTTCGAGCGTACGGCGGAACCGCCGCCGGATCAAGATCGGTCAGCGCGGCTCCCTCCCTGCGGGGAGTGCCTTCCCCGACAGGAGGGGACCGCTCCCGTCGGAGCCCCGCGAGGATCGGACGCATGACGAGACCGGGAGCGATCGCGCGCAGGAGCGGCAACGGCCTGACCTACGCCGTACTCGCCTGGGCCGTGGCCTACGGCGGCGTACGTCTGGCGTGGACGCTCGGAGAGGCGCCGGAGTTCGGCCCGTTCGGAACCGACCTGCTCGGCTTCACCGGCTGGCGGTCGGTGGTGTTGTGCCTGGCCGCAGGCGCGGCGGCGGTGGCGTTGGACCGGGCGACGACCTGGCGGCCGATGCTCGCGGGACTCGCCTGGGCCCTCGGTGGGGCGCTGGTCGCGGCCGCCGCGATCCTGCTGCCGGAGCTGGTGAGCCTCCTGCTGTTCGCCCGTGGCCCGTCCTTCGATCCGGTGGCGTTCGCGAGCCGACTCGGATGCGTCACCGGAGCGGTGCTGCTCGGCCTGGCCACCGCCCGCTACCAGCGGCGCACCCGGGGCGACTGCCCGGACTGCTGCCGGACGGTCCGACCCGGCCACCGGCGATCGGCACCCGCGCCGTGGGCGCGCTGGGCCGCGTACGTGGCGGTGGCCGGCCTCGTGGCCCGGTTCGCGGCCCAGGCGGTGGTGGGCTTCGACGGTCTCACGCAGGACGCCTCGGTGATCGGGTTGGAGATCGGTCTGGTGCTTGCCGGGGCGCTGCTGCCGCTGGCACTGGTGCGGCACTGGGGTGAGGTCTGGCCGGGATGGGTGCCGCTGCTCGCCGGCCGCACGATCCCCCGACGTTTGTTGCTGGTGCCCGGCTTCGGGCTCGGGGCGAGCATCGTGGCCTACTTCGGAATGGGGCTGACGCAGGTGGCATCGGGATCGGCCGGCGAGTTCTCCGACGTGTTCCTCTGGGTGGCCCTGTCGGCGTACTGCCTCCTGGGGCTGGGCCTCCTCGCCGCGTCCACCGACTACCACCTGCGCACCCGCGGCGCGTGCCGGTCCTGCGGCCGCTGACCGACCGCACTCCGGCAGACGCCCGACACCCGCATGCCCGGGTCAGCCGGTGTCGCGGTCGTGGGCCTCCCGCCGGTGGGGTGCGGGAGTCCGGCCGAGGGAGTCCTCCCGGACCGGTACCGTCCGCTGGCCGCGCGCGGCCGAACGTGGCGCTGGCGAGACGGGCCGCCGTGGCGCCTCGCCGTTCTCCGCGAGCAGGTGCTCGGTCTCCTGCACCAGGTAGTGCGGTCGGCGCTTGGTCTCGTAGTAGATCCGGCCGATGTACTCCCCGATCACGCCCAGGATCGTCATCTGGATGCCGCCGAGGCCGATCACGCTGACGATGATGGTGGTGTAGCCGGGAACGTCGATGCCCTTCTCGACGGCGTCCGCGACCACCCAGGCCATGTAGACCAGCGCGATGAGGGTGAGGAACAGGCCGCCGTAGATCGCCAGGCGCAGTGGCCGGTTGTTGAACGACAGCAGGCCGTCGAACGCGTAGTTGAAGAGCTTGCCGAACGTCCACCTGCTCCGCCCCGACTGCCGGCTCTCGTTGGGGTGTGCCACCACCGCCGTGCGGAAGCCGATCCAGGAGAACAGTCCCTTGGAGAAGCGGTTGTATTCCGGCATCGCCAGGATCGCGTCCACCGCCAGTCGGGACAGCAGACGGAAGTCACCCGCCCCGTCCTGCAGGCGCACGTCGATCCACCAGTTGATCACGCGGTAGAAGGACCGCGAGGCGACCATCCGCACGAACCGGTCGCCGCGCCGGTCCCGACGGGCGATCACCTGGTCGAAGCCCTGCTGGTACAGCATCACCATCTCGGGCAGCAGCCGCGGCGGATGCTGCAGGTCGGCGTCCATGATGACGACCGCGTCGCCGGTGGCCCGCTGCAACCCGGCGAGCATCGCCGCCTCCTTGCCGAAGTTGCGGCTCAGCGACGTGTAGCAGACGGCGGGGTCCGCGGCGGCGAGTCGACGCAGCGCCGCGAGGGTGCCGTCCTCGCTGCCGTCGTCGACGTACACCACCTCGACGTCCACGTCGGGCAGCTCGGCGAGGGCGGCGCACACGGTCTCGTGCAACCGCTCCACCGACGCTTCCTCGTTGAAGCAGGGCACCACGACTGACAAACGCACTCTCGTCACCTCGCCCCGCCCGTAGCCGGGCATCCGCTGCCGACGCCGGCCAGCCCGGCGCCCGCGCGGTCAGAGGTGGTAGACCAGCGTGCCATCAAGATCCTCCCGGGTGATACCCAGCCCGTCGACGGGCCGGGCCTCGATGCCCTCCCACGGCGTCCCCGCGGCGCGGCTCGGCACGAACACCACCGACCGCACGCCTATCCCCCGCAGGTACGCCACGCTGCCCGCATCGGGGAACGACGCCACCGCGGTCCGGGTCTGCGCCTGGCTGACCGGCTCGAAGCCGGCCAGACCGTTGGTCACCCGGGGGAATCCGTCGGTCGTCCACAGCATGTACGTCAGATCGCCCACGCTGCCGGCCGGCAGCACCAGGATCGGGTCCTGCACCGTCCGCATCGCGGCCGGTGGCTGTGGCACGGTCGGGTGGGGTGTCCGGTTGACGCCCTCCAGGGTGACCATGGTCAACGGCACCAGCAGGACCAGCGGCGTGAGGATCCGCGTCCACTGGCGGGGCGAGGACTCGCGCAGCGATTCGGCAAGCGCCGTCACCGCACCGGCGGCCAGCACCGCCAGCAGCAGGCTCGTCCAGTGCATCATCCGCCCGGGGGTACGCAACGCGTCCCAGCCCGGCAGGAGCGTGGACAGCGTCAGGTAGCCCGGGTCGCCGTCACCGCCGAGGGTGGCGCCCAGGCCCAGCAGCACCGTGCCGACCACGCCGAGCCCCAGCGCGATGCGGTGCCGCAGCGGATACGCCGAGAGGAACAGCCCGGCCGCGGCCAGCCCGATCAGCATCATCCCCGGCAGCAGCGCCATCTCCGGCGGCCAGGACAGCTGTTCGCGTGCGGCGGCGTGCCGCTCGCCCCACAGCCACGAATCCGCCGGCGCGGTGACGAACCCGATCAGCGGAGGCGAGAACATCTTCGTCCAGTCCAGCGTCCGCTCGGCCTGCGGGTTGAGATCGACGACGCGCAGGTAGACCATGCCCAGCAACAGCGTCACCGCGCCGAACGCACCCCCACCGAGCAGATCAGCGAGCAACAGCCGCCGACCGAACGGCGGGCGCTCCCGCCGCCGCCACCAGGACCAGCCGTAGCAACCCGCCGCCACCAGCACCGCGGCCAGCAGGAAGTACACCAGCGGCAGGCCGATGCCGAAGCCGAGGGTGACCTGCCAGGCGGCGACCAGCCACCCGGCCAACGCCCAGCCGGGCCGGCGGAGCTCCGGCCGGTACCCGTGGCGCAGCGACCAGCCGTGGCCACGGGCCAGCATGGCCAGCGACAGCGCGATTCCCGCGCTGGACAGGATGTTCAGGTGCCCGGAGTGCGCCAACCGCCAGGGCGCGTACGCCCACGCGATCGCGGCGACGGCCCCGCCCCACCGGTTCGCGCCGAGCTGCCGCGCCAGGGCGTACGCCCCGAGCGACGCCAAGGCGTGCAGCAGCACGTACAGCACGTTGTAGTGGATCACGGCGGCCGTGAAGCCGGAGCCGAGCATTCCCATCGGCGCGTAGCCGAGCAGGGTGTCGCTGTAGGCGTAGGTGTACTTCTCGGGGTAGAACGTGTTGGAGTGCCAGAGGTCGGCCGGGCTGCTGAGCAGAGCATGCCCCGACCAGGCGACCTGCCACGCCTGCAACAGCGGGTCGCCCAGGTCGCCGGGGATCGTGCTCGCCGGATGCCGCAGCGTCGGCCAGGTCAGCACCACCGCCAGCAGCAGGCTCGCCAGTACCGCCACGGTCCATTCCGAACGGGCCCAGCGCCATCGACCCCAATCGGCAGGTGGCCGGTCGTCGGAGATCGGCTCGGGCGGCGCGTTCTCCGTGGTCGGTGGCGGGGTGGCGGACCGGATAATCATGAAATAGATGCTCTCCAATAGTGCTGGCCTTGTCCATCCGCTGTCCGAAGCGTGGATGAGCAGGCACGGGATTCAACTGTCGCGTACCGCAGGGCGTCGCGGGCAGCGGCGACGGTGGCGCGGACGAAGTGGTCCGCGCCACCGCGCTGCCGGTTCAGCGGGTCAGGTGGCTACCCGACACGGACCAGTTGCCACTGCTGGTTGGTGCCGCCCCAGTCGGCATACTGCACGATGTTTCCACCGTCGGCGGTGGACGCGCCCTGCACCTCGACGGCCTTGCCGCTGTTGCGGTTGATCAGGCGCAGGTAGCCGCCGGAGGACTCGGCCAGCCGGAACTGCTGATTCGTGCCGTTGCCATCGCTCCACTGCACGATCGCCGCGGAGTCGGCCGTGGAGAAGTTGTAGACGTCCAGCACCTTGCCGGAGTTGCGGGACTTCAGTCGGTAGTAGCCGCCACCGGAGTCCACGAACTGCCACTGCTGCCACGCGCCGTCGTTGCGGGCCCACTGATCGATCCGCGCGCCGTCGGTGGTCGCCCGTCCGTACACGTCGAGCGCCTTACCGCTGTTGCGGTTGACCAGCACGTACCAGGCGGTGGTGTCCACCCCGGCGCTCGGCGGGGGCGTGGTGGGTGAGGTGCTGCCCCCGTTGAGGGCGTTGAGGACGGAGGTGTACGCCGGCTTCTTGTTGCCCGATCCATCGAACAGCAGCGCGTTGTCGGACCCGCGCCAGGAGTCGCTGTCCCGGACGCCCCAGGTGGTGATGCCGGCGCAGCGGGCGACGGCCAGGCAGGCGCGGGTCACCGAGGCGTAGATGTTGGCCTGGTTGGAGCCGGTCATCACGTCGAGCTCGGTGATCTGCACGTCGACGCCGAGGTCGGCGAAGCGCTGCAGGTTGGCCTGGTAGTCACTGGCCAACGTGGTGCCCAGGTGGGACTGGAAGCCGACGCAGTCGATCGGCACGCCGCGGGACTTGAAGTCGCGCACCATGTTGTAGATGCCGGTGGACTTCGCGTTGATGCCGTCGGTGTTGTAGTCGTTGTAGCAGAGCTTCGCGCCCGGGTCGGCGGCGCGGGCGGCGCGGAACGCGGCCTCGATCCAGTCGTTGCCGGTGCGCTGCAGGTTCGAGTCCCGTCGACCGCCGCTGCCGCCGTCGGCGAACGCCTCGTTCACCACGTCCCAGGCGTAGATCTTGCCCCGGAAGTGGGTGGCGACCTGCGTGACGTGGTTGATCGCGGCGTTGCGCAGCGCGGTGCCGGACATGCCCTGCGCCCAACCCGGCTGCTGGGCGTGCCACAACAGCGCGTGCCCCCGCACGCTCATGCCGTTGGCCTGCGCGTGGCTGACGAGACGATCACCACCGGTGTAGCTGAATTGGCCCTGGGACGGCTCGGTGGCGTCCCACTTCATCTCGTTCTCGGGGGTGACGCTGTTGAACTCGCTGTTGAGGATGCCGACGTACTGGCTGTTGGAGAGCTTGCCCGTCGCGACGGCGGCGCCGAAGTAGCGGCCCTTCTCGGCCGCCGACGCCTTCAACGTCGTTCCGGCGCTGGCCATCGGCGCGAGCGCCACAGTCATACCCGCGGTCAGTGCGACCGCGAGGGTCGCCGTCGCCAGCAGAGCTTTCTTGGGTCTCATGTCGTTCCTTCTCAGTGGTTGCATCGGTGGTGGTGATGTGCCACTTCACTCAGGACGAACTGGTCCCGACGGCGGACGCCGGCGTGAGCCGAGGAATCCGGAACGGTCATCCTGGGCACCGCGCACCGGCGCACGCAGCCTGGCCGGCGCTCGCCGGCAACCACGCGAGTCCTGAGACGACGTCCGCTGCCCGGGGACGCCGTGCTTCGAGGCGCGACCGCGGGACTCGCCCGGTGAGCCACTGACGCCGCCAGCCTCTGCATCGAGAGTGAGCGATAACATGCTGTTCGTCAAGACGTAACGAGCCGGCCACATGGCGACCCGGCCGAATCGGTTCGCGGAGCGTGGATCATTGCCACCTGTCGACGTCCGTACGGGAACGGTTCGACGATCCGTGCCGCCTCGACGTGGTAGGCGCACCGGGCGATGGCCTTGTTATCGCTCACAGTCCAAGTCACCTGCCCCGCGTACCGCAGGGGCCGCCGGGCGGGAATCCGCGCGCCGCTCGGGCCCGGCGAAGCTGGACCGGCGCGGTGGCCGCGGATCGGCCCGCGACAGGTGTAGCCCGAGTTACCCGGGGGCAACAGTCCGTGCATGGATGGGACGGCGTGAGGCGGCCGAAGCGGTGTTCGCCGCCGGCGGCGCTCGGCGCAGCGGCGTTCGGAGCGGCAGCACTGGGCGCGGCGGCCCTCGCCGCGGCCCTGGGCGCCGAGCCCGCACACGCCGCCCCGTCACCGTCACCGTCTGCCGGCGCGCCGGCGGAGGACGCCACCGCACCGGGGATCGTCGGGGCGCTGGTGCCCGACGTGGTCGAGACACCGCTGGACGTTGGCCTGCCCCTGCCGACAGCCCTCCCCCGACCCGTGCCGACGACCCTCCCACGGCCCGTGCCGACAGCCGTCCCCCGGCCCGTGCCGACGGCCGTCCCCCTGCCCCTGCCCCTGCCGAGCGTCACCGCTGCGCTGTCGGTCGAACCGCCGACCGCCACGCCCACCCGACGAACCCGGGCGCGACAGTCGTCCCCGCCGCCGGCCGCGCGCGTTCCGTCTGCCTCGGCCTCGCCGGCCGCACGCACCACCGCGCCACCGCCGCTGACCCACGTGACGGCGATGGTGTCCCGGGCGAGCCTTCCCGGCACCGTCGACGGCCGCGCGCCGGCTCGAACGCTGGCGGCGCTGACCGCTCGACCGCTGTCGGCACCGCACCCTCCCGCCGGGCCCTTCCCGGGGCAACCGGCGCTGGTGCCGGCATTCGTGTCCGCCCCCGTCGGCGCCAACAACGGCGCCGGCGGGCTCGACCAGAAGGCGTCGGCGGCCAACGGGCCGCCGCCCGTCGCACCGCTGCACCGGGGGCGTACCGTCCTTTCCTTCGACAGCCACGCCACCAGTCGGCCCGTGGAGCGGGGTCCCCCACCGCCACGGCAGCTCCTGATCTGTCACCCACGTCCACGACGTTGATCAGGAGAGATCATGGAACTAGCCATTATCTGGGTACCCGCCGACATCGAGCCGTCGGAGCACGCCATCGCGACGTGTCTGACCCACCTCCGCCGGCATGACTACCGACTGAGCGGGATCTTGCGGGCCCCGTGGGAGGCCGTCGAGCAGAAGATGATCGACGGAGAGGTGGACGTGGTCGTGATCGCCGACCGCGCCCATCTTCCGCCGGACCGGTCGCCCCGGATCGAGGTGGCCGCCCCGGCGTCGAGCGCCGACGAGGCCCGACCGGTGCCCGGCACCGACGTCGGATGAACCGACGAAGCACCCCGTCCATGCCGGGCGGGGTGCTTCGTCGAGCCCTCATTCGAAGCCGACGAGCCGTCGGGTCCATTCAGCCGGGGTCCGCGGCCGGTTCGGAGACGTGGGCGGTGACGATCCGCCAGCCGACGGGCAGGCGTACCCAGGTCTGGGTCTGCCGCCCGGTGGCGGCGGCGCCGGCGTACCCGAAGCGGGTCGTCACGACCGCGAGGTCCGCGCCGAACGTGCTGATCATCGGGTCGACAAGCCGTCGGCCGGCCGGCAGCGGTGGCTGCGCGGTCCGCCACTTGCGCTGCTCGTCCAACCCGTACTGGTGGTCGGCGAGGCCGAACCGCACGGTCCGGTCGGAGTCCCAGAAGTACCCGCAGATCCCCTCGGCGTCGCCGTCGACCAGCGCCCGCTCGTAGCCGGCGAAGGCCGCCGCCACCTCGGTGACCACGTCCGTCCGATCGATCTCCACGCGGTACGTCCTCTCGATCCGTCGGGTCGGCACCTGGCCGGCCCGTTGCGAAGGCGTCGGCACCTGGCCGGCCCGGTGGGAAGGTGTCGGCATCCCTCCGGGACCGCCGGCTCAGCCGCTCAGGGCCGACGTCTTCTGCTCGTCTTCCGCTCGATCGGTGGCGGGGCTGGTGGATGCGGTCGGATTGGGCGGCCGGTCCAGCTCGGCCTCCTCCGGGTCGGGATCGCGCGGCGTGGGCCGACCGAGCGCGACGATCACGCAGATCGCCGCGACGAAGAGGTAGCCGAGCGCCACCTGTCCGTTGGCGTTCCACTCGATCCGTTCGCCGTGGATCAGCCCGATGAACGAGAGCACCGCGCCGGTGCCGGCGAAGATCGCCGCCCGGACGAACCGCTTGTCGATGATGAAGACCACCACCGCGCCGAGCACCAGGCCGGCGAGGATGGCTCCCCGGCCGAGCACCAGCAGCCCGTCGTACACCACGCCGGCGCCGTTGAGCGCGTCGTCGCCGACCGCGGCGGCGCTGGTGCCGGCCGCCGCCAAGGCGTTGTCGATCTGCCCGGTCGCCCAGGCGGCGATGTTGGGAATCAGCGCGGCGACCACGGCCGCGGCGTGCGCCCGTGGGGTCGCCTGGAACGCCTGCGCCCCGATCAGCAGACCGATGTAGAGCAGGATCGGCACGATGGCCGCCGTCGGGAAGATCGCCGCGAGCAGCCCGAACATGCCGAGGAAGCAGAGCACCGCGATCACCACGCCGGTCGCCATCGAGTAGCCGCTGCGTCCACCCGCCGCCTTCCAGCCCGGGTGGCCGACGTAGACGGCGGGCGGGAACGGCGACCCGAGCGCTGCACCGATCACCGCGCCCGCGCCGTCGGCCAGCAGCACACTGCGCAGGTTGTAGTTGTCACCGGCGGTCGCCGCGCTCTCCACGTTGGTCATGCCCTCGGTGAAGTTGTAGACGCCGAGCGGAATCGCCGTCGCCAGCAACGGCGCCATGTCGGACAGCCCGGTGACCAGCAGGTCGAGCTTGAGCGAGGGTACGGCGACCGCGATGTCCCGCGCGGCCGCCGTGACGTCGGGCACCGACATCGCACCGCCGGCCCAGCCGATCGCGGTGCCCACCAGCAGCGCCGCGAGCCCGATCGGGAAGTTGAACGGCAGCTTCACGTCGGTGAGCAGACCGATCAGCAGCAACGCGAAGACCGGCAGAGCGACCCAGGCCATGCGCCACATCTGCCCGGCCGGGTTCATCGAGATGAAGGTGATCGAGATTCCGGCGAGGGTGCCGAGCAGCGCGGCCCGGGGCGCGTACCGGCGGATGTAGGGCCCGACGAACGCGCCGATCAGCACGATCACGCCGATGATGAAGGCCCACGCCAGCCCGGCCTCCCAGGCCCGCACCGGATCCTGGGTACGCAGGTAGATCGGGAGCATGATGACGAAGATGACGATGAACATGTGCGGCACGCTCGGCCCGTACGGCAGGGCCGTCACGTCGGCGCGGTTCTCCCGGCGGGCGAGGCGGCGGGCCAGGAAGGTGTAGTAGACGTTGCCCGCGACCAGGGCGATGCCGAGCGCCGGCAGGATGGTGCCGAACACCTCCCCCTCGGGAAGGTTCACCACGGCGATGCAGAGCCCGGTCAGAGTGAGCACGTTGACCAGGACGTTGACGCCGAAACCGAAGAACGCGTTGGTGTCGCCGCGCACCCAGTACGGGAGCGGGACGACTGTGGGCTTCGTGGGGACCATGGCTGCTCCCGGTCAGGAGGAGGGCTGCAACGCGGACGTGGTGGGCAGCGCGGCGCGTACCTGCGCCGAGTCGGCGACCCAGCCGAAGATCCCGCCCTGGGCGGCGATCATGTCGAGCCCGACCCGCTGGAACTCGGGGAAGTAGGACCCGACACAGTCGGCGAGCACGAGGCACTCGTACCCGCGGTCGTTGGCCTCCCGGACTGTGGTGTGCACGCACACCTCGGTGGTGACCCCGGTGACCAGGAGGCTGCGGATGCCCCGCTCGACGAGCAGGGCGTCCAGATCGGTGGCGTGGAAGGCGCCCTTGCCGGGCTTGTCGATGACCGGCTCGCCGGTCAGCGGCACCAGCTCGTCGACGATGTCGTGGCCGTACTCGCCGCGGATCAGGATCCGGCCCTTGGGGCCGGGGTCACCGATCCGCTTGCTCGGCGCGCCCCGGTGGAGCTTGGCGGGCGGGCAGTCGGACAGGTCGGGCAGGTGCCCCTCGCGGGTGTGCACGATGGTCAGGCCGACGGCGCGGGCGTCGGCCAGCAGCGCCGCGAGCGGCGCGATCGTCGTGCGTAACTGGCTGACGTCGTTGCCCAGGCTCGCACCGAAGCCGCCGGGCTCCAGGAAGTCGCGTTGCATGTCGATGACGAGCAGCGCGGTGCTCGGGAGGTCGAAGGAGTACGGGCCGGGTCGTGCGGCGATGGTCAACATGGGCGCACCTCACTTCGCCGTGGCGGCGATGACGTCCTCGGATGTGGTGACGCAGCCGAAGACGCCGCCCTGCATGGTCACCATGTGCAGCGCGGCGTCGTGGTTGGCCTTGTCGGTGGCGCCGGTGCAGTCGGAGAGGATCAGGCACTCGTAACCCCGGTCGTTCGCCTCGCGCATTGTGGTGTGCACGCAGACGTCGGTGGTGATGCCGGTGAGGATCAGGTGGGTGATGCCCCGGGTGCGGAGCACCAGGTCGAGGTTGGTGGCGTAGAAGGCGCCCTTGCCCGGCTTGTCGATGATCACCTCGCCGGCCACCGGGGCGACCTCGGGCACGATCTCCCAGCCCGGTTCACCCCGGACCAGGATCCGGCCGGCCGGGCCGGCCGTCCCGATCTCGGCGCCGATGCGCGCCGACCGCCACCGCTTGTTCGCCGGCAGGTCGGACAGCTGCGGGTCGTGCCCCTCCCGGGTGTGCACGACGAGCATCCCGAGCGATCGGGCGTGCTCCAGCAGCCGGGCGGTGGCCGGCAGGCCGGCCCGGGTGAGGCCGATGTCGTAACCCATCGCGTCGACGTAGCCGCCCGGCCCACAGAAGTCGGTCTGCCAGTCGATGCAGAGCAGTGCGGTACGCGCGGTGTCGGCCGCGCCGTCGTACGGCCACGGGTAGGGGTTGGCCGGTACCGGTCCGATGCTGCCCATCCTCTCGCCTCCTGTCGTGATCGCTGGTGCCGCCCGCGTCAGCGCCGGGCGGCGGAACGGCGGTAGGCCCGCCACCCACCGCTGGCGCTGATGTCCTCGGCCGGCGGGCCCGCGGCATACGCTTCGCAGAGGAAACCGAGCACGTCCCGCCCGTCGTGCAGGCGGACCCACCCGAGCGAGAGGGGTGCGGGCACGCCGGTCAGCAGCCCACCGACCGCTGCGCTGGGCAACCGCCACAGCTCGACCTCGATGGGATGGCCCGGCGGCCCGTCCGGGGCGATCCGGACCAGACCGGGCAGTCCCTCGCCGTCGGGCGTGTCCATGCGGTAGAGCCGGTAGAGCGGCGCGGTGCGGGCGGTGCCGGCGAGGACCGCGCCGTGCCCGAGCAGCTCGCCGTTGCGGGACTCGCCGGCCAGGTGCCGCCCGACCACGGCGATCAGCACGTCCGCCCGGCGCTGGGCCGGCACCTCGATCGGCGGCGGGCCGGGCTCGACCTCCGGACCGGTTGCGCCGCCCGTGGTGAGGGTGGCGGCCAGCCGGGCCAGGGTGGTGTCGCTGAACGCCGGGCCGAGCAGGGTCAGGCTCGCCGGCCGGCCGGCGGCGGTGAACCCGTTGGGTACGGTCACCGCGGCCAGGTCGAGCAGGTTCGCGAACTGGGTGTAGCGGCCGAGCATGGCGTTGCGCCCGATCGGGTCCTCGGCGATCTCGTCGAGCGTGAACGTGGTGCCGACGGTGGGCACGACCAGCACGTCGACGTCCTGCCAGAGCTGGTCGACCTGCGCGCGCAGCTCGCGCAGCCGGTGCTGGCCCCGGAAGGCGTCGATCGCGTCGTAGCGCCACCCGGTCTCCAACACGGCCCGGGTGACCGCGAGGACCGACTCCGGGTGCGACCGCAGGAAACCGCCCAGCGCGACGAGCCGCTCGGCCACCCAGGGCCCCTGGTAGAGCAGGTCCCCCGCCGCGAAGAAGGGGCCGAGCGGCACCGACCGCGGGGACCCGACGAGGGTACGCAGCAGTTGCACGCCGGCGGCGAACCGGGCTTCCTGCCCGCTGTCGCCGAAGAATTCGAGGTCTTCTGCGCGCGGCACCCCGAGGCGTAGGGTCCCCGGCATGCGGGGAACCACCCGCTCCGCCGGCAACGGACGTCCCCACGGGTCGGCCGAGGTGACGGCACGGGCGGCGTGCAGCACGTCGAGGGCGCCGGCCACGTCGGGGGCGAATACCGACACACAGTCCAGCGAACGGCAGGCCGGCACCACGCCGGCCGTACTGAGCAGACCCCGGGTGGGCTTGAGGCCGACGATCCCGTTGAGCGCCGCGGGCACCCGGCCGGAGCCGGCGGTGTCCGTACCCAGTGCGAAGCTGACCTGGCCCGCGGCGACCGCGACCGCGGAGCCGGAGCTGGAACCGCCGGAGATGAGGCCGCCGCCGAAGACGCTCTGGCAGCTGCCGTACGGCGAGCGGGCCCCCGTGAGGCCGGTGGCGAACTGGTCCAGGTTGGTCTTGCCGACGAGTAGCGCGCCGCCGTCGAGCAGTCGGCGCACCACCGGAGCGTCCTCGGCGGCCAGGTATCCGAAGTCGGGGCAGCCGGCCGTGGTGACCATGCCGGCGACGTCGATGTTGTCCTTGACCGCGAACGGGATCCCGTACAGCGGCAGTGCCGGATCACCGTGGCGGGTCAGCGACTCGGCCCGTTCGCGCAGCCGGTCGGCCGGGACGGTGCTGATCCAGACCGGCTCGCCGTCACGCCCGGCCAGGCCGTCCAGGATGCGCTCGGCCTGGTCGACGGGGGTTCGGCCACCCTCGCGGTACGCCGTCCGAAGCTCCGAGATGGACCCCACTCGCTCTGGCATACTGTCGATTGTCGACCGTTCTGTTACAGCGAATCACGCGCTCTGTAACGAGGACATGACGGCACGCGTACCCCGATCGGGGGCCTAGTCGAGGTACGAACGCGCCCCGTGCGCGGAGAGCACGGCGAGAACCTCCTCGGGGTCTCCCCCGACGACCGCCTCGAACAGCCGCTCGTGCCGGTGGACCCCGTCCAGCGGCTGCGCCATCTCCGCCTCGCGGCGCAGGTTGATCGCCATGTAGAGCTGCAACTTCACCAGGATCGAGCCGTACACGGCGGAGAGGTGGCGGTTGCCGGCGAGCGCCACCAGCGCGACGTGGAACGCCCGGTGCGACTCCGCGACCGTCATCCGGTCGCCGGCCCGGGTCGCCTCCCGCATCTGGTCCAGCGTCGCCCGCAACCCCGCCAGGTCGCTCTCGCGGCCGACCGGTATCCCCGCTCGCACCGAGAATCGTTCCAGCACGTCCCGCAGCTCGTACAGCTCCCGCACGTCGCGGTCGGACAGGGTGGCCACCCGGACTCCGCGCCGGGGCACGTGCTCGACCAGGCCCTGCTGGGCCAGCAACCGCAGCGCCTCCCGCAGTGGAGCCCGGCTGATCCCCAGCCGGCGGGTCAACTGCTCCTCGACGAGGCGTTCACCCGGGTCGCTCTTGCCGCTGAGGATCTCCCGGGTCAGCCGGGAGACGGCGAGGTCCACCAGACTGACGCTCTCCAGCTCGCCGTCCACCGTCGATGCGGCCATGTCGTTCACGCCGACGAGTCTGCCACCCGTCGCCGTACGACCGGCGCGGACGCGTCCTGTCGGCCCGGCGACCGACCCGGGCTCCCCACGCGCGTGCCGCCCGCCGCGGAGGTGCGGCGGGCGGCACGGTTGACGCGTGACGTCAGGAGATGACCACGTCGCGGTAGTAGTGGCGCAGGATCGTCTGGTAGCTGCTGCCCGAGTTCGCGAGGTCACGCGAGCCGTACTGCGACAGCCAGTCCCCGTCCACCCAGCCACCGCACGCGGTGGTGGTCGCGCAGTAGTGCGCCCGCAGGATGTTGCCGCTGCGGGTCATCCGGGTCGACCAGGTCCGGTCCACCGCCGCAGACGTCGACGTCTGCGCCGACGACGGCCGGTAGACCTGGTCGCCGGTGTCGTCCCGGACGTCGTAGCACTGGCCGCCGGACGTCTTGCGAGTCGAGTGCAGCGCCCAGTACCACGCGTAGCTCTTGACTGCCATCGCACCGGCATCCAACGAGGCGGCCGGCCAACTCGTGATCCACTCGTTCGGGAGGACGTTCTTGACGTACGTCTTGAAGTCGACCCGATCGACTCGTCCGAGACTGACCCGGTAGACGAGGATGGTGCTCGGCAGCTTGCTGTTGGTGCCGTCGGTGCTACAGCCCGTCGGCCCGCTCAGCAGCTCGTGCGAGGCGTTGTTGTTCTTCAGCGTGGCGTTGAGGTTGCCCTTCGCCCCGGACGCGAAGTCCTGGGTGGCACCGGCGAAGTTGCTGTTGAAGTAGACCCGCACGGTCTTGCCGGTACGGTTCCACACCGACGCGGCGTTGTTCTTCACGCACAGGCCCTTGCCGGCGCCCGCGCCCTTGAAGTCGTAGCAGGTCGGTTGGGTCGTGCCGTAGTCGTCCAGCGAGTCGGTGAAGTCGGAGACCGAGCCGGCCTGGTTGCTGTTGTAGTAGTAGCAGAACTCGCCGCTGTCGCAGGTTCCGTCCCGTTCGGCCGCCGCTGCCGGCGAGGCGACACTCAGGATGGAGGTGGACATGGCGAGGACGGCGCCGACGACGGCGAGGCCCTTGCGGATATTCACGACGTCCTACCTCTCGTTGTAGCCCTGGGAGTTCCAGAACGCGGTCGGGTCGGCGTTGTCCAGGGTGGGGTCACCGACGCTGACGGCCGCGTGGGTCTGCCGGCCGGCCCGGACCTCGACGTGGGTGTGCGCGCCCGAGCTGGAGGACACCCCGTGCCACGACTCATCGGCGATGATCTCGCCCTTGCTGATGGTGTCGCCCGCGCTCACCCCGGACCTCGGCGCGGTGTGCAGGTAGATCACCGTCTTGTTGAGCGAGGAGTTGTAGACGGAGATCGTGGACAGGCCGCCGCTGCCGGTGCTGCCCTGCGCGACGTAGGTGACAGTTCCGGAGACCAGGGCGTGCACGTCCGAACCGACGCTGCGAGCGATGTCGATGCCCTCGTGGCGGCCGGGCGTGGTGGTGTAACCGTCGAAGCCGCACGTGACCGCCCCGCCGCTGGCCTGGTACAGGGCGTACGACAGGTTCGTGCGCGTCGACGGCGAGAACTGGTGCGAGGCGTTGTTGTTCTTCAGCGTGGCGTTGAGGTTGCCCTTCGCGCCGGCCGCGAAGTCCTGGTAAGAACCGGCGTAGCCGCTGTTGTAGTAGACGCGTACGGTCTTGGTGCTGCGGTTCCAGACCGAGGCGGCCTCGTTCTTGATGCACAGGCCCTTGCCAGCGCCGGCACCCTTGAAGTCGTAGCACGAGGGCTGCTCGGTGCCGTAGTCGTCGAGCGAACCGGTGAAGTCCGAGATCGATCCCGCGTTGTCGCTGTTGTAGTAGTAGCAGAATTCGCCGCTGTCGCAGACCCCGTCCCGGGCCGCCGCCGATGCGGGCGATGCGACGCTGAGGATCGAGGTGGTCGCGGCCAGCGCTACGCCGGCGGCGGCGAGACTCTTACGGATGTTCATGGTGTCCTTTCGGAAACGGTGAAGGGGTGCGGGTCACTGCCCGCGCTGGTACTGCTCCCAGGTCTTGATGGGGATCTGGGGGCCGTCGTCCGGTCCCTGGTTGGCCAGGCCGTTCATGCCGAGGTAGTAGTCGCCGACCTGGTGCTGCGCCTGACTGGACAGGTCCGTGTCGTTGATCGCCGTCGCGTGGATGTGCCACGGCCAGTCGCCCTGACTCGGGTTGCGGACCCAGGCGGCGAAGCCGACCTGGCGCAGGGCCCTGGCGACGGCGGTGCGCCGGGCCGCGGTCATGCCGGTGACCGCGATGTCCACCACGCCCCCGCCGTCGTGCGTGCCGGCCGAGGTGGGGTCACCCCCGGGGTTGTACGAGCCCTGTTCGAGCACCAGGGTGTAGCCGAGCAGACGCTGGGCCTCGGCCAGCATCGCCTGGGTACGGGCGTTGACGACGAACCCGTCGCGCGGGACCTTCGCGCCCGGACCGATCGTGTTGCCGACGGTGTAGCGGTTCAGCCCGAGCTTCGTCAGCGACGTCGTGCCGGGCAGCCCGTTCGCGGCCAGCCCGGTGTAGCCGAGCGAGCGCTGGTAGGCCGCGTACGCCGAGACGGTCACGGTGCCGAAGTAGCCGTCGACCCACTGCGCGTCCAGCAGCTTCCTGGCCTGGAGCGCCTGCTCGACGGCGAGCACGGAACTCTTCGCACCCGGGGTCAGCGTGTTGTCGGCACGGCGGGGGTCGATCTGGGCGGCCAGGACCGTGGCCTCCATGTTCACCACGGGCAACGCAGCCGTGGTGGCGGTCCGCTGTACTGTGGCGCCGGATGCCGCCGCGTGGGCCGGGACGCCGACTGCCACGCAGAGCGCGGCGAGCCCGACGGTTAACCAGGGACGGCGCAAGATGTGTCCTCCTCGTAGCTGGTGAGTCGTTCTCGGTGCGACATCACCCTGCGAGAAGTGCCCTGCTGTTCGGTACCCCGGTGTCCTGTCAGATCCGTCAAGCCGCCACTGACCTCGATGAATACGGTGTTGTCAGATTGGGTCGAGCCCCTGCCTGACAGCGGACGTGCGCACCCGCACGCCGCTCGGGGCGAGTCGTCAGGCGGTCACGGTGACCATGAAGTACACCGGCCGCCGGGTGGGGAAGTACTCCCGACCGGTCTCGTCGACCATCTTCCAACTGACCCAACACTTGCCGGGGCGGCTCGGCGCGGTGACCCGAACACGGATCATCACCTGCTCGCCGGGTGGCGTGTCACCGATCGGCACCCGGTTCGGTGTCAGGCAACCGTCGCCGCCGGCGGTGGGGTCCGTACGCGCCAGGTACCGGTTGTGCCAGACGACCTTTCCCACGTTCGCGAGAGCCCACACCTTGTCGAACTGGGCGTTCACCTTCACCTGGGTGCCGTCGGGGATGGTGACGTCGGCGATGAACTTGCTCGAGTCCCCGGGAATCAACGAGTCCGAGAACGCCGTCGTGGACGGCGACGCCACCGCTGACGGTGACGCGGTCGGGGTGCCGGAGTTGTCGGGGCCCGACCGGTCACGAACGGTTGCGCCCAGGACGGCTGCCACCGCCACCACCAGCACCACCGCGGCGGCGGCGGCGTTGAGCCACGGCAGGCGACGCCGCCGCGTACTCGCGACGCCCTCCTCGGCCCGTGGATACTCGACGACCTGCAACGCGCCCTGCTCCGTCGGCGCGGACGCGGCGACGACCGACGCGGAGGTGGCGACGACGGGCGCGAGGTCAGCGTCCTCGCTGGGCTGGGCCATCCCCGGGCGCTGCGCGTCCTCCCATCGGCGCCGCCACTGGGCCTCGTCCGCCTCGCAGGCTCGGACGAACTCCCGCGTGGTCTCCCAGGAGGGAAACCTGGTCCCGGCGGCGGCCTCGTGCAGGGTCGTGTGCGAGATCCGACCAGACCGCCCCGCCATCTTGCGGAACGACGGGTCTCCCACAGCGCTGCGCAGTGTCCGCAACTGCTCGGCGAACCTCTCGGCGGCCCGTCCGTCCTGACTCGACTCCGCGGCGGCACGCTGGTCCTTCATCAGTCCCCCATGTCAGACGACTCCGTCAGACGTTGTCAAGGCGTGTCAGAGGCTACCGAACGGGCCACGGTGACCATCAATGTGGTGCATCGACGACACGGGGATCGACGATCCCGGTGCATTGAAGGAGGTCATCGATGAAGAGCCTTTCCCGACGCGGCGTACGCATCCTCGCGGCCGCTGGGCTGGCCGTGCCCGCGACGTTGGCGTTCGCCGGCCCCGCCCACGCCGAGACGAACCCGCGCTGCGCCAGCTCGGTGCAGATCGGCGCGACGGCGTACGTCACCGTCGGCGGGCAGACCGCCGCCTCGGTCAAGCAGTACAAGGGCTGCGGCAAGAACTACGCCTACACGTACGTGTGGCAGCAGTACCGGGCCAGCCACGGCTCGTACCAGGTCTGCACCTCGATCGTCACCGGAAGCACGCTTCGCGACCTGCAGTGCTCGAGCGGGCCGGACGTCTGGTCGCTGGGTGCCAACACGCTGACGGTGTGCACCCGGGCCCTCGGAGGGATCTCCGACGTGGCGCAGAAGGAGACCGAGGTGCGCTGCTGACCGACACGGGTGGGCGTCCGGTGCCGCCGCCGGGGATCACCAGGCACGGCCGGCGGCACCGCGCCACCGGCGGATGGCCGGGTCGACTCAGGTGTGCAGGGTGGGTCGGTAGATGAGTTCCTGGGAGCGGCCGTCGAGCGTCCGGCTCTCGATCAGCTCCAGGTCGTAGTCGGCCACCCCGTGGAAGATCGGATCCGTTCCGGTCTCACCGGTGAGCACCGGAAAGAGCGTCACCTGGACGAAGTCGACCAGACCGGCGGCCAGCAGTGCCCGGTTCATCGAGAGGCTGCCGTGTGACCGCAACGGCACCTCGGACTCCTCCTTGAGCCGGGCGACGACGTCGACGGCGTCCCCGCGCACGATGGTCCCGTCCGGCCAGTCGAGGGGCCCCTGCACCGTGTTCGACACGACCGTCGCCGGAAGGTTGATCATGCGGGTGACCCAGGGGTCCCGGACGTCGGACTCCTCGGTGCTGTCGGCCAGCATTCCCACGAACACCCGGTAGGTGCCGGCGCCGAAGACCATGCGCTGGTCCTCGCCGTACGTGGCGAGGCGGCGCTCGAGCAGCTCCGGGCCCTGCTTACCCCAGTAGCCGCCCCAGTTGCCCGTGGTGCTGCCGAAGCCGTCGAGGCTGGTGAAGACGTCGAAGGTGTAGGTGGCGGTCACGATGCGCTCCTCGGGTGGGTGAGTTCGGTACGGCGCGTCCGCAGAAAGGCGCGCTCGGTCTCGTTGCTGGTCAGTGCGATGGCCTGGTCGAAGGCGGCGCGGGCCTCGGAGTCGCGTCCGAGCCGAGCCAGCAGCTCGGCCCGGGTGGCGGGCAGCCGGTGGTAGCCCGGGAGGTCGACGTCCGCCAACGCGGCGAGGGCCGCCGCCGGCCCGTGCACCTCGGCGACCGCGACGGCACGGTTGAGCGCGACGACGGAGGTCGGCGCGAGCGCGAAGAGCTGGTCGTACAGCGTCAGGACCTGCGGCCAGTCGGTGGCCGCGCCGTCGGTGTGCACCGCGCCGATCGCGGCCTGGATCTGGTACGGGCCGGGTCGGTTACGCCGCAGGCAGCGCCGGACCAGGTCGTGGCCCTCGGCGATGAGTCCCCGGTTCCACAGTGACCGGTCCTGGTCGGGAAGGAGTACCAGTTCGCCGGTCGGGCCGAGCCGGGCCGGGCGGCGTGCCTCGGTCAACAGCAGCAGGGCGAGCAGGCCCAGGACCTCGGGTTCGTCGGGCATCAACGCGGCCAACTCGCGGGCGAGCCTGATCGCCTCGGCGCACAGGTCCGTTCTGATCAGTGGCCCGGCGGTGGACGCGTAGCCCTCGTTGAACATCAGGTAGAGCACGGTGAGCACGGGCGGCAGCCGGTCCGGCAGTTCGTGTTCAGCGGGTACCCGGTACGGGATGCCGGCGTCCCGGATCTTCTTCTTCGCGCGCACGATCCGCTGCGCGATCGTCGTTTCCTGGACCAGGTAGGCCCGGGCGATCTCCGGTACCTCGAGACCGCCGAGCAGACGGAGCGTGAGGGCCGTCCGCGCGTCCGGGGCGAGCGCCGGGTGACAGCAGGTGAAGATGAGTCGCAGCTGGTCGTCCTTCACCGGTCCCACCTCCTGGGGCTCGTCCTGGTGGTGCAGCAGCAGGGCCTGGGCGTGCCGGGCCTCGCGGGTCGACTCTCGGCGGAGCCGATCGATGGCCCGGTTGCGTGCGGTCGTCACGATCCAGGCGCCGGGGTTGGGTGGCGGGGTCTGCCACTTCTGCAGGGCCGTGGTGAAGGCGTCCTGGACCGCCTCCTCGGCGAGGTTGATGTCACCGAGGAGGCGGGCAAGGGTGGCGACGCAGCGGCCGTACTCCGCGCGGTAGATGCTCGCCAGGTCCATGTCGGGTGACGGCACCCGCTCAGGCTTGGGACAGGTCGTCGAACGGGCGCACCTCGACCGTGCCGCAGGCCGCCGCGCACCTCTCGGCCCAGGCCAGCGCCTGGTCCAGGTCCGCGCACTTGATCACCCAGAATCCGGCGATGTGTTCCTTCGTCTCGGCGAACGGCCCGTCACTCATGGAGGTGGCACCGTTCTCGACCCGGACGACCGTGGCGCTGTCGGGTGACGTGAGCCCTCCGGCGAAGACCCAGGCGCCCGCGGCCTGCATGTCGTCGTTGATCCGACCGGTCTCCCGCAATACGATCTGCGTTTCCTCGTCGGTCGGTGTCGGCGCGCCCTCGACGATGTGCACGGACAGCAGGTACTGCTTCATGATGATCCTCCGATAGCTCGACGGTGAGTGGGGAACGGGTCAGGCGGCCAGGCGGCGCGCGACAGCCGGGATCACGATCGCGGCCGCGACCAGGTGGGTGAGCATCAGCAGCGCCTTGGTGGCCGTCCCGGCGTCGGCGAGCACGTCCGGCACCAGGGACAGGACCGTCAGCACCACAGTCGTACGGACGAACGCGCGCCGCGGACGCCGCGCGAAGCGGGACAGCAGCACGGCGAGGAGCACGCCGATCGACGAGAAGACGGCGGTCAGCACGCCGAACCCCGGCACCGGAATCGGGGCGCCGCTGATGTCGAGGCTGATTCCGGCCGCGTGGCCGACGGCGGCGACCGCCATGGTGGCGGCACTCGCGGCGACCGTGGCGATCACGCCAGCCCCGATCAGCGCGCCGACGGCCGAGGTGGTGGTGCGGGTGGTCTGCGGGGTGGTGGTCATCGTGCCCTCCAGCGGGGTGCGGCCCGTCTCGATTCCGGGCTCTCACCATGGCTACGAAGAGAGCCGGTCCCGATCGACAGGCGCACCCCACAATATTTTGACGGCCTCCTCGCCGGTGTACGCCGAGCCGTCTCCGGGCCATCCGGTCCGGCTCAGCCGGGACGGTCGGTGGTCTTGTCGTCCTCGCCGTACTCGCCGCGGATCGGCAGGTAGTAGGCGGGCAGGAAGGCCGCGATGATGGCGACGCCCGCGATCGGCACGAACGCGCCGACGAGGATGCCGCCGCCGATCCAGACCAGCGCGAGTGCGAATCGGCGGCCGATGGCCCGGACGCCGAAGGCGCCGAGACTGGGGTCCAGGAGACTCGTCCGGCGAAGATGGGCCCAGATGACGTTGAACAGGGCCGCTGCCAACCACAGTGTCGTGCCGTAGACGACGACCGCCGTCCGCAGCCCCTGCTCCGCGCGGAGCGCGTCGGCGAGCAGCGACGTGGAGAACGGCAGGAACGCGATGACCATCAGGAGCAGCGTGTTGAGGAACAGGACCGGACGGTCGACGTGCCGGACCCGGTCGAACATGACGTGATGATTGACCCACACCTGCCCGACGAGCAGGAAGCTCAGCGCATACCCCAGGTACGACGGCCACAACGCCCCGAGGCCCGGCAGGAGCCGTCCGAAGTCCTTCGGCGGTTGGATCTCCAGCACGAGAAGCGTGACCGCGATGGCGAAGACACCGTCGCTGAAGGCGACCAGCCGCCCCGGCCGACGCGTGAGCCGAGGAGCGCCAGGGCTGGACGACATGCCTCCAGTATCCGATCGGAAGACGATTCGTTACCGCGAAATCCGTAATCAGCGGGGCCGGGTCGCCGGCGAGGAGTTAAAACAAAATTAAGGCTGCGCGGGCGAAAAACTGTTATCCGGAGCCGGGACGACGGCTACCAGGAAGCCTACCCACCGCCCTCCTTAATTCTTTTTCCACACGTTGATGCAGGCGCTGGACGTGCACATACTTCACCCGACAGGAGCGTTATCGTCGATTCGAAGGAAACCATTGGTAATGCGGACTCCCGCCGCGCATGTCGCACCGCTGGACCGGGCGCGAAAGCGCCGTCGACTCGCCCGCGTCACCCTCGCCTGCGCGGTCGTCGCCGCGTTGGGCGGCAGTGGCATCTACCTCGCCGGCGCTCAGGCCGAGGAGGTCGCCGTGCCCGGCCGGGTCCAGGCGGAGGCCTTCGCGGCGCAGTCCGGAGCGCAGACCGAGAGCACCGGCGACGCCGACGGCGGCAGGAACGTCGGCTGGCTCGCCAACGGCGACTGGCTGCGGTACGACCACGTCTCGATAACGGGCGCGGAGCTGACGGCCCGGGTCGCCGCGCACAACGCCGACGGCGGGGCCGTCGAGTTGCGCCTCGGCACGCAGACCGGCGCCGTGCTGGCCAGCTTCCCGATCGCCCACACCGGCGGCTGGCAGAAGTGGACGACCGTCACGGCCAAGGCGTCCAGCGTGCCGGCCGGCCCACAGACCGTCTTCGCCGTCATGAAGAGCGCCTCCCGATCGGACTTCGTGAACCTGAACTGGTTCACGTTCGGCTCCGCGACGGGCACGACGCCGAGCGCATCCCCCACGCCGAGTTCCGGCCCGGCGACGCCGACGCCGGGGACGCCGACCACTCCCGGCACCACCCCGGGCACGCCGACCACCGCGCCGGCCGCCGGCTGGGTGCCGGTCGACCAGACCAGGTGGAACCAGGAGCTGGCGGCCTTCACCGCGATCAAGCCGAAGGCGGTGACGCCGGGCACCACCCGCGTCCCCGAGTTCCACACCGACTGCGAGGTCGCCAACTCCGCCCCGGACGACCCGATCGTCGTCCCCGGCCTGCCGGGCGCCTCGCACATGCACACCTTCTTCGGCCCGAAGGTCGACGCCTTCACCACGACCGACAAGCTGCTCTCCTCGACGACCACCTGCAACGCCCCCGGCGACCTGAGCGCCTACTGGACTCCGGAGCTGCGCAAGGACGGCAAGCCCGTGCCGATGAAGAGCTTCCGGGTCTACTACGGCTCCCGGGTCAAGGACCCGTCCACCGTCAAGCCCTTCCCGCCTGGCCTGCGGATGGTCGAGGGCGACGCCAAGAAGCAGGTCGACACCCCGAAGAACGCCGGCAGCAACCAGTTCTGGTGCGCCGGAAGCGCCGAGACCGGCCGCAGCGCGGACGGCAACTGGCCGGTCTGCGCCTCCGGCGGCAACCTCATCTTCCAGCTCGTCTTCAAGGACTGCTGGGACGGCAGGAACATCGACTCGCCCGATCACAGGTCGCACATGGGCGACCCGGTCAACGGCGTCTGCACCGGCAAGTACCCGGTGGCGGTGCCGAACCTGTCCTTCATGGTCAACTATCAGTCGCTGGGCGGGAACGGTCTCAGCCTCTCCTCCGGCAAGCCGTCCTCCATGCACGGTGACTTCATGAACGCCTGGGACCCGGTCCGCCTCGGCCCCCTGGTGAAGTCATGCCTGAACCAGAACGCCAAGTGCGGCACCGAGGTGACCTTCGCCGGCGGCTGATCCCCGCCTGCGCACTCCTGGACGGTCCCCTCGCCCCGGCGAGGGGCCGTCCGCCGTTCACCGCACCGGTCGGCTCGGTCCCGGGTGGCCGACACCCGACACCGGAGCACGCGGTAGCCGACTGTGACCATCTCGTCGCGACAAGCACACTCCTCCCCGACATGTTCCCGTCGAATGGAGGAACACATGCGTCTCCGATCGTTCGTCAACGCCGCGCTGGCCGCCGTCCTGGCCGCCAGCGCGCTCGCACCACCGGCACCGGCCGCCGCGGCCACCGCCGACCGCTGGGGAGTCGCGTACGTGCAGGACCCCACCGTGCCGGTCTGGACCGTGCTGGACACCAGCCGGCAGTGGGGTAGCTGGAAGACAGCGTTCCCGGCCGCCTGGGCCGACGGTGTCAAGCTCGCGCCCGGCCGGTTCCAGGTCCGCTTCCCACAGGTGGGCGCCAGTTCACGGGGCGTGCCGCACGTGACCCCGGTGAACCGGACCGGGCACTACTGCGAGGTGGTCCGCTGGTTCCAGTCCGGCGCCGACGAGATCGTGGACGTGCAGTGCCACCGCCCCGGCGGCACGCGCGAGGACACCCCGTTCACCGTGCTCTGGACGACCAGCTCGGGCGTGCTGCCGGCTGGCACCTCCCACGCGTACGTGCAGTGGGGCGGTGGCGTGGTGGTGCAGTCGTACAACTCGACGGGCGTGGTGAACACGGTCGGGCCGCTGGGGGTTGGGCAGTACCTGGTGCGGCTGCCCGGGGTGGGGCTGGCCGGGGTGCTCGCCGGCGACGTGCAGGTCACCGCCGTACAGCCGAACGCCGGACCTCGGCGGTGCAAGGTCTACTCCTGGAGCGCGGTCGGCAGCGACGTGCAGGTGTACGTCTTCTGCTACGACCAGGCCGGGGCGTTCGTCAACACCGACTTCGTCCTGTCGTACCACCGTCGGCGGCCGGTGATCGGGTCCCTCGCGCCACCGTCGTACTTCGGTTACCTCGGCACCGCCGTCGGCGGCCCGACCAACGACAACTCGGTGCTGGGCGTCGGCGCGAACACGGTGGCGCCGCTGGTGCCGGCTGGCCGCTACCTGGCGACCTTCCCGCAGATCGGCCTCAAGGAGACCCACGTCCAGGTGGTGGCGCAGGGCGCCGGCAGCAACTACTGCCACCTCACCCAACCGTGGACGTACACCACAAACGCCGACGTCGACGTGATCTGCTTCGACAACGCCGGCACGGTCACCCCGCACCGCTTCCTGGCCACCTTCACCTCCCGACTCTGACGCCACACCCGCGCCGGCGGTGGCCGCTCGCGGTCGCCGCCGGCAGAATGAAGCCGGCCATCCGCTACTGGGCGGAGAGCAACGGCGTCGACGACCTGCGGCACCTCATCAACTGCTGACCAGGATCTTTCTGTCCGACGACCGAGCGTCGCGGCCGACAGGGCGCAGGCCCACGAAGGCGACCACACCGGAGGCCAGGTACAACGCGGCCTGCACGTTGAGGACGAGCACGACGCTGAGCGCGTCGCCGAGCAGACCGGCCGCCACCATGCCCAGGCCCTGTGCCGCGTTGTAGATCGCGTAGTACGCGCCGAAGGCGCGGCCGAGATCGGTGTCCGGCACGCTCTGCTGGATCTGCGCGAAGGCCCCGCTGCCGTAGGCGACGCCCGGTACGCCGACCAGGATGAACAGCAGGACGTACCACCCGGGTTGACGGGTGACCGCCGGCCCGTTCCAGATGACCGCGCTGATCAGTCCGAACGTGGTGGCGCCGAGGCTCATCAGCAGCCGGGAGCTGAGCCGCGTCCCCAGCATGCCGACGATGAGCCCGCTGGCCACACCGCCGATCGCCTGTACGCCACGGAGCACGCCGGTGAGCGTGCCGTCGGCATGCAGCGCGCGGCTGACGAAGACCACGAAGAGCACCACGAACAGGCCCTGCGCGATGCCACCCAGCGCCACGCTCAGCATCGTCACCCGCACGGTGTGGTTGCGCAGCATCGCCGCGAGGCCGGAGCGCCAGGTGGCGAAGAACGAGGACGTACGCTCCGGTGGGTGTGACGCCGCGACCCCGCGTCGCGCGGCCCGGCGGCCAGCGACGATCAGGGCTGCCGTGGTCGTGAAGGCCACGACGGCACCGAGGGCGAGGTAACCGGTGCCGGCGCGGGTGATCGCGAACCCACCGAGCGAGCCTCCGATGAGCCGTCCCACACTGATGTTGAGCGCCACCATGCTGTTTGCGCTCACCAGGTGCGCGGGCTCGACGAGGCTGGGCAGTGCCGCGTTGCGGGCGGAGTCGAACGTCTGGGTCAGCACGGCCTGGGCACCAGCGATCACGCAAATGATCCACAGATGGTGGCCGGGTTCGGCGAGCAGGGGAAGCACCGCTACCGCCTGCGCCACGGCGGCGCAGCCCATGAGCCGGAACCTGTCGTAGCGGTCGGCCAGAGCACCGGCGAACGACCCCAGCGTGATGCCGCACAGCAGCTCGACGAGGAAGACGGCGGAGGTGGTGAACGCCGACCCGGTCACACCGAACACGTAGATCGGCAGCCCCGTGAGCAGCAACCAGCTCGCCACGCTCGAGCAGAGCCCCGCGGCCCAGATCACGACGAATCCGCGGTGACGCAACAGCGTCACCATGTCAGACGAATTCCGGTGTGGGGTAGGCCTGCAGGCTGAGGCTGACCGGTCGGGCGTCGCTCGGGGGCGCGTTGCGCAGGGGGCGCAGGTACGGCCGGATGACGGCGTCCAGGGTCAGCGTGAGGTGTCGCAACTCCTCCGGGGTGAGCGACAGCGTGTAGTTGTGAAAGGTCGCGCTTTCTCGCCACTCGTCTGTCAGCTTGTGCTGCCGGTTCTGGTAGCGCTGCAGCGACCGGAACACCTCGTCGAGCTCGAGCGCGGCCAGTGCGTCGTTGACCTGCTGTCCGTCGGCATCGCCGGAGTCGGGGCGGTATTCGAGCCCGGTGGAGGCGGCACGCCAGGGCCGGTCACGTCGGTTGGCCCCCTCAGCGGGGACCCGTTCGATGAGGCCGTGCCGGGCCAGCTGATGCAGGTGGTAGCTGCAGTTCGAGCCCGTGTCGTCGAGGGCCTCGGCGCACTGGGCGGCGGTTCGCGGGCCAGCGGCCAGCAGGTAGCGCAGCAGCCGCAGGCGCAGCGGGTGGGCGAGCGCGCGCAGCGTGGTGGCGTCGCGTACCCGTACGCGACGCTCGGACCCGGTCGGTTCCATGGGTGACACTCCCAATCGAAAGACTCCTTTCGTTTATACGACCCTGGAGATAGCTTTCGCAATGAGTGTTTCGCATCAGCGATCGGTCCGTGTCCGCCGCCGCAGGGCCACGGCCTCGCTGCGGAGATGACGTGGCCGACGACTTGCGCGCATCACCGGATGCGAATAGGTGAGTGCATCGCTACTATGGGTCAGCAATCCAGAGGGAAGGGGGGTAGTGCCCGCGTGCGAAGTCCCGTCAACGGAACCACGACGATGTCTGCGTCGAGCCGGTCGGCTGCGCCCGTGGCCGGTCGACTGCGCGGGCTCGCCCGGCGGTTGGTGCTGATCGCGGCTGCCGTCGGGGCCGGTTTCCTCCTGGCCGCCCTGTTCCAGGGGCCGGCCGCCGCCGACGGGATACGCAGCGACCCCGGCAACGAGCCTCATCGGCAGATCCGCGCTCTGGTCGAGCCGATCGCACGGCTCACGGTCGCGGAGCGCTCCGCGGGTGAGCGCCCGCGCGTCGTGCGGGCCGACAAACCCCGCCCTGATCGGCCCCGCGCCCCGCTGGCCGGGGCCATCGGTAGCGTCGTCACCCCCCGCGACGTGACACCCTCGACGCCGCCTCGCCGGCCCAGGGACGCGTCGCCCGGGTCCGTGCCGCTGCCTCGGGTCGGCGCAGCCGTCCCGCCCGGCGCTGCCGAGCGCGCGAGGCTCCGGCCCGCCTCCCCAGCGCCCGCGGCTCATCGTCCAACTCGCCATGGGCACCCGTCCCGGCCGGCCGCTGATCCGGTACGGCGGCCGGTCCCCCCCGCGTCCGAGGCACACGCGCTGCCCGAACCGGCCGGTTCTCTCGCGGTGGGCCTGATCACCGCCCCACTGCCGCATGTCGTCGACATCGTGCGGACAGTGCCGATCCAGTCGGTCATCGTGGCGCTTCTCCGTGTCACCGCCGCCGTTCTACCGCCCGATCTCGGGGCGGTGATCCCTCCGGCGACACCTCCGCTGACCGCTCCCCCAGCGCCCGGGCCGGCCACCGTGCCGATGACCGACTCGCCACCCGTAGCGGCCGCGCCGACACCACCGGCGGATTCGGCGATGTCGCCCGTCCGCGCCGCGCCGGTGATCGTATGTGCCACGGCGGCGCCGCCTCCCGCCGCGCCGCCGCCGATGTCCGTCGCCGTCCCCACGCGTCCCACGGCCTCGAAGGGGCACCTCGCCGCACGCCCGGCCCCGTTGGCGGTGGCCGCCGAACTTCCCGGCCGACCCGTCGCGCCGGTCGACCAGGATGCCGCCGGCGTCGACAATGGATCGACGGCGGGGCCGGGTCTGATCCGGCCCGTCGACCGGCAGTCGCCCCTCGCTTCCGGGGTGCCCTGCGAACTCGTGCCACCCCTCGTCGAGAGCCACGCTAGGTCTGCGATCGCCCGCCCCGGCTGAGGCGTGTCGACCGACCCGGGTGGCCGGCTGACACGCTCGGTCCCATCCGCTGGCCTGGTCGATCAGTGCCCGTGCCGTCTGCCGTGACGGTGCCGCGGGCCCATGCCTATCCGTCCGTCGCGCACGACCCCTGACCAGCCCGTGAATGTTCCGGGTTCGGTGGCCGGTGTGACGCGTACCTGAGATCGGAGAAACGTGGTGATCCACGTTGTCGTCGCCGAGGACATGGGTTTACTGCGCGCTGCGCTCTGCGCCGCGCTGTCAGGTGAGGAGGACATGAAGGTGGTCGCCGACGTCGAGGGTGTCGGCGAACTGTTGACGGTGGTGCGCCGGTGCAGACCCCAGGTGGTGGTGCTGGCGCTGACACCGGAGTTGCCCGACCCGGTGGAGATGGTCACCCGGATCAGCGTCGAGGCGCCGCACGCCGCCGTGCTGGCGATGAGCCCTCGGTGGAGCCCCACCCTGGTGGAGGCCGCGCTGGCGGCCGGCGCACGCGGCCTGCTCGGGAAGGACAGCTCCCTGGTGGAGCTGGTGCGGGCGATCCGCGCGCTCGCCGCCGGGGAACGGGCGATCGATCCGGCCGCCGCGGTGGCGGTGCTGAGCCCTCCGGAGATCCCGTTGACGCCTCGGGAGATGGACGTGCTGCGGATGGCGGCCGAGGGTCTGCCCCTGAAGGAGATCGCGGCCCGCCTCTACCTGGCACACGGGACGGTGCGCAATCACCTCTCGGTGATCCTGCGCAAGACCGGTGCGCGCAACCGGTTGGAAGCGGTGTGGCGCGCGCGGAGTAACGGCTGGTTGTAGCCGTCGGGGGCGGGGCTGGCGAAGGTGTCCGGCCCCGCCTCCGTCGCCGTGCGGACCCAACGGATGCGTGTTTGAATATTGACGTAGTGTGATCACCTTCGGAGTGCGGAAAGGTTCATCGTGATCCGTACCCTGCTCGCTTTGGACGGTGCCCTGGTGCTGGGCGCGCTGTCGTTCGTCCTCGCCGCCGAGGACGACATCCGCGTCGTGGCGGAGGTGGATCGCGGCGACGCGGTGTCCGCGGCCGTCCGCGCTCAACGCCCCGACGTGGTGGTGGCCGACCTCGACGTCGTCGAGGGAGTCGATCCGAGCCGCTTCGGTCGGTGCCCCGTCCTGGTGCTGGCCCACCCGCATCGGGCACGGCGACTGCGCGGCATGCTCTGCCCGACCCGGACGGTCGGCATCCTGCGCAGCGACGCGGGCCCCCAGCGGGTCATCGACGGGATCCGCCGGCTCGCTCGCCGAGAGCCGGTGGTCGACGCGGATCTCGTCGTCGCGGCGCTGCGCTCGGACAGCCCGCTGACCAGCCGCGAGACGGAGGTGTTGACGCTGACGGCGGCCGGGGCGCCGGTCGCGGAGGTGGCGGCGACGCTCGGGCTCAGCCGGGGCACCGTCCGCAACCACCTCGGTCGAATCACCCGCAAGGTGGGTGCGCGCACCCGGGTGGAGGCCGTGCGGATGGCAGGCGAGGCAGGCTGGATCTGACGGCGCCGCCGGCTCGGGGGCGCGGAGGTCAGCTCAGCCTCGCGCCCGTCCGGGACAGCGCCACCGGATCATCCCAGCAACCGACGAGCGCCCGGTACGTGGCCGATCGGGCCATCAACTGCTCGTGCGTTCCCACCACGGGCTCGTCGCCGTCGAGGACCAGCACCCGATCGGCCCGCAGCGCGGAACTGATCCGGTGCGCGATCACCACGAGACTGCCGTGCCGCCGGGCGAAGGCACTCTCGACGGTCGCCTCCAGCGCCGGGTCCAGGTGACAGGTCGCCTCGTCGAGGACCACCAGCGGGACGGGCGCCAGCCAGGCCCGGACGGCCGCGATGAGCTGCCGTTCACCGGCGGAGAGCAGCGCCGGCACGACCGGCGCGTCCAGACCGCCCAGGCGCGTCGCCAAAGGGCGCGCACCGAGCGCGGCGAGGGTGACCTCCAGCAGGTCGTCGTCGGCGTCCGGCCGCAGGTAGCGGAGGTTGTCGGCGAGGCTGCCGGTGAAGACGTACGCCTCCTGAGGCACCAGCACTCTCATCCGGGCCAGGTCGGCCGGCTGGGCGTCGGCCACCGTCGCGCCGGCCAGGCGGACCGTGCCCGCCTGCGGCGGCACCAGACCGGCGAGCAGGGCGGCCAGCGTGGACTTGCCGACGCCGCTCGGGCCGACCACGGCGAGGTGATCCCCGTCGGCCAGCGTCAGTGCGAAGTTCCGGAGAACGGGCCGGGCGCGCGGGCCGTAGCCGAAGGTCAGCCCGCGGACCTCGACGGCCGGTGAGCCGTCGACCGGACGGGCCGGCGGCCGGGAGCGCGGCGTCCGGGCGGTGGGAGCGGGCAGGTGGGGTCCATCGGACACCGGACCGGCCCGCAGGATGTTCTCCAGGGTGACGGCGTACCGCAGCCCGCCGCCGCCGATGCCCTGCACCAGCGTGTGCAGGGCCGGTTGCAGGCCGGTGGAGACGTAGATCAGCGCCCCCAGCACCGCGCCCGCCGTCAATCCGCGTTCAACCAGCCACGGAGCCGCCGAGAGCAGCACGACCAGCGGCAACCAGCCGCCGATGCCGAGGCTGAGGCTGCGGATCACCGCCATCCGGGCGAGGGCGCGTTCGGCGGCGGCCTGTGCGGACACCTGCCGTTCCACGTCGGCCGTGACGCGTGCCTGCGCGCCGCAGGCCAGCACGTCGCGGTGACCGGCCAGCGCGGCCGACGCCGACTGGCCGAGCTGCTCACCAGCCCGGACGTAGGCGCGCTGATGCCCGGCCATCGCCGGCAACGCGGCGAGGAACACGGCCAGGCCGACGACCAGCGGCGCGGCGGCCAGCGCCGCCACCACCGGGGCCAGGGCGAGAAGGCCGAGCAGGGCCGCGCCGGCGGAGAAGAGGAAACCGCGGGTCACCATCAGCAGGCCGGCGAAGGTGTCGCGGACGATCTCCATCTGGTGGGTCAGCCGGGTCACGGCCGCGCTGTCCGGGCGACCACCCGCCCGAGTGGCGTCGCGCAGGGCACCCCGGACCACCTGAGCGGCCACCTCGTCGCGGAACGGCTCGACCACCGCGCCGAGGCTGCGGTACGTCCGACCGGTCGCCGCCGCGCCGACCAGCACGGTCACGGCGAGTACCCCCAGCCACGCCAGGCCGTCGAGGAGCCGTCCGGCCAGGAAACCGTCGTCGACGGCGCGGGCGACCAGGAGGCCGGCGAGCAGCGCGGGCAGCGACTCGACAAGCGACCAGCCGCAGAGCCGGGCGAGGTCACGCCGGCGGGCCCGCAGCGCCCGCCAGGTCACCAGTCGTACGCTGGGACGGCTCACGGCCCACCGCCTACCGGCTGGAAGAGGGCGCGGTAGTCCGGGTCGGCCCAGAGCCGCCGGTGCGGCGCCAGGCCGCGCAGCCGACCGCCGTCCAGCCAGGCGACGAGGTCGGCCGCGGCGGCCGCAGCGGTCCGGTGCGTGACCACCAGTCGGGTCCGCCCGCCGCCGCGTCCGAGAACCGCCTCGGTGATCCGGTGCTCGGTCGCGGTGTCCAGGCTGGACATCGCGTCGTCCAGGATGAGCAGCCGCTCGGCGGCGAATGCCCGGGCCAGGCCGAGGCGTTGGGTCTCACCTCCGGAGAGCGGTGTGTCCACCAGTCGGGTGCGGTAACCGTCGGGCAGACGGTCGATCACGTCGGCGACCGCCGCCCTGCGGGCCCCCCACAGGACCGCCGGCGTGGCCGGGCTCCCGTCGGCCGGCGGCGTCGCGGACTCGACCGGCAGTGCCAGGCCGATCGCGTCGTGGACGGTCGCGCCGATCAGCACCGGCTGGTCGAACGCATAGCCCACGGCTCGGCGCAGCGTCGCCCCGTCGAGGTCGCGCAGCGGCACACCGTCCAGTAGCACCTCACCGCCGTCGGGGTCGTGCAGCCGTCCCGCCACGGCGGCCAGGGTCGACTTGCCGGCACCGGACGCTCCGACGACGGCCACGATCGCGCCGGCCGGTACGTCCAGGTCGATGCCGTCCAGGATGGGCCGGCCGTCGTCGGCGTGCACGCGTACCCCGCGCAGTCGCAGGGCACCGCCGCCGGGTGGAAGCTGTCGCTCGCCCGCCGGCGCGGCGGGCTGTTCCAGCAGCTCGGCGACCCGGTGTGCCCCCGCGCGGCTGCGGACCAGGTGGTTCAGGGTGGCGAGCACCCCACCGAGGCCGGCGCCCATGGCCGCGTACCGTACGGCAGCGACCAGTTGGCCCGGCGTGAGCCAGCCCGCGGTCAGGGCGTACCCGCCGACCGCGATGACGCTCAGGTGCAGCAGCGGCGCCACGGCGGAGGTACGCGCACTCGCCCGCGCCAGCAGGTCCCACGCGCGTCGGCCGTGCAGGCCCAGCTCCGGCAGGGCCGCCAGCACCCGGTCCTCCTCGTGGCGGACGGTGGCGGCCGCGGCGATGGTCCGGGCACCGGTCAGCGACTCCAGCAGTCGGCCGGCGATGGCGCCGAGCACCCGCTGGTATCCGGCGGTCGCGGCCGAGGCGTCGGCCACGAAGGCGCGCATGAGGACGGCGAGCAGGCCGAGGCCGGCGAGCAGGGTGATCCCCAGGATCGGTTCCATGATGGCGAGCGCGACGACGCTGCCGAGTGGTGGAAGCACCGCCACGATGGCCAGGACGACGGCGTTGCCGGCCTGTCCCGCGTCGGCGGCCTGGCCGACCAACCGGCCGACGAGATCACCCACCGGATAGCGGCGGGTGGTGCGCACATCCACGGCGAACAGGTGACGCAGCAGGCGCCGGCGCAGCCCGGCGGTGGCACGTGCCGCACCGAATCCGCTGGCCAGGTCGGTGAGGGTGTCGACGCAGACGAGGACGACGACCAGGCCAGCGGCGGACACCGCCCACCAGCCGGAGCCGCCGGCGAGGGCGGCGTCGACGGCACGGCCGAGGGCCGCGGGCAGCAACAGTTCGGCGGCCGCGCCGAGTAGCGCGACCGCCGCGAGTCCACCGGTCCAGCCGCCGCCGGCCAGAACCGTCCGCTTCAGCAGTCGGTCCCCCGCCTCGAACGTCGGCATCGGTCCTCCCAGTGCTACGCGGTCGCCCTGGGTGGGCACGTCTGCCCGCCCAGGGCGACCGCGTTCTGCGATGGATCAGTTGCAGGTCGTGACGGAGAGCGAGCTGTCGCCGCAGAGCAGCAGGCTCGCCCGGCTACCGCCACCCGTGCGGTCGGCCGGAGCCATCTCCAGGCCCTGGAGGTCCAGAAGCGCCATGTCGTTCACCTCCCTTCCATCCGTTCGTCGATCCGGTCGCCCCCGCTGTCGCGAGGGAGTCTCTGCGCGCCCGACAGGGGCGCGAGGAAGGGCAGCACCGGCGGCTCGTCGTGTCGCGCACAGGCCAGCGCGTAGAGCACGCCGGCGGTGCCGGTGCCGAAGTCCATGGAGAGCCGCAGCAACTGCTCGCCGGGGAACGCGGTCCCGTTCCCGTACGGCAGCGCGTGCCAGGCCAGCCGGTCCACCTGCGCGGCGAGTTCCCGGCGGTCGGCCTCGTGGACCGAGGCGGCGAGGTAGGCGATGATGCCGGCACGGCCGGCGAAGAGCCCGGACTGTGCGTAGAACGGTGACCGCGCCGCGCGGCGGATCCCCGCGCTGGCCTCGGCGAACCGGTCGTCGGCCCGGTGACGCAGGTACGCGTCGAGGACCAGCCCGATACCGACGCTGCCGTGCGCCAGGTACGGCATCGTCCGCCAGCCCTCGTTGACCTCCAGGGCGCCGTCCGGCCGCACCACACACCGGCGCAGATCCTGGCGCAGTGCCGTGGCGGCGTGTCCCAGCAGCTCCTCGTCGCCGCTGAGCTCGTAGAGCCGCAGCAGCATCAGCGCCGGTCCGGTCCGGCCGCGCAGCAGCCCGGCGTACGGATTGCGTCCACCGCTGATGTCCGGGCCGGGGTCGTCGGCCAGTTGCCCGATCACCCGCTCGGCGGCTCGCCAGGCGGCGTCGCGCAACGACGCCTCCCCGGTGCGCCCGGCCAGCTCGGCCAGGTTGAGCGCGATGCCGGACAACCCGCTCGCCAGGCTGTGGTCGAGCCCGTCCAGGGGCTCGCGCAGGCAGATGTCGAGCACGTCCAGCGCGTCCTGGCGGCGTCCGAGGTGATCGAGGGCGTACGCAACGCCGTGCAGGCCGTCGTAGAAGCCGCAGCGGGTGCCGGACGGTGGCGCTGTCGCCCGCCGCACCAGCCAGTCCTCGTGCTCGGGCCACCGCCCGGCGCCGCTCTTGTCGAGCGCGTACAGCACTCCGGCCGCTCCGTGGGCGAGGTTGAGGCCGCCGCTGCGGAACTGCTCGATGTCGCCGGGGAAGAGCCGGTCGTCGCGCTCGGGGGTGGCGCTCGCCAGGGTCGCCGTGGTCAGCTTCTCCCGCGTGACGGGCGCGTCGTATGCGTCTGCGCCCTGCGGACCCCCGGCGATCTCCTCGACCGCGGCGTCAAGGAACGACCTCGGCACCGGGAAGTTCGTGGCGATGATGTCGGCCAGGTGAGCCGCCTTCGCCGGCGCGAGCCGCACCAGCTGGGTCAGTGGGAGGAACAGCGCCAACCGCAGGCACGCCAGGGCGTACCGGTCGACGGCCGGGCCGGTTCGGTCCCGCGGTGCCGCGAATCCCTGGTTGCGCAGGCCGGGCCGGCGGTGCCCGGCGATCGGGGCGGCCACCTCGAAGTCGACCAGGGCGACCCGGTCGTCCGGCCGGATCATGATGTTGAACAGGTGCAGGTCCCCGTAGACCAGGCCGCGCTCGTGGATCGCCGCGACGAGGGACTCGACCTGCTCGTGGACGTGCCGGGCCCAGCGGGCGTACGCCGCCCGGTCGTCGTCGGTCGCGTCGGCGTCGATCAGCGGGTACCGGTCGACAAGCACCTTGTTCAGCGGCCGGCCCTCGATGAACTCGAGCGCGAGGAACCGGTGCTCGCCGAGGGCGAACTCGTCGTGCACCCGCGGCACCTGCGGCAGGTCGGCCAGTTGCCGCAGGGCCTGCGCCTCGCGGGCCAGCCGGGCGACGGCGTCGGTGCCGTCGGCGTCCAGGCCGGCGTGCGGTCGGGCCTCCTTCAGCACCACCTGGGTGTCGGTACGCAGATCCCGGCCCACGTACAGCCCACCGCCGTTGGAGAAGTGGATCACCTTCTCGATCCGGTACGGCACCTGGTTGGTGCTGGTGTCGTTGCGGGCGGCCAGGTGCGGGCCGAGGAAGTCGGGCAGGGTGACCCAGTCCGGTACGTGAAAGACCGGCTCACGGCGATCCGGCACCAGCGTGCCGTTGTCGTCCTCGATCGCCGGCACCACCTGACCGTCGGGCGAGTGGCAGTAGCGGGCGGCGAAGCCGCCGTAGCGCACGTGGACCGGGCCGTCGCCGTAGCGGAGATCGCTGAGGATGTACGGGCCGGTCTCGCCGGTGAGCAGCTCGTCGAGCTCCTTGCAGACCAGCTCCAGCTCCGCGTCGTCGTGCGGGTAGACGGTGATGAACTTGCCGCTGGCGGCCCGGGAGGCGTACTTGGAGTTGCGCAGCAGCAGCGTGCGGGGCCCGCGGAGGAACTTGAAGGACAGGCCGCGGGGGACGCAGTAGTTCCAGACGGCGTCCAGCACCCGCTCGGCGTTCGCGAGGCCCGCCGACACGTGGATCTTCCAGCCCTGTTGCGGCAGCGAGCCGCCGTCCGGCGCGTAGATCAGCCAGTCGTCGAGCGGCTCGCGGCGCCAGCCGGTCGGGATGGGGCGCTCGGCGGCCGGGAAGACGGGCTGCGCGACGGCGCTGCCGAGCGAGTCGTAGAACAGCCGATCCGCCGCGCAGTAGCTGTCGTAGCGTTCGTCCACCGTCCCGCCTCCTCTCGAACTCGGCCGGCTGTTGTTCCGGCGTTGAATCGAGTTTCGTCGAGGGGAGGAGGTGCGCTCCAGTGCGCTTAGTCACGGACTTCGGTGCAGGGCGCATCGGTACGCATGACATTAGTCAGGCCCACGGGACCGGGTCCGCAGAGCATCGCCCACCGGCCCGCACCCGAGGCCGTCCGCGAACGTCGTACGCGTTGATGCGGCTTCGCGAGCCGCTGACCTGGGAATTCTCCCACCGGATCGGTGACGCGACGCGTTCGCCTGCTCACCCACCTGCTCGCTCCTGCCCCCTCGGGCGGGCGGAAACCAGGCCCCGGTGATCGCTGGGTTAACAGTGCCGTCACTCAATCGAAATTGGAGAGGTCATCGCCGCCGGGATCACCGTCACTCTCGGTAGCGACGCTCGACATGGGCGAGCACGCTGACGTGCCCGGCCCCGCGACCCGCGCGAGCCTCAGCCCGGTGGCTGCTCCTTCGTCAGGTGCAGCAGCCACCCTTCGCCGGTGCGGATGAGCGCGTACCGCCTCTGGCCGGTGCGCCCGTGCAGCGTGAACAGCATCCGGCGGTCCGTGCGGTCGTGCTCCTCCCACGTGCCGATGTCGGCGATCGACTTGTCGGCGTCCTCGTAGGTGAGGTGATCAAGGTGGTGATCGGGCACCGCGATCGCGAGCCGGTTGTCGCGGGGACTGTCCGGCAGACCACGGGGAACCGCCCACGAGCGCAGCACGCCGTCCTCCTCGAGCCGCAGGTCGAAGTGCGGTCGGGGTTTGCGGTGGTGGTGCAGGACGAAGGCGGGGCGCACACTTGCCATTGTCGACGACCTGCGGCCACGCAGCCGGTCCGGTGGGGAATCGGGCCGCTCCCCTGATCCCCCACCGGTCGGTCAGGGCGCGTCAGCCCAGGTACTTCTCCCACGGGCCGGTGATGGCCAGGGTGAGGCCGGGGTCCTGCATGTTGACGAAGAGCACCCTGCCGTCGGCGGTGAAGGTCGGCCCGCAGAATTCCGAATCGTTGAGCTGGTTGCGGGCGATCGCGTACGTCGGCCCGCCCGGAACCGTGCTGAGCACGTGGGAGGCGCCGGCGCCGTCCTCGGCGAGCACCAGGGTTCCCCACGGGGTGACGGTCACGTTGTCCGGGCCGTCGAAGGTGAGGTCGCTGTACTTGACCGGCGCACCCTCCTCGGACTGGGTCTGGTGCGGGAAGTACGTCACCAGCTGGATGGTCTGGTCCTTGAAGTTGTAGAACCAGACCATGCCGTCGTGCGGCGCGGCGTCCGCCGGCAGGTCACCCTCGTCCCAGGCGTACGAGTTGACCACGTACACGCCCTCGTCGGTGGCCCACACGCCCTCGAACTTGCGTCCCCGGGTGACCTGGCCGTCGGCGAACTGCTCGCGTACGGACGTGGTCCGCGCGTCGCGGTCCGGCACCGCGATCCACCGCACCGGGAACGGGCGGCCCAACTGGGCGGAGGTCAGGTAGGCGACGTCCGGCAGCACGGAACCGTCGTCCATGATGATCTGCATCGCGGCGAGGACGCCGGCGTTCGGCGCGAGGCGGGTCAGCACGCCGGGGCCCAGCTTGACCCCGGCCGGGGCGGTCCAGCGGTAGAAGAGGCCGTTGGGCTCGTCCGCGTCCTCGGAGAGGTAGACGTGGGTCCGGTCCTTGTCGACCGCCAGGGCCTCATGGGAGTAGCGGCCCAGGCACTTGATCGGCCGCGGGTCCGCGCTGCCGTCGGCCCAGACCTCGAAGACGTACCCGTGGTCCTTGGCGAAGGCGCCGGTGCGGCCGCCCTCCTCCCACTCATCGCCGGCCCGGTCCTCGGTCTCCTCGCAGGTCAGCCAGGTCCCCCACGGGGTCGGCCCGCCGGCGCAGTTGGAGACGGTGCCAGAGAGGGCGACGAACTCGCCCAGGTTGCGGCCCGCACGGTCCGTCGTGATGACGGTGCAGCCACCGGCGTCGACGGCGCCCGCGTCGTAGACCGTTCCCTTGACGTGCGGCACGCCGAACTCGGCGCCCGGGTCGATCTCGTGGTTCTGGATCAGGGTGTAGCGGCCGTGGCCGGCGTCGTAGACGGCCATGCCGTCGTGGTCCGACGGGGTCGTGCCCTGGCCGCGGTCGAGTCGGGTGACGCCGGTCCGGGTGACCACGGTGTAGCTGAAGCCCGCGGGCAGGGCCAGGATCCCCTTGGGGTCGTCCACGAGCGGCGGGAAGGGCACGGGACCGCCCAAGCCCTGCGAGTGCGGCCGACCGGGGCTGGCCTGCGCCAGGGACGGCAGGCCACCGGCGACGGCGAGGCCCACACCGGCGGCGGCGCCGCCAGCGAGGAAGGTACGACGGGAGGAAGGCACGCGTATCAGCTCCTGGTCAAGGCAAGTGCGACGGCTGACAGCCAACTCCGGCCGACGGACACGGACACGTCACCCGGGGGGTCGCGTGGTGACATCGGAGTGAAGAATCAGGGCCGCGCGCCACCTCGCCGAGCCGACACTACGGGCCCTCGCCCTACCGGGCCCGCCGCGGCGATGTCCAGCCCTGCTGGTGCAGCCGTTCGATGCCGTCGAGCAGCAGGTCCAGCGCGAACTCGAACTCGAACTGGTCATCGCAGCCCTGCCCGACGACCGACTGGTCGTCGTGGGACGCCGCCGCGGCGATCTCCGCCAGGTGCGGGAACTGGGCGGCGAACTCCGGCGGTAGGGCGGTGGGCGGCTCGGGGCTGGTGGCTCCGGAGCGACCGGCCTGTCGGGAGGCGTCGAACAGTTCCTGGCTGAAGCCCAGCACCCGGCTGCCCATCGTGTGCATCACGTGGTGGGCGAGGTTGGCGGAGAACCCGCCGGCCTTGAAGGTCGCGACCACCGAGTCCAAATAGGCGAGGACGGCCGGCGTCGCCATGCTCCGGGACTCGATCGCGAGCGGCGCCCAGGGGTGCCGGCGCAGCACCTCCCGCGCCGAGAGGATGCGCCGGCGGATGGCGTCCTTCCAGTGGGTGTCGGACGCGGGCGGGTCGATCTGGCTGACGATCACGTCGATCATGCCGTCGAGGAGTTCGTCCTTGTTGGCCACGTGCTTGTAGAGCGCCATCGGCACGACGCCCAGATCCTGGGCGAGGTTGCGCATGCTGAGGGATTCGATGCCGGCCTCGTCGGCGAGCGCCACGGCGGCACGCAGGACGCGATCCCTGCTCAGCGGCGTCCGGCGCAGCGTCTCAGCCTGCTCAGCCATCTCGTCCTCGTCCTGTCCGGCGGTTGTTGAACCATAACCGCCTTGACAGGTGTACGGCGTACACCTACCGTGAGTGTACGCCGTACACCCCTCGGGAGGGATCATGAAGGCGATCGTTCAGGACCGATACGGCCCACCGGAGACCCTCGCGCTCGCCGAGGTCGCCACGCCGGCGCCCGGCCCGGGCGACGTGCTCGTACGGGTCGAGGCGGCCTCGCTCAACGCGTACGACTGGCATGCCATGCGGGGTGATCCCCGGATGGCGCGGTTGGCGATGGGCCGGACGCGGCCCCGGGCGCGCATCCGTGGCCGCGACTTCGCGGGCCGGGTCGAGGCCGTCGGCGCCGACGTCCGGCAGGTACGGCCGGGCGACGCGGTGTTCGGCGACCTCGGCGAGGCCAACGGGGCGTTCGCCGAGTACGTGTGCGTGCCCGAGACGCTGGTCGCGGCGATGCCGGCGAACCTGACCCCGCAGCAGGCGGCAGCCCTGCCGCTGGCCGGCATCACGGCGCTCATGGGGCTGCGCGACGCCGGGGGCGTCGAGCCCGGCCACCGCGTCCTCATCAACGGCGCCTCGGGCGGCGTCGGCACTCTCGCCGTGCAACTGGCCAAGGCGCTCGGCGCCACCGTGACCGGGGTGTGCAGCACCCGCAACGTCGACCTGGTCCGCTCGCTCGGCGCCGACCACGTCGTCGACTACGACCGCGACGACTTCACCCGCGGCACACACCGCCACGACGTCGTGTTCGACCTGGTCGGCAACCGCTCACTCAGGGAGCTGCGGCGGGCGCTGACACCGACCGGGACGCTGGTGCTCTCCGGTGGCGGCGTGTACGACGGCGGCAGCCTCATCGGACCGGTCTGGCTGATCGCGCGCGGACGGCTGGTGGCGCCGCTGGTCCGACAGCGCATCGTCACGCTCACGACGGCGCCGGGCCGACCACACCTCGACACGCTGCGCGGCTACGTCGAGGCCGGCCGTCTCACCCCGGTCATCGACCGTACGTATCCCCTCCACGAGGTGCCCGCGGCCATCCGGTATCTCGAAGGCGAGCACGCGCGGGCGAAGGTCGTCATCACCATCTGACGGGGGTCGAGGACCAGGTCGCGCGCCGGTTCACCCCTTCCAGTCCTCGACCGGTGTGAGCGGAACCGGTACCGGCCGCTGCGCCACAGTCGTCAGCTCGATCCGCCGGCCCTCGGCCGCCGAGGCGAGCAGCGAGGTCATCGTCTCGAGCACGTGCAGTGCGACGTCGCCGCTGGCGCGGGGCGGGCGCTGACCATCGGCGGTGACCAGGTCGAGCAGACCGATGCCCCGGGAGCCCTCGACGTAACCGGCCCGTGGTTCGAGAACGCGCCATTCGGTGCCGCCCAGCGCGAAGACACGGACGTCCCCGTCGAAGTAGTTCGGATCGGGCACGGCGAGGGTGCCGGCCTCCCCGTGCACCTCGATCGGCGCGGCCGTCGTCGCGACGCCGTCGAAGCTCGTGGTGATGGTGGAGAGAGCACCGTTGGCGTGTTCGAGTACGCCGCTGACGTGGGTGTCCACCTCCACCGGGATCCGCTCGCCGACCCGGGGGCCCGAGCCGATGACGCGCTCGGCGCGCAGGCTGCCGGCCGCTCCGATGACCGCGCGAACCGGCCCGAGCAGGTGGATCAGCGCCGAGATGTAGTACGGCCCCATGTCCAGCAACGGCCCGCCGCCGGCGGCGTAGTAGAAGTCGGGGTGGGGATGCCAGCGCTCGTGCCCCGGCGTGACCATGACAGCCGTCGCGGACATCGGGCGTCCGATGAGGCCGCCGTCGATCGCCGCCCGCGCGGTCTGCGTACCCGTGCCCAGGACGGTGTCCGGCGCGCACCCGACGCGGACGCCGACCGATGCCGCCCGTTCGATGGTCGAGCGCCCGTCCGGAAAGGTCACCGCCAGTGGCTTCTCGACGTACACGTTCTTGCCGGCCTCGATCGCGCGGAGCGAGATGTCGGCGTGCGCCGCGGGGATCGTGAGGTTGAGCACCGTCTGCACGTCCGGGCTGGCGAGCAGGCGCTCGACGCTTAACGCCTCGGCGCCGGGCACCGTGGCGGCGACAGCGGCCGACCGGGACGCGTCGAGGTCGGCCACCGCGGCGATGCGCACCTCGGGGTGGTCGGCGAGGGTGTCCAGGTAGGCGCGGGAGATGACCCCGAGACCTACGATTCCAACGCCGTGCGGGTCGCCCACACCATCCCCCTCTCGATGACGGTACGGACGTTCGCGTCCTCCAGCACGTCGAGGCTGTGCCCCGGGGTCGTCACGACGATGCGCCCGGCGCCCCAGAGCCGGGTCCAGATCGCCGGCGAGGTGACCGGCCGGTGCCACGGATGCCACGCCTGCGTCGGGTGGGTGGTGACGGCCAGGACGTCGATCAGGTCGTCGTGCAGCACCCAGTACTGCTCGGTGACCAGATCGAAGTCCTCGATGCCCGCGGTGATCGGGTGCTCCCGGCCGAGGTCGGTGATGCGCACCGTGTGTGGCAGGAAGTTGTCCTCCGGGCCGCCGTGACGCTCGCACGGCTCCTTACCCGGGTGGGTCGCGAACTGGCCGCCCACCAGGTGCAGGTATTCGGATGACGCGCGGAACGCGTCCACGATGCCGCCGTGCCAGCCGGTGAAGCCCGTACCGGCGATGACCGCGGCGCTGAGGCCCGCCACCTGGTCCGCGGTGATCTGCGACATCGTCATGCACTGCACGACGAGGTCGGTCCCGGCCATCTCGGCGGCATCCGCGTAGATCTCCGTCGACTCCTCGACGCGGACGGCATAGCCGCTCCGCTCGAGGAAGGGGAGGAACAGCTCGGTCGCTTTGACCGGTTGGTGCCCCTCCCACCCGCCCCGAACCACAAGTGCTCTCGGCTGCGCCACCCTCGCTCCCTCCCCCGGTCCGTCGCCACCGGGCTGGCCGCTCCCGGCCCCGGCGACGTGCCGCCGATGCCGGTGCTTGTCGATCACCCTCCGCGGACGATCACGACCATTGTGTCCGCGGCGGAGGGCGGGTGACAACGAGCGGCCACTCGGGGTCGCCGGGTCTTGCGTCGTATGGCCGATTGCCCGCACTGAAAGCCGTCGATACCGTGATCCCCGTGTTCGGGGAGGCCGTACAGGAGCTGCGGCGTCACAGCGCGCTGACGCAGGAAGATCTGGCCGCGAAGACGGGGCTGTCGGTCCGGCACCTCCGGGACCTGGAGGCAGGGCGGATCGCACGACCGCGACCCGCGACGATGCTGCTGTTGGCCGACGCCTTCGGCCTGCGAGGGGTACGACGGGACCGGTTCCTCGCCGGGACGCCGACGCCGGCCGCCGCGAGCGGCGTTCCGGCGCAGCTGCCCGCGGACGGCTTCGGCTTCGTCGGTCGCGCCGACGCGCTGGCACGCCTCGACGAGATCCTGGCCCAAGCGGCGGATCAGCCGACCGCGATGGGAGTCGCGATCGTCTCCGGCACCGCCGGAGTGGGCAAGACGGCGCTCGCGGTGCACTGGGCTCATCGCGTCGCCGCGCACTTTCCCGACGGCCAGCTCTACGTCAACCTGCGCGGCTTCGACCCGGGCGGCGTCCCGGTCAGCCCGAGCACGGCGCTCGCCGGATTCGTCAACGCTCTCGCGGGACCGGGCGCCCGTCCGCCGAGCGCACTGGATGAGCAGGTCGCTCGATATCGCAGTGTGCTGGGCGGCCGGCGGGTGCTGGTCGTCCTCGACAACGCGGGCGACGCCGATCAGGTACGCCCGCTGCTGCCGGGCGCGCCGGGCTGCTTCGTCCTCGTCACCAGTCGGGACCAGTTCCTGGGTCTGGTCAGCGTGAACGGCGCCCATCCGGTCACCCTGGACGTCATGTCCGGGGCCGACTCCCGCGAACTGCTTGCCCGACGCCTCGGCGCGGAACGCGTCACCGCCGAGCCCGATGCCGTCGACGCCATCGTCAGCGCCTCCGCCGGGCTGCCCCTGGCGCTGTCCGTCGTCGCCGCCCGGGCGGCCATCCACAGTGGGTTCCGGCTGACCGACCTGGCGGCGAGTCTGCGCCCGGTGTCCGGGCGGCTGGATGCCTTCGACGGCGGCGAACCCGTGACCGACCTGCGGATGGTGATGTCCTGGTCGCACCGGACCCTCGACGCGCACACCGCCCGGCTCTTCCGGCTGCTGAGCGTCCATCCGGGCCCCGACTTCGCCGTCGCGGCAGCGGCCAGCATCGCGGGGATCGCGCCCGGTCAGGCCCACCGCCACCTGGCCGAGCTGACCCGCGCCCACCTGCTCACCGAGCACCGCCCCGGACGGTTCACGTACCACGATCTGCTGCGCGCGTACGCCGCCGAGCTGACGGCTGCCGAGGACAGCGAGGCGAGTCGTCACGCCGCCCGTTCCCGCCTGCTCGACCACTACCTGTCCGTCGCGTACGCCGCCGACGAACTGGTCTATCCGCAGCGGGACCGGCTGCCCATCGATCCGCCGGGGCCCGGGGTCGCGCCGGTGGCGTTGGCCGATCGCGACGCGGCCATGTGGTGGTTCACCGACGAGCACCCGGTGCTGCTCTCGGCCCTGCGGCTGGCGAGCAGCCACGGGTTCGACCGCCACACGTGTCACCTCGCCTGGGCGATCACCACCTATCTCAACCAGCGCGGCTACTTCCAGGACTGGACCAGCAGCCTGCGGGTGGCGCTGTCGGCGGCCGTCCGGCTGGCCGACGACCGGGCCGAGGCGTACGCCCACGGGGTGCTCGGCTTCGCCGACATAGCGCTCCAGCAGTACGCCGACGCGCAGCGTCACCTGGAGCTGGCGTACGACAGGTACCGGCGACTGGGCGACCTCGCCGGGCAGGCCCGGGTCGAACTCAACCTCGGGTGGATCTGCGACCGGACCGGGCAGCCCGCGCAGGCTCTCGCCCACGCCCTGGAGGCGCTACGCCTGCACCGGCAGGCCGGACACGTCACCGGCCAGGCCTTCGCGCTGAACGCGGTCGGCTGGTCCCACAGTCAGCTCGGTGACCACCACGGCGCGATCGAGAGTTGCGAGCAGGCACTGACCCTGTTCACGTCGGTCGACAACGTCCTCGGCCAGGCGATCACGTGGGCCAGTCTCGGGCACGCCCACCTGCAGCTCGACGCGTTCACGGAGGCGGTCACCTGCCACGAGCACGCCGTCCGTCTGCGTCGCGAGATCGGTCATCGACGGTTGGAGGCGGACGCGTTGGTGAGCCTCGGCGACGCTCACCTGGCCGCCGGCGACGCCGGTTCGGCCCGCGTGGCCTGGCAGCAGGCGCTGGACATCCTCGTGTCGCTGCGGGAGGCCGACACCGACGCGATCGAGGCCAAGCTCGCCTCGCTGCGCTGAAGGGCCCCGAAGTGCCGGTCAATCTCCGGTCCGCCTCCTGTCCGGCCACTGCGGCGGACGAAACGATGGTGGGGCAAGCCGCAGACCGCAGCGTTGCGCGTGCGGCACACACCTCGACCTGGGGGTTCCCCATGCTCCGACGTCTTCTTCGCCTCGGCCTCACCGCCATGCTCGCCGTCACCACCGTGGGCGGCGCGGTGGCGATCTCCTCGCCCGCCCAGGCCGCCCTGCCGCACTGCAACGGCGCGGGCGTCTACACCTCCACCTGGTCCGGCGCCCGCGGGGCGACGGCCTGGATCCCGGCGTACGTCAGCAGCACCATCAACTTCAACTGCCTGCTGACCCGCGGCGACCACAGCTCGGGCGTCGGTGAACTCCAGCGGACGTTGACGGGGATCTACGGGAGGTACCTCGGCCCCAACGGAGTCGACAACGACTTCGGCGGCTACACCCAGAGCGCGTTGCGCAGCGTCCAGGCCGACCTCGGCATCTCCGCCGACGGCGAGTACGGGCCACAGACCCGCGACCACCTCTGCTGGCGGTGGACGGGCAGCGACAACTCCTGCATCTGGCTCAACAACAACCACTGAGGACGCGCGGGGCGCGCCACGGGGGCGCCCCGCGACCGACCGCCCCGGCTCGGAGCCGGGGCGGTCGCCGTGGCCGAGGTACGACGATCGGGCTCGAAACCGCGAGCATTGACGATCAGCAATTGACTGAGTGTCCAGGGTGCCTCTATAACGTTGTACGGGTGGTGATGGATGTCGATCGGATCACCATCGCCTGTGGGTGGAAATCCCGCCGACATCCGCCGTCCGCGTTCGAGAAGCCACCCGATGCCCACCGCCCGCGCGCTGCGGGCTCAGCTGCACGGCCCGCGGCGACCCGCCCCTCGGAGACGGCATGACACGTCAGGTCCCCGCCCGCCCCACCCTGCCCCTGCTGCTCATCCTCACCCTCGTCGTCGGCGTGTTCGCCGCACCGGCCCGACCGGTGCGGGCCGCCCCGGCCAAGACGCCGCCACTGACCACCCCGTGGACCAGCCAGGCCCTGGCCGGGACGCCCCTGCCGGAGTACCCGCGACCGCAGATGACCCGACCGGACTGGCTCAACCTCAACGGGGAGTGGCAGCTGCGCCAGTCCGGCACCGACGACGCCCCGCAGTTCAACACCGACCTGCCCGAGCGGGTCAACGTGCCGTTTCCCGTGGAGAGCGCCCTCTCCGGTGTCCAGCGGGCCGCCAACGACAACCGCAACTACCTGTTCTACCGACGCACCGTCACCGTCCCGCCGAACTGGTCCGGCCGACGGACCCTCCTGCACTTCGGTGCGGTGGACTGGCAGAGCACGGTCTGGGTCAACGGCGTGCGGGTCGGCGCGCACACCGGCGGCTACGACGCCTTCGCCTTCGACGTGACCCCGCAGCTCAACGGCGGCGTGAACGAGATCGTGGTGAAGGTGTGGGACCCGACCGACACCCGGCAGAACGGCAGCCTGCCCCCGATCGGCAAGCAGACCAAGCAGCCCGGCGGGATCTTCTACACGCCCAGCTCCGGAATCTGGCAGACGGTGTGGATGGAGCCGGTGCCCGCGGCGTCGATCAGCAGCGTGGACGTCTACCCGAACCTGGGCACCAACACCCTGCGGGTCCGGGTCTTCACCCGGGGCGACGTGAGCGGGCACAGCGTGCTCGCCGAGGCGCTCGACGGCGCTACCGTTGTCGGCTCCGCCACCGGCGGCTTCACCGACTTCAGCGTGCCGGTGCCCAACGCCCGCCGCTGGTCACCCGACGACCCGTTCCTCTACAACCTGCGGGTACGCCTGCGCAACGCCAGCGGCGCGACGGTCGACCAGACCGTCCACTACTTCGGCATGCGGGAGATCACCACCGGCATGGTCAACGGGGTGCTGCGACCGAAGCTCAACGGCCAGTTCGTCTTCCAGGTCGGCACCCTCGACCAGGGCTTCTGGCCGGACGGCCTGTACACCGCGCCGACCGACGCCGCCCTCGCCTTCGACCTGCAGAAGCACAAGGACCTGGGCTTCAACATGGTGCGCAAGCACATCAAGGTCGAACCGCAGCGCTGGTTCTACCACGCCGACCGGCTCGGCCTGCTTGTCTGGCAGGACATCCCGTCGCTGACCGCGCAGAACATCGACCCCACCGATGCCCAGCAGGCGCAGTTCGAGAGCGAGGCACGCGAGATCGTCGACGAGCACCGCAGCTCCCCCGCGGTCGTCGCCTACACGCCCTACAACGAGGGCTGGGGCGAGCGCGCCGTGGCCGACACCCGCCGCGTGGCGCAGAACATCAAGAATCAGGACCCGACCCGGCTGGTCAACCCGCACAGCGGCTACAACTGCTGCCAGTCCCTCGGCAACCCCGGCAACGGCGACATCGACGACTGGCACGTCTACCTCGGTCCGGACTCCCCCTCCCCTTCGAGCAGCCGGATCGCGGTGCTCGGCGAGTTCGGCGGCCTGGGCCTGCGCACACCGGGCCACGAGTACAGCCCGAACGGGCAGTTCTTCGCCTACGAGTGGCAACCCACCTCCGCTGCGCTCACCGACAGGTACGTGGGGCTGGTGGAGGGTGCGCAGAACCTGATGCTCGGCAAGGGACTCAGCGCCTCGATCTACACCGAGATCGCCGACCAGGAGGGGGAGTTGAACGGCTTCCTCACCTACGACCGGCAGGTGGTCAAGATGGACCAGGCCCGCGTCCGCGCGGCCAACACCGCCCTCGTCAACGCGTCCAGGACGATCGGCAGCTCCGCCCCCGTCGCTCTGCCGGTCAACACCCGGCGTTCGCTGCAGGTGACCACCCCCGGCTACACCAACCGGTACCTGCGCCACCAGAACAGCCTGGCGTACACCGAGGTGGTCGACGCGGGCAGTTCGGCGCTGCTCAAGAACGACGCGACGTACACCATCCGGCCCGGCCTGGCCGACGGCGCCTGCTACTCCTTCGAGTCGGTCAACTATCCCGGTCAGTACCTGCGGCACCAGGATTCCCGGGTGCGCAACTCGCCGAACGACGGGTCGGCGCTCCTGCGCGCCGACGCCACCTGGTGCGCCCGCGTGGGGCTGACCGGAAGCGGCGTCTCGCTGGAGTCGTACAACTTCCGCGGCAAGTACCTCCGGCACTACAACTCGGAGGTCTGGCTCAGCAACGGCACGGGCGGTGACGCCTACAACAGCCCCACCCTCTGGGCGGCCGACAGCACCTGGAACATCGCCGCCCCCTGGGCCCCCTGACAGTATCGACCCATCATCAGGGTCGCGTCGGTTCGGCCGGGGCCCCACGTCGGGCCCCGGCCGAACCTCAGATCACGGACGTCACGACCACCACCATGGCCGGCAGCAACGCCGTGGCGACCGCCGCGGACTGCACCAGCCGCCGTGGCCCGGGACGCCCCAGGTCACTCACGCTTCCGCGACCGGCGAGAATCGCCACGACCAGTGGACCGGTGAACGCGCCGCCGAACACCAGCCCACTCCACTGCGGAGCGACGTTGAGCAGCGCCGCCACCAGCAGTACCCAGGTCGTCGCCGACACCCGGAACGTGCTCCACATGAGCCCGGTGTCCAGACCCCAGATCATCGGAGGAACCCACCACGGGATGTTCTCCCGATGGCCCAGCTCCTTGGACGTCTGTCGGCGCAGCCCGGGGGCGTACGAATCCGTCCGGATCGCGTGTACGTCGAAGGACGCCGCCACCAGTGCCGCCACGAGACACAGCCCCACTGTGAGCTGGGCATCGAGCCGCCCGGCGAACAGTGTGCCGACCTGGTACAGCGACGCGGTGACGAAGCCCGCCATGGCGATGTGCGCGACGGACAGTACGGCGACGAAGCGCAGACCGTTTCGGACGAGACGGGACGAGTCCCCTTGCACGAAGGGGCGGATGACTCCGATGAAGGACTGGCCTCAAGGGCTGAAGAGCTGGGCGAAGCCCGCCACCGCGGCGAGCACGATCGTCCACAGAACTACCATACGTACCAGATCGAGCAGGCGAAGGGACCGGACCAGCAACTGGTCTTGCTCTTGCTGCACTCACCGCAGCCGTACGTGCGACCGCCGCTGGTGCAGGTCCAGAACGTGCGGTAATAGCCCGACGGGCAGGTGTAGCGATCAGGTTCGACCGCGTAGTGGCACCGGGTGCAGCTGGCCAGCGAGCAGCAGGGCGACCCCAGGCAGTCGGCCACCGCCGGGGATGCCTTCAGCACGGTGGCCAGGCCGGCGACGACCGCGGATGCCGCGCCCATGAGCGCGAATCGGCGGCTACGACGGCGGTCGGTGAGCACCGCCGTCTCGGTCGGTGTCACGCACTCCATCTGATCGGTCATAGCCGTACGGTTCCTTCCTTGGCGACGGGCAGGCGGGACGGGACGGTGCGGGCGTTCAACAGCGGTTGCAGTTGCCGGAATGACGGCAGTGTCTGGGCCAGGAAGGCCTCACCCGAGCGGTAGAGGACCACCGACGGGACGGTGTCGATGCCGATCGCCCGCGCGACATTTTCGTCGACGTCGATGGTCGCCCGGTCGATCGGCATGTTCAGTCCTTCGAGCCAGGCGCGGCCCTCCTGCTCGGAATGCGCCTGCTGCAGGACGATCCACACCAGTTCCAGATCTTTGCGGCGCAGGCCCTCCGCGATTGACCGGCAGGTCGTGCAGGACACGGACAGGAAGAGCAGCGCGAGATGCGGCTGCGCGTCGAGCCGTGCCGGGAGCCCGACCAGGGAGGGCCTGATCGAGTCGTCCATCGGGATCGGGATCGGCGACGGGTTGTCTTCGAGCTTGAGGGACGTACGGATCAGTTCGAGGGTTTGATATTGGTCGATCAGCGCCAACACGCAGATCCCCATCAGCACGCTCAATGCGGCGACGACGACCCAGAGGAAGCCCATTGACTCTCCAACACTTTGAGGTAGCTCCAGCTCCGCAGGGCCAGAGGCAACAGCTGACGGACGACGGTCGCCAGGCAGAGCACCAGCGCCGTCACCGCGACGGCGTCCGGACCGACGAGCAGATCCGATGAGTCGCGGTGCGCCGTCCAGGCGACGGCGAGCCAGATCGGGAGCAGCGCGAGCTGCGTCCAACCCAGCTTCGCCTCGGACGTGCCGCCGAAGCAGGCACAGCGCACCGAGGCGCCTCGCGCCAGAGCGATCGACGCCGCACCTGCGAACGACGCGCCGAGCGCGATCACCAGGCCCGCTGTCACCCAGGCACGCGGTGCGGTGAGCAGGAGGACCGCGGTGATCAGCTCCACGCCGCTGACCAGCACGGCCAGGACGCGCGGACGCGGCATCCTGAGCGCGACGAGCGTGCGACGGAAGGCGATGGGCGCGGCGAGCTTCTGACCCGCCGTGTAGAGCAGGACAGCTGCCGCGACGATCCGCACCGTTGCCTCGATCATCGGCACCAGCTCAGGCCGGGACGACCGCGAGGACCTGGGCGTCGGCCAGTTCCGTGTCCAGGACGCAGACCCGCACACGCCGTGCGGTCCGCTTGTCGAGCAACGGCGAGGCGGCCAGCCGCTGGCCCGCGACCGCATATCCGCTGCCGTCGCGCTTCGGCACTCCGGTCACCCAGTGCACCACCGGCACGGCGGCCACTGCGAGGCCGGGCCACAGGTCGGTCACGGTGACCAGGTCACCCGGTCGTGGGGCGATCCCGTCCGGGAAGCCGGCGAACGGAACACGCTCCGCGGCCCGGATCGCGGTGCGGTTCGCCACCTTCGGCGTGCTCACCACGGCGCCGCCGGCCGCCATCGCTGACACGCGGGCCAGCTCACCGCGCGAACCGGCCTGCGCCGCATCCGTCCCTGGGTCGGCCGATGCCGACTCGCCTGAGACAGCCACCACGGCGACTGTCGATCCCACCACGGCACCAACGCGGAGGATCTGCCGCCGCGATAGTCCCTTTTCCTGATTCATGCGTACTCCTCGGATCTGGTCCATGAGGACGATCTACCGGTATCGGCGCCCGAATCGAGCGAGAACCCGCGGGTCCGGAGCGACGCCGCGGCGGACTGGGGCTGTTCGGTCGACCACCCCACGGCGGTCGCCGCGACTGTGCTGGTGATCGACCCCCGGCGCGCCCCCAGCGCGCTCCGGATGGTCCTGACACGACGGTGCCTCCCGAGGTGGTGACGACGGCGTCCGGACGATGGGCCGCATCGATGTGTCTCCGGACATCGATGCCGCTCTGATCGACTTCCATCACCGTTTCAAGAGAACAATTCGGGGGTCCAGGTTTCGGCGGTGTTCTTGAACAGATCTTGACCGAAGCAGCTACGACCCGTGGTCGCCGCAACGCGCCGGGCGCGTCCGCTGTGGACGTCAGGTGCCGGAAAGCGTTGAGACCTCTCGGCAGCAGCGTGACCGAGGACACGGACGGCTGATTCAGGAGCGGGCGTCGATTGGTCGTCGGGGGCGTGTCGATGGTGAGATCATTTCCAACGTCGTGGATTCCTACGGATCGGACCGGCGTGGACCAAGTGGAGGACGGCCTGCAGATCCGGCTGCTGGGTCCGGTCGGCGTGTGGCACGGCACCCGCTGGCTGGGCCCGTCGGCCGCGCAGCACCGCACCGTGCTGGCCATGCTGGCGTTGGAGTGCGGAAACATCGTTCCGATCGATCGCCTGGTGACGGCACTGTGGGGCACGGCACCGCCCGCATCGGCTCGCAACGCGGTACAGGGCTGCATCTCCCGACTGCGGGCCCTGCTCAACTCGGTCGACCCGCCGTCACGCGCGGCTGAGCTGGTCGGGGTGGGGACCGGCTATCGGCTGACCGTCGACCGGTCAGCGGTGGATCTGCACGACTTTCGGGATCTGCTGCGGTCCGCGCGCACGTGTGAGCCGCAGCGGGCTCGTGAGCTGGTCGACCGCGCCCTGCGCCACTGGCGGGGGCCGGCGTTGGCGGACGTCGCCGGCCCGTGGCTGGACGAACTCATCGCCCCGCAGCTGAACGAGGAGCGGTTCGCGGCGGTTGAGCTGCGAGCCGACCTCGACCTCCGGCTGGGCCGGTACGGTGACATCGTCGACGATCTGTCCGACCTCATAGCTGACAACCCGGCCCGGGAGCGTCTGGCGCTGGCAGTGCTCATCGCGCTGCACCGGTGCGGCCGTCGGGTCGACGCGCTGGCCCTGTTCCGTCGGGTCCGCGAGAATCTGGTCGAGAGGCTCGGCATCGAGCCGGGCGAGGAGCTCCAGCATGCCTATCGCGCAATGCTGGCCGGCGCCGAGCCCACCGCGGAATCCGCGGGGCAGCGGGTGCGGGAACCGACGGGCGTGGTGCCGCGGCAACTGCCGGCGGCCACACCCGGCTTCGTCGGCCGCCATCGCGAACTGGCAGCCCTCGACGAGGTGCTGAAGGCGCGGGCGGCTTCGATCGCCGTCGTCTGCGGCCCCGCGGGGGCGGGCAAGACCAGCCTGGCGGTGCGGTGGGCGCACGACGTCCACGACCAGTTCCCCGACGGACATCTGTTCGTGGACATGCGCGGGTTCCACCGTCGTCCACGCCGTACCCCCGGTGAAGCGCTGCCGCTGCTGCTGGACGCGCTGGGCGTCACCGCCGACCGGATACCGGCCGAGCCGGACGCGCAGGTCGCGCTGTACCGTTCGACGCTCGCCGGCCGACGCGTTCTGCTCCTACTGGACAACGTCGCCGACGCCGACCAGGTGCGGCCACTCATTCCAGGCGGGCCGGACTGCCTGGTGGTGGTGACCAGCCGGGACAGGCTCAGCGGCCTGGTCGCCCGGGACGGTGCCGCTCGGCTCACTCTCGACGTCCTACCTGCCGCCGACGCGGTGGAACTGCTCGTCGGCACCGCGGGGGCCGAGCGGATCAACGCCGACCCGGCCGCTGCTCGGGAGTTGGCCGAGATCTGCGGGCACCTGCCGCTGGCCCTGCGCATCGCCGGCGCCCGCCTGGCCGACCGGGCGCACGTCAGCGTGCGCAGACACCTCGACGAGCTGATCGCGCGGGGCCGGGTCGCGCAGCTGCGGGTCGAGGGTGACGACAGCAGCGCCGTCCGGGCCGCGTTCGAGCTGTCGTACCAGGCGCTCCCGGCCCCAGCGGGTCGGGTGTTCCGGCTGCTCGGGCTGGTGCCGGCACCGGCCGGCCTCGCCGTGCCCGCGGCCGCGGCGTTGACCGGCCTGCCCTGCGACGACCTCGAACCGCTCATCGACACCCTCGCCCGACTGCACCTGATCCGAATCACCCGGGCAGCCCGGATCGTCAGCCACGACCTGCTGCTCGAGTACGGAGCGCAGCTCGCCGCCGAACATGGCGACGCGGCCGACAATGCCGCCGCCGTACACCGACTGCTGCACTTCTACCTGCACGCCGTCGCCCGGGCCAGCGCCGCGCTGAACGGCCCGTCGCGGCTACGGCTACCGCCGGATCCACCGCCGACCGGTGTACGGATCCCTGAGCTCGACGATCAGGCACACGCCCGCGAATGGCTCGCTGCGGAAACGGCGAATCTGGTGGCGGCGCTGGAACACGCGGCTGCCGATGGCCGAGACCGAGTCGCGTGGCAACTCGCCCACGGGCTGTACGACTTCCTCCGCATGCGGACGCCACTGAGCCAGTGGCGGTCGATCGTCCGGACCGGGCTCAAAGCGGCCCGCCGCGACGGCGACCTGCGCGGCGAGGCGGTGATGCGACAGAGCCTGGGACTGCTGAACTGGCGTACCGGCGATCTGCGCGCCGCCCGCGCCGAGTACGAGGCGGTCGCGGCGCTCGCCGCCCGAGCCGATTGGCAGGTCGGCGCTTCGGCGGCACACTGCAGCATCGGCATCGCACTGGCCCAGATGGGCCGGCCCCGGGCCGCGATCAGCCGGTTCGAGCAGGCCCTTGTCATCGATCGGGAGATCGGCGACCGCCGAGCCGAGGCCGGCACACTGGCGAACCTGGCGGCCGCCTGCGAGGAGGTGGGCGACCTCGCCGCGGCCGCACGGCACGGCGAACTGGCCATGGGGTTGCTGCGGGCGACCGGCCAACATATGGGCGCCGCCGTGGCAAGCGAGAACCTCGCGCTGGTGGCTCGGGAACTCGGCCGGCTCGACGAGGCGCGGACCGCAGCGGAGGAGGCGGTGCGCCTCGGCCGGACGATCGGCGCCCGGCACGAGGAGGCCGCTTCGCTCACCACGCTCGGCCGCGTGCACGGTGACGCGGGACGCTGCGCGGAGGCCGAGGAGGTGCTCCACCTCGGCCTCGACATCGTCCAGGGACTGCCGGACGGCCGACTGGAGGTGGTCACCCAGACCGCGCTCGCCGAGGTACTGCTGCGGCAGAACCGACTGGCGGAGGCGAGCCGCCGGCTCGATCTGGTGCTTGACCTGGCGGAGCGGACCGGCAACGAGCGCGCCCGGGTCGAGGCGCTGATGCTGCTCTCCGATCTCAGCGCGGCCCGCAAGGAGTTCGACAGCGCCCACGAGCACGCCACCAGCGCGATAGCGGCGGCGCGCGCCGGTGGGTACCGGCTGGTGGCCGGTCAGGCTCGCAGCCGCCTCGCCGCCGCGAGACTGGGCCTCGGAGATCCCGCGGGGTGCCTCGTCGAGGGCCGTCAGGCGCTGCGCGTCCAACGCCGGGCAGGGCAACGCCTCGCGTACGCCCGCACGTTGATGACCGTCGGCGGCGCGTACGCGGCGCTGGGCCGTCCGTCGGCGGCGCAGACCCGATGGCGGGCGGCACACGAGCTGTTCCGGGAGATGGGCGCCGCCGAGGCGGCACCGCTCGACTAGCCGGGACGCCAATCAAGACTTTCTCAAGTTCGATCGCGAGGCCTCGACTGCGAGTCCCTGACCGAACAGTATTTCCGTGCGGAACAGCCACGCCTCGCGCCCTCGACCTCCGCCCCTCCAATCGCCGCCTCAGCCAGAAATCAGCGCCGGCTCAGCGCTGTCGACTGTCATTCGCAGCGAAACGACCCCCGTCGTTCGGGACTCACGAGATGCATCGACGACGTCGCCTGCCGCCGTGGCCGCTGGCGATCCCGCTCTCGCCCCCGCGGCGGGTGGTCGCCGCGACGACGACAGGCGGGGGCAATGCGGATCTTGCTCGTGGAGGACGACCGGCGGATCTTCGCGGTCATGGGTTCGACGCTGCGCCGGCAGGGTTACCAGATGGAACACGCGTCGACCGCTGCCGCGGCGCTCGTGGCGGCCCCCTGCGACCTGGTCCTGCTGGATCTCGGCCTGCCGGACGGCGGCGGATTCGCCGTATGCCGGGCATTGCGGGAACGCAGCGCCGAGCTGGGCATCATCGCGGTCACCGAGCGGGGCGAAGAGCGTGGCGGCATCGTCGGCCTGCGGATGGGCGCCGACGACTACGTCGTCAAACCGTTCGCGATCGACGAGGTTCAGGCGCGCATCGAGGCGGTGCTGCGGCGCACAGCACGGCAGGGTGCGCAACCCTGTGACGTCATCGACGTCGCAGGGTTGCGGATCGACCTCACGGCCCGCACGGTCCACGTGGACGCCCGGCCGGTGTCGTTGACCCGCAAGGAATTCGACATCCTGGCCTCGCTCGCGCGCCGGCCCGGTTTCGCGCTCACGCGCGAGCGCATCATTCTGGACGTGTGGCAGACCACCTGGTCGGGCCGGCACACCCTGGCGGTCCACGTGGCGGCGTTGCGCGCCAAACTCGGTAGGCCCGAGTTGATTCAGACGGTGCGAGGACACGGCTACCGTCTCCCCGTCGAGTGACGCCGCGCCAGTGCCGATCCAGCGGGAGCGGGTGAGCCGCGCCCCGTCGGCGACGTTTTTGCGCGACACGCATCTTTGCGCGACACGCAACTAGTGTTACCGTGGTGACATGACGGGGCTGCGGGAGCGCAAGAAGGCCGAGACGCGGGCGGCGCTCGGCTGGGCCGCGATCCACCTCACTGCGGAGCGCGGCTACGACAACGTCCGCGTCGAGGACATCGCCGAGGCCGCCGGCGTCTCCCCGCGCACCTTCAACAACTACTTCTCCAGCAAGGCCGAGGCGATCGCGTCCCGCCACCTCGACCGCAGCCTGCGCACCGCCGCCGCGCTGCGCGAACGCCCCGCCGACGAGCCGCTCTGGGCGGCGCTCACCCAGGCCTCGCTGGAGCAGTTCACCCGCGGCCCCGAGGTCGACGCCATGCCGTCCCCCGCGCACGCCCAGTGGGTGGCCGGCGTACGCACCATGCTCGCCGAGCCTGCCCTACAGGGCGAGCGACTGCGTGCCGTCGCGATCGCCGAGGCCGAGTTGGCCACCGCGGTCGCCGAGCGCACCGGCACCGACCTCGCCACCGACATGTACCCGAGGCTCGTCGCGGCCGCCGCCAGCGCCGCGGTCGCCGTCGCCATGCAGCACTATCTCGACAGCCCCGACCCGCCCACCCCGATCGAGCGCCTCATCACCGACGCCTTCACCCAGGTCGCCGCCGGCCTCCCCGCGCCGCCCCGCTGAGGCCCGCCCCTCGCTCACGGCACCACCCCAGCCACTTCTTAGTCGCGTCACACCCCACTGCGGGCCGGCCGCGTTCGGCGCCTGCCGCGGCGATGACGCACACCCCGAAGGGATCACGATCGTGATCGATGTGCTCATCGTCGGAGCCGGCCCCAACGGCCTCATGCTCGCCTGCGAACTCGCCCTGGCCGGCGTCCACCCCGTCGTCCTCGAACGCCACGCCACGCCCGGAGGCGAGCCCCGCGCCAACGGCCTCGTCGGCCAGGTCGTCCGCCTGCTCGACCGGCGCGGCCTCTACGCGCGGCTCAGCGGCGAGAGCACCCCGCCGTCCCCCCAACCAGCCTTCACCTTCGGCGCGTTTCCGCTGGATCTCACGGTGCTCGCGGAGAATCCGCACTACGTGCTCGGCGTGCCGCAGGCCCAGCTGGAGGCCACCCTCGCCGCCCGCGCCGTGGAGCTCGGCGTCGACCTGCGCCGCGGCCACGAGGTCGTCGACCTCCGCCAGCGCCCCGACGCGGTCGAGGTTCACCTCGCCGACGGTACGCAGCTCACGTCCCGTTTCCTCGTCGGCGCCGACGGCGGTCGCAGCGCGGTGCGCCGCCTCGCCGGCATCGACTTCCCCGGCGCCACGTTCGACCGGTCGGTCTCCCGCACCGCCACCGTGACCGTCCCCGCGTCATCCCTCGACCCGGAGACCGGCGGGCTGTGCGCCCCCGGCTACGGCGTCGTCCCGCCGTTCCAGCACACCCGCACCCCGCGGGGCCTGATCGCCTGGGCGCCCTTCCCCGGCCGCCCGGCGATCCTGAGCACGACGGAGTGGCCCGACGCGCCGACGAGCGACGAGACCCCCATGACCCTGGCGGAGCTACGCGCCAGCGTCGGCCGGGTGCTCGGCGCCGACGTCCCCTTCGGCCCACCCGACGGCCCCGGCCTGCTGCGGCGGCTGACCGGCGGCAACACCCGCATCGCCACCCGCTACCGCGCCGACCGGGTGCTGCTGGTCGGCGACGCCGCGCACGTGCACCCCGCGATCGGCGGCCCCGGCCTCAACCTCGGCCTGCAGGATGCCGTCAACCTGGGTTGGAAGCTGGCCGCCACGGTGCGCGGGTGGGCGCCGCAGGGCCTGCTCGACACGTACGAGACCGAGCGCCGTCCCGTCGCCGAACGGGTCGTCATGTCCACCCAGGCGCAGTCGGCGCTCATCGGGCCCGGCGACGAGATCACCGGCCTGCGGCAACTCTTCGGCGAACTGCTGCGCATCCCGGAGGTGACCGGGCACATCGCGGCGCTGATGTCCGGCGCGGACGTCCGCTACCCCGCCGACGCCGCCGATCCGTTGGCCGGCCGATGTGCCCCCGACGTGGTCGTGCACGCCGACCACGGCGCGGTACGCCTCGCCGAGCTGACCCGCACCGGCCGGCCGCTGCTACTGGATTCCACGGGTGTCTACGCCGAGGTGGCCGCGCCCTGGCGAGACCGGGTCGACGTCGTCACCGGCGCGTTGCGGGGCACGACCGCGACCGCGTTGCTCGTACGCCCCGACTGCTTCGTCGCCTGGTCCGCCGGGGATGCGGACACCCTGCGCGCCTCGCTCACCCACCACTTCGGCCTGCCCCGGTGACCGGAAAACACCGTCCTTGCGCGGGCTGGGCATCGGATCTCGTGCGGCAAGCCCAACCAGCCGTATCGTGGCACGCAGGGACGACGATCCGCGGTCCTCGATGAAACACCACCTGCGGCGGTCGAGGAGAACATGATGATCGGTCTGGCGACCATCGGTGCGATCGCGGCCGTCCTGCTCGTCGGTGTTGTGGTCGTGATCCGCAAGCCGGACGACGCTCGCCGGGTCCTGCGCTGGTCGGCCCTGGCCATCACCGTGCTGGTCGCCGCCGTGCTGACCCCGTTCACCGTGGACGACTCCGGGGCCGCGGCCGCCTATCTGCTCGGGGTCCCTGTCGTCGCCGCGTTGTTGCCGGTCCTCGCACAGCGGCTCGGCCGGCCGAGCCTGGTCGTCGACCTGACGGCCGCGCTGATCGTCGTCGGGTGGGGGCTGCTGCTCGGGCTGGGCATCGGCGGCGCGTTCCTGCCGGCCGCGGCGCTCCTCATTGCCAGCGCCGTGAACACCAGGGCACCGCGACCGTCCACCACCGCCTGACCGGAAGCGTCTCGTGGACGCCGCTGGCGTCCGTCGCGCCCGTCCATCGACGAGTCCCTGGTGGACCCGGCGACGGAAACATGGCCGGGTGCCGGCAACACTGTCGGGCGCTGGCTGCCGGCATCGACCACACCGACGACGAATCAGCCGGTGATCACCGGCCAGGCGTAGGCGAGCAGGGCGCAGGCGGCGCCCAGCAGCGCGAACGAGACACCCCGAGTGGGCAGTGGCAGTGCGGCGAGCACGATCAGGATGACCGCGATGACGTAGAGAAATGCCTGAGCCGACATGGGACTCTCCTCAATCAGGGAATTGATGGGGACCGACGTTGACCGCCGGGGTGACACCCCGCTCATGCGCGAACGCCGCACGGGCGGGCCGAGCGCGCGGGCGTGATCAGCCGTCCGGCGTGAAGAGCCCCTGAATGCCGACGACGATCGCGATGAGACCGAAGATCGCGAGCAACAGGCGGACTCCGGTCGCGCCGTCCGACCGCTCCTCGCGCGACGCCGGCCGACCGGTCAGCCGCCCCCACAGCAGGGCGAGCCCCACACCGATGCCCACCACCTCGAAGTGGAACACCCGGGGGCCGGACACCAGGTGGACGATGAGGTAGTAGCCGCCGGTCACGAGCGCCACGAGGCCGACCACCCACGCGATCGGGGCCGCCCGATCGGCGAGGCGGCCCAGGTCGTCACCGACGCGTGGCAACAGCCGCAGCAGCGAGACGGCGAGCAGGAACCCACCGACGATGTTGGCGAGGTCGAGCAGCAGAGCCATGATCACGAGGGTCTCCGTCGATCGGATGATCAGCCGGTGGGAGCGTACCCACGGAGCCGGTCGGTTGAAACGAGATCTGGCGGCCGACGGCGCACCGTCGGCTGTCGGCTGTCGAGGGATACGCGGCGAAAGGCCCCGGTACGATGGGTTCCGGTGCGCCGGGAAGTCTGGTCGGCAGATGGTTCCGACCCGTCTTTCGAAAGTTGGCCTGCTTGTGACGTCGAACCCTCAGTCGCCTCCTCGTGTTCTCGGCCGTGGTTCCTGGGCTGAGGCACGTCGCATCGCCGACGTGCTGCGCAAGGAGACGATTGGCGGCGCGTTGCTGCTGATCGGTGCCGTCGTGGCGCTGATCTGGGCGAACTCGCCGTGGGCGCACCGCTACGAAGCAATGACGGCGCTCACCGTCGGGCCCCACGCGCTGCACCTTGATCTGTCGCTGGCGACGTGGGCGGCTGACGGGCTGCTGGCGATCTTCTTCTTCGTCGCCGGTCTCGAACTCAAGCGCGAGTTCGTCGCCGGCGATCTGCGTGATCCTCGCCGGGCCGCGGTCCCGGTCGCCGCTGCGGTCGGCGGCGTACTCGTGCCGGCCCTGCTGTACGCGGTGGTGAACTGGGGCGGCGCGGTGAAGGGCTGGGCCGTGCCGACCGCCACCGACATCGCGTTCGCCCTCGCCGTGCTGGCCGTGATCGGCCGGCATCTGCCGAGCGCGCTGCGCACCTTCCTGCTGACCCTGGCGGTGGTGGACGACCTGCTGGCGATCGTCATCATCGCGGTCTTCTACACCGCCCACCTGTCGTTGCTGCCGCTGCTGGCCGCGGCGGTGCCGCTGGGCTTGTTCATGCTGCTGGTGCAGCGTCGGGTGCGCTCATGGTGGCTGCTCCTGCCGCTCGCGTTCGCAACCTGGGCGCTGGTGCACGCCTCCGGCGTGCACGCCACCGTCGCCGGGGTACTGCTCGCCTTCGCCGTCCCGGTGCGGCGCTCCGCAGGGGCCGGCCCCGGGCCCGGCCTGGCCGAGCACTTCGAGCACCGATTCCGGCCGATCTCCGCTGGCGTCGCGGTGCCGGTGTTCGCGCTGATGTCCGCCGGGGTGGCCGTCGGCGGGTTCGACGGCCTGGGGCAGGCGTTCATGGACCCGATCGCCGTGGGCGTCACACTCGGTCTGGTCGTCGGCAAGCCGATCGGCATCCTGCTGGCAACCTGGCTCGTCGCCCGGTTCACCCGGGCCCGACTGGACGAAGGGCTGGCCTGGATCGACGTGGTCGGCCTGGCCGTGCTGTCCGGCATCGGGTTCACCGTCTCGCTGCTGATCGGCGAACTCGCCTTCGGTGCCGGCACCGACGCCAACGGCCGAGTCAAGATCGCCGTGCTGGCAGGCTCCGTGATCGCCGCCGCGCTCGCCACGACCGTCCTGCGGGCACGCAATCGCGTGTACCGGCAGATATACGAGGCCGAGCACGTCGACCGTGACGGTGACGAGGTTCCCGACGTCTACCAGACCGGCTGGAGCGGGCGACCCGGAGCGTCGTAAGAGTTCCGAAAGGGTTGGCGACCCGTTCGACGGCTGCGGGGCTCGTACCCTGCGAGGGTGGGAAAATGGATCTTCCGGTCGCGAGTGGCCTGGGCCGGTCTCGCCGCCGCTGTCCTCGTGACGGCTCTGGCCCTCTACTGGTTCCAACCGTGGAAGCTGTTCACCGACACGTACGTCGACGAGGCGCTTCCCCCTGTGGTGACGACATCGACCGCGCCCACTCCCGCGTCCGCGGCGCCGTCGGCGACACCGGCCGGGAACGCGATCCTGACGGCCGGCGAGTTCGTCACCCACGAGCACCGGACGACCGGCAGTGCCGAGATCCACCGGCTCGCCGACGGACGCCACCAGCTCGTCATCCGGAACCTGAACACGTCGAGCGGGCCGGACCTGCGAGTGTGGCTGACCGACCAACCGGTCACCCTCGGCAAGGCCGGGTGGCGGGTGTTCGATGACGGCGAATGGGTCGAACTGGCCAGGCTCAAGGGCAATCAGGGCAACCAGGTGTACGAGATACCGGCATCGGTCGACCCCCGCGACTTCCGGAGCGTCTCCATCTGGTGCAAGCGATTCGCCGTCTCCTTCGGCGCGGCCGACCTCAAGGCCGTCTGACGTCGCCGCGCTGCCCCGCAGCGACGCCCGCATATGCGGCGTCGCAACGGCGCACACCCCCGGCGCCGGTCACAGCTCGGTACCGGGGGTGCGGACCACAGTGGATCGGTCGTCGCGGCGAGACGAGGGTCAGACGGTCGTACGCGACCACTGCTGGTTGGCGCCGGTGTTGCACGGATACTGCTTGAGCACCACCCCGTCCGCTGTCGATGCGGCCGGTACGTCCACGCACTTGCCGCTGTGGCGGGCACGGAGTTGGAAGTAGCTGGCGTTCGTGACCATCTGGAACTGCTGGTTGGTGCCGGTGCCGCAGGTGTACTGGACGAGTTCGGCGCCGTCGGCGGTCGAAGCGCTCACCACATCGAGGCACTTTCCGCTGTGTCGGCTGATGATGCGCCAGTAGCCACTGCCGGCGTCCTGGAACTGCCACTGCTGCCACGCGTTGCCGCCGTACGTGTACTGGCCGACCCGCGCGCCGTTGTCGGTGTTCGGTTGCTGGACGTCCATGGCCTTGCCGCTGTGCCGCACGGTGATCCGGTAGAACGTTCCCGTCGTGGGCGGAGGTGTCGTCGGACCACCGCCGATGGTGTCGCCCCACCCGTACCGGATCCGGTCGGCGCCGGAGGTGTTGCGAACGGTCAGGCTGAGGTTGGTGCCGCTGCCGCCGAGGGCGAACATCGAGTACCAGTCGTATCCGATGGTGCCCGGCTTGCCGCCGAGGGCGGGCCAGTAGGTGCCGCCCATCTGGTTGTCGCGCATGACCTGGGCCATCGCGCGGATGTAGCGCACGAAGTTGTCGGTGCTGCCCGCGTCGGCGTAGTTGCGGCCGTCGTTCATGGGAGCGCCGAACTCGGTCGCGACCGCGCGGGAGGCGCAGTTGCCCAGGCGGGTCTGGATGTGGCTGCGGAAGGCGTCGTAGGTCATCGCGCCGTAGAAGAACGCGTAGTAGTGGAAGGACAGCAGGGTCGAGTTGAAGCGGCTGTCGTTGCAGATGTCCCGCAGATCCTGGCTGAAGCCGGTGCCGCCGATGAGCACCCGGCCGGGCACCGCCGAGTAGTGGTAGCTCAGCCAGTTCGCCGCGACGTCGCGCCACTCCGCCGAGCTGTAGCCGTGCGGCTCGTTCATCGGCTCGAAGTAGACGTTGGTGTTCGAGCCGTACGTGTTGGTCACCGTGGACCACATCGCGTTCCACGCGGCGAGGTTCGTGATCCTGCCGCCGGAGGCCGCACCGTCCTCCCAGTAGGCGAGGATGACTTTGAATCCGCGGGCGGTCGCGGCGTCGATCGCACCGCGGTACGCCTCCCACCACGCCGTCCCCACCGTGTGGGTGTTGATGGGCAGCCGGACGGTGTTGACCCCCATGGTGGAGGCCATGCTGTCGTAGAGGGCGTTGGCCTTGGCCCGCACTGTCGCGTTGCTGTCGGACGAACTGAGGCCCTGCACGACGAGCGGCCCGGTGCTGAAGTTGTCACCCAGCACGGCCCAGTTCATGCCCCGGAACTGGCTGGTGGCGGCAGTGGCCGACGACGACGTGACGACGACGATGCCAACCAGCGCGGTCACCGCGCTCACCAGAGCGATCAGGAGTCGGCGCAGCGACCGGGCGCTCGGCGATCCGTGGCCGTGCGACAGCCTTTTCCGTTTCATGACGGGTCCAATCGGTGTGGGGAGACAGTCGGCGTTCAGGTGGTCACGCGGAAGGTGGCGTCGGCACGGCTCTGCGCATCGGAGAGCGGATCGAGCCGAAGCAGGTAGTTGTAGTGCCGGATGTAGCGGTCCGGGTGGCTGTACGCCTGGAAGGACGTCCACGAGGAGTTGGCGACGCCGGCGACCTGCCGGAAGGTGGCGTCCGTGGCGAAGGTGGCGGTGCCGTCGTTGGCCTCCAGCCGGAAGTCGAACCCGTAGTGGCGCAGGTAGTAGCCCGGGTAGTTGACCGACTGGATGGAGACCGTGCCGGAGCCGGCCAGACCGGGCACCAGCCGCCACTGACCGTCCTGCGCGGGGCTGACGTTCGGGTCGATGCGGGCGTCATAGTCGTAGTGCCGTACGAACCGGTCCTGGAGGTTGTACGACTGGATCCGGCTGACCGCCGTGGTGGGCCAGCGGGCGAGCACGCGGTTCTGCTCGGCGGCGGTCAGGTTGAGGATCGAACCGTGCCGTTTCCTGGTGCCGCCCATGTCGTACGAGCCGGACGCCGGCAGCCGGAAGCTGGCCGGACTCGACGGATTGGTGGTCAGGACGGGCAGGTAGCCGCGCCCGCTGGCGTACTGGTCGAGGTAGAGAACCCACTCGTTGCGGGCGTTGAACTTCATCCACATCGGGCCTTCGACCTGGGAGCCCGTCAGCCCGATGCCGGACAGGTTCCCGAGGGTGGTCCAGGTGCCGAGGATGGAGTTGCTGCCTTCCAGGGTGATCTGGCCGTCGCGGGAGGCCCGGACGTAACGGTAGGCGCCGACGCCGGCCGGCACCTCGACGATCTGGGTGTCGATGATCTCCTGGTTGCCGGGACGGCTGAGGTAGACCTGCGGCGTGGTGATGCTGCGAAAGTCCGCCGTGCGCGCGTAGTAGATGCGGTGCTTGGTCACCCCGTTGAGCGAGACGTTCGTCGCCCAGTAGAGGACGTAGTCGCCGGTGGCCGGGTTCCAGATCGCCTCCGGAGCCCAGGCGTTGCGTCCGTCCGGAATCGGGCCGGCGACGTTCAGCAGCCACGGCGTGGACCAGGTGACCAGGTCGGTGGACTCCCACACGACGAGGTTGCGGCTGCCGTTGTTGACCGCGGTCGACCAGTCCTGGCCGCAGCCGATGCACAGGTCCGTGGCGATGATCCAGTACCGGTCACCGGCGGGCGAGCGAACCAGAGCCGGGTCGCGGACGCCACGGGTGCCGACGGTGGATCGCAGCACGAGCCCGCCGTTGTTGAGGTCGGTCCAACGCAGACCGTCGGCGCTGTGTGCGAGGTAGATCTGTTGACCGGTCGAGGACTCGCCGGTGAAGTGCGCCATCAGGTAACCGACGGCCGGGTCGAGCGCGACAGCTGCCTTCGGCGTCGCCACCGACCAGGTGGTGAACAGCAGACACGCGGCGAGCGACACCGCGTAGAGCCGGGCGAGGACTCTCGACATGGGTCCTTCTCCTTCGCGGAGGGGCGGGCGACAACACCCCGAGCCGACTTAGATGTGAGCGTTAACAGCTCCGACGAGGCGCGTCCCAGGGCCGCGCGGTTGGGAGCGGCGGGTGACGCGCCGTGCCGGCGTCACCGACGAGGCAGACGCCATGTGTCCAGATCATTAAGTACGTGTTGCGGACAAGTGTTAGCGATCACATCTGGAGTGTCAAGGCATCGATGATGCTCGTTCAACTCGGCGGAACAGCGCGCCCAGAGGGTGAATCCACTCCACGGACCCGCGCCGCAGGAATCGCGGACGTCATACGTCACACCACGATGCTAATCTATTTATTGCGGCTCACCGCCGGCCGTCGGCTGGGCGACCAGAACCGGCCACCGCGGCGTCGGCACCGCCGTGGACGGTCCACGAAGGACCGCCGCGCGGCTCCCTCGCCAGCCGGTGACGCCTCACGCCCACACCACCAATGGATCTTCGTCCACCACAAGGAGGCGCAACTGTGCCACTTCGCAAACTCTCCAGCCCCTGGATAGGGGCCGCCATGGCGGTCATGGTTCTCGTCGCCGTCGGGGCGTACGTCATCATGGCTGGCGGACCGGCGACCGCCGCCACCACCGCCGGCTGCGGCAAGGCGCCCGGACTGAACAGCGGCACCCACACCATCCAGAGCAGCGGAAAGACCCGCAGCTTCATCCTTCGGCTGCCCGACAGCTACAACAACACCTACGCCCACCGGCTGGCCTTCGGGTTCCACTGGTTGGGCGGCACCGCCGAGCAGGTCGCGTCGGGCGGCAGCGACGGGGCCCCGTGGGCGTACTACGGCATGCTCTCCCAGTCGAACAACACCACGATCTTCGTCGCGCCGCAGGGCATCAACAACGGCTGGGGCAATTCCAACGGTGAGGACGTGACCTTCACCGACGACATGGTCCGCGTCATCGAGAACGCTCTCTGTGTCGACACGACGCAACTCTTCTCGGTGGGATTCAGCTACGGCGGCGCGATGAGCTACTCGTTGGCGTGTTCCCGGCCGACCGTGTTCCGTGCGGTAGCGGCGATCGCGGCCCCGGGGGCGATCAGCGGCTGCAGCGGTGGCACCCAGCCGGTGGCGTACCTGGGGATCCACGGCATCAACGACAACATCGCGAACGGACGGGCGTTGCGCGACAGGTTCGTCCGGAACAACGGTTGCGCCGCGCAGAACCCGCCGGAACCTAGGGCGGGCAGTCTGACCCACATCACCACCGCCTACTCGTGTCAGCCCGGATATCCGGTGGTCTGGGCCGCGTTCGACGGCGGCCACCAGCAAGGTCCGGTGGACGGGTGTGCCGGCTGTGAGAGCGGCGCGCGGAGCTGGGTCAAGCAGGAGGTGTGGAGGTTCTTCACCCAGTTCGGTTCTACCGTGCCGCCCACCACTGCCCCGCCCACCACTGCCCCGCCATCGAGCCCGCCGCCCGGCCAGCAGAACGTGCTGATCGCGGGTAGCCAGTCCGGCCGTTGCATCGACATCCCCAACTCCAGCACCGCCAACGGGACCCGCGTGCAGCTGTGGGACTGTCACGGTCGCACCAACCAGCGCTGGACCCACACCGCCAGCCGCACCCTGACCGTCTACGGCAACAAGTGCCTGGACGCCAGCGGGGCGGGAAGCAGCAACGGCACCGCGGTCATCATCTGGGACTGCAACGGCCAACCCAACCAGCAGTGGAACCTGAACTCCAACGGCACCATCACCGGAGTCCAGTCGGGGCTCTGCCTCGACGCCGTCAGCTCCGGCACCGCCAATGGGACGCAACTGCACCTCTGGGCCTGCCACGGCGGCGCCAACCAGCAGTGGAGCACGCGCACCTAGACGAATAAGTCCTCAAACAAGACGGGCTGGGGCTGGGGCTGCGGCGAAGGGCGCTGGTCGTCCGCTGTGGCTGCCCGCTGTGTCGATGTGCTGTGGAGCGGTATTCCTCAGAGGTATGAATATGACTCTGAGGAATACCGCTTACCACCGCATCCGCCCCCACGGAGGTAACCGAGGGTCACCGCCGACCGGCGGCCGCGCCAGCAAAGGGCAGGAAGTATTCGTCTAGTTGCCGCAGCACGCACCGTTCAGCCAGCCAGACGTGCCGCTCGGGCCCTGTCCCGAGCGGCACGTCGCTGCAGGACCTCGCCACTGGTGGTGTTCAACCCGGCGAACGCCCCTCGCGCGTCGCCAGTAGCCGTAACAGGCCCGAAACTACCGGTTGAAAAACCTGGAACTTTCTGCCAGCCTGGGACGCATCGATAAATGTGAACGTTAACATGATCCACTCAGTCCCGGAGGCGCTGCACGCGACCGTCAGGCCCAACCATGGCCAAGCGGCCAGGTCCCACTCATCCCACCACCGGAGGATCAGCGTGATTTCCCGGCACCGTCCCACCGGGCGTACCCGACTCCGAACACTCACTGTTTCCGGAACAGCCGCGATAGTTGCGGCTCCCGTCGTGTCGCTACTGCCCCATCTCGCCCCGGCAGCCGAGACGACCCTCGGCGGCGCCGCGGCCCAGTCCGGCCGGGTCTGCTGACGCTGCAACGCTGACGATTCGGACACCGCCGGGTCGGGTGGGCTCACCGCAGGACGAGCCCGCCCGCCCCTCGCCTTTCCACCACCAGGAGGTACCGACAGTGCGAGGACTCGCAGACCAGCCGCCGCTTCCGGCGGACACCCCTGTCGACCGCAGGCCGCCCCGCATCCGGGGACGGCTGCTCACGGTGGCAGCCGCCGGGATGGCCGCCGCGGTCGGACTGCTGACCATCACCCTGGCGACCGGGTCGGCTTCGGCCGCCGACAACCCGTACCAGCGCGGCCCGGACCCCAACCGGACCAGCGTCACCGCCGTGAACGGCCCCTTCGCCAACACCTCGGTAAGCGTCCCGACCGGATACGGCTTCAACGGCGGCCGGATCTACTACCCGACCGACACGAGCCAGGGCACCTTCGGGGCCATCGCGATCTCGCCGGGTTACACCGCGTTGTTCTCCGCCGAACTGGCCTGGATGGGACCGTGGCTCGCCTCGCACGGCTTCGTCGTGATCGGCATCGAGACCAACAGCCGCAACGACTTCGACACGGCGCGCGGCACCCAACTCCTCGCCGCGTTGGACTACCTGACGCAGCAGAGCCCGGTCCGCGACCGCGTCGACCCGAACCGGTTGGCCGTCGCCGGCCACTCCATGGGCGGCGGTGGCGCGCTGAGCGCCGCCATGCGGCGTCCGTCGCTGAAGGCGGTGGTCGGCATCGCGCCGTACTCGCCGTCGTCGAACCTGGCCAACGACCGGGTACCCACCATGATCTTCGCTGGCCAGGCGGACACGGTGGTCACCCCGTCCTACGCCACCGGTCTCTACAACAGCATCCCGAGCACCACCGAGAGCGCCTACCTGGAGGTCGCCGGCGCGGACCACGGGTTCATGGTCGGACGGTCGAACCCCGTGTTGGTCCGGACCATGCTGCCGTTCGTCAAGATGTTCATCGACAACGACGCCCGGTACAGCCAGTTCCTCTGCCCACTGCTGGACAACAGCGGCGTGGTCACCTACCGCAGCACCTGCCCGCTGCTGCCGTCGACGCCGACCAGTCCGACGCCGACCACCACCCCGACGGGCAGCCCGACGCCGACGCCCACCGTCACGCCTACCCTGCCACCCGGCTCCGCCAGCCAGATCATCGGCGCGCAGTCGGGCCGGTGCATCGACGTACCCAACGCCTCGCGCACCAACGGCACGCGGGTGACCCTCTACGACTGCAACAGGCAGATCAACCAGGCATGGACCTACACCTCAGGCAAACAACTACAGGTGTACGGCACCATGTGCCTCGACGCGGCAGGCACCGGCAACGGCGCGGCGGTACAGATCTACACCTGCCATGGCCAAACCAACCAGCAGTGGAACGTCAACTCCAACGGCACCATCAGCAGCGTCCAGTCCGGACGATGCCTCGACGTCTGGAGCACCGCCAACGGCGCCCAGGTCCAGCTCTACGACTGCCACGGACAGACCAACCAGCAGTTCCGGCTCGTCGCCCTGACCTAGTGATCAAGCTCGGACCGAACCGGGCGGGCTCGGCGTCACGCCGGGCCCGCCCGGGCGTGCGGCGGCACCATGGCTCACGTACCGGTCAGCGGCGCCGTGCTCGCACGCACCACGAGCTGGGGGACGACCAACGGCAGGGGCTGCGGCGCCGTGTCGTCGATGGCCTGGGTGACGGCCGTGATGGCCCGTTGACCGACCGCGCCGAAATCCTGCTGGATCGTGGTCAACGGCGGAATCAGGTACGCCGCCTCGGGGACGTCGTCGAATCCGACGACGGAGATCTCCTGTGGCACTCGCCGCCCACGCTCGTGCAGTGCGCGCAGCACACCGATGGCCATCTGGTCGTTGGCGGCGAAGACCGCGGTGGTCCCGGGCATCTCGCAGATCCGCAGCCCGGCGACGTAGCCGCTGTGGGCCATCCAGTCACCCTGGACCGGCTCGGGCGGGCGTAGGCCCGCCGCACTCATCGCCGCCCGCCAGCCGTCGCGGCGGGCACGGGCCTCCGCCCAGTTGAGCGGACCGGACACATGCACGATCTCGGTGTGCCCGAGGCCGAGCAGGTGGTCGGTCGCCATCCGGGCGCCGAGCACCTGGTCGACGCCGACGGTGACGCTGGCCCGGGACAGATCGCCCTCCACCACCACGAAGGGCACGCCGGATCGGGTCATCCGCACCACTTCGAGAGCCTCGTCGTTGCCGGCGATCATCACGACGCCTTCCACGCCGACGCGCATGAGGTGTTCGGTGGCGTCGCTGAGCGCCCGTACCGTCACCTCGGAAAGGCTCACCGAGGTGGCGAAGTAGCCGGCGGCGCGGGCGGCATCCTCGACGCTGCGGTGGATGCTCGTCGGACCGAACAGCGTCCTGGCCGTGCCGATGATGCCGATCATCCCGGAGCGTCCGCGGACCAGCGCTCGGGCGGCGGTGTTGGGGCGGTAGTCCAGCCGGCGGATGGCCTCGAGAACCCGCTCCCGCGTCTCGCGCCTGATGGCGGGTGCCCCGTTGATGACCCGGGACACCGTCTGGTGCGACACGCCCGCCAGGCGGGCGACGTCCGCCATCACCGGTGGCCGATGGGCGGCGGTCACCGCTTTCTCCGCGTCTACTCGCACTGGCGGGCCGTCCGTTCTTCGATGAGTCGTTTTCTCGTACGTTCCGGGGCCGTCAGTGTGAGTGACGGGGCACTGCGCTGCCACTGCCACCGACGAGGAAGTCGAGGTCCGCGCCGCTGTCGGCCTGGAGAACATGCTCGCTGTACAGCCGCGTCCAACCTCGGTCGGCCACCGGTTGTGGTGGTTTCCACGCGGAACGGCGCTCGGCGAGTTCCGCGTCGTCGACCAGGAGGTCCAGGCGGCGCGTGGTGACGTCGACTCGGATCAGGTCGCCGGTGCGCACCAGCGCGAGAGGTCCGCCCACGGCCGCCTCCGGCGCCACGTGCAGGACGCAGGTGCCGTAGCCGGTGCCGCTCATGCGGGCGTCGGAGATCCGCACCATGTCCGTGATGCCGTCGGCGAGCAACCGGCGGGGCATGGGCACGTTGCCCACCTCGGGGAAGCCGGGGTAGCCGCGTGGTCCGGCATTGCGGACGACGATCACCGTGTCGGCTGTGACATCGAGGTCCGGGTCGTCGGCGGCGACGACGTACTCCTCGATCCGGTCGAAGACGAGCGCCGGGCCGGTGTGCGTGAGGAGGTGGGGGGAGGCGGCGGAGACCTTCAGCACCGCCCCGGACGGCGCGAGCGATCCGCGCAGCACGACGGTGCCCGAGCCGGCGGGCTGGAACGGCTCCTCCAGGGTGGCGATGACGTCCCGGTTCCAGCACTGGGCGCCGTCGACGTTCTCCGCCACGGTCCTGCCACTGACGGTGATGTGGTCCGTGTGCAGCAGCGGGGCGAGTTCCTTCATCACCACCGGAAGGCCGCCCGCGTAGGCGAAGTCCTCCATCAGGTACGCCCCGGACGGCATGAGGTTGACGAGCAGGGGCACGTCGGCGGTGAGGGTGTCGAAGTCCTCCAACGACAGGGGCACGCCGAGGCGTCCGGCGATCGCGAGCAGGTGCACGACGGCGTTGGTGGAGCCACCGATCGCGGCGTTGACCCGGATCGCGTTCTCGAACGCCTCCCGGGTGAGCACCGAGGACAGCCGCTGGTCCTCGCCGACCATGGCGACGATCCGGCGGCCGGCGGCCTGCGCGAGCGCGTACCGCCGGGAGTCGACCGCCGGCACGGCGGCGGCCCCGGGCAGTTGCACGCCCAGCGCCTCGGTCACGCAGGCCATGGTGGAGGCGGTGCCCATGGTCATGCAGTGGCCCCGGCTGCGGGACATGCCGACCTCCGCCTCGGCGCAGTCGGCCGCGGTCATCCGGCCGGCCCGCATCTCCTCGGTGAAGCGCCAGACGACGGTGCCCGAGCCGATGTCCTGGCCGCGGAACTTGCCGTTGAGCATCGGGCCGCCGGTCATCATCAGCGTCGGCAGGTCGACGCTCGCCGCCCCCATCAGCAGGCCGGGAGTGGTCTTGTCGCAGCCGGAGAGCAGGACCACCCCGTCGAGCGGGTTGGCGCGGACCGACTCTTCCAACTCCATCGCCAGCAGATTGCGGTAGAGCATGGTGGTGGGTCGCATGAGCGGCTCGCCCAGGCTCATCGCCGGGAACTCCAGCGGCAGACCGCCGCTCTCCCACACGCCCCGCTTCACCGATTCGGCCAGGTCGCGCAGGTGGGCGTTGCAGGGCGTCAGCTCCGACCAGGTGGTGGCGATGCCGATCACCGGGCGACCGTCGAAGACGTCGTCCGCGAAACCCTGGTTGCGCATCCAGGACCGATGGATGAACCCGTTACGGCCTTCCGCGCCGAACCACTGCCCGCTGCGCAGCGGTCGATTCGTCGTCGACATCAGCACACCTTTCTGTCATGCCTGAAGATCGCGCGGCGCGACCTAGCGAAGGCCTCCGACGGACAGTCCGCCGCGCCAGTGTCGTTGCAGGCTGAAGAACGCGATGACAAGTGGGATCACGGACACGAGCGAGCCCAGGATGATGAGGCTCCACAGCGAGGTGCCTCCCGAGTTGTTCGCGGAGGCGATCCCCTGCCAGAGACCGAGGCCGACGGTCACCGGGAAGAGCCGGTTGTCCGAGAGCATGGCCAAGGGCAGGAAGTAGTTGTTCCAGGACGCCACTGCCGACAGGAGCAGCACGGTGACCACCGCGGGGCGCATCAGCGGAAGAGCGATCTGGATGAACGTCCGCACCTCCCCCGCGCCGTCGACCCGCGCCGCGTCCAGGAGTTCGTCCGGCACCGCGTCGCGTGCGTACACGTGCATCAGGTAGACGCCGAACGGGTTGAGCAGCGACGGGAGGATCACCGCCCAGACCGTGTTCGTCATGCCGAGCCGGGAGAACATGATGAAGGTCGGGATGACCAGAGCGGTGGCGGGCACCATCAGCGCGCCGAGCACGACCGCGAAGCTGAAGCGCCGCGCGGCGAACCGGTACTTGGCGAAGCCGTAGCCGGCCATCACCGAGAGGACCGTGGCGCCGATTCCGCCGGCGATGGCGTACAGCGTGGAGTTGAGGATCCACCGCAGGTAGATGCCACCGTCGTAGGTGAAGAGCTGCTTGAGGTTGCCGAGGTAGTCGACCTGGTCGGTGAACCACAGGGTGTTGCCGCCACCGAACAGGCCCGGCGCGTCCTTGGAGCTGTTGACGATGACCCACCAGAACGGTACGAGGAAATAGATCACCAGGAAGCCGAGGAGGATCTGCAGGGGGAGATAGCGCTGCGGGCGGCGAGAGCCTGCGCGGGCGCTGATGCGATCGGTCATCTACAGGAAGCTCCTCCGCTTGCGGGTGAAGAACAGGAAGGCGTACACGCAGATGAACACGATGCCGCCGAGGGCGAACGAGATCGCGGACCCGTAGTTGAAGTTGGCGAGCGAGAACGCCTGCTGGTACGCGTACATGTTGGGCGTGAAGTCGGAGCCGATAGTGCCGGCGGCGAGGTAGCGCAGGATCTGCGGTTCGTTGAAGAACTGCAGGGTGCCGATGAGCGAGAAGACCAGGATCAGGATCAGCGCGGGCGCGATGAGCGGGATCTTGATGCGCGTCGCGATCTGCAATCGTCCGGCGCCGTCCATCCGCGCGGCCTCGTAGAGCGTCGGGTCGACTCCCTGCAACGCCGCGTACAGGATGATCATGTAGTAGCCGGCCCACTGCCAGGTGACGACGTTGAGCAGGCCATAGAAGATCAGGTCGCTGCCCAGGAAGTCGGGTGCGGTCGCGCCGAACAGCCCGAAGATGTCGGTGAGCGGGCCGAAGCCCTTGCTGTAGAGGAACCCCCACATCACGGCCCCGATGACGGTGGGGATCGCGTACGGAAGAAAGATCATGAGGCGGGAGAAGCGCGCGAACAGGGTGGTCACCGCGTCCAGGATGAGGGCCATCACGAGCGCGAGGACGATCTGCAGCGGGATGGAGACGAGCGAGAAGCGGATGACGAACCACGCCCCGGACAGGAAGCTCGGGTCGGTGAACGCCTTCACGTAGTTGTCGAAGAGGACAAAGCTGGTGCCGCCGATCAGCTTCTTCTGAAAGAGGCTGAGGTACAGCGCGTACGCCAGCGGCGCGATGAGGAACGCCAGGAAGACGACCCCGAATGGCCCGACGAAGAGCCACCCCATCAGGTGCTCGCGGAGGTGCACCTTGCCACGGATCTTGCGCGTCTCAGGCTGAGTAGGCGGTGCGTGCTTCTCGGTAAGGGATGTCATCGTGGTCTCCGGGACGTGGACGCTGAGGGTGGAGGGTGGGCCGCCCGCTCAGTGCCGGCACGGCCCACCCGTCCGGTCACTGAACGGTGAAACCTTGTTCCTTGGCGTACTTCGCCACGTCCTCCTGGAGCTTGTCGGCAGCCTGCGAACCGGTGACGGAGCCCTTGATGACCTCGCTGACCTGCTTCGTCATGGCGTCGAGGTAGTACTGACCGAAGGGCGCGTAGGCGACACCCTTGTAGGCCTCGGCGGCGGGGAGGTAGACCTCCTTGTTCGCCTGCTGGCCATCGAAGAACGCCACCTTCAGGTCGACGAACGCGGGATCCTTGAGCGCCGTGAGGTTCAGCGGGAAGATGATCTGGTTGGTCCAGCCATCGGTGAGTGACTCCTTGTCGGCGTAGAGCCCGTAGGCGACCTTCGCCGCCAGCTCCGGCTTCTTCGCCTGCTTGGTCACCGAGAAGGCCGACCCGCCCCAGTTCACCTGCACCGGGTTGGCCAGATCCCACTGCGGCAGCGGCGCCACCGCGAACTTGCCGGTGTCCTGGCCCTTACCGACACCCGCGCCGGTGAGGTAGCCGGGCGCCCACGCCGCCGAGATGTACGTCGCGTACTTGCCGTTGATCACGCCGGAGATGTACTCCGGGGTGAACTGGTCCTGCGTACCGACCAGGCCCTTGCGGGCGAGGCCACCCCAGTAGTCCAGCACGTCCTTGGACGCCTGGTCGTTGAGCTTCACGCCGATCGACTTCGGCTGCGCCGGATCGAAGGTGAAGGGCGAGGCGCCCTTCTGGATCTGCAGCGCCATCAGGACCGCCGGGACGTTCGCGCCGAGATCCCCGAACAGCGGGCCACCGGCGTCCTTCACCTTCTGCGCGGCCTGCTCGTACTCGGCCCAGGTCTTCGGCGGAGTGATCTTGTACTTGTCGAAGATGTCCTTGCGGTAGATCATGCCCATCGGGCCACCGTCGACCGGGACGCCGTAGACCGCGCCGCCGACCGACACGTCCTTCCAGGCGCCCTCGCCGTAGTTGGCCTTGACCGCGTCGTAGCCGTACTGCTTGATGTCGACGAGCGCGCCCTGGATCTGGAAGGTCGGGATCCGGTCCGCCTCGACCATGATCACGTCGGGTGCGCCGGTGCCCGCCGAGATGGCCGTCTGGAACTTGTCGTACTCGTCGCCGCCCTGGCCGACGTTGGTCCAGCAGACCTGCACGTCGTCGTGCAGCTTGTTGAAGTTGTCGACGACGAGTTGGGTGTTGGGGTACCACCCCCACATCGTCACGACCGGCACGTTCTGCTTGGTGATGGTGTTCGTGCAGTTGCTCGCGTCGCTGCCGCCCTCGTCCGAGGAGCAGGCGACCAGGCCGCTCCCGGCCGCGAGCATGGCAACCGTGGCGAGTATGCGTCTTCTCTTCATTGAGATGGTTCCCTTCGGGGGTGGCGGTGCACGGGCATCCATGCGCTGGCGGGCGCCACCGGGGCAGGAGACCCTGCTCCCGGTGGCGTTCGCCTGGAAGGCTCCTAGCGCTTGAAAAGACGCGGCGCCAGGTCGATGAGGTTCTTCTGCCACACGTCCCAGCCGTGCGGTCCGGGGGTGACGCCGTCGAACTCGTAGCGGATACCGAGGGCGTTCAACGTGGTCAGCGACGCCATGAAGCTCGGGTACACGAAGTCGGTCTGGTCGCCCACGTACAGGCGCAGCATCTTCGTCCCGTTGTTGATCGCCGTGACGTCGACGCCGGTGCCGCTGCCGAACCCGGCCGAGAACGCCGCGACGTAGGCGAACTGGCCCGGGTAGGTCCGCAGCACGCCCAGCGCCTGCCCGCCCCCCATCGACAGGCCGGCGAGGGCCTGCTGGGACGGATCGCTGGAGATGTGGTAGCGGGCACGGGCCGTCGGCACGATGTTCTCCAACAGCTCCTTGTTGAAGTTCGACGAGTTGCCGTTGCCCATCACGACCACCATGGGCGTGAGGTCGCCGTCGAGGAACTGGTGGTCGAGGATCTGCTTGGCGCGTCCCATCTCGACCCAGTCCGTGTAGTTCTGCCCGCTGCCGTGCTGGAGATAGAGGACGGGATACGGCTGCGCCCGGCCCGGGTCGTACCCGGGTGGGGTCCACACCAGCGCGGTGCGGTCCTGACCGGCCACCGTGCTGGTGTAGGTTATGCTTTCGACCTTCCCGCCCTGGCCGGCGGGCACGTCCGACAGCAGTCGGGCCCCCGGCCCCGGGATGAGGAAGGTGCTCCACATCGGCTCGGAGGTCACAGTCGTGGGGTTCGAGACGTCCTTGAACGGGACCCGGTCGACGATCAGCCGGTAGTAGTAGAACCAGGGCTTCAGCGGCCCCACTGTCGCCCGCCACCGGTCGCCGTCACGCGTCATCGGCACACGCAGCCAACTGCCGCCCGGCGCGATGTTGGCCCACACCGTGACGTGCTGAGCGGCCGTGAAGTCCGTGGTCGTCTCGAAGGTGACGAACCCGCCCTCGCTGACGAAGGGCGTCGGGGTGGTGCCGGCCGGCGGCGGGGTGAACTCCCGCGTCAACGGCTGGTGACCGAGGCTCGGCCCGTGATCCGCCACGGGCCGGAACAGCCGCGGCAGGAAGTCGACCAGGTTCTCCTGCCAGGTCGTCCAGTTCGCGCCGCCGTCCGGGTTGACCCCGTCGAACTCGAACCTGACATCGGCGCGATCCAACGCCTTCAGCAGCCGGTAGGTGGTGTTGTACGCGGGATCGGTGACGTTTCCGGTGTAGAGGCGCAGCAACCTGACGTCGCGGTTGATCGCCGTGGCGTCCTTGCGGTCGATCGCCGGAGCCGACGTACCCGAGAACGAACCGACGTAACCGAACCGACCCGGCTTGGCGAGCGCGGCGGCCAGCGCCTGCGCGCCACCGTCGGACACGCCGGCGATCGCCTGGTGCGCCGGATCGCGAAGGACCCGGTAGTTGTCGGCGACCGCCTTGCGGAGATCCTTCCACTCCCGATCGCCCGCGCTGTCGGCGATCACCACCACCATCGGCTGCATGACGCCGGCCGATGAGAGGTTGTCGAGGATCTGCTTCGTGCGGCCGAGGTCGAGCCAGTCGGAGGCGGCTACAGCGTCACCCGACTCCAGGAACAGCGTGGGGTAGCCCTTCGGCTTCTTGGCCGCGTACCCGGGTGGTGTCCAGACCAGGGCCGAGCGCTGCTCGCCGCGAACCCGGTAGGTCAACGTCCCGACCGTGCCGCCGGTGCCGGAAGGGGCATCGGCCAGCCAGCGTGCCGAGTCGCCCGCGACCAAAAAGGTGCTCAGGAGCGGGTTGGACGCCACGCTCGTGCTGTTCGTCGGGTCCTTGATGGTCTTGGTGTCATCGGCGGTGACCTGGTACTGGTACAGCCCGGGCTTCAGGGCGCCGAGCACACCGGACCACACGTCACCACGACGGGTCAGACCGAATTCCGCCCAGGTGGCGGACGGACCGAAGTTTCCCTCGACGACGACCTGCGAGACCGCGCCCAGGTGCTCCTGGACGTACGCGGCCGGAACGGCGAACGAGGCGTAGCGGTCCGGGGAGACGTCCAGCCACGGCGAGTCCGCCGTCGCGGGTTGCGGCGCGACCAGGACGGCCGCCATGGCGATGACTCCGGCGGTGAACGCCGCCGAGAGCCGGCGTACGCCCAGACGGCGTAAGCGCCGATGATACTGTTCGGTAGCCACGCTCCACTCCTTTCATGTGCCGCCAGCGGATGCGACCCGCTGGCTGGCTCAACTCATCGGTGGATCTCGCCGTGCGTGGTACGCGCACCCCCTTCCGGCTTCCGCCACGGGCGCACCCGACGTGATCACTCCGTCGGAAGCGATCCGGTCCTGGTGCCCGCGGACGAATGTCACTGTCGTGCCGCGCTCTTCGGTGCTGCGGTCGAGCCGCGGACCACGAGTCTGGTTGGAAGCACTATCTGGTTCGGCTCGTCCCACTCGCCCGTCACCAGTGACTTGAGCATCCGCGCGGCTTCGTACCCGAGCTGATACATCGACTGGTCCACGGTGGTCAGACCCGGCTCGGTCAACGCCGCCTCCGGGATGTTGTCGAACCCGACGACGGACAGGTCCCCGGGGACGGAGAGCCCCAACTCCCTGGCGACCTCCAGGACCTTGAGGGCCATCCCGTCGCTCGCCGCGAAGATCGCCGACGGCGGGTCCGCTCGTTGCAGCAGGGCGCGCGCCAACGGAGTCGCGGACTCGGGGTTGAAATCCCCCCTGCCGATCAACGTCGGGTCGACCGGGACGCCGGCCTCGGTCAGCGCCGCCCGGTAGCCCTCCTCCCGCGACCACGCCGAGGCCAGGCTGTCGCGGCCCGCGATGAACCCGATGCGCCGATGGCCCAGGCCGACCAGGTGCTCGACCGCGGTGGTGGCGCCCACGAGGTTGTCGGCGGTGACCGAGGGCGCCGTCGAGCCCCGCACCGGGTCGATGGCCACGACCGGCGTCCGGCTGCGCACCTCACCCCAGGGCGTGACGACGATGCACCCGTCGGTGAGGGTGCCCGACAGGCGGGTCAGGTGCCGCTGCTCCCAACCCTCGGAGTACGACCCGTAGAGGTCGCTGTTGGCGTAGATGATGAGGTCGAAGCCGGAGCGACTCAGGGCCTTCATGACCCCCTTGAGCACCTCTGCCGTGTACGACTGGAAGCTGTGCGCCACGAGGCCCAGAACATTGGTGCGGCTGCGTCGGAGGCTCGACGCCACCAGGCTCGACTCGTAGCCAAGTTGCTCGATGGCGGTACGGACCCGAGCGATCGTGCGGGCGCTGACGCCGTAATGCCCGTTGACGACGCGCGAGACGGTGGCGGTGGAAACGCCGGCAACCCGGGCGACATCACTCATTGTTACCGGCGCATTGGCTTCGATCATGCCGCTCTCTCTGGACTGCAATCGTTATCGGTTACGTTTCCAGGATGTTGCCAACGTAACCGACGACGATTACGAACACAAGACTTTTCGCCCTGGCGAGACCCGCGAACGGAAGGTCCTAACGGGATGGTCGCAGGCCGGACTTCCCACCGCGGTTACCGATGCGAAGAACGCAAACGGTTGCCACTCCCGGCGGCCGAAGTGGACAGCAATTACTGCGCCGGCTCCACCCGTTGACAACGGGACCGCACTCTCCGTCAGGAACCATTCCCGGACGTCGGTTGAACGCTCACCGATCCCGAACGTCGACGGTCCCGGTGAAGACCTTCGGAGTCGGCCGGTCCGCATCCGCGGGTCATCCGCGCCGACAGGTCCGCCACCCGCGCGGCGTGCTGGGGAGCCGTCCGACGCGGACATCGACCGCTGGCACCGTGTTCCCTAACGCAAACGTAATCGGTAACGTTTACATAGATCGAGAACGTAATCGATGATCATGGCGATGTCCAGAGCTCGCACCGACCCACCACCCCTCGGCCCGGCACCGCGATGCAGATCTCGACGTCGGGACCTCGCACGAAGGGAGCCCGCCCTGAACACCCACCTCGACGAGGCGCCGGAGCACTCGACCGGCCGCTCGAACCCACTCCCCCACCGCGCCGCACTGCCGGTCCGGCCCCGACGCGACCAGCAGGGAGGGCTGTCGTGAACACCGCGCGTCTGCTCCTGGACCCACGTCGACGCGTCGCCCCGGTGCCGCGCCGGCTCTTCGGCTCGTTCGTCGAGCACCTGGGCCGCTGTGTCTACACCGGAATCTACGAGCCGGGCCACCCGACTGCCGACGCGGACGGCTTCCGAGGCGACGTCCTCGCGCTCGTCCGGGAGCTGGGCATCACCACCGTCCGTTACCCGGGCGGCAACTTCGTCTCCTCGTACCGCTGGGAGGACGGCGTCGGTCCGGTCGACCAGCGACCGGCCCGGCTCGACCTCGCGTGGCACAGCCTGGAGACCAACGCGTTCGGGCTGGACGAGTTCATGCGCTGGGTCGGCAAGGCGGGCGTCGACCCGATCATGGCGGTCAACCTCGGCACCCGTGGCACCGCCGAGGCCGTCGACCTGCTGGAGTACGCCAACCACCGCGGTGGGAGTCACCTCGCCGACCAACGCCGCGACAACGGCGCTGTCGACCCGTACGGGATCAGGCTCTGGTGCCTGGGCAACGAGATGGACGGCCCGTGGCAGGTGGGCCAGCGCAGCGCGACCGAGTACGGGCGACTCGCGGCGCAGACCGCGAAGGCCATGCGGCGTTTCGACCCCGATCTCGAACTCGTCGCCTGCGGCTCGTCCTACCTCGGCATGCCGACCTTCGGCAGTTGGGAGCGCGACGTGCTGACCGAGGCGTACGACGACGTCGACCTGATCTCGCTGCACGCCTACTACCAGCCGGTCGACGACGACCTGCCCAGCTTCTTCGCCTCGGGCGAGGACATGGACAGGTACATCGACGCGGTCACCGCCATCGCCGACTCGGTCGGTGCGATCCGCCGGTCGACCAAGAAGATCATGATCGCGTTCGACGAGTGGAACGTCTGGTACCAGTCCGCAGCCCCGTCCACGCCGCCGAGTGGGGAGGACTGGCCAATCGCGCCGCCCCTGCTGGAGGACCACTACAGCGTGGCCGACGCCGTCGTCGTCGGTGGCCTGCTCATCAGCCTGCTGCGGCACAGCGACCGGGTGACCGCGGCGTGCCAGGCCCAACTGGTCAACGTCATCGCACCGATCATGACCGAACCGGGAGGCTCGGCCTGGCGGCAGACCATCTTCCACCCCTTCGCCCGTACGGCCCGGCACGCCCAGGGCGCCGTCCTCGACGTGCTCCTCGACGGCAGCACGACGACCACCGACCGCTACGGTGCGGTCGGCGCGGTCGACGCGGTCTCCACCTGGGACGACAGCACCGGGGAGATGACCGTCTTCCTCGTCAACCGGGTCATCGACACCGCAGCCGAGGTGACCGTCGACGTCGCCGGCGCCCAGGTGGGCGGGATCATCGAGTGCGTCACCGTCGGCGGCGCCGACCTCGATGCCAAGAACACCGCCGACGGTCCGGACCACGCCGAACCGCGCGCCAACGACACGGCCCGGGGCGGCGGCGCCAGCGTCCAGCTGACTCTCCCGCCCGCGTCCTGGACGATGCTGCGGCTCCACGCCACCGACGTGACCCCGTAACCCACCCCGGCCGCGCAACCCTGGCTTCACCAGGGGTGCGCGGCCGGGGCTTCCCCACCACAGGGAGTACGGCGTCGAGCGTGGCTCCACCGTTTCCGTCGAAAACGGAACCATGAATTGCAGTCACGGTCACGATGGGCCCGGGAATGGGATCGGAAAGTCCCGTCGAAACAATTCGGGCAGGCTTCAGCGACGTCATGACGACTGGCGCGCGAATTCTCCGTCGGGTCGCTTTCGGCAAGGAATTCGCGCGCCAGCCGCGGGTGGCCCACAAAGGCACCCGGGAGCGACCGGCAGACGCGGTTATTCGGCCGCTGGCGTCAACCTCCCATCGACCCGCCGGGGAATGGCGGTGTACTCGTCGCGCAGCTCCTCGGGAAGGACCCAGTCCGGAGCGTCCTGCCACGCCAGCGGGCGCAGGAAGCGTCGGATCGAGGTGGCGCCCACCGACGTGTGCACGGCGTTCGTCGACGGCCAGGGTCCACCGTGGTGCTGGGCCCACGACACCCGGACGCCGGTGGGATAGCCGTCGAAGACGATGCGCCCCGCGCGGGCGGCGATCACGTCGACCAGCCGGCGTACGACGTCCGCGTCGTCACCCGCGCCGCGATGGACGGAGCCGGTCAGCGACGGGGGTACGGCGTCCAGCGCGGCGTCGAGTTCGGCAGCGTCGTGATATCGAACTACGACCATGAGCGGACCGAAGCACTCGTCGGCGATCTCGGCGGGCAGCCCCGGCAGATCGACCTCCAGGAGCCTCGGCGCGGCGGTGAAGCCCGCACCGGGGTCGACCTGGGCCCGTGCCGAGACCCGAGCACCGGCCCGCTCGAACTCCGCGGCCCGGCTCTCGTACGCGTCCCGGATGCGCTCGTTGAGCAGAACCGTGCGGCCCGAGGTGGCGACCTTCTCCCGCAGGGCGTCGACAAGCTGGTCACCACCCCGGTCCGCGGGAATGAACGCCAGGCCGGGCTTGGTGCACAGTTGACCGCCGGAGGCGGTGAAGGAGGCGAAAAGCCCTTCGGCGATCTGGTCACCCCGGTCGGCGGCCGCGGCGGGCAGGACGACGATCGGGTTCACGCTGCTCAGTTCGGCGTACAGGGGAATGGGGTCGGGTCGTTCGTCGATGGCCGCCTGGATGGCGCGGGCGGCGTTGACCGAGCCGGTCAGGGCGGCCGCGCGGATCGCGGGGTGACGCACCAGCGAGCGGCCCGCCTGCTCCCCGTACACGTTCGCGATGACACCCTCGGGCCCGCCCATCTCGCGGACGGCCGAGGCGATCGCCGCGGCGGAGGCGTGCGACGTCAACGGGTGCGACGGGTGGGCCTTCAGGACCGCGGGACAGCCGGCGGCCAGCGCGGCGGCCGTGTCACCGCCGGCGACCGAGAAGGCGAACGGGAAGTTGCTGGCGCCGAAGACGGCGACCGGTCCGAGGGGTACGAGCATCCGCCGCACGTCCGGGCCGGGTCCGAGCGGTGTGTCGGCGGCGTGGTCGATGGCCGCTTCCACGTACGCCCCGTCGCGCAGCACATCGCCGAACATCCGGAACTGGACCGCGGCCCGGGTGAGTTCCCCGTCGAGGCGCGCGTGGCTCAGTCCGGTCTCCGCCTCGGCGGCCGCGACCAGATCCACCCGGTGGGCCTCAAGAGACGCGGCGATCGCGTCCAGCAGCTCGGCCCGGCCACGCCGCCCGAGGTCGGCCAACCACCGCGTCGCACGGGACGCCTGACCGGCGATCGTCTCCAGCCGGGACTCGTCGGTCTCGGTGAGATCCGTCGCGCGACGCTGGCCGTCGCGCGGATCGACCGTGTTGACCACCTTCACAGCAGTCCTCTCCTCACCAGATTGCCCATCAGATCGCGGACGCCGAAGTGCCAGGGCTCGCACTCCTCCGCGTGCCGCACCCGGTTGACCAGGGTGCCGAGTGCCGGACAGCTGATCCGTACCACGTCGTCGACCTTGTGGGTGAAGCCCTCGCCGGGGCGGTCCCGGTCCTGAATCGGCGCGAACATGGTGCCCAGCATCAGGGCGGCCCCATCGGGATAGTGGTGGTGCGGGCCGATCAACTGCCGCACCAACTCCTCCGGGTCGCGCGACATCCGGGTCATTTCCGAGACCGCCTCCAGCAGGAAACCGTCCCCACCGTGGACCTCCAGGTGCACCTCGAGTTCGCGTACCCGCTCCATCCCGAACCGGTCGTCGAAGAGCCGGATCAGGGGACCGAGCGCGCAGGAGGCGTTGTTGTCCTTCGCCAGGGGAAGCAGGAGCGCCGAGCGGCCCTCGATGTCGCGCAGGTTCACGTCGTTGCCGAGGGTGGCGCCGACGATCCGGCCGCTGGACTGGACGATGAGAGTGATCTCGGGTTCCGGGTTGTTCCAGGTCGACGCGGCGAGCACGCCGACCGGAACGCCGGTGCCGACGGCGGAGAGGATCTGCCCCTTGGTGAAGATCTCGGCGTCCGGGCCGATCCCCACCTCCAGGTACTGGCTCCACATGCCCTCGGCGACCAGCAGGCTCTTGAGCCGGTCCGCCTCGGCCGAGCCCGCCTCCAGGTTGTGCAGGTCGACACCGATGTCGGCGAACATCCGTTGCCGGATGTCCGCGGCGAGCGCCAGGTCTCCCCGTGCCCGCTCCTCGATGACGCGTTCGATCATCGAGATGGGGAAGGTCACGCCCGCGGCCTTGAGCGCCTGGAGGTCCACTGGGGCGAGCAGCCAGGGCCGACCACGGTCCCGGATCGCGGCCCCGGTGTTGGCCAGGATCTCCCCGAAGTCGCCCACCCGCGCCCCGTCGAGCCCGGCCACGGTCGCGGCGGGGTCGGGCAGCTCGCAGATGTCCCGTACGGTCGGGAACCGGTGGCTGAGGTCGATGACCTCGCCGTTGCGCACGGCCACGGGTGTGGGGCCGCCGACCGACGGGTCCCAGATGCGGCCGATCAGAACAGCGTCCGCATCGTCCGGCAACGCCTCGGCGGCGGTCCCGACCCAGTCCGCGCCGGCGGCGCCTGCGCGGGGCCGTGGGACCGTCATGAGCCGCTCTCCGCGATCCCGCCGACATGCGCGCGCTGCTTACCCATCGCTACTCCAGTGGCACGAGGTGGCATCGAGGGAATTAAATTGCAACGATCGTAGCGACATGTGCAACGGTGTCAAGAGGCGGTTGCGCATGACGCCAACCTCATTGCATATTGTGCAATGGCAGCGACGGTGTCGTACCGTCGCCCCGAGGGGAGACAGAGCCTTGGCGCAATCGATTCGCCGCGCGATCGACCTCATCCGTCGATCGGCCGAGCACCCGCTGTCTCTCACCGAAGCTGCGGACGTGCTCGGCGTCCACAAGTCCACGGCCCTGCGAATCCTGCAGACACTGGAATCGGCGCGCTTCGTCCGCCGGACCGGGGCGGGCACCTACGTGCTCGGCAGTGGACTCATCGAGCTGTCCGAGCTCGCGCTGGGCTCGATGGACCTGCGCCAGCCCGCCGCCGCGCACCTCCGGGCGCTGCAACGCGATACCGGCCACACCGTGCACCTGGCACAGTTGACCGGCGACGAGATCATCTATATCGACAAGGTGGACAGTCCGGCGTTCGACGCCGTCAAGCTGCCCTCGCGGATCGGGCGCGCGGTGTCCATCTATGCGAGCGCGGTGGGAAAGACGATCCTGGCCTACCTACCTCGCCAGGAACGCGACCGTCTCCTCTCCCACGTCGTCTTCGAGAGATTCACCGCGACCACCTTCACCGACCACGACGCCCTCGAAGCCGAGCTCGCCCGCATCCACGAACGCGGCTGGGCCGTGGACAACGGCGAGCACGACGCCTACGTGATGTGCGTGGCCGCACCGATCAGGGATTCGCGAGGTCAGGTCATCGCCGCCGCCTCGATCACGGCGATCGAGGTGATCGCGAGCCTCGATCAACTGAAGAGCAACGTTCCGCTCCTCCTGGAGACCGCCAACCAGATCTCGTACGAACTCGGCTACCCGCGGCCCTCCGCGAGCCCGGACGGTGACGGCCGGTCCACGACCTGACCGGGCGGTCACCGCAGTCCGGCGGTGTTTCAATCCCCCCTGCGCGGGATTGACCCTCGAACACGCCCGATGTTAACTGCAAGTCAACGATGCAGGTCGATGTTCATCTCGCCGGTACCCGGTGCGTGACAACGATCCGCGCCATCTCACATCGCCCCCGTTTCGGCGGACGTGGGCAGACCGGGGCTCTCCCCGGGGTGCGAGACATCCGCACGACGATCCAGAGGAGATCGTGTCGATGACGATGACGACGCCGCTACGAATCGCGCCCACTGTCCTGTTCGCCGCTGGTGTCGTCGCCGTCGAACCGGCCGGACCAGCCGCCACGGCAACCACGGACGCCGCTTTCGGCACCAGCATCGGGACGTGAACCGGCACGCGGCCGGCCCCCGGGACCGTTCGTCCTGATCGCCCTCTGACGGCGAGTCAGCGGGCCCGCCGGCCGGCGTCGCCCCATCGAGCCTGGCGTCGGCGGCCCGGCTTTGTCCATCCGCCCTGGCGTACGCGCACCCACAGGTGCGCGTGTGCCCGACCGTCCAGCCCACCCCGACCCCGGAGTACGCCATGCTCACACCACGTCCGCGCCTCACCGCGGCCGTCGTCCTGGCCATCCTCGCCAGCCTCCTGCCGATCCTGGTCGCGGTCACCGTCGCCGCACCGCCAGCGGCCGCGGCGCCACCCGCGACCACCCAGTTCGAGAAGGTCAAGCTCGACGGTGGGCTCTCCATGGGAGAGCCGATCGAACTGTCCGTCCTGCCCGACGCCAAGGTGCTCTACATCAACCGGGGCACCAGTTCCGGCGGTGGCCAGGTACGTCTCTACAACCCGGCCACCCGCACCACGACCGTCGCGCTGACCCTGCAACTGGACGCCCGATTCGAGGACGGCCTGATCGGCATCACCGCGCACCCGAGGTTCACCACGAACCGCTGGGTGTACCTGTTCTACTCGCCGGCCACGACACCGCTGGTCAACCGCATCTCGCGGTTCACCTTCAACCCGAGCACACTGGTGCTCGACCCGGCGAGCGAGACCCGGCTGATCGAGTGGCCGACCGAGCGCCGGCTCTGCTGCCACTCGGCGGGCTCGATGACCTGGGACAGCAACGAGAACCTCTACTTCGCCGTCGGCGACAACACCAACTCCGGTGGAGACTCGGCGGGCATGGCGCCGATCGACGAGCGGACGAGCCGCGACGCCCAGTACGACGCGCAACGGACCTCGGGCAACACCAACGACCTCCGCGGCAAGATCAACCGTATCCACCCGGAGGACAACGGCACGTACACCGTTCCGACGGGCAACCTCTTCGCCGCCGGCACCAGCGGCACCCGTCCGGAGATCTACGTGATGGGGGTGCGCAACCCGTACCGCGTATGGGTGGACCGCAAGAGCAGCAACACGCTCTACTGGGGCGAGGTCGGGCCGGACGCCGGAGCGACGATCGCCAACCGCGGGCCGGCCGCGTACGACGAGTGGAACCGGGCCACCGCGCCGGGCAACCACGGGTGGCCGTACTGCGGCGGCCCCAACGTCGCCTACAACGACTGGGACTTCGCCACCAACTCACCGCGCGGCTGGTTCCCGTGCGGTGGCAGCACCGGCCCGGTGAACAACTCGCCGCGTAACACCGGTCTTCAGCAGTTGCCGCCGACCCGGGGCGCGCTGGTGTGGGAGCAGCACGGCGGCAGCCGGGAGTGGCCGGCCCTGGACAGTCCGGGCGGCTGCGGCTCGCCCAACCACGCCGAGGTTTACCACTACGACCCCAACCTGGCCTCGGACGTGAAGTGGCCGCAGTACTACGACAACAAGCTGGTCATCACCGAGTACTGCCGTAACTGGATCAAGGAGGTCCAGTTCGACAACGGCAACGCGCGTACCGGCAACCCGACAGTCATCGAGCCGGTGCTGGCCGGTATGTCGTTCGTCCACCCGATCGACATGGAGTTCGGGCCGGACGGGTCTCTCTACCTGCTGGAGTACGGCAACGGCTACTTCTCCGGCGACGCCGCCGCCGGCCTCTACAAAATCAACTACGTCGCCGGTGGCCGGTCTCCGACCGCTGTCGCGTCGGCCACCCCGGACAACGGCCTGAGCCCGCTGACGGTCAGCTTCTCCAGCGCCGGCAGCACCGACCCGGACGGCGACCCGCTGACCTACGCGTGGGACTTCGACAGCAACGGCACCGTCGACTCCACCGCCGCGAACCCCACCTACACGTACGCCAGCAACGGCGACAAGCGCGCCCGGCTCACGGTCTCCGACGGCACCGGCCGGTCCGGCACCACCCAGGTGGCCGTCGTCGTGGGCAACACCCGGCCCACCGTCGCCCTCAACGGCATTCCCAACGGCGGGCTGTTCTCCTGGGACGAGAACCTGACCGCCACCGCCACCGCCGCCGACGCCCAGGACGGCACGATCCCCTGCGCGAACGTGACGATCCGGGCGGCACTCGGCCACCAGGAGCACGCGCACGAGGAGGGCCAGGGCACCGGCTGCGGCTTCACCGTCAACACCGGGCCGGTGCACGCCGGGCCGGACTCGGTGCTCTTCTTCCTGCTGCGGGCCGGTTACACCGACCGGGGCGCGGCCGGCACCGTGCCGCTCACCGCCGAGAAGGACGTCACCCTCTGGCCCAAGCAGTGGCAGGCCGAGCACTACGTCTCGTTGCACGGGCCCCAGGTCATCAACGCCGGCGGCGCCGAGGGCGGCCGGCGGCTCGGTGACATCCAGAACGGCGAGTACGTCCGGCACCACGCGGTGAGCCTCAAGGGCATCACCGGCATCCGCGCCCGGGTCTCCTCGGACAAGGCCGGCAACGTCGCCTCCTTCCGGTACGACTCACCGACCGGTCCCGAGATCGCCCGGGTCACCGTGCCCAACACCGGCGGCTGGGACAGCTACACCGAGATCAGCGCCCCGGTCACCAGGCCGGACGACAACACCCACGACCTGTACGTCGTGTTCACCGGCGGCAGCGGAGGAGCCCTGCTCGACCTGGACAGCTACACGTTCACCGGCGCCGGGGTGAGCACCCCGGCGAGCAGCCCCCGCACCGGCCCGATCCGGGGCATGGGCAAGTGCGTCGACGTCAACGCCGGCGCGACCGCCGACGGCACCAGCGTCCAGATGTGGGACTGCATCGCCGGCGCGACCAACCAGCAGTGGACGCTGCCCGGCGACGGCACCATCCGCAGCCTGGGCAAGTGCCTGGACGTGAAGTCCAGCGGCACCACCAATGGCACCCCGATCCACCTGTGGACCTGCAACGGCACCGGGGCCCAGCAGTGGGTGGCCGGCACCGCGGGCAGCCTACGCAATCCGCAGGCCAACCGGTGCCTCGACATCCCCGCCTCCACCCCGACCAACGGGCGGCAGTTGCAGATCTACGACTGCAACGGCACCGCGGCGCAGAACTGGACCCTGCCGTGACCCGTCCGCCCACTCCCCCGCAAGGAGCCCTCATGCGCAGACGCTTCATCGTCGCCCTTGCCGCCGCCGTGGTCGCCGGACTCACCGTCGCCACCGGCGCGACGGCCGTGGCACCGACCCCGGCCGAGGCCGCACCGCTGAGCAAGGTCCTGGTCTTCTCCAAGACCGCCGGCTTCCGGCACTCCTCCATCCCGAACGGCATCACCGCCATTCAACAACTCGGTACGGCGAACGGCTTCACCGTCACCGCCACCGAGGACGCGGCCACCTTCACCACGGCCAACCTCGCCCAGTACCAGGCGGTGGTCTTCCTCAGCACCACCGGCGACGTGCTCAACGCCACCCAGCAGGCCGCGTTCGAGGCGTACATCGCCGCTGGCGGTGGCTTCGTCGGGGTGCACGCCGCCGCCGACACCGAGTACGACTGGCCGTGGTACGGCGGCCTGGTCGGGGCGTACTTCTCCTCGCACCCGGCCAACCAGCAGGCGATCGTCCGGGTCGAGGACCGGGCCAACGCCTCCACCGCACACCTGCCGCCGACCTGGACCCGCACCGACGAGTGGTACAACTACCGGGCCAACCCCCGCTCCGCGGTCAAGGTGCTGGCCAGCCTCGACGAGTCGTCGTACTCCGGTGGATCGATGGGTGGCGACCACCCGATCACCTGGTGCCACAGCTACGGCGGCGGACGCTCCTGGTACACGGGCCTCGGCCACACCGAGCAGAGCTACAGCGACCCGAACTTCACCCGCATGCTGCTCGGCGGCATCCAGGTGGCGGCCGGCGCCGTGGCGGCGGACTGCCGGCCGGAGCCCGGCTACACCCCGCTGTTCGACGGCACCCAGGCCAGCCTCGGGCAGTGGCGGCAGGCGGGGCCGGGCGGCTTCACCCTGGCCGACGGCACCCTCACGTCGAACGGCGGCATGGGGTTGCTCTGGTACCCGGTGCGCACGTTCGCCAACTACTCGCTCAAGGTCGACTGGATGATGCCGGGCGACGACAACGGCGGGGTCTTCATCGGGTTTCCCGATCCGCAGGGCGACCCGTGGGGCCCGGTCAACGCCGGTCACGAGATCCAGATCGACGCCACCGACGGCGATCCGACGCGCACCACCGGCAGCGTCTACAGCCTCCAGGCACCCGACCAGGCCGCCCGTGCGGCGGCGCTCAACCCACCCGGCTCCTGGAACACCTACGAGATCGGCGTGCACGGTCAGCGGGTCGAGATCTGGCTCAACGGAGTCAAGATCAATGATTACGTCAGCAGCCGGGCCATCACCAACGGCTACCTCGGGGTGCAGAACGACGGCGCCGGCATGGACATCAACTACCGCAACGTGCGGATCAGGACGGACGGGCCGAGCGAGCCACCCGCCACCGACCTGGCCCGGGGCCGGCCGGTGACGGCGTCCAGTGTCGAGCCGGGCAGCGCGCACGTGGCGGCCAACGCCGTGGACGGCAACGCCACCACCCGCTGGGGCAGCGCGTACGCCGACCCGCAGTGGGTCACCGTCGACCTCGGGGCCACGTACGCGATCAACCGGGTGCGGCTGGCCTGGGAGACGGCCCACGCGCGGGCATACCAGGTCCAGGTGTCGCCGGACAACGTCACCTGGTCGCCGGTGCACACCACGACCACCGGCGACGGCGGCGTCGACGACCTCACGGTCACCGGCACCGGCCGCTACCTGCGGGTGTACGGCACCCAGCGGGCCACCCAGTGGGGCTACTCGCTGTGGGACCTCAACGTCTACGGCACCGCCGCCGGTGGCACGCTGCTGTCCCGGGGCCGGCCGGTCACCGCGTCCAGCGTGGAGCCGGGCAGCGCGCACGTGGCGGCCAACGCCGTGGACGGCAACGCCACCACCCGCTGGGGCAGCGCGTACGCCGACCCGCAGTGGATCACCGTCGACCTCGGGGCCATGTCCGTCATCAACCGGGTACGGCTGACCTGGGAGGCGGCGTACGCGCGGGCGTACCAGGTCCAGGTCTCCCCGGACAACGTCACCTGGTCGCCGGTGCACACCACGACCACCGGCGACGGCGGCGTGGATGACATTGCCATCTCAGCCAGCGGTCGCTACCTGCGTGTCCAGGGCACCCAACGGGCCCTGCCCGCGTACGGCTACTCGCTGTGGGAGCTGGAGGTCCACGGCACTGTCGCCTGACCCGCGTCCGGCAGGTCACCTCGGCTTCTCGCTCGAGGTGACCTGCCGGGGCGGCGGACATTCCGCCGGCTACCAGCACGGGCGGCCGGCGAGGCGCCGCCCTCTGGGTGGGGGAACGACAGGCTACGGCGGGGTTCGAGTTGGCGATGGCACTTGTGCCCGAGCAGCGAAAAGCGAGATCATCACGCATGCTCGACCCCTCCCCCGAGGACGCCAGGACTTCACCAACCGTTTCCACGCCGCACTTCGTGGGTCGTGACCGGGAGTTGGCGGCGCTTCGGGACGCCCTGGCCCGGCCACCGGCGATCGTGCTGGTGGAGGGCGAGGCGGGGATCGGGAAGAGCCGACTGCTGCGGGAGTGGCTGGTCGCGCCGGACCAGCGCACCGCCTTGGTGTCGGTGTGCCCACCGCTTCGCGAGTCGCTGACGTTGGGGCCGATCGTCGACGCGTTCCGGGGGATCGACCGCCCGGTGTCAGGATTGCGGCTCACCGAGCTCGCGGGTGCGTTACGGCCCCTGTTCCCTGAATGGTCCACGGACCTGCCCCCCGCACCGCAGCCCCTGGACGATGCGAAGGCGGCACGGCATCGCCTGTTCCGCGCCCTGGACGAGCTGCTGCGGGCTTTGCGTGTCGACGTTCTCGTGCTCGAGGACGCGCACTGGGCCGACGAGGTGACCCTGGAGTTCCTGCTGTTCGTCACCTCCCGACAGCAATCGCACGGGCTGAGCCTCGTGATCTCCTACCGGCCGGAGGAGGTGGACGACGGATCGCTGTTGCTGCGGCTGACGTCCCGGTTGCCGGCCGGCGTGACCCAGCTGAGGATCGCCCTGGCGCCCATGCGACCCGACGACACGGCGGCGCTGGTGTCCTCGATGCTGGACGGCAACCCGATATCGCAGGAGTTCACGACGTTCATGCACGAGCGGACCGGGGGCGTTCCGCTGGCCCTGGAGGAGTCGGTTCGCCTCATGTGCGACCGTGCCGACCTCGTCTTTCGCGACGGCCAGTGGGTCCGGCTGAAGCTGCGCGAGCTACAGGTGCCGCCGACGGTGCGCGACTCCACCCGGGAGCGGGTGGGCCGTCTGTCGCCGACGGCGCAGCAGGTGCTGCGAGCGGCGGCCACCTTGGCTGAGCGGTCATCGGTGGCCACGATCGCGATGACCGCCGGGCTGTCACCGGCTGCGTGCCGAGGCGCTGTCGCGGAGGCGGCCGGCGCCGGTGTATTGGACGGAGACGACCGCGGCCGGTGGCGGTTCCGGCATGTGCTGGCCGCCACGGCCGTCTACGAAGCGATCCCGTTGACCGACCGCAGACACGTCCACCTGCTGGCCGGCCGGGCCTTGGAGCACACGCATCCGCCACCGGTGGCACGCCTCGCCCACCACTTCCGCGAGGCGGGCGAAACGCAGTCCTGGGCCCGGTACGCCGAGCAGAGTGCCGAGCTGGCCATGGCCTCGGGTGACCACACCAGGGCGGTCGACCTGCTGGTCGATCTGTTGACGTGGGCCGTGCTGGCGCCGGTGGATCGGGCGCGGGTCGCGCGCATCGCCGGAGTTGCCGCACTGGGCCGTCGGGAAGCGGTCGACGAGGTCTACCACCGCGTGATCCGTACCCTGCGCTCGGTGCTGGAGACCCCCGGTCTCTCCGCCCGCCAGCAGGCCGAGATCCGCAATCCCCTGGGTCGGCTCCTGATCACCGGGGGCGAGGCGCAGGCCGCACTCAGCGAGCTGGAGCAGGCCGTGGCCAACCTCGACCATGACCCGGTCGAGGCGGCTCGGGCAATGACCTACCTCGGCTGGGCCTATGCGGGACCGTGGCCGGCGTCGACCCACCGGCGTTGGCTGGATCGCGCCGCTGAGCTCACCGCCGAATTCGATGCTCCCGCGGAGCGGCTGAACCTGGCCGGCAACCGAGCCGCGGCGTTGCTCATGCTGGGCGAGGAGGAGGCCTGGGACGTCGTCGCCGATTTGCCCATCGACGGCGAGACCGCGGCAGAGCGTCTCGACGTGGCCCGCATCCACGCGAATGTCGGGACCGGCGCCCTGATCTGGGGTCGGTACGCCGACGCGGAGGAACACCTCGCGGTGGCCATGCGCCTTGCCGAGGCCGAGCAGGCGTCCCGGTTGCACCACAACGTCGAACTCGAACAGGCCAACCTGGCGTGGCTCACCGGTCGGTGGGAGGGTCTCGCGGAGCGCAGCGCGGCACTCGCCGACGCCGACCGGGACCGGCCGGCGCACTACCTCGGCAGCATTCGCCTCGCGGCCCGGCTGGCAGCCGCAGCCGGACGGCGGCGCGCTGCGGAGGAGCAGTTCCGGCTGGTCCTCGAGGAGTCTGCCCGTCTCGGCGCAGCCGACGACACGATGGAGGCCGCCGCCGCGCTCGCCCGACTGTGGCTGACGGACGGAAACAGCGACCGGGCGCTGCAGATCACGAACGAGCCGATGGACACCGTCCGGCGAAAAGGCATCTGGGTCTGGGCGACGGACCTCGTCCCCGCCCGGATCGAGGCGCACCTCGCCGCGGGCGATCTGACGGCCGCGACACGCCTGAGCGACCAGTTCGCCCGGGGACTGCGGGGCCGTACGGCGCCCGCGCCTCGCGCCGCGCTGACCGTATGCCGTGCCCTGCTGCTCGCCGCAAACGGAGACCACGCCCGCGCGGCGACGGCCTTCGATCGTGCGGCACGCGCCTGGAGTGCGTTGCCCCGCCCCTACGACGCCATGCTCGCCCGCGAGCGTCAAGCCGAGGCGCTCCTCGCGAAGGGCCAGATCGAACAGGGCCGAGAGCTGCTGGCGGCACAGTACGAGCAGCTGTTCAGGCTCGGCGCCCGTGGTGATGCGGACCGTGTCGCACAGCGGCTTCGCGAACACGGCGCCGAGGTCCCGCGGCTGTGGCGCGGCGGCCGACGCGGGTACGGCGACCAGCTTTCACCTCGCGAGCTCGACGTGGTCCAACTGGTTGTCGCCGGCAAGACGAACCGGGAGATCAGCCGGATCCTGGCCAAGTCGCCGGCCACGGTGGATCAGCAACTGCGGGCGGCGATGCGCAAGTTGAAGGTGACCTCCCGGACCGCGCTCGCGGTCAAGGCAGTGGAGGCCGGAGTGTTCGCAGAAGAGGACTCCCTCAACGACGCGTCGTGAAAATTGACGTATCCGCTGGATAGCGACGGGCACTCGGGCGCCCCGAGCATGACTGCATGATTCATAGCCCTTGGGCAATGCGTGCCTGAGCTTCCTGCCGCGCGTGACGACGCCGCCACCGAGCAGCCGCCACCTCTCGAGCTGTCGCGCGAGCCGCACGATGGCGCCCGCGACGCCTACGACGCCCACGACGGCGACCGCGTCGACGACCACGAGAGCCACGACCCCTACCAACCCCTGTAGGCGGAAGGACCCCCCATGAGACTCAAAGCCCTCGCGGCCTCGTTGGCCGCAGCGGTCGGCCTGAGCCTGATCCAGGCGCCACCGGCGTCCGCCGCCGAGCCGGATCCGGGCGCCCCCGCCAACAAGATCGCCCCGAGCCTGAAGGACCGCTTCCGTACGTCTCCGGCGTCCGACTTCTGGATCACGTTCGATACCGCGGCCGACCTCGGGCCGGCGAAGAAGATCACCGACTGGGCAGCTCGCGGTCAGTTCGTCTACGACGCGCTGACCGGGGCGGCGAAGGACTCCCTGGCCTCCGTCTCCACCGAGCTCGACCGGGCCGGCGTCAAGTACACCTCCTACCCGATCGTCAACGCCGTGCTCGTCAAGGGGGGCAGCGAGAAGCTCGCCCTCAACGTGGCCTCGAAGGTGCAGGTCGCCGAGATCCACGCGACGCCGCAGGTCGCGCTGGTCGAGCCCGTCGACGAGAAGATCCCCGCTGACAAGGCTGCCCGCCCCGCCGCCCCGAAGGCCGCCGCCGACGAGGGCACCGTCTCGTGGGGTCTGGACGCCATCCACGCACCCCAGGCGTGGGCCATGGGCGCCACCGGTGCGGGCATCACCGTGTCCAACCTCGACTCGGGCGTCCAATTCGACCACCCCGCGCTGATGCACCAGTACCGCGGCACGAAGCCGGACGGCACCGTCGACAACAACTACAACTGGATGGCCACCCGGGGCACGTGCACGGACGCGCCGTGCGACGACAACGGACACGGCACACACACCATGGGCACCATGGTCGGCGACGACGGCACCAACCACGTCGGCGTCGCCCCGGATGCGCAGTGGATCGCGACGAACGGCTGCTGCGACAGCACCGGCGTCGAGTCGCTGCTGCGGTCCGGTTGGTGGCTGCTGGCCCCGACCGACGTCCAGGGGAACAACCCTGACCCGTCCAAGCGTCCGCACGTCGTCAACAACTCGTGGGGCCAGACCGTCGAGCACGACTTCGACGACTTCTTCCAGGCCATCGACGAGGCTTGGAGCGCCGCGGGCATGTTCAGCGTCTGGTCATCGGGCAACACCGTGCCGTACGCGGACTGCGACACCGTCTCCTCGCCCGGCTCCGCCGAGAGTGCCTACTCCGTGGGCGCGTACTCCTCGGACGGCACGCTCTCGCTGTTCTCCCGCAAGGGCGAGGGTGAAGGTGGCCGGATCAAGCCGGAGATCTCCGCTCCGGGCGACGCCGTCCGTTCGTCCTACCCCAACAACAGCTACGTCGAGATGTCCGGCACCTCGATGGCCGCCCCCCACGTCGCCGGCGCGGTCGCGGCGCTGTGGAGCTACGACCCGACCCTCATCGGGCAGGTCGAGGAGACCCGCCGCCTGCTCGGCGAGTCGGCCGTCGACGTCGACGACACCGAGTGCGGCGGCACCGCCGAGGTCAACAACAAGTACGGCGAAGGCCGCCTGGACCTCGTCCGTCTGCTCGAGCTCGCGCCCCGCAAGGGCGGCACCCTCACCGGTGTGGTCACCGCCAACGGCGCCCCGGTCCCCGCTGCCGACGTGACGATCAGCGGGCCGTTCAGCCGGTCGATCGGAACCGACAAGGACGGCCGGTTCACGACGAACCTGCCGGTCGGCGACTACCAGCTCAGCACCAAGGTCTTCGGCTACCTGACGGCGACCGCCAATGTCACGATCTCCCTCGGCCAGGACACCTCCGTCACGCTGCCGCTCACGGCCGCCGCGAGGCATGACATCAGCGGCCGGGTCGTCGACGACAAGAAGCGGCCCGTCCCGAACGCCGACGTCTCCGTCAAGGACACGCCGCTGAAGCCGGTACGCACCGACGCCAACGGCGCGTTCACGATCAGCGCGGTCCCCGAGGGCGGGTACACGCTTACCGTCAAGCCCAACGCCTGCTTCTCGCCCACGACGATTCCGCTGACCGTCGGCGGGCAGAACGAGCCGCGCGAGATCCCCGTCGGGCTCGTCGTCGACAAGGGCGGCTACAGCTGTGCCGTCTCCGACGGCGAGTATCTGCGCGGCACCGACCCGGTCGCGTTCGACAGCGGTGTGTGGGCGACGGTGCAGCTGCCGTTCCCGATCGCGCTCTACAACGGCAGCCACGACAGCCTCGGCATCGGCCTGCGCGGCGTGATCGCCCCGGACGGCAGCACCGGACCCGGTTACGGTGGTGCGGGCATCTTCCCGTTCTACGTCCAGACCCCCGTCGAGTTCGCGCCCGGCGGCGGTGTCTTCACGGCAGCCACCAAGGTCAACGGTGAGGACGCGTTCGTCGTCGAGTACCGCAACGCCAAGCTCTGGGCCTATCCGACCCGGTCGGAGTACACGGCGCCGGTCAACTTCTCGGCCACGCTCACCCGCTCCGGCACCGTGATCTTCGGGTACGGCGACGGCGTCGGGACCGACGACCCGGTGACCGCCGGCGCGCACGCCACCACCGGCATCCAGGGCTGGGCCGGCGTGGACGGCATCCGGTTCTCCGACAGCGCCCCGGTGCTGCGCGACGGGATGATCGTCACCTACGACATGCCTGACTTCGGGTACCTCGACGCGACAGTCGTCGATGCGAACGACGGGCTGCCGGTGGCCGGGGCCAAGGTCTCTTTCAGTAACAAGAAGGGGCTCGTCGAGGCCGTCACGACCAACGGGACAGGCATCGTGCATCGCCAGCTTCCCGTCGACGACTACACCATGACTGTCGACGCGCCGAACTACGCGACCGCGGCGTACCCCTTCTCGCTCGACAAGCTCTACGCGAAGGCGAAGATCGACGCGCGTCTGACCACGGGTGTCGCCGGCCTGAAGGCCGACGGCCTCGAGGCGCTGCTGGGTACCGACCAGAACGGCGTGGGCTCGCTGACGCTGACCAACAACGGCTCGGCCCCACTCACGTACAACCTGGGCGAGGCCGCACGCCACCCCGAGCTCGACGCCGCCGGCGCCACCGGGCGTACCGGCAAGGGTGCGGCCAGCACGATCGACCTCGCCGCATGGAAGGCCGGCGCGAGCGGCATGCAGCCGTCGAACGTCGACGGCAAGGCCGCGACGGCGAGCGCCGCGGAAGCACAGGCGGCTGCCAAGGTCGGCGCGACCTCCGGCGGAGACGTCATCACCCGCATCGCCATCCCGGGCACGATCGCGGAGAAGGAGCCCTCCGGCATCGGGTACGACGGCGACGTCTGGGTCCACGACTACAACGCGCGGACCAACACCGCCTACACGGTGACCGGCAAGAAGACCGGAAAGGTCTTCGACGCGGCGTGGAACCCGGCGTACCGGGCGTTCGACATGGCGCTCGACACCAAGACCGGTGACATGTGCCAGATGGAGGACAGCCCGGCCAGCTTCATCCACTGCTTCAACACCGGGACCGGGAAGGAGACGAGGCAGATCAAGGGTGACTGGTCGACGCTGCAGCTGACCGGCCTGGCCTACAACCCGATCCAGGACGTGTTCTACGTCGGTGGCCGGGCGAACGGCATGATCGGGACCGTCGCCGGTACGTCGCACGACAACCCGGGCGCGCTGCTGTCCTTCTGCGCCCCGCCGTTGCCCGAGGTGATGGGCCTGGCCTACAACCAGGCGTCCGACACCATCTGGTACACCGACCTCACCTCGAACAGGCCCACCCGCCTGCTGCAGGTCGACCCCGACGACTGCTCGCTGGTCAACGCGTGGTGGTTCCCGGGCCAGAAGGCGGGCCAGGGCGGTGGCCTGGAGACCGACTCGACCGGCGCGCTGTGGGCGGCGGACCAGGTCGCCGACGACGTGGTGCTTGTCGACGTCGAGGACGACCTGCTCACCGACCTGCCGTGGCTGTCGCTCTCCTCGAACGGCGGCACCCTTGCCCCGGGCCAGTCGACGACCGTCAAGGTCTCGATCTCCTCGAAGGGCACCAAGCCCGGAGTCCTGGGCGCGAACATCGTGGTGCGATCCGACTCCGGACGCCAGTCCAAGACCTACGTCCCGGTGACGCTCACGACCACGAAGTACCAGGTCGGCGTCAACGCCGGCGGCTCGAAGCTCACCGACGGCTCCGGCTTCACCTGGTCCGCCGACCAGGCCGCCGGCAAGACGGCGTGGGGCTACGAGGGGAAGACCAAGGCCACCTCCACGAAGGCCGAGATTTCCGGTACGACTGACGACGCCCTGTTCCAGTCGCAGCGCACCACCTCGGACAAGCAGCTGTTCTACCGCTTCCCGGACGCGCCCAAGGGCACCTACGCGATCGACCTTGGGTTCGCCGAGATCGAGAAGGTGGCCAAGGGCAAGCGGGTGTTCGACGTCGTCGTGGACGGGTCGTTGACGGAGTACGCGTACGACGCGGCAGCGGCCGTGGGGCCGAACGCCGCCGACTGGCGCAGGGCCGTCGTGCAGCACGAGGGCGGTCCGCTGACCGTGGAGCTGCGCGGCTCGAAGGGCCTGAAGGCCCCGACCATCGCCGCGCTGCGGGTGACGCTCGACCCGCGCGCCGACGCGGTGGAGCCGGAGCCCCAGCCCGAGCAGCCGGAGCCGGGCCCGGTGCCGGTGGCCCCCGCCGGTCGCTCGTACTCGATGAAGGTGACCGACGGGCTCTACCGCCAGGGCACCGAGGAGTCCGGGTGGCACGGCGATGACCTCTGCGGCGTGCTGTGGTTCGACTCCAGCTTCGTGCAGCCGTTCTACGACACGGCCTGGGACGGGGTCTGCGTGACGACCAACGGCACGCTGGCCTTCGACCGCGTCAGCACGTCGGGGGGCAACACGGCACTGCCGTCGCCGTACCCGATCGACGCGATCTACCCGTTCTGGGACGACCTCGTGGTCGACGACGAGGCGGGCATCTACTTCGGTAGGACCGAGGTGGACGGGCTGGCGGCGCAGGTCATCGAGTGGCGCAACGTCGCCTTCTACAGCGACCGGACGGCTCGCGTGAGCTTCTCGGTCACCCTGATCGCGGACGGACGCATCCAGATCGGGTACGGCGACAACGTCGGCGGCGACAACCCCCTCACCCGAGGGTCGTCGGCGACTGTCGGCCTGGAGAGCCTGACGCGCAACCCCGCGGGTCAGTACTCCTTCAACCAGCCCATCCTGAAGGCCGGCCTGGGGCTGGAGTACACCCTCCCGGCCGCGGGCACGATCGAGGGCACGGTCACCGACAGGAACGACGGCAAGCCGATCGAGGGCGCCATCGTCACGCTCAAGGGGCCGAACGGTGAGCGGGTCATCACCGCCGACGCCAAGGGCCGGTGGAAGGCCCAGGCGCTGATCGGCGAGAACACCGTCGAGGTGTCCGCGCCGAACTACGTCACCGCCAGCCACCCCGTGAGCATTGCCAAGAAGGATCAGGCCGAGGTGGTCGACACCGCGTTGACCACGGGCATCGCCACAGTCACCGCAGGTGACCTCGACTGGCTCCTCGACAAGGACCAGAAGGCGACGGCCAACGTGGCCGTGACCAACACCGGCTCCGCTCCGCTCGAGGTACGGATCAGCGAGCAGAAGCGCGCCGACGACGGCGGCCACGAGGCGGCCGACCTTCCGTGGCTGACCCTCACCGGCGCGGCCGCGACCGGCACGGTCACGCTCGCGGTCGGCGAGTCCACCACGGTCACGGCGACGGCCGACAACGCCGGCGTCCAGCCGGGAGTGCTCGCCGGGGACGTGCTCGTGGCGTCGAACGCCGGCAAGGGCGAGGCCCAGCTCAAGCCGGTGCGCCTGGCGACCTCTGCCTACTGGAAGGGCGTCGACGTCGGCGGATCCGGGTTCGTCGGCACCGACGGCTTCGTCTGGTCCCCCGACCAGGAGCTCGGCTCGCGGCCGTGGGGCTACGTCGGCGGCAAGGCGCGTGCCACCAAGGCCGACATCGCCGGCACCGAGGACGACGCGCTGTTCCGCACCCAGCGGACCGGCGAGACGTTCAGCTACGTGTTCACGAACGCTCCCGCCGGCACGTACCGGATCGCCCTCGACTTCGCGGAGATCGAGAAGGTCAAGGCCGGCAAGCGTGCCTTCGATGTCCTGGTTGACGGGAAGGTCGTGCTCTACGACCACGACGTGCAGGCGAAGGTGGGTGCGCTGACCGCGGACACCAACATGGTCACCGTCGAGCACGCCGGTGGCGATCTGAAGATCCAGCTCAGCCGCGAGAAGGGCGAGGGCGACCCGATCCTCAATGCCCTGAAGGTCCAGCAGGACCCGCGCCTGTGAGCTAGCCGAACAGTTGGCCAGCAGTGGTCAGAGCCTCCTCGGAGAAGGATCGCCGGGGAGGCTCTGGCCGCGTACGGCTTCAGACCGTTCTCGCGCACCCCGCGGAGTAAGCGCGGGGCGGCCTAGGGCCATCGCCGGATGCCGACATCCAGGCCCCCACAGCCAGCACCTGTTGTTCGCACCAGCCTCATGGTCGAGGCGAGCTGAAGTCGATCGCCGCGCCGAGCTCACGGCGGGAACTGATGCCGAGCTTGGTGAAGATCTTGCGCAGGTGCCACTCGACCGTGCGAGCGCTGAGGAACAGCGCGGCCCCGATCTCCCGGTTCGTCCGGCCGGCCGCAGCCAGCCGGACGATCTGCGTCTCCTGCGGGGTCAGCTCCTCTGGCAGGCCCCCGGCGCGCTTGCGGACCATCTCGCCGGTGGCAGCCAGCTCCCGGCCGGCCCGCTGGGCGAACGCCTCCGCCCCCATCACCGTGAACGCCTCGTAGCACAAACGCAGCTGGGTTCGGGCGTCACCGCGGCGATTCGACCGGCGCAGCCACTCCCCGTACAGCAGCCGGGCCCGAGCCAGTTGCAGGCCGAGCTGTGTGGTCGTGAGCCGGTCGATGGCCGTCCGGTAGCGTTCGTCCGCTTCCGCGTCCGCCCCGACGAGCGCGTCCGCGAGGGCCTGCGTGCCGATCGCCCAATCCGTCGCCGCAAGACTGGTCCGCTCGGCGAGCCGGTCGCGCGCCCGCGCCGCGACGGCGTGCGTACCCGATCGCGCCGCAGCCTCGACCAGCTCACCGAGCGCCCACTGCTGAACGGCCAGGTCGTCCTGCTCGGTCGCCCAACGTACGGCGTCCAGCGCTGCCGGGTAGTTGCCGAGCCCGTTGAACAGCACCGCCTTGCTGTAACCGGCGACGCTGAGCAACCAGCCCATGCCGCCCGTCCCGGCCTCCTTGGCCAGGGCGTCGATCAGCTCGATGGCCGGCTCCTCCCGGCCCCGGTACGCCGCCAGGATTACCGCCGTGGCCGGGTGGGGCGACGGCCCTGCCGCGTACGCGAGGGCCTCGGCCTCGCCGAGCAGATCGGACGCGTCGGCGAACCGTCCAGCGAAGATCAGCGCGGTGGCCCGGAACGTCAGCGCGGTGGGCAGCAGCGACAGCCGCCCGGTCTCCCGGGCGAAGTTCACGGCCCGTTCGGTAAGCGTTTGGAAGGCGACGTCGTCCCACACCTCGTGCAGAACCAGACCGACCAGCCAGGCCAGGTCCACGTCGGTCTCCACGGTGACCGCGTGCAGCGCCTGCGCGAAGAGCGGCACGGCTGCGGCCTGCCCATCCAGGCTCCAGGTGGTGAAGGCCGTCAGAAGCAGGCCGGCCGGCTCCGAACCCTCGGGCATCCGCCGGGCGGCCCGGGCGACAAGGCGCAGGTCGTTGCCTCCGAACCGTCCGGCATTCAAGGCCGCGCCGACCGCCGAGAGATAGGTTTCCCGGGCCGCAGCCGGGTCCAGCTCCTCGAGCCGGCGGGCGGCCCCGAGGATCGGCGGAACCGCCGCCCGGCCGGAGTTGAGGGCGAACGCGACGCGGGCCCGCAGCCGCTCGACCTCAGCGAGCTGCGCCGGGTCCAGGTAGCTCAGCTCGGCGGCGGCCAGCAGGCCGGGTACCTGATCGGTGGCGCCGGCGGCGAATCGGGCCTGCGCTGCGGCCAGCAGCCGCCGGCCGCGGACCGTGGAATCGGCGGTGAGCTCGGCGGCCCGCTCGAGGAAGGCAGCAGCGGCAGCCCGGCCGCCGCGGGCGAGCGCTCGGCCGGCCGAGCGTTCCAGCTCACCGGCGACCTCCTCGTCCGGCCCCGCCGCGGCGTGCGCCCGGTGCCAGGCCCGTCGGTCCGGGTCCCTCTGCGGGTCCGTGACGTCGGCCAGTGCCCGGTGCACCGCACGCAGTTCGGCGGGCTCGGCCGAACGCCGGCTCGCTGAGCGCACCAGCGGATGGCGCAGGCGTACCCGGGTTCCCAGCTCGACCAGGCCGGCCGCCTCCGCCGACACCGCTGCGGCGGGACCGATACCAAGCCGGCCCACGGCACGCCAGAGCAGCGACACGTCTCCGACCGGCTCCACCGCGGCGGCCAGCAGCAACTGCCGGCTGTCGGCCGGCAGCGCCGCGATGCGGTGCCGGAAGCCCTCCTCGACCCGGCCGGCTAACGGCGTCGAGCTGTGCCCACCAAATCCGAACGCCAGCTCCGCCGGGGACAGACCGCGGGGCAGCTCGATCAGCGCGAGCGGGTTGCCGCGGGTCTCGGCGACGATCCGATCCCGAACCTGGGTGTCGACAAGTCCCGGTAGCACCGAGTCCAGCAGCGCTCGCGCGTCCGCCTCGGGCAGGCCGTCGACCCGCAGTTCGGGCAGGCCGCCGAGTAGTTGCTCATCGGTGGGGCTCCGCACGGCGAAGAGCAACGCCACCGATTCTGCGTCCAGACGGCGGGCGACGAAGGTGAGGATGACCTCGGACATGCGGTCCAGCCACTGCGCGTCGTCCACGACGCAGACCAGAGGTTGCTCGGCCGCCGCCTCGGCGAGCAGGCCGAGCACGGCGAGACCGACGAGCAGCCCTTCCGGCGGACGGCCTGCCTGGAGGCCGAACGCGGTGGCGAGCGCGTCGCGCTGCGGTTCGGGGAGCCGATCCAGGTGTCTCAGCAGCGGAACGCACAGCAGTTGGAGCGCCGAGTACGCCAGGTCGGTTTCCGCTTCGACGCCCGAGGCCCGCACGACACGGTCGGACGGTGTCCGCTCGGTCACGTAGTCCAGCAGCGCAGTCTTGCCGACTCCGGCCTCGCCTCGCAGCACCAGCACACGGCTCTGACCGGCCCGGACGTCGCCCATCAGCCGATCGAGCAGGTCGCGCTCACGGTGTCTGCCGAGCAGTTCGAAACCCATGTTGTCACTCGGCACGTTATCCCCCAGCCGAAATTACTACAGTGCGGATGGAAGCCGCGGGCGGGCCGGACAGCACGCGACGTGGGATCCAGAGACGTGGGTACGGGCTACACCATCGAAAGACCGGTGACCGTGATGTGAAGAGCGCGGCTGAGTCGGTCGGAGAAATTGACGCGGGAGTGGGCGAGCAGCGGATCCTGAACAGCTTCCGCAACGGCCGGCGAGGGATTGGCGAACGGCCAGAGGCCGGCGATCAGCAGGATCGTCAGGGACACGAGTTCCCGGGATGCCGGCGCGGTCAACGCGGGGATGCGTTGTCTGAGCAGCCCGGCGAGCCGGCCTTGGAGTTCCGTGTGGGTGAGTTTGAACGCCCGGACGGCGTCTGCGGAGATGTTGCGTTCGAGTTCGGTGCCGAGCGAGCTCCAGAGTTCGCAGATCAGCGGGCGGCTGGCTACCGACCGCGCCAGGGCCTCCACGACGGCGGCGGGAGGCGGCGCCTGGGTGGCTGTCGCGGGTGGCAGTTCGGCGGGAAGGTCGTCGAGCCACTCGTCGATGGCCTGGTTGAGCAGGGCGAAGAAGACCGCCTCGCGGGTCTCGAAGTAGCGGACGACGTTCGTCTTCGACAACCCGACCCGTCGGGCGAGTTCACGGAGGCTGATCTCGCTTACCGGCATCTCGGCCAGGAGCTGTGCCGCCACCTCGAGGATCGCGCGTCTGCGCGCCTCGCGCTGTGCGGGATTGCGGGCACGCTGGAAGCCCAATGGCTGACCGTCGGTGCTCATGGCTCTACCCCTGAGGCCTTCCCGACGACGCCGGTGAGGTGTCGTAGCTGACCGACTCGCTCACCGTACGCCACTTGGCGTCCGAGTCGGCGAGAGCTGTCGCGGCGGCTTGCGCCACCGCCACCGCGTCGGCGCCCAGCAGCAGGTGGACCGGCGGATCGGGAACCTCGGTGACCTCCAGGATCACCTGGGAGACTCGCGCCGGGTCGCCCAACTGGTTGCCGTTGGCGGCGCGCAGGCGGGCGATCACAGGTTCGATGACCGGCCTGTAGGGGTCGCTCATCGCAAGTGTCGTCATCGAGGAGCCCGCCCAGTCGGTGCGCATGCCACCCGGCTCGGCGACGGTGACCTTGATCCCGAAGGGTGCCACCTCCCTGGCGAGGACCTCGGAGAATCCGCCCACCGCCCACTTGGCCGCCTGGTAGGCGCCCAAGCCGGGACCGCCCACCCGGCCACCGACGGAGGAGATTTGAATGATGTGACCGCTGCCCTGCTGGCGCATGATCGGCAGCGCGGCGCGGGTCACATTGACGACCCCGTGGAAATTCGCGTCGATCTGCGCCCGAAACTCGTCCTCGGGCATGTCCTCGATCGAGGCCACGTCGGCATAACCGGCGTTGTTCACCACGACGTCCAAGCGTCCGAACGCTTGCACAGCGGCGCCGACAGCGGCGCGTGCCGCGCGCGGATCTGTCACGTCCAGTGCGACCACGCGGACGCTGTGGCCGTAGGTGTCGACAAGGTCGTTGAGCTGGTCGGGGCGGCGGGCGGTGGCCACCAGGCAGTGGCCGGCCTGCAGCACGGCTTCGGCGAGTTGACGGCCTAGCCCACGCGAGCTTCCGGTGATCAACCAGGTCTTGCTCATGTCGTACCCCTCGTGGTGGTGCGTTGACGGATGTCCTCGGCGGCGATGTGGGCCGCCAGGGAATTAGAGGCCAGTGGCCTCTTATTAGACTAGCACGACGACAACCACCGCCCACCTCGGCGAACAGCGCGGGCAGGGGTAGCGCGACAGCTCGTGGCCGAGCCACGGGATCGACCAGGGATCCGGTACGCAGAGACCAGGGTGTGCCACGGGCTCGCCTGGCTCCGCGATCGGAAAGTCTGAGAGGACGTCAGCCGGGAGATCCAGGAGAGCGCGCAATGTCCGTGATTCACTTTGTTGAGAGCACCACCGCGACGCCGGAGCAGATTCTTGCGGCACTCACCGACTTCGGGCCGGGCCGGTCGGAGGTGTTCGGCAATAGCGCCGCCGAGTATCTGACGGTTCATGGCCAGGGTCCTGGCTGGGCTGACGTCACCGAAGGCTCAGGCGGCATCTGGGAGCGCCTGCGCTACGACTGGACGAATCCCCGCCGTGTCGTCATGACGACGACCGACTCCAACATCTGGGGCGGCCAGTCGGGCCACACCTACACATTGAGGCCGGAGCCGGACGGAACGACGGTCCTGGACGTCGTCGTGGTCCGCGAGGGCAAGAACTTCAAAGGCCGCCTGACCGGCATCCTGCTTGGCTCGGTCGGCAAGGGCGTGCTGGGTAAGGCGTTGAAGAACACGCTCAAAGCGATCGAAGCCCGCAGCACTGTCACCGGCGGTTGATCGACGCTCGTCACGCCCGAACGGGGCGGCCATGATCCCCGTCGAGGCGACCACGCCAACTGTCGATCGACCATCTCGGTCACTCCCAGCTCGTGGCCCGGTTGTGGCCAGCTCTGCGGGCGGCCAGGAACGCTCGCGTCGTCACCCTCACCTCGCTCGGGCACCGTCACTCGCCCGTCGTGTTCGACGACCCGACCTTCACGCATCGCAGATACGACCTCTGGGCCGCGTACGGCCGGTCCAGGGGTCGTATCGCTGTTGGCGGTCGAACTGGACCGGCGCGGACCGGCGGATTGTGTGCGCGCCTTCGCCGCGCATCCGGGCTGCATCATCGCCACGGACTGAAGCAGTACCTGACGACCGAGCAGCTCTCTGCGGCCGGCATGGCCAACCCCGACGGCAGCGACCGGGACCGGCGCATGTCAGGCCCACGAGGTCGCCGGTGCGAAGCCGATGACCCGGCCGATCCTCGGTCGAGCGCCCCGGGTCCCTGGGCCAGGGTGTGAACCAGTGCCTCACCCTGGGGCCAGGCCGAGGCGGCCGGGTGAGGGTAGTGGGTATGAAGCGACGCTTGATGATTCTCATGGCCGCGGCGGTCCCGCTCGCGGCCTCCCTTCTACCCGTGGCCGTCAACGCCGCCACGCGTGACGGCGGTACGACCGCCGCTACCACCTGCGCCGCCGTTCCCGTTTCCGCGCCGTCTGGCACCAGGGTGGTGTCGGTCGGGGCTGTCTCCAGGGCCGGAGGCGACTTCACGTTCCCCTCCACCCCGGGGCTGCCGCAGAATCCGCCGATCAAGGCCGTGCCGGCCTGGTGCGACATCAATGTCGTCGTGACCCACCCGGGCGCGAGCGACACCGTCACCATCAAGGTTTCGCTGCCCCAGGACGCGAAGAACTGGAACGGACGTTTCCAGGCCACCGGCGGCAGTGGTTACTCCGCCGGCGACCTCAGCGATCTGAGCGTCCCGCTGATCAGCGCGGTCAAGGGCGGATACGTCGGGGCGGCCACCGACGCCGGCGTCAAGACCGGTCTCGACGCCAGTTGGGGGCTCACCGCCGACGGAAAGATCAACGACGGCCTGCTCACCAACTTCGCCTCCCGCTCGGTGCACGACATGGCGGTCATCGGCAAGGACGTGGCCAACAAGTTCTACCAGCGCGCCGTGAAGTACTCGTACTTCACCGGCTGTTCGACAGGCGGCCGCCAAGGCTACGCGGAGGCGCAGAACCACCCGACCGACTTTCAGGGCATCCTGGCGAACGCGCCGGCGGTCGAGTGGAACCGGTTCGAGATCGCCACGCTGTGGTCGCAGGCCGTCTACAACGAAGAGAAGGTCGCTCCCTCGCAGTGCGAACTTGCAGCCTTCAACACCGCTGCGGTCGCGGCCTGCGACACCCTCGATGGTGTCAAGGACGGCGTCATCGACAACCCGCAGGACTGCAAGTGGGACGCTCGTCGCCTCGTCGGCAGGAAGGTCGCATGTGAAGGCGAGGAGATCACCATCACCAAGGCGGTCGCTGACGCGGTCAACAAGATCTGGGCCGGCCCGGTCTCGCCGCTCGGCAAGAAGCTCTGGTACGGCCAGAACAAGGGCTCCGCGTTCACCTTCATCGCCAACCCGGGCGTGCCTTTCCCGGTGCCCGACCAGTGGGCCAAGTACTTCGTGACGAAGTCCCCGACGTTCGACAGCACCAAGCTGACCTACAAGACGTTCACGCAGCTCTTCACCTCGGCGACCACGCAGTACGACGCCATCATCGCCAACAACAACCCGAACCTGTCGGCGTTCGCCAAGGCCGGCGGCAAGCTGCTCACCTGGCACGGTCAGTCAGACCAGCTGATCCCGACCGAGGGCACGGTCGACTACCGCAAGCACGTCAACGCCGTCTTTGGCAGCAACAAGCGTGTCGACAACTTCTACCGCCTCTTCCTGCTGCCGGGCGTCGACCACTGCGGCACGCCGCTGTTCAGCACCGGTCCGCTGGTCAACCCGGGTGCCGACCTCGACGCGCTGGTCAACTGGGTGGAGAAGGGGCAGGCGCCGGCGACTCTCCCCACCACGTCTGTGGACGGCAAGACCACCAGAAACATCCACCACTACCCGCGGTGACCCGCTGCGGCGTCGCGGCCTGACCTGAACCCCATCAACAGCGGCGGCCCCGGATCGACGATGACGCCGAGGCACCGCGCACGCCCCGGAGGGGACGGCGAGTGGTTACCGCCGCCCCCTCCGGGTGAGGTCACCGTCCGTACAGCTCGAATTCGTAGAGCGAGAAGCCGTACGAGGTGGCGCGCTTGACCCCGTACACCCGCACGTAGCGGGCGGTGACCGGCGCGAAGGTGGCGTTGTCGACGCCGCCGTTGCCGGTGCTGGTGGCGAACACCGGCGTCCAGGAGCTGCCGTCGCCGGAGACCTCGATCCGGTACGAGGTGGCGTACGCGGACTCCCAGCGCAGCACCGCCCGGCTGACGGTGCGCGCCGCGCCGAGGTCGACCCGCAGCCACTGGTTGTCGTTGTAACTGCTGGCCCACCGGCTGCCGAGGCTGCCGTCGACCGCCTTGTCCGGGGTGTAGCTGGTCAGGAACTGGGTGCTCGACGCGGTGGTCGGACGACCCTGCGCCAGGTTCGCGACGTCGTCGCCCCGACGTGCCGGGAATGAGACGACCTGCTGGTAGGTGGGACGGTTCTGCCAGCCGATCAGGGGGTGGGTGATGCCGCCGAGCCCGGACTGGGCGATGGAGTCGGCGCACCACTGGTCGCCGGCCCCACAGGACTTGTCGCCGGGGTAGACCGTCGTGGCCGGCACCGCGGCGGCCTGGCCGAGCGCGTCGAGCAGGGCCTGCCGGCACGTGCCGAGGTTGCCGTTGCCGCAGTACGTGCGGCCCAACCCACCGGCCACCGGCTCGCCGAGGACGGTGCGCAGGTCCTTGTCGACGTAGCCCCACCAGCCGTACTGGAACGACGAGCCCTTGTGCGCCTGCCCCTGCAACGCCCAGCTGGCGGTGCCGTCGCGCGCGCCGTTCTGGCCGCCCGACGGCGCCTCGTTCACCTCGATGGCGTCGACAAGCGCGGCGTAGAGGTCCGGCCCGAGGCCGGGGCGGAACTGCGCCGAGGCCAGCAGCGGCCACCAGGCGTCGAAGATCCGGATGGCGTCGGCGTGCTGGTAGACCTTGGAGCCGGGCGACGTCTCCACCCGGCGGGTCCCGGCCTGCTGCCAGGCGCGCAGCTTGCCCACCGCGTCGGCCAGGGCCGGATCCGTGACCGGCGTGCTGTCCAGCACCCGCAGCAGGTCGCCGAGAACCTGCTGGCCGCGCAGGTCGGTCACCGCCGCGTCCGCCATGATCTTGACGACGTCGGCACGGCCGAGCTTGCGCTGGGCGATCGCGGCGCGCACCGGGCCGTCGAGCAGCTGACCCCGGTGTACGGAGCCGAAACTGAAGTTGCCGTCCGCGGCCCCGAAGTCCCGCGCCTGCTTGTTGTTCCAGCTCACGTAGTAGTCCTGGTTGACCGACTGCGGGTGGGCCGACGCCGGGGCGTACGTGGCGTCGTTGGTGTCCGGGTTCCAGCCGGCCCACTCGTACGCCGGTTCGGCCTTGGCCGGCAGGTTCGGGTCGGCGGTGGCCGGACGGACCGGGTTCGAGCCGGAGTTGAAGTACGCCGCCTCGGTCGAGTTGACGTAGAACCAGTTGAACGCGTACCCGACGCTGGCCGCGGCCGCCTGGAAGGCCGCCGCGCTGCCCATCGCCGACGGGTCGTTGTAGGCCTGGAAGCCGATCGCCGAGTCGGCCTCGTGCCGGTAGGTGGAGCGCAGCTTGGTGAACGCGGTCGGCTGCCCGTTCACCAGCCCTCGGTACGCGACCAGCCCGTACTTGGTGCGCAGCGCGCGCAGGGTGTACGACCCGGCCGGGGTGGAGTCGGCAAGCGTCGGGGACCAGGAGTTGCGCTGCTCCAGCGCCTCCATGGCGAGGCACTGCCCGTGGTAGAGGTAGCGGTTGGTGCGCAGCGTCGGGGCGCTGCCGTCGGTGGTGCACAGCGGCACCGCGTACGTGTCGGTGAGGTCCTGTGCGGCGGAGGTCGCGCTCCACGCGTAGTCCTGGCCTCGGCCGAGCAGCACGTAGAGGTTGAGCCCGGCGAACGCGGCGCCGCGCGCGCTGATCCCCGGCCCCTGCAGCTCCTGGAGCATCAGCAACTGCGGCGCGAAGTAGCCGGTCTGCGGCCCGAACACGGCGACCGGGTTGCCCGTGGTGGTGTGCCGCCCGGAGACCACTACCGCGTTGGACATGCCGTGCGCGCGCAGGTTGGACACGCCGCCGAGCAGCCCCTGGGTGGCGGTGCTGGCGCCGGTGCGGGCGGCGGCCCCGCCGCTGGCGTCGTAGGCGAAGGGCTCGGCGACCACCGTGCCGGCGTCGGGGAGCACCGCGCTGGTCGCGCCCGGCGGCGTCGCCCCGTACGGGAAGCTCTGCCCGTCGTGCAGGGTGAGTACGGTCTCCGGGTCGTTCTGCGACCGGAACGCCTGCCACACCCGGTCCCCCTCGCCTGAGCCGTACTTGGCGCGGGCGGCCACCCGGACCAGGGCGGACTGGATCTCGCTGCCCCCTCCCCCGCCGAAGAGCCCGCCGACCACACCGGCGGTGGCGATCAGGTCGGTCATGGTGAAGTGCGTCGGCTTGCCGGCGCCCGCGAGCACGTACTCGCCCGGGTAGTTGTCGTCGGCGATCGACTTGTCGACGTAGGCGTTGATGCCGGCGATGTAGTCCACCACGTCGGTGTAGAGCTGCTGACCCCGGGCGCCCTTGGTGCGCAGCGCGTCCACCTGGGCCTGGAGGTCCGCCTCAGAGTAGGGCGAGTTGGCCCAGATGCTCTGCTCCAGTTCCCGGTTGCCGGGCGCGCCGCCGGCGAACGAGGTGAGCGTGCCGCGACCGGCGTGGCGCAGCAGGTCCATCACCCAGAGCCGGTCCTGGGCCCCGGCGTAGCCGGCGCCGAACATGGTGCCGGCGCGGGTGGTGCCGGTGACGTGCGGGACGCCGGTGGCCTTGTCCCGCACGATGGTGACGTCCGCGCGCGGCGAGACGGTGCTCTCCACCTGCGCGGCCGGGACGCCGAACGAGGCGTCGTTGTAGAAGTGGGCGATCTGCTCGTCGGTCAGCCCGGCGTAGTTGTAGACCAGGTTCGCGTACTCGTCGAGCTGGTCGCTGGAGTGCGCCGGGCGGGTGCCGAGCGTCTGGTGCGCCAGGATGGCGACCAGCGTGGCGTTGCCGTTCTGCCCGGGGGGCAGGATGTCGGCGCACTGGCCGAGGCAGTAGTCGTTGGCGGCGAACGTGCTGGCGGCGAGCGCCGGCGAGGGCGGGGTCACCGTCAGGACGCTCGCGGTCAGGGCGGCGGCGGTGAACGCCGCGAGCCGGTTACGGAGAGCGGGACGAGGCATGGCGATCCTCCGGGGACGCGGAGTCGGGCCGTTCGGTACGCCCGGCTTCCGGTGCCGACGTCTCGCCCTCCGCGCCCGGGCGTTACACCAGGAGGTGAGAGTGACTCATGTCTATCTCCGGGCAATGATCGACGCAGGAGCCCCGTTCCGGATAGCCGTCGTTCACCACGCGCCAATGCCGACGTTTCGCCGCCTTTCACTCCGGAAACCGGCACGGCGGCACCGACCAGGTCCCGCCGCGTTGCCAGCGGATCTCCGCGGCGTTACGTTGGGATTTAATCGACGAACGTCTACACATAAGTACGGGGGCCACATGTCCACGTCTGTCACTCGCCGCAGCGTCCTGGCAGGTGGCGCCGGTGCCGCCATCGGCCTGGCGCTGCCCGGCCCCGCCGCCCACGCCGGCGGGCATCCCAGCACCAGCGTGAGCTTCACCCTCGACGCGAGAACGCTCGACGGCGGTGAGCAGGTCACCTCGGTCACCCTCGACACCAGCGGGCTCGGGCCGATCGACCCCGCCGGGCTCACCCCCGGCACCTTCACCGTGCATGCCAAGGCCACCAGCCCGATCCCGATCGCTCCCGGTGATCTGATCTTCAGCGAGTACGACCTGGACCGCACGGTGACCGCGGCCCGGCTCGACCGGCACGGGAACATCGTGCTGGAGCTCAGCACCGCCGAAGGTCAACTCGGCGGTGGCACCCTCGGCTACATCGTGAGCAGAGGCCGTAACGTCCGACTGGACCTCGTCTACACCATCACGCAGAACACCCCGCTGGCCCGGCGACACGGCCCGCCGCTCACCATCACGCGCTTCGTGCAGGGGCGGCTGTCGAACCCCGAGGTGGACGCCTTCAGCCGCCACGTCTCGGGCTCGGGCCTGAAGTATCGGTTGTACTCCCCCAGGCGATCGCCCCGGCACGGTCGGCTGCCACTGATCCTCTGGCTGCACGGCGGCGGCGAGGGCGCCTCGCTGCCCGACGACTACTACGACAACGAGACCACGCTGCGCGCCAACCGCGGCGCGCTGGGCTTCGCGACCCCGGAGGCTCAACGGATCTTCTCCGGCGCGTACGTCGTCGCTCCGCAGAGCACCTCCTACTGGATGGAGGACGGCCCCCGGTTCGCCCCGCTGATCCGTGAGATCGTCCAGGACCTCGTACGCCGCGAGCGGGTCGACCCCGACCGGATCTACGTGGTCGGTTGCAGCAATGGCGGCTACATGTCCCTGGAGATGACCGTCGCCTATCCCGACCTGTTCGCCGCCTCGGTGCCGATCTGCGGGGTCGTCGAGCCGCTCGGCGGGGAGGGCCCGCCGCTGATCACCGACGCGGAACTGTCGAGGATCCACACCCCGACCTGGCTGGTCACCTCGCGCGACGACGACACCGTGCCACCCGAGACCAACACGATCCACGCCCACGACCTCATCGAAGGATCACTGATCACCCTGTACGACCACGTCGTCTGGAACGGCCACCAGTTCCCCGGTCACTGGTCCTGGATCTACGTGGCCCGCAACGACCCGAGCCGCAACGGCACCCACATCTGGCAGTGGATGGCCCGCCACCGTCGGTGATCTGCGGTACGAGATCAAGAGGGCGGGCGGCACCGGCCGAAACACTGACGGCTCAGGCCCCGGGCCGGCAGCTATCTGAGAGTGTCGCGGGTGCGTGCCGCGATGCGGATGGTGGTGCCTGCGGGTCCGCTGTCGACGAGGACGTAGTCGGCCATTCGCCCGACCACCCACAGGCCCATTCCTCCCGCGTCGGACAGAGGCGGTCGTTGGGCGCAGGGGACGTAACGAGCAGTGTTGAAGCCCCGCCCCTGGTCGGTGACTTCACAGGTGAGCTGCCCGTCCAGGAGCAGGCGTAGCCCACCCCTGCCACCCCCGTGCCGAATCACGTTGATCATCAGCTCGTTGACCGCCATGACCCAGTTCTCAACCTCGTCACGGTCGAGGCCGCACCGGCGACTGACTGCCTCCACCTCGTGTCGAACCCGGGTCAGATCCACGAGGGTGAACGACGACGAAAACAAGGCCTTCCCGGCGCCAGGGGCATGCTGGTCCAGCGGTGGATCAGCCACTGCTTCCCCTCCCTGTCGGACCTGGAGCCGGTGACCTTACCGGTGGCACGAAGGCGGACAGCCCTTGAGAACGGACTCGCCGGACGATGAGCGCGTCGATGTGACATCAGAAGGTACCCCACGTCAAAGGCGGGATACTCCTGCTCCCCTCCGGACGTGCCATCGATGACGTGCCAGCGTCTAGGCTGCCTGGGTGGCCGATGCCGAGCTGATGACGAACGACGAGCGGCTGCGACGTATCGAAGCGATCACCGACGCCGCCCTATCCGGGCTGAACATCACCGAGTTACTCGACGAGCTACTCGACCGGGTCCGGGACCTCCTCGAGGTCGATACCGCCACCATCCTCCTGCTGGACGACCACACCGGCGAACTCGTCGCGACAGCGGCCAAGGGCCTGGAGGAGGAAGTGCGGCGCGGTTTCCGCATCCGGGTCGGACGCGGCTTCGCCGGCCGAGTGGCGGCGACACGCGCCCCGGTCACGATCCACAACGTCACGCCCGACGACGTAGTCAACCCCATCCTGCTCGCCACCGGCATACGAGCCCTGCTGGGCGTGCCCATGCTCGCCAACGGCAACCTCGTCGGCGTACTACACGTCGGTTCCCTGGCCCTGCGCCAGTTCGGCCCCGACGACGTGCAGCTGTTGCAGCTCGTTGCCGATCGTGCCAGCCTCGCAGGACAGGCCCGAGCGCAGGCCCTCGACCGGCAGGCAGCGCTGGCCTTGCAACACAGCCTGCTACCAGGCAAGCTACCCGACATCCCCGGCCTCGACTTGGCCGCCCGGTACGTACCCGGCCACGACCTGGGCATCGGCGGCGACTGGTACGACGTGTTCAGGTTGCCCTCCGGCTGGGTCGGCGCCGTCATCGGCGACGTTTCCGGCCACGGGCTGCCGTCCGCCGTCGTCATGGGGCGCATCCGCAGCGCGCTACGTGCCTATGCCCTCGATTCCGACGATCCCGCCCAGGCACTGACCTCCCTCGACCGCAAGATCCACCACTTCGAAGCGGGCAACCTCACCACCGCCGTCTACGCCCTGATCGCACCGGACGGCACGCGGGTGCACCTCTCCTCCGCAGGCCATCTACCGCCGCTGCTGGCTGTCCCCGGTCAACCCACCCAGCCCGTCAACCTGACGGTGGACCGGCCACTCGGTGTGGGCCGACCATCAGCCAACCGCCGCACCACCGTTGTGGACCTACCGCCGGGCGCGGCGCTCGTCTTCTACACCGACGGACTGATCGAACGCCGCAGCGAACTGATCGACACCGGCATCGAGCGCCTCTCCGACGCTGTGCGGTCCAGGCCAGCCGAGGCGTTGTGCGACCACATCATGGCCACGGCCGCGGAAGAGCACCCTAACGACGACATCGCCCTCCTGGTCATCCGCCGTCAACCACCACCGCAATAGGCCGGCGGGCAGCTAATTCGGGATCAACCGCACGATCCCCATCTCACGCGCACGTTCACCTTCGACCCGAGCGGAGGCGGTGGCGGCCGTGGAGACTGACCACACCGTCGGGAAGCTGGCGCTTCCCCTCTCGGCCCGACCCGCCCTGCGACGCCGCCGCCGGGGTGCGGCAGCAGAGCCACACCCCGGCAGGGACGCCGGTCGGAACTGACAACGCGACGACATGGGTCGAGAGCCGCCGGGCAAGCCGAGGGCTTCAGGTCAGCAGCCGAGCCGCTTACTCGAAAGGGCGATGTCGTCGATCCAGAGGTCGAACTCGCCCGGTGTCGTGCCGCCCTGGTAGAGCTGCCAGCCGATCTTCACCGTGTCGACCGTCGGCAGGACGAAGGGAACGTCGTTGCCACCGTGGTCGCTCGTGGAGGCGGTCAGCTCCGGGTTCGCCACGCCGTCGATCCACACCGCGACGCGGTTGTCCGTCGCGTCGATCTTCCACTCGAAGCACTGCCAGGTGTCCTCGGCGACCGGGGCGGACTCCCGCCAGTTGGTCCAGTCGCCGGTCGGACCGCCGTCGGCGCCGATACCCCAGAAGGTTCCGGGGACGGTGGGCGCGTACTGGCCACCGATCGGACGGACGACCTCCGCGCTGCCGGTGCCGGTCGCTTCCACAAGCGTGAAGTGCGCCCAGTCCGGGGCGGTGGGGAAGGCATCGACGCGCAGACGCATCCGGCCGTAGAAGCGGTTGCCCGGCGCGGCGAAGTCGTCGACGCGCAGGAAGGCGCGTCCGTTGTCGACCGTGTGGATGTGCAGCACCTGGTTGCCGCGACGGGCACGTTCGACGGTGAGCGTGCCGTGGCGGGTGTCGACGCCCCAGTTCAACGTGCTGGGCCCTCCGGGAGACAGTCGCTCGAAGTCCTCACAAAAGAGCAGGCCGCGGGGGCACGAGGACGGGGAGGCGCCCGACGCGCCGGCCGGAACGCTGCCGACTGCGGCGCCGAGGATCAGGGCGGCGCTGAGCGCCGCGAGGAATTTGCGCATGGTCATCCTCCATGACGGCTGGTCCCCCACCACACGGGCCGGGCCAGCAGGCACTTTCCGGCCATCTGACGCTGCCGTGCTCCCGCTCGCACCGCTGCGCGGCTGCCCGCGCCGTGGCGATTCGAGCTGTTCCGGCACGGCCGCATCAGCTCCGGTCAGACAGATAGATATCGGTGTACGCGAAGAGGTTCACTTCGGTCGGCCGGCAGTGGATTCCCACCATTGGGTCCCGCGACGAGGCACAAGCGTCGGCAAGCGTCCGACCGGCAGCCGGTCGACCGGCGTAGACCGGGTTCGACCGACCACGACGGCACCCGGGCCCGGAGCCGGTGGCTCCGGGCCGGTTCAGCGTCCTGACGCGGCGGGTTGGTACGTGTCGCCGGTCAGGGGCTGGTGCACGAGAGGCCGCCGGGTGCGGCGTTGCTGCTGCCGTTGACCAGGAAGCCGAAGGTGGTCGAGGCGTTCGCGCCGAGGGACCCGTTGTAGTCGGCGTTGCGCACGCTGACCGTCCCGCTGGTGCCGGTGTTGATGCCGTTCCAGACGTTGGCGATGGTCTGCCCGCTGGCCAGCGTCAGCCGTACGGTCCAGCCGCTGAGGGCGGCGGACCCGTTGTTGGCCACGGTGACCTCGCCCTGGAAGCCGCCGCTCCAGCTGTTGACCATGCGGTACGTCGCGCTACAGGCACCCGGCGGCGGCGTGGCCGGCGGAGCGGTCGTTGGCGGAGCAGTGGTCGGCGGAGCAGTCGTTGGCGGAGCGGTGGTCGGCGGAGCGGTGGTCGGCGGGGTCGTGGTCGGCGGGGTCGTGGTCGGCGGGGTGCCCGGCACGGTGGTGGAGGCGGCGTTGAGAGCGTTGAGGACGGCGGTGTACGCCGCCTTGGGGTTGCTGTTGCGGTCGAACAGCAGCGGGTTCTCGCTGCCGCGCCAGGAGTCGCTGTCCCGTATGCCCCACGTCGTGATGCCGACGCAGCGGGGGACGTTCATGCAGGCCTGAGTCAGGCCCTGGTACTGGCTGGTCGAGGCGTTGGTGACGTCGGCCTCGGTCAACGCCACGTCAACCCCGAGGGCCGCGAAGCTGGACAGCGTCTGCTGGAAGTTGCCCGGCAGCGAGCTGCCACCGGTGAAGTGGGTCTGGAGACCGACGCAGTCGACCGGGACGCCCCGGGACTTGAAGTCCCTGATCATGTTGTAGACGCCCTGCGTCTTGGCGTACGTCCAGTTCTCGATGTTGTAGTCGTTGTAGCACAGCTTCACGCTCGGGTCCGCGGCGCGCGCGGTCCGGAACGCCACCTCGATCCAGTCGTTCCCGGTGGACTGCAGGTTCGACGACCGCCGGCTGCCGTTCTCCGCGAAGGCCTCGTTCACCACGTCCCAGTATGCGAGCTTGCCCTTGTAGTGGGCCATCACGCCGTTGATGTGGCTGATCATCGCGGACCGCAGGGCGCTTCCGCTGAGGCTCCCCCAGAATCTCGGCTGCTGAGCGTGCCAGGCCAGGGTGTGACCGCGGACCCGCATGCCGTGCTGGGTGGCCCAGTTGTAGATCGCGTCACCGTTACGGAAGTCGAACTGACCCTGGTTGGGCTCGGTCGCGTCGGGCTTCATCTCGTTGACGGCCGTCATCATGTCGAACTCGCGGTCCGCGATGGCCAGGAAGCCCGAATCGTTGAGACGGTCCGCCCCCATGGCGGCGCCGAAGTACCGGCCGCTGCGCTCGGCGGCGGCCTGCAGTGTGGTCCCGGGCGGGCCGCTGAGATCGGCTTGCGCGAAGGTCGCCATGGCCATCGAGGACACGGTGACCGCCAGGGCGCAGGCTCCGCCCAGAAGCAGCCTGGTGGCGCCTCTGGTTCGGTGCTTCGGTCGAGCGGGTAGGTCGTTCATCTGCGTTTCTCCTCGGTGTGACCACCGGCCGCTGCCCGGATCGCCCGGTGGATGAAGTGCATTGGCGTCGTACGCCCGTGCGGAGTGACCCTGCCCTGCCGCGATGCTATATCGAATCAATTCGATCTGCGCGTCCGGCGGCCGATAGTGTTGGGCCAGCGACGAGCGCGAGACCGACGGTGAGGTGACGAGATCGCCGCGGTAATGGCGATGCGGCGGAACCTGCTGGTGCCCCACACTCCCCCGTATGGCCACGTCACTGAGCAGTGTCGCCGAGCTGACCGGCGAGATGCGTTCGGGCGCCCGGGTGAAGTTCCTGTTCTTCTGGGGCCACCAGCCGCAACGCGACGGCGCCATCGGGGCTGGCTGCCTGAGTCAGTGGTGGCCGGCGCCGTTCACCATCGACGGGCTGCGCTTCCCCACGACCGAGCACTACATGATGTGGCGCAAGGCGACCCTGTTCGGTGACCAGGCGACGGCCGCCCAGATTCTGACGGTGAGGCACCCGCACGCGGCGAAGACCCTCGGCCGGCAGGTCGCCAGCTTCGACCAGCAGGTATGGGAGCAGCACCGATACGACGTCGTGGTGACCGGCAGCGCGGCGAAGTTCGGCCAGCATCCCGCGCTGCGCACCTACCTGCTGGGCACCGGCGAGCGGGTGCTTGTGGAGGCCAGTCCGCTCGACCGGGTCTGGGGCATCGGCCTGACCGCCGACCACCCGCACGCCGCCGACCCCGCACGGTGGCGAGGACTGAACCTGCTCGGCTTCGCACTCATGCAAACGCGCGCGACCCTGCGCGAGCAGGAACCAACCGATGGGTGAGCCTTCGGTGCCGCTCCGGACCTGACCGGCCGCGGGGCGCCAGCGCGGCAGAGCGTCGGCGCCGGCATCCGAGCCGTCTCGCACCGCGACGCCCGGTCGGCGCATCACCGCCGCCCCGCCCGCCCGGGCGGCTTCCGCACTGACGCTTGTCAATGTTGCCAGAGTGGACCCAGACGTGCTGGAATGGCTCATATCGCCGCAGCACGGGGGCAACCGTGCTGAGAACGGCCAGCACGGGAGCATCGTAGGGCTGCCAGCGCGTCACTGTGACGGACGCTCGCATGCCCCCATCGCCGGGCCACCGCCATGACGGCGGGCATCCTCCCCCGCCGCACGTATCCCCGACACGCGACCCCGACGGCCAACGCGCTCGACGGCCGAGATCCGGGCATCCGATTCGGGCTGCCAACGCACCAGAACCGGCGACGAGGTGAGAAGCGATCATGAATTCCCAAGAGAGTTTCGCGGAGCGGTACGGCCGCCGCCCGCTCTGGGCGGCGGTGATCCTGCTGGCGGTGTCGGTCGGCGCGGTCGTACTGGTCAACCGGGCCGACCCGGAGGCGAAGCCGGCGGATCTGCAAGCCCAGATTGTCGCCCGGATGCGGACCACGCTCGAACAGGCGGACCCGGGCCAGCACAACCACGCCGGACACAGCGCCCAGCAGGGGAACACGACGGAGAAGCCGCCAGTGATCTGCGGGGTTCGCGTCTACGGCTACGAGCCGGCAGAAGCCACCGCTCTCGCCGACGTCCAGAAGGTCTACGGCTTCCACCTCTGCGGAGTCGCCGAGCAGAAGCGTCCCTGGGACGTGGCGGTCAAGCTGGCCGGCCCTCTGATCATGGACCTGTCCACCGACCCTCCGGGCATCCAGGTCGTCGAGGCGACAGCCGACGTCAGGTTCGTCGATCGACTGCGCGAGATGTTCCCGGCCAAGTACGCGACGTTGGCGCAGGAGGAGGCGCTGACCGCCGCGGAGATGGCCGACCAGCGCCGCCGGTACGACGCCGCAGCGGGGCTCTGACCACACCGGGCGGCCGAGCAGGGTCCGTGGACCCGTCATCGATCCGGCGATCCCGGACAGCTTGCTTCACATCCACCTATAGATAGATCAGCATTGATATTTAAGTTAATAGATGCAACAGTGGCCTTGGGAGCGTTCCCATGCTGATCTCTCGTACCGAGGAACGGAGGATGAACAGTGCGTTCACACAGGTCGGATCAATCCGGCGGACGACCCCGGTCAACCGTCCGGCGGTCCCTTCAGGCGCTCGTCCTGATGTTCGCCATGGTGGTCGGCACGCTGCCCTGGACCGGCGCAGCCCAGGCCCACGGCACCGTCATCAGTCCGGCGACTCGCGCGTACCAGTGCTGGAAGACCTGGGGCAACCAGCACACGAACCCGGCCATGCAGCAGCAGGACCCGATGTGCTGGCAAGCGTTCCAGGCGAACCCCGACACCATGTGGAACTGGATGAGTCAACTGCGGGACGGCCTCGCTGGCCAGTACCAGGCCCGCACGCCCGATGGGCAGCTGTGCAGCAACGCCCTCTCCAGGAACGACGCGGTGAACAAGCCCGGGGCATGGAAGACGACCGCGGTCAGCCGCAACCTCACGGTCCAGATGTACGACCAGGCCAGCCACGGCGCTGACTACTTCCAGGTCTACGTCACCAAGCAGGGGTTCAACCCGGCCACCCAGCGGCTGGGGTGGGGCAACCTGGACCTGATCGCGACGACCGGGCGCTACGCGCCGGCGCAGAACATCTCGTTCAACGTCTCGCTCCCCGCACGCAGCGGGAACCAGATCCTGTTCGTGATCTGGAGGGCGTCGCACCTGGACCAGACCTACATGTGGTGCAGCGACATCACCATCAGCTGATCGGCAGGTCCGACCGGCACGGCACCACTCCGGCCCAGGGCGCGTTGGCGCCCTGGGCCGGAGACCCTCCCAGACCACACCCTCCACCCACCTGCTCGAGGAGCTGAACATGCAGCGACGGCGTTATCGCCCGGCCACCATGCTGATCGGGCTGCTCATCCTGACCCTGTCGACGCTTCTGTTGCCACCGGCGTCGGTGGCCGGCAACGCCGCGGCCGGCCCGTCCCACACCCGCGCGGCGCCACTCGCCGAGCTGACAGTGGTGTCCGAACGGGTGGCGTTCGGACTGCAGCGTCCGATCGCGATCACCGGACTGCCGGACGGCCGGATGCTGATCGCGGAGAAGAACGGCACGGTGCGCGCCTACCACCCCGACACCGGCCTGGCTGCCGTGCCGGTGCTCGACCTGACCGCCCGGATCGACACGTCGGACAACGAACGCGGCCTCCTCGGCATCACGCCTGCACCGAACTTCGCGCGGACCGGGATCCTCTACGTGGCCTACACGAGCCTGCCGGCCGGCACGCTGACCCTGGCGCGGGTGCCCATCGGCGCTCCCGACCGGCTGCAGGTGCTGCTCACCCAGGAGCACGCCGAGTACGGCAACCACAACGGCGGACAGGTGGCGTTCGGCCGCGAGGGCTACCTCTACTGGTCACTCGGCGACGGCGGCAACGCGAACGACCCGTTCAAGAGCGGCCAGAACCTCGGCACCCTGCTGGGCAAGATCGTGCGGATCGACGTCAACCGCTCCTGCGGGGGAAAGCCCTACTGCGTACCCACTGACAACCCCTTCGTCCGTACGGCGGGCGCGCGGCCGGAGATCTGGGTCTACGGGCTGCGCAACCCGTGGAAGTTCTCCATCGATCCGGTCGACAACTCGCTCTGGATCGGCGACGTCGGTCAGGGCCTGGTTGAGGAGGTCAACCACATTCGCCCGTCGCAGCGTGGAGCGAACCTGGGCTGGTCCTGCAAGGAGGGCACGCCGGTCTTCGACCAGACGCAGTGCCGGCCGGGCGTGCGGCTCACCGACCCGGTCGTCGAGTACGAGCACTACCTGACGGAGAACTGCTCCATCATCGGCGGCCTGGTGTACCGGGGGTCCGCCACCCCGGAGGCGCGGGGAACCTACATCGCGAGCGACTACTGCTCGACCCGCGCGTTCGCCGTGCGCCCCACGTCCACGGGTGGCTACGAGTCTGCTGAGATCGGCACCTTCCCCACCCAGCCGACGGCGTTCGGCGCCGATGTGAACGGCGAGCTGTACGTGCTCAGCGACCTCCCGGGATGGCTGAGCCGGGTACGGTTCGAGCGGGTGCCGCCAGCCTCTGGCACCGGGGTGACGAACCGCTGAACCCGGGAAGAGTTTCTCCGCATTCGTAACACCACTGTGGACGGCCGCCCACCGGGCGGCCGTCCACGCCGGGGCGCACCATGGCCCGGCGCGCGTGCGCTGGGCTCTCACCGGAGTGCGTGGGCGCAGAGCCTCCGCTGCCGCTGCGACCAGAGCAGGCGTCCTCGAGAAGCGCGCTACCCGGTGCGGCAGTCGCTCGCCAGCATGATCGCGGTGCTGACCCGGGCGCCCACGGATGGGCGGCGATCGCGCAGCGCGTCGCGGACGATCAATCGTGGCCGGCCGAGAACGGCGCGATCACCAGTCCGGCGTCATGAGACTCCTGCGCAAACCGCCCTTAACGGGCGCAACGGTCTGCGAGGATGTGAACGCCAGAATTGGCATGGCTCATCAGTGAGCGAATTCTTCACGGGGGAAACAGATGAAGGCTGTCGTGTACGAGGGACCCAGGACTGTCAGCGTCAAGGAGGTTCCGGACGCGAGAATCGAGAGACCGACTGATGCGCTGATCCGGATTACGACGACGAACATCTGCGGCTCCGACCTGCACATGTACGAAGGGCGCACAGACTTCGAGCCCGGCCGGGTGTTCGGGCACGAGAACATGGGTGAGGTCATCGAGGTCGGCGAAGGGGTCGATCTGGTCAAGGTCGGCGACATGGTGTGCCTGCCGTTCAACGTGGCGTGCGGGTCCTGCGCCAACTGCAACCAGGGTCTGACCGCGTTCTGTCTGGTGGCCAACCCGGCACCGGGCATGGCCGGCGCGGCCTACGGGTTCGCCGACATGGGTCCCTACAACGGCGGTCAGGCCGAGTTGTTGCGGGTGCCATGGGCGGACTTCAACTGTCTGGTCCTGCCGCCGGACGCCCGGGACATGAGCAGGCAGAAGGACTACGTCCTGCTGTCGGACATCTTCCCGACCGGCTGGCACGCCACCGAGCTCGCCTGTGTGCGACCCGGCGACAGTGTGGCGGTCTACGGCGGCGGACCGGTCGGCCTGCTCGCCGCGTACTCCGCGATCATCAAGGGTGCCAACAAGGTGATGGTGGTGGACCGCCATCCGGACCGGCTGCGCCTGGCGGAGCAGATCGGCGCGATCCCGATCGACGATTCGAAGGGATCACCGGTCGACCAGATCCTGGAGCAGACCGGCGGGATGGGCGCGGACCGCGGCTGTGAGGCCGTCGGTTATCAGGCGCACGACCCGAAGGGCCAGGAAAAGGCTGGGCTGACCGTGAACAACCTCGTGCACTCCGTGCGGTTCGGCGGCACGATCGGCGTGGTCGGCGTGTACGTGCCTCAGGACCCGGGAGCGCCGGACCCGCTACAGAAACAGGGCAAGGTGCCGTTCGACTTCGGCATGTTCTGGTTCAAGGGGCAGACCATGGCAACCGGGCAGTGCAACGTGAAGAACTACAATCGGCAGCTGATGAACCTCATCGCTACCGGCAAGGCCCACCCGTCGTTTCTGGTGTCCCACGAACTCACGCTGGACGAGGCGCCCACGGCGTACCAGAACTTCGATGCCCGCAACGACGGCTGGACCAAGGTTCTGCTGCACCCGGACGGTCGACACTAGAAACCGGCAACCTGTAGGTGTTTTTCAGCGTGGCCATGCTGCTGTCGGGCCACCGCGGTGGCTGACAGCAGCATGGCTCCGGCTGCCTACGCCACAGCCAGCATCGATGACGATGGACGGCGACGGGCCCTGCCAGCTGGTGAGGAGCACCGATGACCGACAGCGAACACGACCGCCCGGAGATAATCGTCGGACTGGTGGCGACCCCGCCGGACCACCCGGCCCGGGTGGCCGCTCGGCTCACCGCCGAGCTGGCCGGTCGGCTCGCCGAGCGGGTGGACGCGGACGTGCGGTGGACCATCCGGGAAGGCTGGGGCGAGGTGGCGCCGCGCCGTGACGGTGGCGGTGAGGCGCTGCTGGAGGATCTGGCCCAACGGCGTGCCGACGACCGGTGGGACGTCGCGATCTGTCTGACCGATCTGCCGCTGAACGCCGAACGGATGCCGCTGGTCGCGCAGACCTCGGCGCGGCGTGCAGTGGCGATGGTGTCCCTGCCCGCACTGGGACTGCCTCAGCTGCGAGCGGCCCGCGCGGTCGTTCCGGATCTGGTGAGCCGGCTGCTGACCGACGCTTCCGACAAGCGGGTGCCGCCGGCAGGCTGGGCACCAGCCGACATGACACGCCGGATTCCCGCCGTCCACCGGGTGGTCGGCGAGGCCGACGGGGATCTACGCTACGTCGCCTCCGGGCTGATCGGCCGGGTGCGGCTGTTGACCGGAATGGTCCGCGCCAACCGCCCGGGGCGCGCCCTGCTGGGCCTGTCCAAGCTGCTGGTCGGCGCGTTCGGCACGGCCGCGTTCGCGCTCACCACGGACACCATCTGGCAGATGGGCGATGCGCTCGGCGGACTCCGGCTCAGTGTGATCATGGTGCTCGGGCTGACCGGGTTGATTACCTGGCTGATCGTCGCGCACGACCTGTGGCAGAAGCCGGACCGGGAGACGCCGGCTGAGCTGGCCCGGCTGTTCAACCTGGGTACGATCCTCACCCTCGCCCTGGCCACGGCGGTGTCCTACGTGGTGTTGTTCGTGGGAACGGTGCTCGTCGGGGCGCTGCTGATCGACACATCCGTGCTGGAACAGACCTTGCAGCGACCGGTCAGTTTCACCGACTATCTGACGCTCGCCTGGATCACCAGTTCGCTGGCCACCGTCGGCGGGGCGATCGGCTCCGGGCTGGAGAACGAGGAGACGGTGCGGGCGGCCGCGTACGGCTACCATCCCGAACCCGACGGCTGGCGGGACGAGACGGCCAGCCCAACGCGGGCGGGATGAGCGGGCAGGTGCGACCGAAACGCTTGTGATCCGCGGCCGTGACGTCGTGCTGAGCAGCGGGAGCGGGGTCGGTGCGCCCCGGGCAGGCTTTTTCGGCGGTCGCCGGCAGGTTGCCGCGACGATGAACCCCCGGACGCCGTCTGGACGGCCCGGACCGGGAGGGCGATCTCGAAGCAGCGGCCGATCAGCGGGTTCAGCTGCTTCCCGGGGGGTAACCGGGCCCCGATGAGTCGTGCCCCGGGGCGCCGTGAACCGGGCTGCCCGGGCGGGTGCGACCGGATACGGAGGGCTACCCGTGACTGGACTGGCAACCGGAGAGGCAACGAAGGCCGGGCAGGACGAGGTGCAGCGGCGGGGGCGCGGGCTCGGCTGGATGAGTCTCGGCCTGGGCGTGGCACAACTGGCGGCACCGGACACGGTGCGTCGGATCAGCGGCGTGGACGACTCTCCGACGTCCCGGGCGGTGGTGCCACTCGTCGGGGCGCGGGAGCTGATACACGCGGCCGGGCTCCTGACGAGCCGGCGCAAGGGCATGTGGGCGTGGACCCGGGTCGCGGGCGACGCGATGGACCTGGCCTCGCTCGGACTGGCCATCGCCCACCGGGGCGGGCGCCGCCGTCGGCGGCTCCTCGTTGTCACCGGCGCCATCGTCGGGATCACGGTGGTGGACCTGCTGACCGCCGTACAGGCCACCCGGGCGAAAAGGAGCGGCTCAGCGCCGGCGGGACGTGGCGTACGCAGAGGAGGACCCATGGAGCTGACGGCCACGACAACCATTCGCAAACCGCCGCCTAAGGTCTACGCGTTCTGGCGCGATCTGGACAACCTCCCGACGTTCATGGCGCATCTCGAGGAGATCCGCTCCACCGGTAACCGTACGAGCCACTGGTCCGCCAGCGCCCCGTTCGGCAAGAACGTCGAGTGGGATGCGGAGATCGTCGACGACTCGCCCGGCGAGAAGATCGCTTGGCGGTCGACCGGCAACGCCGACGTGCCGAACGCCGGTACGGTCCGGTTCGTGCCCGCCCCGGACGGTGTGAGCACCGAGGTGCACGTCGTCATGTCGTACGACATCCCGGGCGGCGCGATCGGCAAGGCGATCGCCAGGTACTTCGGCGAGGAGCCGCACCAGCAGCTCGACGACGACCTGCGCCGGCTCAAGCAGGTGCTGGAGACCGGCGAGGTGGTCCGGTCCGACGGCGCCCCGTGGGGCAAACGGGCCCGCAAGGAGTTCCCGCAGCGTCCGGCGCAGCCGCTGTCCGATGCCGAGTTCGCGAAGGGGGCCCAGGCATGAGGGCGAACACCTGGGCGGGCCGCAACAAGGTCAAGGTCCGTGACGTGCCGGACCCGAGGATCCTGAACGAGCGCGATGCCATCGTACGGATCACTTCCACCGCGATCTGTGGCTCCGACCTGCACCTGGTCGATGGGTACGTGCCCACGATGGAGAACGGCGACGTCATGGGTCACGAGTTCATGGGTGAGGTGATCGAGGTCGGCCGGGGCGTCGATCCGGGTCGGCTGCGCGTCGGAGACCGGGTCGTCGTGCCGTTCCCGATCGCGTGCGGCGCGTGCGGCGCGTGCGCCGCCGAGCTGTATTCCTGCTGCGAGAACTCCAACCCCAACGCCGGGATCGCGGAGAAGATGTTCGGCCACCCGGTCTCCGGGATCTTCGGCTATTCGCATCTGACCGGCGGCTTCGCGGGCGGTCAGGCGCAGTACGCGCGGGTGCCGTTCGCCGACGTCGGTCCGCTGAAGATCGAGTCCGACCTGACCGACGAGCAGGTGCTGTTCCTCTCGGACATCCTTCCCACCGGCTACATGGGTGCCGATCTGTGCGACATCCAGTCCACCGACGTGGTGGCGGTGTGGGGCGCCGGCCCGGTGGGCCAGTTCGCGATGGACGGCGCCCGGGTACTCGGGGCCGCGAAGGTCATCGCCATCGACAAGGAGCCGTACCGGCTGCAGATGGCCGAGCGGGCGGGCTATACGCCGGTGAACTTCGAGGAGGTGGACGTGCGGTCCCGGCTGCTGGAACTGACCGGTGGGCGGGGACCGGACAAGTGCATCGACGCGGTCGGCATGGAGGCCACCCACGGCGCCGCGCACGTGCACGCCTATGACCGGGTCAAGCAGGCGGTCCGCTCGGAGACCGAGCGCCCGCACGCGCTGCGGCAGGCGATCCTGTCCTGCCGCAGCGGCGGCATCGTGTCGGTGATCGGCGTGTACGGCGGCTTCCTCGACAAGTTCCCGGCGGGCGCGTGGATGAATCGAGCGCTGACCCTACGTACCGGCCAGTGCCACGTGCAGCGCTACATGAAACCGCTGCTGCAGCGCATCGAACGCGGGGAGATCGACCCGACCCGGGTCATCACCCACACCCTGCCGCTCGACCAGGCAGAACGCGGCTTCGAGATGTTCAAGAACAAGCAGGACAACTGCGAGAAGGTTGTCCTCAAACCCTGACGGACCACGTGCGTCCGTCCGGGAACGTCGTGCCCGGCAGTTTGCGGCCGACCACAGTGGGTAGGCGCGCATGGTGAGTGGGCCAGACCCGGAGTTGAGCACCCGGTCGGATACCAGCCGCGCCGTGGCGTTCAGCGATGCCATCTTCGCCATCATCATCACACTGCTGGTCCTGGACCTCCGGGTACCGGACGTTCCACCCGGTCGCCTCCTGTCCGGCCTGCTTAGCCAGTGGCCGTCGTACGCCGCGTATCTCGCGTCCTACTCGTACGTGGCCGTCGTCTGGCTCAATCACAAGGCGGCGTTCAACCGCATTCAGCAGACCGATCGCGGTCTGCACTGGGTGAACCTGCTCGTGCTGTTCAGCACGGCCCTGCTGCCGTTTCCGACAGCTGTCGTGTCGCACGCGCTGCAGGAGCACAACAACGCGGACCAGCGCGTGGCCGTCGCCTTCTACGCGCTGATCGGCGCAGTGCTGTGCGCAAGCTGGCTGGCGTTCTACCACTACCTGGCCCGGAACCCCGACCTGCTGAAGGACCAGGTCAGGGACGGCTTTTTTCACGTCGAGCGGTTCCGGGCCCTCGCCGGGGTCGTCCTGTACGTCCTCGCCGGGATAGTCGGCTACCTGGTGGCGCCGTTGCTCGGCATGGCCATATTTCTCTTTCTGCCCGTCTTCTACGCGATCACCAGCGCTGGCCTGTACCAGTTCGGGGTGGTTCGCCGGATCACTCACCGACCTGGCCGGCGAAGTGGCTGAAGGCGGCGCGGTTCTACCCGGCGGGCGCGAGCGCCCGCCGGGTTCCCGTCCGGATTCGAGGGCATTCCCACAAGCCCACCCTCATCCGGAAGTTGGTGACGCTACAAGATCTCGAGCGGTTGCGGGCCGGTCGGCGGCGGGAACGCGGTGTCGAGTGCCGCTACGTCCTCCTCCGTCAGCTGCAGGTCTCGCGCTTCCGCGTTCTCCCGGGTGTGTTCGGGGTTGGACGATCGGGGGATGGCCGCCACCATTTCCTGCCGCAGCACCCAGGCCAACGCCACCTGAGCCGGGGTGGCCTCGTGCCGAGCGGCGATCTCCGCGATCTGGGAGTGGCCGAGCAGTCGACCCTGCTCGATCGGCGAGTAGGCCATCACCGGGATCCGGTGCTCGCGTAGCCACGGCAGCAGGTCATATTCCGGACCGCGGCGGGTGAGGTTGTACAGGATCTGATTGGTCGCGCAGTCTTGCCCGCTCTCCGTCTCGAGTAGCTCCGTCATATCGGAAAGATCGAAGTTGCTCACGCCCCACTGCCCGATGTCACCGGCGTCGACGAGCTCGGCGAACGCCTCGATGGTCTCCGCGAGTGGATGCCTGCCGCGCCAATGCAGCAGGTAGAGGTCGATGTGGTCGACGCCGAGTCGTTGCAGGCTGCGGCGGCAGGCCTGCACGGTTCCCCGTCGGCTGGCGTTGGACGGCAGCACCTTGTCGACCAGAAAGACGTCGTCGCGTCGTCCGGTGATCGCCTCGCCGACGAGTTCCTCGGAAGCGCCGTCACCGTACATCTCCGCAGTGTCGATCATGGTCAAGCCCAGGTCGAGCCCGGTGCGTAGGGCGGCGATCTCATCCCGCCGCCGTGCGGATTGCTCACCCAGGTACCAGGTTCCCTGGCCGAGCACGGGCATGGTCTGGCCGGACGGCAGTTTGATCATTTGTCGACCTTCCTGAGCCTTGGTGCCAGTAGGTTGCCTGCGTTACCCGCTGCGACAGCCAGCACACCCACGGGCGGCGTTCGCTGGCCCGTTTGTGGGTGCCCGCACCGGGAAGGCGATCCGGGAGTGAGCGATGCGCCGCCGACGGGGTGGCGCCGCGAAGGGGAGGCCGCGAAATGGCGCAGAGCCAGCAGCCACTGACCGGCAAGCGAGTTGCTTGCCTCGCCGCTGACGGAGTGGAGGACGTGGAATACACCCAGTCCCGGGCCGCCGCAGAGCAGGCCGGAGCCGAGGTCCACCTGATCTCGTTGCAATCCGGCGAGATCCAGTCGATGAACCAGGACATCAACCCGGCCAACCGATATCCCGTGGACCGGACCGTGAACGAGGCCGATGCGGCCGACTACGACGCCCTGTTGCTGCCGGGCGGGACTGTCAACCCCGACCGGCTCCGGATGAACCCGCAGGCGATGGACTTCGTCCGAGCGTTCTTCCAGCAGAAGAAGCCGGTGGCGGCCGTCTGCCACGGCCCCTGGTCGCTGGTCGAGACCGGAATGGTCAACGGTCGGACCGTCACCTCGTTCCCCAGCCTGCGCACCGACATCCGCAACGCCGGCGGGAACTGGGTGGACCAACAGGTGCAGGTCGACAACGGCCTGGTCACCAGCCGCAACCCCAACGACCTACCAGCCTTCTGCTCGAAGATGGTCGAGGAGTTCGCCAAGGGCCACAACGTCCGCCAGATGGCGACAGCCTGACCCGGCTGGGCTCAGGGCCGGGAGGATCAGCCCGGCCCTGAGCCCAGCCGGCGCAGCGGCCACGGCCCGGTTCCACCGGTCACGGCTGGTACTGGTTGCGGCCGCGGGGCAACCACTGGGGGTGCTGGTCACGCAGATAGCGGATCAGTCCCTCGCGTAGGTCGCAGCTCAGGTCCCAGGCGCTGGCGCCGTCCGCAGCTGAGGCCTGCACCTGGATGACCACGGCCTGCGCGGTGGCGTCGACCATCTGGAGCACCCACTGGCTGCGATCCCACAGCGGTGCTGACTCGACCAGTCGGCGTACCTCCCGGCGCAGGTCGTCCAGTTCCGCGGTGTGATCGACATGGATCTGGATCTTGCCGATCACCCGCGACTCGTTCCGGGTCCAGTTCTGGAACGGCCGCTCCGTGAAGTACGTGGTCGGCAGGATGAGTATCCGCTCGTCCCAGAGCCGGATCACGACGTTGGTCAGCTTCACCTCCTCGACCCGGCCCCATTCGCCCTCTACCACCACCACGTCGTCGACGTGCAGCCCGTCAGCGAAGGCGACCTGGATGCCGGCGAACGCGTTGGCGAGCGCGGTTCGGGCGGAGAGACCGATCAACGCGCCGACCACCCCGGCCGAGGTCAGAATGGAAACGCCGAAAAGGCGTACCGGCCGGAAGGTCATCAGGATCAGGCCGACCGCGAGGAGCATGACGACGGCGACCGTGAGCCGCCGCACCGGACGGATCTGGGTCCGGGCCCGCCGGGCCCGCCGGCTCCTGGTCACATCATTCGGCAGTCGACTGAACGCGACCGTTTCGGCCACCTGCAATATCCTGACCACCAGCCACGCACCGACGGCGATCAGGACCAGCAGGATGGCGTGCCGCAGATAACGCTGCCACCCGGCCAGGTCGGGCGGCAGCGTGTAGTACACCGCCCCGACCAGCAGGACCGCGGCCGCCGGGCGGCGGCACGCGAGCCGCAGCGGCTCCAGCAGCCAGCAGTATCGGCCACGGGCAGCCCAGCGAACCAGCACGCCGGAGACCAGGTCCACGACCACGGCCGCCGCCAGCGCGGCCAACACGATCAACGCGGTACGCATCAGTTGCCGTTCACCGTGATCCTGATGCCACCTTCCCCTGGCTCGCTGCCCAGTCCACGGGCCCAGGGTGCCATCCGGTCCGGTGGCAAGCGGCGAACATCGACAAACAACCGCCGAACGGGCCTGCGTCAGCCGCCCGACGTGGCTTCCGGGTTGCCGGCCTGGCAGCGCCGACCCGCCGCCGCCTATGGGCGGACGACCGTGGAGCGGGGCGTCGGCCACACGCGGCATTCGGCGGCCCCGCCGCGAACGCAACTGGAACTGGCTGCGATGGAGGTGACCAGGTTCGGGAACACGGGTCAGTCGAGGCGGAAGCTTGCGAGGGCCAGTCGTTGCAGAGGCTCCGACGCGTTCCACTGGCTGTCCTGGGTCATCCAGGACAGGCTGTGGGCACGGGTCCTGCTGTCATTGACCAGCAGCCGGCGGACGTGCAGCCGCGCACCGCCGGCCTGGTCGCAGGTGTACTCCCACTCCGCCGCGCCACCCGCGCGGATGACCGGCCCGATGCTGATCTTCCGGTAGCCGGAAAGCGCCGCGGTCTTCACCGCCTCGCGCTCCGCGGCCGCCCACTGCTTCGAGGGTGTGGGGGAAGCTTCGGCGGCGAGGTTGACAGCGATGGCTCGCACCTCGGCGGGGTCGCGGAAGCAGACACTTTCGCCCTCGGTGTGCCGGGTCCACCCTTGCGGAACTGCCACCAGGAAGCCGGCCGGGTCCTGGTGCCAAGCCCATCCGTCGGGCAGCGCGTACGGGAGCGGTGCGGTGGGTTCCCGCAGAGGCTCGGCTTCGCTGGAGGCGTCATCGTCCAGGCAGAGGTGGGCGGGTACCTCCGGACTGGTTGACTCCATCGCGCCGGCCGCCGCACCGCCCGGGTCGACGCCCGGCACGCCGTCCTGGCTGCGCAGGCCGCCGATCACGGCACCGGCTGCCGTGACGACGATGGCCACGACCGCCAGCAGTCCCAACACTGCGCCGGCGAACGCCCAGCCGGTCGTCCGGTCGCGGGTGTTCGACGACCTCGCCGTGATGACCGTGGTGTCGATCGCGTCCTCGGCGATCGGGACGGGCGGCGTTGCGGTCCGCGACCGCCGCCGCGGCCGTGTGGACATTCGCCACCGGCGGCGCGCCCGGGGCACCGGCACGGGCTCGATCGGTACGGTCGCCTCGGCCACCTGCTCCAGCAGGGCGCGGGCCTCGTGCGCGGACAGCCGCTGACGGGGATTGCGCAGCAGGAGTCCGGTGATCGCCGGTTCCAGTGGCAGGACGCTCATCCGGTCGGGCGCCTCGGTGGCCAGAGCGGCGAGTGTGGCCAGGGTCGAGGGCCGGGTCCACGGTGGGCGGCCCTCCGCGGCCAGGTAGAGCGTCGCGCCGAGAGCCCACAGGTCCGAGGCGGGGGTGGCCCTGCCATCGCGAGCGCGCTCCGGCGCGACGTACTGGTTCCTCGACAGGTTCGCCGCACCGACGGTCGCCGGGCTGTGGCTGTCGAAGATCGACAGGCCGAACCCGCCGAGCATGACGCGCCCGTCGTCGCCGAGCAGCACGTTCTGCGGACAGAGCTCCCGATGCACCACACCCATCCCGTGCGCGGCTTTCAGTGCGGCGAGCAGGTGCAGCCCGACCCGCGCCACCTCGGCCGGCGTCAGCGGGCCGTCGGCGGCAACCACCTCGGTCAGGGACCGGGAGGGCACGTACTCCATGACGAGCCACAGGTGCCCGTCGGCGCTCAGCACGTCCCACATCCCCATCACGCTCGGGTGGTCCAGCCCGGCCAGCCCACGAACCTCGGCCAGCGTCCGCTCGTGCAACCGGGACCGCTCGGCGTCGCTCGCCCATCCCGGCACGGCGATCTGCTTGAGCGCGACGTCCCGGTCGAGCACCTCGTCGCGGGCCAGCCAGACGCGTCCCGGAGTGGCAGCGTCCTCGATCGGCAGGAGCCTGCGGTACCGGCCGGCGAGCAGCTCGTCATCCATGGTGGTGATTCGGAGCGGTCCACCGCCCGGATGGGTGGATGAGCGGGAAACACATCAGCCGTCGGTGCGGACCGGCTGGACCCGCACCGACGGTGTGACCGCAGCCGGCCCGTGCTCAGCTCAGCTCGACCGTACCCAGGATTCGCGTGGGGGCGACGGAGCCGCCCGCGGGCTCGTTGGAAACGCCGAACGTTCCCGCCTCGGCGACCGGGCCGATGACCGTGGTCGACGCCCGGACTCCCTCGGCCAGTCGTCCCACCTTGCGGGGCTCGCTGCCGCGGATGAGCCAGAGCTCGTAGATCCGCCCGGGGCCGGGTTCGGGCAGGTCACGCAGCAGCACCACCCCTCGGTCCCGGTCCCGGGAGACCACCACGGTCGCGGAGCCGCCGGGCGGCAGCGACCGCTCGAACACCCGGGCGTCCGGGGCGTCCAGGACGGCGGCGATCTGCCGAGCCTGGTCGCTGCTGGCCTGCTCGTCGCTGATCCGATCATTGCTCACGGTCCAGGTGACCGCGCTCGCGCCGCCGGCCACGAGGACGGCTGCGGCGGCAGCCACGGTGAACCGTCGCCACCTGCTCGCCTGCCGTCTGGCGCTGTCTCCTGCGGCACCCGAGCGCAACTGCGGGGTACGCGCCGCCTGGGTGAGGGTGCGCTCCCGTAAGCCCGGGGGTGTGGCCTCGACGACGGTGTCGTCGGCGAGCCGTGCGACAGTCTCCCGTAATTCGGTCACCTCCAGGCGGCACGACTCGCAGTCCGCCAGGTGCCGCTCGAACGCCGCCCTCTCGAGGTCGTCGACCGCGTTCAGGGCGTACGCGCCGGCGAGGGTGTGGATGTCGGCGCTCATGCCCGTCCCTCCATGTCGATTCCCAGACAGTCACGCATCCGGATCAGTCCGTCGCGCATCCGCGTCTTCACCGTCGGCAGCGGTGTCTTCAGCTTTTCGGCAACCTCCCGGTAGGTGTGGCCGCCGTAGTAGGCCAGGGCCACCGCCTCCCGTTGGACCGGCGTCAGCCGGCCCAGGCAGCGGCGGACCTGTTCCCGCTCCAAACGCGCGGTGACGTCCTCGACCACCTCGTCATAGGGGACATGCGTCTCGGTCGCGGCGACCTGCAGGGTCCGGTTGGTGTGCGCCTGCTCGGAACGCACTCGATCCACCGCCCGGCGGTGCGCCATGGTCAGAATCCAGGCTGAGGCTGAGCCACGACCGGCCTCGAAGCGGCCAGCGGTGCGCCACACCTCGACCATCACCTCCTGCGTCACCTCCTCGGCCTGCGCCGAGTCGCGCAGGACGCGGCGAGTCAGCCCGAGGACCCGGCCCGCCATCGTGTCGTACAGCGCCGCGAACGCCGCCTCGTCGCCCCGTGCCACCCGAGTCAGCAGCTCGTCGGCGCTCGGTGGCGTCGCGGTGTCCGACGGCACCGAACGTAGCCGCCGCGCCTGTTCCGGGTCACCGCTCATTCTCGGCATGTCCTCTCCTGTGCTGGCGGCCGTTCCGTGTGCCGCCGGGTACTCGAGTGCTAGGCATGCGCGTGAGCGAGGCGCGCGTAGACGATGACATTGTCGCGATAGTGCCCAGTAGCGTCGTCGAACTCGCCGCCGCAGGTGATCAGACGCAGCGCCGAGTGGTCGGTAGCCCCGTACACCTCATCGGTGGGAAAGTCGTCCTTGGGATACTGCTCGACCTTGCTGACGGTGAACATCGCGGTGCTGCCGTCCTGGCGGTTGACCGTTATCCCGGCGCCGACGGACAGCTTGCCCAGATCGAAGAACGTTCCACGACGTCCCTTCCAGTTGACGTGCCCGGCCAGCACGGCCGGACCGAGGGCCCCTGGCGTCGGCGCCTTGGTGAACCAGCCCACGTCGGTGGCGCTGTCCGGGACCTCCATCGCCCCGTCCGCCCGCAGGCCGAGGGCGACAATCGCGGCGGTGGCCTTCAGCGACGGGATCGACACCCGCGTTGGGGGCGAACTGGCCATCAATGGTCCCGAGGTCAATTCACCAGGCTTGGTCGCCCCAGCGGGCGACGCCGTCGCGGCTGGCGCGGCAGCGGAGGCGTCGGGCCGAGGTGGCTCCCCAGCCCGGTCGGCCACCGCGAAGCCGATCGACACGGCCGCCGTCACGGTGAGGATGCCGGCCACCGCCAGGAGCGCGAAGCGCCCCCGGCGGCGTCCGGCCGGCGCTGGCGTGCCGCCGTTGTCCATCGCGAACAATTCCGGCTCAGCGCTCGCCGGCGAGCCGGCGTCGCGCGACGACCGCACCCGCGGCGCCGAGCAGCGCGAGGCCACCCACGGCGTACATCATCATCGGCGACCCACCGGAGGTGCTGCCATCGCCGGTGGCGACACCCCCGGCGGGTACGGACCCGGCGGCGGCGCCGCTGACCATGCCGCACGTCGCAGGGTCGGTGGCCTCGGCGGGGATGCCGTTGACGCCGATGGACTTGGCGAACGTCGACTCCCCGAGAGCTTCCATGTCGTACTTACCGTTCTTGTTGGCGTCGATGCCGTGTTGCACGAGGTGCAGGTCCTTGAGGTGCTCGATGGTGCCCTTGGGCAGGTCGGCAGCGGGGATGGTGCGCTCGTAGCTGAGGTTGCCCTGCGCGTCGGCCTTCGGCATCCGGTCCACCGCCAACCCGCTGGCCTTGGTCGTGTCCCCGGTGGTGGTCAGCGAGATGAAGATGTCCCCGTACATCTTCAGGCCCTCCTCCGTGCTGACGAAGCCGTTGCCGTTGGTGTCGGCGGACTTGTCCGGGCAGTGGAAGTCCATTCCGTTGGCCGCGCCGTGCACGTGCTGGGCGTGCGGCGAGTTCGGCGTCATGCCCTTCGACCAGATCATGATCTTGAGGTCGCCGCCGCTCGTCGCGGTCAACGTCGCGGTGCCGGTGGCACCGGTCTCGTTGAGGTCCTGCAGCTGGACCTGCACGCTCTCGTCGGCCTGCGCGACGCCCGGGAACGCGAGGACCAGCACGGCCGCTGGTAGGGCGAGCAGGGCTCGGGACAGTCTCACAACAAATCTCCGTCTCCGCCTGGGTACGGCGTTGATACTCACGTGCGGTCAGGAGTGATTCGTGGCGTGGTGGTCGCCGGATTGGTGCCGGACCGGGTTCTTTCCGGCCCGGGAGGTCAGGTGATGGTGACGGTGGTGCTGTGCCAGCCGGTCGCGCCGTCGGGGAAGGGCTCGGCCCGCTGGTCGGTCTGGGTTGCACCGGTGGCATCGGTGGCCCGTACGCGCAGCGTGTGGCTGCCAGGGGTGGCGTCCCAGCGGTAGGTCCACTGCCGCCACAGGTCCGGCGATGGGCCGTCGGCGAGGCGGGCCTGCCGCCACAGACCGTCGTCGATCTGCACCTCGACGGCGGTGATCCCGCGCCGTTGCGCCCAGGCGACACCGGCGATCATGACGGGTCCGACGCGACGTTGGGCGAAGGGTTTCGGAGTGTCGATGCGAGATGCGGTCTTGACGGGTGCGTCGGCAGCCCACCCGCGTTGGACCCAGTAGGGGTCGAACGCGTCGAAGGTGCTCACCTTCATCGAGGTGAGCCATTTGCAGGCACCGACGTAACCGTAGAGGCCGGGCACGAGCATGCGGACGGGGAAGCCGTGTTCCAGGGGCAGGGGTTCGCCGTTCATGGCCACGGCCAGGAGCGCGTCGCGCCCGTCGAGGATCGCCTCGATCGGGGTGCCGATGGTCATGCCCTCCACCGAGCGGCTGACGAGCTGGTTCTGCCCGGGGCGTATGCCCGCTTCGCGTAGCAGCGGTGCGAGGGGAACGCCGGTCCAGCGGGCTGTGCCGATGTAGGGACCACCGACCTCGTTCGAGACACAGTTGAGCGTGATGTCACGCTCCACGAGGCCACGGGCGAGAAGATCCTCGAACTTCCAGGTCCGAGGGCGATCGACCGCTCCGTCGAGAGTCAGCCGCCAGGTTTCAAGGTCAACCTGCGGGACGGTGAGGGCGGTGTCGACCCGGTAAAAGTCCCGGTTGCGGGTGACGAACGCCGAGGCCCCGTCCACGCCAACGGAGACACCGCCGGGTAGCGGCGACGCCGGTTGCACCGGCGGCGGAATCCGAACGCCGGCGCGGGAGCGGGCGCCCACCGCGCTGCCGCGACCGACAGCCTGGCCGATGGCGGCCGCGACGCCGGCGGTCAGCGCCGCCCCCGTCGCGGTGGCCAGAAATTGACGGCGGTTGAGCAGCCGCGGCCGGCTCGACGCGGTGATCGTGACCGTCCGAGCGGCGCGCACCAACACCAGCATCGCCGCCATCCCGATGCCGACGCCCGCCAGAACCGGCAGGACGTCCGACGACGTCGCCCCCGGGCGGGACAGGACGGCGGCGACACCGACAGCAGCGAACACGGCGAGGCCAGCCAGACCGTAGCGGCGTCGTCGTAACGCCGCCGCGCCGAGCAGAACCGCGGTCAGGGCCAACAGGGCGTAGACGCCGACGAGGAGAGCGATCTTGTCGTTGGCGCCGAAGGTGCGGATGGCGAACGCCTTGACCGGTTGCGGTGCCAGGTCGATAGCGACGCCGCCGACTGCCAGCACCGGATCGGCGGCTGGATCGACCAGCGCCGCGACGAGATGCGCCACACCGAGGGCAACCCCGGCGGTCAACACGCCGACGACGAGGCCGCGAACGGCGGTCATGCTGAGGGACGGCCCCGGCCGGCGGTTCGCCGGCCGGGGCCCAGTGTCGGTCGACGCCATCAGCTCTTGGGCATCAGAACGGTGTCAACGATGTACACGGTGGCGTTGGCCGTCGAGACATTCCCGCAGACCACCATCGAGGTGCCATTGACGGTGAACGACGAGCCGCTGCCGGTCACCACGAGCTCGCCGCCCTGCAACGTCTTGTGGGTGCCAGCCAGAGTGTCCGGCGACAACTGGGTCGGCACCACGTGGTAGGTCAGGACCTTCTTCAGCATGGCGTCGTCGGCCAGGACCTTGTCCAGATCCGCCTTCGGGATCTTGGCGAACGCGTCATTGGTCGGCGCAAACACCGTGACGCCCTGCGCGCCGTTGAGCGAGTCCACCAGGTTGGCCTTCTTGACCGCCGTCACCAGCGTCGAGAGCAGCGGATTGCCGGATGCGGCGGTGGCCACCGGCACCTTCGCCATCGCCTCGAAACTACCCGGGTTGGACGGATCGGCCGGCACGGCCGAGCACCCCGAGCCGAACTGACCCGACATCATCATCGAAGGCGAGGCCGAAGCCATCGGCGCGCTGGCCGACATGCTCGGCGCGCCGCTGGCGCTGTCCTCGCTGTCGGTACCGGCGCAGGCGGACAGGGCCAGCACCGCGATTACGCCAACCGTGGCAAACAGGCGCCGCTTCATACGAACTCCTCAGATGCTTGTACGTGATTGCTGCTGTCATGAGGCATTCGAGGCCGACCTAGACACGGATGGGCGCAAGGTGGAGGAAATTTGACGCGCTCGACGGCCGACGCGTCGGCGACACTGCAGGGCGCGCGACGGTGCTGGCTCGATGGTGGCGGCAGCGCGGCTGGACCATCCCGGCGCGCGATGCCGCCGGGCCGTCGGCGATGCTGTGAGCGTGGAGTACGTGTCCAGAGTGCCGCGACCGCCGCTGGACGGGCTGATCGACGACCTTTACTACCTGGACGGCACGCCGCCGTACGCCCGGCTGACGCTGCCGCCGATGCCGGCGGCGTTGCTCATCGTCAACCTCGGGGCGCCGTTCCGCATCCGCGCCGGCACCGACATCGAGACGGCCGAGTACGCCGACGGCTGCGTGGTCACCACGCCCACCCGCGCGTTCGAATTCGGCTATCCACTCCGGACCCGGTCCGTCGGCGTGCACGTCAAGCCGTGGGGGCTGGCGCCGTTCCTGCCGATGCCCGCAGCCGAGCTGTGTGACCGGCCGGTGACGCTGGAGCAGGTCTGGGGCCGGCCCGTCGTCGCCGAGCTGCGAGACCGGCTGGCCACGGCGGACGGACCCCACGAGATGCTGACGCTGCTCGAGGAGGAGCTGATGCGACGGCTGTGCGAGACCGCCGGCCTGGGGCTGGTCCGCCACACGAGCAGCGTCATCGCGGCGACCAGCGGGGCGGTGGCGATCGGCGACCTGAGCGTGGCAGCCGGTGTCAGCAGCACTCATCTGGCGCAGCGGTTCAAGGAGCTCATCGGCATCACGCCGAAGCGGCTGGCCCGCACCCACCGCTTCACCGCCGCCGTGTTCGCGATCAACCCCGCCGAACCGATCGACTGGGGCGAGCTGGCCGGTGGCGCAGGCTACTTCGACCAGGCCCACTTCGGCCATGAGTTCCGGGAGTTCACCGGGCTCACGCCGACCCGGTACCTCGAAGTCCGGCGGCGGTTCCTGCGCGAACATCCCGGCCACGCGATGGACGGCTGGCCACTGCCGGCCGATTGATTTCCTACAAGAGCGACGGCTCACGACGCGCTAACTTGAGGGCACCCCGAAGCAGAGGAGAGCCCCGTGGGCACAGTGGTCATGTACAGCTCGGTGTCGGTGGATGGCTTCATCGCGGACGAGAATGACCAGCCCGGGCCGCTGTTCGACTGGTTGACCAGCGGTGACGTCCCGTTGGACGAGGGCGGCGGGCTGAAGGTGTCGCAGACGTCCTACGACTACACCAGGCCGTACTGGGACCAGATCGGGGTGACAGTCGTCGGCCGTCACGTCTTCGACATGACGGACGGCTGGGACGGAAAGCCTCCGGGCGGGATCGACCACGTGGTCGTCGTGACGCACCGACCGGCGCCCGAGGGCTGGGATCCCGAGGCGCCGTTCCACTTCGTCGACGGCGTCGAGGCAGCCATGGCCAAGGCGCAGGAGCTTGCGGGTGACCGAGTGGTCGAGGTCACTGCTGGCGACGTCGGTGGCCAGGTGCTTGCCGCGGGCCTGATCGACGAGGTGCGCATGGACGTCGTACCTGTCGTGTTCGGGTCCGGCAAGCGCTACTTCGGGTCGGTCCACGCGCAGCACCTGTTGGAGGATCCTGACGTGGTGATCCACGGCAACCGGGTGCTTCACCTGCGCTATCGGGTACGCCGCTGACCTATCTGAGCGGGTACGCGAAGAAGTCTGCTGGAGTTCCCGCCGCTGGATCCCCAAGCAGACGACGTCGGTGAACTACTCGCCGCGGTCGGCGATCCCGTCGAAGCCCTCGACACCGCCGAGCGGGTCATGAACGCCGTACGCGAGCGTTGGACGAACGTCGGCGTCGCCGCCGCCGGCCGCTCCCGGACAGCCGAGGACATCGTCGACCACGCTTGGTCCTGCACGTCGATCAGCCTGTAGCAACTCCTACGACGAGCGGGCGGAGGTTCGGGCGGAGCTCCAGCGGGATCGGAGGAGCTGGATTCCGATCGGTAGGACGGAGACCACGACGATGCCGATCAGGATGATCTCGATGTTGGCTTTGACGAACGCGATCTGGCCGAGGAAGTAGCCCAGGACGGTTACGCCGACGCCCCAGAGAGCCCCGCCGATGATGTTGTAGGCGAGGAACGTCCGGTAGTGCATGTGGCTGACCCCGGCGATGATTGGGGTGAAAGTCCGCACAATCGGCACGAACCGGGCCAGCACCACGGCCCGGGCTCCATGGCGGTCGAAGAAGTCGTTGGCCCGGTGCACGTTCTCCTGCTTGAACAGGCGGGAGTTGGGTCGCCGGAACAGGCTCGGGCCGACTCGCCTGCCGAACAGGTACCCCACCTGATCCCCGGCGATCGCGGCCACGGCCACCAACAGGCAGAGCAGCCAGAGCGGTTGTTGCAGGTAGTGGCCGTCGGCGACGAGAAGCCCGGCGGTGAACAGCAGCGAGTCACCCGGCAGGAAGAACCCGATCAGCAGCCCTGACTCGGCGAACACGATCGCGAGGATGCCGATCAGCCCGAAGGTGGAGATCAACCACTCCGGGTCGAGGAAGCTGGGCCCCGCGGCCGCCGAAGCGAGGGACGTTGACACGAAAGAACCTCCGGAAAGGGTGTGGTGAGTAGTCGGGCGGTGCGGGTGGGCAGGAGTGCTCAGTAATTGCTGGCCGCGGCCCGTGGACGGTGTTGGTGGGCACGCCAAGCGAGGACGCGTGCGGCAAGCGCGATGATCAGGACAGCTCCCCCACCGATGACCGCGCCGGCGAGGATGTCGGCTGGATAGTGCACGCCCGCCCAGACTCGGGCGAAGCCGATGACAGCGGCCAGCACCGAGAGCAGTAGTCCCCAGCGCCAGGACAGGAACACCCCGACGGCGAAGGCCACCGCGAAAGCCGCCGTGGCGTGGTCGCTGGGCAGCGACCCTCCTGGGTCGTGTGGGATCAGTTGATGCACGGGATGCGTCTGAAACGGGCGGGCCTCATTGCTGGCACGTGCGACCACCTGACCGGCGGCGAACGCCAAGGCCAGCGACGCCCCGACGCGGACGAGGAGCGGCCAACCATGCGATCTCAGGCCGAGCAGCAGCGCGACCGTCGCCACGGCGCCGAGGGGGTAGATCAGCCAGACAGCGCACCACTCCAGCACGTCGTCGAGCGAATCGTGATGTCCGGCAGCTGCGTTGATGAGGTGAAACAGGTGATAGTTCATCGGGCGTCCGATCCCGTCGCCGACCCGGCTCCCTTCGACCGGCTGAGCCCAGCCAATCTGTTCGCGACTGAGAGGACCCTGAAAGGCGAGGACACCGGCAGTCGCACACGCCCTGAGGTTCAGTCGCTCGGTTCGCTGTCTCCGGTCAGCGGCAGTCGGATCTGGATCGTCATTCCGGGGCCAGGCAGCACCCGCACGGTCCCGCCGTGCGCCGCAACGATCTCCCGGGTGATCGGCAGGCCTAGACCACTTCCGCCGTCGGCGCGGGCCCTGCTCTCGTCGAGCCGGACGAACCGTTCGAAGATTCGTTCCCGCTGGGCGGCCGGCACGCCCGGCCCGTCGTCGGTGACCTCCAGGCATCCCCACCCGTCCTCGGCCCCGACCCGTATGAGCACCTCGTGGCGTGCGTGGTGAGCGGCGTTGTCAGCGAGGTTGCGTAGCGCCCGCCCGAGGTCGTGGGCGTCGCCGGTCACCCGCACCGGGGTGAGCTGGGTTCGGACGGTCAGGTCCGGTCGGCGGGCGGCGAGGTGGTCCCGCTCGGTGTAGGCCAGGTCGTCGAGGTCGACGTCCTCACGGCGCAGGGTGAGCCCGTTTTCGTCGATGCGGGCGAGGAGCAGCAGGTCGGCGACCAGCCTGCCCAGTCGCTGCGACTCTCGCCGCATCAGTCGGACCAGGTCGTCGTTCGCGCCAGGCAGGGGCGTCATCGTAAGGCGGTCGAGGCCGGCCTGCAGGGTTGCCAGGGGGCTGCGCAGTTCGTGGCTGGCGTCGGCGACGAACCGCCGCTGGCTGGTCGCCGCCGTCTGCAGTCGGTCGAGCATGCTGTTCATCGTCTGCGCGAGTGCCGCCACCTCGTCGTGCGCTTGGGGCACCGGCACCCGGGCGTGCAGGTCTCGGGCGGTGATGCCCGCTACCCGACGGCGGATCGCCTCCACCGGACGCAGCGACCGGCCAACGAACAGGAACACGGCCGCGCCGATCAGCAGCAGCATCGCCGGCAACCCGATGACCAGGATCGCGGCGATCACCTCGGTGCTCTCGTGGACCGGTCGCAACGACTGGGCCACCAGCACCGTCCGGGTGCCCGAGCTGGTGCCGACACCAATCGCGACCACCCGATAGGCGTCATCGTCCGCGAAGGGCAGCGTCCGCTGTTCCCGCAGCGTCTGACCGGCAGCCGGACGCAGCCGGGACAGTGGCACGACACCGTCGAGCGTCGGCGACGCCGCCTGCACCACACCCGACGGCGCCAATACCTGCACCAGGCTCTGCTCCCCCGGACGGGGCTTCAGCGTCTGGGCGATGGCATCGGAGTCACCGTCTGCTACCGCCGTGGCCACCTCGGCGGCGCGTTGCCGGGCGGCCGCATCCACGTTGCGGACCAGGTTGGCCCGGGCCAGGTAGACGAAGACGGCCGCGCCAATCCCGAAGACCACCGCCACCACCATGGTGGCGGCCAGCGCCGAACTCAGCCGCACGCCCAGGCGGCGGCGTGCCCACCGGGCCGGGGCCCGCAACGAGGTGAGCATCGTGGCCATGTCCGCAGCCTAGGGTCCTCGGGGCTGAGAAGGCGCTGAGAGACCGCCAGGGTGGTGCGACTGCCCCGCCGCCTGTCTCGATCATCCGCTGCGTGCGGTCTCCGGACCGGTGTCACGGGCTCCACGCACCGCGACGAGCAGCACTCCGGCGACGAACACCACGCCGGCGCAGAGTGCGCCGCCGAGGTCGTGCGGCGGTCGGGCGGGCCACAGCCACGGCGTGGTCAGGGCCGGCCCGTGCCACTGCGTGTACAGCCCGTAGAGGGCGATCATGAGATAGGTGGTAGGGCCGGCCCATGCCTGCGCGCCGCCGAGAAGGGCAGCGCACAGCAAGCCGATGCCGACCAGCCCGACCAGGTTGCGAAGCACCTCTATCGTGCCGCCGGCCAGATGCGCACCGGCTCCAGCGGCGGCCAGGGCACCAACGGCGGCGACGGTCAGCGCCAGCGTGGTGGCCAGCCGCAGGAACGGTAACCAGCGTCCGGTGACGCGTTCCGGCTCGCCGAGCAGACTGGTGGCGGTGACGACGATGGCCACAGCGCACCCGGTCTCGAAGATCAGCGGCAACTGCAGCGCCCCGTACGCGTCCCACTGCCACCGCAGGGCGACCCGCAGGCCGATGGCGCAGGCCGCCACCGCCGCCAGGGCCGCGGGGACGCGGCGGCTCGCCAGGTGCAGGCGCGCCAGCCGCAGCGCGGCGCGCATCGCCCCGCCCGGTGCTAGCGGATGCGGGCGATGACGGGTTTCGGCCCCGGTCATGGCAGCTGCTCCAGGGTGAGCTGGCCCGCTCGCAGCGCCGCGACGTGCTCCATGAGCCAGGCGTGCCGAGCGGCAGCCGGCAGCGCGGCGAGCCGCTGTGCCGCGGCGGCGGTGGGACTACCGGGCGCGAGGGTGGAGGTGCCGAGGATGGCCTCCGTGACCGCCTGCTGCGCGGGACTCGGGTTGCGGCCGCCGCCGACGACGCTGTTCACGATGCTGTGGCGGGCGTTCACTCGTAGCTCGACAGCAAATTCGTCGGCGCCCGCCTGCTGAGGCAGAAGCAGATGGAACACCGGTGGGGTGCCGCTCATAGGAGGGCCTGCCCGACTGATGCTGACGCCATTGTCGGGCCCCTGTTCATATCTCGCGGCGGTCTGGCTGATCCGCACCGGCGCGCCGGGCAGGCCCGCCACCTCGGTGAGCACCGGTTCGAGGGCTTTGGTCACGGCGGGCAGGTAGCCGGTGTAGGCGGGGTGCAGGCAGACCGGGATCGGGGTGTGGCTGCATACCGGCGTGTAGCGCACCGGACGGTCGTTGCCCCCGTTGTGCAGTATGGGGATGGCGATCATGCCGTGGGCGTCGAGTCGGCCGGTCCCGGCCAGCGCAACCGCGGCTGCGGCCGTCACCAGCCCGGCTGCGGTGATGGCCGCCGCGCACCGACGTAGCCGCCGTCCGCCGGCGTCGGCGGGTAGGCCGAGGGCGCCCAGCAGCGCCCCGGTCAGGCCGGCGAGGAACAGGACCTGCGCGATCGGAAGGTCGGGTAGGTAGCGGTAGAAGGTCGCCACACCCGGGTCAGGCCCGATCTCCCAGGGTCCGGCCACCAACGGCGAGATCTGCCAGTACGAGTTGGCACCGTGGATGAACTGCAGGCTGATCTGCAGCGCGAGGAACACGCCGATCGCGATCAACGGGGCGGTGAACCGGCTGGGACGAAGCACCCCGGCTACGAATCCGAGCGCAGCGAACGCCGGCATGCTCGCGACGCCCACCACGGCCGGCCACCACAACGGCCCGCCCCAGGCGCCCTGCCACGCGGTCACCCCGTACAGGACGCTCACGCATCCCAGGTAGGCGACGATCGCCCAGCAGGTGGTCGCGGCCCAGGTGGCGAACTGGCGAGTCCATCGCGGCCGGGCCGTCCCGATCACCAGGTCGGCCATGCCGTGACGGCGCTCCCGCCAGCCCAACCACGCGGCGGCGCCGACCACCGTCGGCGCGAAGACCGCCAGAGCCGTCGTCTGCATGGCCATCGCACGGACGTTCCACAGCGGTGGGTACGCCATGTTCGGCCGGTAGGTGATGAGCCAGAACAGCGCGGCAACCAGCGGCAGCATCCACACCATCACGCTGCGGCGGATCTCCAGCCGCAGCAGCCCTCCCGCCGCCGTGATCGCCCCGCGGGTACGGCGCGCCGGCTCCTCCAGCGCGGAAACCACTGGGTCGGCGGTCATGACCGCGCCTGCGCCAGCACCGCGCTGTATCCGCGCTCCAGTGGAGCATCGCCGGCCGCGGCGGTTCCCTCGGCGCGCGACGTCAACTCCTCCGGCGTCCCCTGAAAGACGATTTTCCCCTGGTCCATGAGGGCGACCTGGGTGCAGGCGGCACCGACGTCCTCGACGAGGTGAGTGCTGACCATGACGGTGGCGCGCTGCCCAAGGTCGCGCAGCAGAGCGCGGAACGCCACCCGTTGCTCGGGATCCAGCCCGGCGGTCGGCTCATCCAGCAGGAGCAGTTCGGGTTCGTTGACGATGGCCTGCGCGATCCCCACCCGGCGCAGCATCCCACCGGAGAGAGTGCGTAGCTTCGCCGTCGCCTTGTCGCCCAGACCCACGCGCTCGACCGCGGCGGCAACCGCGTGGTGCACCCGCGCGGGCGGCATCTCCTTGAGCAGCGCGAAGTACTCCACGAACTCAACGACGGTGAACCGCGGATAGTAGCCAAGGTTCTGCGGCACATAGCCGAGCCGGCGCCGGATCTGCCGGCGCTGCCCGTACTGGCCGGGGTCGCGGCCCAGCAGTCGGATCCGACCCGAGGTCGGTGGGATCACCGTGGCCAACATCCGCAACAGCGACGTCTTGCCCGCCCCGTTCGGGCCCAACAGACCGAACACCCCTGGCCCGGTCTCCATCGTCACCCCGGCCACGGCCTCGGTGCGGCCGAAGCGCCGGGTGAGATCGCTGATCTCGACGTTCATGACGTTCCTCTCGGTGTCCGGGTCGAGTAGAGGACGATCGACGCACAGCAGGCGGCGAACGCCAGGTAGGCAGGCCAGAGCGCGGTGTCGGTGACCGCTGCGGTGAGCCGACCGGCGGCCACCTGCCCGGACAGGACGGTGATCGTCCAGCCGAGGAGGCCTGCGGCCACGCCCACGTTCGCCGACCGGGCGACGGTCGCGGCGGCCAGGGCCAGCGCGCACACCGCGGTCATCGGCACCAGCCAACCGATCGTGACGGCCGTGGCGGTTCCCGACGCGACCGAAGCTGCCAGCCCGAACGCCGCATTCACAGCAAACACCGCCAGCGCTCGGACCAGCAGCACCATGCGGTCGCTGACCGCCACGCTGCACGACAGCTCCCAGGCGGGATCGATGCCCGGGCCGTAGGCGAATGCGATGCCCGCCGCGGCGACCGCGGGGGCAAGAAGCGCCACGTACGGCGTTCCGGTGCTCAGCGTGGCGAGCAGCCCGGCGAGTAGCACCACCGCGGTGGCGATAACCCAACCAAGCAACAGCGACGGCGTCGTGACCAGCGCCCGGGCCAGGCCCGGCGAGCGGAGCAGATGCCCCGCCAGCCGCTCCACCGCTCCGGGACGGCGACGCCACACCTGGGCGGCCACCCCAACCCAGACCCGACCAAGATCAACACCTTCTGGTGCAGGGCCCCGCCCGTCGGGCCCCTCGACCCGGTGCGTCACCTCACCGTTGGTCACTGCCCACCTCCGTCGCGCGCCGGCTCGTGGCGCCGCAGGGCAGCGCGCATCAGCCGGCGAATCTGGTACGCGCGGCTCTTCACCGTTCCCGCGGGAACACCCATCAATTCGGCCACCTCAGCCACGGACTTGTCCTCGACGTACATCAGCCGCCAGGTTTCGCGTTGCAGGCTGCCCTCCGGCCCGAGCACTTTCACGGCGTCAGCAAGCTCAGCCCTGGACAGCGCCGCGTCAGCCGGGTCTGCGACGCGCCGGTCATCGGTTTCGGCCAGGGCGGAGAGCAGGAGTGCGGGTTGCCCGCGCCGGCGCAGCCACAGCGCGGCCTGGCGGCGGGCTATCCCCCACAGCCAACCGCCGGCGCCCCCACCTCGGTACGTGGCAGCGCCCCGCCAGGCAGCCAGGAAGGTCTCCTGGAGGACGTCCTCCACGTCGGAGGGCGGCAGCGCCGCGCGCAGCCGACCGGCCAGCCACGGGGCGTGCCGCGAGAACAGTTCCCGCAGGGCGCTCTCGTCACCACCAGCCATGGCAGCGATCAGATCCTCGTTGTCCATCGCCACTACTGTTGCGGTTGAGGGCGGATCGGTTCACCGACCACACCCGCATTGTGTGAACTGGGGCCTGACACCCCTCGGGGCACTGTCATCCGCCGTCGGCGGCCAGCCGGTAGCCCATGCCCCGTTCCGTCTGGATGGCCCGCCGGCCAAACGGATGGTCGATCTTGCGGCGCAGGTAGCCGACATACACCTCGACGATGTTGGGGTCGCCGTCGAAGTGGGCGTCCCAGACGTTGTCGATGATCTGCCGCTTGGACACCACGTCGCCACGATGACGCATGAGGAACTCCAGCAGCGCGAACTCCCGGGCGGTCACCCGGATCGGTTGCCCAGCGCGGGTGACCTGCCGCCGGGCCGGGTCCACTGCCAGGTCACCGGCGGTCAGGATCACCGGTCGGGCCGGGGCGCCGCGGCGGATCAGTGCCCGCAGGCGGGCCACCAACACCACGAAGGAGAACGGCTTGATCAGATAGTCGTCGGCGCCGAGGTCGAACGCGTCGGCCTGGTCGTACTCGCCGCCCTTGGCGGTCAACATCAGCACCGGCGTCCACACGTCCCGCGAGCGCAACTGGCGGCACACCTCGTAGCCGTTGAGGCCGGGCAGCATGATGTCGAGCACCACGGCGTCGTACGGGTTCTCGGTGGCCGCCCACAGCCCGTCAGTCCCGTTGTGCTGCACATCGACGGCGAATCCCTCGTCGGTCAGGCCGGCGCGGATCACCTCCGCCAGGGCGGTCTCGTCCTCGACGACCAGCACGCGCACGCCGCTCGTTCCTTCCCGCCCGTAGTCCCCGGCGGGCCCGGCCGGGTCCGCGTCACCTCCGATCATCGCGCGCGAAGGGGCGGGGGCAGGCCGGCTACCCCGATGGTGAGGTGCTGTCACCGGAGCACGGCCCCGGAATCTTGGTCCGACACATCCCGCTTGGTGACGCTCAGGTACGCGACCAGTCCCAGGATCGTCGCGAGGAACAGGGCGCTGGTGAAGACCGTGCCCAGCCCGAGACCTCCGTCGTCGGGGGCCTGGGACAGGTAGTCACCCAGCGACGCGCCGAGCGGCCGGGTCAGGATATAGGCGACCCAAAAGGCCAAGATCGGGCTCAGCCAGGACCGGGAGAACGCCGCCGCGACCACGGCGATCAGGCCGACGAAGATCAGGATCGAGCCCCCGTAGCCCAGCGCCAGGCCCTCCGCCAGGAGATCCCCGGCAGCGGTGCCGAGAGCGAAGGTGAATAGGATGGCCGCCCAGTAGAACGCCTCCCGGCGGGGCGTGACGATCGTGTGGATCGACAGGCTGCGCTCGCTGCGGTACCAGGCGGTGAACGTGCCCGCCAGGAGTACCGCGAAGACGACCGTGGCGATCTCCAGTGGCACACCGACGTTGTCGACGAGGTTATCGGTGATCAACGTGCCGACGATGCTGATCAGGACGACCGCGAGCCAGTACACCCATGGCACGTACTTGTTGGTCCGGAACTGCACGGTGAGCACGGCGGCCAGCAGGACGACCATCGCCACCGTCGTCCCGGTCAGACCCAGATGGAGGTCGACGTTGAGGAAGTCCGCCGCTGTCTCTCCCACGGTGGTCGACAGGACTTTGATGATCCAGAAGTAGATGGTGACCTCAGGCACCTTGTTCAGCATTTGCCGAAGGTGCGGTACGAGGGTGTCCTCGTCGTCGATTGTCATGCCGAGGAGGCTCGCACCGCCTTCCTGAGGCCAGGCTGAAGCGTCGCCGCGCTGGCGCCCACTGAGACCATGCCCAGCAGCCAGGTTGACTTCACCGACAACATGTAGGAGGTTGGCGAGGGTTAGGCAAGGCTAGGCATAGTGAGGGGTCCGATGAGTTCCGTTTTCTTCGCCAGCTACCTCATCGGGCTGCGCGACGGCCTCGAGGCGGCGCTGGTGGTCACCATCCTGCTGACCGTCCTGGCGCGTTCGCAGCGCCGAGACGGACTCGCCCCGCTCTGGGCCGGCGTCGGAGCGGCCCTCGTCGTCGCGGCCGCCCTCGGCGCGGTACTGACGTATGTGGCCACCTCTCTGCTCAGCGGCGTACGCCTCGAACTGTTCGAGGCCGTCACGTCGCTCCTCGCTGTCGCCATGGTCACCTGGATGATCTTCTGGATGCGGCGCAGCGCTCGCACCCTGAAGGCGGAATTGACCGGTAAGCTCATCGACGCACTCGGCATGGGCCCGGTCGCGATCGGCGCGCTCGCCTTCGTCGCCGTGATCCGAGAGGGCGTCGAGATGGTGCTGCTGGTGTTCTCCGCCGCCCAGGCCGCCGCCGAAACGATCGCCCCACTGGCCGGAATGCTCGCCGGAGTCGGGTCGGCCGTGCTGCTGGGGTGGCTGATGTACGCAGCGGTCGCCCGGGTGAATCTCGGCCGCTTGTTCACCTGGACGGCGGTGCTGCTCATCCTCGTCGCGGCCGGCATCGCCAAGTACGCCGCCCATGGCTTCCAGACCGCCGGGGCGCTGCCCTTCGGGGCGAGCGATGCCTACGACCTGTCGAGCGTCATCGAGCCAACATCCTGGTACGCCACGGTGCTGACCGCCACGGTCAACCTCACTCCGCGGGCCACAGTGCTGGAGATCAGCGTGTGGATCGCTTACGCCGTCGGCGTGCTGCTGCTCTTCTTCCGACCCAATCGGTCCGCGCCCCCAGCCACTGCATCACTGAACGCACCCGCGCCAGCCGACCGGACCGCCGCCTGACCTCGCGTGCCACGCAGACCCGCTCAAAGCGGCCCCACCACCTAGCGCTCGTCATGGTGGGCGTCGCCGCCGTAACCGCCCCTGTCGCCACGCCCGCCGGCGCGGATCCTCTGCTGCTCGCTGCGGGTTCCGCGGAACAGGCGTAACCGCGCCGGCAAGCCGCCGACCTGCTGACACCGCACCCCGCGATACCGACCTCGACGCCGTGATCAGCGCTCGGTGACCTCGTCCACGAGGACGTCAGGTGCGCCGCCCGGCCCGAGGGCAGCCCGCAGCAGCACCGCGACCGTCGGCACGATCGTGATGACCAACAGCCAGGCCCCCACAACGTCGGTGGGCCAGTGCACGACCAGCGCCACCCGGCTGAGACCCACCGCAAACGCCCAGAGGCCGGCAAGACCCACAAGCGCGAACCGACTCCACCGGGCAGACAGCAGCGGCCAACAGACGATCACCGCGACGAGTGCGGCGCTCGCCGAGCGGTGGTGTGACCGGACGGAAACGACCAACTGCCCGAGGGGGCGAGCTGGTCGACGGGCCGCGGCCGATCGATGGTGCCGAGGAGCAGTAGTCGAACAGCCGCGGTAGCCGACATCGCGACGACAACGAAGCAGGCCTGCCGCCACCTGCCACGCCAGATCAGCAGCAGGGCCACGACTGCCGCGATCGGCGCGATGGTGGTGGTGTTCGCCGTCCACGTCACCGCGTACATGGCCGCCCGCCAGCCCGGATGCTCGACGGCGGCGCGGTAGGCGGCCGCGCTGACCCAACCATCGAACCGGATCACCGGCGTGAAGCTCCAGATCACGGCGAGCGCGAGGACCACGAATACGGCTGCCGCCGTCACCACCCAGGCGAGCCAGCGACGAGGGCAACGGGACGGCGCTCGGACGGCTTCAACCTCAGGGTCACCCGAAGACCGAATCAACTGGGAATGGTGCACTGTCCGTCTTCTCCCGCCGAGGGCACCGACCTGATACCTACATCTTGTCGGAGTTCGCCTGCCAGGCGCCGTGCGGCTCACCCCGGCCTCCCTGCCCGGCCGGCTACTCTGGCCGCGGAGGTCGGGGCCGATGACGGAGAGAGACAGACGCCGGGCGCGTGGAGCGCTGGAGTCCGAGGTGATGGGCGTCCTCTGGGCGCGTAGCGAGCCGTTGACCGCCACCGAAGTGCAGACCGCCATCGGCGCTGATTTGGCGTACAACACCGTTCAGACGATCCTGACCCGCCTGCACGACAAGGGTCTGGTGTTGCGGGAAAGGGCCGGACGTGGGCACGTGTACTGGCCGGCGCAGGACGCCGCTACCGCGGCTGCCACACGAATGAGGGAAGCCTTGGCCGACCGACCCGACCGACAGTTGGTCCTTCGGCAGTTCGCCGCATCGCTTGACGACGCCGACGCCTCGGCCCTGCGGCAGATGCTGTCCGACGTCGAGCGCACCCGACGGACATGACAGTCGCGGTGTATCTGCCGTTGCTGCTGGCGCCGCTCCTCGCGCTCGCGGCTCGGCGGATCTCGACTCGCGGCACTCCGGACCTGGCCGCCCGGGCCCTGGCCGTCGCCGCAGTCGTCGCGGCCGCGGCCTCCACCTGGTCGCTGTGTCTGCTGGCCCTGACCCTGCTCGATGATCTACCGCCGCTGGCCACACTGGATGACCATCCCCGCATTGAACTGCCCGAGCCGGTGCCGGGCGCGATCGCACTGACCGCCGTCCTCTTCCTGGTATGGAGTCTCATCCGCCTGCGCGCCGACCTACGCCGCCGCCTCGACACGCACCGGAAGTTACGGGAAGTGGCCAAGCCGCATGCTGGCCTCGTCGTCGCCGACTGGGACGCGCCATTGGCCGTCGCGGTGCCCGGCCGGCCCGGGCACCTGCTAGTCACTACCGGGATGCTGCGGCTGCTCGACGACGATGAGCGCCGAGCGGTCTTCGCCCACGAACACGCTCATCTGGCGTACCGGCACCATCGCCTCGTCGCATGGACCGCCGCCGCGGCGGCTCTCAACCCGCTGCTCACGGGAGTCCGCGAGACCGCCGAGTTCCTCGTCGAGCGGTGGGCCGACGAGGACGCCGCAACGACCGTCGGTGATCGGGCTCTGGTGGCGCAGGCAGTCGCCCGCGCCAGCCTGGCCACCAGCGGATCAGGGCCGACGACAATGCTGGGCATGCACGGCGGCCAAGCAGTACACCGGGTGCGGGCACTGGCGGACGGGGCACCTTCGCCCCAGCGCAGCCGCTTCCTCCCCCCGATTCTGCTCACCGGGGGCATCCTCGGGACCACCGCCGTGGCGACCATCGACTTCGTCGACCTGGCGCGCGCCTGGCTATGAGCCGAACCGGCCCAGACACGTCAGCGACGGTTCGGCCGGGGTTCCGACGTGGCGGGTTGGAGACGGCTGTGGGCCACCAGTTCGACGGTGAGGACGACGGCGACGGCCTCCACGGCGAGGAGCGCGACGAGGACGACAAGCTGTGTCACTCCGGCGGCGAGCGGGCTCGCTCCGCCGAGCAGCACACCGACGAAGGCGCCGGGCAGGGTCACCAGGCCAACCGTCCGGGTCTGGTCAAGCGCCGGGACCAACGCCTGTCCCGCCGCCGGACGGCACACCAGCAGCACCGCGTCGCGGGGCAGCAAGCCCAGGGCCAGGCCGGCCTCCACCTCACCGCGCCTGCTGGTCAGCTCGTCGAGCGCGCGCCGCCCGGCCAGCGACGTCGCGGTCATCGCCCCGCCGATCAGGATCCCCGCGACCGGGATGATCGCGATGCCGCGCATCGGCACCAGGCCCGCCAACAGCAGCCCCGCCACCACAGGCATGCTGCCCACCACGATCGGCGCGCCGGCCCACCACCCCCGACCGCCGCCCGTGACACGCCGACCGGACGTGCCCGCCGCCACCGCGCACATCAGGACAACGAACGCAGCTGTGGCCCACAGCGACACCACGATGCCCGCGATCAGCAGCGACACGGCACCCAGTTGGATCGCGGCACGGACGGCGGCGACCATCACCTGCCGACCGTGACCCAGCTTTCCGAAGGTCACGACGACCGCCGCGACAAGGGTCAGGACAACCAGCGCGACACCGAGCTTCGGACCAACCACGAGCATCGTCGAGGACATGCCGACAGTGTTCCGCCACGGCCGACCAGGGGGCGCACGTGGAGACGGGCGCCCGAGTACGTGCTCCTCCGGGCACCCGCCCCTGGCGGGGGTTGGTCAGCCCCGTCGCCACTTCTGGTTGGCGCCGCCGTTGCAGGTCCACAACTGCAGGACCGCGTCGTTGTTCGGGTCCCAGTCCTTGATGTCGACGCACTTGTTGGCCTGCGGATTGACCAGGTCACCGGCGCCGCTGAGCACGAACTGCTGCGCGGGGTTGCCCGAACAGGTGGCGATCTGGATGGCAGCGCCGTCGGCAGTGGAACCCCAGGCCACGTCCATGCACTTGTTGTTCTGGGTACGCAACGTGCCGCCGACAAACTCCCACCGCTGGTTCGTGCCGTCGGTGCAGTTCCACACGATCAGGCGTTGACCATCGTTGAAGTTCCAGTTCGGTACGTCGATGCACTTGTTGTGCCAGTTGCTGACGATCCGGCTGGAGTCGGTGGCCGGGGGCGGCGTGGTGGGCGGCGGGTTGCCGCCGGTGAACGGCGAGAGGATGATCGCCGCCGAGCGGGGGTCACCGTGGTGCACCAGCGACTCGAAGCCACCGACGTCGTCGTAGGCGAAGCCGTACGCCTTGCCGTCGGCCATGTTGGCGTGGACGATCCGCGAGTAGTGGTTGGGCGAACTGTTGCGGTAGAACTGGTTCGCATCCAGCACCGGCTCCTGCGACGAGGTGCCCAGGGTGCCTCGGTTCAGCGCCGTGCACAGCGTCCGCTTGATCTCCGGCTCGATGAACGGTGGCGTGTTCGGGGCGTTGAACACCCCGTCGCAGCCCCAGACGTTGGCCGTGCTGGGCTTGGCCACCGTGGCGACCTGAGCGCCGGCAGAGTCGGTGAAGACCATGGTGTTGCCGTTGGTCCGACCGAAGAAGCGCCGGTTCGGCTCGTTGACCCGGGGCACGACGGTGAGGGTTCGGCCCGTGTAGGCGTTCCACGCCGAGGTGATGTACCCGTCCAGGTAATTCGGGCTCATCAGGCCGGCGTCCATCGCCTTGCCGGGCGCGAGGACCCGCAGGACGGTGCCGTCGGAGCGGGTGTACACGGAACGGGCGAAGTCGCCGTTGGCCCGGATCTGGTTGATCACGTTCTCCCGGCCGTTGGCGACCGGGTCGCCGGTCCGGATCGTCTGTCCGTCGGCACCGGTGACGCTCACGCCGTGCGGGACGGCGAACATGTCCACCTGGGAACTGTTCAGCCACAGACCCGAGTCGTTGTAGGTGAACTCGGACCAGTCGAACAGGATGTCCCGGTTCGGGTCACCGCCGGCCCACGGAGCGGGTTGGACAAGCCCGTCGGGGCTGAGACGGAGGTCCAACTTCCGGCCGAAGGAGAAGTAGATCCGGCCCGAGATGAACCGCGGGACGCGTACGGTGACGCTGCCTCCATTGCCGGGGCCCGAGATCGCGACGTCCGGCGCGGGGGTCGGTGGCAGGCCACCAGCGGGCCAGGCCGAGAACTGTCCGGCGGCATTGACGTAGCCGAGCCGGCCGCCGGGGCGGATGTCCTGCCCCAGGATGTAGAGGAACACGGCCTCGCCGCGGCCGGAGTTGTTCGTGACGGTGACAGGTAGGACATCGGGCCCCACCGCGTCGGCCGGCTGCGGCATGACGGTGACCATCGGAACAGCGGTGACAAGGACCGCCGCAGCGGCGCCGAGAGCCACCCTGAGGCGGCCTAGCATCGACAAGCTCTTGTTCAACCGGAACCTCCTGACATCGGCCTGGCCCATCCTGACGGCCAGGACGAGTCCGAGAGAGCGCTCTCACAGCCTGATAATCATCGATGGCAAAGTCAACGGCAATCGTTAACTTTGTTGCCTACGGTTCGGAGGTTGTCATCAGGTCCAGATAACGGCGGTCAGGCAGTCTGGGTTGAACCCCAGAGTTCAGCGGATGCCCACGAAGAACCGGGTCTGGTCGCTGCGGTGCAACGCGTAGTAGGCCTCGAAACGGGTGCCGTCGGGCAACCAGGCCACCGATTCGATGCCGAGCAGGGGCGTTGAGGTGGCCACTTCGAGCAGCGCGGCGTCGTCAGGCTCCGGGAAGACCGCTTCGATCCAACGGTCGGCTGCGGCGGCCTCCAGCCCGTAGCGGCGTCGCAGGACGTCGTACAGCGACTGGTTCTCGAGCACGGCGCGCTCCAGGCCGGGCACCAGGCGCGCCGGCAGGGCGGTATCGACGAGCAGCCACGGCTGTCCATCGACCCGTCGGAGTCTGCGCATCCGTACGACCTGCTCGCCGTGCGGGATCTGCAGCAGCTCGGCTTCGCGCTGGTCCGCCTCGCCGAGGCTCTGGCTGATCGTGTGGGTGGCCACCCTGCGGCCGGCCTCCCGCAGATCGTGGGCGGATCCGGACACCGAGCCGACGAAGTTCAGCTCCGTCTTACGTGGAGCGACGAAGGCGCCCCGACCTTTGACCTTGTAGATCATCCGCTGCTGGACGAGTTCACGCAGCGCTTCCCGCACGACGGTCCGAGAGACGCCGAAGATGTCGCTCAACTCCGCCTCGGAGGGCAGCGGCTGGTCCGGGCCGACCTCACCTGACTCGATCTGACTGCGCAGCGCTCGCATCAGCTGCATCCACAGCGGTTCGACCCCGTCACGGGTCAACCGCCGGTAGGCCATCGTCATGGATCCCCTTCTCATCGATCGCGTACAGCATGCCATGCCGCCGATGCTGTCGTTACAGGTTGCTTGAGATTCCGAGACGGGATCGCGGACGGCGGGAACCGCCGTCGGGGAATCCCCTGGTCGTTACGCCCCTGTTACCAGAAACACTGTGACGTGCAACACGTTCTTAACGCAGGTCTAGCGCACCTGTCACTACAGGTCTGTAATAACTGCACCTCGCCCCACCCCCGTGGTGGCCAGGCAACCTGCGCACACCGTGTCCCGCTCCGGCGGGGCCGCTCTTCCTGGAGGCCCCCACCATGCGCGTCCACCACACATCCCGTCGCTGGCGCGCCGCAGCCTCAGCCGCGCTCGCGGCCGCAATCGCGGTAACGGCGTCCGGTTGCGGCTCCGGCTCGAACGACAGCGGCGGGAGCGCGGGCGGCGACAAGCCGTTCATCGCGCTCAGCAACGGCTTCATCGGCAACGGCTGGCGGCAGACGATGATCGCCAAGTTCGAGGCCGCCGCCACCAAGGCGCAGAGCGACGGGCTGATCGGCAAGTTCAAGGTCGTCAACGCCCCCGGCGAGAACTCGGCCACCGAGCAGGTCGCCCAGATCAAGAGCCTGCTGCTGCAGAAGCCGGACGCCCTGCTCATCGACCCGGCCTCGCCGACCGCGCTCAAGCCGGTCATCCAGCAGGCCTGCGACGCCGGCATCAAGGTCGTGGTCTTCGACTCGGCGATCGACGCCCCCTGCGCCCACGTGCTGCTCAACAGCTTCAAGGACTGGGCGACGGCCGCAGCCGAGCCGTTGGTCAAGGGCATCGGCGGCAAGGGCACGGTCATCGTCAGCCGCGGCGTGGTCGGCTCCCAGCCCGAGGAGGAGATGTACAAGACCACGCAGGAGATCCTGACCGCCAACCCGGATGTCAAGGTCGCCGCGACCGTCAACGGGATGTGCGACGGCGCCAAGGCGCAGAAGGCTGTGCTCGGCGTGCTGTCCAGCGTGCCGAAGGTGGACGGCGTCATCGGCTGCGGCGACGGCTACGGCGTCGCCCAGGCCTTCACCACGGCCGGCAAGCCGATCCCGGCGCTCACCTTCGAGACCAACGGCCGCGCGCTGAAGTACTGGCAGGACAGCAAGCTCGACAACGGCTCGGTCGCGGTCATGTCCGACCCGGGTCAGTCGGTGGCCGCCCTCTGGGAGGCGATCGACCTGCTCGACGGCAAGGACATCCCCAAGGAACTGACCTTCCCGATCGTGCTGGTGGAGCAGAAGGACGTGGCCGCCTGGGCCGGCGCGCTCAAGCCCGACGAGTACGCCGCCTGGCCGTGGACCCAGGACCTCTTCCGCAAGCAGGTCGAGGCCGTGAAGACCGGTGGCGCACCGGTCCAGCCGCCGATCCCGACGGCCGCCGGCTGACCGGGACATCCCAAAGGAGCGGATCATGCACGTCGACAACCTGCCGGTGGGGTCGCTCGCGGCCCCGCCGGCGGGCGACCGGGAGGCCGCCCCGGCCCAGCCGGTCGTCACCGCACGGCAGGTGACCAGGACGTACGGACGTACCCGGGCGCTCACCGGCGTGGACCTCGAGGTCCGCGCCGGGGAGGTGCTCGGCCTCGTCGGCCACAACGGCGCCGGCAAGAGCACGCTGATGCGCGTCCTCGCCGGGCTCGAGGCGTGCGACGAGGGCGTGGTCACCGTCCGCGGGCAGGAGGTGCCGCGCGACGTCGGACCGGGGGCTGCGGAGTTCCGCGCCGTACGGATGGCCTACCAGGAGACGTCGCTCTGCCCCGACCTCACCGTCGCGGAGAACATCTGGATCTCCTCCCGATCCTGCCTGCCGCGACTGCGGTGGCGGCGGGCGGCCAGCGTGGCGGTCCAGCGCCGGCTCGACGAGATGTTCCCGGGTCACGGGGTGGCGCCACGGGACCGGGTGGAGGACCTCACCCTGGCCCGCCGACAGATGGTGGAGATCGCCCGGGCGAGCCTGGTCGACCGCCTCGACCTGCTGATCCTGGACGAGCCGACCGAGTCCCTCGGCCCGGACGCCGCCCGCTCCCTGTATGACCACGTCCGCACCCTCACCGCACAGGGCTCGGCCGTGCTGCTCATCTCGCACCGCATCCGCGAGGTGCTGTCGGTGGCCGACCGGGTCGCCGTGATGCGCGACGGGGCGGTCGTGGCGGACAAGCCGGCGGCCGGGCTCAGTGAGGCCGACGTCCTCGTCCTGATGGGGGCCGAGGTGGCCGCCCCGGCCAACCCCGGCCCGGCGCCGGCAGCCGTACCGGCCGGTGACCGGCCGGTCATGGCAGAACTGCGCGGCGCCAGCGGCCAGGGCCTGCACGACGTCTCGGTCCGCATCGGCGCGGGCGAGGTCGTGGGCCTCGCCGGACTGGCCGGCCAGGGCCAGCAGGAGGTGCTCGAACGGCTGTGGCGCCCGGTCCGCAAGGACACCACGGTGCACGGCACCCGCGCGTACGTGCCGGGCGACCGGCAGCGCTCCGGCGTGTTCCCGCTGTGGTCCGTGGCGGAAAACCTGATCGTCACCGCGCAGCGCGGACTGGCCCGGTACGGCCTCCGCCGCCGGGCCGAGGAAGGCGCGGCGGTGCGGAGCTGGGTCGACCGGCTGGCCATTCGCGGCGGCGCCGACGCGGGCATGACCGAGCTCAGCGGCGGCAACCAGCAGAAGGTCATCGTGGCCCGGGCGTTCGCCTCGACGGCCGACCTGGTCCTGCTCGACGACCCGTTCCGCGGGGTGGACGTGCACACCAAGACCGACCTGTACGCGCTCATCCGCGCTGAGGCTGCCAACGGCCGCAGCGTCGTCTGGTACTCGAGCGAGAACGCCGAGATGGCGCACTGCGACCGGGTCTACGTGCTGCGCGCCGGCCGGGTAGTCGCCGAACTGACCGGCGACGAGATCTCGGAGGAACGGATCATCGCCGTCTCCTTCGCCGAGTCGACGGGAGCACCGCGATGACCAACCTCGTCGTGGCGGCCGTGCCGCCACGAGCCCGACTGCGCCGCCTCGCGCCGGCCATGGTCAGCACGATCGCCATGTTCGCGATGGTCGCCGTCTGCGCGTCGCTGCAGTCGGACGTGCTGACCGTCACCGGCCTCACCCTGATCCTCTCGGCCACCGTTCCGCTGGTCATCGCGGCCCAGGCCCAGATGATCCTCATGTCGGTCGGCGACATCGACCTCGGCATCGGCAACTTCGTCGGCCTCGTCACCGTCCTCACCGCCACCAAACTGGTGTCCGCGCCGGGCACCGGCGTCCTGCTCCTGGTCGGCCTCGTCGCGGCGTACGCCCTGCTGGGCGCGCTGATCCACCTGCGTCAGGTGCCCTCGCTGATCGCCACCCTCGGCACCTCGTTCGTCTGGCTGGGGCTGGGCCTGTTCGTCCTGCCCACCCCCGGTGGCAGCACGCCGGAGTGGCTGGCCACGTTCGGATCGTGGGCGCCGGCCGGATTCCCGGCGCCGCTGCTGCCGATCCTCGTGGTGTCCGCGCTGGTCTGGCTGTTCGCCTCCCGCGGCTCCGTCGGGGTCCGGGTCCGCGCCTTCGGCAGCAACCCTGTCGCGCTGCGCCGGGCCGGCCTGAGCCCGTTGGCCGCGCGGGTCGTCGCGTACGGCATGGCCGGCGCGCTCGGCGTGCTCGCCGGTCTCCTGCTGGCCTCGCAGACCGGCGGTGGCGACGTCTCGTCCGCCTCCAGCTACACCCTGATCACGGTCGCCGCGGTGATCCTCGGCGGTGGCTCCTTCCGGGGCGGCACCGCCGTGCCGTGGGGCGTGGCCATCGGCGGCGTGACGCTCGGCCTGGTCAGCGTCGTCCTCAGCCTCCTCGACGTGCCGTCCAACATGCAGTCGGCCGTCCAGGGCGCGATCGTGCTGGCCGTGCTCGCCGGCCGCGTCGTGGTCGGAAAGGTGCTCCGATGACCCTCCGTACGCTCGCCCGCCCCTGGATCTGGGGCTTCGTCGCCGCCGCGCTCGTCTGGGCCACCATCCTGGCGCTGTCCAGCCACGGTGGCGGGCAAACCGTCTCCCTGGCGCTGTCCCTGGCGCCGTACCTGGTCATCGTGGGCCTGGGCCAGATGCTCGTGATCACCGCCGGCCCGGGCAACATCGACGTCTCGGTGGCGCCGATCATCTCGCTCGCCGGGTTCGTCGCGGTCGCGGTGACCGCGTCGACCGGATCGGTGGCGGTCGGCATCCTGGCGGGAGTCGGGACCGGCCTGGCCGTCGCCGCGATCAGCGTGCTGGCCATCCTCGGCCTGTCCATTCCCCCGATCATCGCCACCCTGGCGGCCGGGCTGATCGCCTCGTCGCTGACCCTGTCGCTGGCCGACGGCTTCACCGCCATGCCCGACGACGGGCTGCGCCGGCTGCTCGACCTGCGCCCCGCGGGCGTACCGGTGCTCGCGGTCGCCGTGGCCGTGCTCACCGCGCTGATCGTCGCCCTGCTCAGCCGTACGACGTACGGGCGGTCACTGCTCGCCGTCGGCCAGAGCCGGCCGGCCGCGGAACGGGCCGGCATCCCGGTCGCCCGGATCATCGGCGCCACGTACCTGGCCAGCGGCGCCCTCGCCGGACTGGCCGGCGCTCTGCTGGCGGCATACATCGCACCCTCGCCCGACCTGGGCACCCGGTACCTGCTCGACTCGGTCGCCGTGGTCGTGATCGGCGGGACGCTCATCTCGGGCGGTCGCGCCGTACCGGTGGGCATCTGGGGCAGCGCGCTCTTCTTCATCCTGCTCGACGGCCTGGTGAACCTGGTCGGCTGGAGCACCGCCGCGCAGAACCTGCTCAAGGGCGGCCTCGTGCTCTTCGTCCTCTTCCTGGCCGGTGGCGGTACGCGCCGCGACGCCACCACCTCCCGACCCCGGCGACGGGCGCGCCCCGCGACCGTCGCCACCGCAGCAACGACTACAGGAGACAACACCCATGGCTGACACCGACGGTCTGCTCGACGCCCGGGACTTCGGCGGGAGCGAGCGCCCGGCCACCGGCTTCCATGTCAAGGGCGCTCACGCACAGGACTGGGGACTGCAGAACCGGCTCGCCCGGATCTTCCGCCCCGACAACGGCCGTACCGTGATGCTGGCCTTCGACCACGGCTACTTCCTCGGCCCGATGGCCGGCCTGGAGCGGATCGACACCAACATCGCCCCGCTCGTGCCGCACGCCGACGCGATCATGATGACCCGGGGCGCGCTGCGCACCAGCATCCCGTCGCACAGCACCGCCGGCGTGGTGCTGCGCGCCAGCGGCGGCCCGAGCGTGCTGCGGGACCTCTCCGACGAGCACCTCGCGCTCGACATCGAGGACGCGGTCCGGCTCAACGCGGCGGCCCTGGCGATCCAGGTGTTCATCGGCGGCGAGCACGAGTCGCGGTCGGTGGCGAACCTGGCCAAGTTGGTCGACGCCGGGCAGCGGCACGGCATCGCCGTCCTTGGGGTCACCGCGGTCGGCAAGGACATGGTCCGCGACGCCCGCTACTTCCGGCTCGCCACCCGGATCAGCGCCGAGATGGGTGCGCACATCGTCAAGACGTACTACGTCAACGAGGGCTTCGAGACCGTCACCGCCAGCTGCCCGGTGCCGATCATCGTCGCCGGCGGTAAGAAGCTTCCCGAGCTCGACGCGCTGACCATGGCGTACCGGTCGATGCAGGAAGGCGCCGCGGGCGTCGACATGGGCCGCAACATCTTCCAGAGCGAGCACCCGGCGGCGATGCTCGCCGCCGTCCGCGCCGTGGTGCACGACGACGCGAAGCCCGAGGAGGCCCACGAGCTCTTCCGCGAGCGGTCGGCCGGTTCCGCAGCATCCTGACCCACCCCCAGGGGTGCGGGTCCCGGCACGCAGCCGCGGACCCGCACCCCACACCCCCGGGAGCCTTCATGTCGCAGCCACAGACCGGACCCGATGATGTCGTCGACCTCGTCATCGTCGGCGCCGGCATCAACGGCCTTGCCATCGCCAGAGACGCCGCCGACCGCGGCCTGAGTGTGGTCGTCGTGGACCGGGGCGACGTCGGCGCCGGTACGACGAGCACGTCGAGCCGGCTCATCCACGGTGGCCTGAAGTACCTCGAACGCTACGACTTCACCCTGGTGAACGAGTCCATCCGCGAACGCCACCTGCTGTTCCGCACCGCCCCGCACCTGGTGCACGACTACCCGATGCTCATCCCGTCCTACGCCCGCGACAGCCGACCGGGACCGCTGGTCCGGCTCGGTTTGGCGGCCTTCGACGTGCTGGCCGCCCGCCGCGGACGCGGGATCAGCCGGGGCCTGTCCGCCCGCCGGATCGGTAAGCGCTGGCCGCAGCTGTCGCGCGACGGGCTGCGCGGCGGGGTGCTCTTTCGCGACGCGCAGGTGCCGTGGGCCGAGCGGCTCTGCGTCGAGCTGCTGCTCGACGCGGAACGGCTGGGCGCGCGGGTGCTGACCTACACCACGGTGACCGGGCTCATCGTCGAGGATGGCCGGGTGCTCGGGGTCCGGACCACGGACAACCGGTCCGGTCAGCAGGGGCGGATCCGGGCCCGGCTCACCGTGAACGCCGCCGGGCCGTGGATCGACCAGGTCCTACGCGGACAGGTCGAGAGCCGGCGGCTCAACGGCGGCACCAAGGGCAGCCACGTCATCCTCGACCCGTTCCCCGGCGCCCCGGACACCTGCATCTTCTTCGAGGCCGCCGCCGACCAGCGGCCGATCTTCATCTTCCCGTGGGCGGGTCGCTACATCCTGGGCAGCACCGACCTCACCTACGACGGGGACCTCGACGAGGTCGTCGCCAGCGACGCCGAGATCGAGTACCTGCTCAACGAGACCAACCGGATCATTCCGCAGGCCAAGCTCACCCCGGCCGACGTGCTCTACAGCGTCGCCGGGATCCGCCCGCTGCCACATACGGCCGGTGTCTCGGACAACGCCAAGATCAGCCGTGGGCACACCGTGCTCGACCACGCGCCGGCGTACGCCGGACTGCTGTCGATCATTGGCGGCAAGCTGACCACCCACCGGGCGCTCGCCGAGGACGCCACCGACGCGGCGCTGAAGGTGCTCGGCCGGCCCCGCGGACGGTGCACCACCCGTACCCGGCCGCTGCCCGGCGCCGACACCTCCGACTGGCGTACGTTCCGCGCGGAGTTCCAGCGCTCGGCGACCCCGTTCACCGGCGAGCAGCGAGCCCGGCTGCTCGACCTGTACGGGGTGCGGGCGCGCCGCGTGCGGGAACTCGTCGTCACCGATCCATCACTCGCCGAGGTCGTCGACGAGCAGACCGGCGCGGTCGCCGCCGAGATCGTCATGGCGTTCCGCGAGGAGAGGGCCGTGACGTTGGCAGACGTCCTGCTGCGTCGTACCCTGATCGGCCTCGGACCCGACATGGCGCTGTCGACCGCCGTGACCTGCGCGGACGTCGCCGTCCGGCATCTCGGCTGGGACGACGAACGGGCCCGCGCCGAGGTGGCCGCCTACCACGCCGAGCTGCGACGCTTCCGCCCGCGCGCGCTGAACCTCTCGGCGGCAACCCCGAACAGCGACAGGAGGACGTCATGACGACACCGCACATCTGCTACCTCGGGGTCGACGTCGGGCTCACCGCCACCAAGGCGGCCGCCTTCGACATCGAGGGCCGCGAGCTCGCCGTCGTGCACGCCCGCACGCCGCGCACCAGCGTGACCGCCCACCGCCACGACGTGGACATGCTCGCGCTGGCCGACACGGTGATGTCGCTGCTCAGCGAGGTCGCCGGCAAGCTGGCCGCCGAGGGGTACGCCCCGGCCGGCATCGGGGTGGCCGCCCACGGCAACGGCCTCTACCCGGTCGACGAGGCGCTGCGCCCGGTGGGGCCGGCCATCGCCTCCTCGGACAGCCGCGCCCAGCGGATCGTCCAGGCCATCCCGCCGCAGGAGGCACGCCGGCTGGCCGAGGAGACCGGATCGATTCCCTGGGCCGCCCAGCCGAGCGTCCTGCTGCGCTGGCTCCGGGACAACGAACCGGACGCCTACACGGCCACCCGGTGGGCCCTCTCCTGCAAGGACTGGGTCACCTCGCAGCTCACCGGCGTGGCCAGCGCCGACTACAGCGACGCCAGCGCCTCCGGCATGGTCGCGCTCGGCACCCGCGCCTACACCGCCACGGCGCTCGAACTCGTCGGGCTGCCGGCCACCGACCTCGACCGGTTCCCGCCGCTGCGGCGCTCCGACGAGGTGGTCGCCGGGCTGAGCGCCGCCGCCGCGGCCCGCAGCGGGCTCCCCGAGGGTCTGCCCGTCATCGCGGGTTGCATGGACTGCGTGGCGGCGACCCTCGGCGCCGGGGGCCGGGAGGTCGGGGACGGGACGATCATCGTCGGCACCTGGGCGATCAACGGTGTCGTCGTCCCCGCGCGTGCTCCCGCCCCCGAGGTAACCCTCAGCGCGTTCATGCCCGACCCGGCCACGATGCTGGCCATGGAGGTCGCGCCGACCTCCGCGGCGAACCTGGAGTGGCTCGCCTGCGCCGGGGTCGCGCACGACCAGGTCGGCAGCGTCGCCGCAGCGGAGCTCCTGCGGGAAGCGGCCACCGTGCCACCCGGCGCCGATGGTCTGCTGTTCCTACCGTTCGTCAACGGCTCGCCCGAGCATCCGTCGGCCTCCGGCACCTTCATCGGCATCTCCAGCAATCACCGCCGCGGGCACCTCACCCGAGCGGTCATCGAGGGGGTCGCCCAGTACCACCGGGTGCAGTTGGACCGGGTGTTGGCCAGTGGCGCCGACGTCGGGGACCGCCCCTGGCGGCTCGCCGGCGGAGGCGCCCGGTCGACGGTCTGGGCGCAGATCTTCGCCGACGTGCTGGGGCGACCCGTCCGGCGCCAGCTCACCAGCGAACTGGGAGCCCGCGGAGTCGCCTCCCTGCTGCCCGGCGCCCTTGCCCACGACGTGCCGCCGTGGACCGTCAACGACGAGGACGACCTGTGCGTGTACCCGGGACCCGACCGGGCCGCATACCTTGCGCACTCCCAGGTGTTCGACCGCTGTCTCGCCGGCATGTCCTCGGTCTGGTCGGAGGTCGAGCGCTACCGCACGACCTGACGCGCAGAATCGACCAACCCTCCTCCCTCTGCGGGGCCGATCCGGAGTTCGCCGTCGACCGGCCGCCAGCGGTCTACCCTGAAGATCTATCCGACACTTCAGGTGACGCTCGACGGCAACTCCGGAAGGGCCCGACGTGACCGCAGAGACCTCCGGCGGCTCAGGTGCACTGATGCCCGCCGCGTTCATCGGCCATGGCAACCCCATGAACGCTCTCGAGGTCAACCGATACACCACCTCGTGGAGGGCGTTCGGCGCCGCGGTGCCGCGGCCCCGTGTCATCCTGGTCATCAGCGCGCACTGGTACACCAACGCCACCGCCGTCACCGCGATGCCCCGGCCGCGGACCATCCACGACTTCTACGGCTTCCCGCAGGCGTTGTTCGAGGTGGAGTACCCCGCGCCGGGGCTGCCCGAGCTGGTTACGGAGATCAGCGACGCCGTTCACCCGACCTGGGTCGGCGCCGACCTCGACAGCTGGGGCATTGACCACGGCACCTGGTCCGTCTTGACGCACGCCTTCCCGGACGCCTCGGTCCCGGTCGTACAGCTCAGCATCAACGCCGACAAGCCCTTGGACTACCATCTCGAGCTCGGCGCCAAGCTCGCTCCACTGAGACAACGCGGAGTGCTCGTCATCGCCAGCGGCAACGTCGTGCACAACCTACGCGGCATGGACTGGCAGCTGACCGACGACGGCTACGACTGGGCCCAGCGCTTCGACGAGGACGCCAAGACCCGCATGTTGACCGATCCGGGCGAGTTCGCGACGCTCGACGCCCACCGCGACTTTCGCCACGCGGTGCCGACACCGGATCACTTCATTCCCGCGCTCTACCTCGCCGGTCTGGCCGCCACCGCCGACGCGCCGGACACCGACGTCCTCGTGGACGGCTACGCCTACGGATCGTTGTCGATGACGGCTTACACCCTCGGGCTGCCCTGCCCCGACGCAGCTGGCGAAGGCGGATCCCCACAGCCGCCCGACGACCTGCCGGCCGACGGCTCGAACATCTAGGGTTGCGCGCGACCTGACGGAAGTTGGCCTCGCAGAGCTGACAACGCCGCGACCTGCGGCCGGAGAGCGTCCGGAACCGCAGGCCGCGGCGCGATCGTGCGAAGGCGTACGACCGGATCAGCCGCCGCTGTTGGAGCGGGTGGGGGCGGGCGCCGACCCGCCGGCCACCGCTCCCGGGTGCGGAGTGGCCGTGACCGTGGGCCTCAGCCCGACCGGTACGGGCAGCGCACTGCCCTTGGCGAACTCGTCCCAGCCGACATTCCAGGCCGTCCAGCCGTTGCCCGGATCCAGCGCCACCTCGGTGCCCTTGACCGTCACCAGGTCACCGACCTGTGTGATCCCCATCAGCCAGTCGGCGTTCTCGTTGGAGACGTTGGTGCAGCCGTGCGAGACGTTGGTGTTGCCCTGATCCCCCACCGACCACGGTGCGGCGTGGATGAACTCGCCGCCATTGGTGAGCCGCTGGGCGTCCTCGACGTCGACGATGTAACCGCCATTCGGGTCGCCCATGGTGTTGAAGGTCGTGTAGTCGAACTTCTCCATGACCACCATGGTGCCGCTGGAGCTCGGGGTGCTCGGCTTGCCGAGACTGACCGGAATCTTGCGCAGCAGCTTGCCGTCCCGGTAGACCGCCATCTGCTTGGTGGCGTTGTCGATGTCCAGCGACACCTGCCGGCCGATCTTCGAGGTGCCCGACCGGTCCGCGTCGCCGATGGCGTCCTTACCGATCGGCAGCCCTTCCAGCGCGCTCCGCACGCTGATCTTCGTGCCCGGCTTCCAGAAGTCGGGCGCCCGGTACTCGACCTGCCTGCCGTCGTCCAGCCAGGACCAGGTCCCCGGCTGGGGCGGATTCGTCTTCACGAACAACCGCCGCTGCACGTCCGCCCGGGCCTCCTTCGGAATCGCCGGGTCGAACGTGACCACCACCGGCATGGCCGTCCCGTACGTCTGGTCCGGGGCGACATTCAGGACGGTGGTCACGGCCTGTCTGTTGTCCGGTTTCGCCATTGTCCTGAACGTCGTCTTCTGCGTGGTTGTCCGGCCCTTGCCACCGGTCGCGGTCACCTCCGCCGTGTACGTCCGCGAATTCTGCAACGGCTTGGCCGGCACCCAGCTCGACCCGTCCTCCCGCGGCTCCGCCGGCACCTGCGCACCCTTGTCGTCGGTCAACCGCACCGAGGTGATCTTCCCGTCCTTGACGGTGGCCCCCACCTCCGCGCTGACCGGCACGTCCCCCGCGTGGTCGCCGGGTGTCACGGTCAGTTGCGGCGGTGCCGTGTTCGCCTGTCGGGCTCCCGGCAGGCGGTCGGCGGTGCATCCCGCCACGACCAACGGCGTGGCCGCGATGGTCACCGACAGCAGCCTCAATCGCTGCCTCAGCTCCATATTGTCCCCCCGTTCATGGCCTTCCCTCCGCCCACATTTTCACCACGGCCGAGAGATGCCGGCGGCGATTTCGGCGGAACCGTCGAGCAAGGCTCCGGAAACCTTTCCCCACGCATTCCCTTATGGCGTGAACCGGCCCGGTCATTTCCGTTCGTGACCATTCCGACAAAATGAGTACGCCACTGCTCGCCCATCCCGTCCCGGCCGCGTCGCGCCCGGCGCTTCCGCTTACGGCGACTCGGCCGGGAGGCACCGGCAACTCCCGGCTGATCCGGATAGAGCGCGACTCGACCGCCGTGCGCCGCTTCGCCAGCAGCGCACGGATCGCCGCCGGGCCGGGCACGTCCGGCGGGCACTCCGCCGCCCTCCAGGCTGCCATGAAACCGGACCGTCGGGAGAATGCTTCGCGAAGAAGCAGAAGGAACGCGAGTCCGCTGCGGTGGCGGATTTCGAGCCGTCGCTGGACCACTTTCGGCAACCCGGCTGAGCTCGCCAGATCGGCGAATTACGGTGCATTGACGTGACCATCATTCGCGTTACCGCCGTAGCAATCAGCGCCTTCCTGGCCACGCCGGTTGTGGTGGCCGGGTCACCGACACGGACGGCCCCCACGCACGACATGCCCTGCCCGGCCGTGAAGCCGGCGGTGCCGCCGCCCGCCGTAGCGTCTCCACCACCGGTCGGTGCCGCCGATCGGGCGGTCGGCGGTGCCGCGCTGGCCACGACCGGCCTGGCCATTCCGGTGGGTGCGCCGACGGCGCCGGCGGTGACGGCCACCTCGTGGCTCGTGGCGGACCTCGACAGTGGCGCGGTGCTGGGCGGGTGCGGCCCGCACGAGCTCCGCACGCCGGCCAGCGTGCAGAAGATGCTGCTGGCCGCGGCCCTGATGCCCCGCCTGGACCCGGCCCAGATGGTCGAGGTGACCCGGGCTGATCTGCAGGATCTCGATCCGGCCAGCTCGCTGATGGGGGTGGTCGAGGGTGGCCGCTACTCGATCGAGAGCCTGTGGCTGGGGCTGCTCCTCAAGTCGGGCAACGACGCGGCCAACGTGCTGGCCCGCGTCGGCGGCGCCGCCGCCGGCCGGCCGGGCGGGGTGCAGGCGATGAACAACGAGGCGCACCGGCTGCGCGCGAATCAGACCCACGCGGCGACGCCCTCCGGTCTGGACGGTCCCGGCCAGTACACCAGCGCGTACGACCTGGCGCTGATCGCGCGGGCCACCTACGCCCGCGAGGACTTCCGGCGGTACATCGCGACCCGGGTGGCCCAGATAGCCGGCGACGCGGGCAACCCGGGCTTCGCCATCACCCATGACAACACGCTGCTGGACCACTACCCGGGAACACTCGGCGGAAAGACCGGCTTCACCGACCTGGCTCGACAGACGTACGTCGGGGTGGCCGAGCGCAACGGGCGGCGGCTCGCCGTGACCCTGCTCGGCGCGGAGACGGCGCCGCTGGGCAGCCTGGGCGAGGCGGGAGCCCTGCTCGACTGGGGCTTCGCCCTCTCCCCCGGCGCGTCCGTCGGCCGCCTGGTCACCCCGGCCGAGAAGACGGACGACCATGCCGCGGCCGCCGGCAAGGGCGAGCACCACGGTCAGGCCGGGGACCGGTCGCTGCTGTCCTTCCCGGCGGTTCTCGGCCTCGGCGCCGCCGCGGCCCTGGCCGTCGTGCTCCTGGCGGCGCCCCGGTGGCGCAGGGCCGTGCGGCAAGCATCGCCTCGGCCGCCGGCTCGCCGTCCCGCACCGCGTCGGGCGGCCGGATCACCACCCGGTCCGGACCGACCTGGAAGCTGACTTCGGCCGTCGCCCTGCGATCATTCCCGCGATTTCCCGCTCGTCACCCCCCGTCGGGCGCGGTGCCCGGCGCATGTGAGGATGCGGCGCATGCGTGCCGTGATCTTCGACGAGTTCGGTGTCCGGCCCCAGGTCCGCGACGTCCCGGACCCGGTGCCGCCGCCCGGGGGCGCCGTCATCAGGGTCGAGGCGACCGGGTTGTGCCGCAGCGACTGGCACGGCTGGCAGGGGCACGACCCGGACGTCCGCCTGCCGCACGTGCCCGGCCACGAGTTCGCCGGCGTGGTCACGGCGGTCGGCGCCGGCGTACACGACTGGCACCCCGGCGACCGGGTCACCGTGCCGTTCGTCTGCGCGTGCGGGCAGTGCCCGGCCTGCCTCTCCGGCGACCAGCAGGTCTGCGAGCGGCAGACGCAGCCCGGCTTCACCCACTGGGGCTCGTTCGCCGAGTACGTGGCCGTGCAGCACGCCGACGTCAACCTGGTCCGGCTCCCCGACGAGCTGGGCTACCCGGCCGCGGCGGCGCTCGGCTGCCGGTTCGCCACGGCGTTCCGCGCGGTGGTCGGCCAGGGGCGGGTCGCGGCGGGCGAATGGGTGGCGGTGCACGGCTGCGGCGGCGTGGGGCTGTCCGCGGTGATGATCGCCGCGGCCTACGGCGCGCAGGTGGTGGCGGTCGACGTCGCCCCCGGCGCGCTCGAGCTGGCCCGCCGTTTCGGGGCCGCGGTGTGTCTGGACGGCTCTGCCCTCACCGGGCCCGGCGCGGTGGCCGCGGCCGTCCGGGAGGTGACCGGCGGCGGCGCCCACCTGTCGCTCGACGCCCTGGGCAGCCACGCCACCTGCACCGCTTCAATCGAGAGCCTGCGGCGGCGCGGGCGGCACGTGCAGGTCGGCCTCCTCCCCGCCGCCCAGGGCCGCCCGGCCCTGCCGATGGACCTGGTGATCGCGTACGAGCTGGAGCTGCGGGGCAGCCACGGCATGGCCGCCCACGCCTACCCGGAACTGCTCCGGCTGGTCACCGCCGGCGTGCTGCGCCCCGCCGAGCTGATCACCCGCACCATCGGGCTCGCCGAGGTGCCCGACGCCCTGACCGGAATGGACCGGCCCGCCCTCGGCGGGATGTGCATCGTCCAGCCCTGACCAGGACGACGCTCGGGTCGGACAGCGGACACGTCCCCGGTACGCGTAGGCCGCGGCGTAGCCCGTCGCGGCGGCACCGAAGACGCCCGGGCTCTGCCGCCGGCGGGCTCCCGTGTTCAGTCTGGATCGCGCCGTACCGGCCGGCGGCGGTCTCGCCGGCCCTGGAGCAGCGCCGCGATGAGCAACGACCCGGCGGCCGCCGCACGCCCCCAGCGGCGCAGAGCCGCCCGGACTGCCCGGGCCGGCGGCGGGGGCGGTCCCGGCACCACCACCCGGTCCATGCCGGGGTACGCCAGCCGGGCGGCCTCGACCGCTTCCTCCTCCGACCTGGCCGCCCGAGCAATCAGTGACCTCGGTTGCGGCGGAGGAAGCACGACAGCAGTTGCCTGAACTCGTGCGGGTGCTCGATCGCCGGCACGTGCCCGCATCGGCCGAACACGTGCAGACGGACATCGGCCAGGTGTTCGAGCAGGGGCTGGGCTGCTGTCGCGAGCGGGGTGACTCGGTCCTCGGCGCCGTGCACGAGCAGCACGGGAGCGCGGATCGCCGCCAGCGTCTGCGCCGAGAGGGTGAGATCGTCGACCCATCGTGCCCGGGGCGGAGGGAACAACGACGCGAACGCGGCCGCCCCCGCCCGCATCGCAGCCGCACGGGCATCGACGGCCGCATCGGTCACGAGCGCCTGGTCCAGGACGAGGCGACTCAGCATGTCTCGGGCCCCGAGCGGGCCGGCGGGGGCGGCCCAGACCGCGTCGAGCTCGGCGGACAGCGGCGCACCGGGGGCGCCCATCGTCGCGACCGCCACGACACGGGTGACCTGCTGGGGGCGTGCGGCCGCCAACGCCAGCGCCACGGCACCGCCCATGGAGTGACCCACCACGGCGTAGGACTCGATACCGAGAGCATCCATCAGGCCCGCGGCCTGTTCCGTCCACAGGCGGAGCCCGCCCCGGGAGCCCGCCGGGACCGGTGTGCGGCCGAACCCCGCCTGGTCCGGGGCCACCAGGCGCCAGGACGTGCCCAGCGCCTGCGCCGTCGTTGCCCAGGCGCCGGACCCGGTCGTGCCGGGTCCGGAGCCGTGCAGCATCAGCACCGCGGGGCCGGTGCCGCTCTCCAGGACGTGTACGGGGTAACCGTCGACTGTGACGGTCCGAAGTGGCGTCACCGGGGCGGACCAGGTGTGTTCACGCCGAGGCGGAGTTGACGGACTTCGAGAAGAGCTCCATCATCGCCCGGCCAAATTGCGGCATGTCGGGCCATCCCCGGCAGGAGACGAGGTTGCCGTCCACGACGTCGGGAGCGTCGATGACCGTCGCGCCGGCGTTCTCCATGTCACCGGTGATGGGTGGGAAGCACGCCGTCTTGCGACCCTTCAGGAGCCCGTACACCGCTGGCACCTGCGCGCCGTGGCAGACCAGCGCGATGGGGAGGTTGCGCGCGAAGAAATGCTCGGTGATGCGCCTGACGTCGGCGTCGACCCGGATCCACTCGGGGGCACGTCCACCGGGGATGATGAGGGCGTCATAGCGCTCGACGTCGACCTCGGCCCAGGGCACGTCGACCGGCAGCTTCCGGCCGTTCTTCTCCACGTAGGCGTCGGAGTTGGGGTCGAACTCGTGGATGACCAGTTGTACGTCACGCATCGTCCGTGACGAGACGTCGACGTCCCAGCCGCCCTCCTGCACGCGGTAGTAGGGATACATGGTGTCGAGTTCCTCGGCGGCGTCGCCGGTCAGGAGCAGCGCTCTGGGCACCTGCTTCTCCTCGCATCTGGTGGCGGTGGCGGTGAGGTGGATCAGATCCAATCCGATCTGATCGAATCAGCATTCCTCGGCCCAGCCCGCCCGTCAACCCTCCACCGCCATTGGGTCCGCGTCCTTGACCTCGTCGAACAATCGTCGGAATCGCTCGCCGGACCGCAGGATGTGCCGACGCATCGCGTAGGCGGCGGCGTCGGGGTCACGCGCGGCGATCGCGGCCACCACGTCCTCGTGCTCGGCCATCGCCAGGTGAGTGACCTGGGTGTCGTGGTGCAGCCGGAAGAGATGCACGTGGCTGTGCAGGCGAGCGAGCGCTTCACGGATGACCTGGTTCTCCGCGCTCAGGGCGACGAGATCATGAAAAGCGGCGTCGCGTAGCCCGAAGGCGCCATAGGCCACCAGCCCGCTGCCCCCCTGGAGCTCTGCCATCTCCTCCAGCATTCGTCGCAGCCCGGCGACCTGTTCCGAGGACGCCCGTTCGGCGGATCTACGCGCCGCCGCCGGCTCGAGGAGCAGGCGAACCTCGAGCATGTCCTCGAATCGGTGACGGGTGATCTGGGGCGGGATGCGGTAGCCGGCATGGGGCACACGCACGACCAGGCCCTCGGCCTCCATGCGGTTCAGGGCGTCTCGGATCGGCGTCTGCGAGACCCCCAGCTCCCGCGCCAGGACGTCGATCGTGACGCGGGAACCGGGCTCGATCCGCAGCGACATCAGCTGTCCGAGCAGCGTGTCGTACACCTCGTCGGCAAGCCGGCCGCGAGATCTTCCCGGCGGCATCGCACCCGGCATGGCCCTGCGGCCCCGCGCGATCATCGCTTCGTCGTCCATCGTGACCTGAGGTCCTTTCTTGCGCCTTCGGGAACCTGTTGACACCAGTCACAACGCTGCGGCATTCTGACGCCCCCACCGGATCGTATAGGAAAAGCGGCGGATGATCTTCATCATCCACCATCGCGGAACCACCCGCCATGGCGACACTCGATCACCTGGAGGACTGCTCGACGGGCTGAAGACCCAGCAGATCGCGGCGTACTCGTGACGCCCGTCCCCGGGCCGGCCCCGCGACAGCCCAGCAACACGCCTGAACGACCCAGCAACCGCTCGGCGAAGCACATAGCGAGGCTCTAGAAGTTCCCACCCAGAAAGCAGGCGAGAAGATGCGGAATCCGAAGCGCATAAGAATAATGTCCGTTCCCGGCCGAAAGGCGCGGCTGGCGGCGGCGGCCATGCTGCTGGTCGCCACGACAGCGACGGCATGCGGCGACGGCAAGGACGACGGCGGGAAGGCGAGTGCCCCCAAGGCACCGGCGACCATCCCGGAGCTCACCAAGGACCCGCTGACTCTCAGCTTCATCTGGTTCGACTGGCCCCCCGCCAAGGCACTGGAAGCCTTCGCGAACGCCGAGTACACGAAAGAGCGGCCGAACGCGACCATCAAGGTCAACACCGTGCCGAACGCGAACTGGCACGACGCGATGTTCACCCAGTTCGCCGCGCACAAGACCGACTTCGACATCGCGATCCTGGACTCGCAACACATCGGCGAGGCCGTGACGAACGGCAACATCCTCGACATCACCGACTTCGTCAAGAACAACATCGACGTCACGGCCTACAACCCGTACCTGCTGGCGGCCTACGGCCAGTTCCCCCAGGCCGAGACCGGCAAACGCGACGAGAACGCCAGCCTGTACGGGCTGCCGCTGCTCGGCGACACCTGGACGATGATCTACCGCAAGGACCTGATCGGCGACAAGCCACCGCAGACCTGGGACCAGATGATCGCAGCTGCCGAGAAGTGCCAGGCAGACAACCCCGGCGTCAGCGGGCTGGCTTTCCACCAGGCCAACGGCTCCGACGCCGCAGCCGTCACCTACAACACGGTCAACGGCGTCTACGGCGGCAACCTCTGGGACGCCAAGACGCGCAAGATCGACGGCGTCCTCAACGACGCCGCCGGCCAGGAGGCGATGGACGTCCTGGTCAACAAGATGAAGCCGCTGACCGCCAAGGGCTCCGGCAACTGGTTCATCGACGAGGTGAACGCGGCGGTCGCCCAGGGCAAGGCGTGCATCGCGTTCAACTGGATCGCCGCGAGCGGTGGCCTGCTCGATCCGAAGCAGTCGACGCTCGGCAAGACGCGGGAGCAGATTCTCGACAAGCTGGGCTTCGCCACCCTGCCGAGCCAGAAGACGAATCTGGTCCCTCTCGGCGGCATGGGGATGCACGTGTCGGCCTACTCCGCCAAGGCGAACCAGACCGAGGCCCTGAACTTCATGAAGTGGTTCGAGCGGCCTGACATTCAGAAGAAGTGGGCCGCGGCCGGTGGCGTGCCGTCGCGTACGGATGCCCTGCAGTCGCCCGAGTTCCTCAATGCCGGGCCGTTCAACCAGGTCTACACCGACTCGGTTCCGCGGATGCGGGACATGTGGAACGTGCCGGAGTACGCGCGCCTCGTCGACATCGAGAACACCAACGTGAACGCCGCCCTCAACGGCGCGAAGAAGCCGAAGGATGCGCTCGACGACATCGCCAAGGGGCAGCAGGGCGTGCTCGACTCCAGCGGCCGCAAGGGCGGCGGCGGACTGTGAGTGCCCCCGTCCCCCTGTCGACCGACAACCCCGGGCAGGTGGCGTCCGCGGCGCCACCTGCACCGGGTCGGTCCCGCCGGCTGACCGACCGCGGGCTCGCCGTGGCCTTCATCTCCCCCGCGCTGCTGCTGTTGCTCGCCATGTCGGTGTTCCCGTTGGTGTGGGCGTTGTACCTGTCGTTCACCGACTACTCGGCCACGCGCGGGGGGCCCGCCGGGTTCGTCGGATTCGGGAACTACACCGCCATCCTGACGTCGGCACAGGTCCACCAGAGGGCCTTGACGACGTTGATCTACGTGGTCGGCGCGGTCGGCCTGCAGACCGTGCTCGGCTTCGGCATCGCCTACCTGATCTCGCGGCGTACGCACGGGCGAGGACTGCTGACCACTCTGTTCCTGGTGCCGATGATGCTGTCGCCGGTCGTGGTCGGGCTGTTCTGGCGATTCATGCTCGACGCGCAATTCGGCGTGATCAACAGCATGCTCGGCTCGCTCGGCCTGGGGCAGGTGGAGTGGCTCACCCGACAGCGGACGGCGTTGATCTCCCTGGTCGTGGTCGACACCTGGCAGTGGACGCCGTTCATCATGCTCATCGCACTTGCGGGCCTGACCGCGGTTCCCAAGTACCTGTACGAGGCCGCCTCGATCGACCGGGCCTCCGAGTGGTTCCGGTTCCGCACCATCACTCTTCCGCTGGTGTGGCCGCTGCTCCTCATCGCCGTGATGTTCCGGGCCATCGAGGCCTTCCGGCTGTTCGACCTCGTCTACATCCTCACCAACGGAGGCCCGGGTGTCTCCACCGAGACGTTGTCGTTCCACGTCTACAAGGTCGCGTTCCTGGGCTTCAACACCGGAACGGCCTCGGCGTACGGGATTCTCATGGTCCTCGTCGTCATCGTCCTCACGCAGCTCTACCTGCGCTACCTGAACAAGCTCAAGGAGGGCTGATGGCCGTCTCCGTCGACGAGGCCGTGTCCACAGGTCCTGCCCGGGATCACTCGCCTCCCGCGCGCCGCCTTGGCGGCCGGGGCCACTCCGGGCTGGAGGTCGCGCTGCTGGTGGTGCTGGCCGTCGTGATGCTCTTTCCGGTGCTGTGGATGATCGAGACGTCCATCAAGGAAAACCGGGACGTCTACGCCATCCCGGCCAAGTTCTTCGGCTTCACGGTCACCATGGACCATTTCAAGGACGTGTTCGTCGCTCCCGGCGGCGGTCGCTCGGCGCTGTCCGTCTCGTTTCTCAACTCCGCCGTGGTCGCGGGGGTCTCCACGGTGCTGGCCACCGTGCTGGGGGTCCCGGCGGCCTGGGCCTACTCACGCTTCGCCGTGAAGGCCAAGAAGGACCAACTGTTCTTCATCCTGTCCACCCGCTTCATGCCGCCCGTGGTGGTCGTGATCCCGATCTTCCTGATGTACCGCCAGGTCGGGCTCATCGACAGCAAGCTCGGGCTGATCCTCATCTACGCCGCATTCAACGTCCCGTTCACGATCTGGATGATAAAGGGCTTCGTCGACGAGGTGCCCGCGGAGTACGAGGACGCCGCCATGCTCGACGGCTACACCCGTCTGCAGGCGTTCTGGAAATTCACCCTGCCCCTGCTCGTGCCCGGCATCGCCGCGACGGCGGTCTTCGCGCTCATCTTCTCGTGGAACGAGTTCGTGTTCGCCATCTTCCTCACCTCCAGCGACGACGTGCGGACGGCTCCGCCCGCCATCGCCGGCCTCATCGGTGGCACCACGACGGACTGGGGTCTCGTGGCCGCCGCCTCCGTCGTGTTCGCCCTACCGGTGCTCGTCTTCGCCTACCTGGTGCGCAGGCACCTCATCGCCGGTGTGACGCTCGGGGCGGTGCGACGCTGATGGCCGACATCGAGGTGACCGCCCTGCACAAGCGCTACCCGGACGGGACGGTAGCGGTGGATCACGTGGACCTGTCCATCCGCGACGGCGAACTGTTCGTGATGCTCGGCCCTTCGGGTTGCGGCAAGACGACCACGCTGCGGGCCATAGCCGGCCTGGAGAGGCAGACGACGGGCGACATCCGCATCGGCGACACGCTGGTCAACGACCTGCCGCCCGCCGAGCGCGACATCGCCATGGTGTTCCAGTTCTACGCTCTCTACCCGCATCTGAAGACCCGCGACAACCTGGCGTTCCCCCTGCGGGCGGAGGGACTGCCCAAGCCGGAGGTGCACAAGCGGGTCAACGAGGCCGCCCGGCTGATGCGGCTCGGTCCGCTCCTGGACCGGCGGCCGCGCCAGCTGTCCGGTGGGGAGCAGCAGCGCGTCGCGCTCGCTCGCGCCCTGGTACGACGGCCGCGCGCATTCCTCATGGACGAACCTCTCACCAATCTGGACGCAGAGCTGAGGGCGGACATGCGCACGGAGATCAAGCACCTGCAGGGGGAACTGGGGGCGACGATGGTCTACGTCACCCACGACCAGGTCGAGGCGATGTCGCTCGGTCACCGAATCGCCATCCTCAACAGGGGCCGCGTCGAGCAGATCGGCACGCCGCTGGAGGTCTACGACCGTCCAGCGAGTCTTTTCTGCGCCGCATTCATCGGCTCTCCCCCGATGAACCTGATTGAGGTGGAGGTCGCCGACGGGAAGCTGCACGGTCAGGGCGGACTGGTTCTCACGCCACCGCCAGGCCTGCCGCGCGACAGTCGCCTGGTGGCGGGCGTCCGGCCGGAGGCGCTGGAAGTCACCGCGCCAGGGGCGGACGGCTCGATCCCGGCCCGGGTCGTCTCGGCGGAGTGGCTGGGCGACGAAATTATCTACGTGGTCGACCACAGCGGCCAGCGCGACGTCCGGGTTCGGATGCCACCGACCATTCGTTTCGCCGCTGACGCAAAGGTCGGGCTGCGGTACACCGGCGGGACCCCGGCGGTCTACGACGTGAGCACGGAAGAGCTGGTGGCCTGATGGGAACCGTGGCAGCGCACGGGCTGCGCAAGTCCTTCGGCAAGGTCCAGGCCCTGGACGGGGTGACGCTGGACGTGCCGGACGGCTCGTTCTTCGTCGTGCTCGGGCCCTCCGGGGCAGGCAAGACGACGACTCTGCGAGCGATCGCCGGCCTGGAGAAGCTCGACGCCGGGTCGGTGCATCTGGACGGGAAAGACGCGACGGGTGACACCCCGGCGGCGCGCGACCTGGCCATGGTCTTTCAGAACTACGCCCTCTACCCGCGACACACGGTGTACGAGAACATCGCCTCGCCGCTGCGGGCACGCCGTAGTTCCGCGAGCGAGATCGCCGCGGCCGTCGAGCAGATGTCGAGCCTGCTGCACATCGAACGTCTGCTGCAACGTCGACCCGCGCAGTTGTCGGGCGGTGAGATGCAGCGGGTCGCCCTGGCCCGGGCGCTGGTCCGTCGCCCCCGCGCGTTCCTGATGGACGAGCCGCTGACGAACCTCGACCTCAAGCTCCGCGTCGAGATGCGCACCGAGCTCACCCGCATCCACCGGAGCCTCGGAGCAACCTTCGTCTACGTGACCAACGACCAGGTCGAGGCGCTGTCCATGGCCGACCAGGTCGCGGTCCTCAAGGAGGGGAAGGTGCAACAGGTCGGAACGCCGACCGAGGTGTACGAGCGTCCGGCCAACCAGTGGGTCGCGGGATTCGTCGGGAGCCCGCCGATCAGCCTGCTCGCCTGCCAGGCCGAGGGAGATCGCCTGGTCGGTGCGGACGGCTGGACACTGCCGCGGCCCCGCTGGACCACGGCCGAGGACGGTCGTGCGCTGCTGCTGGGCCTGCGCGCGGAGGACCTGTCCGTCGAACAGCGTGGGGACGCGTCGTTGGCCGGGGAGCTCTACGGGCTCGAGCCGCTCGGTGACCGCACGGTGGTCGACGTCCGAGTGGGGACGGAGATCCTCAAGGTCAAGGCACGACCCACCGTCACCGGTACGCCGGGCGAGCGGCTGCAGGTCACTGTAGACCTGGACCGTGCGCACCTGTTCGATGCGGACACCGGGCTGTCGCTGTCCGAGGCTGGGCGGTAACCGCGCCGGCAGACCGGGCCACTGCCACCGTCGACCGCTCGGCAACCTCGCCCCCGACGAGGGCGGGTGACCTGTCCGTCCACGCGTACAGCGCGATCGCTGCGGCACGCCGGACATCACCAGGAAGATCACAGGAGGTGAGGCAATGAGTGACCCGATGGACGTCCTGCCCCCCGAGCACCGGCGGCTCCGGATCGGCGACGCCTGGCGCGACGCCGCAAGCGGAGCCACCTTCGCCGTCGAGGATCCGGCCACCGGCAAGACCATCGCCGAAGTGGCGGACGCCGACGTCGTCGACGGGCTCGCCGCTCTGGACGTGGCGAGCACGGCAATGGCGGAGTGGGCGGCGACCCCGCCGCGGAAACGGTCAGAGTTGTTGACCGCGACGTACCGGGCACTTACCGAGCGATCCGAGGAGGTCGCCCGGCTCATCACGCTCGAGATGGGCAAGCCGCTCGCCGAGGCTCGGGCCGAGGTGGCCTACGGCGCCGAGTTCTTCCGGTGGTTCGCCGAGGAGGCGGTGCGCGTCGAGGGGCGCTACAGCACCGCGCCCGCAGGTGGATATCGCATCCTCACCGTGCCGAAGCCGGTCGGGCCGTGCGTCTTCGTGACGCCCTGGAACTTCCCGTTGGCGATGGGTGCCCGCAAGATCGCTCCTGCGCTGGCCGCAGGCTGCACGACCATCACCAAGCCCGCCGGCCAGACACCCCTCACCATGCTGTTCCTGGCCCGCATCATGGAGGAGGTCGGCGTTCCCCCGGGCGTCGTCAACGTGGTCACGACCAAGCGCTCCGGCCCGGTGGTCTCCGCACTGCTGGCCGACGCTCGGACCCGCAAGCTCTCGTTCACCGGGTCGACCGAGGTCGGGCGCGTGCTGCTCCGGCAGGCTGCGGACAACGTGCTGCGTACCTCAATGGAACTGGGCGGCAACGCGGCCCTGATCGTGTGTGCGGACGCTGACCTGGACGTCGCAGTTGACGGCGCCATGGTGGCCAAGATGCGCAACATCGGGGAGTCCTGCATCGCGGCCAACCGGATCTACGTCGAGGAGCCGGTGCGCCAGGAGTTCACGGCGCGCTTCGCCGAGCGGATGGGCGCGCTGTCGGTGGGCCACGGCCTCGACGACGGCGTGGACGTCGGGGCGTTGATCGACGAGGCCTCGGTCACCACGATCGACGAACTCGTCACCGACGCGGTCGATCGCGGCGCACGGGTCCTGGTGGGCGGCGAGCGGCCGGGCGGGCCGGGCCACTTCTACCCACCCACAGTCCTCGTCGACGTGCCCGACGACGCGCGGATGCTGCGGACGGAGATCTTCGGCCCGGTGGCGCCGATCATCTCGTTCACGTCCGACGACGAGGTGCTGGTGAAGGCCAACGACACCGAGCACGGCCTGGTCGGATACGTCTTCACCCGTGACCTCCAGCGGGCGCTCCGGTTCGCCGAGGGGCTGGACACGGGAATGGTCGGCATCAACCGTGGCCTGATCTCGGACCCGTCAGCTCCGTTCGGAGGGGTGAAGCAGTCCGGGATCGGCAAGGAGGGGTCGCACGAGGGCATCCTCGAGTACCTCGACCTCACCTACGCGGCGATCGACCTACCGTGACCGGCCCGCCGCTCCGAGCGCCCGCTCAGCAGATCGCCGCCGACGTTCGAGAGAGGAACTGACATGCTTGAGACCGTCCGCGGACCACGCCAGCTGATAGTGGGCGAAGGGGTCGCGCAGAACATCCCCCGAGTGGTGGCCGAGAGTGGCTCGCGGGTCCTCGTCGTGACCGACCAGGTTCTCCTGAGCCAGGCGGGCGTGGCCGAGATCGTGGCCGCCGTGCGGGAGAAGGTCGAGGCCGTCGAGGTGTTCTCCGACGCGACGTCAGACGTGCCACTCAGCGACGTCGCCCTGGCCGTCTCGGTCGCCGCCGAGGTGGACGCCGACGTGATCCTCGCCATCGGAGGTGGCACGGTGATCGACCTCGCCAAGATCGTCGGCGTCATCCGGCGCCACGGTGGAACGCCGCGCGACTTCTACGGCGAGTCGAAGGTGCCGGGGCCGACGATCCCTCTGGTCGCGGTCCCGACGACATCCGGCACCGGCTCCGAGCTCACACCCGTCTCCGTGTTGACCGACCCGGACCGCGAGCTGAAGGTGGGGGTTTCCAGCGTCCACATCGTGCCCGACTTCGCCATCGTCGACCCCGAGCTCACCTACACCTGCCCGGCGACAGTCACCGCCCACTCCGGCATCGACGCGTTCTGCCACGCCGTGGAGAGCTACACCGCGCGACCCCGAGCCCACGGACCGCGCGACCCGGTGGAGCAGGTGTTCCTCGGCCGCAACCCGATCACCGACCACTACGCGCTGCTGGCCGCGGAGCGAATCGCCCGTAGCCTGCGTCGTGCTGTCGCCGACGGGGGCGATACGGACGCGCGCGCGGACATGTCCTACGGGTCCATGCTCGCCGGGCTCGCGTTTTCCCACGCGGGCAACGCGGCCCCGCACGCTCTCCAGTACCCCATCGGCGCGGCCACGCACACGCCGCACGGCCTGGGCGTCGGGCTGCTCCTGCCCTACGCGCTGGACGCGGCAAGGGACGCCATCAGCGACCGGTTGGCCATCCTCGCCCGGGTGTGCGGGCTCGACGTGACCGACGCCTCGGATGCCGAGGCCGCGGACGCCTTCCTCGCCTGGCTCGACGGGCTCCTCGCCGACATCGGCATCCCTGCCACCCTGGCGGACATCGGCGTGGCCCGCGCCGACCTCCCGCGCTTCGCGGAGATGGCCAGCGGCGTCACCCGGTTGATCCAGAACCATCCGGGCCCGACGGACACCGCGAGCCTGACCGCGATCCTCGAAGCGGCGTGGACCGGGGACCGGACCCCACACGTCACGACTCCGCGCAGGGGTGGTGACCGGCCTTCCGGATGACGACGTGGTCTCTGCCCCGCCCTGGGGCTCGACCTGAGCGCTCTCCCCCTGGTCCGGACATCACCACTCGCGAGCGGAACGGTGTTCGCCGCGCTCGGGGTGCTGATCATCGCGTTCACCATCTCGCAGTTCGGCGGGTTCGTGGTCTGGTATCGCGGCATGGGCCTCATCGGGGTAGCGCGAGCGAGTCAGCTTCAACTCGCCCAGCCGCTGCTGACTCTGGTGTGGGCGGTCCTGCTGCTGGGCGAGCACCTCAGCGCGATGTGCCGCTGACCGCGACCGTCGTCCTCTGCTGCATCGTCGTCACACAACGGGCCAGGACGGCGTGAAATCGATCAACCAGAGCAGGCCCGAACTCGTCCACCATCTCGTACCGGATGCGCCGTGGGAAACTGTTCCGGCAGGTAGTGCCGGTCACGGTCGTACGCCGGCCGCAGGGTGGCGGCCGGCGGCGCGCGGACGACCGGCAGGTGCTGGCAGCGATCGTGTACCTCGTCCGCACCGGCCGCGCGTGGCGGCACATCCCCGAGAGCTTCGGGGTGTCCTGGCCGACCGACTATCGGCGGTTCGCCCAATGAGCGGCCCAGCGGCGCGAGCTGAGCGGGCGCGCCCCGAGGTCGCGCTAGGGCGTGCGGGGCACTGGCGACGGCGGAATCAGCTGGTGGGCTGGAAGACGGCCCGTACGCATCCGTCGAGTTTCTGTTTGAACATCTCGTAGCCGCGCGGCCCTTCGTCCAACGGCATCGTGTGTGTCGCGAGGTGCTCCGTGACCAGCTCGCCGCGGGCCATCCGCTCCAGCAGCATGGGAATGTAGCGCTGGCCGTGCTGCTGTGCGCCGCGCAGCGTCAGCCCCTTGTTCATCACCGCCCCGAGCGGAAACTTGTCGACCAGGCCGGCGAACACGCCCAGGATGAACACGCTGCCGCCCTTGCGGCAGTTGTAGATCGCCTCCCGGGCGGCGATCGGTCGGTCGGACTCGATGCGCAGCTGCTGCTTGACCTGGTCGTACAAGAATTGCGGACCGCTGCTGTGCGACTCCATTCCCACTGCCTCGATGCACACGTCCGGCCCTCGACCGCCACTGCGCTCCAGCAATTCGCCGCTGACGTCCTGCCGCTCGTAGTTCAGCGTCTCGACGCCGAGATGTGTCTGGGCCATCTGGAGCCGGTTGTCGAGTCGGTCGATCACGATCACCCGATCGGCACCGAGCAGCACGGACGCCCGAGCCGCCATCTGCCCGACCGCACCGGCGCCCCAGACCGCCACGACATCGCCTGGTTTGACGCCGGCGAGGTCGGCGCCCATCCAACCGGTCGGCGCGGAGTCGGAAGCGAAGAGCGCGCGCTCGTCGCTCACCTCGTCCGGCACGGTGAAAGCGCCCTGGTCGGCGTAGGGGACGCGGATGAACTCGGCGTGGCTGCCGGCGAAGCCCCCCAGTGCGTGCGAGTAGCCGTAGCAGCCTCCGGGCGCGGCGCCCCAGACGTTCTCGGTGATCATCGGGTTCGTGTTCCCGTTGTCGCACAGCGAGAACTGTTGTTGCTGGCAGTACCAGCACTTGCCGCAGGAGACGAACGAGCAGACGACGACCCGGTCGCCTACCTTGTGCTTGCGTACCTGCGAACCGACCTCGACGACCTCACCGAGGAACTCGTGCCCGAGGACATCGCCGCGTTCCATGAACGGGATGTACCCGCCGAGCAGGTGCAGGTCCGAACCACACGTCACAGTCCGCCGGACCCGCACAATGACGTCCTGCTCGTTACGCATCTGCGGGTCCGGCACCTGCCGCACCGCGAGCTCGTTGGCTCCCTCCCAGACCAGCGCCTTCACTGTCGTCCCTCCCGCCGACCCTGCTGGGTGGCCATTCGCAGTGGCTTGTTCATCGGCGTCGGCTCGGTCGTGGGCGGATAGTCCGGGTGCAGGACCTCACTGGTTTCGATCAGTTGCTTCGACTCGCGCAGCGCAGCCCGGATCGCCTGTTCAGGGTCCCGGCCGGTGACCCGTCGGGCCGCGGCGGCAACAGGGAGTCGGGCGCCGTCGCGCAGCCGTACGGCGATCTCGGTCCCCCGGCCGCCGGGGGCAGGCCGGACCTGGACCTCGACGGCGTCGCCAAGCCCGGCCAGCGGCTCGGGGAACTGGCCGCCTGGGGCGACGTCACCCGCCGGTCGGTTCACCGTCGCCACGTGCCACTGCGCCCCGCGCCGCCGGGCCTGAACCCGTTGCCACTGGTCATTGCCCCGGCCAGCCCCACCGAGCAGGCGCCGGACAACCATCCCCCCGGCAATCGCGGCCGCACCACCGATCAGCCACTTCATGTCCGCCCCTGTCACTTGATCTGCTCGTGCGGGTGCCGTCGATAATCGGCAACCTTCAGAGCAAACCATTTCATAAAGGGCGAACCCCGCAGGGGCGTTTGCAACACTCGCAGAGCTCAGGCCTTGCGCGCCGTACGCCGGTTGCCGAACGACTCCATGGTGGTCGCCTTCTTTGCCGGTGCCCTGGTGGCGGGCGTGGTACGGGCCCGGGTCGGCGCGGCCTTCTTCGCCGGTGCCTTCTTCGCCGCGGCCCTCGCTGAGGGCGCCTTCTTTGGCGGTGCGTTCTTGGCGGCGGCCGCCTTCGCCGTCGGCCTGCGGCTGGGCGAGGCCGTGGTGGCGGAAACGTCCTTCTTCCGGGCGACGCGGGGCGTGGTCGGCGTGGGCTTCTCGCCGGGCGTCTTGGCTGCGCTCGCGCCGGTGGCCCGCTTCGTGGCAGCGGCGACCTTCTTGGCCGCCACCTTCCGGCTCGGCGGCATCTTCGTCGCTCCGGTGGCCTTGGTGGCTCCGGGTGATCTGCGTGCCGGGACGGTTGTCCTGCGTGGGCTCATCCTCGCTCCTCTCGGGTCTCGCCGGCATCACCAGCGCTGCCGGACGACAGACGTGGCGGGTCGCCTGGGCCCGATCGGCGAGGTGTTCCCGCGCCTCCGGCCGCCAAACGCGGGACGGGACGGCCGCGTCCAGCAGCCCGGACGGGTCAGTGCGGTCGGAACGGACAGGTGGGGCATCCAACTCGAGGGCGCAGCTGCAGGGCGCCTTCGCGTTGATCAAGCGCCCAGGCCGCCGAGCAGATCGACGGCGATCGCGGGCGGGTCGGTGGCGTCGCCATGGACGTGCGGGACGAGCGCTCGGTGGCCGACGGTGTCCGCCGGACCGTCGACCGCCTGGGCGGACTCGATGTGTTGGTCAACAACGCGGGGATCGGCGTGCCATCGCTGCCTCCGCCGACGACGCATGGGGCACCGACTCCCGCGGCAATCAACTGTTCGGCGAGGACCTGTGCCTGGAGAGCGCGCAGCTGCTCGGCGAGAATCCGAACGCCGATCCCTGGAACTGACCCGGGGTTGACGAGCGCCCCTCGGTCGATGCTGTGTCACGCTGCGAACGCTTGAAATGGACGGCCTGAACGCGTCTGTTATCGACGCCCTGCCGACGGAAGTCCCACCGTTGCTCCGCAGCGAGCCCGCCGGTGGCGAATAATTCAGCGGCGCAGGCGTCGGCGGCGTCGAGGTTCCCCGGGAGCGCCAGGATGGCGGCCGTCAGTGGGCCTCGTCGGTTCCGGCAGGGCCCGCTCGCGGCGGGCCGCCCGCCGGCCGGCCCAGATCCGTGCCGCGATCACCAGCGCCACAACCGCGAGCAGCACCTCCCCGCCCAGGCCAAGCCGCCGTTCCAGCAGTCGATACGAAGCGCCAGCCAGGTAACCGAGCGCGGCCACCGCCGCGGCCCACAGCGCCCCGCCGGTAACGTTGGCCAGTGTGAACGTGCGCTGCGGTATGCCGCTCATGCCCGCCAGGCCCGGCACCAGCGCCCGCAGCGCGGCCGCCCAGCGGCCGAGCACCACTGCGGCGGCGCCCCGCCGACGGATCAGGTCAAGCGCACGACGCAGCTCACCGGATCGAACGAACCGGCGCGGCGCCCGGTCCAGCAGCCGCCGGCCGTAACGGCGGCCAACCAGATAACCCACCTGGTCGCCGAGGGCCGCCCCGACCAGCGCCACAACCACCACCGCCCACAGCGGCAGCCTCCCGTCGTGGGCGAGGACTCCGCCGACCAGCACGGCCACCTCCCCCGGCACCACCAGGCCAAGGAAGGTCGACGCCTCCAGCGCCGGGAGGAGAAACGCCAAGACGAGCACCAGGGCGGGTGGCAGCGCCACCAGCAGGTTGAGCACCTGGTCCATCCGGCAATTGTCATCCCATGACCAGGGGCTGAGCGCGGTGACGGCCAGACGGCTCCCTCCGTTCTCCCCGCACCTCTGGCAGGACACCGGCACCCCGGCCTGCTCGGTCAGCGTGGCGGCGAGGCCTGCTCCAGTGGGCGTCCGTGGGCTCGGATCGCGTCCGCGACCGCGACGCCGAGCAGGACGGCGGCAGCTGCCGCAGCGACCCTGAGTGGCGGCAGGCGGACCAGCAGCGGCGCTATGGCCACGAGGGCGAGGATCCCGATCGGCCGCGGCCGGGAAACGCGTGCGAAGGCCACGTGCTCGAATAGTGAACGCCCGGCGAGGTAGAGCGCGGGCCCGCCGAGGATGGCGCCGACCCAGGCGGGTTTGGCGTGTCCGGATGGATCCATCAAGACGAGTTCGGAACCGGCTGAGGTCACGAGGATGCCGGACACCATGAGCAGGTGACAGAGCTCGGCCGACCGACCGAGTCGGCCTGGGTCGACGGATACCGCGACGGCCTCGCCCAAGATCTGGCCGGCTCGATAGAAGTAGATCCTCCACAGCAACACCGTGGTGAGGAACGACAATGTAAGACCCAATATTCGTTCATCCACGATCGGACCACGTAGAAGACTCGAGCCGGAGGTCAGGATCGTCTCACCAAGGGCGACGATGACGAGCTGCCAGTAGCGTTCGGCCAGGTGCTCGCCGGCGACGGCCCACGGGGACACCCGCGAGCGGCCCAGCCCCGGTACCGGCCAGCCGAGTCTGCCCCCCAGGTAGTCGATCGCCAGGGCCAGCGCCCACAGCGAATTGCGCGTCAACTCGGGTTCGAAGGCTCCGATGAGCCACGGCACGGCCGACACGCCGAACCAGACGAGCGCCAGCATGTTGACGCGGCGCAGATCGTGGCCCCGCAAGGTAACCGCGAAGAAGAGGGTGCGGCCCACCTGGATCGCGACGTACGTGCTCGCGAAGAGAAGGCCGGTCTCGGCGAGAGCCCCGGATATCGCGACCGCCAGGAGCAGACTCCCGAACATCGTCGCGAGGACAAGGAACTGGATCTCCGGCCGGAACGGATCGAATCTGCTGGTCATCCATGCCGTCTGGGTCCAGATCCACCAGACGGCCAATAGCAGCAGCAGAGTCTCGCCGTTTTCCGAAAGGGTGGTGGTCAACGTCTCGGCGACGTGACCCCTGGTGTAGTCCAGCACCAACTCGTGCACGATCCGGGTGAGCGCGAAGACGTACACGAGATCGAAGAACAGTTCCAGGAAGGTCGGCCGCTGCGGACTCTCACGCCCGCGCAGCAGGTTGGCCACTCTGTTCGTCGTCACCGGCCCGCCTGCTTCGTCGGCTTGTCGTTGAAGCAGTCGTACCACGTGGCCCCGCCCTCGACAGATAAGACGCACTCCCGATGACTGAAGGCCTGACGGCCGTTGAGGGCTGGCGGTCCGTCGTCGTCGCGGCGGGTCAGCGCGACAGGCAGCACGGGGGCACGCTGCTACTCGACCCTTGGCACCAATACCCCCCGGGGGTACTCTGTGGGCGAGTGAAGGAGGTCGGACATGGATCACAGCAGCCACGTTCAGAGCCCCACGGCGGCTGCCGCTCCGGGCTCGGGCGGCCACGGTGGGCATGGGCACGAGGGCCACAACCAGCACAGCCCGGACGCCGACCGGCAGCAGATGCGGGTGGTGGAGAGCTGGGCGGTCGCGGCGTCGGCGACGCTGCATTGCCTGACCGGGTGCGCCATCGGTGAGGTCCTGGGCATGGTCATCGGCACCACGGCCGGGCTGCACAACGCCGCCACCGTGGTGCTGTCGATCGCCCTGGCCTTCGTGTTCGGCTACGGCCTGACCATGCGCGGCGTGTTGCGAGCCGGTGTCGACGTCCGCACCGCGCTGAAGGTGGCCCTGGCCGCCGACACCGTGTCGATTGCGATCATGGAGCTGCTGGACAACGCGTTCATCGTCGCGGTGCCCGGGGCGATGAACGCCGGGCTGACCAGCGTGCTGTTTTGGGCGTCCCTGGCCGGGTCGCTGGTCGTGGCGTTCCTGCTGACCACGCCCGTCAACCGGTGGATGATCAGCCGGGGCAAGGGGCACGCGGTGGTGCACCAGTACCACCACGCCGTACCCACCCACCGAGCGGGAACCCCTGACACCCGCACCGAACGTGACGGACAGACGACGGTTGACCCACCGGATCGACCAACAAACGGGGGAACCGATACGTGTGCGAGCTGCGACGCGACCCGATCGTGGCCATCCTTGCGGAGATAGCGGCGCGATCCGGCAGCGGCCTCGAAGGTCGTGTCGGCCCAGGGGTTGCATCCGGTACCCAGGTACAGGCTTACCGTCGAACGGACGGCGCCGATGGCGCCCAGGTTCGAGGAGGCCGGCATGTCTTTCGTGATTCCGGACGCCTGCACGCTACCGACGGCGCAACAGCCGTTGCGGCTGGCGGAGTTTGCTGAACTGTTCGCCACCGCCGTGCGCGAGGTGGACCAGCTCGACGCGACACGCACGCGCCTGCATCTGGCCGGCCCGGCGGGTCTGGCGGCCACGGTGCGTGACCTTGCCGCTCGCGAGACGGAATGCTGCTCGTTCTTCGACTTCACCGTCGCAGTCGAGCTGATCGGCGACGGGGAGGCCGTGACCCTGGACGTCGCGGTGCCGCCCCAGCATGGCGAGGTTCTGGCCTCTCTTGCGGACCGCGCCCGTGACGCTGCCGCCCGCACCGCGAGCCGAGAGGAGCGTCGTGCAGCGGATCAGTTGTGACGCGGCGTTCGAGCGGATCGGCTACACCGACGTACGCGTCTACGACGGCGGCAAGGCCGACTGGGCCCAGGCTGGGTTGCCCTTCGCCGGTACCCGGTCGACGGCACGGGCGTCGTGATGGACGGGCTGCGCACCGGCGAGGTCGCCGAGCAGGCCGGCGTCAACATCCAGACGCTGCGCTACTACGAGCGCCGCGGCCTGCTCGCCGAACCGTCACGGACGAACGGCGGGCACCGCCTCTACCCAGCCGACACGGTCGCCCTGCTCAACGTGATCAAGGCAGCGCAGCGACTCGGATTCACCCTCGACGAGGTCGCCGAACTCCTTGACGCGGGCCGCCACCGGCACCCGAGCACGGATCTGCGGCAACGCGCCATCGACAAGATCGCCGAGATCGACCTGAAGATCGCCGACCTGACCGCGATCCGCGCCACGCTCACCGAAGTCGTCGACGCGCGCTGCGACAGCCTCACCAACTGCACCTGCACGGACTGCCCGATCCCGTATCTGACCATCGGCACCACTCGACCCTCCGGAGAACGCGAATGAGCCAGCCCGTCCCGTCGCCGACCCGCATCCTGAACCCAGCCCCCGGGGAGATCGACAACGCGCCGCCGGGGCGCAGCAAGGTTGCCGGCGGACTTGCCGTACTCGCCTGCGCAGCCTGCTGCGCGTTGCCGCTGCTGATCGCCGCCGGGGTACTCACCGGCGCGGGCGCCGCGATCCTGGAGAAGACGCTGTTCGCCGTCGCCGCCGGCCTGGTGGCTCTGGCGCTGGGCATGTGGTGGCTGCACCGCCGTCGCTCGGCCCAGCGTGCCACCGCTGGAGCCGGATGCGGCTGCGGTAGCACCGGATGCGGCTGCTGACCCTCCGGGACGCGAGGGCCTACCTGCGGGCGCCGATCGCGCACCGATGAGGTTTTCGCGCCGCGCCCGTCGGTACGTACGAAATGGACCTACGGGAGGTTGGCACGAGGCGGAAACTGATCTTCGCGATGAACGTGAGCCTGGACGGCTATGTCGCCGCGCCCGGCGATGACCTCGGCTGGAGCGTACCGAGCGACGAGCTGTTCCAGTGGTGGTCCGACCGGGTGGGGGCGACCGGCCTGGCGCTGTACGGGCGCAAATTGTGGGAGGCGATGAGCTCCCACTGGCCGACCGCCGACCAGCAGCCCGGCGCGACACCGGCGGAGATCGAGTACGCCCGCCGCTGGCGGGACATGCCGAAGGTGGTGTTCTCCTCGACGACCCGCACGGTCGACTGGAACACCCGCCTGGTCACCGACGACGCGGTCACCGAGATCACCCGGCTCAAGGCCGAAGACGGCGGCCCCATGGACATCGGCGGCGCCACACTTGCCGCAGCGGCCATGCGTGCCGGGCTGATCGACGAGTACGTGCTGGTCACCGCACCGGCCTTGCTGGGCGGCGGCACGCCGTTCTTCACGGCCCTGGACAGCTGGGTGAACCTCCACCTGGTGGAGACGCGGCCGTTTCCCGGCGGCGTGCTACTGACCAGATACGAGACGAGGCGATGAGCACAGGCCGGACTCGCCTGATCACAGTGTCGGAGGCAGGCCCAGCCATGGTTTGTCGGTGGCGTCGAATCCGGTGAGCTCGGCGATCCTCCCGTCGACGATGTGCAGGACCGCGATGGTGAACAGCCGGTACTGCGGGTCGTCGGGGGTGCGGAGGTACAGCGCGGCGGCAGGCATGCGGTTGATCGTCGTGGTGATACCGCGCCAGTCGTCGTAGCCGCGTTGGAAGAGCCCATGGGAAACCCAGCCCTCCACCGCTTCCCTGGCCGTCGTGGTCACGGTGCCCGGATCGGGCAGCATCGCGAAACGCAGGTCGTCGCGCAGTAGGGACGTCAGCCCGTCGAGGTCGTTGCGCTCATGGGCCTCGATGTACGACTTCACCGCGCCGCGCTCGTCATTCGACAGCTCGTGGGTGGCGGGGCTCCGCCAGTCGAGACGGCGGTCGGGCAGCTGCTCGCGCATCGTCACACGGGCCCGCTGCAGTGCGCTGGTCACCGATGCGACTGTCAGCTCAAGGGCGTCGGCGGCTTTCGACGCCGGCCAGCCGAGGACGTCGCGCAGGATGAACACCGCCCGCTGCCGCGGCGGCAGGTGCTGGACGGCGATGATGAACGCCAGCTCGATCGTCTCCCGCGCCACCACCGATTCCTGCGGGTCCTCGGGGAGCATCCGGTCGGGGTACGGCTGCAGATACGGCACCTCGGAGTCGGGGTCGGGCAGCTCGAACGGTACGGGCGTGCGGTCGTTGCGCTTCTCGAGGAAGTCGAGGCAGGCGTTCGTCGCGATCCGGTACAGCCAGGTCCGCAGGGCCGCGTGGCCCCTGAACGACTCCCGCTTCTTCCACGCTCGCAGGAACGTCTCCTGCGTCATGTCCTGGGCGTCCTCGTAGTTCGCGAGCATCCGGTAACAGTGCACCTGAAGCTCACGCCGGTGGCGCTCCGTGAGGAGTGCAAACCGCGCCGTATCGCCTGAGTGGACCGCCGCGATGAACGCGGCCTCGGTGGCTCTTAGCGGTCTGGCGTCGGCCATGGTCAGCAATCCTTCCACCGGTGCGTGAGTCCCAACAGAACCGACGACGTGGCGGAGGATTTCTGATCGGTGAAGCCGCCGACACTCAGGGCGCGTCGGCGCGCATTCGACCGGCGGAGAACAAGACGAGTGCCAGGAGCAGCCGGTGCGCGGCCGTCGTGCAGGTCTGCGCGGCCCGGGTGAGGACTTCGCCGGGAAGCGGGAGCGGCACGCTGTAGCGCCGACACTGCCCACCGGCTCCGGCGGCATGCCGGGCACACCGCCGGAGCCCGCTCAGGCCGCCACGGTAGCTGCCGGCACCACGTCGGGCGCGTCCAGCCGGAAGGCGTCGGCCGCCGCGTCGTCGGGCTGCTCGTGCGCGGCCCGCTCGGCCCGGACCCGCGCGACGTAGTGCGCCACCTCCCGGTCGATCCGCTCGTCGTCCCAGCCAAGGACCGGCGCCATCAGCATCGCCGCCGGCCGGGCGGCCATCAGGCCCCGGTCGAAGCTCTCGATCGAGATGTGGGTACGCCGGGTCAGCACGTCCTCCAGGTGCAGCGCCCCCTCGGCGGACGCCGCGTAGACGACCTCCACCCGCAGGTAGTCCTCCGCGCCGTCGAGCGGCACGCCGAGCGTGGGGTCCTCCCGCAGCAGCGCCAGCACCTCGTCGACGGCGGCGCCGTAGCGCCGCAGCAGGTGCTCCACGCGCTCGGTGTGCAAGCCGGACTGCTGCGCCAGCCGGCGGCGCTGGTTCCACCGGGCGACGTAGCCCTCCGCCCCCAGCAGGGGTACCCGGTCGGTGCACGAGGCGGCCACCGCGCCGCCGAGGCCGCGCACCGCCTCGTCGACCGCGTCGCGCGCCATCACCCGGTACGTCGTGTACTTGCCGCCGGCCACCACCACGAGTCCGGGCGCCGGACTGACCACGGTGTGCTCCCGCGACAGCTTGGCGGTCGCGTCGGACTCTCCGGACAGCAGCGGGCGCAGGCCGGCGTACACGCCCTCGACGTCGTCGCGGGTCAGCGGGGTGGCCAGCACCGCATTGACGCGCTCCAGCAGGTAGTCGATGTCCCGGCTGGTCGCCGCCGGATGCGCCTTGTCCAGGTCCCAGTCGGTGTCGGTGGTGCCGACCAGCCAGTGCCGACCCCACGGGATCACGAACAGCACGCTGGACTCGGTGCGCAGGATCAGGCCGGTGCTGGACCGGATCCGGTCGCGCGGCACCACGAGGTGGATGCCCTTGGAGGCGCGCACCTGGAACTGGCCCCGCTCGCCGACGAGGGCCTGGGTGTCGTCGGTCCACACCCCCGTGGCGTTGATGACCTGCCGGGCGCGCACCTCGAACACCCGGTCGGTCTCCAGGTCGTGCACGCGCGCGCCGGTGACCCGGGCGCCCTCGCGCAGGAAACCCACGACGCGGGCCCGCGACAGCGGGTGCGCCCCGTGCGCGGCGGCGGTGCGGACGAGGAAGGTCACCAGCCGGGCATCGTCGACCTGGGCGTCGTAGTACTGCAGAGCGCCGACCAGCGACTCGGGCCGCAGCGACGGGCAGGCGCGCAGCGCCCCGCGGCGGCTCAGGTGCCGGTGGGCCGGCACGCCGCGCGCATGGCGACTGGACAGGCTCATCGTGTCGTAGAGCAGCACGCCGGCGCCGGCGTACAACCGTTCCCAGCCCCGGTGGCGCAGCGGGTAGAGGAACGGCACCGGGCGGACCAGGTGGGGGGCGAGCCGCTGCAGGAGCAGGCCCCGCTCGCGCAGGGCCTCGCGGACCAGCCCGAAGTCGAGCATCTCCAGGTAGCGCAGGCCACCATGGATGAGCTTGCTGGACCGGCTCGACGTGCCGCTGGCCCAGTCGCCGGCCTCGATGAGCCCGACCGACAGACCCCGGGTGACGGCGTCGAGAGCGCAGCCGGCGCCGGTGACGCCGCCGCCGATCACCAGGACGTCCAGTTCCTGGCCGCTGCCGAGGGCGGCCAGGGACCGCTCGCGGGCGGCCGGTGACAGTGTCGCGGAAAGCATCGGTCTTCTCTCTCCTGAGGAGGGTGGGGGCGGCCGGCGACGGGCGCCGGCCGCCCGGATCCTTGAGGGGGGTGGGGCGTCAGTCGACGTCGACCCAGTCGAGGGTGCGCTGGACCGCCTTCTTCCACCGGCCGTAGCCGTTCTCGCGCTGCTCCGGCGACCAGCCCGGCTGCCAGCGCCGGCTCTCGTTCCAGTTCTCGCGCAGCTCGTCGGTGTTCTTCCAGAAGCCGACGGCGAGGCCGGCGGCGTACGCCGCGCCGAGGGCGGTGGTCTCGGCGACCACCGGCCGGCTGACCGGCACGCCGAGGATGTCCGCCTGCATCTGCATGCACAGGTCGTTGACGGTGACGCCGCCGTCGACCTTGAGGCACTCCAGGTGCACCCCGGAGTCCTGCTCCATGGCGTCGGCCACGTCCCGGCTCTGGTAGCAGATGGACTCGAGAGTTGCCCGGGCGATGTGGGCGTCGGTGTTGAAGCGGGAGAGGCCGACGATCGCGCCACGGGCGTCGGAGCGCCAGTACGGTGCGAACAGGCCGGAGAACGCGGGCACGAAGTACACCCCGCCGTTGTCCTCCACCTGGCGGGCCAGGATCTCGCTCTGCGCGGCGGTACTGATGATCTTGAGCTGGTCGCGCAGCCACTGCACGGCCGAGCCGGTGACCGCGATCGAGCCTTCGAGCGCGTACACCGGGGCGTCGTTGCCGAACTGATAGCACACCGTGGTGAGCAGCCCGGCCTTCGACCGCACGATCTCCGTGCCGGTGTTGAGGAGCATGAAGTTGCCCGTGCCGTAGGTGTTCTTCGCCTCACCCGGGGCGAAGCAGACCTGCCCGACCGTGGCGGCCTGCTGGTCGCCCAGGTCGCCGGTGATCGGGACCCGGCCGGCGAACGGGCCGTGCTGCCGGGTGCTGCCGTACGAGCGGGGGTCGGACGACGGCCGGATCTCCGGCAGCATGGCGCGGGGGATGTCGAAGAAGGACAGCAGCTCGTCGTCCCAGTCCAGCGTCTCCAGGTTCATCAGCATGGTGCGACTGGCGTTGGTCGGGTCGGTGACGTGCACCCCGTCCTCGACGCCGCCGGTGAGGTTCCACAGCAGCCAGGTGTCGGTGTTACCGAAGACGGCCTCGCCGCGCTCGGCGGCCTCCCGGACCCCGTCGACGTTCTCGAGGATCCACTGGATCTTCCCGCCGGAGAAGTACGTCGCCGGAGGCAGGCCGGCCTTGCGTCGGATGACGTCACCCTTGCCTTCGCGTTCCAGGGCCGAGGCGATGCGGTCGGTACGGGTGTCCTGCCAGACGATGGCGTTGTAGTAGGGCCGGCCGGTCCGACGGTTCCACACCACGGTGGTCTCGCGCTGGTTGGTGATGCCGAGCGAGGCCAGATCGGAGGCGGTCAGGCCACGGGCGTTCATCGCGGTCTGGATGACCGTCTGGGTTCGCTCCCAGATCTCGAGTGGGTTGTGCTCCACCCAGCCGGCCTGCGGCAGGATCTGCTGGTGTTCGAGCTGGTGGCGGCCGACCTCGTTGCCGCCGTGGTCGAAGATCATGAAGCGGGTGCTGGTGGTGCCCTGGTCGACCGCGCCGACGAAGTCAGCCATTCGGGTGTCTCCTTCTGTGTCCGTCGTAAGGATTCTGGTCGGCGATGTCAGATGCGGGCGAGCTCGTCCTCGGCCGAGGCCTTCTCGGTGGCCAGGGCGCCCGGCTCCAACTCGTCCTCGCTGGGCAGGAAGCGGCCGATGATCAGCTCGTAGAGGCCGGCGCCGATGACGCCACCGACGAGCGGCCCGACGATCGGCACCCAGAAGTACGGATAACCGCTGGTGTCCTGGAAGGCCGTTTCGTAACCGGTCAGGAACGAGGCGAGGCGGGGGCCGAAGTCGCGGGCGGGGTTGATGGCGTAGCCGGCATTGGCGGCGAAGGCCATGCCGATCGCCACCACGATCAGACCGACGATCAGCGGGGCGAGGTTGCCGGCGGGCAGCGAGTTACGCGCGTCGGTGACGGCCAGGACGAGGAACAGCAGGATGGCCGTGCCGATGATCTGGTCACGCAGCGCGCCCCACTCGCTCACGCCGGCACCGGGCAGGGTGGAGAAGACGCCCTGACTCTTGCTGGTCAGGCCTGGGTCGAACCGGGACAGCACCTCGCTGTAGTTCCAGCGGATGATCAGGGCCGCGACGAACGCGCCGGCGGTCTGGGCCAGGGCGTACGGCATCACCTTGCGCCAGGAGAAGCCCTTGAAGACCGCCAGGGCGACGGTGACCGCGGGGTTGAGGTGCGCGCCGCTGATGCGGCCCGCCACGTACACGCCGAGCGTGACGCCGAGGCCCCAGGCCCAGGCGATGCTGTCGAACTCGCCGGTACCCGACGCGGCCACCTGGGCGACCACGCCCACGCCGAACAGGATGAGAATCGCGGTGCCGGCGAACTCGGCGGCCAACTCGCCAAGGAGCCCGGGCGCTTTCAACCGTTGCGCCATCTTACCTCCAGAAACGGTGGGGGTGGCAGCCCTCCCCTCGGGGGAAGTGGAGGGCCGGTCGGTGACGCCGTGGTGCAGTCACGTCACTGTGCGGTGAACCGTAGGAAACCCTCGGGGCCGGGTCAACGAACCCCGGTCGACAATGCCGAACACTGTTGCGGCCGCCGAAACGCGATTAGCATTCCGCCCCATGCCGGGTCAGGTGCAGTCCATCGCGCGGGCCGCGGCGATCCTCCGCCTGCTGGCCAGCAGCTCCGGCCGCCTCGGCATCGGGGAGATCGCCCGCTCCCTCGACCTGGCCAAAGGCACCGCGCACGGCATCGTCCGCACGCTCCAGGACGTCGGCTTCGTGGAGCAGGACAAGACCTCCGGCAAGTACCAGCTCGGGGCGGCCCTGCTGCACCTGGGCACCAGCTACCTCGACGTCAACGAACTGCGCTCACGCTCCATCAACTGGGCCGACCCGCTGGCCGCGCGCAGCGGCGAGGCCGTCCGCATCGGCACCCTGTTGGACGGCAAGGTGCTGGTGGTCCACCACGTCTTCCGGCCCGACGACACCCTGCAGACCCTCGACGTCGGGTCCCTGCTGCCCCCACACGCCACCGCCCTCGGCAAGGTCCTGCTCGCCTACGACGTCGGCGCCGCCAACGCGGTCATGCAGGGCGAACCCGAGCCGTACACCCGGCGCACCCTGGTCACCGCCCGGACCCTCAGCCGGGCGCTGACCGCGATCCGGGACACCGGCTGGGGCGCCGAGATCGAGGAGATGACCCTCGGCGAGGCCGGTATCGCTGCGCCCATCCGCGGCTACGGCGGCCTCGTCGTGGGCGCGATCGGGCTCTCCGGCCCGGTCGACCGCGTCTGCGACGCGCAGCGCCACCCCCGCCCGACGCTCGTCGCGTACGTCCGCGACGCCGCACGCGCGGTGTCCCGGGATCTCGGCGCGGCGCGCTGGTGATCCGTCCACCCTGCCCCGCCTTTGCGCCTGAGAGGACGAGGAATGACTGACAGCTACGTCGTCTCCATCGACCAGGGCACCACCTCGACCCGCTGCATCGTGTTCGACCGCCGGGGCAACCTCGTCTCCGTGGCGCAGCGGGAGCACCAGCAGCACTTCCCCCGGCCCGGCTGGGTGGAACACGACGCGCTGGAGATCTGGCGCAACGTCGGCAAGGTGGTGCCCAGGGCCCTCGCCCAGGCCGGCATCGTCGCGGGCCAGGTCGCCGCGATCGGCATCGCCAACCAGCGGGAGAGCACCGTGGTGTGGGACCGGCGAACCGGCGTCCCGGTGGCGCCGGCGATCATCTGGCAGGACACCCGCACCGACACACTGGTGGAGACGCTGGCCCGGGCGCCCGGCGCCGAGGACCTCCGGCAACACTGTGGGCTGCCGCTGGCCACGTACTTCTCCGGCCCCAAGCTGCGCTGGCTGCTCGACCACACGCCCGGGCTGTACGAGCGGGCCGAGCGCGGCGAGGTGCTCTTCGGGACGATGGAGAGCTGGCTGATCTGGAACCTCACCGGCGGCCCGGACGGCGGTCTGCACCTGACCGACGTCACCAACGCCAGCCGGACCATGCTGATGGACCTTCGCGCGCTCGGCTGGCACCCGGACTCGCTGGCCTTCTTCGGCATCCCGGCCGCCATGCTGCCCGAGATCCGCTCCTCGTCAGAGGTGTACGGCACCGCGACCGCCGTCCTGCCCGGCGTGCGGATCGCAGCGGCGCTCGGCGACCAGCAGGCCGCCCTGTTCGGCCAGACCTGCTTCGCGCCGGGCGACGCCAAGTGCACCTACGGCACGGGCAGCTTTCTGCTGCTCAACACCGGCACGGAGCCGGTGCACTCCGGCCACGGTCTGCTCACCACCGTCGGCTACCAGATCGGCGGCCAGCCGGCCGTCTACGCCCTCGAAGGCTCCATCGCGATCACCGGGTCCCTGGTGCAGTGGTTCCGCGACCGGCTGGAGCTGATCAGTTCGGCGCCGGAGATCGAAACCCTCGCCCGCACGGTGGACGACAACGGCGGCTGTTACATCGTGCCGGCCTTCTCCGGGCTGTTCGCGCCGCACTGGCGCAGCGAGGCGCGCGGCGTGATCGTCGGGCTCACCTCGTACATCACCAAGGGGCACCTGGCCCGCGCGGTGCTGGAGGCCACCGGCTGGCAGACCCGGGAGGTGGTCGACGCGATGAACGCCGACTCCGGCCTGGAGTTGACGGCGCTGCGGGTGGACGGCGGGATGACCGCCAACAACCTGCTGATGCAGTTCGTCGCCGACGTGGTCGCGGTGCCGGTGGTGCGCCCGATGGTCGCCGAGACAGTATCCCTCGGCGCGGCGTACGCCGCCGGGCTGGCGGTCGGCTACTGGCCCGACCTGGAGGGGCTGCGCAGCAACTGGCACCCCGCCGCCCGCTGGGTGCCCAAGATGGACGACGCCGTGCGGGCCGAGGAACGGGAGAACTGGCAGCGCGCGGTGGAGCGCACCTTCGGCTGGATCAAGCCCGAGGCCCGGGCCGCCAACGAATGACCTTCGGGGGCCACCTCATCGATACGCCGGCCCTACCTCCAGCAGATCGGCCGGCGAGATGCCCATCCGCTCCAGCAGCAACCGGGCCGCCCCCAACTCGGCCCGGCCAGCGACGGTCTGGCGCATGCCGCCTCACCGCCCGCCACGGCGGCGTGCACCCGCACTCCATGGGTGCAACTGCACCTCGGCCAACTCTGCCCGGAACCGGTCCGGTCGGGGACGTTCTCGACGCAGACCAATCGTCGCCGCCCGAGGACCGACACGTGCGAGCACTGCGGCACCCGTCGTCCACAGTCACCACGCGCCCCGCATCCAGCGCCAGACCTAGGGCCCGGTGCTCGTCGGCCCACTAATTGATCCGACCCGTCCGACCAGGGCTGGTAGCGTGCGCCGAACATGAAGATCATGGGGGAAACATCGATGAACCGAACTCGACTCGTCCTGACTGGCTCGGCCGTTGCGGCGGCGATCGCGCTGTCCGGCTGCGATCCGCAGCCCGAATCTGCGGGCACCGCAACCTCGCCGTCCCCGGCGGCCTCGAGCGCCGCCCCGACCGCTAGTGCGGCCACCACCGCGACCAGCACCGCGGCCAACGACGCGGCCAACGACGCGGCCACAGTGAAGGCCTGCGCCGACATCAAGAAGGACCTCAAGGACAACGCGGCTAAGGTCACCAAGGCCGAGAAGATCGGCCCGCCAGCCGGGCACTTCGCGGTCAGCGCCCAGTGGGCCGCCGGCTCGGTCGCGATCCTGGCGCACTCGATGGGCGCCAACGAGGCAGTCACCGCCGCCAGCGAAAAGATCCAGGACGAGATGATGGGCCTGAGCGACGCGTACAACAAGTCCGCCGACGCCAAGCCCAGCAAAAAGGCCCTGGAAGCCGCCATCAAGGAGCTGGACACCGCCTGCTCGGCCATCTGACCGGTTCGACCACGCAATCGGCGGTGACCCTCACCCGGACGGTCACCGCCGATTCGCGTGTCCGTGCGGCCTGCCGCACTGGGTCAGCGGCCTCTGAGCAACCCACGGTCAGCCTGCGCGACGCCCAGCGAGCTACCACGAAGAGCGGCGCGCTGTTCCCGGCAAGCCGCACATCCCTTGAGATACGTCGCTACTGCTGACGGAACCGACTGCGTACGGCGAACAGATCGCCGCGGTCGTCGCCTCGACCTATGGCGCCGAACTGGTCGCGATGGACGACGCCGCCGCCTCCGAAGCCCGACTCACCCGGCCAGGTCCAGCGCCGCACCGGACGTGCTGGGTTGATCTGCTTCGTCGGCACCCGTCACAACCCCGTACGCCTCGGCTTCAGCCTGGCGCACGGGGTGCGACGAATAGTGGTTTCGGCGCGGGCTCAGTCCTGCGCGCGCCAACGGTAGAAGACGGTCGCGACCTGGTCCTGCGGGCCGTGGCAGAGGTCCGGCCGGTACGGCTCCACGTAGGGGCCGAGATCCTGCATCACCTTGCCGAAGGCCGGCTTCTCGGCGTGCTGGTTCCGGGTCGCCTCGGCCGCCGACGACTCCTGCTCCAGCAGGTGCACGTAGACATCGTCGATGGAGTAGAGCCAGCGTCCGGTGACACCCAGGTCGGTCGGGAGCGACCCGGCGTCCGACTCGCCGAACACCCGGGCCACGTCCGGCTCGGCGCCCGGCTTGATCCGCCCCACGATCACGGTGAGCGTGGTGTCCTCGGGCGGCTCGCCCTCCGGCGCCCAGTGGTAGAACTCCTTGGCCACCGAGTCCGACGGGTTCTTCCAGTAGCGCGGGTACGGCGTCACGTACGGGCCGATCTCCTCGGCGATCTTCTGGAAGGCGGGCAGCCCGCGTGTCTGCCCGGAGATCCTCGGGTCCTGCTCGCGCTCGATCACGTGCAGGTAGAGGTCGTGGTGCGACAGCAGGTACCGGCCGATGACGCCGAGATCCTGGGGCCGGGTGGCCTGGTCGTAGTGGCCGAAGACGTTGCCGACGATCTCGTCGCTGCCGGGGACCATGTGGCAGACGATCACGTTCCGGAAGACCATGACGTGCTCCTTGGCTGGGTAGGCGGGCTAGACGGTGAAGGTGACCGGCAGTTCCAGCAGGCCGCGGAAGGGCGAGGCGGCGGGCAGCCGGCGCACCTCGGCGAGCGGGACGGCGAGCCGCAGCCCGGGCAGCCGGCGCAGCAGCGCGGAGAGCGCGAGCAGCGCCTCCATCCGGGCCAGCGAGACGCCCAGGCAGTAGTGCACGCCGTGGCCGAAGCCGAGGTGCGGGCCCCGGACCCGGCGCAGGTCGAGCCGGTCGGGGTCGGTGAAGTGGGCGGGGTCGTGGTTCGCCGCGTTGATCGCCACCCCGACGATCGCGCCGCGCGGGATGCGTACCCCCTGGTATTCGATGTCCTCGGTGGCGATGCGCGGGCTGGCCACCGGCAGCGGGCCGTCGAACCGCAGCAGCTCCTCGATCGCGGTCGGCAGCAGCCTCGGCGTGGTCCGCAGCAGCTCCCACTGCTCCGGGTGGGTGAGCAGCGCCAGCACCGCATTGCCGAGGAAGTCGGCGGTGGTCTGGTGGCCGGCGAACAGCAGCAGGAACGTGGTGGTGACCAGCTCCGCCTCGGACAACGTGCGGTCCCGGTCGACTGCGTCCACCAGCGCGCCGATGATGTCGTCGGCCGGGTCGTCGCGCTTGGCCCGGACCAGGTCGGCCAGGTAGTGGTGCAGCTGCAGCTGGGCCTCCTGCACCGCCGCCCGTTCCTCGGCCGGGGGTCGGCTGGTCGAGCCGGAGGTGCGGATCACCTGGGTCCAGTCGAGCACCCGGTCGTGGTCGGCCGGCGGCACGCCGAGCAGCTCACAGATGACCGTCATCGGCAGCGGGATGGCGAAGTCCCGCATCAGGTCCGCCTCGCCCTGCGGCAGCATCTTGTCGATCAGCTGGTCGATGATCGCGGCCACCCGGGGCCGCAACGCCTCGATCCGCCGCGGCGCGAACGCCTGCGACACCACCCGGCGCAGGCGGGTGTGCTCGGGCGGGTCGGAGTTGAGCATGTTGCGGTTCAGGCCCTCCGAGTTCGGGCCGAAGATCCGCAGGTAGTGCTGGTCGGGCCCGTAGAGGTCCTTGGACAGCCGCGGGTCGGTCAGCGCCGTGCGCGCGTCGTCGAAGCGGGTGATCAGCCACGAGTCGAACCGGGGCGAGCCGACCGGGCAGACCGGCCGCTCGGCACGCAGTCGGGCGAAGGTGGGATAGGGATCGGCCGCGAACGCCTCCGTGTACAGCTCGCTCGCCGGCACCACGTCGTCGGTCATCGGGCCTCCCCCGGCTCGCTGTTCACACTGTGCAGCACCTGGTAGGTGTGTCGTTCGGCGGACTCGCGCAGCTCCCGGACCACGCGCAGCAGCCGGTCCCGGTGCGCGCTGCGGCCGAAGGCGTCCAGCCGCTCCCGGTCCGCCCAGTCGCTGATGACCAGATAGCTGCTCGGGTCGTCGGCGTCGCGGACCAGGTCCTGGTGCAGGCAGCCGTCCAGGGTGCGGATCTCCTCGGCGGCGGCGCGCCACTCCGCCTCGAAGCGCTCCTCGCACCCCTGCCGGGTCCGCATCGCCAGGACCGTGCGCACCCGGCTCACCGCGCGCCGCCGAAGACCAGGTGCAGGTGCTTGCGCAGCGCGTCGGCGTCGACCGGGGTGCCGCGGAAGCCGACGTGCCCGTCCGGACGGATCAGGTAGAGCCCGGTGCCGGCCAGGCCGTACCCGGCGCGGAACCGGCGGTCGCCGTCGCGCAGCACCGGCGGGTCGGCCAGGCGCGGCTCGGCGACGTCCGGGTCGAGCAGCAGGTACGCGTCGAGCTCCCCGCCGGCCTGCCGCCGCGCGTCGGCGCACAGGTCGGCGAACCCGGCCAGCTCCGTCGTGCCGGCCGTGGCGTCGGCGTAGAGCAGCAGCGTGTGCCGGGTGCCCCGGGTCAGGTCCCGCAGCCGCAGCGGATGCCCGACGCCGCGCCGGCGCAGACCTTCGACGTCCGGCGCGCGGTCGCCGGGACGGGGCGCGTCACCGAGCCCGGCCGGGTCGGAGACGGTCTCCCCGACCAGCGGGCTGCCGGTGTAGCTGAGCAGCAGGGACATCTCCTGGAGGAACTGCCGTTCCAGGTCGGCCCGGTCCAGTTCCTCGGTGCCGGCCAGCCGCACCGCGCGGCCGACGATCTCCTCGCCCTCCGGGCGCCGCTCGGCCTCGTAGCTGTCCAGCAGGCCGGGGGCGGCCAGCCCGCGTACCGCCAGGGCCAGTTTCCAGGCCAGGTTCCAGGCGTCCTGGATGCCGGTGTTCATGCCCTGGCCGCCGGCCGGCGGGTGCAGGTGGGCGGCGTCGCCGGCGACGAAGACCCGGCCGTGGCGGTAGCGGTCGACGATGCCGTGGCTGATCCGGAACACCGACGACCAGCGCAGGTTCGTCGCCCGGGTGCCGGGCGGGGCGAGCCGGTCGAGGGCGGCCTGCACGTCGTCGAGGGTCGGCTCGCCGAGTTCCTCGCTGAAGCCGGGCGGGGCGTCCTGCCCGCCGGTCCGGGCGAAGAACCGGGGTGGGGCCAGGGTGGCGATGCGGTAGCGGTGTTCGCCGCGCAGTGGCACGCAGACCAGCATCCCGTCCATCTGCCCGTCGGTGGTGTGCAGGAAGCGCAGCAGGTGCCCGTCGGGCATGTCCCAGTCCACGTCGACGTCCACCAGCATGAACAGCTGCGGGAAGCGGCCCAGCCCGCCGGTGAAGGTGAGGCCGAGCCGGTCCCGGACCCGGCTGTGCGCGCCGTCGCAGCCGACCAGGTACGCCGCGCGTACGGTCTCGGTGGCGCCGTCGGCGGTGCGCACGGTGGCGGTCACGCCGTCCGCGTCCTGGGTGAAGTCCACCAGTTCGGCGCCGCGCCGCGGGCGCACCCCGAGCGTGGCCAGCCGGGCGGTGAGGATGCGTTCGGTCTCGTACTGGGGCAGGCCGAGGTGGTCGTAGGGCAGGCCGGGCAGCTCCCAGCTCATCCGGTGGGTCTGCTCGCCGTTGACGAAGACCATGTTGCCGGTGAGCCAGATGCCGGCGTCCATCGCCTCCCGCACGACGCCCTGCTCCTCCCAGATCTCCATGGTGCGGCAGTGCACGCCGATCGCCTTGTCGGCCTGCCCGGCCGGGGTCGCCCGCTTGTCGATCACGCGGCAGTCGATGCCGCGCCGGGCCAGCTCGACGGCGGCGGTCAGCCCGGTCGGGCCCGCCCCGACGACCAGTACGTCAGTTGTCCTCTGCACGTCGGCCTCCCTGCCTGTGGTGTCGAATCGCCGGCCGTCCCCACCGGGCACGACGTGGAACAGGCGGCGTCGGATGTCGAGAAGGAACGGTGCGATCGGCCCGGCCTGCGCCGAGGCGTGAGCCGGGTCGCCGATCCAGTCGAGGAACTCGGCCGCGGTGTCCCACTCGGCGAAGATGTGGTGCACGTCCGAGCCGGGTTCGCGGAGCAGCTGCTCACGCCGGTAGCCCGGCACGACGTTCATCCGCCGCACCACCTCGGGGTAGCCGCGATGGAACTCGGCGAGCCGGGCGCTCGGCACGGTCAGCTCCACGTCCACGTAGACCGGGCCGGTCCCGTCGCCGGTCTCGACCATCGGCGGGTAGTCGGGCGGGCCGGCCGGTTCGGTCAGCGGCCGGAGCAGGTCGGACAGGCGGGCGGCCACCGGCCCGTCGCGGTAGGCGCGCAGCGCCTCCTCGTCGGCCCACTCGGTGACCACGACGAAGCCGTACGGGTCCAGCGCGTCCCGCAGCAGCTCGTGCCGGAGGCCGCCGGGGAGCGCGCCGAGCTGTCCGGCGACGTCCTCCCAGGCCGGCCCCAGCGCGGGCGCGCAGCCGGGACGTGCTCGCAGCCGTAGCATCGTCCTGATCATGCCGCCCCCTCGCACCGTGCCGTCCTCGTGCCGCGACCCTGCCAGAGCCCGCGTCACCAGGTCGTCACCGACGGCCCGGGCGGTGTTGCCGTGCGGTGACGCGGCCGGAACGCCATCCCCTCGTAGCTGTCCCTGCCCGCCAAGTTTTTGATCTCAACGGCAGTGGCAAGCACCGGAGCGGGGGGGGGGGGGGGGGGGGGGGGGGGGGGGGGGGGGGGGGGGGGGGGGGGGGGGGGGGGGGGGGGGGGGGGGGGGGGGGGGGGGGGGGGGGGG
>NZ_JBIDDK010000004.1:79166-462626 GCF_043205095.1 Micromonospora sp. NPDC047557 | reverse complement strand
CACCACCGGCGAACGCGAGACCAGCAACGGACAGCATGCTCTTACGCAAGATCGTGTTCATGGGGGTAGCTCCTTCGGGGGTAGGAACACCAGCGCACCGTTCGGGGGAAGCGGTGACGCGGGTGTGAGCACCTCGTCGGGCGCTGCACTATCAAAGGGGGAAGGTTTGGGGGCCGGCGAGCCCGAGGGCTCGCGGCGCGGCGGCCTACGAGCGGAGGGCTCGCGGCGCCGGGACGGTGTGTAACGACCGTCGGGCCGGGGGGATTCCCGGGGCGGCCAGCGAGCGGTGCTCGTGGCGCCGGGACCGTGTGTAACGACCCTCGGGCCGGGGGGATTCCCGGGGCGGCCAGCGAGCGGTGCTCGCGGCGCCGGGACCGTGTGTAACGACCCTCGGGCCGGGGGGATTCCCGGGGCCCTCACCGGGGCCAAATAGCGGACCCGGGGCGAGCCCACGCTCGTTCGGGGGGTCTGCAACGACCCGGCCCGGCCGACCATTCCCGCCCCGGTCGAGCCGGGCGCGGTGGCCGTGGTCCTGCGATCGTCAGGGTATGTAACGACCCCCGGCCCGCCACGATTCCAGCCCACGGATGCACCCGGTCACACCCCCACGCCGCCCAGAAACCGACATCCCGCCCCGACGGCCCCGTCGGAAACGGACATCCCTCCCAATCGACGCGGTGGGCGCGGTGGACGGGGCGCGTCCGGGGGGTGATCGACTCGGGTTCGCCGATATCGGGGTGTCCGGGGCGGGTTGATGCCGCGACATCAGCGATCTCGTGTCGATCACGGCCCGGTCACACGTCCACCAGCGGCCCAGAGACGGGCATCCCGCCCATTTGGCGCGGTGGGCGCGGTGGACGGGGGGTGTCCGGGCGGTGATCGACTCGGATCGCCGATATCGGAAGGTCCGGGACGGGTTGGTATCCCGACCGTGATGACCGGGATCACGCGTCCCAGACGGGCGCGAACCCGACCACCACGCCTATGCTGGGTCATGTTTTTAGACTGACCAGTCAGTACAGTGATCGGGGTGGGCGTCGTGGTGGTCGAGGCGAGGGGTCTTGGCCTGCGTACCTCTCGAGGGTGGGTCTTTCGGGGTGTCGACCTTGCGGTCAAGGCGGGTGAGCTGCACGCGATCGTCGGGGCGCCCGGTAGCGGACGGACCTCTCTGCTCCTCGCCCTGGCAAACCGCTTCCCCACGAGCGAAGGCCAGTTGGAACTCCGTGCGGCCGCGGCGCTCGGTCAGGTGGCCGGGGTGCACGAGCCCGACCCGGAGTTGACGGTCGCCGAGCACATCTCGGAACGACTGTCGCTGCTCGGGCGGCGAGCTGACCGTGCCGGGCCGACGGCCCTTCGTCCCGGTGCGGCAGGCGAGCTTCCGGCTGCCGAGATTGCCGACAAAGCCGAAACCGAAAGCCAAGCCGAAGCCGAAAGCCAAGCCGAAGGCCAAGCCGAAGTCGAAGGCCAAGCCGAAGCCGAAGCCGATGCCGAAGTCGAAGGCCAGGCCGAAGTCGAAGACCAAGCCGGAGGCGGAGGCCGAGGCGCGCCCGACCGACGGTCGACGGGCCGTCGAGGGTTCTTCGGGTACGGCACGGTGGGCGGTCGACCGGCTGGCCGGCGCGGGTCGCCGAGGCAGGGCCGGCGGGAGGCGGTCGCCGCCGTGATCGAAGGCGCCGGACTGGGCACGGACGTCCCGCTCGATCCGGCCAGCCGAGGACGGGACCTGACCCCGGTGCAGCGCCAGATCCTCGGGCTGGTGCTCGCCACCCTCGCGGGGCCGGGGTTGATTCTCGCCGACGACATCGACGCGGGTACGGACGGTGCGGACCGCGCCCTGCTCTGGGACCTTCTCGGTCGACTGACCGACCGCGGCATCGCGGTGGTGGTGACCGCCCGTGAGGTGGAAGCGCATGCGCCGTCGATCGTGCACCGACTGGGCCCACCCGAAACCGCCGTTGCCGTCGGGGCGGCTGCCGACCAGGACACCGAGGTGAACTGATGAGTGTTGTCCGACTGGCCTGGTTCGAGTTGCGCCGGATGACCCGGGGCCGGCTGCCGCGTGCCGCGCTTGCCGTGCTGACCGTCGTGCCGCTGCTGTACGGGGCGCTCTACCTCTACGCCTTCTGGGATCCGTACGGAAAGATGGACCGGATTCCGGTCGCCCTGGTGAACGCCGACCGGCCGGCGACGGCCAGCGACGGGTCGGTGGTGCACGCCGGGCAGGACCTGACCGACGAGCTGATCGACCGCCGGGTGTTCGGCTGGCAGGTCACCGATGCCGAGGACGCCGACGCGGGGTTGCGCAGCGGCCGGTACCACCTGGTGTTCTCCATTCCGGCGGACTTCTCGGCGACGCTCGCCGCGAGCCCCGAGCCAGGCCAGCCGGCCCATCGGGGCGAGCTGAAGGTGGTCAACGACGACGCCACCAACTACCTGTCGGGTCTGCTCGCCCGTTCGGCGTTCAGCGAGATCCGGGCCGCCGCGGCGGAGAGCGCCGCGTCCGGTTACTTCGCCCGGATGCTGGTGGGCTTCACCGATGCCAAGGCCGAGACGGGTCGGGCCGCCGACGGCGCCGGTCAGCTCGCCGACGGGCTGGGCAGCTCCGAGGCGGGCGCGGGTCGTATCGCCGACGGGTTGGACAGCTCGGCCGACGGTGCCGGGCAGGTCGCCGACGGGTTGGACAGCTCCGCCGCCGGGGCGGGCCGGCTCTCCGCCGGCCTGGACGCGAGCGCGCGGGGCGCCGACGAGTTGGCCACCGGGCTGGATCAACTGCGGACCGGCGCCGCGCAGCTCGCCGACGGCACCGCGCGGGCCGCGACGGCGACCCGCGCGGTGGCCAGCAGGGTGGACGGTGCGGCCGCGAGGATCGAGCCGGTCCTGCGGGAGAACGCCGAGCGGATCGAGCGGTCGGCGACGGCCATCGCCGACGGGGCGCAGGCGCTCGCCGACGGTCTGGACGCTCTGCCGCAGCGTGCGCAGAAGGCCCAGACCCAGGCCCAGGTGGTGCGCGATCGGCTCGACGCCCTGGTCGCCGCGCACCCGGAGTTGGCCGACGATCCGGACGTCGTCGCCGCAAGGGCGGCCGCGGTGGCCGGAGTCGAGGCGGCGCGGGCGGTGGTCGGTGGTCTCGACCAGGCCGACCTGACCGCGCTGCGCGAGCGGATGAGCGCGGTGGCCGCCACTGCGCGGCAGATCGCCGCCGCGGCGCCGCACCTGGCCGACGACGTGGCCGCCGCGCGGAGCAAGGTCGACGAACTGGCGGCCGGGCTGGGCACCCTCGCCGACGGCAGCGCCGAGCTGCGCGACGGTCTCGGCGACGCGGCGACCGGGGCCGCGCAGCTGCGCGGCGGGCTGTTCCGCCTGGCCACCGGGGCCCGCGAGCTGGACGGTGGGCTCGACCGGCTCAGCGCCGGCGGCGACCGGCTCGCCGACGGCCTGATCCGGCTGGAGAGCGGCGCCGGTGAGTTGGCCTCCGGGCTCACCCGGCTGGGCGGCGGGGCCGGCGACCTCGCCGACGGCCTGGCCGACGGCGAGAAGAAGATTCCGGGGTACGACGACGCGGACGCCCGCTCCGGCATCCTCGGCGATCCGGTGTCACTGGACCGCTCGGCCCGCCACCCGGCCGGCTCGTACGGGGTCGGCTTCGCGCCGTACTTCCTCGGTCTGGCGCTCTGGGTCGGCGCGATGATCACGTACATGCTGCTGCGGCCGGTCAACCGGCGGCACGTCATGTCCGGCGCACCCGCCTGGCGGGTCGCGCTGGCCGGTTTTCTGCCTGCCGCGGCGGTCGGGCTGGCCCAGGCCGGTGTGCTCTTCACCGTGGTGACACTGGTGTTGGGGCTGGACCCGGTGCACCCCGCCGCGACGCTGGGTCTGCTGGCGCTGGTCTCGCTCGCCTTCACCGCGATCATGCAGTGGCTGGGCGCCCAGCTCGGCCCCGCCGGGCGGCTCGCCGCGCTGGCCCTGCTGATGCTTCAGCTCACGTCCTCGGGCGGCACCTACCCGGTCCAGACCTCGCCCGGCTTCTTCCAGGCGATCCACCCCTGGTTGCCGATGAGCTACGTGGTGGCCGGGCTGCGGCACACCATCAACGGCGGCCCGGCCGGCCCGGTGGTGACGGCGGCGCTCGTGCTGCTCGGCTTCGCGGTGGCGGCGCTGGCCCTGACCGCCGGCGCGGCCCGCCGCTCACGCCGACTCACCCCGGCGAAGCTGCACCCCGAGCTGACCATGTGAGGATGGGCCGGTGACGGACGGACGGTCGAGGCGGCGGGAGGATACGCGTCAGCGGCTCTTCGTCGCCGCGGTGGACCTCATCGCCGAGCGCGGTTTCTCCGCGACCACCGTGGACGACATCGCTGCCCGGGCCGGTGTCGCGAAGGGCACGGTCTACTACAACTTCGAGTCCAAGACGGTGCTCTTCGAGGAGTTGTTGCGCCACGGCATCGGCCTGCTCACCGCCGAGTTCCGGGCGGCGGTCGCCGGGCAGCCGCCGCGCGCCGCGCTGGCGGCCCTGGTCCGCGCCGAACTGGAGTACATCCGCCGGTACCGGGCCTTCGCCCAACTGCTGCTGTCGGAGATGTGGCGGACCAACCGGGAGTGGCAGCAGACGTTGCGGCTGTTGCGCGGCGAGGCGATCGCGGTGATCGCCGAGACCGTGCGGGCCGGGGTGGACAGCGGGGACCTGCCGGCCGACCTGGACGTGCCCACCGCCTCCTCGGCGCTGTTCGGGGTGGGCCTGGTGGTGGCCGTGGACTGGCTGGTGTTCCAGCCCGACCGGCCCATCGCCGACGTGCAGGAGGCGCTGCTCGGCATCGTGCGTCGGGTCGCGCAGACCTGACCGCAAGTCCTGCTCAGGGCGGGTAAATCGGTTGAGTCGACGGGGCTGCTGCCGGCACGCTGGGTGTTCCGCCACCCACGTCCGGAGGAACTCCGATGCGCCTGCTCCGTGATCTGTGGGGCACCTCGCCGCGCCGTCTGACGCTCGTGGCCGTCCTGATCGTGCTCGGCGCCGCCGGTCAGGCGGGCGCGTCGGCGCTCGCCGGCGCGGTGCTCGTACACCGGTCGACAAGCTCCTTCGCGGTCCTGGCCGTGGCGCTGGCCGCCGTGGTGCTCAGCGATCTCGTGGTGAGCCTGGTGATGGCCGGGCTGACCGCCGACTGGTCCGCGGACGTCCGTCGCCGGCTCTGCCGGGTCGCGCTCGGGCAGGACCTGCCGAGCCTCGAGACCACGCCGGTGGGCGAGCTGCTCGACCGCATCGACGGGGACGTCTACCAGGTGGCGTCGGCGGTACGCAACCAGGGTTCGCGCCTCGCCCAGGGGCTCTGCGTCGGCCTGCTGTCGATGGTGGTGGCGCTGGCCGTGTGGTGGCCGGCCGGGATAGCGATGCTGCTGCTCACGGTGCTGCTGGGGGTGGGGCTGCGCCGGCCCACGGCGCGGATCGGCCCCGCCCGGATGGTCGAGGAGGAGGCCTGGTCGGACCTGGCCGCCGTGATGGAGGAGGCGGTGCACGGTCAGGACGACGTGCGGACCAGCCTGGCCCAGCCGTACGTGCTGCGGCTGTACGCCCGGCGGGCCGCCGCCGTGCTGTCCCGCGGCCACCGGGTCTGGGTGCTGTCCGCCCGGGTGGCGACGGTCGCCACCGCGACGATCCGGGCCGGCGTCGGCGTGGTGGTGCTCGGCGGGGCCTGGGCCCTGGCCACCGACCGGGTCGACGCCGCCCGGCTCACCGCGATCTGGTTGCTCGCCCTGGCCTTCGGGGCCACCGCCGAACACGTCAGCCGGATGGTGCCCGAGCTGCAGGAGGCTCTCGGCGCGTGGGCCCGGGTGCAGTTGCTCCAGAAGGCCCGGCAGGAGCCGGTCGGCGGGGCCAGTCCGGCCGAGGGTGACCTGCGCATCCGGGACCTGACGTTCGGATACGAGGTGAGCGGCCCGGAGAGCGGGCGGGGTCCGGCCCTGCGCGGACTCAGCCTGACCTTCGCGCGCGGCCGGTCGTACGCCCTGATCGGGCGGACCGGGTCGGGCAAGTCGACCCTGGCGAAGGTGCTCACCAGGGCCGTGGACGTGCCGTCGGGCACCGTGTTCCTCGGCGGCACCGACCTGTGTGACCTCGACGTCGAAGAGCTGCGCCGCTGGGTGGCGCTGGTGCCGCAGCGCACCGAGATCCTCGCCGGCACGCTCGCCGAGAACGTCGCGCTCTACGACCCGGAGCTGCTCGACGCCGCCGCCCGGGCGTTGGACGAGCTGGGCCTGGCCGGCTGGATCGCCGAGCTGCCCGACGGGTTGGCGACCCGGCTGGGGGAGGCCGGGCACGTGCTCTCCGCCGGCCAGGAGCAGTTGGTGGCGTTCGCCCGGATCCTGGTGCGCGATCCGCACGTGGTGATCCTGGACGAGGCCACCGCGCGGCTGGACCCGGTGACCGAGGCGCGGGTGCAGCGGGCCACCGAACGGCTGCTGCGCGACCGGATCGGCATCGTCATCGCCCACCGGCTCTCCTCGGTGCGCCGCTGCGACGAGGTGGTGGTGCTGGCCGACGGCGCGGTGGTCGAGGCCGGCCCCCTGGAGACGTCGACGCGCTTCGCCGAGCTGCTGGCGACCAGCCACGCCGCCGTGTACGCCGGCGGGGCGTCGGCGTTCCGGTCCGGCGGCGGCACCGACCTGCTGACCGGCCCGGACCCCGCTGGCGCCGACCTGTTGAGCGGCTCCGAGACCGCCGGCACCCGGCCGGTCGCACCGGCGGTGACGGGTGGGCAAGGCCCGACGGTGCGGGCCGAGCCGCCGCCGTTGCCACCGACCCCGCCGGCCCGCACGTTCCGGGAGATCATCCGGCTCTGCACCAACGACCCCCGGTACGGCGCGGCGGCGATCGCGCTGTTCCTCGGGCTCAGTCTGCTCGGGCTGGACGGCCCGCTGCTGCCGTGGTTCTGGGCCGACCTGGTCGACGGGACCGGCAACCCGTACCTGCCGGCGCTGGGCATCGTGGCCGGGCTGCTGGTGACCCTGCCGCTGCCGTACTACACCCACGTCTGGTTCCCGCACTGGTGGGTGCGGCAGATGCTGCGGATCGGCCTGCGTCTGGTGCACGGCCAGACCGGCCCGCGGCGGGTCAGCTCGCACACCCCGGCGGAGGTCGTGGCGCAGGGCGGCGACACCGAGCGCGTGGTGCAACTCGCCGACAACGTGCTCGACCAGTCCGTCGCGCTGGTCCTGGTGGTCGCCATGACGGCGGTCACCGGCAGCGTCGTACCGGGGCTGTTCTTCCTCGGCACGATGGTCGTCTCCGGACTGGCCGCGACGCTGTTCGGCCCGAAGCTGGAGCGTGCGGCTCGGGCGACCGTGACGGCGCGGGCGGCGTTCGCCACCGCCCTGGTCTCGGCGCTCTCCGCGGCGCGGACGGTGAAGCTGGCCGGCGCCACGGCGGCGGTGCTGCGTCACCTCGCCGTCCTGGACGCGCTGCGCAGTGACCGGCAGCGACGGGAGATCTCCGTGCAGGTGTGGTCGCGGTCGACGCCGTCGGTGGCCAGTGGCCTGCTGCCGATCGGCGCGTGGGCCCTCTACCTGGGCGGCGAGCTGTCGGCCGGCGCGGTGCTGGTGGCCGTTTCCACGCTGGGCGCGGCCCGGTGGTTCGCCTGGACCACCGCGTCGTTGATCTCCCAGTTGCCGTCGGCGCGGGTGTGGACCCGCCGGACGGTGGCGATGACGGGCGTGGGCGCGTACACGGCGGCGGTGCCGGCGGTCGACCTGGCCGCCGGGACCGCGCCCGCGCCAACGTCGCCGCCCCGGCACCCGCTGCGCCGGTTGGAGCTGCGCCGCTTCTCGGTGGTGCACTCCGACGGCACCCTCGCCGTCCGGGACGTGGACCTGACGGTGCAGCGCGGGCAGTTGGTGCTGGTCGTGGGGCCGGTCGGGTCGGGCAAGTCCTCGCTGCTGCGGGCGCTGGCCGGCATCGTGCACCACACCGGCGAGCTGTCGTGGAACGGCGACCCGGTCACCGAGCCTGAGCTGTTCCTGCGCCCCAACCAGGTCGGCTACGTCGGCCAGTTGCCCCGGGTGCTCTCCGGCACGGTGGCCGACAACATCGCGCTCGGCCACCAGGTGGACGCGGCCGGCGCGGTCAGCACCGCCCAGCTCGACCACGACCTGGCCGCCGCCGGCGGTGGGCTGGGTCTGCTCATCGGGCACAAGGGCACCCGGCTCTCCGGCGGCCAGCTACAGCGGCTGGCGCTGGCCCGGGCGCTGGCACCGCGTACCGAACTGCTGGTCGCCGACGACGTGTCGTCGGCGCTGGACGTCACCACCGAGCTGGCGCTGTGGCGGGCGCTGCGGGCGCACGGGGTGACAGTGGTCGGGTCGACCGCGAAGCGTGCCGCGCTGGTCCGCGCCGACCACGTGGTGGTGTTGCAGGCCGGTGCGGTGGCGGCGCAGGGCACCTGGCGGGAGCTGGAGGGCGACTGGTCGCACCTGGCCGGCTGACGGTCGGGCGACTGCCGGCAACGGCAGCCGCCCGACCGGCGGGAATCACCAGGCGCGGGCGTACTGGGCGGGCCCGCTGTACGCGACGCCGAGCTTCGCGGCGGCGCGGCGCGGCCAGTACGGGTCGCGCAGCAGTTCCCGGCCGAGCAGCACCAGGTCGGCCTCGCCGCTGGCGACGATCTGCTCGGCGTGCTCCGGCTCGACGATCAGGCCGACCGCACCGGTCGGCACGCCCGCCTCGCGACGGATCTGGGCGGCCAGCGGCACCTGGTAGCCGGCGCCGAGCAGCGGGATGCGCTGGTCGGTGCTGACGCCACCGGAGGAGGCGTCGACGAGGTCGACGCCGAGGCCGGCCAGCTCGCCGGCGAGCACCACGCTGTCCTCGACGGTCCAGCCGCCCTCGACCCAGTCGGTGGCGGAGATCCGGGTCAGCACCGGCACGCTCTCGCCGACCGCGGCGCGCACCGCGCGGGCGACCTCCAGGGTGAGCCGCATCCGGGCGGCCCGGTCGCCGCCGTAGGAGTCGGTGCGGTGGTTGGTCAGCGGCGACAGGAACTCGTTGAGCAGGTAACCGTGTGCGGCGTGGATCTCCACGGCGGCGAAACCGGCGGCGAGGGCCCGCTCGGCACCAGCCGCGAACGCCTCGACCACACCGGCGATGCCGGCCTCATCAAGGCTGGTCGGCGTCCGGTAGCCGGGGGTGAACGGCTCGGACCCGGGGGCGACGGGCGTCCAGCCGCCCTCGGCGTCCGGCACTCCGCCGCGCTCCGGCTCCCACGGCCGGTAGGTGGAGGCCTTGAAACCGGCGTGCGCGAGCTGGACGGCCGGAACCGCACCGTGGGCGGCGACGAACGCGGCGATCGGCCGCCACGCGTCGACGTGCGCGTCGGACCACAGGCCGGTGTCCTGCGGGGTGATCCGACCCTCGGGGAGTACGGCGGTCGCCTCGGTCAGCACCAGCCCGGCCCCGCCGACCGCGCGGGTGCCGAGGTGGATGAGGTGCCAGTCGGTGGGCAGGCCGTCCGGTCCGGCCGAGTACTGGCACATCGGCGCCATGGCGATCCGGTTGGGCAGGGTGACCCCGCGCAGGGCCAGGGGGGTGAACAGGGAACTCATAAAGGTCATCCTCTCCGAAACGGCGACGGGCCCCGGTAAGAGGGGCCCGTCGCGGTGCAGTGAGCTGTCAGGCAGGGACGGGGCTGAGCTCGGGCCGGGTGTCGGCTACCGGCTCCGGGTCGACCAGATCCCGGCGGCCCGCGGACTCGTACGCGGCCCGGTCGAGGGTGCCCTCACGGGCGGCGACCACTGTCGGCACGAGCGCCTGGCCGGCCACGTTGGTGGCGGTGCGGATCATGTCCAGGATCGGGTCGATGGCCAGCAGCAGGCCGGCGCCGGCCAGCGGCAGACCCAGCGTGCTCAGGGTGAGGGTGAGCATGACGATCGCCCCGGTCAGGCCGGCGGTGGCCGCCGAGCCGACCACCGAGACGAACGCGATGAGCAGGTAGTCGGTGACGCCGAGGTGCACGCCGAACACCTGCGCCACGAAGATCGCGGCGAGGGCCGGGTAGATCGCGGCGCAGCCGTCCATCTTCGTGGTGGCGCCGAACGGCACCGCGAACGAGGCGTACTCGCGGGGGACGCCGAGCCGCTCGACGGAGCGCTGGGTCACCGGCATGGTGCCCACCGAGGAGCGGGACACGAAGGCCAGCTCGATCGCGGGCCAGGCGCCGGCGAAGAAGCGCAGCGGGTTGAGCCGGCCGGCGAGGATCAGCACCAGCGGGTAGACCACGAACAGCACGATGGCGCAGCCGACGTAGACGGCGGTGGTGAACTTGGCGAGGGGTGCCAGCAGGTCCCAGCCGTACGAGGCGACGGCGTTGCCGATCAGGCCGAGGGTGCCGATCGGGGCGAGTCGGATGACCCACCACAGGGCCTTCTGCACGATTTCCAGCAGCGAGCGGTTCAGCGCCACGAAGGGCTCGGCCGCGTCGCCGACCAGCAGGGCCGCGGCACCCACCACGAGGGCGAGGAAGACGATCTGGAGGACGTTGCCCTCGACGAATGCGCCGACCGGGTTGGTGGGCACGATGCCGGTGAGGAAGTCCGTCCAGGAGCCGGTGTTCTTGGGCGGGGTCGCTCCACCCAGGTCGAGGCTCACGCCGCGGCCCGGGTTGACGAGCAGGCCGAGGCCGATGCCGATGCTCACCGCGATCAGTGCGGTGATGCCGAACCACATCAGGGTCTTCAGCGCGAGCCGGGCGGCGTTGGCCACGCCGCGCAGGCTGACCACGCTGACCACGATGGCGGTGAAGACCAGCGGCGGCACGGCCAGCTTGAGGAGCTGGATGAAGAGGGAGCCGACGGTGTGCAGGGTGCTGGTCAGCCAGCTCAGGTCGTTGCTGCGGGCCAGGAAGCCGAGCGCGACGCCGAGCACGAGGCCGAGGAGGATCTGCACGGAGAACGGAATTTTGCGCAGGCCGAAGGGCATGAAGTGTCCAATTGTCTGTTCTGGTCGGGGTAGGCGCGAGGAGGGCGGCTACGCCGGACAGATGCCGCTGGCCTGCAGTCGGAGATCGACATACAGGCGAACGGTGAGGCCCCAGACATTGGTCATCGCTCGCCGACAGTACGCCGATCAGCGCGATCTGCAAGGAACGGTGGCCGTGACGCTCCTTACAAGCCCCGTTCGCTGCGGGCCAGGGCCAGGGCCGTGCCGGTGGCCAGGCCCCACAGCACCGCGAGCCCGAGAACCAGCCGCTCCACCACGCCGGCCAGGGCGCCCCGGCCGACCACGAGCATGGCCAAGCCGACCGTCGCGCACAGCGGCAGGGCGAGCACGGCCGTGCCGGCCGCCAACCGGCGGACCATTGCCCCGGCCGGCTCGGACACGGCCAGCGCGATCATGGCGAGAACCACCGCCGCCGTCGCCGCGATGCTCGCGCCCCCGTGCACCAGGTCGGCCACCGTGGTCCGCTCGAACGGCGGCAGTGGGCAGCCGGCGGAGCAGGTCACCGCCCCGGACACCGCGGTGAGCACCGCACCGGTGGCGAGCAGCGCCGGTGCCACCCGCACCCCGGGAGGCAGCGCCGCGGCGATCAGCAGCAACGCGCCGGCCAGGGCGAGAACCCCGATCCGGTACGTCACGGCGTGCGCGCTGCCAGCGATGCCCGCCTCGCTCACGTACCCGGTGAGACCGGGACCGGGACCGGCGACGACCGCGACCGTCACCGCGACCGCGCCGGCCACCGCGCAGCCGGCGGCGGCGGACCCGGCGACCCGGCGGGCGACGTCCCCGCGGGCGGCGGATGCCGTCGCGGTGCCGGCCCGCCCCGGCTCAGCCACGCCCGTGCGGCGTCGTCCAACCGGACTCGTCGGGCCCCAGCGGCACGATGCCGCTCGGGTTGATCTCCCGGTGGGTGCCGTAGTAGTGCCGCTTGATGTGGTCGAAGTCCACCGTCTCGCCGAAGCCCGGGGTCTGGAACAGGTCCCGGGCGTACGCCCAGAGCACCGGCATCTCGGTCAGCTTGTTGCGGTTGCACTTGAAGTGCCCGTGGTACGCGGCGTCGAAGCGCACCAGCGTGGTGAACAGCCGCACGTCGGCCTCGGTGATCGCGTCTCCCATCAGGTAGCGCTGCCCGGCCAGGCGTTCGGACAGCGCGTCCAGTCGGGCGAAGAGCGCCCGGAACGCCTCGTCGTACGCCTCCTGCGAGGTGGCGAACCCGCACCGGTAGACGCCGTTGTTGACGTCGTGGTGGATCTCGGCCATCAGCGCGTCCATTTCCGGGCGCAGCGCGACCGGGTACAGGTCGGGTGCGCCGGGCGCGTGCAGCGACCGCCACTCGGTGGAGAAGTCGAGGGTGAGCTGCGGGTAGTCGTTGGTGACCACCCGGCCGGTCAGCGTGTCGACGAGCGCCGGCACGGTCACCCGGCCGGTGTAGTCCTCGTCGGTGGCCAGGTACGCCTCGGAGAGGAAGCTGACACCGAGGACCGGGTCGAAGCCGTCCGGGTCGAGGGCGAACGCCCAGCCCCGCTGGTCCCGGATCGGGTCGACGGTGCCCAGCGAGATCGCGTCGTCCAGCCCGAGCAGGCCGCGCACGATCCTCGCCCGGTGCGCCCACGGGCACGCGCGGCACCAGATCAGCCGGTACCGGCCGGCCTCCAGAGGCCAGCGGTCCTGCTCGTCCGGGCCGCCACCCGGCGGGGAGGTCGAGTCGGGGGTGACCCGACCGGTGAAGCGGTTGGGCTGGCGGACGAAAGCGCCACCACGGCTGGTCTCTGCGCTGAACTGGGCCCGGGCCATGCCGCCAACCTATCCGCTGTGCGCGTGGATATCCTGGCGGCTGGGGAGTCCCCTGCGACCCGGTGGACGCCCGCACCCCCGCCCTTCCCACCCCCGAAGGACTCGCGATGACCGTGGCATACCTGGTGGCCGGTGTCCGTACCCCCATCGGCCGGTACGCCGGCGCGCTGGCCGGCGTCCGCCCCGACGACCTGGCCGCGCACGTGATCCGCGAGTTGGTCGCCCGGCACCCGTCGGTGGACTGGGCCCGCGTCGACGACGTCGTGCTCGGCTGCGCCAACCAGGCCGGCGAGGACAACCGCAACGTGGCCCGGATGGCGGCGCTGCTCGCCGGCCTGCCCGAGGAGGTGCCGGGCAGCACCGTCAACCGGCTCTGCGGCTCCGGCCTGGACGCCCTCGCCATCGCCGCCCGGTCCATCGTGGCCGGCGAGACGGACCTGGTGGTCGCCGGTGGGGTGGAGAGCATGAGCCGGGCCCCGTTCGTCGTGCCGAAGGCGACCTCGGCGTACTCCCGCTCGGCGGAGATGTACGACACGACCCTGGGCTGGCGGCTGGTCAACCCGCTGATGCGGGACGGCTGGGGCGTCGACTCGATGCCGGAGACGGCGGAGAACGTGGCCGCCGAGTACGGGGTGGGCCGGGCCGAGCAGGACGCCTTCGCGTACCGCTCGCAGCAGCGCGCCGCCAAGGCGCAGGCCGACGGCCGGTTCGCCGAGGAGATCGTGCCGGTGTCCGTGCCGGCCGGTCGCCTCCAGGCCCGACTGGTCGAGGTCGACGAGCACCCCCGGGAGACGTCGCTGGAGAAGCTGGCCGCGTTGCCCACCCCGTTCCGCGACGGTGGCACGGTGACCGCCGGCAACTCCTCGGGCGTCAACGACGGCGCGGTCGCGCTGCTGGTGGCCAGTGCAGCGGCGGTCCAGCGGTACGGTCTCACCCCGCTGGCCCGGATCGGCGGCGCGGCGACGGCCGGCGTACCGCCGCGGATCATGGGAGTCGGTCCGGTGCCGGCCACCCGCAAGCTGCTCGACCGGGTCGGCGTCGAGCTGGGCGCGGTGGACGTCATCGAGTTGAACGAGGCGTTCGCCGCGCAGTCCGTGGCGGTGCTGCGCGAGCTGGGGTTGCCGGTCGACGCCGAGCACGTCAACCCGAACGGTGGCGCGATCGCGCTCGGGCATCCGCTGGGCGCCAGCGGCGCGCGGCTGGCGCTGACCGCCGCCCTGGAGCTGCGCCGTCGCGGCGGCCGCCGGGCCCTCGCCACCATGTGCATCGGCGTCGGGCAGGGCATCTCGCTGCTGCTGGAGTCGGCCGCCTGAGCGCGGAAAGTTACGTGAATGCATCTCCCGTACGTGGGAGTTGGCGGCCTAGAGTGGTCCACACCACACGACCCGCGGGGTCGGCCGGCGGTCGCGCGCGCTCGTCGACGCCGGCGCCTCGCGCCGCGGCGACGAACTGGGGAGCACACCGATGCCGGACGCACTGCCGACCGAGATTGACCTGACCAGGCCGAGCGCGGCCCGGGTGTACGACTACTTCCTGGGCGGGGCGCACAACTTCGAGGTCGACCGGCAGTTGGCCGAGCAGATCGCCAGCATGACCCCGAATCTCGCCGCCACCATGCGCTCCGGTCGGGAGTTCCTGCGCCGCGCCGTCCGGGTGCTGCTCGACGCCGGCATCGACCAGTTCCTCGACATCGGCTCCGGCATTCCGACCGTGGGCAACGTGCACGAGGTGGCCCAGGCGGCCAACCCGAAGGCCCGGGTGGTCTACGTCGACATCGACCCGGTCGCCGTCGCGCACAGCCGTGAGCTGCTCGCCGGCAACGACCTGACCGGCGTGATCCACGCCGACCTGCGCGAGCCGGAGCGCATCCTCGCCGAGACCCGGCGGCTCGGGCTGATCGATTTCAGTCGACCGATGGGCATCCTGCTGGCCGGGGTGGTGCACTTCATCCCGGACGCCGACGGTCCCGAGCAAATCCTGTCCACCCTGCGGGCCGCCGCCGCGCCGGGCAGCTTCCTGGTCATCTCGCACTCGACCTTCGAGGACCAGCCGCAGGAGATGCTGGACGCCCAGCGCCTCTCCGCCCGGACGGCCACCGAGATCACCCTGCGATCCCGCGCGCAGGTCACCGGCTTCTTCGGCGACTGGACGGTGCTCGAACCGGGCGTGGTGCACATGCCACTGTGGCGTCCCGACTCGCCGGCCGACGTGGATGAGCACCCTGAGCGGTTCGGCGCCTTCGGGGCCGTGGCCCGGTACGACCAGCCCGCCGGCTGATTCCAGTGGCCGCCGTCCCGGACCCCGCCGGGGTCGACGTCGGCCGGGGCGGTGCCCAGGGCTACGCCGCCGACTGGGCCCGCGCCGTACGCCGCATCGGTTTCGTGCCGCTCAGCGCGGCCGAGACCGAGCGGCTGCTGCTGCTGCACACCGTCCGGCTGGCCCAGGTGGTGCGGGCCGAGCCGTTCAGCACCCGTCCCGCCGAGGAGGTCGGGCGGGCGCTGGTGGAGGCGCACCTGACCGAGCCGCGGGCGTTGGAGTGGTCGCTGCGCGCGCTCGGCGACGACTTCCCCGATCGGGTCCTGGCGTCCGGCGACCGGCCGGCCGACCTGGGCGAGCGGATCGCGGCGGTGCAGGGCGGGTTGGCCGCCGGGTTCGCCCGCGCGCTGCGCGACCGCACCTTCACCCAGCAGGAGCGCATCGCCCGCTCGGCCTGGCAGGCTCGCGACGAGGTCGAGCAGGCGCTGCGTGACAGTGAGGCGCGGTTCCGGGCGGTCTTCACCGGCGCGGCGATCGGGATCGGCATCGCCGGGGTGGACGGGCAGATCATCGACGTCAACACGGCGTTCGCCGACATGCTCGGCTACTCGATCGAAGAGCTGTGCGAGATGAACGTGGCGCAGCTGTTCCACGCCGACGACGCCGCCGGCATGTGGGAGCTGTACCAGGAACTGATCGAGGGCAAGCAGGACTCGGTCCGGGTGGAGAAGCGCTACCACCGCAAGGACGGCAGCATCGTCTGGACGGACCTGGCCGTCTCGTTGATCCGGTACGACGACGGGCGACCCCGGTTCACCGTCGCCATGATCGAGGACATCACCGAGCGGTACGAACTCCAGCAGCGGCTGCGTTTCCAGGCGCTGCACGACCCGCTGACCGGGCTGCCCAACCGGACCCTGTTCTTCGAGACGCTGGGCCGGGTCTTCGACACCGCCGGGCCCGGTCAGCGGGTCGGGGTGTGCTTCCTCGACCTGGACGGCTTCAAGGCGATCAACGACAGCCTCGGCCACGACCTCGGCGACCGGCTGCTGGTGGCGATCGGCCGGCGGCTCGCCGAGTGCGTGGCCGACCACGGCCACCTGGTCGCCCGGATGGGCGGCGACGAGTTCGTCATCCTGGTCGACGGCGGCGACGACGTCGATGACGCGGTGGCCGTGGCGGAGGCCGCGCTGGCCGCCGTCGCCGCCCCGGTGCATCTCGGCGACCAGCAGTTGGCGGTCTCCGCCAGCGTGGGCATCGTGGACTGCCCGGCTGCGGAGACCACCGCCTCGGAGCTGATGAAGGCCGCCGACACGACGCTCTACTGGGCCAAGGCGGCCGGTCGCGGCCGGTGGGCGGTGTACGACCCGGAGCGCAGCGCCCGCGACCTCGCCCGGTCGGCGCTGGTCGCCGGGCTGCCGGCCGCGCTGGACCGGGGCGAGTTCGTGCTGCACTACCAGCCGATCGTGTCGCTGCTGGAGGGCACGATGCTCGCGGTGGAGGCGCTGGTCCGCTGGGAGCACCCGGAGCTGGGCCTGATCGGCCCGGACCGGTTCATCGGCCTCGCCGAGGAGACCGGCCTGATCGTCCGGCTCGGCGAGTGGGTGCTGCGGCGGGCCTGCCACGACGCCGAACGCTGGCGGCGGGAGTTCCCCGAGGCCCGGCTGGTGGTCAGCGTCAACCTGGCCGCCCGGCAGGCCGACGACCCGGAGATCGTCGCGACGGTGGCGGACGCGCTGGCCACCAGCGGCTTGCCGGCGGAGCTGTTGCAGCTGGAGTTGACCGAGAGCGCCGTGATGGGCAGCGCCGGCGAGCCGCTGCGCAGCCTGCACCGACTCGCGGCGCTGGGCGTCCGGCTGGCGGTCGACGACTTCGGCACCGGATATTCCAACCTCGCGTACCTGCGGCGGCTGCCGATCCACTGCCTGAAGCTGGCCGGCCCGTTCGTCGAGGGCATCCGCGCCGACGGGACGGACGCGGTGGCGGACCACCGCGACGAGCGGATCGTCGACGCGTTGGTCCGGTTGGCGCACGCGCTGGAGCTGTGGGTCACCGCCGAGGCGGTGGAGACCCCGGTGCAGGCCGAGCGGCTGCGGGCGCTGCGCTGCGACACCGGGCAGGGGCGGTACTTCGGCGCACCGTCGCCCGCCGAGGAGATCACCGCCCGGCTGCGCGGCGGTTCGGCGGCGTGAGCGGGGGATGCGTCCGGGCCGTCCGGCCCGGACGGTGGCAACGGAAGGTGGCGCGGTGAGCCTGAACGACCCGCAGACGGTGGTGACCGTGGTGGCCGCGCTGGCCATCCTGGCCGGGCTGGCTGGCGTGGTGGTTCCCGGCCTGCCAGCGCTGCCGCTGTGCTGGGGCGGGGTGCTGGTCTGGGCGATCTTCGGCGGCGCAGGTCCGGGCGGCTGGGCGGTGTTCGCCGCCGCGACGCTTGTCGCCGCCGGTGGCACGGTGATCAAGTACGCCTGGCCCGGGCGGAACCTGAAACGGACTGGCGTGCCCACGTCGACGCTGCTCGCCGGCGCGGTGCTCGGAATCGTCGGGTTCTTCGTGGTGCCGGTGGTCGGGCTGGTGCTCGGCTTCGTCGCCGGGGTGTGGGCAGCGGAGCGGCTGCGGCTGGGCAGCAACCGCCTCGCCTGGCCGTCCACCGTGCAGGCGGTCAAGGCCGCCGGCCTGTCCATGCTCGTGGAATTCCTCGCCGGCCTCGTCATCGCCGCACTCTGGACAGCCGGCGTCCTGCTGACCTGACCTTCCCGCAAGATCGACACGATGTCGCCAATGTGGCGGTATCCCGGGCCTTGAATAGCGCCACATCGGCGACCTGGAGACGATCAACGCCTTTTCGTGCGGCCCTCAGTTCCAGCCTCTCCCGGCCCGAGCCCACGCGTCCTGGTCCACCGGTTGAGGGCCTTGTCGCAGCCACCTGATGATGCTCTGGGCGTGTTCCGCGGGTGTCCCCGAGGACGACTCCATGCGGAGAGCCCCGTCGAAGTAAGGGAACGCCTCAGCTCGTTCACGGACGAGCGCTTCGTCGAGATCCGTGGCTTGCTGGCGCTCCCGGAATCGGTTCACGGCCTCGTCGGGAGTCACGAAGAACTCGACGACCCAGAGCGGCGCAGAGGAGCCGGTCAACGCTTCCAGCAGACTGGCGCGCTGGTCGCGACGAGCGTAGGTGCATTCGAGGATTACAGACTCTCCACAATCGACAAACATTCGGGCGAGGAGATGTGCTCCGGCGTACGCGCGCATCCGGTCGTCACGACTTCGATCGGAGTCAGGGAAGAGGAGCTCGAACAGGGTGTCGACCTCCAGGTGGATCCGACCGTGTCCTAAGGAAGTCCGCTCCTCAGCCAGAACCTGTCGAGCCGTGGTCTTGCCCGAGCACGGAGGGCCCGAGAGCACGACGATCCCGTTGCTGGCCATGTCCCTCACGGTTCAGTGCTCGTTGACGACGTTCCAAGCAGGCGGACAAGGTCCGAAAGCACCCTGAGAGCCTAACCATCCGGATCTGCCGCTCCGGGACGCAGCGCGGGTGACATCGAGCGGTACGTGCGCTGGCTACAGGATGTACGCCGGTACCAGCCCTCGACGGTGTCGCGGCGTCCGCTGAGGTGAGAGTGGGCGGCGCGGGGCTTTTGTGGGTACGGCGGTACGCCGTACGTGAGAGAGAGGCGTGCCCCGCGCCGCCGCGGTGCCGGGCGGTCCGAGCGCCCGGTGGTGGCCCGTCGCGATCGGGCCTGGTCACGAGGTCAAGCATGCGGGCGGGCTGGACGGGCGGCAACGCAATTAGCCGGGACGGCGGTGAGATTCCCACCGGCACCGTATTGACCTGTCTTGATCGGCGGGACGACACTTTGCGCACTCGTTCGCGGAACCACCTCAGGGAGGTGTGCAGTGGCCACGACGCCCGTGCCGACCGCAGAGCAACCGATCGATGACGACGCCCGACGACTCGCCGAACTCGGCTACAAGCAGGAGCTGCGCCGCAAGTGGAGTGGCTTCTCCAACTTCGCCATCTCGTTCTCCATCATCTCGATCCTGGCCGGCTGCTTCACCACCTTCGGCCAGGCGTGGAACAACGGCGGGCCGGTCGCCATCTCCTGGGGCTGGCCGCTGATCTCACTGTTCATCCTGATCATCGGGTTCTGCATGGCCGAGCTGGTGTCGGCCTACCCGACGGCGGGCGGAATCTACTGGTGGGCGGCGACCATGGGCCGCCCGGTGCACGGCTGGTTCACCGGCTGGTTGAACCTCATCGGCCTGGTCGCGGTCACCGCCTCGGTCGACTACGGCTGCGCGACCTTCCTCAACCTCACCCTGTCGGCGCTCTTCGACGGCTGGGCCGGGACGCTGCGGCAGGCGTTCGTCCTCTTCGTGATCATTTTGGCGTTGCACGGCCTCATCAACATCTTCGGGCACCGGATCATCGACGTACTCCAGAACGTCTCGGTCTGGTGGCACGTGGCCGGCGCGGCCGCCGTGGTGGCCATCCTGGTGTTCGTTCCGGACGATCACCAGAGCTTCCAGTTCGTGTTCACCGAGCGGTTCAACAACTCGGGTTTCGGTGACGGGGACACCGGCGGGCTGACGTTCTGGTTCTACGTGCTGCCGCTGGGCTTCCTGCTCACCCAGTACACGATCACCGGCTTCGACGCCTGCGCCCACGTCTCCGAGGAGACCCGGGGCGCCTCGCAGGCCGCCGCGCGCGGGCTCTGGCAGTCGATCTTCTATTCGGCGGTCGGCGGCTGGATCCTCCTGCTGGCGTTCCTGTTCGCGGCCACCGACGTCGAGGCGGTCAACGCCGCCGGTGGCTTCTCCGGCGCCATCTTCGAATCCGCCCTGACCCCGGTCTTCTTCAAGATCGTCATCATCATCTCGACGATCGGGCAGTTCTTCTGCGGGATGAGCTGCATCACCTCGATGAGCCGGATGGCGTACGCCTTCAGTCGGGACCGGGCGGTGCCGGGTTGGCGGCTCTGGTCGAGGGTGAACCGCAACGGCACACCGGTCAACGCGATCATCGGCACCACGATCGCCGGCCTGGTGCTGACCCTGCCGGCGCTCTACGAAAGTTCGGCCGGCATCCCGATCGCCTTCTACGCGGTGGTCTCCGTCGCGGTGATCGGCCTCTACCTGTCCTTCCTCATCCCGATCGCGCTACGCCTGCGGATGGGTGACAGGTTCGTGCCCGGCCCGTGGACGCTGGGGCGGAAGTACAAGCTGCTCGGCTGGATCGCGGTCATCGAGATCGCGGTCATCGCCGTGTACTTCGTGCTGCCGATCGTGCCGGCCGGCGTGCCCGGCAACGACGACTTCACCTGGTCGGCGGTGAACTACGCGCCGCTCGCCGTGGGCGGGGTGCTGCTGGTGGTCGCGGTCTGGTGGTACGCCTCGGCCCGGAAGTGGTTCGCCGGCCCGGTCCGTACCGTCGAGGAACCCGCGCCGGCGGCCGACCCGACGCCGGTCGACGGCCCGGCCTGACACCCGCCCGGCGGGACGGTCATCGCGGCCGTCCCGCCGGTGCGGTCACCGGGTTTGCCGCCCTCGGCCCCGGGGGCATTGACGGTGATCCGGTTTGCCAGTAGACCTTGGTGATGGAGGCCCGCGAATGACGAAAGCTCCGCTCACGCTGGAACAACTGCGGGTCGCCGTCGCCGAGGGCGAGATCGACACCGTCGTGCTGGCCCTCGTCGACATGCAGGGCCGCCTGCAGGGCAAACGGTTCCACGCGCCGTTCTTCCTCGACCAGGTGGTGGCCAACGGCAGCGAGGGCTGCAACTATCTGCTCGCCGTGGACGTCGACATGAACACCGTCGACGGGTACGCGATGTCGAGCTGGGAGCGCGGCTACGGCGACTTCGCGATGGTGCCGGACTTCGCCACCCTGCGTCGGGTTCCCTGGCAGCCCGGCTCCGCCCTGCTGCTGGCCGACCTGACCTGGCTGGACGGCTCCGGTGACGTGGTCGCCTCGCCCCGGCAGATCCTGCGCCGGCAACTGGACCGGCTGGCCGAGCACGGGCTCACCGCGTACGCCGGCACCGAGCTGGAGTTCGTGCTGTTCCGCGACTCGTACGAGGACGCCTGGCGGCGCGGCTACCGCGACCTCACCCCGGCCAACCAGTACAACGTGGACTACTCGCTGCTCGGCACCGCCCGGGTGGAGCCGCTGCTGCGCCGGATCCGCACCGAGATGGCCGGCGCCGGGCTGACCCCGGAGAGCGCCAAGGGTGAGTGCAACCTCGGCCAGCACGAGATCGCCTTCCGCTACGACGAGGCGGTCGCCTGCGCCGACCACCACGTGATCTACAAGAACGGGGCCAAGGAGATCGCCGCCCAGGAGGGCATGGCGATCACCTTCATGGCCAAGCCGAACGAGCGGGAGGGCAACTCCTGCCACATCCACTTCTCGCTACGCGACCGCACGGGCGCCTCGGCGATGCTCGGCGACGGGCCGGCGCACCTGTCGGAGACCGGGCAGCGGGTGCTCGCCGGGCTGCTCGCCACCATGCGGGAGTTCAGCCTGCTCTTCGCCCCGAACATCAACTCCTACAAGCGCTACCAGCCGGGCTCGTTCGCCCCGACGGCGCTGCGCTGGGGGGTGGACAACCGCACCTGCGCCCTGCGGGTGGTGGGGCACGGGCAGGGCATGCGGGTGGAGAACCGGGTGCCCGGGGCCGACGTCAACCCGTACCTGGCGATCGCCGGGCTGGTCGCGGGCGCGCTGCACGGCATCGAGCGGGAGCTGGAGCTGGGCGACGAGTGCACCGGCAACGCGTACGACGACCCGCAGGCCGAACGGGTCCCCGGCACATTGCGCGACGCACTGGCCCTCTGGGAGGCGTCGACGGTGGCCCGGGAGGCTTTCGGCGACGAGGTGGTCGCCCACTACGCCAACCAGGCGAGGGTGGAGCTGGCGGCCTTCGACGCCGCGGTGACGGACTGGGAGCTGACCCGTGGCTTCGAACGCCTCTGACCACGGACTCGCCCAGGGAAAGGCGGTAGCGGCGTGACAGTGGTGGTGGATCCGGCCAGCGGGGAGGGGTTTCGGGAGGTTTCCGGGGCCTCGGTGGCGGAGGTGGACGCGGCGATCGCGCGTGCCGCGACGGCGTTCGAGGCGTGGCGGGTCGTCGCGCCGGGGGACCGGGCCCGGCTGCTGCGGCGGTTCGCCGCCGTCGTCGACGCGCACCTGGACGAGCTGGCCGCGTTGGAGGTCCGCAACTCCGGGCACACCGTCGGCAACGCCCGGTGGGAGGCCGGCAACGTCCGCGACGTGCTGGACTACTACGCCGGCGGGCCCGAACGGCTGACCGGGCGGCAGATCCCGGTGCCCGGCGGCCTGGACGTCACCTTCCACGAGCCGCTCGGGGTGGTCGGGGTGATCGTGCCGTGGAACTTCCCCATGCCCATCGCCGCCTGGGGGTTCGCCCCGGCCCTCGCGGCCGGCAACACAGTGGTGCTCAAACCCGCCGAGCTGACCCCGCTCACCGCGCTGCGCCTGGCCGAGCTGGCGCGCGAGGCCGGCCTGCCCGACGACGTGTTCACCGTCATCCCCGGCGAGGGCGCGGTGGTGGGGGAGCGGTTCGTCAGCCACCCGGCGGTCCGCAAGATCTGCTTCACCGGCTCCACCGAGGTCGGCACGCGCATCATGGCCGGCTGCGCCGCCCAGGTGAAGCGACTCACCCTGGAGTTGGGCGGCAAGAGCGCGAACATCGTGTTCGCCGACGCCGACCTGGAGCGCGCCGCCGCGACCGCGCCGGGCGCGGTCTTCGACAACGCGGGCCAGGACTGCTGCGCACGGTCGCGGATCCTGGTTCAACGCCCGGTGTACGACAAATTCCTGGAACTGCTCGAACCGGCGGTACGCGCGGTGCGCGTCGAGGATCCGTCCCGGGACACCGCCGAGATGGGTCCGCTGATCTCGGCGGCCCAGCGGGACCGGGTCGCCGGCTACGTGACCGGGGCGACTGTCGCCTTCACCGGCTCCTGCCCGGACGGCCCCGGTTTCTGGCACGCGCCGACGGTGCTGCTGGCCGACTCGCCGGCCGACCGGCACTGGCGGGAGGAGATCTTCGGACCGGTGGTGTCGGTGCTGCCGTTCGACGACGAGGCCGACGCGGTCCGGCTCGCCAACGACACCGAGTACGGCCTCTCCGGCTCGATCTGGACCCGGGACGTGGGCCGCGCGCTCCGGATGGCCCGCGCCGTCGAGGCGGGCAACCTCAGCGTCAACTCGCACTCCTCGGTGCGCTACTGGACCCCGTTCGGTGGGATGAAGCGCTCCGGGCTCGGCCGCGAGCTGGGCCCGGACGCGCTGCACGCCTTCACCGACGTCAAGAACGTGTTCATCGCGACAGAGGAGTGACGCCTGTGCAGGGTCGATTGCAGGACCGGGTGGCCGTGGTCACCGGAGCGGGCAGCGGCATCGGGTTGGCCACCGTGCGGCGGTTCGCCGCCGAGGGGGCCCGGGTGGTCTGCGTGGACATCGACGAGGCGGCCGGCGAGAAGGCCGCCGAGGAGTGCGGCGGCGAGTTCGTCCGCACCGACGTCGCCGACGAGTCGGCGGTCCGCGACCTGTTCGACGGGGTGGCCGACCGGCACGGCCGGGTGGACGTCGCGTTCAACAACGCCGGCATCTCCCCGCCGGACGACGACTCCATCCTGGACACCCGGCTGGACGCGTGGGAACGGGTGTTGCGGGTCAACACCACGAGCGTCTACCTCTGCTGCAAGTACGCGATCCCGCACATGCGTCGGCAGGGCAAGGGCTCGATCATCAACACCGCGTCGTTCGTGGCGCTGATGGGCGCGGCGACGTCGCAGATCGCGTACACCGCCAGCAAGGGCGGGGTGCTGGCGATGACCCGGGAGCTGGGTGTGCAGTTCGCCCGCGAGGGCATCCGGGTCAACGCGCTCTGTCCCGGCCCGGTGGCCACCCCGTTGCTGCTGGAGTTGTTCGCCGCCGACCCGGAGCGGGCCGCCCGCCGACTGGTGCACGTCCCGATGGGCCGCTTCGGGCAGCCGGAGGAGATCGCCGCCGCGGTGGCGTTCCTGGCCAGCGACGACGCCTCGTTCATGACCGCCGCGCAGTTCGTGGTCGACGGCGGGATCACCGGCGCCTACGTCACTCCCCTATGAGGCGGCCGCTGATCGGGATCAGCGCGTACGTCGAGCCCGCCGACTGGGCGGTGTGGCGCGGTGTGCGGGCGGTGCTGGTGCCCGAGGCGTACGTGCGGGCGGTGACCGCCGCCGGCGGTCGGGCGGTGGTGTTGCCCCCGGACGACTCCGACGGTGACGTGCTGGCGGTCCTCGACGGGCTCCTGCTGGCCGGGGGCGCCGACGTCGGTCCGGGGCGGTACGGCCAGCAGCCGCACCCGCGGACCGAGGACCGGCCGGACCGGGACGCCGGTGAGCTGACCCTGCTGACGGCCGCCTTCGCCGCCGACCTGCCGGTGCTGGGTGTCTGTCGGGGAATGCAGCTGCTCGCCGTGGCGTACGGCGGCACCCTGCACCAGCACCTGCCCGACGTCGTCGGTTCGGAGGCGCACCGTCCGGCCCCGGGGGTCTACGGCACCCATCCGGTGCGGTTCGCGCCGGGGAGTCTGGCGGCGAGGACGCTGGCCGGGGTGGACCGGGTCAACTCGTACCACCATCAGGCGGTCGCCACGCCGGGGCGGCTCGCGGTCAGCGGCTGGGCGGCGGACGGCGTGATCGAGGCGGTCGAGGACCCGGACCGTCCGTTCGTGCTCGGGGTGCAGTGGCATCCGGAGAACGAGCCGGACCCGCGTCCGATCACGGCGCTGGTCCGGGCCGCCGGGCGGTCGGGCCCACCGTTGGTTGACCGCGACGAGGGGGTACGCGTGGCGGGGTCGCCGACGGTGTGACGCAGGTCGCCCCGGCGGGGGACGGGCGCGATGGGAGGATCACCGCATGGGCAAGGTCTATCCAGAGATCGACGCTCGTCTGCGGGAGTTCATCGCGGGCCAGCCGGTCTTCTTCGTGGCCACCGCGCCGTCCGGGCCCGAGGGGCACGTCAACGTCTCGCCGAAGGGCATGACGGGCACCTTCGTGATCCTCGGCCCGCACCGGGTGGCCTACCTGGACTACCACGGCAGCGGCGCGGAGACCATCGCCCACCTGCGCGACAACGGCCGCATCACGCTGATGTTCTGCGCGTTCGACGGGCCCCCGAAGATCGTGCGCCTGCACGGCAGGGGCAGCAGCGTCGCGGTGACCGAGGCGGGCTACGCGGACCGGCTCGCCGAGTTTCCCGCGCCGCCGGACGTGCACGCCGTGCGGGCCGTGATCACGGTGGAGGTCGAGCGGGTCAGCGACTCCTGCGGTTATGCGGTGCCGCTGATGGACTACCGGGCGGAGCGTGACCTGTTGCTTACCTCACACTCCCGCCGTACGGCCGATGATCTGGTGACCTACCGCGCCACCAAGAACGCCGCGAGCATCGACGGACTGCCGGTCTTCTGACAGGTCAGGGCGCTCCCGGCGGCCTCCCTGGGCCCGCGTACGCTCCCGCGCTGTCGGGTCGGCGACGGGTGCGACACGGGTAACCAGCGTCCAAGGGGCGTCATGCGTTACGTTGCTGGTCCGCCGGGGTACAAGTCGAAGCACGGCGCGTGAAGATCAACGGCTGCGGGGTACGGCCGAAGCGGGGGAGGCTGCATGAGCTCGGCCCAGGGGGGCGCGGATGCGGGGCATTCCCTCGCGGACGTCCACGGAATCTCCCCGCTGCTCGCCGCCGCGTACGCGGGCGGCGGTGAGCTGGGTGAGCGACTCCGCGCCTTCGACTGGTCCACCCACCCCCTGGGCGGCCCGTCCGGCTGGCCGGCGGCGCTCTCCAACGCGGTCGGCATGATGCTCTCCTCCAGCGCGCAGATCGTCATGTTCTGGGGCGAGGACCAGCTCGCCTTCTACAACGACGCCTATCGGCCGACCATCGGCAGCAAGCACCCGCACGTGCTCGGCCAGCCGGCCCGACACCACTGGGCCGAGACGTGGGACGTCCTCGGTCCGCTGCTGGACGGGGTCCGGCGCACCGGGCTCTCCTACCGGGGCGAGGACCACCCCTTCCTGCTGGACCGCTCCGGTTTCGTCGAGCAGACCTTCTTCGACGTCTCGTACGACCCGATCCGGGGTGCCGACGGCGCGGTCAGCGGCGTCTACTGCATCGTCAACGAGACCACCGGGCGGGTGGTCGGCGAACGCCGGCTGCGGGCGTTGTCGGAGCTGGGCACCGAGCTGGCCGACGTGATCAGCGCGGGCGAGCTGGGCCGGACCGCCGCCGACGTGCTCGCCCGGCACTCCGCTGACGTGCCGTTCGCGCTGATCTACCTGGCCGACTCCACCGGCCGCTTCACCCTGACCGCCGCCAGCCGCGTCGACCCGGCCGCGGTGAACATCCCGCCCGACACGGTCGGCGAGCTGGTCGCCGAGGGCTCGCCCGCCACCATCGAGGTGAGCGGTCTGCTCGCCCAGCCTCCGGCCGACGCCGCCGACGTGGCGCTCGTGCTGCCCATCAAGGCGGCCAACGAGACGGTCGGCGCGCTGATCGCCGGCGTCGCCCGCCGGCTGCCGCTCGGTGACGAGTACCGGGACTTCCTCGACCTGGTGGCCGCGCAGATCTCCCGCGCGGTGGGCACCCAGCGGGCGTACGAGCAGGAGCGCGCCCGGGCCGCCGAGCTGGCCGCGCTGGACCGGGCGAAGACCAACTTCTTCGCCAACGTCAGCCACGAGTTCCGTACGCCGTTGACCCTGGTGCTCGGCCCGCTGGAGGACATGCTGGCCGACCCGGAGCTGCCCGCCGCCTACACCGACCGGCTCGTCGTGATGCACCGCAACGCGTTGCGCCTGCTCAAGCTGGTCAACACCGTGCTCGACTTCTCCCGACTGGAATCCGGTCGGCTGGCCGCCCGCTACCAGCCCACCGACCTGGCCGGCTACACCGCCCGGCTGGCCAGCACCTTCCGCTCGGCCACCGAGCGTGCCGGGCTGCGACTGGTGGTGGACTGCCCGCCGCTGCCGGCGCCGGTCTTCATCGACCGGGACATGTGGGAGAAGATCGTCCTCAACCTGGTGTCGAACGCGGTGAAGTTCACCTTCGACGGCGAGATCCGGGTGCGGATCCGGGCCGAGGAGGGCGTCGCCCGCCTGGAGGTCACCGACACCGGCGTGGGCATCGTGCCGGCCGAGTTGCCGCACGTCTTCGAGCGTTTCCACCGGGTGCCCGGGGTGCGCGCCCGCACGCACGAGGGCACCGGAATCGGGCTCGCGCTGGTTCGGGAACTGGTCGAGATGCACGGCGGCGACGTCGGTGTGACGAGCCAGATCGACGAGGGCAGCACCTTCACGGTGACCGTCCCGTTCGGATCGGCGCACCTGCCCGCCGACCGGGTCGCCGCGTTCGCACCCCTGCCCGCCGCCGAGCCCGAGCAGGCCCGGCTGTACGTGGCGGAGACGGCCCTGTGGGCCGACGAGGACACCCCCGGGCCGACCGACCGTCAGCCGACCGACGCGGCCCCGGCGGGCCGGATCCTCGTCGTCGACGACAACGTCGACCTGCGCGAGCACGTGACCCGGTTGCTCTCCCCGACCTGGGAGGTGGTCACCGCGAGCGACGGTCTGGCGGCCCTGACGCTGGCCCGTGCGGGCGGGTTCGACCTCGTGCTCACCGACGTGATGATGCCCCGGCTGGACGGGTTCGGCCTGGTCGGCGCGCTGCGCACGGACCCCCGTACCCGCGACGTGCCGATCGTGTTGCTCTCCGCGCGCGCCGGTTCCGCCGAGGCGGTCGCCGGCCTCTCCGTGGGCGCCGACGACTACCTGACCAAGCCGTTCTCCGGGCAGGAGCTGATCGCCCGGGTCCGGGCCAACGTCGAGCTGGGCCAGCTGCGCGGGCAGATCATCCGCCGGCTTCGGGCGCTGGCCGACGCGGCGGTGGCGGTCAACACCGCCCGTTCCACAACCGATGTGCTGCACGTCGCCGCCCGGCACGCGCTCAGCCTCGCCGAGGCCGCCCGGGTCGTGGTCACCGCGCCCGGCGCTCGCGCCGAGGCCGACGGCGGTGGCGTCACCGCCAACGACCCGTCCTTCGTGGCCGCGCTGACCGGCACCACCCGCGAGCAGCTCGGCGAGTTGCGGGTCTGGCGGGCCGCCGGCGACGACGCGCAGGCCGACGAGGCCGCGCTCACCCAGCTGGCCCGGCTGGTCGGCGTTCGGCTGGAGAACGCCCAGCTCTACGAGGCCGAACACCGCATCGCCGCCACGTTGCAGCACAGTCTGCTGCCGAGGTCGCTGCCCCAGCTGCCGGGCGCGGTCGTCGCGAGCCGGTACCTGCCGGGAAGCGCCGACGTCGAGGTCGGTGGGGACTGGTACGACGCGATGAGGCTCGACGGCGACGATCTGGTGCTGGTCATCGGCGACGTGGTCGGCAAGGGCGTCCAGGCCGCCGCGGCGATGGGGCAGCTGCGCAACGCGCTGCGGGCGTACCTGTTGGAGGGCTTCGACCCGGGCCAGTCGCTGACCCGGCTCAACCGGCTGGTCGGGTCCACCGAGGGGCGCTCGTTCGCGACAGTGGTCTGCCTGCTGTTCAACCCCCGTACCAGCCGGCTGCGTTACGCCAGCGCCGGTCATCCGTCCCCCCTGCTGATCCGAGGAGACGACGTGGCGTTCCTGCATGACCGCGCGCTCGGCCCGCCGGTCGGCGTCATCTCCGACACGACGTACCGGACGGTCGAGGGGGAGCTGCCCGCTGGCAGCCGGCTGCTGCTCTACACCGACGGGCTGATCGAGGACCGTCAGCTCGGTATCGACGCCGCGCTGGCGCAGCTGCGCGCCGACGCCGCCACCCCCGGCGAGCACGTGGCGGACCTGATCGACACGGTGGTCGAGCGGGTCACCGGACGGCCGCGCCGCGACGACGTGGCGGTGCTCGCCCTGGAGGCGGCGGAGCTGAACCGGTTCGCGTTGCGGCTGCCGGCGGACCCGACCAAGCTGAGCGTGCTGCGCAAGCGCCTGGAGGACTTCCTCGTGGCGCACAACGTCGGCGAGACGGACCTGTTCGACCTGACCGTGGCGGTGTCGGAAGCCGCCGCGAACGCCATCGAGCACCCCGTCCAACCCGCCGAGGCGATGATCAGCGTCGAGGTGGCCATCGAGGACCGGACGGTGATCGCCACCGTGCGTGACACCGGGCAGTGGCGGGAGTCGACCGACTCCGGGTTCCGGGGGCGCGGCCTGTCACTGATCAAGGCGTTGGGTGACCTGATGGTGCGGCGTACCGACGAGGGCACCGAGGTGACGCTGCGCCGGCAGTTGCAGGGCTGACCCGGCGGCCGGGGCGCCAGCGGCCGGGTGCGTCGGCGATCTCAGACCGGGTCGAGCCAGCTCTGGTCGCCCAGGCCGGAGATCTCCAGCACACGGCGGACCTGCCGGGACGGCAGCACGGTGAGCGTGCCGGTGAACTGCTGGGCGAGCCGGACCAGGGCGTGGATGGCCGCCGAGTCGAAGAAGGTCACGGCGCGCAGGTCGAGGGTGATCCGACGGGCGGGCTCGCGCAGGGCGGTCTGGAGCATCGTGTCGGCGGTCGCCATGTCGACCTCGCCGGTGACCACCACGCGGAGGTGCTCTCCGTCGATCTCCGCGCTGGCGGAGAAGACGGGTGGTGCTCCCCCTTGATCCACGCAGACACCATGGCACAGCCGACCTGGCAGGGCAACAACCGGGACTGCCCGGCCGTGGCACGGGTCACCAGCTCCTCCGGCGATAGGCTTGGGGCATGACCGTCCGTCCGCCGCTGACCCCAGGCACGCTCTCCCCGATGCGACAGGTGCCCGCCCACATTCCCCGCCCGGAGTACGTGGGTAAGAAGAGCCCCCAGCAGTGGCGCGGCTCGCACGTGCAGACGCCGGAGACCATCGAGAAGATGCGGATCGCCAGCCGGCTCGCCGCCCAGGCGACCCAGCTCGCCGGTGAACACTGCAAGCCCGGCGTGACCACCGACGAGATCGACCGTCTGGTGCACGAGTTCCTCTGCGACCACGACGCGTACCCGTCGACGCTCGGCTACCGGGGCTACCCCAAGTCCTGCTGCACCAGCGTCAACGAGGTCATCTGCCACGGCATCCCGGACTCCACAGTCCTGACCGACGGCGACATCATCAACGTCGACGTGACCGCGTACATCGGTGGGGTGCACGGTGACACCGACGCCACCTTCTGCGTCGGCGAGGTCAGCGAGGAGGCCCGGCTGCTCGTCGAACGCACCCACGAGGCGATGATGCGCGGCATTCGCGCGGTCGCCCCGGGCCGTCAGATCAACGTGGTGGGCCGGGTCATCGAGTCGTACGCCAAGCGGTTCGGCTACGGCGTGGTCCGCGACTTCACCGGCCACGGGATCGGCGAGACCTTCCATAGCGGGCTCTACGTGCCGCACTACGACAGCCCCCGCCCCACCGACATCATGGAGCCGGGGATGACCTTCACCATCGAGCCGATGATCACCCTCGGCACCTACCAGTACGACATGTGGGACGACGGGTGGACCGTGGTCACCAAGGACCGGAAGTGGACGGCGCAGTTCGAGCACACCATCGTGGTGACCGAGGACGGCCACGAGATCCTGACCCTGCCGTGACCGACACCCCGGCCGCGCTGCGCGAGGCACACCACGCCGACGTCTCCGGTGGCTGGCTGCGCCCGGCCGTCTTCGGCGCGATGGACGGGCTGGTCACCAACATCGCCCTCATCGCTGGCGTCGGCGGCGGCGGGGTCTCGCCCCGCAGCATCGTCCTGACCGGCACCGCCGGCCTGGTGGCCGGCGCGATCTCGATGGGGCTCGGCGAGTACACGAGCGTGCGCTCGGCCAACGAACAGGTCGCCGCCGAGGTGGCCAAGGAGCGGCGCGAGCTGGAGCGGCACCCCGAGGCGGAGGCCCGCGAGCTGGCCGACGCGTGGGTGGCCCGGGGCCTGCCCCGCGACCTCGCCACCCAGGTCGCCGAGGCGGTACGGCGGGACCCGGAGGAGGCGCTGCGGGTGCACGTCCGCGAGGAGTTGGGCGTCGACCCCGACGACCAGCCGAGCCCCTGGGCGGCGGCGATCTCCTCGTTCCTGTTCTTCTCGGTGGGGGCGCTGATCCCGCTGCTGCCGTACCTGCTGGGCGCCACCGAACTCTGGCTGGCGCTCGCCGTGGGTGGGCTCGGCCTGTTCGCCGCCGGTGCCGTGGTGGCCCGGTTCACCAACCGACCCTGGTGGACCAGCGGCCTGCGTCAACTCGTGCTGGGCGCCGCCGCGGCCGGCGCCACCTACCTGGTCGGCTCACTGATCGGAGTGCAGGGCGGGCTGTGACGCCCCTCAACCGGTGAGCAGCTCGTCGATCGTGCCGTCGACCGGGCGGCCCCGCGCCGCCAACTCCTCGGCCTGCCGCGCCAGCACCGCGCCGACCTCCGTCATGTCCGCGCCGGCCAACCCCGTGCGCCGCACCGCATCACCCGGATCACGGTAGTAGGTGCGGCCCAGCAGGCCCGTCACGGTCGCCGCGGCCAACCGCGCCTCACCGAGCATCAGCAACGCCTGGTCCGTCTCGTACCACTCGGCCAACCGGGCGGCCCGGGAGTGCGCCGCGCTACCCCGGTACCAGGCCTGCCGCGCCGCGGTGCTGAACTCCGCAGGCCGGGCCCGGGCGAGCCGGCCGAGATGCTCGTCCCGCAACGTGCGCAGCCAGCTCGTCGGGTCGTAGAGCGACCGGGTGGTGACGTACCGGTCGGCCGTCAGCGGCCACAACGGGGAGAGCACCCGGGCCTGCCCGAGGTAGTCGTCGGCGGCGGCCACGGTCAGATCGACCAGCACACCGTCCACCCGCCGGGTCGCCGGCGGCGGCCCGGCGCCCGGCCGGTAGGTGACGACCAGCATCCCCACCTCACCGTCCCCGCCACCGTCGTCGTCGCCGTGCGCCAGGGGGCCGTGGACCGCGATCGCGAGCACGTCGGCCGGAAACCGCCGCCGGACCACCTCGGCGACCCGCTCCGCCACCGTCCACCGTCGATCGTCGAGGCTCCGGTCGAGACCCGACCGCTCACTGCTCGCGCTCACGGGTCACAACCTCCGCCTGAAGCGACTGGCGTCAGCCTAGCCAGCCGACGGGGGGTCGGCTGGCACGCCGCGCCCGGTCGGCACCAGCCGGAAGATGCGGATCTCCCGGCCGCCGGCCCGCTCGACGTACGTGCGGTACGCCGGCCACTCGGTGACCAGCAGGTGCCACAGGCGTTCCCGTTCGGCCCCGGTGGCCGGGTCGGCCCGCACCGGGAACCGGCGACCTTTCACGTCCACCTCGGCGGCCGGGTCGGCGAGCAGGTTCATCGCCCAACCGGGCTGGTGGGTCTGCCCCCAGTTGGAGCCGATCACCGCGTACGCGTCGCCGTCGGTCACGTAGAGCAGCGGATTGCTGCGTGGCTTGCCCGAGCGGCGACCGGTCGTGGTGATCACGAGGGACGGGAGGACACCGAGCGCGACCACCCGGCCCCGGGTGAGCCGGCCGACGATCCGGTCGGCGGGGACCAGCAGGCGGGCGGCGGCCCCGAACCAGCGGTGGTGGCCGAGTCGACGGGTGAGGGTTGCGAGCGCTGACACGCGGCTCAGTCTGCCGGCTGCCCCGCCCCGACGGCACCCCCGGACGGTCCGGTTCCGGCCTCCCGGCCCCGGGTGGCCCGGTTCAGTCCAGGCGACGTTCGATCGGCAGCCCCGCCCGGGTGAACAGGCCCGCGCCGAGCATCGCCACCACCGGCACCAGCACCAGCACGCCCAGCGCCGGCCACGGCACCAGGTACGGGTACGGCTCCCGTACCGGCCAGGCTGTGGCGTACTCCCGGTTCGCCGAGAACAGCACGATCGCCGCGGTGCCGAGCCCGGCCACGATGCCGAGCACCGAACCGAGACCGGCGATCACCCCGGCCTGACAGATCGCCAGCAGTCGGCGTACCGCAGGGGCCGCGCCGACCGCGGCGAGCGTGGACAGTTCGGCGCGGCCCTCCGCGGCGGCGAGCGCCGTGGCGATCCCGGCCGCGCCCACCGTGATCAATCCGGCCGCCGCGGCGAGCAGCAGCAGCAGCGGTGAGTCGTCGCGCCCGGCGGCGCCCTGCTCCACCTGCAGGGAGAACGTCCCGAAGGCCCGCAGGTCGTTGGCGAATCGATCCTGCCGGCGCTGGCTGGGCGGCGCCGGAGTGTCGACCACCCAGCCTGCCTGGACGGGGCTCAGACCGAGTTGTCGGGCGGCGGACGCGGAGAGCAGAAGGCGGGGCTGGCCGACCGTCGGCGGCAACGCGTACCCGGGCAGGTCGTGCCGGGTGGTCCTCGCCTCGTTCCACCCGGCCCGCACCTCGTTGACCTGCACCGTCACCATGCCGTCGTGCAGGTAGCGCGGGTCTGTCACCACCACGCCCCCGGCGCGCAGCACGGCGGTGGCGGCGGAGGTCGCCGCCGCGTCGGCGCCGGTGAGCAGCGGCAGCGCGCTGCCGTCGTCCACCAGCGTCTCGACGCCGTTGCCGAAGTAGTCGGCGGCGCGGTCCCGGCAGCGCGGGTCGGCCCGCGCCTGGCGACGCTGTTGCGCCGACAGGCCGTCCCCGGGCGTAAAGGGGCAGACGCGCTCCGGCGGGATTTCCGGCCCGACGGAGCAGTAGTCCGCCGGGCCGTCGGTCGAGGAGCAGAGCGGCATGCGTACGGGGGCGACGGCGGTGGCGCCCAGCTGCGCCCGCGCGACGGCGTCGATCTGGGCCAACGTCGGCTCCGGCTGCCGGCCCGGCCCCTGGGGGTTGATGAGGACGTGACCGGTGGGCAGCATCGGCTGGTAGGTGCGGGCGTCGCGGACCCCGTCGCTGGCCAGATATCCGCCGAGCGCGACGCTGCTGGCCACCGCCGCCATCACGGCGCAGATGGCCGGCGCCGCGGCGGCCCGGTTGCGGCTGGCGTCGCGCAGCGCGATGCGGGGCGCCAGCGGCAGCACCCGGCCGAGCCGGGCGAGCGCGCCGATCAACGTCGGCGTGCAACAGACCAGGCCCAGCTCACCGAGGATCAGGCCGGTCAGGATCACCGCCGGTGATGTCCGGCTGGCCCCGAACGCCGCGAGCGCCGCCCCACCGACCACCAGCGTCAACCCGAGGGTCAGGGCGCGGGCCCGGGGCGGCGGCGGGGTACGTCGCCCGGCGAGCCCGGCGACGACGTCCTGCCGGGCCGCCGTCCAGGCCGGCGCGAGCGCGGCCAGCACCCCGGCCAGCACCGCGACCGCGCCGAGCACGACCAGGGCTGAGGGCCAGCAGCGGTACCCGCCGAAGCGGGCGCCGAAGACGTACTGCTCCATGAGTGGACGACCGGCGAACGCCGCGCCGACACCGAGCAGCAATCCCGCCGCGGCGCCCAGCACGCCCAGCACCACCCCGTCGGCGAGCACGACCCGACGCAGTTGGGCCGCGTCCCCGCCGGCCACGGCGACCAGCGCCAGGTCCCGGCGCCGACGGCGGACCCCCACGGCGAACGCCGGTCCGACCAGCAGCACGACCTCCAGCAGCCCCAGGCCGGCGATCAGCACGCCGGTGCTCAGGTCGGTGGTGTCCGCGTCGCCGATCCAGCTGCGGGACGACGTCGCCGAGGCGGGCAGGTGGCGCGGCGCGACCACCACCCCGTGGTCGTTGAGCCGCGACACCATCGCCGCGTCGACGACGCCGGGCACGTCGACCAGCCACCGGCTCTCCGTCTGCGGATCGGCCCGCCCGACGGCCGCCGGGTGCAGCGCCACCACCGGGCCGAGGTCGTCGGGAAACTCGACAACCCCGACCACCGTGTACGTCCTCGCCCGGTCGGCGGTGGCCACGGCGTCGCCCAGGCGTGCGTCCAGGCGGCGCAGCGCCGCCGGGCTCACCGCGACCTCGCCGGGCTGCTGCGGCGCCCGCCCCGACCGGAACCGCACCAGACTCCGGGCCAGCGGGTCGGCGAGGTCGAGAACCCGCCCCTGCAGCGTCTCGTCACCTCTCGGGCCCCGCACCGTCACCGGGCTTCCGGCGCGGATCTCGGTGACCCGGCTGCCAGGGCCGAGCAACGCGGTCACCTCGGCGGCGGTGGCCGGGCGGCCGATCGCTGACTGGCTGCCGTCGCGGGGATACCAGCTGTCGCCCCACTCGTCCTGGATGACCGGGGTCTCGGCGAACCACCGCAGCTCCGCGTCGGCGACGCCGAGGCGGCGGTCGACACGCTCCCGCGGGGTCAGTTCGGACATGTCGTAGCTCGTGGCGAGGAAGGCCAGCACCAGCACCGGCAGGGCGATCATCGCGAGCACCAGGGCGGTACGCCGACGCGCCCGGCGCGACTCGCGTCGGGCGATCCGCAGCGCCGCCCGCCACGAGCCGGTCAGTTCGGCGAACCTCCGCCGCCCGACGGGCGTGGGCGGTGTTCCCGGCCCGACCGCCGGGGGATCGACGCGGCGGCGTGCCAGCGGCGTCCGGCGCAGGGTCAACGGTCGCTGCCGGACAGCAGTTGCTCGACGCTGCCCAGCGGGGCCGTCGTGTCGACCAGCACGCCGTCGCGCAGGAACACCACCCGGTCGGCCCAGCCGGCGTGGCGCGCCTCGTGGGTGACGAGGATGCCGGCGGCGCCCGCGTCGACCCGGCGGCGCAGCAGGTGCAGCACCGCCTCGCCGGTCTGCGAGTCCAGCGCCCCGGTGGGTTCGTCGGCGAGCACCAGCCGCCGCTCGCCGACCAGCGCGCGGGCGATCGCCACCCGCTGCTGCTGACCACCGGAGAGCTGGTCCGGGAAGCGGTCACCCAGCGCCGGCAGGCCCACCTCGGTCAACGCGGCCAGAGCCGCCGCACGGGCCCGCCGGCCGCCGACGCCGTCGAGCTCCAGCGGGAGCGCGACGTTCTCCAACGCGCTCAGGCTGGCCAGCAGGTTGAGCTGCTGGAAGATGTAACCGATGCGGCGGCGGCGCAGCTGGGCCAGCCCGCGGCGGTCCAACGCCCCGAGCGGCTGGCCCTCGACCCGGACGTCGCCGCGGGTCGGGCGGTCCAGCCCACCGGCGAGGGCCAGCAGCGTCGACTTGCCCGAACCGGACGGGCCCATCACGGCGACCAGCTCGCCCGGCCGGACGACCAGGCTGACACCGCGCAGCGCGTGGACCGCCGCCGGGCCGGACCCGTGGGTGCGGTGGACGGCGCGCAGCTCCAGCACCGCGTCGTCCGTTCCGCTCACCGTCGCGCCTCCTCGTCGGCCCACCGCGCGCCGTCCGACGCCCCGCCGTCGGGTGGCCGGGGCGGGGGCTGCGTCGGCCCGTTGGGCTGATGCCGGACCAGACTGCTCTCGCAGTGGTCCAGCCACCGCACCTCAGCCTCGGCCTGGAACACCATCGAGTCCAGCACCAGTCGCCACGGCAGATCCTCCGGGCGGTCGCTGCCGTACTTCAACCGGGTCAACTCCTGCAACGTGCGCATGGTCGCGCTGCGCTGGGCTTGCACCACCGAGCGGACGTCCACTCCGGGGGTGGTGAGCGCCAGGGCCAGTTTGATCGCCAGCTCGTCGCGGGGGCGGTCGTTGCGGCTGATCGGGGTGGCGAACCACAGCGCGAGGTCCGCCCGGCCGGCGTCGGTGATCTCGTACGGGCGCTGCCCGGCCTCGCTCTCCGGCAGCGGGCGCACCAGACCGTCCCGTTCCAGCCGGGACAGCGTGGTGTAGACCTGCCCGATGTTCAGCGGCCAGGTCGAGCCGGTCGACTCCTCGAACGCGGCGCGCAGCTGGTAGCCGTACATCTGGCCGCGTTCGAGAAGGGCGAGCAGCCCGTGACGGATGGACATGGCAACGGAGTATGCATACCTGGTATGCGCTCCGCAACCGGAGCGGACCGGTTCAGGTCGGGCGGCCGGGAAATGCGACAGTCGCCGGGGTCACACCTGCGGTCTTGCGCCACCGTGTGGCCCGTACGGCGTACTCGACCAGGGCGGCCAGCGCCTGGTCGCGGTCCGGGCCGGTGGTGGACGCCAACGCGGCCCGCCAGTGCGCCGCCGTGCGCTCCTCCACCTCGACGGCCAGCCGCAGGGCGCTCGCCCGGTCGGTGACAGGAAACGGCAGCGCGTACCCGGCCCGGCCCGGCGGAATGGTGCCGCCGGTGGTGCTGAGCTGCACGACCAGCGCGTCGCGCCGGCGTCGGTGTGCGGCCTCCGCCTGGTGTGCGGACTCGCGTGCCGCCCCGGTGAGCCGAACGCCGATCCGCCCGTAGGCGTAGATGGCCGCGTACTCGGCCGAGAGGGCGGCGGCGAGCGCCTCCCCGGCGGTGGGCTGCCTCACTTCAGTGCCTCCTGGTGGGTGGCCCGCGCGGCGGCGATCGACCCGAGCAGCGCCGCCCGCTCGGCGGGCGCCGCCGCGCAGGCCGCGGTGGCGGACTGCTGTGCGGTCTTCTCCCGCGCGCGCAGGGCGGCCAGCGCGCCGGCCGGCTCGGTCGCTGCGGTGGCGCTCGGGTCGGCGGCGGGTGTGGATGGGAGAGCGAGGCCGATCACCCGGGCGAGCTCGGTGGCGTGCGCGGTGTGTGTCTCGGCGATGGGGCCGAGGCGGTCGGCCAGCTCCGGGTGCGCGGCGGCGCTCGCCCGGTACGCGGCGGCCAGGCCCAGCGACTCGTCGACCATCGGGCGCAGCGGGTCCGGCGGTGGCGCCGGCTCGTCGTCGCGGTCGAAAAGATCACAGCCGGTCAGCGGCGCCGCTGCGCAGCCGAGCGCCAGCAGCGCCCCGGCGCGCAGGAGCTTTCGCCGGTGATGTCCGGATACTTGGTCCCGCGGTGTCGTTCTGCCGATCCCCACCGGGCCAGTGAACACCATCCGGGCCCGTCCGGGGGCCATCGCCGTCGGTGCGCCGCCCGGTCCGCCGCCGGGCAGGCGCGTTACGCTCTGCGCAGCCACCGGCGCGTCCGCTCCGGTGGCGTGCCGGCATGGCGGGACGAGGGTCCCGGTCGACCAGGGAGAGGGTGCGCAGATGACGCAGCGTGGCCGTGCCACCAGGTCGACGGGTCGACCCCGCGACGGCGCGGGCTCCCGGGGTCCGCGCGACGGAGCCACTCCGCGCGCTGCCGCCCCACGCGGCGGCGGTGATCTCGCGGCACGGCGTACCCGATTGCGGACCGTGATCGAGCCGGTGGTCAACGGCGTCGGCTACGACCTGGAGGACCTGTCGGTCTCCCGGGCCGGCCGCCGGCACGTGGTGCGGGTGATCGTGGACGCCGACGGCGGCATCGACCTGGACGCCGTCGCGGACGTCTCCCGCGCGGTCTCGGCCGCCCTGGACGCCGCCGAGGAGACCGGCGGCGACATTCTCGCCGGGGAATACCAGCTCGAGGTCAGCTCGCCGGGTGTGGACCGGCCGCTCACCCTGCCCCGGCACTGGCGGCGCAACGTGGGCCGGCTGGTCAAGGTCACCGTCCGGGGCGCGGTCGCGCTGCCCGGCCAGCGCGGCGAGCAGCCCTCCGGGGACCGCCAGCTGACCGGCCGGGTGGTCGGGGCCGACGACGAGGGCGTGCGGCTGGAGACCGACGACGGCCAGACCGTGTGGGCGTACGCCCAGCTGGGTCCGGGCCGCGTGCAGGTCGAGTTCACCCGCCTCGCCGAGCTGGGTGAGCCGGACGAGTTCGACGACGCGGACGAGACCGACGAGAACGACGATTCAGACGACATCGACGACGAAGATGATGTGGAGGACGAGGAGAGGTGAACATCGACCTCGCGGCGCTGCGCGCACTCGAGCGCGAGCGGGAGATCCCGTTCGACACGATTCTCGCGGCGATCGAGACCGCGTTGCTGACCGCCTACCGGCACACCGACGGCGCCGAGCCGCACGCCCGGGTGGAGATCGACCGCAAGTCCGGCGCCGCCCTGGTGTACGCGCAGGAGATGGACGACGACGGTTCCCTGGTGCGCGAGTGGGACGACACGCCGCACGACTTCGGGCGGATCGCCGCGATGACCGCCAAGCAGGTGATCCTCCAGCGTCTGCGGGAGGCCACCGACGAGGTGCACTTCGGCGAGTACGTGGGCCGCGAGGGTGACCTGGTCACCGGTGTGGTGCAGGCGCACGAGACCCGTACCGAGAAGGGCATCGTCAGCGTCGACCTGGGCAAGCTGGAGGGCGTGCTGCCGCAGTCCGAGCAGGTGCCCGGCGAGCGGTACGCGCACGGCGAGCGGGTCCGGTGCGTGGTGGTGCACGTGGCCAAGGGCATGCGCGGGCCGCAGATCACCCTGTCCCGGTCGCACCCGGCACTGGTCAAGAAGCTGTTCGCGCTGGAGGTCCCGGAGATCGCCGACGGCACCGTCGAGATCGGCGCGATCGCCCGTGAGGCAGGTCACCGTACGAAGATCGCCGTCCGCTCCACCACCCCCGGGGTGAACGCCAAGGGCGCCTGCATCGGTCCGATGGGCCAGCGGGTGCGCGCGGTGATGAGCGAGCTGCACGGTGAGAAGATCGACATCATCGACTGGTCGGACGACCCGGCCACCTTCGTCGGCAACGCGTTGTCGCCGGCAAAGGCGCTGCGCGTCGAGGTGGTGGACCTGGCCGGCCGGGCCGCCCGGGTGACCGTCCCGGATTTCCAGCTCTCGCTCGCCATCGGCCGTGAGGGGCAGAATGCCCGACTCGCTGCCCGGTTGACCGGTTGGCGGATCGACATTCGGTCCGACGCGGAGCAGACCACACCGGCCGCGCGGGGCGCGGCCGAGCATGTGCGGGAGCCGGGCGGCGCGATCTCGGGCAGCTAGGGGTAGACTTCCTCCAGTGGTACGACGCGCGCAGCCGGAGCGCACCTGTGTGGGTTGCCGGCAACGTGCGCCGGCCAGCGAATTGCTGCGGGTCATCGCGATCGGGGACGAGGCTGGTCACAGCCTCCAGCCTGATCCGCGCCGCAGGCTGCCGGGTCGGGGAGCGAACATGCACCCGGATCCGGCCTGCTTCGCGCTGGCGGTGCGGCGCCGCGCCTTCGGGCGAGCGCTGCGCATCACCGAGGTCCTCGACCACGGTGTGCTGGCAGAGCACGTCGATGCGCCAACCACTACGTCCGGTCAGCCCGACCGGGCGAGGGTCGCTAGCAGGGTAGGACGACCGACATGAGCACACGATGAAGTCCCTGAAATGACCAGGCTTCAAGTGCACGAGTGAGGTCTGCGGGTGCTGCCCGCACGACCTCGGAGTGAGGAGTGCAGTGGCAGGCAAGGCCCGCGTACACGAGCTTGCAAAAGAGCTCGGGGTCGAGAGTAAGACCGTTCTCGCCAAGCTGAAGGAAATGGGCGAGTTCGTCAAGTCCGCGTCCAGCACGGTCGAGGCGCCCGTCGCCCGACGGCTGCGTAACGCATTCGTCGCGTCCTCCGGTGCTCCGGCGCCGGCCGCCCCGTCGGCGCCCGCGCCGACGCCGGCTTCGACGCCGACCCCGACGCCGTCTCCGACCCCGGGCGCCCCCCGGGTCTCGGCGAAGCCGATGCCGCCTCGGCGGCCGGCCGCGCCGGCACCCGGTCCGAAGCCCAAGGGTCCGGTGCCCGGTGCGCCGCAGTCTGCGGCCCCGGTCGCCAAGCCGGCGAGTGCCCACGACATCGAGGTGGCGGCCGCGGAGGCGCGTGCCGCCGCGCTGAAGGCTGAGCAGGAGGCCGCGGTCAAGGCCGCGCAGGCCGCCCGCCAGCAGCAGCGGGACAACCCCGTTCGCCGGGAGCCTCCGGCAGACGGCAACCGCCCCGGTCCGCGGCCGGGTCCGGCCGCGATGCCGCCCCGTCCCGGTTCGCCGGCCGCTCGGCCGAGCACGCCGGCGCCGGGTCCCGGTGCCCGACCGGGCGGTCGTCCGCCGGCGCGCGGCGCCGGTAACAACCCGTTCGGCATCCAGGGTGGCCAGCAGCAGCGGCCGCCGGCCGCGGGTGCGGGTGGCCCCCGGCCCAACAGCCCGGCGGGTATGCCGCCGCGGCCGAGCCCGAACTCCATGCCGCCGCGGCCCAGCCCGGCGTCCATGCCGAGTCAGCGTCCGGCTGCCGGTCGTCCCGGCCCGGGTGGCGCCGGTCGTCCCGGTGGCGGCGCGGGTCGTCCCGGTGGCGGTGGCGGCGGTTTCCGTGGTGGTCCCGGCGGCGGCGCCGGTGGTGGCGGCGGTTACCGCGGCGGCCCCGGTGGCGGCGCGGGTGCCGGTGGTGGCGGTGGCTACCGTGGCGGTCCCGGCGGCGGTGGCGGTGCTCCCGGCGGTGGTTTCCGTCCGGGCGCTCCCTCCGGCGGCGGTCGTCCGGGTGCCGGCGGTCGTGGCCGTGGCGGCGGTGCCGCGGGTGCCTTCGGGCGTCCGGGTGGCCGGCCGACGCGTGGCCGCAAGTCCAAGAAGCAGCGCAGACAGGAGTTCGACAACCTGTCGGCTCCGACCATGAGCTCGGGTGCTCCCCGGGGTCAGGGTCAGGTCGTCCGGCTCTCCCGTGGCGCCTCGCTGTCGGACTTCGCCGACAGGATCAACGCCAACCCGGGTTCGCTGGTCCAGGAGATGTTCAACCTGGGCGAGATGGTCACCGCGACCCAGTCCTGCTCTGACGACACCCTGCAGCTGCTGGGTGAGCACCTCGGCTTCGAGGTGCAGATCGTCAGCCCGGAGGACGAGGACCGCGAGCTGCTCGCGCAGTTCAACATCGACCTCGACGCGGAGGTGGCCGAGGAGCGTCTGGTCAGTCGTGCGCCGGTCGTGACCGTCATGGGTCACGTCGACCACGGTAAGACCAAGCTGCTCGACGCGATCCGTAAGGCGAACGTCGTGGCCGGCGAGGCCGGTGGCATCACCCAGCACATCGGTGCCTACCAGGTCCACGTCCCGCACGAGGGCGAGGACCGCGCGGTGACCTTCATCGACACCCCGGGTCACGAGGCGTTCACCGCCATGCGTGCCCGTGGTGCCCAGGTGACGGACGTCGTGATCCTGGTGGTCGCGGCCGACGACGGCGTGATGCCGCAGACCATCGAGGCGTTGAACCACGCCAAGGCGGCCGACGTGCCGATCGTGGTCGCGGTCAACAAGGTCGACAAGCCGGAGGCCAACCCGGACAAGGTCCGCCAGCAGCTGACCGAGTACGGCCTGGTCGCCGAGGAGTACGGCGGCGACACCATGTTCGTCAACGTGGCTGCGAAGCCGGGCATCGGCATCGAGGAACTGCTCGAAGCTGTCCTGCTGACCGCCGACGCGTCGCTGGAGCTGACCGCTCCGATCGACGGGCCGGCGCAGGGTGTGGCCATCGAGGCGCACCTGGACAAGGGTCGCGGTGCGGTGGCGACGGTGCTCGTGCAGAAGGGCACCCTGCGGGCGGGCGACTCGATCGTCGCCGGTGGGGCGCACGGCCGGGTCCGGGCCATGCTCGACGAGAACGGCAACCAGCTCACCGAGGCCGGTCCGGCGCGTCCGGTCATGGTGCTGGGTCTGACCGCGCCTCCCGGCGCGGGCGACACGTTCCTCGCCGCGGCGGACGACCGTACGGTGCGGCAGATCGCCGAGCAGCGGCAGGCACGGCGGCGGGCGGCGTCCTTCGCCAACTCCCGTGGTCGGGCCACTCTTGAGACGCTCATGGAGCAGCTCAAGGAGGGCGAGAAGACGTCGCTCAACCTCATCCTCAAGGGTGATGTCTCCGGTTCGGTGGAGGCTCTGGAGGACGCGCTGTTCAACCTCGACATCCCCGAGGAGGTCCAGCTCAAGGTCCTCGACCGGGGCGTCGGCGCGATCACCGAGAGCAACGTCATGCTCGCGAGTGCCTCGTCGGAGCCGGTCACGATCATCGGCTTCAACGTGCGGGCCTCGAACAAGGTCCGTGAGATGGCCGACCGCGAGGGCGTGGAGATCCGGTACTACACGATCATCTACCAGGCCATCGAGGAGATCGAGGCAGCGCTCAAGGGCCTGCTCAAGCCGGAGTACGAGGAGGTCGAGCTGGGCACCGCGGAGATCCGCGACGTCTTCCGCTCGTCCAAGATCGGCAACATCTCCGGTTGTATCGTCCGGTCGGGCATCATCCGGCGCAACGCGAAGGCGCGCCTGCTGCGGGACGGGGCGGTCGTGGCGGACAACCTCACGATCACCTCGCTCAAGCGGTTCAAGGATGACGCCACGGAGGTCCGCGAGGGCTTCGAGTGTGGTCTGACCCTGGGTGGTTACAACAACGTCCAGGTCGGCGACGTCATCGAGACGTTCGAGATGCGGGAGAAGGCTCGCGCCTGATCCGGCAGTGACACGCTGATCAAGGGGTTTACGCCAACCGGCGTAAACCCCTTGATCATGCGGGGCGGGTTGCCGGTATCGTCCGGGGCGATGTTCACCGGAAACGCGGTCTTCGACCTGCTGCTGCCGGGCGACTCCCGGTCGCTCAAAGCCAAGAGATCATATGTACGGCCGATCGTGGCGGCGCTGCGCCGCTTCGAGGTCTCGGCCGCCGAGGTGGGTGCGCTCGACCTGCACGGTCGAGCGGAGATAGCGGTGGCCGTGGTCGCCGCCGAAGCGGCGCACGTCCGCGAGGTGCTCGACTCCTGCGAGCGCCTGGTGGCCGCGCGTCCCGAGGTCGAGTTGTTGTCGGTCCGACGCCGGCTGTACGGCGTGGACGACGACTGACCCGGGGTGCCGGCGGTGCCGGGCGACCGGTGCCGCCGCGAAGGTAGTGTTCGAGATGTTGGCCGGTCGGGCCGGCGGCCCCAGGGTCGCCGGGTCGGCCGGGAGCAGGACGCCGTGGAGGTGGCGAGATGTCTGATCCGGCCAAGGTACGCCGGCACGCGGAACGGGTGCGTGAGCTGGTCGCGTCGGTGGTGCGGAGCCAGATCAAGGATCCGCGGCTCGGCATGATCACCATCACCGATGCCCGGATCACCGCTGACCTGCGCGATGCGACGGTCTTCTACACGGTCCTCGGCGACGCGGTGGCCCAGGCGGACACCGCGGCGGCTCTGGAGAGCGCCAAGGGGCTGCTGCGCAGCACGGTCGGCAAGGCGCTCGGGCTGCGGCACTCGCCGACGCTCACCTTCGTCCTGGACGACGTGCAGGACCAGGTCAAGCACATCGACGATCTGCTCGCCGCCGCTCGCAACGCCGACGCGGAGGTGCAGCGGCTTGCCGCCCGGGCGGAGTACGCGGGCGAGGCGCAGCCGTACCGGGTCGACGACGACGAGGCCGACGACGAGGCCGACGACGACGAGGCCGACGTGGCCGCCGACGTCACGGAGATCCCCCGGGGTGGGGCAGCGCGGTGACGGGCGCCGCCGGTGCCCAACTCGTCGCGCCGGTCGACGCCGGCCCGGCCGAGGCGGACTGGGCCGCGGCCCAGGCGTTGATCCGTGCCCTGACGCCGACCAGCCGGGTGCTGTTGATCTGCCATGTCAACCCGGACGGCGACGCGCTGGGCAGCATGCTCGGCTTCGGTCTGGGCCTGCGCCAGCTCGGCGTACACCTGTTGCAGGCGACCTTTCCCGGGCCGCCGGAGGTGCCCGAGCCGTTCCGGGGGCTGCCCGGCCTGGAGCTGCTGGTCCCGGCGAGCGCCGCGGACCCGGCTCCGGATCTGGTGATCTGCTTCGACGCGGCCAGCGAGTCGCGCCTCGGTGAGCTGGCCGGTCGGTTGTCCACGGCTCCTGCCGTCCTGGTGCTCGACCACCACGCCTCGAACCCGGGCTTCGGCACCGTCAACCTGGTCGACCCGCGGGCCGCCGCCACGTCAGTGGTGGCCGAGCAGCTGTTGGCGCGACTGGGCGTACCGCTGGATCGGGCCATCGCCGAGTGCCTGTACGTGGCGCTGACCACGGACACCGGCTCGTTCCGGTTCGAGGCGACCACTCCGGCGGTGCACCAGCTTGCCGCCCGGCTGCTGTCCACCGGCATTTCGCCCGGGGACATCTCCCGGCGGGTGTTCGACACCCGACCCTTCGGCGCGGTCCGCCTCTTCGGGGAGGTCCTCGGCCGTGCTCGGCTGGAGCCGGCCGCCGCCGACGGCCGAGGGCTGGTGTGGACCTTTGCCACCCTCGACGACCTGGCCCGCCACGACCAGCGGCCGTACGTCCTGGAGGCGCTGATCGACTCGGTGCGCTGCACCGCCGAGGCGGACGTGAGCTGCGTGCTGAAGCAGACCGCCCCCGACGAGTGGGCCGTGTCGATGCGGAGCAAGGGCGCGGTGAACGTCAGTCGCGTGGCGGTGGCGCTGGGCGGGGGCGGCCACACGTTCGCGGCCGGGTTCACCGGTCGGGGGACCGCCGAGCACGTCATCGAGGCGATCCGCGGCGAGCTGGCCGGGGCACTGATCACCGGCGACGCCTGACCGCTCCCGGGCCGTCCGGCGCAGCCGACCAGGCCCGTCCACGTTTCCGTCCGGGGCGGGAAGTTCAGGGTCAGCTCCGGGGGGTGTCGGTCTAGCCGCGCTCCGTGAGAACGGGAAGAATTGCGGGATGGAGCAGCCGCACGACCTCACCGTGGAGGCCCCCCGAGCCTGGGACCGGCCCGCCGTCTCCGTCCCGGTTCTCCTCTGCCTGTCCCTCGTTGGCGGCCGGTTCGCGTCGTTCTCCACCGAGGCCAATCTCTACACGCTCGGCACCGGCGGCGTGTTGATCTGGCTCGGTCTGAGCAACCGGGTGCCCCGGCGGCCGGCGCCGCGTCGGCTGGGCCCGAAAGCGGCGTGGTGGGCACTGCCGGTGGTGGTCTTCGGGGTCTTCGAGGGCGCGACCTTCGTGTTGGCCGTGGGCGACGACTTCCCCACCTTCTCCCGGTTGGCCGACCCCTTGCTGGAGGATCATCTGACCCGGTCGGCGGCCTGGTTCGCCTGGCTGGCCGCGTTCTGGGGGCTGGTGCGGCGATGATGCGGGCGCTCGCGATCGGCGGTTTCCTCACCGCCCTGGCCCTGTTCGTCGGGGTCGAGTGGCTGGCCCGGCGGGAGGGCTCCCGCATACCGACCCTGGGCGAGGTCTGCGCGTACGTGATGCGCTACGAGGTCGGTTCGGTGCCGGTGGGCAGGATCGGTCTGTTCGGGTTCTGGTGGTGGCTGGGCTGGCACTTCCTGGCCCGCTGAGCCGGGCTGCCGACCGTCCAAATGGCGGGAACCGGGAGCAGCATGTGGACCTGAACGATAACTTGGGAGGCGGCCGGCATCACGTGGTGATGCAGGTCGTGGGCGGTGGTGCCACACCTCGCGCTGCCTCCCTCCAGGGTCGGACCGACCCGGGCTCACGCTGCCCAGTCGGCTGCTCCGGTAACCCCGGACCGCCGTGGGGCGCTCAGCACGACCGCCCGTGAGGGCTGCCGCGTGCCGGTGGCTCGCACCCTGGAAGGAGCGCCACCATGCCCAACAAGCCCAAGCCCGAGACCACCACCGACGACGCCCGCGAGCAGGCCCGCCGCGCGCTGCAGACGTCGATGGACACCCGCCAGTGAGCCAGTCCGCCGGGCGATGACGCCGCCGCTGGAGTAAGTCCTCGGCGGGATTGCGATCCTTACCGTCGTCGTGCCAGGATCGGCGGCGATGAGCCACCCTGCCACCACCGACCGATCCGCCTCGCCACGCCGCATCGCCGGCCTCGCGTTGCCAGCCCTCGTCGTCCTCGCCGCCGAGCCGCTCTACGTGCTCGTCGACACGGCCGTCGTCGGTCACCTCGGTCGGGTGCCGCTCGCGGCGCTCGCCGTCGGCGGCACGGTGATGACGCTCACCGCCTGGCTCGGCACCGTCGTCGCGTACGGCACCACCGGGCGGTCGGCCCGCCGCTTCGGCGCCGGCGACCGGGCGGCGGCCGTGGCCGAGGGAGTCCAGTCGTCGTGGCTCGCGTTCGGCGTCGGGCTGCTGGTCGCGATCGGCATGCAGATCGGCGGGGGCGCGCTGGCGCGTACCCTCGCCGGAGGTCCCGGCGACGTGGCCGACGCCGCCGCCGGGTGGCTGCGGATCGCGGCGCTCGGCGCCCCCGGCCTGCTGCTCGCCGCCGCCGGCAACGGCTGGCTGCGCGGCGTGCAGGACACCCGGCGGCCGCTGTTCTTCGTGCTCGGCCCCAACCTGCTCTCCGCGCTGCTCTGCCCGCTGCTGGTCTATCCGGGTGGGCTCGGCCTGACCGGTTCGGCGGTCGCCAACGTGGTCGCCCAGACCATCGCCGGTGGGCTCTTCGCCGCGGCGCTGGTCGCCGAACGGGTCTCGCTGCGGCCCCGACCCCGAGTGATCCGCCAGCAACTCGTGCTCAGTCGGGACCTGCTGATCCGGGGCGTGGCGTTCCAGGCCAGCTTCCTCTCCGCGACGGCCGTCGCCGCCCGCTTCGGCGCCGCCGCCGTCGGCGCACACCAGATCGCCCTGCAACTCTGGTTCTTCACGGCGCTGGTGCTCGACGCCCTCGCCATCGCCGCGCAGTCCCTGGTCGGTGCCGCGCTCGGCGCCGGTGACGCGGCGGACGCCCGCGCGCTGGCCCGCCGGATCGGCCTGCTCGGCGGCGTCTGCGGCGTCGCCTTCGCACTGCTCATCGCCGCCGGCGCCGGCGTCGTGCCGTCCTGGTTCAGCTCCGACGAGCAGGTACGCGAGCAGGCCATGGTGGCCTGGCCGTGGTTCGTCGCCATGCAGCCCCTGGCCGGGGTGGTGTTCGCGCTCGACGGCGTGCTGATCGGCGCGGGTGACGTCCGCTACCTGCGCAACCTCACCATCGTGGCGGCGCTGGGCGGTTTCCTGCCGGCCATCTGGCTGGCGTACGGGCTCGACCTGGGGCTGGGCGGCATCTGGGCCGGGCTCACCCTCTTCGTGGCGATCCGGCTGGTCGCCCTGCTGCTGCGCCTGCGCAGCGGCGCCTGGGCCGTGGTCGGCGCGATCCGCTGACGGCCCGCCCCCGGCTCAGCAGTCCTCGCCGTCGCCGGGACGCCAACCCGGGCCGTAGACGTCCCCGGTCGGCGCGGTGTTCGGCAGGCCCACCTCGGGCACCGTCTCCAGGTCGATCCGGCCCTTGCGGATCGCCGCGCACGTCGCGTTGAGCACCGTCACGTCGGCGCTGTCCACCCACAGCCCGGCCGAGCCTGCCCGCACGTCGTCGGAATGCGGCAGGTGCCACACGACCTGGTCCCGGAGGGTGACGAGTTCGGCGCCCGGGGCGTACGCCTGCGGGCGGGGCAGGTCGAAGGAGTAGACCCAGATGAACCGGGTGGTGATCGCCAGCACCCGGATCCCGTCGCTGTCGGTCGTCGATTGGTACTCCACGGTGCCGCTGGCCCGGATGCCGTCGGCGAGGTCGAGGTTCGGGTCGGCGGCGCGGTCGACCCGGGTGGCGTAGTTCAGGTTCGTCCCCTGCGTGAAGTCCGTGCGTAGGTCGGCGCGGGCGTCCGGGGCCAGCAGGGCGAGGAACTGGTCCGGATCGCCGAAGAGCATGGACGGGTCGAGTCGGCTCTGGATCAACGCCCCCTTGACCTTCGCCAACGCGTCACCGACCTGCTTGGCGGTGAACGGCGCGGCAGCCTTGGCGGCCGGGAGCGTGATGGCCGCCGCGCCCACGGCGAACGTCTCCGCCGGCGTGCCGACGAACGGTCCGAGGCTGTTGCCGCTCTCGTCGACCGGCCGGGGCGGCGCCGTGGAGGAGCCCCGACCCAGCAGCGGCTCCCCGTCGTGGATCCGCTGCACGGTGCTGTACCCGCTCCAGGCCAGCACGGCCAGCAGCACCAGGGCGACCAGTCCGCCGACGCCGCCGAGCAGCTTGCCCGCGTGCTGCTCCCAGCGCAGCCGCAGCCGATCAGCGCCGGTCACGGGGGTTTCGGTCGCCGGCCCCCGCATCCAGTCCGGCACCCGGATGTCGTCGGTCTCGCTGGCGACCGCGTACCGGTCGGTGGTCTGCGGTGGGCTGGCGGGGTCTTCGCTGGTCATCGTGTAGTCCTGGTTCGGCGGGAACGGGCGAGTGATCTTCGCATCCGGTCGACGGCGGCGCTGTCCCGTTCGACGCGCCCGGCAGCAGCCGGCACCAGGGCGCCGCCGTGGCGACAGCGGGCCTGGGTCGGTCGGAGGGGCGCCGGGCGACTCCGGTCGCCGAGAGGCTGTCTGGCAGGCTTGGGCGACGTGAGCACCGATGGTCTGATCGTGGTCGACAAGCCCGGCGGCATGACGTCGCACGACGTGGTGGCGCGGATCCGCCGGCTGGCGAAGACCCGCCGCGTCGGGCACGGCGGCACCCTCGACCCGATGGCCACCGGAGTCCTGGTGATCGGTGTGGGGCGGGCCACCCGACTGCTGACCTACGTGATCGGCGCGGGCAAGAGCTACACCGGCACGATCCGGCTCGGCCAGGCCACCGTCACCGACGACGCCGAGGGCGACGTGATCGCCAGCACCCCGGCCGGTCACGTCACCGACGCGGCCATCCACGCCGCGCTGACGGCCCTGACCGGGGAGGTCGACCAGGTGCCGAGCGCGGTCAGCGCCATCAAGATCGACGGTCAGCGGGCGTACAAGCGGGTGCGCGACGGCGAGAGCGTCGAGCTGCCGGCGCGGCGGGTCACCATCTCCCGGCTGGAGGTGCTGGCGATCCGCCGCACCGAGCCCGACGTGGTGGACGTGGACGTGGACGTCACCTGCTCCTCGGGGACGTACATCCGCGCCATCGCCCGGGACGCGGGCCTGGCGCTCGGCGTCGGTGGGCACCTCACCGCGCTGCGCCGGACCGCGGTGGGCGCCTTCACCCTCGCCGAGGCGGCCACGCTCGACGAGCTGGAGCAGCGCGCCCCGGCCGTGGTGAACCTGCCGCTGGACGCGGCGGCCGACCGGTTCTTCCCGCGCCGGGAGGCGACACCCGACGAGGCGAAGGTGCTCGGCCACGGCGGTCCGCTGGACCCGGCCGGCATCGCCGGGCCGTACGCCGTCTTCGGACCGACCGGCGGGCTGATCGCTATCGTCAGCGAGCGGGACGGGCGGGCCCGCGCGGAGATCGTGCTCGCCCCGGCCTGACGGCGGGACGCAGGTCCGCCAGCTTCCGGCCGGCGGTGTCGACCCGCCGACCAGCGGGACAGCAGGAGAGGAACGGCATGCAGCGGTGGCGGGGGTACGACGCGGCGCCCGGCGGCTGGGGGCGCTCGGTCGTCACCATCGGCGTCTTCGACGGCGTGCACAAGGGGCACCAGGCGACCATCGGCCACGCCGTGGCCCGGGCCCGGGAGCTGGGCGTGCAGTCGGTGGTGGTCACGTTCGACCCGCACCCGGCCGAGGTGGTCCGCCCCGGCTCGCACCCGGCCGTGCTCACCGAGCCGGCCCGCAAGGCGGAACTGATCGAGGCGCTCGGCGTGGACGTGCTCTGCGTGGTGCCGTTCACCCCGGAGTTCTCCCGGCTGCCGCCCGAGCAGTTCGTGCACGACATCCTGGTCGAGCACCTGCACGCGGCGCTGGTGGTGGTCGGCGGCAACTTCCGCTTCGGCCACCGCGCGGCGGGCGACGTGGCGCTGCTGGAGCGGCTGGGGAAGACCTTCGGCTTCGGGGTGGAGGGCGGCCCGCTGGTCGCCGAGGACGGCACGGTCTTCTCCTCCACGTACATCCGCTCCTGCGTCGACGCCGGTGACGTGGGCGCCGCGGCGGCCGCGCTGGGCCGCCCGCACCGGGTGGAGGGCGTGGTGGTCCGCGGTGACCAGCGCGGCCGGGTGCTGGGGTTCCCCACCGCGAACCTGCTCTGCCACCGCTACGCGGCGGTGCCCGCCGACGGGGTGTACGCCGCCCGCCTGATCCGTCGTGGTCAGTCCGAGCCGCTGATGTCCGCGGTGTCGGTCGGCACCAACCCGACCTTCTCCGGTCGGGAGCGGCGGGTGGAGGCGTACGCGCTGGATTTCGACGGCGACCTGTACGGCGAGCGGCTGGCCCTGGACTTCGTGGCGCACCTGCGCGGTCAGGTCCGGTACGACTCGATCGAGCCGTTGATCGCCCAGATCGAACAGGACGTCGCACGCACCCGGCGCGCTCTGAGCTGATCATCCACCGGGCCGCGCAGGCCCTTGGCCGGCTGTTACCCGTGGGTGCTGGTAGTCTTGCGGGGACGTCGGGTGACCGGCGTGGGGCCTCGCGTGCCTGCTCGACGCCGCGGGTGCGAGGTACCGGTCCGTTCCCGGTCCATCGGGACGACGGACACCTACTTGATCAACCCATCGAAACAGGGAGAACATGGCGCTCGACCAGGAAGCCAAGGCCAGCATCCGCGCGGAGTACGCGACCGCCGAGGGCGACACCGGTTCGCCGGAGGTCCAGGTCGCGGTCCTCACCAAGCGGATCGCCGAGCTGACCGAGCACCTGAAGGTGCACAAGCACGACCACCACAGCCGCCGTGGGCTGCTGCTGCTGGTCGGCCGTCGCCGTCGGCTGCTCAACTACGTCCAGAAGAAGGACATTGCCCGCTACCGGACGCTCATCGAGCGGCTCGGTCTGCGCCGGTGACGTGACGGGGGAGTGGCCCACCGGCCGCTCCCCCGATCGGCGTCCCACCTGAAGAACACGGGCCGCGCGACCAACCCGAGAGGGAGCCGGTCAGCGTACCGGTCTCCGGTAGTGGCCCCCGGGAACCCGGCAGTACGCCGGCCACCCGGGCGCTTCGATCGAAGACCGGCCGGCTGAGCAGCTCCCCGACGTCGCGGGCCCACGACGCGAAGGAGCACGACAGCACATGACCGAGACCAAACTCGGCACCGAATCCCGCACCGCCGTGATCGACAACGGGTCCTTCGGCACCCGCGAGATCACCTTCTCCACCGGTCGGCTGGCTCGCCAGGCCGCCGGTTCCGTCATCGCCCAGCTGGGCGAGACGGTGGTCCTCTCCGCCACCACCGCCGGTAAGCACCCGAAGGAGCAGTTCGACTTCTTCCCGCTGACCGTCGACGTCGAGGAGCGGATGTACGCGGCGGGCCGCATCCCCGGCTCGTTCTTCCGCCGTGAGGGTCGGCCCAGCGAGGACGCGATCCTCACCTGCCGCCTGATCGACCGGCCGCTGCGCCCGTCCTTCGTGAAGGGCCTGCGCAACGAGGTCCAGGTCGTCGAGACCATCCTCGCGCTCGACCCGCAGCACCCGTACGACGTGGTGGCCATCAACGCGGCCTCGATGTCGACCAAGCTCTCCGGCCTGCCGTTCTCCGGCCCGATCGGCGCGACCCGGGTCGCCCACATCGACGGCCAGTGGGTCGCCTTCCCGACCCTGGAGGAGCTGGCCCGCGCCACCTTCGACATGGTCGTGGCCGGCCGCACCCTCGACGACGGCGACGTCGCGATCATGATGGTCGAGGCCGAGGCCACCCCGAACGCCGTCGCCCTCATCTCGGCCGGTGCCACCGCCCCGACCGAGGAGATCGTCGCCAGCGGCCTGGAGGCCGCCAAGCCGGCGATCCGTGAGCTGTGCCGCGCGCAGAGCGAGCTGGCCGAGGTCGCCGCCAAGCCGGTCACCGAGTTCCCGGTCTTCCTGGACTACCAGGACGACGTGTACGACGCGGTCGCCGACCTGGCCCGCGGCGAGGTGGCCGAGGCGGTCACCATCGCCGGCAAGGCGGACCGCGAGGAAGCCCTGGACCGGGTCAAGGCCCGGGTCGCCGAGGAGTTGGGCGCTCGGTTCGAGGGTCGGGAGAAGGAGCTCAGCGCCGCCTTCCGCTCGCTGACCAAGTCCGAGGTGCGCAACCGCGTGCTGCGCGAGCAGGTCCGCATGGACGGCCGCGGCCCGCGCGACATCCGGCCGCTGACCGCCGAGGTCGGCGTGCTGCCCCGGGTGCACGGTTCGGCGCTGTTCGAGCGCGGCGAGACCCAGATCCTGGGTGTCACCACGCTGAACATGCTCCGCATGGAGCAGATGGTGGACACGCTGTCCCCGGAGAACCGCAAGCGCTACATGCACAACTACAACTTCCCGCCGTACTCGACCGGTGAGACCGGCCGGGTCGGCTCGCCGAAGCGGCGCGAGATCGGCCACGGTGCGCTCGCCGAGCGTGCGCTGATCCCGGTGCTGCCGTCGCGCGAGGAGTTCCCGTACGCCATCCGGCAGGTCTCCGAGGCGCTCGGCTCCAACGGCTCCACCTCGATGGGCTCGGTCTGCGCGTCGACGCTCGGCCTGCTCTCCGCGGGTGTGCCGCTGAAGGCGCCGGTCGCCGGCATCGCCATGGGGCTCATCTCGGACGAGGTGGACGGGAAGACGCAGTACGTGACGCTTACCGACATCCTCGGCGCCGAGGACGCGTTCGGTGACATGGACTTCAAGGTCGCCGGCACGCCGGAGTTCGTCACCGCGCTGCAGCTCGACACCAAGCTCAACGGCATCCCGTCGGACGTGCTGGCCGCCGCGCTGCAGCAGGCGAACGAGGCCCGGCAGATCATCCTCGGTGTCATGCGGGCCGCGATCGAGGCTCCGGCCGAGATGTCGGACTACGCGCCGCGGGTCACCACCGTCAAGATCCCGGTGGACAAGATCGGCATGGTGATCGGCCCGAAGGGTCAGACCATCAACGCGATCCAGGACGAGACCGGCGCCGAGATCTCCATCGAGGACGACGGCACGATCTACGTCGGCGCCACCAACGGCCCGTCGGCCCAGGCGGCCGTCGACCGGATCAACGGGATCGCCAACCCGACCCTGCCGAAGGTGGGGGAGCGGTTCCTCGGCACGGTGGTCAAGACGGCCGCGTTCGGCGCGTTCGTCTCGCTGCTGCCGGGCCGTGACGGTCTGCTGCACATCTCCAAGGTGGGCGACGGCAAGCGGGTCGAGCGCGTTGAGGACTTCCTCAACGTCGGTGACCGGGTCGAGGTCGAGATCGCGGACATCGACGCCCGCGGCAAGATCTACCTGGACAAGGTCCGGCCGGAGGGCACCGAGGCGCCGGCCGCCGGCGAGGCTGCCGGTGGCGACCGGCCGGCCGGTCGGGACCGGGGCGGCGACCGGGGTCCGCGTGACCGTGGCGACCGTGAGCGCGGCGGCGACCGTGGCGGGCGTGGCCCGGAGCGCGGCGACAACCGTGGCGAGGGTGGCGGCGGCGAGGGTGGTGGCGAGGGCGGCGAGCGTCCGCGCCGCCGGACCCGGCACAGCTGATCGTCGTACACCGCATCACCCACCCCTCGTCGAACCGGGAGCAACACGTGAGTCGGGCCTTCAGTGCGCCGTTTCCACCGGATCGACGGGGGGTGGCCGCGTCTCGGGACACCGGGGCGGGCCGCTCCGGCGGCGCCGCTCGCGCGGTGACCCGGACGCTCAGCGACGACCCGTTGGGCGGCACGGTACGTCGTACCGTGCTGCCCAGCGGCCTGCGCGTGCTCACCGAGGCGATCCCGGCGATGCGCAGCGTGTCCTTCGGCATCTGGGTGGCGGTGGGTTCGCGGGACGAGACCCGTCCGCAGGCCGGCGCCGCGCACTTCCTGGAGCACCTGCTCTTCAAGGGCACCCACAAGCGCACCGCCCTGGAGATCTCCTCGCAGATCGAGGCGGTGGGTGGCGAGACGAACGCCTTCACGACGAAGGAATACACCTGCTACTACGCCCGCGTGCTGGACGAGGACCTGCCGCTGGCGATCGACGTGATGTGCGACCTGGTCGCCGACTCGCTGCTGGAGCCGGCCGACGTGGAGACCGAGCGTGGCGTGATCCTGGAGGAGATCGCCATGCACGACGACGAACCCGGTGACGAGGTGCACGACCTCTTCGCCCGGGCCGTCTACGGCGACCACCCGCTGGGCCGACTGATCTCCGGCACCGAGGAGACCGTCACGCCGATGACCCGCAGGCAGATCCAGTCCTTCTACCGGGGTCACTACACCGCGCCGCAGATCGTCATCGCCGCCGCCGGCAACCTCGACCACGCCGCGGTGGTCAAGCTGGTCCGGCAGGCCGTGCGCGGCACGCCCCTGGACAGCGACCCGGCCACACCGGCCGCACACCGCGCGGCCACTCCGGCGGTACGCACCAAGCCGGCCACCACCCTGGTCGAGCCGAAGGAGACCGAGCAGGCGCACGTCCTGCTGGGCTGCCCCGGCATCGACCGCACCGACGACCGGCGCTTCGCCCTCGGGGTGCTCAACAACGTCCTCGGCGGGGGCATGTCCAGCCGCCTCTTCCAGGAGATCCGTGAGCAGCGCGGTCTGGCGTACTCGGTCTACTCCTACGCCAGCCAGTACGCCGACAGCGGCCTGTTCGCCGTCTACGCGGGCTGCGCGCCGGGCAAGGTGGACGAGGTGCTGGCCCTGACCCGCGCCGAGCTGGCCCGGGTGGCCGCCGACGGGTTGACCGAGGCCGAGGTGGCCCGGGGCAAGGGGATGAGCAAGGGCTCGTTCGTGCTCGGCCTGGAGGACACCGGCTCCCGGATGAGCAGACTGGCCAAGGGCGAGCTGCTCTACGGCGACCTGATGCCGGTGGACGAGCTGCTCCGCCGGGTCGACGAGGTAAGCGTCGCGGACGTGAACACCCTCGCCGCCGAGCTGCTCAGCCGGCCGATGTCGCTGGCCGTGGTCGGCCCGTTCGGCGAGGGCGACTTCTCCGCCTGACGGCCGTCGCCCCGCAGGGCCGAGGGCACGTCCCGGTCGGTGGAGCGGACCGGATCCGGCGGCGGTGGCACGTCCCGATTGGGATAGGTTGTGCCGCGTGACTGACGAGCAGGAGATGACCCGCGTCGGCGTGTTCGGTGCCCGCGGCCGGATGGGCATCGAGGTCTGCAAGGCGGTCGACGCCGCCGACGACCTCGAACTGATGGCGTCGATCGACCAGGGCGACAGCCGTTCCGCCGTCTCCGGCGCCGACGTGGTCGTCGACTTCACCACGCCGGACGTCGTCATGGACAATCTCAAGTGGTGCATCGAGCAGGGCATCAGCGCGGTGGTCGGCACGACCGGCTTCACCGAGCAGCGGCTGGAGCAGGTGCGCGGCTGGCTCGCCGAGAAGCCGGGCGTCGGCGTGGTCATCGCCCCGAACTTCGGCATCGGCGCGGTGCTGATGATGCAGTTCGCCGCGCGGGCCGCCCGGCACTTCGAGTCCGTCGAGATCATCGAGCAGCACCACCCGCGCAAGCTGGACGCCCCGAGCGGCACCGCCACGCACACCGCCCGGAAGATCGCCCAGGCTCGCGCCGAGGCCGGTCTCGGCCCAGTGCCGGACGCCACCAAGGACGAGGTGGCGGGTGCGCGCGGCGCCGACATCGACGGGGTACGCGTCCACGCGGTGCGCGCCACCGGCCTGGTCGCCCACCAGGAGGTGCTCTTCGGGGGCACCGGCGAGACGCTGACCATCCGGCACGACTCGTACGACCGGGTGTCCTTCATGCCGGGCGTGCTGCTGGCCGTCCGCGCGGTGCGCAACCGCCCCGGCCTCACGGTGGGCCTGGACCCCCTCCTCGACTGAGAGCAACCCCGGCTTCGCCGAGCGGTACAGATCTTGGACAGTTTCCGTTCGGTTGAAACGGAAACTGTCCAAGATCTCGACGGCCGGCCGGACCAGAGGGCGCGCGTCAGCGGCGGACGGGGGTCTGGGGGCGGCGCTGGGTGGGAATGGCCCGGGTCAGGGAGGCCGGGAGACCGTCGAGGGTGGAGTCGCCGGTGCGGTCCACCGTGACGTTCACCGAGGCGCCGGCCACGCGGAGGCCGGTGGCACTCACGGCGCCCAGTTTGGGGCCGGCCAGCGGGGTCAGCCGGACCGTGCCGCCCGGCACGTCGGGGTAGAGGCCCGTCGCGGCCTGGAGCAGCAGCACCGCACCCGCCGCGGCCCACGCCTGGGGCCGGCACGCCGCCGGGTACGGCACCGGGCGGTTGAGCAGTGCCCGGTCGTCGCCGCCGTGCAGCTCCGGCATCCGGTAGTCGAACGCCTCGGCCGCCGTGAGCAGCCCCTCGGCCAGGCCGAGCGCGGCGTCGCGGTGCCCCGCGCGGGCCAGCCCGGCGAGCACGATCGCGGTGTCGTGGGTCCAGATCGAACCGCAGTGGTACGACAGCGGGCTGAAGCCGGCGTCGTCGGTGGACATCGTCCGTAGTCCGAAGCCGCCGGCCAGCGTGTCGGTGGTGAGCAGGCGGGCGACCTGAGCCTCCTCGTCGATGGTGAGCAGGCCGGTGCCGAGCAGGTGACCGATGTTGCTGGTCAGCGAGTCGACGGGACGCTTGTCCCGGTCCAGGGCCAGGGCGGGCTGCGGGCCGTACCGGCCGTCGACCCAGAAGCTGTCCCGGAACCGGTCGGCCAGCGTGGCGGCGTGCTCGCGCCAGCGATCCCCGCCGGGGCGGCCGAAGGCGTCCAGCAGGGCGGCGCCGTTCACCGCCGCCTCGTGCGCGTACCCCTGCACCTCGGCCAGCACGATGGGCGCGGTGGCCAGGGAGCCGTCGTGGAACCGTACGGCGTCGCCGGAGTCCTTCCAGCCCTGGTTGGACAGCCCGTGGCCGGTGGTGTCGATGTACTCGACGAGGCCGTCGCCGTCGGGGTCGGCGTGCTCGCCGAGCCAGCGCAGGGCGGCCTCCAGGTGTGGCAGCAGCGGCTCGACCTGCTCGGCCGGCAGGCCCCAGCGCCACGCGTCGTGCAGCAGGTTGACCCAGAGCATGGTGGCGTCGACGGTGCCGTAGTAGGCCGGCGGGAGGCGCAGCCCGTTCCCGGGCAACGCGAACTCCTGCCCGCGCAGCTCGTGCAGGATCTTGCCGGGGGCCTCCCCGGTGGCCGGGTCGACGCGGGTGCCCTGGCGGCGGGCGAGCACGCGCAGGGTGCCGGCGGCCAGGTCGGTGCCGAGCGGCAGCATCATCCGGGCGGCCCAGAGGCTGTCCCGGCCGAACAGGGTGAGGAACCAGGGGACTCCGGCGCCGAGGAAGACGTCCCCGGGCGCGCCGGTCTCGGCCAGGCGTAGCCCGCGCAGGTCGTCCAGGCTGCGGTCGAGGAAGCGGACCAGCCGTCGGTCGTCGGCGGTCACCTCGGGTCGGGCCCACTCCGGTTCGCCGGCCGGGCCGATCACCACGGCGTGCGGGTCCTCGACGGTGAGCTGCCAGCGCAGCACCGTCTCGCCTCCGGGGGGCAGGTCGATCGGCCAGGCCAGCCGCGGCGCGGTGGCCCGTTCGTCGGCGGCGAGCACGTCGGCGTCGGGCGCGGTGACGGTGACGGTGATCCCGTCGGCCGACCAGGTGAGCAGGCCCGGCTGGCCGGTCTTGGCCTCCAGCGGCGCGGCGGCGCCACCGGACTTGACCACCTCGATGGGCGCCAGGTCGCAGCCGAGGTCGACGCTCACCGTGGCCCGTACGCCGACCGTGGCGGTGGAGACGATCCGTAGCTCCTCGGTGAGGCCGTTGCGAGTGGCCCGGCGGAGCCGGTCGACGCGGACGGTGGGGTCGGGCGTGGGATCGCCGAGCCAGCGGGCCAGGCCCACGAAGCGGGCGCCGTGCGGGCCGTCCGCGCCGCGGGTCAGCCCCTCCAACTCCTGGTCGTCGACCCGCAGCTCGGCCCGGGAGAGCACGCGGGCGTCGGCGTAAAAGACGCCCTGGACGCCGGCCGGGCGGATCTGCCCGGTCGCGTCCCCCAGCGCACTGGTCGGGGCGAGCACCACCGGAACCAACTCGTGCAGGAGGGGTTGCAGCTGGCGTTCGATCACGGTGCGGCTCCAGATCTCGGGGGTGCGGGGCGGACATCTTGACAACGCGCCCCTGGCGGTGCAAAGTGCGAAACATTCCAGAAACTTGAACGATCTAATCCTGCACTATCCGAATTGGATCGTTCAAGACGGCGAGAGGGATTAAGTGCCCGAGAAGGTAACCATTGCGACGGTGGCCCGGCACGCCCGAGTAAGCCGGCAGACGGTCTCCAACGTGCTCAACGCGCCGCACATCGTGCGGCAGGAGACCCGCCAGCGGGTCGAGGACGCGATCAGCGCACTCGGCTACCGGGCCAACCAGGCGGCCCGACAGATGCGCACCGGCCGGTCCCGACTCATCGCCGCCCGGATCGAACCCACCCGCGACGGCATCAACGGCTCCGTTCTCGACCGCTTCCTGCACGGCCTCACCGAGACCGCCGACGCCGCAGGCTACCGGGTGCTGCTCTACACCGCCACCGACGACGAGCGGGAGATCGCCACCTACGACGACCTGCTCGGCACGTACGAGCTGGACGCGTTCGTGCTCGTCGGCACCAAGTACGGCGACCCGCGTACCGCCTGGCTCGCCGACCGGGACGTGCCGTTCGTGACCTTCGGCCGCCCGTGGGACGCGCTCGACGCGCACCCCTGGGTCGACGTGGACGGCGCCGCCGGCACCGCCGCCGCCACCCGGCACCTGCTCGACGCCGGGCACCGGCGGATCGCGTTCATCGGCTGGCCCCTCGGGTCCGGTGTGGGCGACGACCGCCGGGGCGGCTGGCACGACGCGCTGCGCGCCGCCGGTGTCGACCCGACCGGGTTGCACCGCGAAACCGAGGACGGCATCGCCGAGGGCGAACGGCTCACTCGGGACCTGCTCGCCGCCGAGGCGCCGACCGCCGTGCTCTGCGCCAGCGACTCGCTCGCCCTCGGCGCGCTGCAGGCGATCCGGGGCACCGACCCGCCGGTGTCGGTGATCGGCTTCGACGACACGCCGGTCGCCGCCGCGGTGGGGCTGACCAGCGTCAGCCAACCGCTCGGCGAGGCCGCCGCCCGCTGCGTGGACCTGCTCACCGGGGTCCTCGACGGCAACCACGAGACCCCCACCCACGTGCTGCTCCAGCCCTCGCTGGCGCTTCGGCACACCGCGTAGTCCCATCCCCCACCAGGAGAGAACCCCATGGCACCTCGAAACCTCACCCGGGCGGCGGTGGCCGGCCTCGCCGCCGTCGCCCTTCTCGGTTCCGCGGCCTGCGGCAGCGGCTTCGACGACTCGTCCGGCGACGCCGCCCAGTCCAGCGGACCGGCCAGCCTGCAGATCCTGATCGGATCCTCCGGCGAAGCCGAGACCAAGGCCGTGCAGGACGCCGCGGCGAAGTGGGCCAGCGGCTCCGGCAACACCGCCACGGTCACCCCTGCGCAGGACCTCACCCAGCAGCTCGGCCAGGGCCTCGCCGGCGGCACCCCGCCGGACGTCTTCTACGTCGACGCGGCCCGCTTCGCCGACTACGCGAGCGTCGGCGCGCTGGAGCCGTACGGCGACAAAATCTCCAACCCGGACGACTTCTACGAGAGCCTGCGCACCACGTTCTCGTACGACGGCAAGCTCTACTGCGCGCCCAAGGACTTCTCCACCCTGGCCCTGCAGATCAACACCGACCTGTGGGCGAAGGCCGGACTGACCGACGCCGACGTGCCGACCACCTGGGACCAGCTCACCGCGACCGCCCAGAAGATCAAGGCGAAGGGGCAGGTCCCCCTGGCGCTCGGCGACACCCGGGACCGGATCGGCGCCTTCCTGGTGCAGAACGGCGGCTGGCTGCTGAGCAAGGACGGCAAGCAGCCGACCGCCGACACCCCGGAGAACCTGGCCGCCCTCCAGTACGTCAAGTCCCTGCTCACCTCGGGCTTGGCCAAGTACCCGAAGCAGCTCGACTCGGGCTGGTCCGGTGAGGCGTTCGGCAAGGGCAAGGCCGTGATGACGATCGAGGGCAACTGGATCAAGGGCGCGCTGCAGAACGACTTCCCGAACGTGAAGTACAAGGTCGTGGCGCTGCCGGCCGGCCCGAAGGGGCAGGGCACGCTTTCCTTCACCCAGTGCTGGGGCATCGCGGCGAAGAGCAAGTACAAGGACCAGGCCATCAAGTTCGTCGAGGCGATGACCAGCGGCGAGCAGCAGCTGACGTTCGCAAAGGCGGTCGGTGTCATGCCGTCGCGGCAGTCGGTGCGCGACCAGTACACGGCCGCCTCCCCGGCCGACAAGGTGTTCATCGAGGGCGCCGCGTACGCCCAGGGCCCGGTGAACGCGCCGAAGATGGACAGCGTCCTCAAGGACCTGGACACCGGTCTGCAGAGCCTGGCCAACGGCGACCCGAAGACTGTGCTGCAGAACTTCGACAAGAACGCCAAGGCGGCGCTCGGCGGCAGCTGAGGTGACGGCGGGGGTCCCGACAGCGAGCGGGGCCCCCGTCCGCACCTCCGGCCCGGAAGGGCCCGAGAGAGGGAGGGAGGGGAGATGGCAACCGAGACACTGACCGCCGTGGCCACCGCGCCCGGGACGAGCCCCCGGCGACGGCGGGGTGGCGTCCGCGGCAACGAGAACCTCGCCGGCTGGCTCTTCGTCGCACCGGTGATCGTCATCCTGGGGCTGTTCCTGCTGCTGCCGATCCTGATGGCGCTCTGGGTCAGCCTGACCGACTGGAACGGGCAGGGCAGCCCGTTCACCGGCGACGTCCCGTTCGTCGGCGCGCACAACTACACCCAGTTGTTCACCGAGGACGGGCTGGCCCGCCGCGACTTCATGACCAGCATCCGCAACAACATCTACTACGTGGCGATCGTGGTGCCGGCGCAGACCGTGCTCGCGCTCGGGCTGGCGCTGGTGGTCAACAACCGGATGCTCAAGGGCAAGAGCTTCTTCCGCAGCGCGTTCTACTTCCCCTCGGTCACCAGCTCGGTCGCGATCAGCGTGGTGTTCCTGTTCCTCTTCGCCAACTCCGGCGCGGTGAACGCGCTGCTCGGCTTCCTCGGGATCGACGGCCCGGAGTGGTTCGCCGACTCCCGGGGCGTGCTGCACCTGCTCTTCGGCGCGGTCGGCGTCGACTCGCCCCCGGCGGCGCTCACCGACGGCGGCCCGTTCGGGCTGAGCTGGTGGGACTGGCTGGCCGGCCCCAGCGTGGCGATGATCTCGATCATCACGTTGGTCATCTGGACCACCTCCGGCACGTTCATGCTGATGTTCCTGGCCGGCCTGCAGAACGTGCCGGTGACGCTGGACGAGGCCAGCACGCTCGACGGAGCCTCGGCCTGGCAGCGGTTCCGCTACGTCACCCTGCCGATGATCAGGCCGACCACCTTCCTGGTGCTCACCCTCGGCATGATCGGCTCCTGGCAGGTCTTCGACCAGGTGTACGTCATGAGCCAGGGCGACCCGGCCAAGACCACCGTCACCCCGGCGTACCTGTCGTACCGGACCGCGTTCCGGGACTTCGACTACGGCTCCGGCGCGGCGATCTCGTTCGTGCTGTTCCTGATCATCATCGTGCTCACGCTGATCCAGCGTCGGGCGCTCGCCGAGCGGGACACCGACCGGCCGCGCCGCGGCTGGCGGCGTCGGCGCGTACCGGAGAGGTCCTGACATGGCCGCGCTGACCGACCGCCCGGCGGCGGCGCCCGCTCGCGGCGACCAGCGCGCGGCCCGCACCCTGGCCACCCGCTTTCTGGGGTACGCCACGCTTGTCTTCTTCGGGCTGGTGTTCCTCTACCCGTTCGTCATCCAGATCGCGAGCTCGCTCAAGACCGAGCCCGACGCGGCGGCGAACCCGCTCTCGCCGTTTCCGGACCCGCTCAGCCTCGCCGGCTTCGACCGGATCTTCGCCGGCACCAACTTTCCGCTCTGGCTGGGCAACTCGCTGCTGGTCACCGTGCTGGTGACCCTCGGCCGGGTGTTCTTCGACTCGCTCGCCGGGTACGCGCTGGCCCGGCTGCGATTCGCCGGGCGCGGCGGGCTGTTCGCTGCCGTCATCGCGGTGATGGCGGTGCCCGGCGTGGTGCTGCTGATCCCGAAGTTCCTGGTGCTCAACCAGCTCGGCCTCTACAACAGCTACGCCGGCCTGGTGGTGCCGCTGCTGGCCGACGCGGCGGGCGTGTTCATCATGAAGCAGTTCTTCGAGTCGATCCCCGTGAGCGTGGAGGAGGCCGCCCGCATCGACGGGGCGAGCATCTTCCGCACCTTCTGGTCGGTGGCGCTGCCGATGGCGAAGCCGGCGCTGATCACCCTGACCATCCTGTCGTTCCAGGGTTCCTGGAACGAGTTCCCGCACAGCCTCGTGTCGGTGCAGGACCCGGACCTGTTCACCCTGCCGCGCGGTCTCGCCGACCTGGTCAGTGGCTCGCTCGGCAGCGGCAACCAGTACCCGCTCAAGCTGGGCGCGGCGCTGCTCGCCACCATCCCGGTGGCGATCATCTTCGTGGTGTTCCAGCGCTACTTCGTCCGCGACGCCAACGACGGCGCGGACAAGGGCTGACCGTACCGGTGCGGCGGCCCCGGGCCGCCGCACCGGTCACTCGGCCGGAACCTTCTCGGTCGGCACGGCCACGTGCAGGCGCACCTGGGGCACCAGCATGTCGTCGACGTCCAGCGCCCGGGCCGCGCCGTCGGGCTCCCAACCGGTGCTGGTGAGGAACTTGCGGGTCGCCTCGTCACCGTCGAACGCCCAAGCCACCGCCCGACTCATGCCGTCCTCCCGCCACAGGTCGACGGCCGCGGCGAGCAGCCGACTGCCGTGCCCGCGCCGGCCCCAGCGCGGCTCGACCAGCAGGTCGGTCACCGCCGCCACGTCCGGGCCGAGCGCGTCGGCCGGCTCACCCGGGGCGAGCGCCTCGCCGTCGGCCGGGCCGGAGGCGGCGAACCCCACCAGATACGATTGCTCGGCCTGTTCGACGGCGACCAGCACCCGGTGCGCGCCCGAGGGCGGCTCCAGCACCGCGGCGCTCCACCGCCGGGTGAGGAACGCCTCGTCCAGGTTGTCGAGCACATGCCGAGGCAGAATGCGGCGGTACGCGACCCGCCAGGTCGCGAGCTGGATGCGTGCGATCTCGCCGGCGTCCTCGGGACGCGCCGGGCGGACGTACCCGAGAGCCATGGGACGGAAGCCTACGCAGGGCGAGGGAGGCGACGGTGGCGCAGGGTGCCAACAGGACGACCGCGCAGGTCGTCGGGGTGGTGGTGCTCGCCGCGGCGGTCACCGCGTTCCTCGCCGTCGCGGCCGTCCGGCACGGTTTCTTCGACCTCAAGGTCTACTACGGCGCGTTGACGTGGTGGGTGCACGACGGCGGGGAGATCTACGACTACCTCAAGCCGGGGACCCAGTACGGCTTCACGTACCCGCCGTTCGCGGCGCTGGTCATGCTGCCGATGGCGTACCTGCCGTGGTCGGCCGCGATCGTGGTGAGCGTGCTCGCCAGCGTGGTCACCACGACGGTGCTGATCTGGTGGCTGGTGGACCCGATCGCCCGCCGGGCCGGGTGGACCCCCTGGTTCGCCCTCGCCGTCGCGCTCTGCCTGGCCGCCGCCTTCGAGCCGATGCGCGAGACGGTCAACTTCGGTCAGGTCAACACACTGCTGCTGTTCCTGGTGGCGGTGGACCTGCTGCGGCTGCTGCCGGCCGGCAACCGGTGGGCCGGGGTGGGCATCGGCCTGGCCACCGCGATCAAGCTGACCCCGGGCATCTTCATCGTCTATCTGCTGGTCACCGGGCGGTGGCGGGCGGCGCTCACCGCCAGCGGCGCGGCCGCCGGGGTGACGTTGCTGGCCGGCGCGCTCTTCCCGGACGCCTCCCGCGAGTTCTGGACCGAGGCGCTGTGGAACACCGGGCGGGTCGGCGAGCTGGCGTTCGTCTCCAACCAGTCGTTGCGCGGGGTGGTCGCCCGGCTCGACCCGCAGCACCCGAGCACCCTGCTGTGGCTGCTGCTGGTGCTCGGCACCCTGGCGCTCTGGGCCTGGCGGTCCCGGGTTGCCGTCGCCGCCGGTGACGAGGCGACCGGCCTGGCCCTGACCGGCGCGGTGATGTGCCTGGTCAGCCCGGTCACCTGGGTGCACCACCTGGTCTGGCTGCTGCCCGGGCTGATCCTGCTTGTCGACAACGCGATGGCCGCGCCGGCCGGCCGCCGACGGCGCGTCCTGCTGGCCGCCGCGACCATCGGGTACGTGCTGCTGATCAGCCGGACCGTCTGGTTCTGGGAGAAGGACTTCACCGGCGTCGACGGATTCGTCGGCAGCAACGCGTACGTCTGGATCAGCCTGGCCCTGCTGGCCTTCCTGCCGGTTCGCCGGTGGCTGACACCGGGCAGGTCAGTCGTCGAGGCGTCCGGCGTACCGCAGCTCGACCAGTCCGACCGGCCCGCGCCCGCCGGCGAGCGGCACCTGGTAGATCGACAGTTCCCCGTCCGGTGACAGCCCCGCCCGTTCGTAGAACCGCCGAGCCCTCCCGTTGTCCGCCAGCACCCACAGCCGGTAGCCGGTCCAGCCCCGTTCGCTGAGCCCGGCGCGGGCGGCGGCGAGCAGCTCGGCAGCCGTCCCGTCGCCCCAGAACGCCGGCTCGACGTAGAGCGCCAGCACCTCACCGACCGTCGGGTCCAGATCGTCGCGGTCCTGGTTGCGGCGGTACGGCCCGAACGTGGTGAAGCCGACGACCAGCCCGTCCACCTCGCCGAGCAGGGTGCTGAACGGGTGCTCCGGGTCGGCGGTGCCCAGGTCACGACGGCGCTGCGCCCAGGCCCCCACGTTGAGCCGTCCGAGCACCTCGTCCGGCATGAAGCCGGCGTAACCCGCCTGCCAGCCGTGCACGTGCACCCGGGCGACCGCCTCGGCGTCGTCGGGCTCCTCCCGGCGGATGGTCAGCATTGCACCGTTCTATGCCCCCGTGGCCGTCGGAGTCCAGCTTCCCGCACCGGCGTCGTACCGATGATTTATCGTCGCCGACGATGGCCGCACCGGAAGCACTCTCACTCGCCCAGGCCCGCCGGGTGGCACTCGCCGCCCAGGGCTTCGCCGACCCGCCGCCGGTCGGGGTGCCCACGCGTCGACATCTGCGCCGGGTCCTCGACCGGGTCGGGTTGATCCAGATGGACTCGGTAAACGTGCTGCAACGGGCGCACTACCTGCCGCTCTACAGCCGGCTCGGTCCGTACCCCACCGCGCTGCTCGACCAGGCCGCCTACCGCCGCCCCCGCGAGCTGTTCGAATACTGGGGCCACGAGGCGTCCCTGGTGCCGGTCGGGCTGCATCCGCTGCTGCGCTGGCGAATGGCCCGCGCGCACAGCGAATCCTGGGGTGGCATGCGGCGCATCGCCCAGGAGCAGCCGGAGCTGGTCGCCTGGGTCCGTGCCGAGGTGGCCGCGCGGGGTCCGTTGACCGCCGCCGAGATCGAGCACGACGCGCCCCGGGAGACCGGCAACTGGGGGTGGAACTGGTCGGCGGTGAAGCGGGCGCTGGAGTTCCTGTTCTGGGCCGGCGAGGTGACCGCCGCCGAGCGCAGCACGTCCTTCGCCCGCCGCTACGACCTGCCCGAGCGGGTGCTTCCGCCGGCCGTGCTGGCCGCGCCCACCCCGACCGACGCCGAGGCGTACCGCGCTCTGGTGGCCCTGGCGGCGCGGTCGCTCGGGGTGGCCGCCGAACCGGAGCTGCGCGACTACTTTCGGCTGCCACTGGCCGGCGCCCGGCAGGCCGTCGCGGAGCTGGCCGAGGCCGGCGAGCTGGTGCCGGTCACCGTGGCGGGCTGGCGACAGCCGGCCTGGCTGCACGCGTCCGCCCGGCTGCCCCGGTGGATTCGGGGCAACACGCTGGTCAGCCCGTTCGACCCGCTGATCTGGGAACGTGCCCGCACCGAGCGGCTGTTCGACTTCAGCTACCGGATCGAGATCTACGTCCCGGCGCCACAGCGGGTGTACGGCTACTACGTGCTGCCGTTCCTGCAGGGCGACCGGTTCACCGCCCGGGTCGACCTGAAGGCCGACCGCAAGGCCGGGGTGCTGCTCGTGCCGGCCGCCTGGGTCGAGCCCGGCGCCGACCCGGGGGAGACCGCCGTGGCGCTCGCCGCCGAGCTGTACCGGCTCGCCGGCTGGCTCGGGTTGGACGCGGTGGCGCCGCCCGCGGCCGGCGACCTGGCCGGTCCGCTCACCGCCGCGTTGGCCGGCGTGTCCGGTGTACCGTGAGCGCGTGACGAGCGTTCCCGGACCGGTCGACCAGCCGCAGCCCACCCCCGGTGCGGTGCACACCGTGCCGGCCGATCCGGCCGACCGTGGTGCCGCTGGCGTCGGCCCCGCAGGCCTGGGTCCGGGTGGTTGGCCGACGCCCCCGCCGGGTGGCTACCCGGCGCACGAGTCGGACCGGTTCGAGCCCTACCGGCGGGAGGTGCCGGCGGACGTCCTCACCCGGTTCGTGCTGCGCCTTCACGCGCGGTCACCGCGCTGGGCGGCGCCGCTGGCCGCGGTCGGGTGCGTCGGCCTCGGCATGGCCTACGCGCTGCTGAGCAACCCGGCCCACGCCGACCCGGACGCCGCGCCGACCTGCCTGCTCAAGCTCACCACGGGGCTGGACTGCCCGGGCTGCGGCGGCACCCGCGCGCTCTGGTACGTGCTGCACGGCGACCTGCCGGCCGCCGCCCGACACCACTTCCTGTTCGTCTTCGCGCTGCCCTTCCTGGCGTACCTCTTCGTCGCCTGGGCGGGCCACCAGGCGTTCGGTTGGCGGCTGCCGGAGCTCCGGATCAGCTCGAAGGTCATCGTCGGGTTCCTGGGCGTGTGGCTGGCCTTCTCGGTGCTGCGCAACCTGCCCTGGGCGCCGTTCACCTCGCTCTACGTCTGAGGGCCTGCCGGCTCGGCCTGCCGGCCCGGCCTGCCGGCCCGGCCTGCCGGCCCGGCGTGCCGTGGCTCGGCGTGCCGTGACTCGGCCTCCTCGGCCTTCCGCGGGCGGGCCGGGAGGGTCCTGCGCGTCCTGTAGAGCTGCCCCGGATATGGGGCGTGGCGGTGGTGCGCCCAGCGTCGTGCCGCCTGCCCCAGAGGTGGGGCAGCTCTACAGGCAACCGAGGAGGTGGCAGGGACCGGCCCGGGCGTCGACGTGCCGGTCGAGATCTTGGACACCTGCGGCCCCGACGACGCCGCAAGGGCCGGTGATTTTGCGGTAGCTGGGCGCTTTCTGCACCGCGAGCCCGAGTTGGGCACGGGACCGCCGGCTACTACAGTCCCTGGCATGCCGGAAATGGTGCAGCCCCAGGTCAAGTTGATCGCGTGGACCCAGTTCGCGGCCCCGGACGACGTGCCGTGGTCGACCGACGCCGAGGGCGGCCAGGCGCTCGCCGAGTTCGCCGGGCGGGCCTGCTACCAGTCGTGGAAGAAGCCGAACCCGGCGACCGCCACCAACGCCGGCTACCTCGCGCACATCTTGGAGGTCGGGCACCTGAGCGTGCTGGAGCACGGCTCGGTCACCTTCTACTTCACCGGGGTATCCCGCTCCTTCACCCACGAGTTGATCCGGCACCGGCACTTCTCGTACTCCCAGCTCTCCCAGCGCTACGTCCCCGAGCGGGACGCGGCCATGGTCGAGCCGGCGGTCATCGCCGACGACCCCGAGCTGCACAAGAAGTTCACCGAGGCCGCCGAGGCGAGCGTGCGGGCGTACACCGAACTGCTGGAGGGTCTTGAGCAGCGGTTCTCCGACGAGCCCAACCCGACGCTGCGCCGCAAGCAGGCCCGGCAGGCGGCCCGCGCGGTGCTGCCGAACGCCACCGAGACCCGGATCGTGGTCACCGGCAACTACCGTGCGTGGCGGCACTTCGTCGCCATGCGGGCCACCGAGCACGCCGACGTGGAGATCCGTGAGCTGGCCGTGGAGTGCCTGCGCCAGCTCCTCAGAGTCGCACCGAACGTCTTCGCCGACTTCGTGATCTCGACGCTGCCGGACGGCACCGAGGTGGCGGCCAGCCCGCACGAGGCGTCCTGAGCCCTTCCCCGGCGGGCTCCGGCTGGTCGTCCGCTAGGTTGGAGGGTATGACGCACGACCACCCCGACGCCGCGGCCCAACCGGCGTCCCGCCCCTTCGGCCGGGTGCTCACGGCCATGGTGAGCCCGTTCACCCCCGACGGCTCGCTCGACCTCGACGGCGCCGCCCGACTGGCGAGCCACCTGGTCGACGAGCAGGGCAACGACGCGCTGGTGGTCAACGGCACCACCGGTGAGTCGCCGACCACCACCGACGCGGAGAAGGAACGCCTGATCCGGGCCGTGGTGGAGGCCGTCGGTGACCGGGCCAGGGTCGTCGCCGGGGTGGGCACCAACGACACCCGGCACACCATCGAGCTGGCCGCCGCCGCCGAGAAGGCCGGCGCACACGGCCTGCTCGTGGTCACCCCGTACTACAACAAGCCGCCGCAGAGCGGTCTGCTGCGGCACTTCACCGCGGTGGCCGACGCCAGCGGACTGCCGGTGATGCTGTACGACATCCCGCACCGCTCCGGCGTGCCGATCGACACCGAGACACTGGTCCGGCTCGCCGACCACGCGCGGATCGTCGCGGTCAAGGACGCCAAGGGCGACCTGACCGCCACCAGCTGGGTGACCAGCCGGACCGGCCTCGCCTTCTACAGCGGCGAGGACGCGCTCACCCTGCCGGCGCTGGCCGTCGGCTGCGTGGGCGTGGTCGGCACCTCGACGCACTTCACCGGGGCGCTGACCGCAAAGATGATCGAGGCGTACGACGCGGGGGACATGCCGGCCGCGCTTGCCCTGCACCGGCGGCTGCTGCCGCTGTTCACCGGCATCTTCCGCACGCAGGGCACCATCCTGGTGAAGGCGGGCCTGGCGTCGCTGGGCCTGCCGGCCGGCCCGGTGCGACCCCCGCTCGTGGACGCCACCGACGACGAGATCGCCCAGCTGCGCGCGGACTTCGCGGCAGCGGGCCTGGAGCTGCCCGAATGATCGAACGACACGATGGGCGCCGAGTGACGGCGTCGCAGAATGAGGTGGACGCGTGACCGAGGCGCACATCGAGGCGGAACTGCCCCCGCCGCTGCCGGAAGGTGGCCTGCGGATCATCCCGCTCGGCGGGCTCGGCGCCATCGGTCGGAACATGACCGTCTTCGAGTACGACGGCAAACTGCTGATCGTCGACTGCGGGGTGCTCTTCCCCGACGTCGAACAGCCGGGCGTGGACCTGATCCTGCCCGACTTCGGCCCGATCCTGGACCGGCTGGCCGACGTCCAGGCGATCGTGCTGACCCACGGTCACGAGGACCACATCGGCGCGGTGCCGTACCTGCTCGCCCACAAGCCCGACATCCCGCTGGTCGGCTCGCAGTTCACCCTCGCCCTGGTCGAGGCGAAGCTGGCCGAGCGGCGCATCCAGCCGTACACGCTGACCGTGCGGGAGGGCGGCCGCGAGCGGCTCGGCCCGTTCGAGTGCGAGTTCTTCGCGGTCAACCACTCCATCCCGGACGCGCTCGCCGTGGCCATCCGCACCCCGGCCGGCCTGGTGCTGCACACCGGCGACTTCAAGATGGACCAGCTCCCGCTGGACGGCCGGATCACCGACCTGGCCGGCTTCGCGCGGCTCGGCGCCGAGGGCGTCGACCTGCTGCTGTCCGACTCCACCAACGCGGAGATCCCCGGCTTCGTCACCCCGGAGCGGGAGATCGGGCCGGTGCTCGACTCGATCTTCGCGAAGGCCAAGGGTCGGATCATCGTGGCCTCGTTCGCCTCGCACGTGCACCGGGTGCAGCAGGTCTTCGACTCCGCCGCGGAGCACGGCCGCAAGGTCGCGCTGATCGGCCGGTCGATGGTCCGCAACATGGGCATCGCCCGCGACCTCGGCCTGCTCAACATCCCGGCCGGCCTGGTCATCGGGATCGAGGAGGCCACCACGCTGCCTCCCGAGCAGATCGTGCTGATGTCCACCGGTTCGCAGGGTGAGCCGATGAGCGCCCTGGGCCGGATGGCCAGCGGCGACCACCGGCACATCACCATCGCCCCCGGTGACACCGTCGTGCTGGCGTCGTCGCTGGTGCCGGGCAACGAGACCTCGGTCTACCGGGTCATCAACCGGCTCGCCCGGGCCGGTGCGGTCGTCGTGCACAAGGACGTGGCCAAGGTGCACGTCTCCGGGCACGCTCCGGCCGGCGAACTGCTCTACCTGCTCAACGTGGTCCGGCCCAGCAACCTGATGCCGGTGCACGGCGAGTGGCGTCACCTGCGCGCGCATGCCCGGCTCGGCATTGAGTCCGGGGTCGCCGCCGACCGGGTGGTGATCTGCGAGGACGGCGACGTCGTGGACCTCGTCGAGGGCCGCGCCAGCCTCGTCGGGCACGTGAAGAGCCGGTACGTCTACGTGGACGGCCTCGCCGTCGGTGACGTCAGCGAATCGCTGCTCACCGAACGGCGGATCCTCGGTGACGGCGGTTTCATCGCCACCACAGTGGTCGTCGACTCGGTCACCGGCAAGGTCGTCGCCGGCCCGACGCTGTCCGCGAAGGGCTTCTCCGAGGACCCGGAGGCGTTCAACCCGGTGGTCCCGCTGGTCACCGAGGCGCTCAACCGGGCCGCGGCGGACGGCATCACCGACCCGCACCAGCTCCAGCAGATCGTCCGGCGGACCGTGGGGCGGTGGGTCAACGACAAGTACCGTCGTCGGCCGATGATCGTGCCCACCGTCGTCGAGGTCTGAGCCCGTCGCGCTGACGCCGGTCCACCCGTTCGGGGTGGGCCGGCGTCGCCGTGTCGGCCGCCGGGCGGTCAGGGCAGGTCGGCCACCGCTTCGGCGTACGCGACGCCGGTGGCGATCGCGGCGTCCACCAGCACCAGCAGCTGCGCCGGCGCCACCCCGTGGGTCAGGTCGGTTGCCACGTCCCCGGCGAGCACGATCTCCGTGTCGAGGTCGTGCGCGTACGCCTTGGGCAGCAGCCGGTCGTGGTTCCAGGCGTTGCAGAAGGCGTACGCCTCGGCGCGGCGCGCGGTCGGCAGCCGGCGGGCGGCCATCGCCCGGGTGTGCAACACCTCGCCGCGTTCGCCGGCCCGACGGAACTGGATCACGGCCGCACCCCACCGGCCGACCACGGTGCCGCCGTCGTCGACCAGGTACCGGTCGCCGCGCCTGTCCAGCGTCGAGGTGATCATGTCGGTGGTGAGTGCCATCACCTCCCGCTCGGAGTCCGCCTCCGCGCCGGCCTCGTCCGCCCCGGCCTCGTGCGCGCCCGGCTCGCGCGCGCCGGCCGTCTCCGCGTCGGGCTCGTCGTCGGGCTCGTCGTCGGCGGGCAGTGGCGCGGCCGTCGCGGATGGGCGCTCGGCCAGCCAGGCCGCCATCCGGCCGGACTGGTGACCGGTGCCGTTGCGGGCGTCGAAGCTGCCCGCCAGGTCGGTGGCGAGGCCGAGCAGCAGCGCGCCCAGGGTGCCCACCTCCAGCTCGGTGGCCGGTCGCTCGGCGTACGCCGGGCGGTGCACCGTCCGGTCACCCAGCCCGGCCTCCTCGGCCAGCCCGCAGACCAGCGCCCCGGCGGCGGCGAACTCCATCGCGGCGAGGTCGTCGGTGGGCCGGTCCAGTCGGGGCAGCTGCTCGGTCAGGATGGCCAGCCCGCGTTCCAGATGCCCGCCGAGCGCGCAGAAACGCAAATGCGTGGCGAGGTACGGAAAGGCGGAGCGCTCACGCCGGTGTCGCCGGTACGCCCGCACGTGCGCCGCCGCGGCCTGCTCTGGTTCGCCGAGCCGCAACAGCGGCAGCAGATCGGCGACCAGCGCCCGTTCGGGCTGGTCGGTGCACTCCTGAGCGTCGGCGTCGTACGCCCGCAGCTCACTGCGTGCGGCCTGCCACTCGCCCCAGCCGGCGAGCAGTTCCGCGCGTCGGGCCGGGGCGCAGCCGGGGCATCCACCGGCCGGGCCGGGACGCGTGCCCGCCCACCCCTGGAAGAAGTGGCGGGCGGTGGGTTCGTCGCCGAGGTGGTCGGCGATCCGGCAGCGTAGCTCGGCGACGGTCGGCACGTCGGGCCCGTCCGCCCCCACCCGGTGGGCCAGGTCGTCCAGCAGGAGTCGGGTCTGGTCCAGCCCGACCCGAGGCGTGCCGAGCAGCGCCTCCACGGCGTAGCGCTGGTAGCGCGGCAGCAGCTCGGCCTCGGCGTCGGTGAGCAGCGCGGGCCACCGGTCGGCGGCGGCCCGGCAGCGTCGCAACGGCTCGACCAGCCGCCACCGCTCGCCGTGCAGCAGGTACGCCTCGATCAGGGCGAACCGGGCGTCCACCGCGGACCGGACGTCCCCGGCGGCGTCGGCCTGTTCGGCGACCCGTTCCAGGGCGGCCAGCCGACCGGGCCCGTCGGGCAGGTCCCGGGCGTCGGCGAGCGCGGCCACCAGCGCCGGGACGCGCTGACCTGCGAGCCGGCCATCGGAGGGGCCGTCCGGCCGGTCGGTGCGGCTGCCCGCCGCCTCCTCCGGCCCGGTCACGCCGACACCGCTGGTGGCAGCCGGCCGACGGCGACGGCGAGCTGGCAGCCGGCCGTGATGCCACAGTCGAGCAGTTGGTCGAGCTGGTGCGGTGTGACCCCGCGCTCCAGGTCGGTGATCACCTCACCGTAGATCCGGGCCTGACCGCCGTCGTCGACGTGCACGAACGCCTTCGGCCAGAGCCGGTCGTGGTTCCAGGCGTTGCAGAAGGCGTACAGGGCGGGCACCTGCTCGATCCCGAAGGCGGGCGCGACCATCGTGCGGACCTGGAGCAACTCGCCGTCCACCCCGAGACGCAGGAACCAGATCAGGTTGTCGTCGAAGCGACCCACGAGGTCACCGTTCACGGCGCGGCCGACCGTCCGGCCACGCGCGGCGAGCACCGCGGCGACCAGCTCGTCGGTCAACGGGCGCAACCTACCGGGGTGCCCGGCCAGCGGATCGTCCTCGAGTCTCGGCGACGCCATCGGGCATCCCTTCTGAGGCGGATATCACGACCGGCGGCGGGGTCCGTGCTGCGACGCGCGGACACGACCCGGAAAAGCGGCGATCTGCCCGGCCCCACCGTTACCGTGACTCTATGGCGGGCCGTACCTCTCAGGCGAGCCGGCGACGCGGCGCGTCGCCGCGCGGTGGCACCAACAGCCGTGCCCGTCAACCGGCGAAGAAGACCCGGGCACCGGTACGGCGGCGCACCACACCCGCCCGCCCGGGTCCGGCCGTCTACGTTGGCCGCGCGATCGGTGCACTGTGGATGGGGCTGGCGCACGGGATGGGCTGGGCGGTGCGCGCCGCCGGCCGGCAGGCCGCCTCCGCCCGCGACCTCGACCCCGAGCACCGTCGCGACGGCGGCGGGCTGCTGCTGTTCGGGCTGGCCCTGCTCACCGCCGTCGCGCTCTGGTTCTCCGGGGCGGGTCCGGTGGGCGCGCGGCTGGCCGACACGATCCGGCTGTTCCTGGGCGCGATCTCCGTGGTGGTGCCGGTGCTGCTGATGATCGGGGCGTGGCGGCTCATGCGCCAGCCGGCCGATCCGGAGCACCGGGGCCGCGGGTTGATCGGGTGGGGCTCGCTGCTGGTGTCGACCGCCGCGCTGCTCCAGATCGGTCAGGACCCGACGAACACCGTGCAGCGTGACTACGCCGGTGGCCTGGTCGGCGCCGGCGTGGGCGGGTTGCTGGAGCGGGCGGTCACCGCGTGGGTGGCCGTACCGTTGCTGGTCCTGCTCCTGCTCTTCGGCCTGCTCGTGGTCACCGCGACGCCGATCAACAAGATTCCCGAGCGGCTGGGCCTGCTCGCCGGAAGTCTGGTCGCGACACCGGACCCCGGCGTCGCCGAGGAGGTCGACGAGACGGCCGTCCGCCCGGCGCGCAGGCGACCGGCGAAGCGGATGCCGCCACCACTGGACCCGGACGACTTCGACGACCTGGAGGGCGCCGACCTCCAGGAGACCATGGTCCTGCCGCGCAAGGCCCCGGCGAAGGTGCCGGCCAGCCGCAAGCCGGCCGAGCCGCCGGAGCACTCGCCCGCGCCCACCCGCGCCGAGCAGCTCGCGTTGACCGGCCTGTCCGGTGACTACACCCTGCCCCCGGCGAACATGCTCAGCGCCGGTGCCGCCGCGAAGACCCGCAGCAAGGCGAACGACGAGGTGATCGCCGCGCTGACCGGCGTCTTCGACCAGTTCGACGTGGACGCCGCGGTCACCGGCTTCACCCGGGGCCCGACGGTCACCCGCTACGAGGTGGAGCTGGGGCACGGGGTCAAGGTCGAGCGGATCACCCAGCTCTCCCGCAACATCGCGTACGCGGTGAAGTCGCCGGACGTACGGATCCTCAGCCCGATCCCGGGCAAGAGCGCGGTCGGCGTGGAGATCCCGAACACCGACCCGGAGAACGTGGCGCTGGGCGACGTGCTGCGCTCGCGGGCGGCGACCAGCGACCACCATCCGATGGTGGTGGCGCTCGGCAAGGACATCGAGGGCGGCTACGTGGTGGCCAACCTCGCCAAGATGCCGCACATCCTCATCGCCGGGGCCACCGGCGCGGGCAAGTCGTCGTGCCTCAACACCCTGCTGGTGTCCATCCTCACCCGGGCCACCCCGGACGAGGTGCGGCTGCTGCTGATCGACCCGAAGCGGGTCGAGATGACCGGCTACGAGGGCATCCCGCACCTGGTCACCCCGATCGTGACCAACGCCAAGAAGGCGGCCGACTCGCTGGACTGGGTGGTCCGCGAGATGGACATGCGCTACGACGACCTCGCCGCCAACGGGGTCCGGCACATCGACGACTTCAACCGCAAGGTCCGCAACGGCGAGATCAAGGCTCCGCCGGGCAGCGAACGCGAGATGCGTCCGTACCCGTACCTGTTGGTGATCGTGGACGAGCTGGCGGACCTGATGATGGTCGCGCCGCGCGACGTGGAGGACTCGGTCGTCCGGATCACGCAGCTGGCCCGGGCCGCCGGCATCCACCTGGTGCTGGCCACCCAGCGCCCCTCGGTCGACGTGGTGACCGGTCTGATCAAGGCGAACGTGCCGTCCCGGCTGGCGTTCGCCACGTCGTCCCTCGCCGACTCGCGGGTCATCCTGGACCAGCCCGGCGCGGAGAAGCTGCTCGGCCGCGGTGACGGTCTCTTCCTGCCGATGGGCGCCTCGAAGCCGGTCCGGATCCAGGGCGCCTGGGTCACCGAGCGCGAGATCGCCGACGTGGTGAAGTTCTGCAAGGACCAGCGCGAGCCCGAGTTCCGCCCGGACGTGCTGGCCCCCGCCCAGGAGAACAAGAAGAAGATCGACGAGGACATCGGCGACGACCTCGACCTGCTGGTGCAGGCGGTGGAGCTGGTGGTCACCTCGCAGTTCGGCTCCACCTCGATGCTCCAGCGCAAGCTGCGGGTCGGTTTCGCGAAGGCGGGCCGTCTCATGGACCTGATGGAGACCCGGGGCGTGGTCGGGCCGTCGGAGGGGTCGAAGGCGCGCGACGTGCTGGTCAAGCCGGACGAGTTGGAGGACGTCCTGACCGGCCTGCGCGGCGACGTGGACTGACCGCGCCCGCCCGACCCGCTGACAGCGACGGGCCCGCCGGAAGCCGGCGGGCCCGTGCGAGAAGAACGCTCAGTTGTTGATCAACGCGCCGATGATCACCAGGCTGATGATCGCGGCGACGACGCTGGCCGCGGCGGCGTACCAACCCAGCGGCTTGTCGCCCAGGACGGCGCCGACGACGCCGGCGATCACGCCGAGCACACCGAAGATGATCGGGTTGAGCAGCAGGGCGAGCACCGCGAAGACGAAGCCCACGATGGTGAGGATGCGGGCGGCGTTGCTGCGCGGGCGGGCGGTGGTGGGAACGTCGGCCATGTCTTCCTCCGGTGTGAGAGCCTGTCGTGCCAGACCGATCAACTACCCACCGTGGACATTGGTCACGCGTAGTTTTTCAGTGAAAGATCTTCAATCCGACCACGCCGGCGATCACCAGCAGCAGGCAGAGAACCCGGGGCAGGCTGGCCGACTCGCCGAGCGCCAGCATCCCGACCAGCGCCGTCCCCACCGCGCCGATGCCGACCCAGACCGCGTAACCGGTGCCGACCGGGATGTCGCGCAGCGCGTACGCCAGCCCGCCCATGCTCAGCACCAGGGCCAGCACGAACACCGCCGACGGGAGCAGCCGGCTGAAGCCGGCGCTGCGGTCCAGGGCGATCGCCCAGACCGTCTCCAACAGTCCAGAGATCACCAACGCCAGCCAGGCCATCGTCCACCTCACGAAAGAGCGCCCGGGCTGCCGCACCGGACGAGTCGGGTCGTCACGTGGGGCGTCTTGGCCTGACCGGGTACGCCCACCACTCGTCCGGAGTGGTCACCGGCATCCGGGGCCACCGTGGCCGACGCTAGCACCGGCCCGGCGGCCGGGGTGGTGACTCCCGCCACCACACGTTGACCTCTACCTCACTTCAACTTGCAGTATGGCGAGATGGCCCTGCTCTATGCCGATCCCGAGATCGCCGCCGTCCTGGACGCCACCACCACCGTCGACGCCATGCGCGTCGCCCTGGTGGCCGCGTACGAGGGGCGGCTGGTCGCCCCGCCCCGGGCCGCCGCCCCGCTCGGCGGGGGACGAATGGTGCTCACCGCCGGGCACCTGGTCGGCGAGTGGTACGGCTACCGCTCGTACGACACGTTCGGCCACCCGCAGGGCGAGCAGCTGGTGGTGCTGCACGACGCCCACACCGGCGCGGTCCGGGCGGTAGCCGTCGGCGAGGAGCTGGGCTCCCGGCGTACCGGTGGGCTGGGTGGCGTGGCGGTCGACGCGCTGGCCCGGCCGGACGCGGCGACCCTCGGCGTGATCGGCTCCGGGCGGCAGGCGTGGACCCAGGTGTGGGCCGCGGCGGCCGTCCGCCCGCTGCGCGAGGTGGTGGTGCACAGCCGCTCGGCGGCCCGCCGGGACGCCTTCGCCGCCCGCGTGCGCGCCGAGCTGGGCGTGCCGGCCCGCGCGGTCGCCGACCCGGACGCGGCGGTCACCGGGCGGGACATCGTGGTGCTCGCCACCACCAGCCCCACCCCGGTGCTGCGCGCAGCCGATGTGAGCCCCGGCACCCACGTCAACGCGGTCGGTTTCAAGCAGCACGACCGCAGCGAGTTCGGCACCGACCTGCTGGACGTCGCCGACCTGCTGGTCACCGACTCGCCGGCCCAAGCGGCGGACTACCAGCCGCCGATGCTCGCGGCCCTGCCCCCGTACGCCGGACGGTTGCGTGACCTGGGCGGCATCCTGGCTGGCGCGGTCCCCGGCCGGACCACGGCGGACCAGGTCTCCGTCTTCTGCTCCACCGGCCTGGCCGGCACCGAGGTCTTCCTGCTCGACGCGCTGACCCGCGTGGGCGCCGGGGCGCGCTGACCGGCACGCAGGATGCCGTCGCGGACGGGACTGGCCGAACAGGGGACCCCCACCTGGGCGACCGGCCGGCATCGGCGACGTCGCTAGTCGATCATGATTTCGGTGACCGCCACGACGGGGCCGGCGGACGATCCGAATCTGAGGGGTCATGACCCTTGCCGCAGTGAACCTTTCCGACCCGGTCATCGAGATCGGCCTTCCGGCGGCGAGCCTGGCCTGCTGGGCGGTGATCTACGGGATCACCCTGCTGGCCACCCGGCCCGCCGCCGTGCCCCCGGGCCCGGCCGCCAGGGGGCTTCCCGGCCAGCAGCCCCCGGCTGTGGTGAACCTGCTGACCACCCGGTGGCGGCAGACGGAGTACGCGGCCGACTCCACCCTGCTCGACCTCGCCGCGCGCGGCTATCTGGAGCTGCGCCAGGCCGACCTGGATGCCCGGAACACCACGGTGCACCTCACCAGTCGCGCGCCTGACGACCTCAATCAGTACGAACGTCAGGTCCACGACCGGGTGGCCGAGCGTGCGGTCGACGGGGTGGTCCCGCTGACCGCGCTGAGCTTCGCCGATGCCGACCGCGCCGCCGCCTGGTCCAAGCGGCTGCGTCGAGCGGTCGTGGCCGACGCCCAACGGCTCGGGTTGTCCCGCAGACGCGTCTCCCGCCCGCTGGTCGTCCTGCACATCGTGCTCGGCGCGGTCGCCGCTGCCGCGGTCGCGGCCGGTTCCTGGCACTACGTGACCCGGTCCGACGCGGACCGGTTCGGCGTGGTCGCTGCCTTCCTCGTCCCCTTCATGGTGCTCGCCGGCATCGCGCGTCGGGACCTGGGCGAGCGGGACACCGCCGCCGGCCGGGCCGCCGCCGCCCGTTGGCTGGGTCTGCGCACCTGGCTCGCCGGGCACGAGGCCGGCGGCGACCAGCCGCCCGCCGCCGTCGTGGCCGGGGATCGCCAGCTGGCGTACGGCTGTGCGCTCGGCCTCACCCGGACGGCGTCCTCCGTGATCAATTTCGGCATGGCCGACCGCACGCGGCTCTGGTCGTCGTACGGGGGCAGGTGGCGGCAGGTCAGCGTCAGCTACCCGGGTCTGCTCTCTCGGTACGGGCCGACGCAGGCGAGCGGTCGACAGTTGTCCGACGTGCTCGCCCCGACCACGATCAGCGGAGAGGTGCTCTGGCGCCAGGTCTGGCAGCGGGACTCGTCGGAGGATGGTCCGGGCAGGATCATCAATTACCACCTCGTCGTCGACGACGGCCACGCCGACCGGCTACGCGCCTGGATCCTCCCGGCCAAGCTCGCGGACGAATGTCAGCTCGGTGACGTGGTGGCCGCACGTGTCCGACCGTGGGGCCGGCGGGTGCTCGGGGTGACCGTGCGACGGGCCGCGGCGGAGCCCGCCGGCACGTACGGCGACGATTCTCCGCCGCCCGGCGCCGCCCGGTCCCGGTTGCCCTAGCGGTCCTGCGCCACAGCACAGCGAGGGCGGCCCAACCGGCGCGACCAGCCCGCGTGCGTGGGCTTACCCGGCCGGCCCGGTACCCTCGGATGGTGTCTGCCACCTCTCCTTCTTCCGCTGACCACGCCGACGGCCGTCGCGTCGCCCTGCTGACCCTGGGCTGTGCCCGCAACGAGGTCGACTCGGAGGAGCTGGCCGCCCGCCTGCACGCCGATGGCTGGCAGGTGACCACCGACGGTGAGGGCGCCGACGTGGTGGTCGTCAACACCTGCGGTTTCGTGGAGAAGGCCAAGCAGGACTCCATCCAGACCCTGCTCGCCGCCGCCGGCACCGGCGCCAAGGTGGTGGCCGCCGGCTGCATGGCCGAGCGGTACGGCCGGGAGCTGGCCGACAGCCTGCCCGAGGCGCAGGCGGTGCTGAGCTTCGACGACTACCCGGACATCGCCGCCCGGCTGAACGCCGTCGTCGCCGGCGAGCAGATCACCGCGCACACTCCCCGGGACCGCCGCGAGCTGCTGCCGCTGACCCCGGTGCAGCGCCAGAGCGCCACCGTGTCCCTGCCCGGGCACGGCACCGTGGCGCGCACCGTCGTCGACACCGACGAGCACACCCCGGCGCACCTGCGCCAGGTGCTGCGCCGCCGACTGGACACCGGCCCGGTCGCCTCGCTGAAGCTCGCCAGCGGCTGCGACCGGCGCTGCGCGTTCTGTGCCATCCCGGCGTTCCGTGGGGCCTTCGTCTCGCGGACGCCGGACGAGCTGCTCGCCGAGGCGGAGTGGCTGGCCAAGACCGGCGTACGGGAGCTGGTGCTGGTCAGCGAGAACTCCACCTCGTACGGCAAGGACCTCGGTGACCCCCGCGCGTTGGAGAAGCTGCTGCCGCAGCTCGCCGCGGTGTCCGGCATCGTCCGGGTGCGGGTGAGCTACCTCCAGCCGGCCGAGACCCGGCCCGGTCTGGTCGAGGCGATCGCCGGCACTCCGGGGGTGGCCCCGTACTTCGACCTGTCGTTCCAGCACTCCAGCGAGCCGGTGCTGCGTCGGATGCGGCGTTTCGGCTCCACCGACCGGTTCCTGGAGCTGCTGGCCAGTGCCCGGGCGCTGGCCCCGGAGGCGGGCGCGCGAAGCAACTTCATCGTCGGCTTCCCCGGCGAGACCCGCGCCGACATCGACGAGCTGACCCGGTTCCTGACCGAGGCCCGACTCGACGCGATCGGCATGTTCGACTACAGCGACGAAGACGGCACCGAGGCGGCCGGCCTGCCCGGCAAGGTCTCCGCCGCGACCATCAAGCGGCGCTACGACCGGCTCAGCGCGCTCGCCGACGAGCTCTGCTCGCAGCGGGCCGAGGACCGGCTCGGCTCGACCGTCGAGGTGCTCGTCGACGCGATCGTCGACGGCGTGGTGGAGGGCCGGGCGGCGCACCAGGCGCCGGAGGTGGACGGTTCCACCACCCTCGTCGCGCCGGCCGACGGCGGGGTCGACCTGGCCGCGTTGCGCCCGGGTGACCTGGTGCGCGCCACGGTGACCGGCACCGAAGGGGTGGATCTGCTCGCGGTGCCGGATGAGATGATCTCGGCGGCGCCCGGCGCGGCACGGTGACGGCGGGCCCGGACGAAGCGGGGGAGCCAGGTGGTGCGGTGCCGGAAACGCCATGGCGACCCGAGCGGAGCGAGGCGGTGACCGGGGCGACGGAGTCGACGCCGGCCCGGGTGGTCGCGCGGGTGCCCGTGCTCAACGCGGCCAACGCGCTGACCGCGCTGCGGCTGGTGCTGGTGCCGGTCTTCGCCGCGTCCGTGATCGTGTCGGGGATGACCCATGCGGGCTGGCGGATGGCGGCCTGCCTGATCTTCGCGGTGGCCTCGGCGACCGACCTGGTGGACGGCTGGATCGCCCGCCGGTTCGCTCTGGTCACCTCGGTCGGCAAGGTGGCCGACCCGATCGCCGACAAGGCGCTCACCGGCGCGGCCCTGGTGCTGCTCTCCTGGTACGACCGGCTGCCCTGGTGGGTGACGGCGCTGATCCTCGTCCGCGAGCTGGGCATTACCGGGCTGCGATTCTGGGTGATCCGGCACGGTGTGATCGCGGCCAGCCGCGGCGGCAAGATCAAGACTGCGCTCCAGATCCTGGCCATCGCCTGGTACCTCTGGCCGATGCCGGCCGCCCTCGTGGCCGTCGGCCCCTGGATCATGGGTGCCGCCGTCCTGGTCACGGTGGCGACGGGCTTCGACTACATAACCCAGGCCCTCCGCCTCCGCCGCCCCCACCACCCCTGACCCCCGACCCACCCCCCGGCCCTCTCGCGGTGATCATGAAGTTATTGCCGTCCGGGCCGGCGTGTCGGGGCGATAACTTCATGATCGACGGGGTTCGGCCCGGAGGGTTGGGGGTCGACGGGTGGGGAAGGACGAGCTCATGCGGCGGGAAGAGCGGGACGAGAACGCGACGGGTAGCGCGGCGGCGGGCGTCGTGCACAGTCTGTCGCAGCGCCACGAGACCCTGGCCACCGTCGAGTCGCTCACCGGCGGGCTGCTGGCCGCGTCGATCGTGGAGATCGCCGGGGTCAGTGGCATCTACCGGGGCGGGCTTGTCGTCTACGCCACCGAACTGAAGTCCACGCTGGCCGGCGTACCGGCCGATCTGCTGGCCGAGCGCGGCCCGGTCGACCCGGACGTGGCGGCGGCGCTCGCCGAGGGCGGCCGGCGCCGCTGCGGCGCGGACTGGGGGCTCGCCACCACCGGGGTCGCCGGCCCGGAGCCGCAGGACGGCAAGCCCGTGGGCCTGGTCTACGTCGCGGTCGCCGGCCCGGGCGGTGCCGCCGAGGTCCGCCAGCTCGACCTGGACGGCGGGCGGGACCATGTACGCTCGGCCGCCGTGATCGAGGCGCTGCGGCTGCTCGCCGAACGGATCCACGCCGCCGACGAAGCCCCGCGGGACGGGTTGGAGATGGCCGACGAGGCCGCCCGGGACGGTCTGGGGACGGCCGGCGCGGGGCGCCGATGAGCCGCCCCGGGCGAACCAACGGGCGGGGCGGGATGTCGCCGGGCCCCACAGCGGGTACGGTTGCGGGAAGGCTCCGACGCTCGGAGCCGGCGCGGTCCGCCGCGGCCGGCCGCCCGACGCCGGGCGAGAGGTATCCCTCAGGGGGAGGTGCGATGGTCCTGCTACGCCGGGTGATCGGTGACGCACTGCGGGCGCGCCGGCAGGGACAGCAGCGCACACTGCGTGAGGTGTCCACCGCCGCCAACGTCAGCCTCGGCTACCTCTCCGAGATCGAGCGGGGGCACAAGGAGCCGTCCAGCGAGCTGCTCGCCGCGATCTGCGACGCGCTCGGTGCCCGCCTGTCCGAATTGTTGCGCGAGGTGAGCGACACCGTGGCCCTCGCCGAGCAGATGCCCGCCGGGGTGCTCGTCGGCATGCAGGACGAGCCGGCCGAGGCCGCGCCCGTCGGCGCGACGGCCGCCGTGCGCAAGGGTGCCAACCGGGGCGTCCGTCAGGTCACCTCCGATGGCAAGGTCGCCGTGTCGGTCCGGCAGGATTCGCCGCTGCGGGCAACCCTGCGCAGCACCCGGGTCCGCCCCACCGAGCGCGACCGGGACGTGGTCTGCGCCGCCTGAGCACGTCGAGCGGTTGACCATGGGCGACGTGGCCACAGCCGCGTAGGGTGGCCCGCAGGAGCCGACGGTTCCCGTCGAGCACCCGGTACGGATGCCTCGGTGGCGTTCGGCTGGGACGATGGAGACCGGCCGGTCCGCGGTCGGTCGGCTGAACCCGGCCCGATCGCGGTGGAGCGACGCTACTGAGGGGATACCGCGGAGATGGCGAACCCGTTCGTCAAGGGCTGGAACTACCTGATGGCGCTCTTCGGTGCCAAGATCGACGAGCACGCCGATCCCAAGGTGCAGATCCAGCAGGCCATCGAGGATGCCCAGCGGCAGCACCAGGCGCTGGTCCAGCAGGCTGCGGCGGTCATCGGCAACCAGCGTCAGCTGGAGATGAAGCTGTCCCGGCAGATGTCCGAGGTCGAGCGGTTGCAGGGCAACGCCCGGCAGGCCCTGGTGCTCTCCGACCAGGCCCGCGCCAAGGGCGACGAGGCCGAGGCGGTGCGGTTCGAGCAGTCCGCCCAGGCCCTGGCCACCCAGCTGGTCTCGGCCGAGCAGGCCACCGAGGACCTGAAGACCCTGCACGACCAGGCGCTCGGTGCCGCCGCGCAGGCCCGCCGCGCCGTCGAGAACAACTCGATGATCCTCCAGCAGAAGCTCGCCGAGCGCACCAAGCTGCTCAGCCAGCTGGAGCAGGCCAAGATGCAGGAGACGGTGGCCCGCTCGCTGGAGTCGATGTCGTCGATGACCGCCCCCGGCACCACCCCGTCGCTGGACGAGGTGCGTGACCGCATCGAGCGGCGGTACGCCAACGCGATGGGCCGCGCGGAGCTGGCCGGCAACTCCGTCGAGGGCCGGATGTTGGAGATCCAGAAGGCGACCATCGACTCGGCGGGCTCGGCCCGGCTGGAGCAGATCCGGTCCAGCATGGCGGGGGAGCAGCTCGGCGGCACGGCGCAGCGCCCGGCGGTGCCGCAGGGTGAGACGGCGAGTCCGGGCAGCGACCCGACCGCCGCGGCCCGGCTGGACGAGCTGCGCGCCAGCATGGCCCGCGAACGGGGCACCGGCGACCCGACCGCCGCCGGCTGAACGGTCCGAGGAGGTCTTCGGTGGCAGACGAGCGGACGCGGTACTTCCGTCGGCTGGGTCGGCTGCGCCGGTCCGCCCGGCGGTGGAGCGTACTGGCCGGTGGGCTCGGCGGCGCTGCGGCGGTGCTGACTCCGTACGCCGGCCTCGGTCTGCCGGACGCGGCCTGGGCCGGCGCCGCGGGCAGCGCGGTGGCGTTGGCTGCCTGGCGCTGGATCGATCTGCGAGCGCTGGCCGCGCGCCCGGTGCCCCCGGCGCTGGATCCGGCCGAGGCTGCCGCCCGGTCCCGAGCGCGGCTGGTGGCCGCCGTCGAGCGACTGCCGGTCGGCTCGGGCGTGCTCGCCGAGGTACGCCGCGTTCGCAGCCGGGTCGCGCTGCGCGGCACCACCGCCGGGCAGCAGTGGGGCCGACTGGACCGGGCGTCGCTCACCCTGGCCGGGATGGCGCCCCGGCTCACCGGGCTGGCCGAGCCGGCCGTGCTGGAGGCCGCTGCCGCCGACCGGTCGTTGCGCGACCTCGCCGCGCGGGTGGCCAGCGTGGAACGGGCCCTGCGGCTCGCGCCGACCGACGCCCGGGCGCCGCTGGCCGAGGCGCACCGCACGCTGACCGCCCAGCTGGAGAGTGGCGTGGCGGCCTACGAGCGGCTGGTGGTCGCCGCCGCCGGATACCTCGCCGAGGACGCCCGACCGGAGCCCACCCACCCGGCCGCCGACCGGCTCACCGAGGCGACCGACCTGCTGCACGGCGTCGCCTCCGCCCTGGCCGAGCTGCGTGCCGGCAGCTCCGGGCTGCGGGCACCCACCAGCTGAGCCCCGCCCGGCCCGTCACGGTGGGGTCGTGACCGGGATCGGGCCGGTGTACGGCGAGCTGCCCACGACGTTGAACGACCGGATCCGGTAGTGGTAGGTCACGCCCCGGGCCAGCCCCGTGTTGGTGAAGCCGCGACCGGTCACGGTGAAGGTCGCCACCTCCTGCCCGAACGCCGGGTCCAACGCCCGCTGCACGATGAACCCGGACCCCGGACCGGCGGGCGTGTGCGCCGTCCAACCCAGCACCACCGTGGCGGTGTCCGGGCCGGGCGCGCTCGCGGCGGCGGTCACCTCGCTCGGGGTGCCCGGCGCGGGCGGCGTGCTCGCCGAGGCCACCGTCGACCAGGCCGAGGCGGCGCCCAGGTACGTGGTGCGGACCCGGTAGTAGTACGTGGTGTCCGGGGCGGCCGTGGTGTCCAGGTGGTTGTCACCGACCCCGATCGCCGTGGTGCCCGGGCCGCTGGTGAAGGTCGGGTTGGTGGCCCGCTGCACGTCGATGCCTGTGGCGAAGGAGCGGTTCGTCCAGCGCAGGGCCACCCGCAGCGGCGCGGCGGGCGGGATCGCCGCGATCAGCCCGCCCGGCGCGGCGAGGTGCACCGAGGCGGGCACGCTGTTCGACCAGGACGAGTAGCTGACGTCGTTCTCCGCCCGGATCCGGTAGTGGTAGGTCGTGCCGGGGGTGACCGTGGCGTCGGTGTAGCGGGTGGCGGCGGCCGCGACGGTGATCGTGGTGACGTCGCCGCCGAAGGTCGCGTCGGTGGCTCGTTGCAGCAGGTGGCTGGTCGCGGGCGGGCGTCCGCCGTTGCCGGTCCACGCCAGGGCGATCGCCGGTAGCGCGGTGGCCGAGCCGGGCACCGGCGTGGCGGTCAGCCCGGTGGGGGCCCTCGGCGTCACCCGCAGCACCAGCGGGCGACTCATGCCCAGGTCGCGGTGGCCGGCGAGCTGGCTGTGCCAGCGGTACTCCCAACCGAGGTTGACCATCTGGTTGACCACCACGGCGGGTCGCCCGTCGGTCGGGCTGATCGGCGTCGACCCGGCCCGCGCGCCGGGTGGACGGCCGGGGTCGAGCAACCGGACGCTGTCGCCCAACTTGAACGGCAGGGCCGGGGCGACGGGGCGCAGCGCCACCACCACGTCCTCCCGCGGGTTGACCCGGACGATCTGCTTCCAGCCCAGCTCCGCACCGTGCGGGGGGCGCTGCGTGCCGTCCCAGCCGACCCGGTTGACGAGCTGCACGTCGCAGCCGCCGAAGTGCAGCGGCTCGGTCTGCCGGACGTTGCCGCTGATCCGCCAGAGTTGGGTGCCGTCGGCCGGCGCGCCGACCGGGATGGCCGGGTCGGCGGCGTACAGCACCTCGGTGACCGGGTCGGTCGGGCCGAGCGGCAGGGTCGCCGGGGCGAGCGGCCCGGCGTGCGGGTGGGCGACCCCGAGCCGCCCGGCCAGCCGCCCGTGACCGGGTTCGAAGATCTGCTGGGCGGCCTTGACCTCGATCGGCAGGGTCACCGGGCCGGCGCCGCCCAGCGGTGTGAACGTCACCGTGTCGGCGTGCGCCGACACCGTCGTCCCGGCCGTCGTCCGGCTGCCGAAGGCCGGGTCGTACGCCGGCTGCGGCACGATCGGCGGGCGCTGGCTGGCCGCGTACGCCCCGGGCAGCCGCTCCCGCAGCCGGGCCAGGTCGTACGCCGGTTCGGGCACGCCGCTCACCCGGAACTGGAGCAGGGTACGGGTGTTCGGGCCGTACCCGGGCTCGGTGGGCGGTGGGCCGCCCTCGGCCGTCCGGTCCGGTGCGTCGGTGTGCTGGTCGTAGCGCGGGTCGAAGCCGGGCAGCGGGGCCGGGGCGTCGTTGTAGAGGATCAGCGTGCTGCCCGGCGCCACGGTGGAGAAGTCGACGAGCACATCGGCGCGCTCACCCGGGGCGAGCAGCAGCGCGTGCCCGTCCACGTTCAGCACGGTCGGGTCGAGCCGGTCGTAGCGGTACCCGATCGGCCGGTTCGGCAGCACCACCGGGGCGGGCAGCAGCCCGGCCTCGTTGCCGATCTGGACGAACTCCGGGCCGGCGGCCCGGGGGTCCGGCACACCGCCGTCCCGCCCGTCGCTCGGCCAGGCGTCCGGCCGGTCCGGCGCGCGCACGGCGGGCACCATCGGCACCTCGCCGGCGTCCGCGTCGGCCAGGACACCGGCGTCGGTCCACATCGGCGCGTCCGAGCAGGCCCGGTAGAGCTGGAGGTTGAGGCTGCGGTCCAGGCAGGCGTTGAGGATGCGGAACCGGTACGCGCGTGGGCGCACCTCCAGGTACGGGTAGGCGACGCCGTTGACCAGCGGGGTGTCGCCGTACGCCGCGGGCACCGCGGACGGGTGTGGCACCCCGGGGCGCAGCGGCGGCTCGGTGGGCGCGCCGACGGGGTCGTGGTGCGGGTTCGGCACCGGCCCCGGTCCGGTCGGCGGTGGCCCGCCGGTGATCCGTTCCGCCAGCGGCCAGCCGTCCACCGTGGGTTCGCCGTCGGCCCGGCTGCCGTCCGGGCCGGGACTGCGCGACCAGGGGCCGTAGTCCCACCGGCCGGTGGGGTTGCGCCCGCCGGACCGGTACGGGTTCTGCCGGGGCTGGTAGACGTGGGGGTGCCACAGGCTGCCCCGGGCCCCCCACCGTTCCCGGTCCCAGGTCGGGTCCTCGGCGGCGAGTTGGGTGTCGTCCGGTACGAACGTCTTGTCCTCGATCACCAGGGGGAGCTGGTCGGCCGGCAGCACCCCGTCGGCGACGAGCTGATCCTCGACCGGGTCGGTGAGCAGGTAGGGCGCGAGCTGACCAGCGTAGACGGTGAGCCGGGCCAGGCCGAGGGTGTTGTCGTGGAACCAGAGCAGCCGGCCGCTCTGCTCGTTGGGGAAGTAGAGCGTGGTGGCGCCGGCACCGGGTGGCGGCATGTCCGGCACGGGCGTCAGGCCCGTCCCGGTCGGGTACGGGGTGATCTCACCGGCCGGGGTGATCCACTGCCCGGGGTTGCCCGCGCTGGTCCAGCCGGTCTGCGCCCCGGCCAGGTGCAGCACCGCTCGATTCTGCGGGTACGGCGCCGGGCCGTCCAGCGGGCCGATGCCGGCCCCCTCGACCGTCTCGTCAACCGGCAGGAACAGCTCGCCGGCCCGGCCGGTGGGGAGCTGGTTGATGAACTTCACCCGGACCGGCCGGCCCCGCCGGGCGTGGATCATCGGGCCGAGGTGCCAGGGCCGATCCGGGGGCGCCACCGTGTTGTGGCCGGACGCGTCGGTGCCAAGGTTGAGCTGACGGTAGCCGCGCAGCCGGGTGGCCGGCAGGTCCCGGTGCAGGCGTTGCGTGTACTCCTGGAGCCCGATCTCGTAGTAGTCGCAGCCCGGGTAGCTGATCGTGTCGGGCACCGCCACCGGCAGGGCCTGCTGGCCCGGCACGGGCAGCGCGTCGACGAACTTGCGCAGCCCGGTGCCCGGCACCGGCCGGCCGTCGGGGGCGCGCGTCGGGCGGGGACTGTACGCGACGTTCGGCACCGGCCCGAAACAGCGCGGCACGGCGGTCGGGTCCAGGCTCGCCGCGGGGGCGGCCTCCTCGGCGGTACGCGCGGCCGGGACGGACACCGTCCGGGCGAGACCGTCGGGGGTGGGCCGGTAGAAGAAGGTGGAGCGGAGTCTGCGGAAGATCGCCATGACTCTCCCCAAGGTTGCGGCACGAGGATCGCCACCCCGGCGTGGCGGCCCCCGGCACTTCGCTGACGGGCGGTGAGCACTCAACCGCAGCATGCGACGTCGGAGGCCGGATAGGAATTACCCAATCGTCCGTATCTGGGCTGGCCTCGATTGGCGAGGCCCGGTCAGCCGGGCGGTGGGGTGTGCGGCTGCTCCGGCTGGCAGACCGGGCACCAGTAGGTGACCCGTTCGCCCAGCTCCTCCTTGCGGATGGCGGTGCCGCAGCGGCGGCACGGCTGGGCGCGGCGACCGTACACGTAGCTGGTCTGACCCCGGTGCAGCGAGCCGGTGGTGCTCTGCGTCCAGCGGCCCCGGTTGGCGGCCAGCAGCCGTTGGGCGAGCGCCACCGTGGCGGGCAGGTCCGGCACCGCGGCGACGGGCGTCCACGGCGACACGCCCCGCAGGAACAGCACCTCGCACTTGTAGAGGTTGCCCACCCCGGCCAGGTTGCGCTGGTCGAGCAGAGCCTCGCCGATGCTCTGCTCCGGGTGCGCGGCGAGCCGGTGCACCGCCTCGGCCGGGTCCCAGTCCGGGCCGAGCAGATCCGGCCCGAGGTGACCCACCAGGCCGTCCTCCTCGGCGGTCGGCACCAGGGCCAGCTCGTGCAGGTGGTAGCCGACCGCCACCGCGCCGGGGGTGCGCAGCACCACCCGGATCAGGTGCGCGGGCTGGCCGCTCCACCGTTCCCCCGGCGCGTACGCCCGCCAGGCGCCGTCCATCCGCAGGTGCGAGTGCAGCGTCCACCGCGCGTCGTCCGGGGCGGTGAGGCGCAGCAGCAGGTGCTTGCCCCGGCTGGCCGACTCGCGGACGGTCCACCCGGTGAGGTCGGTGGTGGCCAGCTGCGGCACCCGGAAGTCGGACCCGGTGAGCCGCGCGCCGGCCAGCGCGCGGTGCAGCACGCGGGCGGTGTTCCAGACGGTGTCACCTTCGGGCACCCTGCCATCCTCCCTCTTTCGAGCAAGATTCGCATGTGTCGCTATTTGTAGCCAGGTTCCTCATGATCTCCCGACATGCGAGGGTCAGGGAGTTCTGAGGAGAATGCCCATGACGCGACCTCATTGTCGTATCCGACCCGCCACCCTCACCGCCACCCTCGCCCTCGCGCTCACCGCCGCCGTCGCGCCCCCCACCAGCATTTTCCCGACCGCCGTCCCCGCAACCGGCACGTCGCTCACCCTGACCGCCGCCGCGCCCGGTGCCCAGCGGTGGAGCGCCGACCTGTCGATCGTCGACCGTGACGACGTCAACGTCCGGCGTACCGCCGCCGGGCTGCGGCTGCGCGAGGCGCGCACGGCCGGGCGCAGCCCGCGTAGCCCGCACAGCGCGGTCGCCGAGGGCATGCTGCTGACCGCGCCGCGCACCCTCGCCCGACCGGCCACCCGGGTCCGCGCCGAGATCAGCGCCGACGTCCCCGCCGGCGCCAGCGTGGAGGCGCAGGTCCGCGGTTGGCGGGTCAGCGGCTGGACCGAATGGCGGTCCGCGACCGCCGGCATGGTCTTCGACCGACCGGTCCGCCGGGTGCAGACCCGGGTGGTGCTGACCGCGCGGGCCGGCGGCGCCACCGCGACGGTACGCGGCGTCCAGCTCACCGCCGACGCGACCGCAGCCGTCTCCGCCGCCACGCCCGGCCTCACCTACCGGGTGTACGCCACCCGGATCGGGCTGGTCGGCGAACTGACCGCCAACGGCCGCACCATCGCGCCGCGCGACCACTTCGCGGCGCTACCGTCGCGCCGGAGCCTCTCCCCGCTCAACAGCGGCGACTACACCGTGCGGGTCTGCACCACCACGGGCGCCCGCTGCGAGTACGCCCCGGTCTGGGACGTCGGGCCGTGGAACACCCGCGACGACTACTGGAACCCGTCCGCCGTGCGGGAGAACTGGAAGAACCTGCCGCAGGGCCGGCCCGAGGCGCAGGCGGCCTACCAGTCCGGCTACAACGGTGGGCGGGACCAGTTCGGGCGTACGGTGCTCAACCCGGCCGGCATCGACCTGGCCGACGGCACCTTCATCGACGGCCTGCGGCTCACCACCAACGCCTGGGTGGACGTCGCCTACCTGTGGACCGGCGGCGGGCCGCGCGGCGTCGTCGGTGCCGGGCCGCTCAACATCCGCAGCGGGCCCAGCACGTCGTACGCGGCCCGTGGCTTCGCCGCGCGGTTCGCCAACGTGCCGATCCAGTGCTACGTCACCGGTCAGTCGGTCGCCGGCCCGTACCGCACCACCACCAGATGGAACCGCCTGGCCACCGGGCAGTACGTCAGCCACGCGTACATCTCCGCCGTCTACGGCGGCGGCGTGCCGGTCTGCTGAGTCGGCCCCGCCTCGGCGCGCGTCGTCAGGGACGCTCGTCGGGGCGGGCGGGGCGCACCATGTCCTGGTAACGCGGGTGGCTCGCCCCGTACACGGCGTAGTTGAGCCGGGCGTGCGACAGGCTCAGGTCGCCGTTCGCGCCGCCGCGCACCGCGTCGGCGTCGGCGTCGCTCTGACCGTCGTCGGTCCAGAAGCAGACCGGGCAGGTCCCGCCGCCGGTCCGAGAGGCACAACAGGGACAGCCCACGGGAACTACGTGTTCACCCACCGGGGCAGCATTCCATAGTCGAATGTCACCCGGCCACCCGCAGGAGGTCGCCCGGACGCACCCCGAGGACGTCCACCGCTCGGCCGCCGTTGACCGCCACCGCCACCAGATCGGCCGAATCGACGTACACCACCAGGCTGCCCTCCGGTGCGTCGCCGAACGTCCGTCCGCGCACCGCCGCGCGGGCCGGTGCGGGCCCCGGCGGGCCCACCCGGACGGTGGCCGGGAGCGGGCCGAGCGCCTCGGCCGGTGCGGCCAGTTGGACGTTTCCGAAGTGGTCGACGATCAGCACCTCGGCGGTGAAGCCCTCGGCGTCGCGGGCCACGACCGGCGGCGGCAGCCGGACCAGCCCGTCCGGGTCGACCGCCGGACCCGCCTCGGCCAGCGGCGCGCCGAGCGCCAGCCGTGCCGCTACCGGGGCGAAGACGTCCCGGCCGTGGAACGTGCCGGACACCCGGGCCGCCAGCCAGCGCGGCTCGGTCAGCTCCACCGCGGCGGTCACCCCGCCGAGCGCGGCGGCGGCGTCCGGCAGCAGCCCGTTGTCCGGGCCGACCAGCAACCCACCCGGGGTGGCCAGCGCGACGCCCCGCCGGGCGGTGCCCACCCCCGGGTCGACCACCGCCACGTGCACGCCCACCGGCAGGTACGGCACCGTCTGCGCCAGCACGGCGGCACCGCGCCGGATGTCCGCCGGCGGCACCAGATGGGTCACGTCGATGACCCGGACGGCCGGCGCAATCCGGGCGATCACCCCGTGGCAGGCGGCCACGAAACCGTCGGTGAGGCCGTAGTCGGTGGTCAACGAGACCCAGGGCGTGACAGCCATGCCGGCAGGTTAACCGTCGACGTCGGTCCACGGTTCCACCAGTGGGATCTCCGGCTTGAGCCGACGGGCGCGTCGGTGCCCGCCGGAGCGTACCCGGGCCGTGCGGTCGATCGCCGGTGGCGGATATGGGACAGCGCGGTGGCTGACCGGCCACTGCCGCCGTCGGGCGTGGCCCGGCAGACTGCCCTGGTGACACATCGGAGCCTGCCCGCCGTCGGGATCCTTCTGGTCGCCGTCGCGCTGACCGCTGGCTGCGGCAGTGACGACAACAGCCCTCGGGCGGCCCCGCCGGCGTCGCCCGTCGCGACCCCGGCGGCGAGCGACCTCGCGAGCGCGCCGACGCCGTCGGTGGTCCCGTCCGGTTCGGCCGATGTCGTCGTGCCGCCGGGTCGCCCCGCCCAGCCGACCCCGCCGCCCGCCGTGCCGCCCGTGCCGCCGCAGGGGCCGGTCGAACGCCGGCCGGCCAGCCCGCCGCCGGTGGTGCTGCCCCCGCGTCCGGCCGGTGCGCCCGGTGCCCGCCAGGTGGTCGACGCCTTCAAGGCCGCCGGTCTGCGAGTGACGCACCCGAAAGACCGTTCCGTCGACTGTGGACCGGACGGTCTCGGCCTGGGCTGTTCCGAGATCGTCGCCACCGACGGCGTGACGGTCTACGTGTTCCCCGACGAGACCAGCGCCGGCGACATTGCCGAGACGTGGGGCGGCCAGTCGTACCGGCGCGGCGCCGTGGTGCTCAACTACCTCGAGGCGAAGACCCCGGCGGCCGACCGACTTCGCTACGAGAAGATCCTCAACAGCATCCGCTGACACCTCGCGCCGGCCACCAGCCTCGGCTGACACCGCCGACCGCCGACCGCTACCGCCTTGGCGTCGGTGGCCGGGGCATGTCTGTCTCGTCAGCGATATGACTGTGAGTCATAAATATGACTCACAGTCATATCGCTCGACGGAGGATTGGCTAGCGGTGGGCCGGTGGCCCTGGCGGGCCAAGTGGGCCGGGTGGCCCAAGTGGGCCAGGTGGCCGCCGCGCTGGCGTCGCGCGGTCTGATCAGCCGCGCAGGCGCAGGCCGCGCGGGGTGGCCCGGAAGCCGGCGGCGGTCAGCGCGTCACTCAACGGCGACGAGTGCACCGCCTCGCCGTCGGCCCGCTCCACCGACATGGCACCCAACGCTCCGGAGTGGACAGCGTCGGCGAGCGCCTTGCCGGCCGCCGCGAGTGTGTCGGCGTCGTCGGTGAAGGAGAGCAGGGTCCGGCCGCCGCGTTCCACGTACAGCACCAGGTCACCGGCGACCTGCACCACCAGCGCGCCGGCCTTGCGACCGGCCCGGTGCCCGGTCGCGGGGGCGGCCCCGTCGCCGGAGTCGACGACGCGTTCCGGCCAGGGCAGCGCCGCGCCGTACGGGTTGGCGGGGTCGGTGGCCGCGAGGACCGTGGTCGGCCCGCTCCGGCCGCGCGCGCCGTCGGCCGGGTCGGCCAGCGCGCGGAGCCGGTCTACCGCGCCGGGCACCGCGAACTGCGCTGCGCCGAGGCCCTCGACGAAGTAGCCCCGGCGGGCCGCGCCGCGCTCCTCCAGCGCCGACAGCACCGGGTAGACGGCGGAGAACCCGCCGACCACCTGCTCGGCCATCACCGCGCCCCGGGTGACCACGCCGTGCCGTTCCAGCAGTACGTCGGCGAGGGCGGCGGCCCGCCTGGTCGGGTCGAGGTCCCGCTCGGGAAGACGCGACCAGCGGCCGGCGACGGTCGGTGGGCCGCTCCGGGTGGGCAGCGCCACCCGGCCGGGCCGCCGGTAGCGGGTGCGCGGCGCGGAGGGCCGCGACCGGTGCGCACCACCGGCGCCGAGCACCGCCCGCAGCGGGGCGAGGGTGTCGTTGGTGAGGTGGCCTGCCCAGACCAGATCCCAGATCACCCCGGTCAGCGCGGTGTCGTCGGTGGAGCCGACCCGGTCGGCCAGCGCGCGAAAGAACAGCGCCTGGCCGTCGCCGAGCGCGTCGAGCACCGCGTCGTGCAGCGGGGTACGGGTCAGCGCCTCGTCGGGCGGCGGGAGCAGCAGCGGCGCGGCGTCCGCGTACGCCAGGGTGACCCAGCCGTCGCCCCCGGAGATCGCCCCGGACCCGGCCCAGAGCACCTCACCGCTGGCGCACAGCTCGTCGAGATGGGCGGGGGAGTAGTCGGCGACCCGGCCGGGCAGCACCAGCCGCTCCAGCGCGGACGCCGGCACCGCCGCGCCCTGCAACTGCTCCACCGAGGCGGCGAGCGCCTCCACACCTCGGGCGGACGAGCCGACCTGCTGCCAGCGCGGCAGGAACGTGGCGAGCGCCCGGGGCGGCACCGGCTCGATCTCCCGCCGCAGCGCAGCGAGCGAACGGCGGCGCAGCATCCGCAGCACCTCGGCGTCGCACCACTGGGCGCCGGCGGTGTCGGGTGTGAACTCCCCGGAGACGACGCGGCCGGTGGCGGCGAGGCGGCGCAGCGCCTGCTCGACGACGAACACCCCGAGCCCGAAGCGCGCCGCGCAGCTCGCGGCGGAGAACGGCCCGTGGGTGCGGGCGTAGCGGGCCACCAGGTCACCCAGCGGGTCAGCCACCGGGGCGAGGTACGCCTCGGCCACCCCGACCGGCAGCGCCACGCCGAGGGCGTCGCGCAGCCGGGCGGCGTCCTCGATGCCCACCCAGCGCTGCTCGCCAGCGATGCGGACCCGCAGCACCCGGCGGGTGGCCTCCAACTCGGTCAGCCAGCCCTCCGGTACGCCCCGCTCGGTCACCTCGGCGTCGCTCAGGTCGCCGAGCACCCGCAGCAGCTCGACCACGTCCTCCGCGTCGCGCGGGCGGCGCTGGTCGGTCAGCCAGCGCAATTGCCGATCGGTCTCGGCGAGCACCGCCGGATCCAGCAGTTCGCGCAGGTCGACCCGGCCGAGCAGCTCGCCGAGGAGGGTGGAATCCAGCGCGAGGGCGGCGGCCCGGCGCTCGGCGAGCGGGGCGTCGCCCTCGTAGAGGAACGCGCCGACGTAGCCGAAGAGCAGCGACCGGGCGAACGGGGACGGCGCGCTGGTCTCCACCTCGACCAGGCGGACCTTGCGGGCCGCCAGGTCGCGCATGAGCCCGGCCAGCGCCGGCTGGTCGAAGACGTCCTGGAGGCACTCTCGGGCGGCCTCCAGGGTGACCGGAAAGTCGGCGTACTCGCGGGCGACGTCGAGTAGTTGCGCGGCGCGTTGCCGCTGCTGCCAGAGCGGCTGGCGGCGGCGCGGGTCGCGGCGGGGCAGCAGCAGCGAGCGGGCGGCGCACTCCCGGAAACGGGCGGCGAAGAGCGCGGACGTGCCGACCGACTCCTCCACGAGCTGGGCGATCTCGTCGGGTTCGAAGACCACCACGTCGGCGCCGGGTGGCTCGTCGGCGGTGTCGGGCAGGCGCACCACGATCCCGTCGTCCGACGGCATCACCTGAGCGTCCACCCCGTACCGCTCGGCCAGCCGGCGGCCCACGGCGAGGGCCCACGGCCCGTTGACCCGCGCGCCGAGCACGCTGTGCACGGCCAGTCGCCAGTCGCCCAGCTCGTCGCGGAACCGCTCGACCACAATGGTGCGGTCATCGGGCAGCGAGCGGGTGGCCTCGCGCTGGTCGCGCAGGTAGGCCATCAGGTTGGCGGCGGCCCAGTCGTCCAGCCCGCCGTCGCGCAGCGCGGTCAGCGCCGCCTCGTCGCTCAACCGCAGCAGGGTGCGCACCCGGGCGCCGATGGCCCGACCCAGCTCGACCGGGCGGCCCAGCTGGTCGCCCTTCCAGAACGGCATCCGGGCGGCCTGACCGGGCGCGGGGGAGACCAGCACCCGGTCTGGCGTGATCTCCTCGATGCGCCAGGACGAGGAGCCGAGCAGGAAGACGTCGCCGACCCGCGACTCGTAGACCATCTCCTCGTCCAGCTCGCCGACCCGGGCAGCCCGCTCGGCGCCGGCCAGGAAGACCCCGAACAGACCCCGGTCGGGGATGGTGCCGCCGCTGGTCACCGCGAGGCGCTGCGCGCCGGGGCGGCCGGTGAGCAGGTCGCTGGCCCGGTCCCAGACCAGCCGGGGGCGCAGCTCGGCGAACGCGGTGGACGGGTAGCGGCCGGAGAGCATGTCCAGTACGGCGTGCAGCGCGGAGTCGGGCAGCTCGTGAAAGGGCGCGGCCCGGCGGACCAGCACGGCCAGGTCGCCGACCCGCCACGGCTCCAGAGAAACCATCGCGACGATCTGCTGGGCCAGCACGTCCAGCGGGTTGCGCGGGTAGTGCAGCTCCTCGATCGCGCCGTCGGTCATCCGCTCCGCGACGACCGCGCAGGACAGCAGGTCGCCACGGTGCTTGGGGAAGACCACCCCGCGCGAGACCGCGCCCACCTGGTGCCCGGCCCGGCCGACGCGTTGCAGGCCGGCAGCGACGCTCGGTGGGGCCTCGATCTGCACCACCAGGTCGACCGCGCCCATGTCGATGCCCAGCTCCAGGCTGGAGGTGGCCACCACCGCCGGGAGCTGGCCGGACTTGAGCGCCTCCTCGATGTGCTTGCGCTCCTCGCGCGAGACGCTGCCGTGGTGCGCGCGGGCGATCACCGGCGCGGCGCCGGTGGCCGCGCCGGACTGGGCCATCACCTCGGCCGGCGCGCGATTGCGGACCGGACCGGGCGCCGAGCCGCCGCTGGCCGGCGCGCGATTGCGGACCGGACCGGGCGCCGAGCCGCCGTTGGCCGGCGCGCGATTGCGGACCGGACCGGGCGCCGAGCCGCCGTTGGCCGCCGGCTCGTCGCCCACCGACAACCCATCCGGTACGTCGATCGCGCCCACGGCCGACGCGGAGGCGATCGCGGCGGAGGCGACCTCCTCGGCGGCCAGCTCGTTGAGCCGGGCGCACAGGCGCTCGGCGCTGCGGCGGGAGTTGGTGAAGACGATGGTGGAGCGGTGCTGACCGATGAGCGTGAAGACCCGCTCCTCGACGGCCGGCCAGATCGAGGCACGGCGTGGCCCGGGACCGCCGAGGGAATCCTCCGGCGGCTGTTCCTGCTCGTCGAGGCGGGTCATGTCCTCCACGGGGACCTGCACGCTGACCTCGATGGTCTTTGCCGTGGCCGGCTGCACGACGTCGACCGGCCGGGCGCCGCCGAGGAACCGGGCGCAGGCGTCGATCGGCCGGACGGTGGCGGAGAGGCCGATCCGTTGTGCCGGCGTGGGCAGCAGCTCGTCCAGGCGTTCCAGCGAGAGAGCGAGGTGGGCGCCGCGCTTGCTGCCGGCCACCGCGTGCACCTCGTCGACGATCACCGTCTGGACGCCGCGCAGTGAGTCCCGAGCGGCGGAGGTGAGCAGCAGGAACAGGGACTCGGGCGTGGTGATGAGGATGTCCGGTGGGGTGCGGGCGAAGGCCCGTCGCTCGTCGGCCGGTGTGTCGCCGGTGCGCATGCCGACGGTGATGTCCGGCGGCGTCACGCCGAGCCGGGTCGCCGCCTGCCGGATGCCGGCCAGCGGGGCGCGCAGGTTGCGCTCCACGTCGACGGCGAGAGCCTTGAGCGGGCTGACGTAGAGCACCCGGCACCGCTGCCGTGCTTCGGCCGGTGCGGGCTCGCGGGCCAGCCGGTCCAGCGACCAGAGGAAGGCGGCGAGCGTCTTGCCGGAGCCGGTGGGCGCCACGACGAGGGCGTTGCGGCCGGCGGCCACGGATCGCCAAGCGCCGGTCTGGGCGGCGGTGGGCGCGGCGAAGGCGGCGTCGAACCAGGCGCGGGTGGCGGGACCGAACCCGTCCAGCACCTCGCCCTTGCCCGCGTCTGCCCCGCTCACCGGTCCATCGTGCCCCGCAGGTACGACAACGACGAGCGCCCCACGAGGGATCGTGCCGCCCTGTATGGAAATTGCGTGTGATGCGCCATTAATACGTTAAGTCTCACTTAACTGCTTGCTTGTAAGGAGCAACATAAAGTAACTTCACCCGCAACGCGAACCGGGTGGAGGGGATCGGATGGCCGGCGAGCCGCGACACGTCGAACCCGGCACCGATGTGCTGATCCGCAAGGTCGACAGTCACCTCGCCACGCTCCGCGGCGGCCTGCACGGGCCCGAGCTGGAGCTCGCCGAACGCCTCGCCCGTTGCCTGCGCGAGATGGTCGTCTCCACCGCCCAGGCCAGCGCCGCCGACCGGGGGCAGGTCCGCGTCGCCGTGCACTATTTCGTGCTCCGCCGGGAGAGCCGCGGCCGACTGCTCTCGATGCGGTCCCTCGCTGTCGCGGAGCGGGTCGTCGCGAAGGTCGCCCGCCAGCTCGGCCGCGTCGATCTGCTGAGCGAGCTGCACCTGGAGAGCTCGGACCTCGACGACGAGCTGACCGTCGGCGACGCCCTGCTGCGCTGACCGACGACCGCCGACCGCACACCAGGGCCCATAGCGGGCTGATTCCGGCAAAACCGCCCGAAGGGCGGAGAACTGGCGTTCGATCGCTGCTAGGCGCCACCGCTGTACGGGCGTCGGCCACCTCGATCGGGAGTGCGGGTGCTGGTACTGCTCATCCTCCACCTCGTGGCGGCCCTCGCCGCGCCGCTGCTCGTCCGATGGTGGGGTCCGCGCGCGTGCTATCCGCTGGCGCTCGCGCCGGCCGCCGCGTTCGGCTGGGCGCTGGCCCGCACCCCGGCCGTCGCTCACGGCGGCGCGGTGGTCGAGACGTACCCGTGGATCGGGCAGTTGGACCTCGACATCGCGCTGCGCCTCACCACGCTGTCCTGGCTCCTGACCCTGTTGATCGGCGGAGTCGGCGCGCTGGTGCTGGTCTACAGCGCCCGGTACTTCGACGCGGACGCGCCCGGGATGGCGCAGTTCACCGCCGCCCTGGTCGCCTTCGCCGGCGCGATGCTCGTCCTGGTCTTCGCCGACGACCTGCTGCTGCTCTACGTCGGCTGGGAGCTGACGACGATCTTCTCGTACCTGCTGATCGGGCACAGCACCGAACGCCGGTCCAGCCGGTGGGCGGCGGCGCAGGCGTTGACCGTCACCACGGCGGGCGGGCTGGCCATGCTGGTCGGGTTCATCCTGCTCGGCGAGCACGCCGGCAGCTACCGCTGGTCGGAGATCGCCACCCACCCGCTGCCCGGCGGCGGCTACCTGATCACGGCGGTGCTGCTGATCCTGGCCGGGGCCCTGTCCAAGTCGGCGGTGCTGCCGTTCAGCTCCTGGCTGCCGGTCGCGATGGCGGCGCCCACCCCGGTCAGCGCGTACCTGCACGCCGCCGCCATGGTCAAGGCGGGCGTCTACCTGGTCGGGCTGCTCGCGCCGGTGCTCGCCACGGTCGGCCCGTGGCGGCCCGTGGTGCTCGTCGCCGGCGTGGCCACCATGCTCGTCGGCGGCTGGGCGGCGCTGCGGCAGACCGACCTGAAGCTGTTGTTGGCGTACGGGACGGTCAGCCAGTTGGGCCTGCTGGTCGCGGTGACGGGCGCGGGCACCCCGGACGCCGCGCTGGCCGCCACGGCGATGTTGCTGGCGCACGCCCTGTTCAAGGCGGCGCTGTTCCTGGTCGTCGGCGTCATCGACCACGGCGCCGGCACCCGCGACCTGCGCGAGTTGTCCGGGCTGCGGCGCTGGTCGCGGCCGTTGTTCGCGGTCGCGGTGCTGGCGGCGGCGTCGATGGCCGGCGTACCGCCGCTGGTCGGGTTCGTCGCCAAGGAGGCGGTCTTCGCGGCGTTCACCGACGACCCGGTGCTCCTCACCGGGCTGGTCGCCGGGACGGTGCTCACCGTCGCGTACAGCGCCCGCTTCCTCTGGGGCGCGTTCGCCGACCGGCCGGGCGTCGAACCGGTCGAGCCGGAGCCGATCGCGGCGTCGATGCTGATCCCCCCGGCCGTACTCGCCGTCGTCGGGCTGCTCGCCGGCCCCGCCGCCGGCGTGCTGGACGGCCTGCTCAGCCCGTACGCCGAACTCCTCGGCGCGGTCGACGGGCACCTGACGCTCTGGCCCGGGCCGACCGCGGCGCTCGGTCTGTCCGTGCTGGCGCTCGCCGGCGGCGGCCTGCTCTTCGCGCTACGCGGACCGCTCGCCCCGGTTTTGGCCCGGCTCCGCGCGCCGGTCAACGGCAATCAGGGGTACGAGTGGACCGTCGGCCGGTTCGACCGCCTCGCCATCGAGGTAACCGGCGCGACCCAGCGGGGCTCCCTGCCGCAGTACCTGGGGATCATCCTGGTCACCCTCGTGCTGCTGCCCGGTGGGGCGATGCTCGCCGCCGGGCCGTGGCGGGCCGGGCTTCCGCTCTGGGACAACCCGCTGCAACCGGTGGTCGTGGTGGTGATCACGGTGGCCGCGCTGCTCGCGGTCGGTGCTCGCCGGCGGTTGACCGCGATGCTGCTGGTGGGGATGACCGGCTACGGCACCGCAATGCTGTTCATCCTGCACGGCGCACCGGATCTCGCGCTCACGCAGTTCCTGGTGGAGACCGCGACCATCGCCGTGTTCGTGCTGGTGCTGCGCCGCCTGCCGGAGCGTTTCTCGGCCCGTCCGCTGCGCCGCAGCCGATGGGCCCGCCGGGTGATCGGCGTGGCGACGGGCGTGGCGGCGGGCGGGCTCGCCCTCGTCGCGGCCGGGGCCCGTCGCGCACCGGACATCTCCGCCGTCTTCCCGGACCTGGCGGTGGGCGAGGGGTACGGCCGCAACGTGGTCAACGTGACCCTTGTCGACATCCGGGCCTGGGACACCATGGGGGAGGTGGCGGTGCTGGTGGTGGCCGCCACCGGGGTGGCCAGCCTGATCTTCGAGAGATCCCGTACCGGGCCGCGACCGCGCCGGCCGGAGTCGGCCGATCGAGCGGCCCGGTCCGACCGGCCGGTCTGGTTGCGGGGCGGCCCGACCCTCTACGAGGAGCAGCGTTCGCTCGTGCTGGAGGTGGTCACCCGGCTGATCTTCCACACGGTGGTGCTGTTCTCGCTGTTCCTGCTCTTCTCCGGGCACAACGCGCCGGGCGGCGGGTTCTCGGGCGGACTGGTGGCGGGGCTCGCGCTGGCGGTCCGCTACCTGGCCGGGGGCCGGTACGAGCTGACCGAGGCCGCCCCGGTGGGCGCCGGCCTGATCCTCGGCGCGGGACTGGCCGTGGCGGTGGGCTCCGGCGCGGTGGCGCTGGCCGCCGGCGGGTCGGTGCTGGAGAGCGCCAAGCTCGACCTGTCCCTGCCGCTGATCGGCGACGCCCACCTCGTCACCTCGCTGTTCTTCGACATCGGCGTGTACCTGATCGTGATCGGGCTGATGCTGGACATCCTGCGCAGCCTCGGCGCCGAGGTGGACCGGCACATCGAGGCCACCGGCACGGCGAGAAGCGGTCTGGCCGTCGACAAGGGCGGCCGGACATGACGGCGAGTGGCCCCGGACCCACGATGGTGCTGGTGCTCGCCGTCGCGGTGCTGGTCGGGTGCGGGGTGATCCTGCTGCTGGAGCGCAGCCTCACCCGGATCCTGCTCGGCGTGATCCTGCTCGGCAACGGGGTCAACCTGCTGATCCTGCTGGGCGGCCGGTCCGGTGGCGCGCCGGTCGTGGGCACCGGGCCGGTGGAGGAGATGAGTGATCCGCTGCCACAGGCGATGGTGCTGACGGCCATCGTGATCACGTTCGGGTTCACCGCGTTCCTGCTCGCCGTCGCGTACCGGAGCTGGTATCTCACGGGCGACGACGAGGTGCCCGACGACCTGGAGGACCGCCAGATCATCCGCCGTGCCGGGCGCAACGAGGTGGGGGCCGTCGACCGCGGCGGCGAGGGCCCGGACGCCGACCCGGAGCAGGTCGATCCCGAGCCGGCCCGCCGACGGCTCCGGCGGGGCAGAGGGGACGGGGCGCGGTGAGCGGGGCGCGGGGGACGTGGTGAGCCGGCTCCTGCCGCTGCCGGTGGTGGTGCCGCTGCTCGGCGCGGCGCTGACCCTGCTGCTGGCCACCCGGCCCCGGGTGCAGCGGGCGGTCAGCGTGCTCTGCCTGACCGTCACGTTCACCGTCGCGGTGGTGCTGCTGGTGCAGGCGTACCGGCACGGGCCGGTGGTGCTCGCGATCGGCGGGTGGCCGCCACCGGTCGGCATCGTGCTGGTGGCCGACCAGTTGGCCGCGCTGATGCTTGTGGTGTCCTCGGCGGTGACCCTCTGCGTGCTGCTGTACTCGATCGGCCAGGGCCGCAGCGAGACCAGCGAGAGCGCGCCGGTGGTCATCTTCCACCCGACGTACCTGGTGCTCACCGCGGGCGTCACCAACGCGTTCCTGGCGGGCGACCTGTTCAACCTGTTCGTCGGCTTCGAGATCCTGTTGGCGGCCAGCTTCGTGCTGATCACGCTGGGCGGCACCGAGACGCGGATCCGCACCGGGTCGACGTACGTGGTGGTCAGCATCCTCTCCTCGATGATCTTCCTGGCCGCGGTGGGGCTGGTGTACGCAGCCACCGGCACGCTCAACCTGGCGCAGCTCGCCCAGCGCCTCGACGACCTGCCGGACAACGTCCGGTTGACCCTGCAACTGATGCTGCTGCTCGCGTTCGCGATCAAGGCGGCGGTCTTCCCGCTGTCGGCCTGGCTGCCGGACAGCTATCCCACGGCCCCGGCCCCGGTCACCGCCGTGTTCGCGGGGCTGCTCACCAAGGTCGGCGTGTACGCGATCATCCGTACCGAGACGTTGCTGTTTCCGGGTGGTCAGGTCGACGGTCTGCTCATGGTCGTCGCCGGGCTGACCATGCTGGTCGGCATCCTCGGCGCGGTGGCGCAGTCGGACATGAAGCGGCTCTTCTCGTTCACCCTGGTCAGCCACATCGGCTACATGATCTTCGGGGTGGCGTTGAGCACCGCCGCCGGTCTCGCCGGCGCGATCTTCTACGTGGTGCACCACATCACCATCCAGACCACGCTGTTCCTGGTGGCCGGCCTGGTCGAGGAGCGGGCCGGCAGCACCGACCTGCGCCGTCTCGGCGGCCTGGCCCGAATGGCGCCCCTGCTCGGCGTCCTCTTCTTCGTTCCGGCGATGAATCTCGCCGGGGTGCCGCCGTTCTCCGGGTTCCTCGGCAAGCTCGGCCTGCTCCAGGCCGGTGTGGCGGCCGGCGGGGCGCTGCCCGCGACGCTGGTGGCGGCCGGCACGCTGACCAGCCTGCTGACCCTGTACGTGGCCTCCCGGGTGTGGAACATCGCGTTCTGGCGGGCGCCCCGCACCGTTTCCAGCGAGCCCACCGTCCGGCTGCCCAGTGTGATGGTCGGCGCGACCGCGGCCCTGGTCGCGTTGGGGTTGACGCTCACCGTGCTGGCCGGCCCGCTCTTCGACGTCACCGCCGACGCGGCCACCGACCTGCTCTTGCGTACGCCGTACGTGCGGGCCGTCCTGCCCGGTGTCGTGCCGTGACCGGGTCGCGTGCCACGACCCCGACGGGCGCGACCCCGCCGGTGCGGAGCCGGTTCGGGCGTTGGCGGGACCAGGCGTTGGCGCTCGGCTGGCTGGTGCTCGTCTGGAACCTGCTCTGGGGTTCGATCAACTTCGCCAACATCATCGGTGGCCTGCTGGTGGGCGGCGCGGTCCTGGTGTTCTTTCCGCTGCCGGCGGTCAGCTTCGGCGGCCGGCTGCGGCCCGGTGCCCTGGTGGCGTTCGCGGGCCGGTTCGTCGTCGAACTCGTCAGCGCGAGCCTGCACGTCGCCCGGATCGCCGTGCAACCCGGCTACCGCCCGCGCGGGGCGATCATCGCCGTGGCGCTGCGGGTTCCCACCGACCTGAATTTGGCGCTCACCGCCGAGGCGGTCTCGCTGGTGCCGGGCACGCTGATCCTCGAGGTGGACCGGGAGTCGGCGACGCTCTACCTGCACGTGCTGGACACCCACGGGCCGGCGGACCTGGCCCTCTCCCGGGAACGCACCCTCGACGTCGAACGACGGATCGTCCGGGCGGTGGGCAGCGCCGCCGAACTGCGCCGCGTCGAGCCCCATCCCGCCGAGAAGGGAAACTCCCAATGATCACGTTCCTGGCCGTCGTCCTCACCGCCCTGCTCTCGGTGACCGCGCTGCTCGCGCTGATCCGGCTCTACCGGGGCCCCTCGCTGCTGGACCGGGTGATCGCGGCGGACATGCTGCTCGCCACCATGGTCGGCGCGGTGGGCGCGGAGGCGGCGGTCAACCGGCACGCCACCACGCTGCCCGTGCTGGTGGTGCTCTCCCTGCTCGGTTTCGTCGGCTCGGTGTCCCTGGTCCGCTTCGCCGTCCGGGAGCAGGTGTGATGTCGGGAACAGCAGTGGTCACGACGGCGGCCGACTGGCTCGGCGCCGCCTGCCTGGTGGCCGGCGCGCTGCTCGCCCTGTCCGCCGCGATAGGTGTGCTGCGCTTCCCGGACGCCCTGTCCCGGATGCACGCGGCCACCAAACCCCAGGTGCTGGGGGTGCTCCTGCTGCTGCTCGGCATCATGCTGCGGCTGCGGTCCGCGGCCGACGTCGGCACGATCCTGCTGGTGGCGGTCTTCCAGTTGGCCACCGCGCCGGTCGCGGCACAGATGATCGGCCGGGCCGCGTACCGGTCCGGCCGGCTCGACCGCGGCCTGCTCGACGCCGACGAGTTGGCCGAGCGCCCGACGGGCGGCGGCCCCGGCGACGGCCGCGCCCAGCCGGGGTGAACCGGACGATCGACGCCTTCGGCCCACCCCCAGCGGAGTCCCAGGCAACGCCGATAAACTAGCGGCATGATCGACTCTTCTGCCCAGGAGGGCAGCAGTAGCCAGCCGGGTCGTGCCCGGCATATTCCCGTCCCGACGGCCCCGGGAGCCCTGAGCGACCCGTGCTGATCGTCGTCGGCCTTCTCTTGATCATCGTGCTCACCGCCGCCACCGGTTACTTCGTGGCGCAGGAGTTCGGCTACGTCGCCGTGGACCGGGGCAAGCTGCGCCAGCTCGCCGACGACGGCGACCAGGCCGCCGCCCGGGCCCTCACCGTCACCAGCCGGCTCTCCTTCGTGCTCTCCGGCGCGCAACTCGGCATCACCGTCACCGCCCTGCTGGTCGGCTACGTCGCCGAGCCGTACCTCGGCGGCGGCCTCGCCGACCTGTTCGGCGTCGCCGGTCTCCGCGAGTCGGTAAGCCTGCCGCTGTCGGTGGCGCTGGCCCTGGTCATCGCCACAGTGGTGCAGATGGTCCTCGGCGAGCTGGCCCCGAAGAACCTCGCCATCGCCCGAGCCGAGTCACTCGCCCGGGCGCTGAGCCGATCCACCCTCCTCTACCTGGCCATGGCCGGGCCGGTGATCCGGCTCTTCGACCGCGCGTCGATACGCCTGCTGCGCCGGGTCGGCATCGAGCCGATCGAGGAGCTGCCCAGCGGCGCCACCCCCGCCGACCTGGAACAGATCATCGCCGAGTCCCGCGAGGAGGGCAGCCTGGACGCCGAGATGTCCACGCTGCTCGACCGCGGGCTCGACTTCCGCGAGCTGACCGCCGGCGAGGCCATGGTGCCGCGCGTCGACGTGCACACCGTCCGGGCACACGAGCCGGTGAGCCGGGTGGTCGAGCTGCTGGACACCGGCCACTCCCGCTTCCCGGTACGGGGTGCCGAGGGCGTCGACGACCTGATCGGCATCGTCGGGATCGCCGACGTGCTCGGCGTACCGCCGGGGCAGCGGGCCACCACCCCGGTGAGCGCGGTGGCGGGGCCGCCGCTGCTCGTGCCGGAGACCCTGCCCCTGCCCACGGTGCTGGACCGCCTGCGGTCCGGGCACCGGCAGATGGCCTGCGTGGTGGACGAGTACGGCGGCTTCGCCGGCGTGATCACGCTGGAGGACATCGCGGAGGAGCTGGTCGGCCCGATCCGGGACGAGGACGACCCGCCGGAGCGCGCCCCCGCGCGGCAGGACGACGGCTCGTGGGTGGTGCCGGCCCGCTGGCGGATCGACGAGGTCGCCGACAGCACCGGCATCGCGCTGCCCGAAGCCCCGGAGTACGACACGCTGTCCGGGCTGGTCATGCGCGAGCTGGGCCGGGTGCCGGAGGTCGGCGACCGGCTGGAGATCAGCCTGCTGCCCGAGGGTGCCGAGGTCGACGACGGTGAGGCGGAGCCTCGGGCCCTGGTCGAGGTGCTCGCCGTGGACCGGCACGTCGCCGACTCGGTACGGCTGCAACTGAGCACGCCGGGGGTGACCGCGTGAGCCCCGGCATCGCATTGTTCAGCTCGGGGGTCCTGCTGGCGCTGAACGGGTTCTTCGTGGCCGCCGAGTTCGCCCTGGTGGCCAGCAAGCGGTACCGGCTGGAGCAGGCGGCGGCCAGCGGCGGCCGGGCGGCCCGGGCCGCGCTGGACGGTGTCCGCGAGCTGTCGCTGATGCTGGCCGGGGCACAGCTGGGCATCACGCTGTGCACCCTGGGGCTCGGCGCGCTGGCCGAACCGGCGATCGAGCACCTGATCAGCCCGCTGCTGCACGCGGTGGGGCTGCCCGACGCGGCCAGTCACGTGGTCGCCCTGGTCTTCGCCCTCGCTCTGGTGACCTTCCTGCACCTGGTGGTGGGGGAGATGGCGCCGAAGTCGTGGGCGATCACCGACGCCGAGCGTTCGGCGACGCTGCTCGCGCTTCCGTTCCGGGCCTTCGCCCGGGTGTCCCGGCCGGTGCTGTCGGCGTTGAACGCGCTGGCCAACGCGATCCTGCGCCTGGTCGGGGTCAACCAGCAGGATCAGCTCGCCCAGGTGCACGGCCCGGACGAGCTGCGGCTGCTGTTGGAGCAGTCCCGCGAGCACGGGTTGCTCGGCGCCGAGCAGCACCAACTGCTCACCAGCATGCTGGAGTTGCAGGGCACGTCGGTGGCGCAGGTGATGGAGCCGTTCGCCACCATGGTCACCGTCCGGCGCGACGACCCGGCCGAGCGGATCGAGCAGGTCAGCCGGGACAGCGGCCGGTCGCGGCTGGCGGTCCTGGACTCCAGCGGCGACGTCTGTGGCCTGGTGCACGTCCGGGAGGCGGTACGGGTGGTCACCACCGGCCGGGCCGCCACCGCCGGGGAGTTGATGACGCCGGCGTTCACCCTCCCGGCGACATCCTCGGTCACCGAGGCGGTGGCCGCGATGCGCGCCCGGCAGTCCCAGCTCGCGCTGGTGCGCAACGGCGGTGGTCCGGCCCGTCCGATCGGCTTCGTCGCTCTGGAGGACCTGCTGGAGGAGGTCATCGGCGAGTTCGACGACGAGACCGACACGGTGCCGCGGGGCCGGCGCTTGCGGTGAGGCCCACACGGCGGCGGGTCGGCGCGTCGGCATCCGGTCGAGACGGCGGGCGTGAGGTGACCGCGACCGGGTAGGCGCGGTCGGTCCGGGGCCAGGGGGGCCTCGTCCCGCGAGGGGGCGCGCGGTGCGGTTGACGGGGGTGTCTCGGGACTCCGGCTGGACCGGGCTGTCCGTGCGGACCACGCTGCCGAACCCGAGCACCCGTCCGGGCCTGCGTCTGCCGGGGCGGGTGACCCTCGCCGCCGGTCCGGACGACGTGCTCGTACGCCACATCCGGCTCGGCCTGGTCACCACGGTCGAGCCGGACGACCCGGACGCGCCCCGGCGCCTCGTGCAGTTCTTCTCGCTGCCGATCGCCGGGCGGTTCGTGGTGCCGGCGGGTCGCCGGCGGGCGGTCGACTTCGCGTTGCCGTTGCCGTGGGAGATCCCGGTGACCACGTTCGGCGGGGTGCCGTTGCTGAGCCTGCGGATGGGTCTGCGGACCGAGGTGTCCGTCGACCCGGATCTGGACCAGGGGGCCATGGTGCCGGTCCTCGTGCACCCGATCCCCACCCAGCAGCACATCCTGGCGGCGCTGGCCACGCTCGGCTTCATGATCCGCCAATCCGGGTTGCAGGAGGGCGGGCTGCCAGGGGTGGAGCACACCCTGCCGCTGCACCAGCGGTGGGGCTACTGGGTGGGCCCGCTCTACGCCGGCCCGATCACCGAGCTGGAGCTGATCTTCGTGACGAACTCGGCGGGCCTGGAGGTGATCATGTGGATGGACCGTCGGCTGGCGCTGGCCGGGATCACCCACCAGAGCATCAGCCGGTTCCGGATCTGGCACGCGGACGCCGGGCAGCGGGACTGGGTCGCCACCGTGGACGGCTGGCTACGTCAGGCGATCAACCGGCACGCCGCGGCTGCCGCGCACGCCGACTGGTCCGCCACCATCAGCCGGTCCGCCCATGTCAGCCGCCACCCCGACCAGCCGATCAAACCCGGTTACGGGCTGGGCGGCACGGCCGGAAGCGGAGGCGTGGGAGGCGGCTCCGGCGGCGGCGACGGCACCTGAGGGGGGTTTAGGGCGTGTGTCAAAGCCCCTGGCCGGCCTGCGGCGGGCCCAGACGACGGCCGGCGGCGTTGGAGATTGGCTCGGTTACAACACCGGTATCCGAGCCAATCTCCGCCTTGCCGGACCGCCGCCTGGACTCCGCCTCGGCTCGACCGAGGGCTTTGACACACGCCCTAGCCGGCGCTGGCGGTGGCGAGCTTGAGGCTGAAGGCGAGGAAGAGGGCTGCCACGGCGGTGGTGCCGCCCACGGCGAGGCGACGCCGTTGGCGGAACTGGGCGGCCAGGAACGTGCCCGCGAAGATCAGCGCGGTCAGGTAGAGCGCGCTGGTGACCTGGGCGATCAGGCCGAGCAGCAGGAACGACAGCGCCGGCCAGGCGTAGTCCGGATCGACGAACTGGATGAAGAACGAGATGAAGAACAGGATCGCCTTCGGGTTCAGCAGGCTGATCACCAGCGCCTTGCGGAACGGGCTGCGCATCTGCGCCGGTTCCGCGGCGTCGATGAGCCGCGGCGTGTCCGGGTCGTTGCGGTCGCGCCAGCGCCGCCAGGCGCCGCGCAGCATGGTCACCCCGACATAACCGAGGTACGCGGCACCGGCGTACTTGATCACCAGGAACAGCGGCGGGTACGCCTTGAGCAGCGACGCCACCCCGGCGGCGGAGAGGATCATCAGGACCCCGTCGCCGACGAACACCCCGCCCGCGGCCCGGTAGCCGGCGCCCACACCCCGTTTGGCGGCGGTGGACAGCACGAAGAGCGAGTTCGGTCCGGGTAGCAGGATGATGGCAACGGTGCCCAGCACGTACGTCCAGATGTCGGTGATCCCCAGCACGCCCGCCATCATCACGCCACCGACGCCGTCCGCAGAAGTCTTTCCCGCAGCCTGGCCTGTGCGTTAGGCCACTCGTCGACGGTCATCGCGTACTGCACGGTGTCCCGCCACGAGCCGTCCGGACGCTGGCAGTGCATCCGCAGCACCCCCTCCCGGGTGGCGCCGAGTCGTTCGATGGCCGCCTGCGAGCGGACGTTGCGGATGTCGGTGTGCCAGACGACCCGCACCGCGCCCAGGTCGTCGAAGGCCCGGCCGAGCAGCAGCAGCTTGGCCTCGGTGTTGATCCCGGTACGCCACCACGGCCGGCCGAGGAAGGTGTGCCCGATCGCCACCGACAGTCGTTCCGGGTTGATCTCGTAGTAGGACGTGGTGCCGACCACCGCCCCGGTCCTCGCGCAGCGCTGCACCCAGGGCGCCCGCTCGCCGCGTTGCCGGGCGGCCAGCGCCGCGGCGACCACCTCGGCGGTCCCGGCCGGCTCGGTGGGCCGGGTGACGGTGAGGTGCCGCCAGACGTCGTCGTCGGCGGTGGCGCTGTGCAGGTCGTCGGCGTGCGCCAGGTCCAGCGGCTCCAGCAGGACGTGTTCGCCGCGCAGTGACACCGGGTCGTGCCAGGGCGTGCGGGCCGTCCGCAGGTACGCCGGCAGGGGCGCGGTGACCCCGGCGGCGGGTTGCGGCAGGCCGGCGGTCAGCCGCAACGGCAGTACGCCGGCCCAGTGCGGCAGGTGCAGGTCGGCCTCGTCCTCGCGGACCCCGCCGGTGCGGGACCGGACGGACACCTCCCGCAGCGGCAACGCCAGCACGGCGGTCTCGGCCAGCTCGCGGCGGTTCGGCGGGCGGCTGTCCGTGCTGCGTCCCGCGCCCACCTTGTCGACAAGCGCGGTGAGCATGGCGCTCTTCTCCTGCTCGTCGGTGACCAGCCGGGCGGTGCCGAGCGCGACCACCGAGCGGTAGTTGGCGCTGTGGTGGAACTGCGAGCGGGCGTAGACCAGAGCGTCGAGCAGGGTCACCGTGACGCAGACGGGCAGCCCGTCGCCCCGGGCGGCGAGCAGGGGCCGGCTGCCGGTGGACCCGTGCAGGTAGAGGGTGTCACCGATGCGGACGTGCAGGGTGGGCAGCACCCGGGGCTCGCCGTCGACGGTGAAGCCGAGCGCGCAGTGGTACGCCTCGTCGAGCACGGCGTGCGCCGCCTCCCGGTCGTAGCTCATCCGGTCGCGCGAGCGGGTGGGAGTGGTCCGGGCGGTGGGTGGATACATGCGCGCCCCTTTGTTCTAGTACAATCTCCTGTTTGTGTCAGCACGCTATCAGTTCAGCGGGACGACGGCCGTCGCGATTTCGGCCAGCATCGAGTCGGGCATCCGTACCGGCGCCCTGCCGCCCGGCGCCGCCCTGCCGCCGGTGCGGGCCCTCGCCGCCGAGCTGGGCGTCAGCCCGGCCACTGTCGCCCGCGCCTATCGGGAGCTGCGCCAACGCGGCGTGCTGGCCACCGCCGGCCGGCACGGCACCCGCGTCCGTCCGCGCCCACCGGTGGCCGCCCGCCGCTCCGCGCTACGCCCTGCACCGCTGCCGGACGCCCGCGACCTGTCCCGGGGCGAGCCCGACCCCCGACTGCTCCCCCCGATCGGCCCGCACCTGGCCGCGCTCGCCGCCGACGCGGGTCCTCCGGTCGGCTACTCGCAGGCCGGCGTACTCCCGGAGCTGGCCGAGGCCGCCCGCGCCCGGTTCAGCGCCGACGGCGTACCCGCCGGGGACCTCACCCTCACCGGTGGTGCGCTGGACGGCATCGAGCGGCTGCTCGGCGCCCACCTTCGGCCCGGTGACGCGGTGGCGGTGGAGGATCCGGGCTGGGCCAACCTGCTCGACCTGGTCGCCGCGCTCGGGCTGCGGCCGATCGGTGTGCCGCTGGACGACGAGGGTCCACTGGTGGCCGGGGTGGCAGCCGCGCTGACCGCCGGGGCGCGGGCGCTGGTGATCACCAGCCGGGCGCAGAACCCGACCGGCGCCGCCGTCTCCGCCGCCCGCGCCGAGGAGCTGCGCACTCTGCTCGCCGGCCGACGGGACCTGCTGCTCATCGAGGACGACCACGCCGCCGAGCTGGCCCGCGTACCCCTGCATTCGCTCGCCGGCGTGACCGGAAGCTGGGCCTTCGTGCGGTCGGTGAGCAAGCCGTTCGGCCCGGACCTGCGGCTGGCGGTGCTGGCCGGTGACGAGACCACCGTGGCCCGGGTGACCGGCCGGACGCGGGTCGGCGCCGGCTGGGTGTCCACCGTGCTGCAACGGCTGGTGCTCGCCCTCTGGGGGGACCCGGCGGTCGACGAGCTGGTGCGGCGAGCGGCGCAGAGCTACGACCTGCGGCGCGAGGGCCTCTTGGCCGCGCTCGCCGCGCACGGCCTGACCGCGCACGGCCGCAGCGGCATCAACGTCTGGCTGCCGGTGCCGGACGAGACGAGCGCGCTGACCGCGTTGCGGGACGCCGGCTGGGCGGTGGCGCCCGGCGCCCTGTACCGGATCGCCGCCCCGCCCGCCCTGCGCATCACCGTCAGTTCCCTGGATGTCGAGGAGCTGACTCCCCTGGCCGCCGCCCTGGCCCGCGCCATCCATCCCTCCCCTGCGGCGGGCTTCTCCACCTGACCTGCGAGCGCGACGCCCCCCTTCCGGGGATATCGGAAGAAAAGGCGGGATCGCGACGATTCGGAGCGAGTGGGGCGGGTATGCGGGCCGCCGGAGGTGCCTGATCATGGCTGCAGGTGGGAACCGCAAGGGGCTGTGGATCGCGATCGCGATCGCCATCATCGTGATCATCATTGTGCTGATCGCCATCGCGTCCGGTGGTGGCGGGGGCGGCAACGGCTACTGACGCGGCCGGGCCGCGCCCACCCCGGGGCGTACCCGGCAGGCGATAACGAACAGGTATATAACAGTCGGCATGGCCGAGCAGACCGACAGCGCTCCCGGCGCCCAGCGGTTCATCCCGCCCGACGCCGACACAATCGACGAGCTCCGCGCGGCATCGGGTGGTTGTCGGGGCTGCGAGCTGTACCGCGACGCCACCCAGACCGTCTTCGGCCGGGGGGACGAGAGCGCCCGCGTGGTCCTCGTCGGCGAGCAGCCCGGCGACATGGAGGACCAGAAGGGCCTGCCCTTCGTCGGCCCCGCCGGACGGCTGCTGCGCCGCGCCGTCGACGACGCCAAGCTGGACCCGACGCAGCTCTACCTCACGAACGCCGTCAAGCACTTTCGTTTTGCGGCGCGTGGCAAGCGGCGCATCCACCAGACCCCGGACCAGGTGCACATCACCGCGTGCCGGCCCTGGCTGGTGGCCGAGTTCGCCCGGCTGCGCCCGGAGATCGTCGTCGTGCTCGGCGCCACCGCCGCCAAGGCGCTGCTCGGCCCGTCCTTCCGGGTGACGAGACAGCGCGGCGAGCTGCTGCCCTGGCCCGCGTCCGCCCAGCACCCGCAGGACTTCACCCAGGTGCCGGTGGACAGCGCCGGGAAGCGGACCGACGCCCCGCCGGCCCGCCTGTTGGCGACGATCCACCCGTCTGCCGTGCTGCGCGCCGACGACCAGGACAAGGCGTACGAGGGCCTCGTCGCCGACCTCACCGTCGCCGCCCGCGCCCTCGCCGGATAGCGCGGCCGGTCCGCAGAGGCCGGTGTCGGAGTAGACCTCGACGTCGTAGAGCGGCTGCGCGTCGCGCCGGCCGTTCGTGACGCCCCCGAAGACCGGCTGCCGGCGGGCTGGAAGGCGATACCTACCGGAAACGGCGTTGCGTGATCCGCGTAACAGGTCCTCTGCAGACTCGCGTGAGTCGATCTTGTAGGGGAGGCGTTCATGAGCGATCAGACGCAGTCGACGGTGAGCCGGCGTGGATTCCTGCGCGCGGTCGGGGTCAGCGGCGGTGCCGGTGCGATGCTCGCCACGATGGGAGCCATGGGTCTCGCACCCAGCGCCGCCGCGTCGGTGACCCCGGCGTTCCGGGCGCCCGAGCGGTCCGACTTCACCCTGACCGGCCGGCCGGGGGCCAGCGTCGTCGTGCTCGGCGGTGGCATCGCGGGGCTCACCACCGCGTACGAGCTGGGCAAGGCGGGCTACCACTGCACGGTCCTGGAGGCGCGGCACCGCGTCGGCGGGCGGAACCTGACCATCCGTGGCGGCGACGTCGAGACCGACCTCGACGGGCACACCCAGCGGGCCGGCTTCTCCGACGGCGTCTACTTCAACGCCGGGCCGGGCCGGATCGCACAGTGGATGCTCACCATGGACTACTGCCGGGAACTCGGCGTACCCATCGAGGTGTTCACCAACCAGAACGCCGACGCCTGGATCTACAACGAGTCCGCCGGGATGACCGAGCCGATCCGGTACCGCACCGCCAAGGCCGACGTGTACGGCTACGTCTCGGAACTGCTCGCCAAGGCCACCGACCAGGGCGCGCTGGACGCGCGGCTCACCACCGAGGACCGGGACCGGCTGCTGTCGTTCCTGCAGGGCTTCGGCGCGATCGGCGGGCGGGCCAGCGACTGGGCGTACGCCGGGACCAACCGTCGCGGCTTCTCCGCGTACCCCGGCGCCGGCAACGACGTGGGGACGCTGCTCGGCGCGCCGCCGGCGCTCTCCGACGTCTTCGCCAGCAACGTGGGCCGGTACTTCTCCTTCGAGTTCGGCTACGACCAGGCGATGCTGATGTTCCAGCCGGTGGGCGGCATGGACCAGATCCCGCGTGCCCTCGCCAAGGCCGTGGGCGGGCACCGGATCCGACTCAACGCCGAGGTGACCGGGGTGACCGACCGGGGCAGCCGGGTCGAGGTGACCTATCGGCAGGGCGGCCGGGAGTCGCAGATCGCCGCCGACTACTGCGTGGCGGCGCTGCCGCCGCACCTGATGGCCCGGGTGCCCCACAACCTCGGCGCCGGGGTGACCGCCGCCCTGGCCGACTTCCCGGTCACCGCCGCCGGCAAGATCGGCCTGGAGTACCGCAGCCGCTGGTGGGAGACCGACCAGCGGATCTACGGCGGTATCACGGAGACCGACCTGGACCTGTCGCACATCTGGTACCCGTCCTACGGCTTCCACGGCAAGCGCGGCCTGGTCGTCGGCTACTACAACACCGGGGCGAACGCCAGGGCGTACAGCGGGCTCACTCCCGAGCAGCGCCGGGAGCGCGCGGTCAGCCAGGGGGTGAAGATCCATGGCGACAAGTACCGCAGCGAGCTGGTCACCTCGTACTCCCACGCCTGGGACCGGACCCGCTACATCGAGGGCGCCTGGACCTCGCCCCGCTACGGCACCGCCGGATACAACCTGCTGCTCCAGCCGGCCGGACGGGTCTACTTCGCCGGGGACTGGCTGAGCCACGAGGTGGCCTGGCAGCACGGGGCGTTCGTGGCGGCCCGTTCGGCGGTGTCGTCCCTGCACCAGCGGGTCATGGCCGGCTGACCGACGGGCCCTCGCCGCGAAGATCAACGCCGCGAAGATCCGCGCAACATCGGGGAAACTGCTGCTTCCCGGCGCGCCGAGGCAGCAACTTCCCTGATGTTGCGCGGATCTTGCGGCCGAGACGGGCGCGGCGAGGCGGCCCGGCGGGCGGGGCAGCCGGCGGGGGCGTCGGGGTTCGGGGTGGGTGCGCGAGGATGGGGTCACCCCCGTCCTCAAGGAGCGCCGATGGCCACCGACCTGACCGTGCCGCGTACCGGCACCGGGCTCGACGTCGCGCCGATCCAGCGGCGCACCATGCGGCTGCTCTTCACCACCCAGATCATCGGCGGCGTCGGTGTGACCATCGGCATCTCCGTCGGCGCGCTGCTCGCCGACCGCATCGCCGGCACCGCGGTGGCGGGCATCGCGCAGAGTGCCGGGGTGGTCGGTGCGGCGCTGCTCGCCGTCCCGGTCACCCGGATCATGGCGCGGCACGGCCGTCGTCCCGGCCTGGTGCTGGCGTACACCGTGGGCGCCGTCGGCGGCGTCCTGGTGGTGGTGGCGGCGGCCACCCGTTCGGTGCCGCTGCTCTTTCTCGGCATGCTGCTCTTCGGCGGTGGCACCGCCGCGAACCTGCAGGCCCGTTACACGGCGGTGGACCTCGCCGAGCCGACCCGTCGAGGGCGTCAGCTCTCGCTGATCGTCTGGGCCACCACCATCGGGGCGGTGGCCGCGCCGAACTTCGCCGCCCTGGCCGACCGGGTCACCACCGGCTGGGGGCTGCCGCCGCTGGCCGGCCCCTTCGCGTTCAGCGCGACGGCATTCGTGCTGGCTTCCGTCGTACTCCTCGGGTTGCTCCGTCCCGACCCGCTGCTCACCGCACGGCGGCTCGCGGCGGCCGACGCGCCACCGACCGCCGCCGGGCCGCCCGGCGACGCCGCGCCGGCGGCCGGTGGGGCCGGGCCGGCCACCGCGCCGGTCCGCGTGCGCGCGCCGCGCACCGCCGGAATGCGGCTGGCCTGGTCGGTGGTACGCGGACAGCCAGCCGCCCGGCTCGGCATCACCGCCGTGGCGATCGGTCACCTGGTGATGGTGGCGGTGATGGCGATGACCCCGGTCCGGCTCGGTGAGTCGCACGCCGACGCCGACGTGCTGCGGCTGGTCGGGATCGTGTTGAGCCTGCACATCGCCGGCATGTACGCGTTCGCCCCGGTGGTCGGCTGGCTCACCGACCGGCTCGGCCGGCGGGCGGTGATCCTCGGCGGGGTCGGGCTGCTGCTGGCCGCCTGCGCGGTCGCCGGCACCGCCGGGCACCACACGCCCCGGCTCTCGATCGGGCTGGTCCTGCTCGGGCTGGGTTGGTCGGGGACGATGGTGGCCGGCTCGACGCTGCTCTCCGAGTCGGTGTCGGCCGGTGTGCGGCCCAGCGTCCAGGGGTTCTCCGACCTGATCATGGGGTTGGCGGGGGCCAGCGCCGCGGTGCTCAGCGGGTTTGTCATGCAGCTCGCCGGTTATCCGGTGCTAACCCTGCTCGCGGCGGTCGCGACCGTGCCCCTGGTGGCGCTAGCGTTGCGCCCGGTGCCGACGGGGGCACCGGGCGAGGAGGGTTGATCACGTGCGGCTGACCGACTTCTGGGCGCGGTTGGAGGAGGCGTTCGGGCCGGGCTACGCGGCCAGCATCGCCCGCGACCAGGTGCTGTCCCAGCTCGATGGGCGGACCATCGAGCAGGCGCTGTCGTCGGGGGAGCAGACGCACGTGGTGTGGCGGGCGGTCTGCGCCGCGTACCCCGACCGCGTACCCGCTCGACTACGCTGAGCAGCCTTTTCGCCGGTTCCGCGTGTCGCTTGTCGAGTCGTACACCTGTTCGGCTATTGTCCACAGCGGGGTGCTCGTCCACAGCTCGCGGCCCGTCGGCTGGTTTTCTGTCGGACCCAGCGCCTAGCGTGTCTCGCGTGACGAGAAGCTCAGCAGGAAAGACGCCGGCGAAGGCAGGGGTGGCAACGATGGCAGCAGGTCCTGACCGGGAGAAGGCGCTCGACCTTGCTCTCGCTCAGATCGACAAGCAGTTCGGCAAGGGCTCGGTGATGCGGCTGGGTGACCGGCCGGTCGTCCAGACCGCGATCATTCCGACCGGGTCCATCGCGCTCGACGTGGCGCTGGGCATCGGTGGCCTGCCGCGTGGCCGGGTGGTCGAGATCTACGGCCCCGAGTCCAGCGGTAAGACCACGGTGGCGCTGCACGCGGTGGCCAACGCCCAGCGCAACGGCGGCATCGCCGCCTTCATCGACGCCGAGCACGCGCTCGACCCGGAGTACGCGAAGGCCCTCGGCGTCGACACCGACGCGATGCTGGTCTCCCAGCCGGACACGGGCGAGCAGGCGCTGGAAATCGCGGACATGCTGATCCGCTCCGGCGCTCTGGACATCATCGTGATCGACTCGGTGGCGGCCCTGGTGCCGCGCGCCGAGATCGAGGGCGAGATGGGCGACAGCCACGTGGGCCTCCAGGCCCGGCTGATGAGCCAGGCACTACGGAAGATCACCGGTGTGCTCAGCAACACCGGCACCACGGCGATCTTCATCAACCAGCTGCGCGAAAAGATCGGCGTGATGTTTGGCAGCCCGGAGACCACCACCGGTGGTCGGGCGCTGAAGTTCTACGCCTCGGTCCGGCTCGACGTGCGACGCATCGAGAGCCTCAAGGACGGCACCGACGTGGTCGGTAACCGCACCCGGGTCAAGGTCGTGAAGAACAAGGTGGCCGCGCCGTTCAAGCAGGCCGAGTTCGACATCATGTACGGCAAGGGCATCTCGCGTGAGGGCTCGCTGATCGACGTCGGCGTGGAGCAGGCGATCATCCGCAAGTCCGGCGCGTGGTACACGTACGACGGCGACCAGCTCGGCCAGGGCAAGGAGAAGGCCCGGGAGTTCCTGAAGGAAAACCCGGACGTGGCCGCCGAGATCGAGAAGAAGATCCTGGAGAAGCTCGGCGTCGGGGTTGGCGCGAGCGACGCCGCCGGTGGCCCGGAGCTGCCGCCGGTCGACTTCTGACCGGTCGCTGACCAGTGGCAGGACGACGCGCCCGTACGGGGCGGGGCTGGGATGCCAGCCCACCCCGTACGGGCGACGCCAGCGATCCTCCCCGCCCTCGCCGGGGTCGCCGTGGGCGCCCCGAGGAGGGCGACACCGTCGAGCCTTCGGCGCCGCCTCGAGACGAGTCGGAGGTGGCTCGCGAGATCTGCCTGCGCCAGCTCGCCGTCCGGCCGCGCACCCGGGCCGAGCTTGCCGACGCGTTGGCCAAGCGAGGCATCTCCGAGCAGGTCTCGGCCGAGGTGCTCGACCGCTACGACGAGGTCGGCATCATCGACGACGCGGCGTTCGCCCGCGCCTGGGTGTCCAGCCGGCACACCGGTCGCGGCCTGGCCCGCCGGGCGCTTGCCAACGAGCTGCGCCGCAAGGGCGTCGACGGCGAGGTGGCCACCGAGGCGCTGGGCGAGCTGGACGAGGAGACCGAGGCGGCAACCGCCCGCGCCCTGGTGGAGCGCAAACTGCGTACCGCCCGGGGTGAGCCCGACGCGGTCTTCCGCCGCCTGGTCGGGATGCTGGCCCGCAAGGGCTATCCGCCCGGCGTGGCCATCCGCGCGGTGAAGGACGCGCTCGCCGCGCAGAGCGCCGAGGCGGCGGAGTTCGCCGAGCAGATCGACGCCGACGCGCTCGCCGACGCCGAGGGCGATCTGGAGCGCGACAGCCGTCCGCTCGACTGAGTGGCGCGCGATGGGTGCGGTGGGGGTGGCCCGATGTTGAAAGCGTGTCTGAACGGCCAGCGCAGTCGTGCCGCCCATCCGGCCGTGCCGGTGACCCCGATGGAGTTGGCGGCCGACGCGGCCCGCTGTGCCGCGCTGGGCGTCGCGGCCGTGCACGTCCATCCCAGGGACGCGGCCGGCGTCGAGTCACTGCGCCCGGCGGTGATCGCCGACGCGCTGACCGCGATCCGTGCGGCCCGGCCGGGCCTGCCGGTGGGGGTGAGCACCGGAGCCTGGATCGAACCGGATCCGGCCGCCCGGGTGACAGCCGTCCGATCCTGGCCGGTACTGCCCGACTTCGCCTCGGTCAACGCGCACGAGCCCGGCGCGGAGGCGGTCGCCGCCGCGCTGCATGAGCGTGGCGTGCTCGTCAAGGTGGGGCTCTGGACAGTCGACGCCGTGAAGACGTACCAGTCCTGGCGGGTGCCGGTCGGGCGGATCCTCGTCGAGTGCATGGCGCAGGAGCCGGCGGTCGCGTTGGCTGATGCGGCGCGGATCCTCGCCGCGCTGCCTCCGCCCCTGCAGATGCCCGGCGTGCCACCGCGGTCGACGGGGATGCCGGGCGGGTCGCCGCCGGAGGACGCGGTGGCTCCGCCCGTGCTGTTGCACGCCGAGGGTCCGGCCACCTGGGCGGTGCTCGTCGAGGCGGTCAGCCGTGGGCTGCACACCCGGATCGGGCTGGAGGACACGCTCCTGTTGCCCGACGGCGTACCGGCACCGGGCAACGCCGCGTTGGTCACCGCCGCGCTGGCAGCCGGCGCCAGCTGAGCCGCCGACCCGCCGAAGTCGGCCGAGCCCTTGGTGCAATGTCGCCCTCGCCTCCGGCCTTCGGTGAGACCTGGAGACAGCCCGGGTCTTCCAGCGGGGGACATGGGCGCGCCCGTTGAGAAGCCGGGATCGTGCACGCACCGAGGCCGATCTTGAGGCGCTTCGCGTCGGGACCGGGTCGGTCGGGCGAGATTCGCGACTCTGCAGGGTCACCGGTATCACTAAGTCGGCGTCGCGCAGGGCGCCGCCACCGCTGAACAGGCACGACATCCGAATCGAGGGCGTCGGCTCGCCGCCTTTGTCCTTCCGTGTCCGACACGACATCAACTTTGGGTGACGCTACAACTTCGCTCCGTTCGGGGGGTTTGATCATGAGTCCTTGACCAGACCGCCCTTGGCGACCTAGCCTCGCCATACAGGCTCACATTGCCCGACCAGCGCAGGCTAAGCGCACAACATAGATCTCGTAACAGAACAGCATCACTTTGGCCGACTCCGCGGCCTTTGGCGGCAGTTCCGGACTGGCCGGTCCGGCACTCCGCGACAACTGCACCCGGTCGCCGACGATGCCCGAGGGCACCGCCGGCGGAGAGAGCTATCCACGGCCAGCCGCTCCGGTCGGGCGTCCACAGCCGCAGGAGTGTGCCTCGGGCACAGTCGCTGCGGTCTTGACGTTCAGGGGAGGCGGCCATGGCGGCGCGGCGGCACAGGTTCACCGGTAGACCCAACGGGGTCCCGGCATGAACGCCCTCGACGTCGTGCTTCTCGCGGCTGTCCTGATCCTCGCGGTGGTCGTGGTCGGGGCGGTGCTGGTCGGCATCCGGACGCTGCGTCGGATGGGCACGGCGCCGGCCCCGGAGGATCCCGCCTTCATCGCGGAGAAGGACCGTCAGGAGCAGTCCCTGGCCGCCCTACGCAGCGCCGCCGACCAGGCGAACAGCACGATCGACGTGGCCAAGTCCGCGGCCTCCGCGGCTCGGGCCGAGGCGGCGGCGGCGAAGGCCGAGGCGAAGGCGGCCCGGGCCGAGGCCCGGCGAGTGCTCGACGACGCCCGCGCCGAGGCGGACACCGTGCTGGAACGGGCGCACAAGCAGGCCGAGGCGGACGCCGACCAGCTGCGCACGGCAGCCCGTCGCAGCGGCGAGCGGGAGGTCGCGGTGCTCGCCGCCACGACCCGGGAGCAGGCCGCGGAGGTGGAGCGCCGGGCGGCCCGGATGGACGAGCGGGAGCGGCTGCACACCGAGGAGGTGGAACGGTTCGCCGAGCGGGAGCGGCAACTCAGCGCGGCGAGCGCCGCCCTCGCGGCCCGGGAGTCCGCGCTCGCCCAGCGCGAGACCGAGCTGGCCGAGGCCGAGGAGCTGCGCCGCCGGGAACTGGAGCGGGTGGCCGGTCTCACCGCCGAGTCGGCCCGGCTGGAGCTGATCGACGCGATCGAGACGTCCGCCAAGCGCGAGGCGGCGCTGCTGGTGCGCGACATCGAGTCGGACGCGCGCAACACCGCCGAGCAGCGGGCCCGACACATCGTGGTGGACGCGATCCAGCGGGTGGCCAGCGAGCAGACCGCCGAGAGCGTGGTCAGCGTCCTGCATCTGCCGGGCGACGAGATGAAGGGCCGCATCATCGGCCGGGAGGGGCGCAACATCCGCGCCTTCGAGTCGGTGACCGGGGTCAACCTGATCATCGACGACACCCCGGAGGCCGTGCTGCTCTCCTGCTTCGACCCGGTCCGCCGGGAGGTCGGCCGGCTCACGCTGGAGAAGCTGGTGCTGGACGGGCGGATCCACCCGCACCGGATCGAGGAGGTCTACGACCTGGCCCGGCAGGAGGTGGAGCAGCTCTGCCTGCGCGCCGCCGAGGACGCCCTGGTCGAGGTCGGCATCACCGAGATCCACCCGGAGCTGGTGACCCTGCTGGGCCGGCTGCGCTACCGCACCTCGTACGGGCAGAACGTGCTCAAGCACCTGGTTGAGACCGCGCACATCGCCGGCATCATGGCCGCCGAGCTGCGCCTCGACGTGCCCACCATCAAACGGTCGGCGTTCCTGCACGACATCGGCAAGGCGCTCACCCACGAGGTCGAGGGCAGCCACGCCATCATCGGCGCCGACCTGGCCCGCAAGTACGGCGAGCACGAGGACGTGGTGCACGCCATCGAGGCGCACCACAACGAGGTGCCGCCGCAGACCATCGAGGCCGTGCTCACCCAGGCCTCCGACGCCTGTTCCGGTGGTCGGCCGGGCGCGCGTCGGGAGAGCCTGGAGGCGTACGTCAAGCGCCTGGAGCGGATCGAGGAGATCGCGGCCGGGAAGCTCGGCGTGGACAAGGTCTTCGCCATGCAGGCCGGCCGGGAGATCCGGGTGATGGTCAAGCCCGACGACGTGGACGACATCGGGGCGGCTGTGCTGGCCCGCGACGTGGCCAAGCAGATCGAGGAGGAGCTGACCTACCCCGGTCAGATCCGGGTCACCGTGGTCCGCGAGTCCCGGGTCACCGAGATCGCTCGCTAGTCCAAACAGCAGAAGGGCCAGCCCGGACACCGGGCTGGCCCTTCTCCTTGCGAGCTGAGCGTCAGGAGCCTCCGCCGGTGCCCTCGGCCTGAGACATCAGCGCCGCGGGAGGCGGGTTCTGTGCCGGGGTACCCGCGGTCTTGCGGCCCTGGGAGAGCCGGCGCTGGACGTACTGGGCCACCTTCGACAGCGAGTAGTTCACCACGATGAAGAGCACGGCGATCACGACGTACACCTGGATCGGGTTGCCCAGCACGCCGATGATCTGCTTGCCGATGTTCAGGGTTTCCTCGTAACTGATGATGAACCCCAACGAGGTGTCCTTGAGCACCACAACCAGCTGGCTGATGAGTGCCGGCAGCATGATCCGGAAGGCCTGCGGCAGCAGGATCATCCGGGTGGTCTGCGTCGGGGACAGCCCAATCGCGGCGGCGGCCTCAGCCTGACCGCTCGGCAGCCCTTCCATGCCGGACCGGAGAATTTCGCCGATCACCACGGAGTTGTAGATCGTGAGGCCGATGACCAGGTACCAGAGGTTGTCAAGGTAGAGGCCGAACTCGGGGAAGCCGCGGGCCACGAAGAAGATGGTGAGCACGACGGGTAGGCCGCGGAAAACCTCGACGCAGACACGGGTTACCGCCGACAGCAGCGTGCTCAGCCCGCGCAGCAGGTACGCAATTGGAGTTGCCATGCCGGCGTAACGGAGCCGGGTCAGGCTCTTGAGCTGGATCCGGAGTACGGCGAGCAGAGTGCCCACTATCAGTGAGGTCACGATGGCCAGTGCCGCTGCGATCAGCGTGTTCTTGAAACCGAGGCCGATCCGATCCCACACCTGGGAGAAGTTCTCGTTGGAGGGGTCGACCAGCGGCCCCCACAACTCCATCGACAGCTGGCCCTTCTCGTCCAACGGCCGGTAGATCAGGAAGTAGGCCCCGACGAGCAGGACCAGGCCGGCGACGATGCTGCTGACCAGCGTGATCCGCCGCTGCCGAGGCCCGGGGATGTCGTAGAGGACGCTGGTCTGCTGACTCATCGGGCCACCGCCTGTCGCTTCTCGATCCGGTCCAACAGGGCGCCGAGTGGCACAGTCATGATCAGATAGCCGACCGAGACGCCGATGGCGACCGGGATGAACGCGTAGCCCTCGGCCCCGGTGAGCTGGTCAGCCGTGGCGGAAAGGTCGCCGACCACTCCAAAGAAACCGGCCAGCGCGGAGTTTTTGATCATCGCGATGATCACCGAGCCGAGCGGCACCACCGACGCCTGCCAGGACTGCGGCAGTACCACGTGGCGCAGGTTCTGGCCGAAGGTCAGACCCAGCGACCGCGCGGCTTCTGCCTGGCCGGCGGGCACCGCGTTCACGCCGGACCGCAACGCCTCGCAGACGAACGCGGCGGTGTAGAGCACGAGGGCGATCAGCGCGAACCGGAAATACGGCAGGTCGGTGCCGAGCCGGCTGAACAGCGAGTCGAGCACCGGGATGCGGAGGAAGTCCGCGTTGGAGCCGAGCGCTGGCAGACCGAAGGCGGCGAAGAACATCACCACGGTCAGCGGCATGTTACGGAAGACGTTCACGTACGTGGTGCCGAGCGCGCGCAGCGGCGGCACCGGCGAGATGCGGAGCACCGCGAGGATCCCGCCCAGGACGAGGGCACCAATCGCGGCGAGTACGCAGATCTGGAGGGTGAGCCAGAAACCACCCGCAAAGACGTCGAACTTGTCGATGAGCACGTTCACGGGTCGGTGTTCCTCCCCACCCTCCAGATCGAAGGATCAGATCAGTAGCGGTTGATGGTGGGCGCCGAGCCCAGTTCCGCGCCGAACTTGCCGGCGGTGTCGTCCCAGGCCTTCTTCCAGCTGCCGTCGGCGACCGCCTTGTCCAGGGTGTCGTTGATGAAGCTGCGGAAGTCGGCATCTTCCTTCTTCACCCCGATGCCGTACGGCTCCTTGGTGAAGTTGTCGCCGGCCAGCTTGAAGGAGGCCTCGTCCTTGGCGATGTAGCCGAGCAGGATCACATTGTCCGTGGTCACGGCGTCGACCTGGCCGCCCTTGAGGGCGTCACGGCACTTGTCGTAGGTGTCGAAGAGCACCAGCTGGGTGCCCACGTCCTTGACGTACTTCTTGATCGTCTCGGCCGGGGTGGAGCCGGTCACCGAGCAGACCTTCTTGGTGCCGTCCTTGAACGAGTCCGGCCCGGTGATGGTGGTGTCGTCCTTCTTGACCAGGATGTTCTGGCCAGCCTCGTAGTACGGGCCTGCGAAGGCGATCCGCTCCTTGCGCTTGTCGTTGATCGTGTACGTCGCGGCGACGAAGTCGACGTTGCCGTTGACGATCACGTCCTCGCGGACCTTCGAGGGGGCCTCAACCCACTCGATCTTGTCCTCGGGGATGCCGAGCTCCTTGACGATGATCTTGGCGATCTCGACGTCGAAGCCCTCCGGCTTGCCGGACAGGCCCTTCAGACCGAAGCCGGGCTGGTCGAACTTGGTGCCAACCTTGATCTTCTGGGCCTTGTTCAGCTTCTCCATGGTGCTGCCGGCGGCGAAGGACTTGCTGCCAGCACCGGTGTCCCCGCCGTCGTCGCCACCACAAGCGGTGAGGCCGAGCGCCAGAGCGGCGACCGCGGCGACTGCCGCAACGCGCTTGATACGCATACTCTTCTCCTTCTTCAACGGAGCCCACCGAGTACGGCGCGCTCCACTACGGACGCCTAGTGCGTGAGGATCTTGGAGAGGAAGTCTCGGGCCCGCTCGCTGCGCGGGTTCGCGAAGAACTCCGCTGGCGGGGCATCCTCGACCAGTTGCCCGTCGGCCATGAAGATGACCCGGTTGGCGGCGTGCCGGGCGAAGCCCATCTCGTGGGTGACCACGACCATCGTCATGCCGTCGCTGGCCAGCGAGGTCATCACGTCCAGCACCTCACCGACCATCTCCGGGTCCAGGGCGCTGGTCGGCTCGTCGAACAGCATCGCCTTGGGCTGCATGGCCAGGGCGCGGGCGATCGCTGCCCGCTGCTGCTGACCGCCGGAGAGCTGGGCCGGGAACTTGTCCGCCTGGTTGGCGATGCCGACCCGGTCGAGCAGGGCCAGGCCGCGCTCGCGGGCGGCGGCCGGCTTCTCCTTGCGGACCTTGATCGGGCCGAGGGTGACGTTCTCCAGGATGGTCTTGTGGGCGAAGAGGTTGAAGGACTGGAAGACCATGCCCACCTCGCTGCGCAGCCTGGCGAGGGGCTTGCCCTCGGCCGGCAGCGGCTGGCCGTCGAAGGTGATGGTGCCGGAGTTGATCGGTTCCAGTCGATTGATGGCGCGGCACAGCGTCGACTTGCCGGAGCCGGACGGGCCGATCACCACGACCACCTCGCCCCGACCCACCGACAGCGAGACGTCGTCCAGCACGTGCAGCGGCCCGAACCACTTGTTGACCGCGTCCAGCACGATGAGCGGTTCGCCCGTCGTCACGTCGTCCACCGTCCCTGTCGTCTCCCGGATCGGGGTCGGTTGACCCCCGGTTGGGCAACTGTAGGCGGCGTGATGTGGCGGAACGCAACTCAGTTGGTCACGGAGCGGTAACACCGGTCCCGATCGTTGTCGGGGGTCCGATTTTGGTCACCACCGGGCCGCAACTGTGGCGTCGACACGGGCTTGTCGAGATCATGGGGGGATGACGGAACCGGTACGGCTGACCCGTTACGCGCGCGGCGGTGGCTGCGCCTGCAAGATTCCGCCGGGCGAGCTGGAGGTCATGGTGGCCGGTCTCGGCCCGGCCACCGGCACCGCGGAGCTGCTGGTCGGCCTGGACCACGGCGACGACGCCGCGGTGGTCCGCCTGGACGAGCGGACCGGCCTGGTCAGCACCGCGGACTTCTTCACCCCGGTCGTCGACGACGCGTACGACTGGGGCCGCATCGCCGCGGCCAACGCGTTGTCCGACGTGTATGCGATGGGTGGCGTCCCGTTGGTGGCGCTCAACCTGCTCTGCTGGCCGCGCGACGTGCTGCCGCTGGAGTTGGCGCGCGAGGTGCTGCGCGGCGGTCAGGACGTGGCCCGGGAGGCGGGTTGTCACCTGGCCGGTGGGCACAGCGTGGACGACGACGGCCCGAAGTACGGCCTCGCGGTCACCGGCACCGTGCGCCCGGAGGAACTGATCACTCTGGACGCCGGCCGGGCCGGGGTGCCGCTGTCGCTGACCAAGCCGCTCGGGGTGGGCGTGCTCAACACCCGGCACAAGGCGACCGGTGAGAGCTTCCCGGAGGCGGTGGCCTCGATGAGCGCGCTCAACCGGGACGCCGCGCGCGCGGCGGTCGCCGCCGGCATCCGGTGCGGCACCGACGTGACCGGCTTCGGCCTGCTCGGGCACGCCTCGAAGCTGGCCCGTGCCAGCCGGCTCACGGTGGCCATCGACACCGCCCGGGTGCCGTACCTGGCCGGCGCTCGGGAGGCGCTGCGCGACGGGTACGTCAGCGGCGGCAGCCGTCGCAACCTGGAGTGGGTCACGCCCTGGACGGATTTCGGCGGGGCGGACGAGGGTGAGCGGTTGCTGCTGGCCGACGCGCAGACCTCCGGCGGCCTGCTGGTCGCCGGTGAGCTGCCGGGCGCGCCGGTGGTGGGTGAGCTGCTGCCTCGCGGGGAGCACCTGGTCGTCCTGCGCTGACGGACACCGAGGGAAGGCCCGGTGGCGGTGCCGGGACACGCGGTCCCGGTGGTTCGGATCGCGCACGATAGCCGATAAACTGTCACCTTCCCGCTACTCCGAGCAATGCCGCTCAGGGAAATTTTGCCCGGAATGGTCACAGACCGGTAACTTGCCCCCGGCTGGGGTCAAATGCCCCCCACCATCGTCAGTAAGGCCCGATCCGGAGGCCGGTGGGACGAACGCAGCGAGGAGGCGGAATGACCGAGCTGTGGAACTGGAGAATCGATCGGGTACGACCCGTGGAGGTCTACCCGGCGCTGGCCGAGGCGCTCGGTCGGGTGGTGATGCCGCTGGCAGTGGCGGACCCGGCCCGACTGCCGGCGTACGCGGTGGTGTGTGACGTCTGGCAGGCGCCGGGCGAGTTCTCGACGGTGGTCGACTGCTACGGGGTGCCCGACCGGCTCTCCGAGCACGCCAGCATCGCCGCGCTGGCCCGGCTGCTGGGCCGTAACTGCCTGCTGCGCGACGACACGCTCGACGCTGGCCGGCACCTGCTCGTCGCACCGGACGGGACGGTCCGCCCGGTGCACTTCGACGTCCGGGACACCGACGACGGCGAGGTGCTCAGTCGAAAGCGGCTGTGCACGCTGGGTGACCCGGGCTGCCGGGGCTGGTCGCAGTGTCACCGCTCGCGCTGGGCTCCCGACACCGTCGCGCCGGTGCTCGCCGCGGCCTGACCCGGTGCCCAGCCGGCCGAGCCGGGCCGGTGCCGGTGCGCCGAAGAGGCCGGTGCGCCGAAGAGGTCAGCCGCGCGCGGTGGCGGCGGTGGCCGGCCGGTCGGCGGCGCCCGACCCGCCACCCCGCACGACCAGCTGGTCGAGCAGGGTGCGGGTGGCCTCCGTCACGGCGGCCACCGCGGCCTCGAACGCGGCGGCGTTGTGCGCGGCGGGCGCCCGGAAGCCCGAGATCTTCCGGACGTACTGCAACGCCGCCGCCTCGATGTCCGCGTCGGTCACCTGCGGGGTGAACGGCTCTCGCAGCGTCTTGATGCTTCGGCACATGTCGGGTGCTCCTCGGTTCGGGGCGTTCCGGCCGACCCGGATACGCTGTCCTGGTCATGACTACCGCAGCGGCGGGTAGCCCGCGCACCTACCAGGTGCGCACCTACGGCTGCCAGATGAACGTGCACGACTCCGAGCGCATCTCCGGCCTGCTCGAACAGGCTGGCTACGTGCGCGCGCCCCAGGCCGACGACACGCCGGACATCGTCGTCTTCAACACCTGCGCGGTGCGGGAGAACGCGGACAACCGCCTCTACGGCAACCTCGGTCATCTGCGCCCCGTGAAGGACAAGCACCCGGGGATGCAGATCGCCGTCGGTGGTTGCCTGGCGCAGAAGGACCGCGGCGAGATCGTCCGCAGGGCGCCCTGGGTGGACGTGGTCTTCGGCACGCACAACATCGGTGCCCTGCCGGTGCTGCTGGAACGGGCCCGGCACAACGCCGCCGCCGAGGTGGAGATCCTGGAGTCGCTGGACGTCTTCCCGTCCACGCTGCCGACCCGCCGCGAGTCCACGTACGCCGGCTGGGTCTCGATCTCGGTGGGCTGCAACAACACCTGCACGTTCTGCATCGTGCCCTCTCTGCGCGGCAAGGAGAAGGACCGCCGTCCCGGCGACATCCTCTCCGAGGTGCGCGCCCTGGTCGACGAGGGCGTGCTGGAGGTGACCCTGCTCGGGCAGAACGTCAACTCCTACGGCGTCGAGTTCGGTGACCGGTACGCGTTCGGCAAGCTGCTGCGCGCGACCGGTGAGATCGACGGCCTGGAGCGGGTCCGGTTCACGAGCCCGCACCCGAAGGACTTCACCGACGACGTGATCGCCGCGATGGCCGAGACGCCGAACGTCTGCCACTCGCTGCACATGCCGTTGCAGTCCGGCTCCGACGACGTGCTGAAGGCGATGCGCCGCTCGTACCGCTCCGAGCGCTACCTGGGGATCATCGAGAAGGTTCGGGCGGCGATGCCGGACGCGGCGATCACCACCGACATCATCGTCGGCTTCCCCGGCGAGACGGAGGCCGACTTCCAGCGCACCCTGGACGTGGTGCGCGAGGCCCGGTTCTCCTCGGCCTTCACCTTCCAGTACTCCAAGCGCCCCGGCACCCCCGCCGCGACGATGGACGGCCAGTTGCCCAAGCAGGTCGTGCAGGAGCGCTACGAGCGGCTGGTCGCGGCCGTCGAGGAGATCTCCTGGGCGGAGAACAAGCGTCTGGTGGGGGAGACCGTCGAGGTGCTGGTCGCGGTCGGCGAGGGCCGCAAGGACGAGCGGACGGGGCGGCTCTCCGGCCGGGCCCGCGACGGCCGGCTCGTCCACTTCGACGCCGGCAGCTTCGCCGGGTCGATCCGGCCCGGCGACATCGTGCACACCACCGTCACGTACGCCGCGCCGCACCACCTCAACGCCGACGGGGCGCCGCTGTCGCACCGGCGGACCCGGGCCGGCGACGCCGCCGAGGCGGGGCGCTCCCCGCGTACCCCCGGGGTGTTGCTGGGCCTGCCCACGATCGGTGCCCCGGCCGCGACGCCCGCGCCGACGACCGGCTGCGCCGCGCACTGACCCCGGCCGGGGCCCGCCGGCACGGCGGACCCCGACCGGCCCACGGTCAGACCGTGATCCGACCGGCGCCGGCGCCGGCCGTCACGATGGACTTGACGGTGCTCGCCGTGTCCAGTTGGTACGAGTACGGGATGCTGGCGACGCTGCCGCCGGTCTGCCCGGCGGGCGAGTTGACGAAGTAGTTGTTGCGGGCCACCAGGCGGCCCGGACCGGAGTCGGCTTCACCGAGGTGGTACGTGTCCGGGACGTTCTCGAAGTAGTTGCCCTCGACGAGCACGCCGGCGTTCTCGGTGGAGGCCACGCCGTAGCCGGTGTTGGCCCGGTAGTAGTTGTTGTAGACGTGCACCGGGTTGCCGAAACGCACCCGCGGGTTGCGCTGCTTGCTGCCGTCGAACCAGTTGTGGTGGTAGGTCACCCGCAGGTGGCCGGTGTCCTGCGCGCCGTTGTCGTCGCTGTGGCCGAGCAGCATGGTCTTGTCGTGGTTGAAGACCCGGTTCCACGACACCGTGACGAAGTCCGATCCGCGCTTGATGTCGACCGCGCCGTCGTACCCGTTGCTGAAGGTGTTGTGGTCGATCCAGATGTTGGTGGCCGACTCCTGCACGTTGATCGCGTCGTCGTTCCAGTCCCGGAAGGTCAGGTTCCGGATGATGACGTTGCGGTCACCGCTGATGTTGAGTCCGCAGCCGGCGATTGTCGCGCCGGAGTTGCCGAGGATGGTCTTGTTCGACCGGACCCGCAGCATCCCCGAGCAGGAGATGGTCCCGGAGACGCGGATCACCGCGGAGCCCGTGGCGTTCAGGGCGCTGGTCAGCGCGGAGGCGTTGGAGACGGTGGTGGCCGGGGCGCCGCCACCGCCGGTGGTGCCGCCGTTCTGGGTGGCCCAGCCGACCAGGCCCGTCTGCGGCGGGACGCTCGGTGGAGGATCGCTGGGGATCGGCGGGGTGGTCGGTGGGGTGGTCGGCGTGCCCGGGGTGGTCGGGGTGGTGGTGCCGCCGGTGCAGGCGACGTTGTTCAGGGTGAAGCTGGTCGGGTCCGGGTTGCTGGAGTTCCAGCTCGCGTTGAAGCCGAACGAGGTGCTGCCGTTGGTGGCCAGGTTGCCGTTGTAGTCGACGTTGGCGGCGGAGACCTGCCCGCCGCTCTGTGTGACGGTGGCGCCCCACGCCTGGCTGACCTGCTGGCCGGCCCCGTACGACCAGCGCAGCGTCCACCCGGAGACCGGGTCGCCGAGGTTGGTGACCGTGACGTTGCCGGTGAACCCGCCCGGCCACTGGCTGGCGACCGAGTAGGCGACCCGGCAGCCGGCGGCTGCCTGGGCCGAGACGGCGGTGAGGAGCCCGCCGGTGACCAGGGCCGCCGTGGCGGCGGCGGTGGTGGCGAGCAGCGTCATCCGACGCTGTGTTGTGCGCATGCTGCTTCCTCTCGATGAGGCGGACGGACCGTCGGACGCCCATGCCCGTGGGCGGCGAAGTAGGCCGGGACCCATGGCTCCCGGGCCCGCCGGTGCAGTTCGGTGAAAGCGGCTCCCGCGCTCACGCCGGCCACTGCGGAGGCAAGCGCTTTCCCGATAAGAACATAGAAGCACCTGGATGTAAATGCCCGGGGTGGCCGGCGCCCACGACGTGGGCACCGGCCACCCCGGCGACTCAGCAGCCGGCGCCGTTGAGCTTCACGGTTGCCGGGGCGCTGGCCGTGCCGTTGGCGGTGAAGCCCACGGTGACCGAGGCCCCCGCCGCCAGGGACGGCGCGTGACTGGGCGCGGCGGCGGTGACCGTCGTGCCCGACTGGGTGACGGTGGCGTTCCAGCCACTGCCCAGCGTCACGCCGGACGGCCAACTCCAGGTCACCGACCACGGGTTGACCGCGGCCGTACCGGTGTTCTTCACGGTCACCTCGCCCTGGAAGCCGCCCTGCCAGGCGTTGACCTGCCGGTAGGTGGCCGTGCAGGCGCCCGGGGGCGGGGTCGTCGGCCCGCCGGTCGGCCCGCCGGTGGGTCCGCCGGTCGGTCCGCCGGTGGGTCCGCCACCGGACGGCGCGATCAGGTACGGCTGGAGGATCGCCTGCTTGGTGGTGTTGATGTTCGTCCAGTCGTCCAGCGCGATGCCGCCGGTGTCACCCGAGTTGGGGTTCCACGACCAGTAGGTGAAGGACATCCCGGTCACGCCGGTGCCGGTGTACGCCATCAACTTCTCCAGCCACACCCGGTCCTTCGGGTCGGCGAGGGTGCTGCCGAACTCACCCATCATGATCGGGGCGATGTTCTGCTTGTAGAGGTAACCGAAGTACTTGTCCCAGATGGCCGGCATGTTCGCCGGGTAGTCGGGGGCGTCGAACCAGGTCTGCCGGTAGACCGACGTGGCGTACTCGTGCGGCGAGTAGACCAGCCGGTTGGCCACGTTCAGCCGTACCGGGAACTGGCCGGCCTTCGACAGGTTGCCGCCCCACCAGCCGCAGTCCTCGTCGTTGCTCGGGTCGTTGTCCCACACGTTGGAGAGGCCACCACTGGGGCAGCTCACCCCCTCCACGAAGATCAACCAGTTGGGCTGGACACCGAGGATGGCGTTGCCGGCCCGCTCGGCGGCGAGCCGCCAGTCCCGCGCGGTGTCGCCGCAGCCCCAGCACGCGCCGGTGGCCGCCGGGTTGGTGCCCTCGGCGTGCGGCTCGTTGTGCAGGTCCGCGCCGATCACGGTGGGATTGCCCGCGTACCGCTGGGCGAGCATCTTCCAGTCGTTGATCCAGGTCGCCTCGGAGACCGTCGACGTGTACCAGAGCGGCGACTGCCCGGCCGACGTCGGCCGGTGCCGGTCCAGGATGATCCGCATCCCCTTGCTGCCGGCGTAGTTGATCACCTTGTCCAGGATCTGCAACGGCGAGAGCCCGACCAGGTCCGGGTTGACGAAGTCGTTGATCCCGGTGGCGGTCGCGCCCGGCTTCAGCGCGTCGTTCGAGTACGGCACCCGCAACGTGTTGTAGCCCAGCCGGGCCATCGTGTCGAGCTGCCCCCGCCAGGGATTGCTCGACCAGAGCCCGTGGAAGGTCTTGTTGTCGGTCTCCATGCCGAACCAGTTGATGCCGGTCAACCGGACCGTGGCACCGGTGCTGTCCACGATCTGGCTGCCGTTCGTGTGCAGATAGCCGGTGCCGGTGCCCGCGGCGGAGGCCGGGGTGGTGCTGACGGCGGTGGCGATGAACACGCCGGCCGCGACGGTGGCGAGCGCGGTCAGCGCACCGCCGAGAGCTTTGGGACGGACCATTCGAGCTCCACTTCAAAGGCCCGGCGTCGGCCATGGGCCGCGCGGGCGAGCTGCCGTCGGCACGTCACGGCCCCTCGGGGGTACGCGGACAGTGCGCGACGGTCCATGTCACGCGGACGGGGACACTCGCGGAAGCTCACCGGCCGATCCTCGACAGCGGAGCCCCGCCGTCGTCGCCCTCGTCCCGGTGGCCCTACCTGGCTCCGCCGCCCATTCTCATCAGCCCGCCTCAATGCGTCAACTGCACGGCCCACGGCCCCGCCCGTGCCGCGCGGCGTCCCCGCACACGCGAGAGCCCCCGGTCCCTTGCGGGGGACCGGGGGCTCTCGGACAGCGTCAGGTCAGCCGGCCTGCTCGGCGAGCTGGAGGAACTGCCGCTTGGAGGCAAGGGCCTGCTCGGCCTCCTTGATTCGGCGGGCGTCCCCGGCGCTCTGCGCCCGGGCCAGCCGCTCCTCGGCCTCCGCCACCTGGGCCCGCATCTGGGCGAGCAGCGGGTTGTCCTCCTTGGTGGTGCGGCGCCACGCCGAGTCCATCACCTCACGGACCTTGTCGTCGATGACACGCAACCTGCGCTCCAGCCCGGCGGCGGCCTCGCGGGGCACCCGGCCGGCCTCGTGCCACTGGGCCTGGATGTCCCGCAGCTTGGCCTGGGCGCCCTTCGGGTCGGCGTCGATGTCCAGGGCCTCGGCCTCGGCCAGCAGGGCCTGCTTACGCTCCAGGTTGCCGCGCTGCTCGTTGTCCCGCGCGGAGAAGACCTCGCTGCGCCGGCTGAAGAAGGCGTCCTGCGCGGCCCGGAACCGTTCCCAGAGCTTCTGCTCGGCCTCCTTCGAGGCACGCGGGGCGGCCTTCCACTGCGTCATCAGCTCCTTGAGCTGGTTTGCCGTGGCCGCCCACTCGGTGGAGTCCTTGATCTTCTCGGCCTCGGCGACCAGCTCTTCCTTGACGGTCTGCGCCTGCTTGCGCGTCGCGTCCAGAGAGGCGAAGTGGGCGCCCCGACGCCGGGTGAAGCCGTCCCGTGCGGCGGCGAACCGCTTCCACAGCTCACCGTCGGCCTTCTTGTCGACCCCGCGAATGGCCTTCCACTCGTCGAGGATCTCCTTGAGCCGGTCACCGGCCGTCTTCCAGCCGGTGGACTCGGCGGCGAGCTTCTCGGCCTCCTCGACCAGCGCGGTCTTGCGGGCCAGGGCTTCGACGCGTGCGGCGTCCCGGGCGGCCCGGGCCTCGGTGGCCTTCTCCTCGGCAAGGGTCGCCAGCTTGTCCAGCCGAGCGGCCAGGGCGTCGATGTCGCCGACCACGTGGGCCTCGGGCAGCGTGGTGCGGATCCGCCGAATCGTGCTCAACGAGTGCCCGGCGTCCGCCGCCCCCGAGTTGAGCCGCGCTTCGGTCAGGTCCACCTCGGTGACCAGGTCGGCGAAGCGGCGTGCGAAGTGCGCGAGACCCTCCTCCGGTGCCCCCGCCTGCCAGGATCCGACCACCCGCTCGCCCTCGGAGGTCTTGACGTAAACGGTGCCGTCCGCGTCCACCCGTCCGAAGGCAGTCCAGTCGCTCATGTGCCCATCCTCGTTCTCCCGGCGTCGAGGGAGCCGTCCCCCGTCGCCGCCACGGCGCAGCCAAGTTACTTCCGGCATTGTCACAGGTCCGACCCGGTCCCCGTCGAGCGCCTATCGCCGACCGTGACCATACGGTGTCCTAGAGCCTGATTGACCGGATCGGCGCGGAGACGCACCGGGCATTCCCGCTACGGTGAACGGGTGCCACTGGTCGCCGCCGCTGTCTGCCCGCATCCGCCCCTGCTCGTGCCCGAGGTTGCCGGTGTCGCCGCCAGCGAACTGGACGACCTGCGCGCGGCCTGTGACCTCGCCGTACGCCGACTGCTGGCCGCCGATCCGGACGCGGTGGTGCTGCTCGGCGTCGGCCCGTCGACCGGCCCGATCCGGCCCCCGGCCACCGGTTCCCTGCAGCCCTGGGGCGTCGACCTGGACGTGCCCCTGAGTCCCGGTCAGCCGGACCGGGGCGCGGTGCTGCCGTTGAGCCTGACGGTCGGCGCGTGGCTGCTGGCCCGGCACGCCGCGCGTCCCGCCGTGACCGCCGTGCAGGTGACCGCCGACGCCGGGCCGGTGGAGGTGGCCGCGCTCGCCGAGCAGGTCGCCGCGGCGGGTGAGCGGGTGGCACTGCTGGCGCTCGGCGACGGGTCGGCCTGCCGGGGGGAGAAGGCCCCCGGGTACGACGACCAGCGCGCTCTCCCGTACGACAAGCGGGTCGCCGCTGCCCTGGCCGAGGCGGACCTGGACGCCCTGCGCGACCTGGACGCGGGTCTGTCGGGGCAGTTGAAGGTCGCCGGCCGGGCGTCGTGGCAGGTGCTCGCCGAGGCGGCCCGGTCGAGCGGCGGCGGGTGGCGCGGTGAGCTGCTGCACGACTCGGCCCCCTACGGCGTGGCCTACTTCGTGGCGTCCTGGGAGCGGGCGTGACCGGCGGTGCAGCGGTCCCGGTCGGCACGGTCGTGGCGGTGGTCGGTCCGACGGCGACGGGCAAGTCGGCGTTGAGCATCGCGCTCGCGCACGCGCTGGACGGGGAGGTGGTCAACGCCGACTCGATGCAGCTCTACCGGGGCATGGACATCGGGACCGCCAAGCTGACTCCCGCCGAGCGGGAGGGGGTGCCGCACCACCTGCTCGACATCTGGGAGGTCACCGAGCCGGCCAGCGTCGCGGAGTACCAGCGGCTGGCCCGCGCGGCCGTGGACGACATCCTGTCCCGGGGACGGGTGCCGCTGCTGGTGGGCGGCTCGGGGCTGTACGTGCGGGCGGTGCTGGAGCGCTTCGAGTTCCCCGGCACCGACGCGGCGCTGCGCGAGCGGCTGGAGCGGGAGTTGGCCGAGGTCGGCCCCGCGCCGCTGTACGCGCGGCTGCGCGCCGCCGACCCGGTGGCCGCCGAGGGCATCCTGCCCGGCAACGGCCGGCGGATCGTGCGGGCGCTGGAGGTGATCGAGCTGACCGGTGCGCCGTTCGCCGCGTCGCTGCCGCAGCCGACCCCGTACTACCCGTCGGTGCAGCTCGGCGTCGACCTGGACACCGGTCTGCTGGACGAGCGGATCGCGCTGCGGGTGGACCGGATGTGGGCCGACGGTCTGGTGGCCGAGACCCGCGAGCTGGTGGGCCGAGGGCTGGCCGAGGGACGAACGGCCAGCCGGGCGCTCGGCTACCAGCAGGTGCTGCGCCTGCTCGATGGTGAGCTGACCGAGGCGCAGGCGCACGACGAGACCGTCCGGGCCACCCGGCGCTTCGTCCGGCGGCAGCGGTCCTGGTTCCGGCGCGACCCGCGGATCCAGTGGCTGGACTCGGCGACGCCGGACCTGATCGGGGCCGCGCTGCGTCTGGTGCCGGCCGCTGCGCGATGATGGGGGAGTGGAGTTCACCAAGGGCCACGGCACCGGCAACGACTTCGTCCTCCTGCCCGACCCGGACGGTCAGCTCGACCTGACCCCGGAGCTGGTCGCGGCGCTCTGCGACCGGCGGCGGGGCATCGGCGCGGACGGCGTGCTGCGGGTCGTCCGGGCGGCCAAGCATCCGGACGGCGCCGGCCTGGCCGGCGAGGCCGAGTGGTTCATGGACTACTGGAACGCCGACGGTTCGTTCGCCGAGATGTGCGGCAACGGCGCCCGGGTCTTCGTGCGCTACCTGCTCGACAACGAGCTGGCCACGCCGGCCGGCCCGGCGCTGCCGGTGGCCACCCGGGCCGGCGTCGTGCGCGCGCTGGTCGAGGGCGACGCCGTCTCCGTCGAGATGCGCCGCCCCCAGGTGTACGACTCCTCGACCGCCACCCTGGGCGGGCTGACCCTGCCCGGCACGGCGGTGGACATAGGGAATCCGCACCTGGTCTGTGTTCTGCCGGCGGGCGTGGAACTGGCCGCGCTGGATCTGACCGTCGCGCCCGGGTTCGACCCGGAGGTCTTCCCGGCCGGCGTCAACGTGGAGTTCATCGTGGCGGGCGACCCGGTCGACGGCACCGACGGGCACTCCCTGATGCGGGTGTACGAGCGTGGCAGCGCCGAGACCCTGTCCTGCGGCACCGGTGCCTGCGCGGTGGGCGCGGTGGCCCTGCGCGACGCCGGCCGCGACACCGGCGTGGTCGCCGTCGACGTCCCCGGCGGCCGCCTGACGGTGACGGTCACCGAGAACTCCTGCTGGCTGTCCGGCCCCGCCGTCCTGGTGGCAACGGGCGAGATCGACCTCGCCGCCCTGACCAACCCATCCCCCCTCTGACCCACCCCGCCCACATCGGGGGCCACCGCGTCGATCATGAAGTTATTGCCAGGCAACTCGGCGTGTCAGGGCAATAACTTCATGATCGACGGAGGGGCGGGGGCCGGGTCTCCGGCGGGTGGGGGCTGTTACGGGGTGGCGCTGGCGCTGGCTGCGATCTCGGGGAGGTCGGACGGGCCGGGGTCGGCTGCCGGGAGGGGGCTGGGGTTGTGCGCTGCGGCGCGGACCGCCGCGGCGACCGCCGGGGCGACCCGCGAGTCGAAGACGCTCGGCACGATCACCGTCGGGTTGATCTTGTCCTCACCGACGACGTCGGCGATGGCCCGGGCGGCCGCGATCGCCATCTCCTCGGTGAACTCCTCGGCGTGCGCGTCCAGCATCCCGCGGAACACGCCGGGGAAGGCGAGCACGTTGTTGATCTGGTTGGGCTGGTCCGAGCGGCCGGTGGCGACCACCGCGGCGTACTTGCGCGCCTCCCGGGGGTCGACCTCCGGGTCCGGGTTGGCCAGCGCGAAGACGATGGCGTCCTTCGCCATGCCGGCGATGTCGTCGCCGGTGAGCAGGTTCGGCGCGCTGACCCCGATGAACACGTCGGCGCCCCGGATCGCGCCGGGCAGGTCGCCCGCGTAGTTCTCCTTGTTGGTGTTCTCCGCCAGCCACTGCCAGGCCGGGTTGAGGTCGGTCAGCCCGCGGTGCAGGGCGCCCTGGCGGTCGTACGCGATGATGTCGCCGACGCCCTGGCGCAGCAGCAGCTTCATGATCGCGGTGCCCGCCGCGCCGGCGCCGGAGACGACGACCCGGACGTCCGCGAGCTGCTTGCCCACGACGCGCAGCGCGTTGGTCAGCGCGGCCAGCACGCAGATCGCGGTGCCGTGCTGATCGTCGTGGAAGACCGGGATGTCCAGCGCCTCGCGCAGCCGGGCCTCGATCTCGAAGCAGCGCGGCGCGGCGATGTCCTCCAGGTTGATCCCGCCGTACGCGGGCGCGATCGCCTTGACGATCTGCACGATCTCGTCGGTGTCCTGCGTGTCCAGCACGACCGGCCAGGCATCCACGCCGCCGAAGCGCTTGAACAGCGCGGCCTTGCCCTCCATCACCGGCAGCGACGCGGCCGGGCCCAGGTTGCCCAGCCCGAGCACCGCGGAGCCGTCGCTGACCACCGCCACCGTGTTGCGCTTGATCGTCAGGCGCCGGGCGTCCGCCGGGTTCTCGGCGATCGCCATGCAGACCCGGGCCACCCCCGGGGTGTACGCCCGGGACAGCTCGTCACGGTTGCGCAGCGCGACCTTGGAGGTCACCTCGATCTTGCCGCCGAGGTGCAGGAGGAACGTGCGGTCCGACACCTTGCGCACGTCCACGCCGTCGAGCGCGGTCAGCGCCTCGACCACCTGGTCGGCGTGACCGGCGTCGGCGGTGTCGCAGGTCAGGTCGACGATCACGTTGGTCGGGTCCGAGTCCACCACGTCCAGCGCCGTGACGATCGCTCCGGCCTCGCCGACGGAGGTGGTGAGCCGGCCGATCGAGGACGCGTCCGCGGTCACGGCGATCCGGATGGTGATCGAAAATCCGGCGCTCGGCAGTCGGGTGATGGCCACGGGGTCCCTCCGTCACGGCTGTGCGGCCGGTCGGCCGCCGCCCCCGCATTTCTACCGGGTTGTCGAGGTCGACCGGTATTCGCCCCCACTTTTGGCGACCTCCAGCACGGGCATATAGCAGGTGCGTTCCGCGTTGTGCCATGTCAGGATTACGTTCTACTTATCAAAACGGACAGGAGAACCGCTTGCGAGACCAGGAGAGCTTCGTCCCCGTCGAGGACGAGTTCGACGACGTCACCACTGGCGAGATGGAGCTGTCGGAGCGACAGTCCCTGCGACGCGTTCCGGGCCTGTCAACCGAGCTCTCCGACGTCACCGAGGTGGAATACCGCCAGCTGCGGCTGGAGCGGGTCGTCCTGGTGGGCGTCTGGACCGAGGGCACGGTGACCGACGCGGAGAATTCCCTGACCGAGCTGGCCGCGCTGGCCGAGACCGCGGGCTCGCAGGTGCTCGAAGGGCTGATCCAGCGTCGTACGCGACCCGACCCGGCCACGTACATCGGCCGCGGCAAGGTCGACGATCTGGGCGCGGTGGTGCTTTCCACCGGCGCCGACACGGTCATCTGCGACGGTGAGCTGTCCCCGTCGCAGCTGCGCAACCTGGAGCAGCGCACCAAGGTCAAGGTCGTCGACCGTACGGCGCTGATCCTCGACATCTTCGCCCAGCACGCCAAGAGCAAGGAAGGCAAGGCGCAGGTCGAGCTGGCACAGCTCGAATACCTGCTGCCCCGGCTGCGCGGTTGGGGTGAGACGCTCTCCCGGCAGACCGGTGGTTCCGGCCGGGGCGGCGGCGCCGGCGGCGGCGTGGGTGTGCGTGGTCCCGGTGAGACCAAGCTGGAGACCGACCGGCGGCGCATCCGCCACCGCATCTCCCGGCTGCGACGCGAGATCAAGAGCATGCGCACCGTACGTGTCACCAAGCGCGCCCGTCGCACCCGCAACTCGGTGCCCGCCGTGGCCATCGCCGGTTACACCAACGCCGGCAAGTCCAGCCTGCTCAACCGGCTGACCGGCGCGGGCGTGCTGGTGGAGAACGCGCTCTTCGCGACGCTCGACCCGACCACCCGCAAGGCCACCACCTCGGACGGGCGGCTCTACACGCTCTCCGACACGGTGGGCTTCGTCCGGCACCTGCCGCACCAGATCGTCGAGGCGTTCCGCTCGACGCTGGAGGAGGTCGCGGAGGCGGACCTGGTGGTGCACGTCGTCGACGGCACCCACCCGGATCCGGAGGAGCAGGTCCGGGCGGTGCACGAGGTGCTCGCCGAGGTGGGCGCGGACCGGCTGCCCGAGCTGCTGGTGGTCAACAAGACCGACGCGGCCGACGAGGACGCGCTGCTGCGGCTCAAGCGACTCTGGCCCGAGGCGATCTTCGTCTCGGCGTACTCCGGGCGGGGGATCGACGCCCTTCGGGCGGCGATCGAGGAGCGGCTGCCGCAACCCGCCGTGGAGGTCCGGGCCGTGCTGCCGTACGACCGGGGTGACCTGGTGTCCCGGGTGCACCGCACGGGCGAGGTGCTCAGCACGTCGCACCTTCCGGAGGGCACCCTGCTGCACGTTCGGGTCAGCGCGGCGCTCGCCGCCGAGCTGGCGCCGTTCGACGTGCAGCGCGAGGGTCAGGCGGTCGGCAGCCGCCCCTGAGCGGCCCCGGCGTCATCCACCGGAAACGCGCGGCATGCGACACTGGCCGAATGCGCCGCGTTGTTTCCTCGGTCACGGTTGCCCTCGGCCTGCTCGGGGCAACCGTGGCGCTGGCCGGAGTCGCCGTAGCCGCTCCCGCTCCCGGATCATCCCAGCCGCCCGGCGCCACCCCCGGCAAGAAGCGCTGCTCGGTCACCGACGAGCGGCTGCGGGAGCTGTCCGGGCTGGTGGCGACCAAGACCGGCTACATCGTCATCAACGACGGCACCGAGGTTGAGGCGCGCAAACGGATCTTCTTCCTCGACAGCAAGTGCAAGGTCGTCAAGGAGCCGGTCCGCTACTCGGGCCAGGGGCCGTTCGACACCGAGGACCTCGCCGTGTCGCCGAAGGGCGACACGCTGTGGATCGGTGACATCGGCGACAACACCACGAACAAGGAGCGGCGGTCGCGGATCGCGGTCTGGACCATGCCGATCACCGGCACGAAGCAGCCCGTGCTGCACCGGCTCTCCTACCCCGAGAACAAGCCGCACGACGCCGAGGCGTTGCTGGTGGGGGCCGACGGCCTTCCGCTGATCATCACCAAGGTGTCGAGCGGCAACGCGGAGATCTACACCCCGACGGCGAAGCTGAAGAACGGCGACACCGCACCGGTGCCGATGAAGAAGGTCGGCGAGATCAAGCTGCCGAAGACCACCACGGAGAACCCGCTCAGCGTCTACGGGCGGCTCGCGGTCACCGGAGCCGCCCGATCGCCGGACGGCAGCCGCGTCGTCGTCCGGACGTACGCGGACGCCTTCGAGTACGACGTGACCGACGGCAACATCGTCGGGGCGCTCACCACCGGCAAACCGCGGGTGACGCCACTGGCCGACCCGTTCGGTGAGGCGATCTCCTACACCCCGGACGGGAAGACCTTCGTCACCGTCTCCGACGGCGGGCAGCTCACCGCGGACGAGACCGTCGACATTCTGAGCTACACGCCGTCCAACAGCGTGGCCGCGCCCGTTGCCGCTCCCGGGGGTGCCAACCCGGCCGCCGAGAAGTCCTGGATCGACGGGCTCAGTCTCGATGACATCACCTACCTCGTGGGCGCGGTCGGCGTGCTCGGTCTGCTGCTCGTCGGCGCCGGCATCTTCGGCATCCTGCGGGCCCGCCGCCGGCCACCCACGGCCGATGATTCGGACTCGGCGGATGACCGGGACGACCGGCGCGGCGCACTGCGGGACGAGGGCGCCCCGCCCGGCGGTGGCCGTCCCGGCACCGGCGTGTACGGCGGTGCGGCGGCCGGTGGCGGCGTCTACGGCGGTGGTCCCGGCCGGGGCGGTCCCGCTCCTGCCGGCGGTGCCGTGTACGGCGGCGGCGGCGCGCGCCCAGCCGGTGAGGGGGGTAGCGGTGGTTACGGCCCCGCCCGCCCCGGCGGTGGTGGCGGTGCCCAGGTCGGGGGCGGTGTCTACGGCGGCGGCCGTGCCGGCGGCCCTGGAGGTCGACCCGGCGGTGCCGGTGGCCGACCGGGCGGCGGGGTGTACGGCGGCGGTGGTGGTCAGCCCGGCGGGGGCCGAGCGGAGCCGCCACGGCGCGGTGGGCAGGAGCCGGACTACCGGGGCCAGCGGCCCGGCCGCCGGGGGGACGGCGACACGCCCGGCGACCCGTACGGGCAGTATCCCGGGGGCGGCCGTGGCCAGCGGGGCGACCGCTACTGACACGGTCAGCGCCATCGGTCCGGCCGCGCGGGTGAGCGCGGTGGGGCCACTCACCCGCGCGCCGGCCGGTCAGATCCGGCGGAGCACCGCCACAACCCGGCCCATGATGGTGGCGTCGTCGCCGGGGATCGGGTCGAAGGCCGGGTTCTGCGGCATCAGCCAGACGTGCCCGTCGCGTCGCCGGTAGGTCTTGACGGTGGCCTCGCCGTCGAGCATGGCGGCCACGATCTCGCCCGAGTCGGCCGTCGGCTGCTGCCGGACGACCACCCAGTCGCCGTCGCAGATCGCCGCGTCGAGCATCGAGTCACCCTTGACCTGGAGCATGAACACCTCGCCCTCGCCGACCAGCTCGCGGGGCAGGGGGAAGATGTCCTCCACCGCCTGCTCGGCGAGGATCGGCCCACCGGCGGCGATGCGGCCGAGCATCGGCACGTACGCCGGGGTGGGCCGCTGGGCGCGGGACAACTCGTCGTCGATGGCCTCGCTGGGGGCACGGACGTCCACCGCCCGGGGCCGGTTGGGGTCGCGGCGGAGGAAGCCCTTTTTCTCCAGCTCCTTGAGCTGGTAGGCGACGCTCGACGGGGACACCAGGCCGACCGCCTCGCCGATCTCGCGGACGCTCGGCGGGTAGCCGTGCCGCTCGACCCAGGTGCGGATGAACTCCAGGATCCGGCGCTGTCGAGCGGTCAGGTCGACCGTCGCGGGGTCGGGAAAGGCGCTGACCACCGGGGTGACCGGGCGCACGGCGGGCTGACCCGTCCGGCTGCGCGCGGCGCTGCGGCGTCGGGTGGCCGGCGGGCCCGCCTCGGTGATCTGCTGCGGGCTCTTCGGCCGGCTGGCCCGGTCCTCGGTCACGTCCGTCCTCCCTGGTCGGCGCTGGGTGCCTCGTCGGCTCGTGGTGCGTGCGGCGGTGCCATGTTGTTCATGACCGTATAGGTGAGATCGGTCATTTTCAAACATCTGTACGACCTCTCACCGGCGTGTCGGGGTGAAAAACCGCTCCGGTCGTACGGATGTTCTGATAAATGGTACGTCGAGTAGCACGGATGTTCGATCAGTGGCTGTTTTCCGGGGCGTTCCGGCCGTGCGGCCGGTAACCGGGGCGGGTTCCCGGCGTTGGTTCTGCGGTGAGGCGGCGGGTGCGGATGACCGGATGGTCCGTGACGCGCCGGACACGCCGGTCGACTTGACCCGCGTTCGCCAGCGACATACGGTCAACCCCTAGATGTAGTAGTGACACGGGCGTAAGTTGCCTACAGGTTGGGTTCGACTACCGACCGCACTCCCGTAACGTTGATCACGGCGGCCGTCACCCGAGGGTGGTGCCGCCGTGGCGAGCCGTGTCCGGGAGTGCTCGGAGTGTCCGCGGTTGATCATGACTTTGGAGGTTGGGCGATGCGGTGTCCGTACTGCCGGCACGCCGACTCCCGGGTGGTCGACTCGCGGGAGGCCGACGACGGCCAGCTCATCCGGCGGCGGCGCTCCTGCCCGGAGTGCGGCAAGCGGTTCACCACCGTCGAGGAGGCGGTCCTCGCGGTGGTCAAGCGCAGCGGGGTGACCGAGCCGTTCAGTCGCACGAAGATCATCGGCGGGGTGCGCAAGGCGTGCCAGGGCCGGCCGGTGGACGACGACTCACTCGCGCTGCTGGCGCAGCGGGTGGAGGAGACCGTCCGGGCCAAGGGGGCCGCCGAGATCCCCAGTCACGAGGTGGGCCTGGCGATCCTGGGTCCGCTGCGCGACCTGGACGAGATCGCCTACCTGCGGTTCGCCAGCGTCTACCGCTCCTTCGACTCGCTCGCCGACTTCGAGCGCGAGATCGAGACGTTGCGGGCCGTGGCGCGAGCCCGGGAGCAGGGCCGGGCCGACGCGGTTGAGGCCGCCGGCCGTACCAGTTGACTTCACTGTTTTTCGAGAGATCAGGACGCGCGGTGGGTGACCGCGCAGACGAGGGGGGCGACGGCGTGACAACGAGCCGTTCACGGAACAAGGCAGGCGCGGGGCTGAAGATCGAGCGGGTGTGGACGACGGAGGGGGTCCACCCGTACGACGAGGTGTCCTGGGAGCGCCGCGACGTCGTGATGACGAACTGGCGGGACGGCTCGATCAACTTCGAGCAGCGTGGGGTTGAGTTCCCGGAGTCGTGGAGCGTCAACGCGGCGAACATCGTGACCACCAAGTACTTCCGGGGCGCGGTGGGGACCCCGGAGCGGGAGTGGTCGCTCAAGCAGTTGATCGACCGGGTGGTCACCACCTACCGCACCGCCGGCGAGGAGTACGGCTACTTCGCCAGCCCGGCCGACGCCGAGGTCTTCGCCCACGAGCTGACCTGGATGCTGCTGAACCAGGTGTTCAGCTTCAACTCGCCGGTCTGGTTCAACGTCGGCACGCCGTCGCCGCAGCAGGTCAGCGCCTGCTTCATCCTCTCCGTCGACGACTCGATGGACTCCATCCTCGACTGGTACAAGGAGGAGGGGCGGATCTTCCAGGGCGGCTCGGGGGCCGGGGTCAACCTCTCCCGGATCCGTTCCTCCAAGGAGCTGCTCTCCTCCGGCGGCACCGCCTCCGGTCCGGTCAGCTTCATGCGCGGCGCGGACGCCTCCGCCGGCACCATCAAGTCCGGTGGCGCCACCCGGCGCGCGGCCAAGATGGTCATCCTCGACGTGGACCACCCGGACATCGAGGAGTTCGTGGCGACCAAGGCGCGCGAGGAGGACAAGATCCGCGCGCTGCGCGACGCCGGGTTCGACATGGACCTCGGTGGCTCCGACATCGTCAGCGTGCAGTACCAGAACGCCAACAACTCGGTCCGCGTCTCGGACGAGTTCATGACCGCCGTGCAGAACGGCGGCGACTTCGACCTGCGCGGTCGCCTGGACGGCTCGGTGATCGACACCGTCGACGCCAAGAAGCTGTTCCGCACCATCTCCCAGGCCGCCTGGGAGTGCGCCGACCCCGGCCTGCAGTACGACGACACGATCAACGACTGGCACACCTGCCCGGAGACCGGGCGGATCACCGCGTCGAACCCGTGCTCGGAGTACCTGCACCTGGACAACTCCTCGTGCAACCTCGCCTCGCTCAACCTCATGAAGTTCCTCCGCGCCGACGGTGGCTTCGAGGTGGAGAAGTTCGTCAAGTCCGTCGAGTTCGTCATCACCGCGATGGACATCTCGATCTGCTTCGCCGACTTCCCGACCGAGAAGATCGGTGAGACCACCCGCGCCTACCGGCAGCTCGGCATCGGCTACGCCAACCTGGGCGCCCTGCTGATGGCCACCGGCCTGCCGTACGACTCGGAGCAGGGTCGGTCGGTCGCCGCGTCGATCACGTCGCTGATGACCGGCACCGCCTACCGTCGCTCCGCCGAGCTGGCCGGCGTCGTCGGCCCGTACGACGGTTACGCGCGCAACGCCGAGCCGCACAAGCGGGTCATGCGCAAGCACGCCGCCGCCAACGACGAGATCAAGCCGACCAGCCCGGTGGCCACCGCGATCGTCCGCGAGGCGACCAAGCAGTGGACCCAGGGCAACAAGATCGGCGATAAGAACGGTTGGCGCAACGCGCAGGCCAGCGTCCTCGCCCCGACCGGCACGATCGGCTTCATGATGGACTGCGACACGACCGGCGTGGAGCCGGACCTGGCGCTGGTCAAGTTCAAGAAGCTGGTCGGCGGCGGCTCGATGCAGATCGTCAACCAGACGGTGCCGCGCGCCCTGCGCAGCCTCGGCTACCCCGAGGAGCAGGTCGAGGCGATCGTCGAGCACATCGCCGACCACGGCCACGTGGTGGACGCCCCGGGCCTCAAGCCGGAGCACTACGCGGTGTTCGACTGCGCGATGGGCGAGCGGTCGATCGCCCCGATGGGCCACGTGCGGATGATGGCGGCGATCCAGCCGTTCGTCTCCGGTGCCATCTCCAAGACGGTCAACATGCCGGAGGCGGCCACCGTCGAGGACGTCGAGAAGATCTACTTCGAGGGCTGGAAGCTCGGCCTCAAGGCGCTGGCGATCTACCGGGACAACTGCAAGGTCGGCCAGCCGCTCTCGGTGGCCAAGTCCAACAAGGCCACCACGCCGGCCGCCGTCGAGACCGCGGCCGCCGCGCCGGCCGCGGTGGAGAAGGTCATCGAGTACCGGCCGGTGCGTAAGCGCCTGCCGAAGAAGCGCCCCTCCGAGACGGTCAGCTTCTCCGTCGGCGGCGCCGAGGGCTACCTCACCGCGTCGTCGTACCCGGACGACGGCCTCGGCGAGGTCTTCCTCAAGATGTCCAAGCAGGGCTCGACCCTGGCCGGCGTGATGGACGCCTTCTCGGTGGCCATCAGCATCGGCCTGCAGTACGGCGTGCCCCTGGAGACGTTCGTCAGCAAGTTCACCAACATGCGCTTCGAGCCGGCCGGCATGACCGACGACCCGGACGTGCGCATGGCGGCCTCGGTGATGGACTACATCTTCCGTCGCCTGGCACTGGACTTCCTGCCCTACGAGCGCCGCGCCGAGCTGGGCATCTTCACCGCCAGCGAGCGGGCCGCCCAGCTGCGGGCCGAGGCCGACGCCGAGGCCGCCGCCGTCACCGGCGCGGAACTCACCGCGATGGCGTCGTCGGCCCCGGTCGAGGCCCCGGCCAAGACCGAGGCCGTCGCTCAGCCGGCCCAGGAGATGGCCGACGTGGCCGTCGCCAAGCCGGCCCCGAGCGTGGGTTCCAGCACCGAACTGCTGGAGGCCGTGATCGGCAAGGCCGCGGACGCGCCGCTCTGCTTCACCTGCGGTACGAAGATGCGCCCCGCCGGTAGCTGCTACGTCTGCGAGGGCTGCGGCTCCACCAGCGGCTGCAGCTGACGTACGCGCAACGCGGCGCTGCCCCGGTCTCCTTCATCGGAGGTCGGGGCAGCGCCGATGGCGCAGTCCCGGCATGAGCGCTCATCCGGGCACCTCAACCCAGCGGGCGGCCGCGTCGAACGTGTCCGTCGGGGTGGCGTTGAATGCGATAGCTGCCTCGGGCGCGTGCCGACGCACCAGGTTGACCACCAGCTCGAACAGTTCCACCTGATTGCGCACCCCGCCACCAATGACGACGCACTCCCAAGGCCGGGCGCCCAGGGCAGTGGAGACCACCGCCTCCACATCGTCGCTGCCGTCGAGGCCGAACAGGCAGAACTCAGCCCCCACTTTGTGTTCGACGAATCGGGCCCTGCCGACTTCGATGCCGTCTGCGACCGGCTTGGGGTCCCACGGCCCCGGCACCCGATACGGATCCAACCCGATCACCAGCACGCGGGGTGTGAGGGCCGTTGTGTCCACTGTTGAAGACTACGTGGCGCGGTGCACGGTCATCGACAGAATCGAATGCCGGGTCATCGGGAGAAACCGCCGGGCGGCTTGGCTGCTAGCGTTCGCCGCCATGTGGACCGAGGAACTCGTGGCCGGGCGCCCGGCATGGCGGCATGTCCCCTCGGGGGTCGTGTTCCGGGAGGTTCCGGGCGGTACGTTCCGGATGGGACTGTCCGAGGCGGAGCTGGACGCGGTACGCGCCATCGAGCGCAGCGGCGCGGTCGAGGACACCATCGAGCCGTTCCTCGCCAATGCTGTGGACGCACAACCGGTACGCGAGGTGCGGATCGAACCGTTCCTGCTCGCCCGGCACCCGCTGACCGTGACGCAGGTCCAGCACTGGCTGCCCGAGTACGAAGACGACTACGCCGAGGCGGACACCGGCACGGCCCGACTCGAAGGCGACCTGGAAGACCTGCTCACGCTGTTGCCGTTCCAGCTGCCCAGCGAGGCGCAGTGGGAATACGCGGCCCGGGCCGGCACCACCACGTTGACCTTCCGCGGTGACGGAAAGCCCGACGAGGACCAGCTCCTCGACGACTTCAGCGACGAGACGCGGACCGCCGCCGGCGAGAACGCGTTCGGACTGGCGGCGATGGGCTCGGCGAGCGAGCTCTGCGCCGACGTGTGGATCCCCGGGTTCGAGGGAGCACCGCCAGACGCGCGACCACGGACCGGCGACGGGCCCCGGACCGTACGCGGCGGAGCCGCCGACCTCTACCCGTGGCAGGGCTGTGACGAGTGGCTGCTACTGCTCTCGGCCACCCGGTACGAGCACTCCGACTTCACGGCGGTACGCCCGGCCGCACCCCTGCCACCCCGGTGAGGGTGGTCTGAGAGCAGGTCTCCATTCCGGCCGACATGACCGGCTGCAGTACCGTCATGCCGTGCATTTCGTCTATCGCTCTCACTACGAGGGCCAGTTGAGCAAGCGGGTCCGGCGGCTGCCGGACGAGACCGTGCTGAATTGGTTCCGGCGAGGCTGGGACTGCGACGATCCGGAGTCCTGGGTCGAGAACGAGCTGGGCGGTGAGGTCTACGGCCTCGATTCGATCTTTGAGGCGGCACGGAAGCACGGCCTGTCTCGGCCGGCAACGACCAGCGAGCTGCGCGAGCTCCTGCATGAGCACTTGTACGTCGAGGGTGACGAGGACTTCATCCGCCTCGACGATCACAGCCTCCGGGTGCGGACCGATGACGACGAGGTGGAACTGGCCTATTTCTTCCTCGATGACGAGGTGGTCGCGACCGCCCCCGACCGGATGGCATACCTGTTCCAGTCGTGGCCGTTGCCCGGCACGGAAGGTGAGGTGACGTCGTTCGTCGCCGATGTGCCGGTGACAGCCGTTACGCCCGCCGGTACCGGCGACGCCAGCACGTACGCGGTGTTCCTCACGTACTACGACGGCGAAAGCCTCGCCTGCTCCCAGCCGCTGGTATTCCCGGGGGTCGGGTTGGGGGAACTGGCCGGACATCTCCGGACCGCGGACCCCGACAGCGGCGCAGAATGGCCACCCGAGCTGCTGGTCTTGCGAGCACTCGTCGCGCCCGAAGAAGACGCCATCAGGCCGGCGCTGGACCGGTGCAACAGATGGCCCGGCTTCAACCTCAACGCCGACCCGTGGCCCGACCTGCCCAACGAGCACGGCCCCGCCCACCGCGAAGCCATGGAGCTTCTTACCACGGGCCGATACGTCGACGGCCGACGCCCCGACGCGTCGCGCATCGAGGCCGACGAACATCTCGCCCAAGTCGCCATGCACTGTGGTCAGTCATTCGGATACCAGCAGTGGTTTCTGTTCGACACCGTGTGGGCGGCCGCTCACCCCGACCTGGCCCAATCACTGCTGCGCTACAGCAACCACTGGGATCCACTCGAGGACTGAGAGCGAGATTGTCGCCGGATTTTCTCGACTCGTACGCCCCGGACGCCCGCCACTCCCGGCGTGACGCCCGCCCGCCGGTGACGCCCGTATGAGCTTGGTGTCGGCGTTCGTACCGATCTGGATCCTTACCGCGGTCGGTTACGCGGCCTGTCGTTGGGGCTTGCTGGGCGAGGCGGTGGCGTCGGTGCTCGGCCGGTTCGTGTTCCATCTTGCGATGCCGTCCGCCCTGTTCCTGGCCCTGTCCCGAATGCCGCTCTCCGGGTTCGCCGGCCGCTCGCTGCTCGCCTTTGGGCTGAGCACTGCCGCAGTCGTCGGGTTCGGGTGGGTCGGCGCGAGTTGGCTGTTCGGTCGCGAGCCTGGCGAACGGCCGATCTGGGGCATGGCCGCTGGGTACGTGAACTCGGCGAACCTTGGCATCCCGATCGCCACGCAGGTCCTCGGCGACGTGTCGTTCCTGGCGGAGGTGGTGCTGCTGCAGGTGCTGGTGGTGACGCCCGTGATCCTGGTAGCCCTGGACCGGCACAGCGACCCGGCCGGGCGGGTACGGGTCCGCCGTATCGCCTCCCTGCCGGTACGCAACCCGGTGATCCTGGCGTCGCTGCTCGGTGTCGCGTGGTCGGCTGGCGGCCTGCAGCTGCCGTCGGCGGCCGGCGCGTCGCTCACCCTGCTGTCGGGCGCCGCGGTTCCGGCCGCCCTGGTCGCGCTCGGCGCGTCACTGCACCACACGGCGCCGTCGCGAGCAGAGCCGACCAAGCTCGAGCTGGCCGTGATCACCGCGCTGAAGCTCGTCGCACAGCCGGTCATCGCGTACGCGGCCGGGCTGGCCCTGCACCTGTCGGCGCCACAGTTGCTCGCCGTGGTGGTGTGCGCGGGCCTGCCGACAGCGCAGAACACATTCATCTTCGGCCAGGAGTACGGCGTCGGCGAGGCGGTGGCCAACCGGGCGGTGGTGGTGACCACGACGCTGTCGCTGGCCACCCTGGCCGCGGCGGCGGCGCTGCTCGGGTAGAGCTGCCTCGACCTACGTGCCGGATGGCTCGGTAACACCGGCGCTCCGTCTGACGAAGAAGGGGTGTAGCGGCTACGAGAGAGGACGGCCTGTGAATGAGCCTGGCGGAGCGGAGGGTGACATCTCCGGCATCGGGGCCGATCCGGTGGCCTTCGCGGCCTTCTACCGGCGACACCTGGAGGCGGTGGGTCGGTTCGTGGCGCGGCGGGTCGACGACCCACACCTCGCTGCCGACCTGACCGCCGACGTGTTCCTGGCGGTGATCGAATCGGCGGCCCGCTACCGGCCGGACCGGGGCAGCCAGATCGGCTGGCTGTTCGGGGTGGCCCGCAACGTCATCGGCGACGAGCGACGTCGGGCGGCCCAACGGCTGCGGGTGACGGGCCGACTGGCGGGACGACGGGACCTGGGCCCCGACGACATCGCCCGCATCGAGGAGCGGATCGACGCCGAGTCGGCGGCCCGCCGCACCTATCGAGCATTGAGCGAGCTACCCGAGGGCACCCGCACGCTTGTCGAACTCGTCGCTGTGGACGGCCTCACCGTCGCGGAGGCGGCGACCGTGCTCGGGATGTCCCCGGTTGCCGCCCGGGTCCGTCTGCACCGTGCCCGCCGCCTCGTCCGCGCCGTGCTCGCCCGCCCGGTCACCACCCTCGCCTGAGATGAGACGGAGCTGACGATGAACACGACTGAACGGTCGCCGCAGGGTTTCGAGGAGCAGCTTCTCAGGGACCTGAGCGCACACGTCGCCCAACGGGCCGAGCTGGCGTCGGCGGGCCGTCCGGCCGGACGCCGTACCCCGTTCCTGCGCGGTTGGCGTCTCGCCGGAGCGGTCGGGATGGCGGTGACGCTGACCGCCGGTGCGCTGGCGGTCCAGACCATGAAGATGGGCGATCAGTCGCCGCCCACGGCCACCGCGTCGGAGGTCTTCCACCTGGCGGCCGACGTCGCCCGGCAGCAGCCGGAGCTCACCGCCCGCCCCGATCAGTACGTCTTCACGGAGTCCCTGGCGACGATACGGGAGCTGCCGAACAGCGGTCCGTACCGGACGATTCGGAACCAACTGTGGCAGTCGGCCGGTGGCGTCGCCTACACGCAGGCGCGCTATCGACCGGAGACCGATCCGAACGGGTGGAGCCAACTGAAGGTGCTCCGCATCGACGATCCCGCCGATCCCGACAAGGAGCTCGACGCGTTCCAGCCGCCCGCGTACCACGGCGACCTACCCACCGATCCGGACGAGCTGCTGCGCTACCTTCGGGCGCACCCGGTCGACCTGCACCTACCCGAAGGCGCCGACGAGCAGGCCGTCTACGGGGACGAGAGCATGGCGTACACCACCGCGTGGTCGATGCTCGACGGATACGTGCCACCCCGAGCGCTCGCGGCGCTGTTTGAACTGCTGGCACGGCAACCCGGAGCGGTCGTCATCTCGGGTGACGTGGTGGACGCCGCCGGCCGCCATGGGGTGGCGATTCGGATGCCCGGGGTGATCGGTGGAAACCTGGACCTCATCTTCGATCGGGACTCCCACGTCTACCTCGGCACCCGCAACTCCGTGGTGCGTGACGGCAAGGAATCCCTGTACAACGCTGTCGCGCTACTGCGCATCGCCATCGTCGACCGGCCGGGCCAGCTGCCCTGAGCGGTGCCGGGCTCGAGAAGGCCACCGAGGAATGGGCTGCGACGATGAGGGCATGACAACCACCGAGGCGTACGTCGAGTTCGCGCGCCGCGAGGCGCACGGGGTCTCACCGACGTACGAGCGACTGTCCGACGCCGTCGCCCACGACGACGACCTGCTCGCCCTCCTCGACGCGCTTCCGCCGGCCAAGCGACAGCCGAATCTGCTGTTCGGCGTCGTCCGCTGGCTCGGTGGCCCGGTCGACGACCCGGGCGCGTTCCACGACTACACGCTCACCCACTGGCCGGCGATCGAGGCGCAGATGCGTGCGCGTGCCACCCAGACGAACGAGGCCGGCCGCTGCGCCGTCCTGCTGCCCGTGCTCGCCGCGCTGCCGCAGCCCCTGGCCCTGCTGGAGGTTGGCGCGTCCGCCGGGCTCTGCCTCTACCCCGACCGGTACGCCTACCGCTACGGGGAGCACCGGATCGGATCCGGCGAGCCGGTTCTGGAGTGCGCGGCCAGCGGATTGGTGCCGCCTGAGCGCGTACCCCAGGTGGTGTGGCGGGCCGGCCTGGACCTGAACCCGCTCGACGTGACCGACGCGGACGCGGTGTCGTGGTTGGACGCCCTGATCTGGCCGGAGCACGCGCACCGGCGGGCCCGCCTGCGCGCCGCGGCGGCGGTCGCTGCGGCCGATCCGCCATTGCTGATCCGCGGCGACCTGGTGGACGACCTGCCGGCGCTGGCCGCGCGGGCGCCGGCCGGCGCGACGCTCGTCATCTTCCACACCTCGGTGCTCTACCAGGTGCCCGTCGCTCGTCGGGAGGCGTTCGTCCGGCTGGTGCGTGAGCTGCCGGGGCACTGGATCGCCAACGAGGCCCCGGAGGTGCTGCCCTACGACGGGCTGCCCGACTCGCCGGACGCGGCGCTGCACAACGTCCTCGCGCTGGACGGCAAGCCGCTGGCCTGGGCCCGGGGGCACGGCCAGGCGCTGACCTGGTTCGCCTGACGTTTCCACGCCGACCCGGCCCGGTTCAGCGGTTTGACGTGGGCGTCCGGGCGCGCAGGGCACGGATGAACCAGTCAACGGCCGGCGCGACCGCACCCCCGCCCGACCAGCCGTTGATCACCGACAGCAGGTCGAGGTAACGGTCCCGGCGAGGGTCATTGGCCAGCACCAGGCGGTCGAGCAACCGTTGGCGCAGGTCGGCGTCGTCGGGGAGGCCGTACAGGCGGGCGTACCGGTCGGTGACCGCCGCGACCACCGGTTCGGCCTCGGGTCCGGTCGGATCGAGACCGGCGGCCAGGGCGTTGGCCACCCCGTCCCGGACCATGGCGACGGCGTCCGGGCGGGGGAGGCCGGGCACATCGTTGTCGACGGCGTGCTGGCGAGCGAGCCGCCGCATGCTCGCCCGGAAGGCAGGGTCCCGGCACAGGTCGGCCAACTCCACCCACGCCTGCACCTGCTCGGCGGTGGGGTCGTCGGGCAGGTCCGGCGTCATCGAGACGAGCACGCCTGGGTACGTCGGCGGGTCGCCGGTGAAGACGCTGTCCAGGAAGTCGTCCACCAGCTGCCCCCGTTCGTGGGCGGTGAGCTGGGCCAACCGGTGCAGGTCGTCCACCTCGGACGGGCCCGCCTCCCGCCTCGCCGCGACGGTCAGCACGGCCTGGCGCAGCCGCAGCACCCGGATCTGCACCGCCAGCGCCTCGGCGTGCGCGGCGGCTACCTCGTGCAGGGGCACCTCGCGGTCCACCACCCGACGGATGGAGGCCAGGTCCACGCCCAGGTCGCGCAGCGTCCGGACCAGTTCCAGTCGCGCGACGGCCTCCGGGCCGTACTGGCGGTAGCCGGCCGGGCTGCGGTCGGTCGGCGGCACGATCCCGCTGTCGGCGTAGTACCGGATGGTCTTGACGCTCAGGCCGGTGCGTCGGGCCAGGTCGCCGATCGTGTACCGCTCGTCACCGCTCATGCCCCCACCCTCGCGTCTCCCCCCGCTGGAGACTCAAGCCACCGCATCAGCGCAGGAACGCCGAGACGGTGCCGGTGAACCGGTCGGCGTCGTCCAGCCACGGGTAGTGCCCCGCGCCGGGCTGTACGACCAGCTCGGCGCCGGGCATCAGCTCCGCGAGCTGGGCAACCAGGCCCGGCGGGGCGCCGAGATCCAGCTCACCGGCGAGCAGCAGGACCGGGCGTCGGTGGGCGGCGAGCCCGGCGCGGGTGGCCGGCGGGTCGAAAGCGCCGTCGGCGCCGAACATCCGGGCGGCCTCCTGGTTGCGCTGGGCGGCCTCGACCGCCTGGTGCGCGCGGGCCGCCGCGTCCCACCGGCCGTAGAAGAACGGCGCGATCGCCTGCCAGGCGTCGTCGGTGGCCTGTCCGGTCACCATGGACTCCAGCGCCGCGGCGGCCTCCGGGTACCACCGCTCACCGGCGCGGGCCCGGGTGACCTCCTGGCGCAGTGCGGCGGTCGCCTCCAACCCGACGGCCCGGGTGCTCGGCGTGATCAGTGCGAGCCGGCCCACGCGGTCGGGATGCCGGGTCGCGTACCGCAACGCCAGGTTGGCGCCGGCGGAGTGCCCGAGCAGGTCCAGCCGGTCGAGCCCGAGATGCACGCGTAGCGCCTCGACGTCGGCGACCAGGCGGTCGCACCGGTACGACGAAGCGTCCGACGGCACCGCCGACCGGCCGGTGCCGCGCAGGTCCAGCCGAACCAGGCTCCGATGCGAGGACAGGCCGCCCAGGTCACCGAGGTACGCCGAGTCGCGCATCGGCCCGCCCGGCAGGCAGATCAGCGGGTCGCCCCCGCCGAGACTCCGGTACGCGAGCGTGGTGCCGTCGGGCGCGGCGAAGGTGGGCATGCCCCACCCTCTCAGACACCGACGTCTGCCGGCGTGTCCCGCATCCGTCGCAGCGGCGAGCAGACCACGAACAGGCACGCCGCCCAGGTGCCCAGCACGCACACCCAGAGCGCGCCGCGCAGCCCCAGCGTGGTGCCGAGCGCGCCGCCGGTCAGCGCGCCCAGCGGGATCACCCCGAAGCAGATCCAGAGGAACGCCGCGTTGACCCGGCCGAGGATCGCCGGCGGGGTGATCCGCTGCCGGTACGACATCGACGCGACGTTGAACAGCACCGCGTTGGCCGAGAACGCGGCCAGCCCGACTCCGTAGAGCAGCAGTCCCCAGCCGGGTCGGGCCAACGGCATCAGCAGATAGAACGGGCCTGGCGCGGTCATCGCCACCCAGATCACCCGGGCCGAGCCGAGCCAGGCCGACAGCCGGGCGGCCAGCACCCCCACCACCAGCCCGCCGACGGCGCTGACCGAGAAGACCAGACCCACCTGCACCGGCGCGGCGTGCAGCTCCCGCACCAGGAAGGTCACCTCGATCGAGGCGGACGCCATCACCCAGAAGTTCGACCACGTCGTACAGGCCAGGATGCTGACCAGGATCGGCTGCCGCCGGATGAAGCCGAGCCCGTCGGTCAACTCCACCCGCAGGGGTACGCGGGGAGCCGGCTCGCGGCGTACCGGTGGCTGCCGGATCAGGATCAGCGTCAGCGCGCTGACCAGGAAGGCGAACCCGTTGGCCAGGAAGGTGCGGGCGGCGCCGACCAGCCCGATCAACGCGCCGCTGATCGTCGGGCCGACCAGTTCGGCGGCGTCCTGGCTGATGGTCAGCTTGGCGTTGCCGTCCACCAGCAGGTCCGCCGGCACCAGCCGGGGCAGCAGGGTCTTGTACGCCACGGTGAACAGCACGGTGAGCACGCCACCGAGCCCGACCACCGCGTACAGGAAGGGCAGGGTGAGGTGGCCGACCAGCGCGGCCACCGGCAGGGACAGCAGGAGCGCGGCCCGACCCAGGTCGCATGCGATCATCAGCCGCCGCTGGTCGAGCCGGTCGGCGACGATGCCCGCCGGCAGCGAGAACAGCAGGTACGGCAGCCAGGCCAGGACGGTCAACAGGGAGACCTGGAACACGCTGGCGTGCAGGGTGTCGGCGGCGAGCAGCGGCACGGCGACGCCTGTGATCCGGGTGCCCAGCTCGCTGACCGTCTGACCGCCCCAGAGCAGCAGGAAGTTCCGGCTGCGCCACAGCGACGCGATCACCCCCGCCTCGGCCGCCTCGACCGCGGGGGACTGCTGCACCTGCTGACTCACCGTCGCCGCCTGTCCGTGCGGGTAAGCGCCGCCGGCCGGCGGCCCGCGGACTCTACCGAGGCGCCACCTGACCCGGCACCGCAATTCCGCCCGCCCGGCACGGCTGGGCCACCGCCGACGGGACCTCCCTAGACTGCTGCGGGTGAGCGGAGAGCGACGACCCCTGGCGGATCGGCCGCTCACCGAGCCGCACCCGTCCCGGCTGCCGCCCGAGCACCCCGAGCGGGCCCGGATCCTCGCCGCGCACGCCGCCGCGCTGGCCGCCGGCGAAGCCGGTTACCCCGACCCGGCGACGGGGCTCTTCGTGCTCAGCGCCGGCTTCCTCGCCCGCCGCGGCACGTGCTGCGGCCGGGGCTGCCGGCACTGCCCGTACGTGGACGATCCACCCTCAGAATGAGGACTTCCGCCCGACCCGCACACCCCGTACGGTGTCCGACGGACATCCGGCGGGGCCCCTTCCGCCGTCGGTCGGCGAGAGGGTGGAGCGTGCGCGGGCGGATCGTGGTCGCCGGGCTGGCGGGCCTGCTGCTGAGCGGCTGTGCCGCCGAGGCCGAGCCGGTGGCGGTGCCGCCGCAGGCGCCGGTCGCCCTGGACGTGTCGGCGGCCTCCTCAGGTGGCGCCTGCCGGCTGTTGGACTTCGCGGTGATCGAGCAGCTCGTCAAGGTGCGCTTCGACGTGGCGGCGGCCAGCGAGCGGGGGGACACGCACACGTGCGTGGTCCGGGCCGAGCGCGCGGCCCTACCGGAGCTGATGCTCAGTGTGTCCGAGACCACCATCGACAAGACCACCTTCGGCGCGGACGTGGTGCCCGACAAGGCGGCGAAGGTCACCGGGCTGGGTCAGCAGGCGTACCGGCGTACCACCGCCGCGACCGGCGGGCACGGCCCGGTCGCCGAGGTCGGCTGGCTGGGCACCGACGGACGCCTGGCCACGCTGACCTGGACGGGCGCCCGTGCCGCCGACCGCGCCGCCGCCGACAAGCTGGCCGGGGACCTGGTCGGGCTGGCCAAGAAGGTGGACACCCGGGCGCTGTGACGCCCGGGTGGGCGGCCGGTCAGTTGGCGGCGACGAAGACCCGGGAGGCGACCTCGCGAGGCAGCCGCACCCGGTCGCCGGAGCGGTCGATCGACACCCCGTCGCGCTCCTGGGCCACCGTCACCGTGGCGCCCGGGTCGACACCGGCGGCGTGCAGCTGGCGAAGCACGTCGGAGTCGGTCTGCACGCTCTCGCAGATCCGGCGGACCACGACCGGCCCGGACAGCCCGGGGAAGGCCAGGTTGCGCTCGCCCTCGCCGGCCTCGCTGGCCGGGGCCTCGGGGGAGCCCAGCTCCTCCAGACCCGGGATCGGGTTGCCGTACGGCGAGCGGGTCGGCCGGTTGAGCAGGTCGTACACCCGCTTCTCGACGGCGTCGCTCATCACGTGTTCCCAGCGGCAGGCCTCCTCGTGGGCCTCCTCGTAGGGCATCCCGATGACGTTGACCAGCAGCAGCTCGGCGAGGCGGTGCTTGCGCATCACGGAGACGGCGCTGCCCCGGCCGAGCGCGGTGAGCGTCAGGTGCCGGTCGCCCTCGACGGTGAGGAGGCCGTCGCGCTCCATCCGGGCCACGGTCTGGCTGACGGTGGGGCCGCTCTGCTTGAGGCGCTCGGCGATCCGGGCGCGCAACGGCGGCACCCCCTCCTCTTCCAGCTCGAGGATGGTGCGCAGGTACATCTCGGTCGTGTCGACCAGATCGTGAGACTTCATAAGGTAAGCGGCCCTCCGATGCTCGATGCTACCGCGCCGCGCGGCGATCGACCGCCGCCGAATCGCGTGGTGGTGATCCGGATGGTGTTGGATGGTCGCCATGTCCGGTACCGAGGAGTTGCTTGTCGAGGTCGATCAGCTCGCCGTCGAACTCGACCACGCCGACCCGCCCACCCTCCTCGACGTCCGCTGGCGGCTCACCGGCCCGCCCGGCCACGACGACTACCTGGCCGGTCACCTGCCCGGCGCGGTCTTCGTCGACCTGGACACCGCGCTGTGCGGGCCTCCCGGGGTCGGCGGCCGGCACCCGCTGCCCGATCCGGGCGCGCTGCAGGCCGCGCTGCGGGCCGCCGGCGTCCGCGCCGGTCACCCCGTGGTGGTGTACGACGGCGGCGACGGCCTGGCCGCCGCGCGCGCCTGGTGGACGTTGCGCTGGGCCGGGCACCGGCCGGTGCGCCTGCTGCACGGTGGCTTCCCGGCCTGGGTCGCCGCCGGACGACAGGTCTCCACCACCGCGCCCGCCCCGGCCGACGGCGACGTCGAGGTGCGCCCCGGTGATCTTCCGGTGCTGGACGCCGGGCAGGCCGCCGCGCTGGCTGCCGCCGACGACGCCGTGCTGCTCGATGTGCGCGCGGCGCCCCGCTACGCCGGCGAGGTCGAGCCGATCGACCCGGTCGCGGGTCACGTGCCCGGCGCGGCCAACCTGCCCGCAGGCGAGTACGTGGGCGCCGACGGGCGCTTCCCGGCCGCCGACGTGCTGCGCGAGCGGTTCGCCGCGGTCGGCGCGACCGGAGCGCGGGCGGTCGGGGCGTACTGCGGCTCCGGGGTGACCGCCGCGCAGGCGGTCCTCGCGCTGCACCTGGCCGGCCGCACGGACGCCGCGCTCTACGTGGGTTCGTGGAGCAACTGGGTCGCCGACCCGGCCCGGCCGGTCGCCTCCGGGCCGACACCCGGCCGCTGACCAGCGCGTGCGGTGGGCCGACGACGGTCCTCGTGCGACGATGAGCTCATGTCCGACGACACGGTAGTGGTGTGGGACCCCTCGCTGCTCGCCTACGACATGGGTGACCATCCGCTCGACCCGGTCCGGGTGGAGCTGACCGTCGCGCTCGCCCGGGAGCTGGGCATTCTGGACCGCCCCGGGGTGCGCGTGGTCAAGCCGGAGCCCGCCGACGACGCCCTGCTCACCCGCGTGCACCACCCGGCCTACCTGGCCGCGGTGCGGGCCGCGCCGCGTGACCCGCTGTTCGCCGGGTACGGGTTGGGCACCTCCGACAACCCGGTCTTCGAGGGGATGCACGAGTCCAGCGCGTTGATCGCCGGCGCGACCGTGGCCGCGGCCGAGGCGGTCTGGCGCGGTGACGCCCGCCGGGCCGTGAACGTGGCCGGTGGGCTGCACCACGCGATGCCCGCCCGGGCGTCCGGGTTCTGCGTCTACAACGACCCGGCGGTGGCCATCGCCCGCCTGCTGGATCTGGGCGCCGAGCGCGTCGCGTACGTCGACGTGGACGTGCACCACGGCGACGGGGTGCAGCAGATCTTCTGGGACGATCCCCGGGTGCTCACGGTCAGCATGCACGAGACACCGCTCGCGCTCTTTCCGGGCACCGGCTTCCCGGACGAGACCGGCGGGCCGGGCGCGCAGGGCAGCGCGGTGAACATGCCGCTGCCGCCGGGCGTCGACGACACCGGCTGGCAGCGGGCGTTCCACGCGATCGTGCCGTCGGTGCTGCGCGCGTTCCGGCCGCAGGTGCTGGTGAGCCAGTGCGGCGCGGACGGGCACCGACTGGATCCGCTGGCCGACCTGAACCTCACGGTGGACGGGCAGCGCGCCACCTACCTGGCGTTGCGGGCGCTCGCCGACGAGCTGTGCGAGGGCCGCTGGGTGGCCACCGGCGGCGGCGGGTACGCGCTGGTCGAGGTCGTGCCCCGGGCCTGGAGCCACCTGTTGGCCGTGGCGACCGGCGACCCGATCGACCCGGCGACGCTCACCCCGCCGGCCTGGCGTGAGCTGGCCGCGGCCCGTCGGCCGGGCCGGGAGATTCCGCTGCGGATGACCGACGACGCGGACCCGTCGTACGAGCCGTGGCAGCCGACGGGCGAGCCGAACGCGGTGGACCGGGCGATCGCGGCGACCCGCAAGACCGTCTTCCCGCTGCTCGGGCTCGACCCGTACGACCCGCGGGACTGAGCCGGGCCGTTTCCTGTGACGACCGTGGACCAGCCGGTGGACGTGCTGCTCAGCGACGGCAGCACGGTCCAGTTGCGACAGATCAGCCCCGACGACGCGCCGGCGATCGTGGCGATGCACAGCCGGTTCTCCGAGCGCACCCGCTACCTGCGCTACTTCTCGCCGTACCCGCGCATCCCGGAGCGGGATCTGATCCGGTTCGTCACTGTCGACCACCACGACCGGGAGGCGTTCGTGGTGCTGGCCGGGGACCGGCTCGTCGCCGTCGGCCGGTACGAGCGGCTCGGCCCGCAGGCGCCGGAGGCGGAGGTCGCCTTCGTGGTCGAGGACGCCTTCCAGGGCCGGGGCATCGGCCCGGTGCTGATGGAGCACCTGGCCGACGCCGCGCGGCGCAACGGCATCGGAAGCTTCGTCGCCGAGGTGCTGCCGGCCAACGGGACGATGCTGCGGGTCTTCTCCGACTTCGGCTACCAGGTGCAGCGCGCGTACGCCGACGGCGTGGTGCACCTGAGCTTCCCGATCGCCCCGACGGAGGCGACCCTGGAGGTGCAGCGCGGCCGGGAGCACCGCACCGAGGCCCGCTCGATAGCCCGGCTGCTCGCCCCGCGAGGCATCGCCGTCTACGGCGCGAGCGCCACCGGCCAGGGTGTCGGCGCGGCCGTGCTCGGGCACCTGCGCGACGGCGGGTTCACGGGCGCGGTGGTGCCGGTGCACCCGAGCGCGTCGACGGTGGCGGGGCTGCCCGCGTACCCCTCGGCGGTTGACGCCGGGGTCGCGGTGGACCTGGCGGTGGTGGCGGTCCCGCCGCAGGCGGCGACCGCGGTGGTCGCCGACGCGGCCGCCGCCGGGGTGCACGGCCTGGTCGTGATCTCGGCCGGCTTCGCCGAGGCCGGCCCGGAGGGCGCGGCCACGCAACGGGCGCTGGTCCGCGCGGCGCACGCCGCCGGGATGCGCGTGGTGGGCCCGAACTGCCTGGGCGTGGCCAACACCGACCCGGCGGTACGCCTCAACGCGACCCTCGCCCCGGCGCTGCCGCCAGCCGGTCGGGTCGGCATCTTCAGCCAGTCCGGCGCGTTCGGGGTGGCGCTGCTCGCCGAGGCGGACCGGCGTGGCCTTGGGCTGTCCAGCTTCGTGTCGGCCGGCAACCGGGCCGACGTGTCGGGCAACGACCTGCTGCAGTACTGGCAGGACGACCCGGGCACCGACGTGATCATGTTGTACCTGGAGACGTTCGGCAATCCGCGCAAGTTCGCCCGGCTGGCCCGGCGGATCGGCCGGGCGAAACCGGTAGTGGCGCTGGCCTCGCCGGCCCGCCCGGCCGGTGTGGGCGACACCGCCGCCCCGGACGAGGTGGCGGTGGCCGCGCTGTTCGCCCAGTCCGGGGTGATCCGGGTGGACACCGTGCCGGAGCTGCTCGACGTGGGGGTGTTGCTGGCCAACCAGCCGCTGCCGGCCGGCGGCCGGGTCGGCGTGGTCGGCAACTCGTCGGCGCTGACCGGCCTGGCCGCCACGGCCTGTGTCGGGCAGGGCCTGACCGTCGCCGACGGCTACCCGCGTGACGTCGCGCCGAGCGCCGGCGCCGACGAGTTCGCCGCCGCCCTCGCCGAGACGGCCGCTGACGACCGGGTGGACGCTCTCGTCGTGGTCTTCGCCCCGCCGCTGCCCGGCCAACGCACCGAGGTGGACGCCGACGTCACCGCCGCGTTGCCGGCCGCCCTCGCCCTGGGCAAGCCGACCGTGGCGACGTTCCTGGTCGGCCGGTTGCCGGCCGGGGTGCCCGCGTACGGCGGCGTGGAGGAGGCCGTCCGGGCGCTCGCCCGGGTGCACCGGTACGCCGAGTGGCTGCGCCGCCCGCCCGGGGTCGCGCCCGAGCTGCCCGGGATCGACCGGGACGCCGCGGCGGCCGCGCTGCGCGCCGACGGTACCGACGCGGAGGCGCTGCTGGCCGCGTACGGCATCGAGACCGTGCCGTCGGTGCCCGTGGACTCGGTCGACGCGGCTGTCGACGCGGCGGCGCGGGTGGGTTACCCGGTGGCGCTCAAGGCCGCCGCCGCGGGGCTGCGGCACCGGGTCGACCTGGGCGCGGTCCGCCTCGATCTGCCCGACGAGGCGAGCGTCCGCCGCGCGTACGCCGACATGGCCGCCGGCTTCGGCGCGGACGTGCTGGTGCAGCCGATGGTCGCGCCCGGGGTGGCCTGCGTGGTGGAGCTGGTGGAAGATCCGGCGTTCGGGCCGGTGGTCGGCTTCGGCCTCGGTGGGGTCGCCACCGAGCTGCTGGGCGATCGGGCCTGGCGGGCGGTGCCGCTGACCCACACCGACGCCGCCGAGCTGGTCGACGAACCCCGGGCGGCACCGCTGTTGCGGGGGCACCGGGGCGCCGCGCCGGTGGACCGGGCGGCCCTGGCCGACCTGCTGCTGCGGGTCGGTCAGCTGGCCGACGAGCAGCCCCGGGTGCGCTCGGTGACCCTCAACCCGGTCCTCGCCCGCCCGGACGGCATCTCGGTCCTGCACGCCCAGGTGCGGGTGGGCGGCGTGGCCGCCCGCCCGGACACCGGCCCCCGGCGTCTCTGAGCGCGGCCGCTCAGGCCCGGCTGGAGATCTGCTGGACGCCCCAGGTGTTGCCGTCCGGGTCGGCGAAGAAGATGAAGCCGACGTTGTCCAGCGGGTCCGGCACCGGGCGCGGGTTCTGGCCCACCACCTGGATGTCGCCGACCTCCACGCCACGGGCGACCAGCTCCGCGTGGGCCCGCTTCAGGTCGGGCACCACCAGTTGCAGGCCCCTCAGCGAACCCGGCGGCATCTCCGGGACCACGCCCTTGCCGATCACAATCGAGCAGCCGGAGCCGGGCGGGGTCAACTGCACGATGCGGGCGTCGTCGCTGATCACCGTGTCGTGGTCGACGGTGAAGCCGAGCTGGTCGGCGTAGAACGTCTTCGCCCGGTCCAGATCGGAGACCGGCACGATCACCACTTCCAACGTCCAGTTCATGGAACTCTCCTCGCTCGTCGCGGAGCCGGTCGGCGTCACAGTCAAGCACCCCGACAGCAGGGAAGGCCCCGGCGAACCGCCGGGACCTTCCCTGCTCATCCGGTGCGTCAGCAGGCGTACGCCTCCAGGCGCTGCGCCCGCTCCGGAGCGCGCAGCTTCAGCAACGTCACCTTCTCGATCTGCCGGATGCGCTCACGGGACAGGCCGAACTCGCGGCCGACCTCGTCCAGGGTGCGCTGCCGGCCGTCGTCCAGCCCGAACCGGAGCCGGATGACCGCCTGCTCCCGCTGCGACAGCGTGGCCAGCACGATGCTCACCTCGTTGCGCAGCTCGCCCTGCGCGGCACCCTCGCCCGGGTCGGTGCGCGGGTCCACCGAGGCCACGAAGTCACCGAGCGCGCTCTCGCCGTCGTCGCCGACGGCCTGGTCCAGGCTGACCGGCTCGCGGTCGTACGAGATCAGCTCGATGACCTGGAACTCGGGGATGTCCAGGGCCCGGGCGACCTCGGCGACTCCTGGCTCGCGACCCAGCGTCACCGCCAGTTCCCGGCGGGCCCGGACCATCCGGTTGACCTGCTCGACCATGTGCACGGGAATGCGGATGGTGCGGGCCTGGTCGGCCATGGCACGGGTGATCGCCTGCCGGATCCACCAGGTGGCGTACGTGGAGAACTTGTAACCCTTGGCGTAGTCGAACTTCTCCACCGCCCGGATGAGGCCGAGGTTGCCCTCCTGGATCAGGTCGAGGAAGGCCATCCCGCGTCCGGTGTAGCGCTTGGCGATGCTGACCACCAGCCGCAGGTTCGCCTCCAGCAGGTGGTCCTTGGCGGCGCGGCCCTCGGCGACGATCAGCTCCAGGTCGGCTCGCAGATCCTCGGAGACCGGGGTGCAGGTGGCGAGCTTCTCGTCGGCGAACAGGCCGGCCTCGATCCGCCGGGCCAGGTCGACCTCCTGCGCCGCGGTCAGCAGCTTCGTCCGGCCGATCCCGTTCAGGTACGCCCGGACCAGGTCGGTGGAGATGCCGCGCTCGTCGGTGGCGTCCAGGTCGGTGAGGGCCTCGGCGGCCCCGTTGGTCTCGGCGCTGGTGGCCGGGCGCGTCCGGTGTTCCGTCATCTGCAGGACCATCTCTGTCTCTCCCCGTGTCCACGTCTGTGCCGTGTCTCCGGCCCAGTGGTGCCGGTGTGACACACAGCTTGGCGGGCAGGGCGTGAAACGGGAGTGAGGCGATCGGGCACCCGACAGGAATCCGGCCGGATCGTTGCCGCGGTGTGTCATCCCGGCGGTTGCGTGCCCGGCCCGGCTACGTTGCGGACGGTCGGCCGCCCCGGGTCGGCGTGGTCCGACGATGGAGGACGGTGTGGTCTTCAAGCGGCTCATGAAGGCGATGGGGGTCGGCGGCCCCTCGGTCGAGACGGTGCTCGCCAACCCGAACTGCCGCCCCGGCGGGCAGTTGGAGGGCCACATCCAGGTGCTCGGCGGCGACCATCAGGTCGACATCGACGACGTCACGCTCGGCCTGGTCACCCGGGTCGAGGTGGAGAGCGGCGGCAACGACTACGACACCACCGAGGAGTTCCACCGCCAGCGGGTCACCGGTGCGTTCCGGCTGGAGCCGGGGCAGCGCCACGATCTCCCGTTCCGCTTCGACGTTCCCTGGGAGACACCCGTCACCGAGCTGTACGGGCAGCACCTGCACGGCATGACGATGGGGCTGCGGACCGAGCTGGAGGTCGCCCGCGCGGTCGACACGAGCGACCTGGACGCCGTGTCGGTGCACCCGCTGCCCGCTCAGGAGCGGCTGCTGGAGGCGCTGCTGCGGCTGGGCTTCCGGTTCGCGCGCGCCGATGTGGAGCGTGGACACCTCTACGGCGTACGGCAGACGTTGCCCTTCTACCAGGAGATCGAGTTCAGCCCGGCACCGCAGTACGCCCGCTCGATCAACCAGTTGGAGGTCACCTTCATCGCCGACGCGCGACAGATGCAGGTGGTGCTGGAGGTCGACAGGCGCGGCGGCGTCTTCACCGAGGGCCGGGACGCCTTCGGCCGGTTCACGGTCGAGCACGCCACCGCCGACAACACCGACTGGACCGCCGAACTGGACACCTGGCTCCGCCAGTCCCTGTCCCGCCGAGGCCTCTTCTCCTGACCCCCGGCTGCCCCGGTGATCAAGAGCTTTGCGTCACTTTCGGGCCGGATTCTGACGCAAACCTCTTGATCACCGGAAAGAGGGCGGGGTTAGAGGTCCAGGAGGAGGGTTTGGGGGCCTATGTTGAGGCTTTCCACAAGCATGTGAGCTCGGAAGCGGCCCGTTTCGACAGTGGCTCCGCGTTCGCGTAGGGCGTCGACCACCGCTGTCACCAGGGGTTCGGCGACCTCGGCGGGCGCTGCCGCCGTCCAGCTCGGACGGCGTCCCTTGCGGGCGTCGCCGTAGAGGGTGAACTGGCTGACCAGCAGGATCGGCGCGCCGGTGTCGGCGGCGGACCGTTCACCGTCCAGGATGCGCAGCTCGTGCACCTTGCGCGCCATCGTCTGAGCGGTCTCTGCGGTGTCGGTGTGGGTCACTCCGAGCAGCACCAGCAGGCCGTTCTCGATCGCGCCGACCACCTCACCGTCGACGGTCACGCTGGCCCGCCCGACGGTCTGCACCACCGCCCGCATCAGCGCGCCACCGCGCACATCGCCGGCATCGGCGGGCCACCGCACAGCGCCGGCATCACGCGGTCACCGGTTCGATGAAGCCGCGCTCCACCAGGTGCGCGACGATCGGCCCGGCGGCCTCCGCCATCTCCGCCGGTTCGACGTCGTGGGCCGCCGCGAGCAGGGCGAGCTGGTCGCGCAGCGGCAGCCGGCCGTCGGCCCCACCGACAAGTGCCAGCACCAGCGGGTCGATCTCCTCGGTCCAGCGCAGGCCGTGCGGCATCGCGAGCACCTGCCGGTCCACCGCCCAGCCCTCGTCGCCCATGGTGGCCTCCTGGCGCAGCTGGAGGCCGTCGGTGGCCCGGTAGCGCTCGGCGAGCAGCGCCTCGGTGTCGCGTACCCGCAGGAAGTCCTGGCGGTCGAACCAGGCGTCGATCTGGTCGCCCAGCGGCGGCTCGACCCGCTGACGCAGTTCCTCCACGCGGACCACCGGGTCGGCGTGCCCGCCCTGGCGCAGGGACACGATGCCGAAGCCGATCGCCTCGATCTTGTGCGCGTCGAACCAGTCCAGCCAGACGGCCGCCCGCTGCGGGTTGGCGCCCTCGCCGACGTCGGTGAGCCACAGGTCGACGTACGCCATCGGGTCGGCCACCTCGCGCTGGATCACCCAGGCGTCCAGGCCGGTGCCGGCGAACCAGCCGGCCACCCGCTCGTCCCACTCCTCGCCGGCGACGTGCACCCAGTTCGCCAGGTACTGCATGGTGCCGCCCTCGGTGAGCAGGCCGGGGGCGGCGGCGGCCAGTTCGGCGGCGATCGCGTCACCCACCCGTCCCGAGTCGCGGTAGACGTGCGTGGTGGTGCCCGGACCGACCACGAACGGTGGGTTGCTCACCACCAGGTCGAAGCGGCGGCCGGCCACCGGGGCGACCAGGTCACCCCGCAGCAGCTCCCAGTCCTGGCCGTTGAGAGCGGCGGTGGTCGCGGCGAAGTGCAGAGCCCGCTCGGAGAGGTCCGTGGCGGTCACCGTGTCGGCGTGGGTGGCCAGGTGCAGGGCCTGGACGCCGGAGCCGGTGCCCAGGTCCAGCGCGCTGCCCACCCGCCGGCGCACGGTCGCGCCGATCAGGGTCTGGGTGGCGCCGCCGATGCCCAGCACGTGCTCGGCGTGCAGCGGACGACCCGGCCGGGCGCTGGCCGGCACGTCGGCGAGCACCCACCAGTCGTCGCCGTACGGCTCCAGGTCGACGCCGGCACGCAGACCGTCGCCGTACCGCTCGACCAGCCCGCCCGCCAGCGCCTCCGCAAGACTCAGCGGCGCCAGCGCGGCAGCCACCGCGGCCTCCGGCTCGGTCTGGTCGCAGATGAACACCCGGATCAGGGTGCCGAGCGGGTCGCCGTCCTCGGTGGCGCGCAGCGCGGCCCGGTAGTCGTTGCGGGAGACCGCGGCGGTGGCCTGCGCGCCCAGCCGCTCGGCGATGCCGTGGCTGGTGAACCCCGTTCGGGTCAGCGCGGTCCGCAGCGCGTCGACGCCGGCGGGGGAGAGCAGCATGTCGTGTTCGTCCACGCCCTCATCCTGCCTTTCGCCCCGTCCCGCGTCGGCAGCACCCGCCGGGCGACTGCCGGAGCGTCGGTGTCCGCCCGGATCGGCGGGCCAGGCAAGATGGCAGGTATGACGCTCGTGCTGCCCATCGATCCGGAGGCCAACCGGCTGTTGGAGCGGAGCCCGCTGGCCCTGCTCATCGGCATGACCCTGGATCAGCAGGTGCCGATGGAGAAGGCGTTCTCGTCGCCGTACGTGCTCACCCAGCGGCTCGGCCACGACCTGGACGCGGCGGAGCTGGCCGGCTACGACCCGCAAGCGCTTGTCGCGCTCTTCGCCCAGCCGCCCGCGCTGCACCGGTTCCCGAAGGCGATGGCGGCCCGGGTCCAGGAGGTCTGCCAGGTGCTCGTGGAGCGCTACGACGGCGACGCCGCGCTGCTCTGGGCCGACGTCGCCGACGGGCCCGAGCTGCTGCGGCGGGTCACCGGGCTGCCCGGATTCGGCAAGCAGAAGGCGCAGATCTTCGTGGCCCTGCTCGGCAAGCGGTTCGGGGTGACCCCGCAGAACTGGCGGGAGGCGGCCGGCGGGTACGGCGATCCCGGCGCGTACCGGTCGGTGGCGGACGTCACCGACGCCGATTCGCTGCGCCGGGTGCGGGAGTACAAGCAGCAGATGAAGGCGGCGGCGAAGGCTGCGGCGGGCTGACGCTCAGGCGGCGGTCGGGTGGGCCAGCGACGCCAGCGCCCGCCGGACGTCGGCGAGGGAGACGGTGGCGGAGTCGTCCAGGTCGGCCAGGCCGGCGTCGATCCACTGCCGCATCAGCGTGGTGACGCCGATGCCCCGGGCGTCGGCGGCGGCGCGGACCCGCTCGTAGGTCTCCAGCGGCAGCCGCACCGATCGGCTCACCATCGGCACGTCGGTGTCGGGGGTGGGCAGGTCCACCGCCGGGCTGTCGTCGATCAGGTCGGCGAGCCGGTCGTCGCCGCTGTGGAACTGCTTGGTCGCGTCGTTACGGTGCATCGTCACGGCCTCCTCATCGGCGATCTCTCCGCACGGCCTCGTCGTAGCGCTTGGACTCGACGTCGCTCAACTCGCGGGCGGAGAGGATGTCCCAGTCGTTGTCGGTGCCGTCGGCCTCGGCGAGCAGCACCGCCAGGCGGCGGCCCCGCCGGGCGGCGGCGTAGACCACCATCACGTCGTCGCCCAGGTGGCGGATCACCCGCCGCGCGCTGTGCAGCGCCTCCCAGACTTCCCCGGGTGTGACGTCGTAGACCCTCAGGTTGGCCAACGCCTCGTCGGTGAAGCTGAACCTGCTGCCCACACCGCGCAGCGTACCACGCACGTAACACGGACCGGGCTGGGTCAATTTTCGCTGATCACGCCTGCGTGGTGACAGGATGGGGCGTAATCCCCTCCGAGGAGGTCCATGGTGAAGCGTCAGGCGTACCAGCCGATTCTGATCACCGATGCCTCGCGCAGCCAGAATGATCAGCTCACCAGCCGTCAGCGCCGCTATGTCCTCATGATGGGTATCCGGGTGGCCTGCATCATCGCCGGCGCGATCCTGGTCGGCGCGAACGCCCCACTGCTCTGGGTCTGGCTGCCGCTGTGCGCCCTCGGCATGGTGCTCATTCCGTGGCTGGCCGTGCTGCTGGCCAACGACCGGCCGCCGAAGGAGGAGCACCGGCTGGCCAATCGGTTCCATCCCCGGCGGCAGGACGAGGCGCCGCCGATGAGTCTCACCGCCGAGGAGCGCCCGCACAAGGTCATCGACGTCGAGCCCTGACCCGCGAGCGGGCCAGGGCTCGACCGTCACGGTCGCGCGGTGAGTGCGGCGTCCTTAGGGCTGCGGCCGTGCGCCGGCTGTGGAGACGGCCAGCGCGCCCAGGTCGGTGGCGCGGCTCAGTGCCGCGGTCGGGCTGGCGCCGGCGAGCCACGCGGTGAGCAGACCGGCCGCGAAGGCGTCTCCCGCTCCCGTGACGTCCACCACCGCCACCCGGCGGGCCGGAGCCGTGCAGACCGGCGTCGTGCGGTCGACCCAGACCGCTCCCGCCGCGCCACGTTTGACCACCACCCGCCGAGCCGTCGCCGACAGCGCCCGCCCCTGTGCCGCCGGGTCCAGCCCGCCGGCCAGCACCGTGGCCTCGTCCGCGTTGACCAGCAGCAGGTCGACGTCGCGTACCCAACCCAGGAAGGTCCGCGCGCCGACCCGCCGCAGCGGCGCCGCGGACGCCGCGTCGACGCTTGTGGTGAGCCCGCGCTCGCGGGCGGCGGCCAGCGCCCGCAACCCCGCGCCGCGCGACCCGGCGTCCAACAGGGTGTACGCGGACAGGTGCAGATGCCCCGCGTCGGGCACTGCCGCGAGGGCCTTCTCCACGTGCTCGGCGCTCAACGCGAGGTTCGCGCCCCGCGACGTGACCATGGTCCGCTCGCCGTCGGCGGCCAGCACGATCACCGTGCCGGTCGGGGCGTCCACCACCCGCTCGATCGCGCAGTCCACGCCCGCGCGGTCCAGCTCGGCCATCCGGTCGCGCCCGGCGTCGTCGTCGCCGACCGCGCCGACGAGCGTGACGGCCACGCCCTGCGCGGCGATCCAGGCGGCGGTGTTGGCCGCCTGCCCGCCGCCGCCGAAACTGATCTCGGCCCCGGTGTCCGAACCGGCCGCGAGCGGCCCGGACAGCACCGCCACCACGTCGGTGATCACGTCCCCTACGACGACCACGCGGGCCGGACGGGTCATGCCGGGACGGCGGAGGTGCGGGCGACCGCGGCGACCGCGATGCGCGCGGCCAGGTCGGCGTTGCGCAGGATGATCCGGACGTTCACCGCCAGGCTCGCGCCCTCGGTGGCCGAGTGGAAGTGCGCCAGCAGGTACGGCGTGACGGCCTTGCCGGTCACCCCGTCCCGCTCCAGCAGGGCCAGGCCCTCGGCGAGGGTCCGGTCGTGCAGCTCCGGGTCGAGCTGCTCGTCGACCGGCAGCGGGTTGGCGACGAGCAGGCCGCCGAGGTGCACGGCGTGCCCGTCCCGGGCGGCCAGCACGGCGGCGACCTGCTCCGGCGAGTCCACCGACCAGTCCAGGTCGAAGCCCGCGTCGGTCAGATAGAAGCCGGGGAACCGGCGGGTGCGATAGCCGATGACGGCGACCCCGAGGGTCTCCAGGCGCTCCAGCGTCGCGCCCACGTCGAGGATCGACTTGACCCCGGCGCAGACCACCGTGATCGGGGTCTGGGCCAGGGTGACCAGGTCCGCCGACTCGTCGAAGGTGTGCGCCGCCTCCCGGTGCACCCCGCCCAGGCCGCCGGTCGCGAACACGCCGATCCCGGCGGCGGCGGCCACCGCGCTGGTCGCCGCCACGGTGGTGGCGCCGTCCGCGCCGGTCGCCGACGCCACGGCCAGGTCGCGGACGGAGAGCTTCGTCACGCCATCGACGGTGGCCAGCCGGGTCAGCTGCGCGTCGTCCAGGCCGACCACCAGCTCGCCACCGATCATGCCGATCGTCGCCGGCACCGCCCCGGCGTCCCGGACCGCCTGTTCGATCTCCCGGGCCACCCGCAGGTTCTGCGGACGGGGCAGGCCGTGCGAGACGATGGTGCTCTCCAGGGCGACGACGGGCCGGCCGTCGCGCAGGGCTTCGGCGACCTCGGTGCCGTAGCTGATGCGAAAGTCAGTCACACCGGCACGGTACGGGGTGGGACCCCGGCCGGGCTCAAGTGGACCCGGCCGTGATGACCTGCCAAACTTGACGGTTGGAGGTGCAGACGTGAGCACAGAGGTTCTCGAGCGTCCGGAACTGAAGGACGCCGACACCGGTCCCGAGATGTTCCACTACGTCCGCAAGGAGAAGATCGCCGAGAGTGCCGTCATGGGCACCTTCGTCGTCGCGCTCTGCGGGGAGACCTTCCCGGTCACCAAGGCGGCCAAGCCGGGCTCGCCGGTCTGCCCCAAGTGCAAGGAGATCTACGACTCGTACCGCGAGTGAACCCCGGCCGGCGCTCCGGCCGGCGACGTAGCCTGCGGCGGTGACCACCTCCACCGCCCTGCTCCTCGCCGACCTGACCGGAGTGGCGGTCTTCGCCGCCTCCGGCGCCTCGGCGGCGGTGGCCAAACGACTCGACCTGTTCGGCGTCGCGTTCGTCGGCTTCGTGGCCGCGCTCGGCGGCGGGATCCTCCGCGACCTGGTCATCGACGAGGTGCCGCCGCTCGCCTTCGCCGACTGGCGGTACGCCGCCACCGCGGCGGTCACCGCGCTCGCCGTCTTCTGGCTGCACCCGCAGCTCGCCCGACTGCGCACCACGGTGCTGGTGCTCGACGCGGCGGGCCTCGGTCTGTTCACCGTCACCGGCACGCTCAAGGCGCTCGACGCCCGGGTGCCGGCGGTCGGCGCCTGCCTGATCGGCATGCTCACCGCGATCGGCGGCGGGCTCGGTCGGGACCTGCTGACCGCCGAGATCCCGGTGGTGCTGCGCCGGGAGATCTACGCGGTGGCCGCCCTGGCCGGATCGGTCGCGGTGGCGCTGCTGTACGTCACCGGCCACACCGGGCCGGCACCACTCACCGCCGCAGCTGTCGGGGTGGTCGGGCTGCGCCTGATCGCGTTGCGCCGCCGCTGGTCCGCCCCGGTGGCGACGCTGCGGCCACCGCACGCGAGGGGGGCCGATCCGCGTGCCGACCGGGAGTGGTGAGGCCTACCGTGCTCCGGTGGTGAATGTGACAGGCGTGGTGTCGCCTGGGCCCGCGGGCCCGCGCTGGTTATGCTGAGTCGGCCTTCGCGGCAGCTTCTGCGCGGAGGCGTTTTCATGGGCGGCGGTACTCGTGGCCCTCGCCCGGTGTCCGCCCTCGTGCGGTCGGAGAGGAGCTTTCGCGTGGCAGCCCGGACGCCGGTGCTCGAGACGTTCCCGGCACTACGTGCCTGGCAGCGCAAGGCCCTGGTGGAGTACCTGCGCCGGCGTTCCGAGGACTTCACCGCGGTCGCCACGCCGGGCGCCGGCAAGACCACCTTCGCCCTGCGGATCGCCGCCGAACTGCTCGGCGACGGCACCGTCGAGGCGGTCACCGTGGTCGCGCCCACCGAGCACCTGAAGAACCAGTGGGCCGAGTCCGCGGCCCGGGTGGGCATTCAGCTCGACGCCGCGTTCCGCAACGCCGACGTGCACTCGGCGGCCGACTTCCACGGCGCGGTGGTCACCTACGCCCAGGTGGGGATGGCCCCGCAGGTGCACCGGCGGCGCACCATGACCCGCCGCACCCTGGTCATCCTCGACGAGATCCACCACGCCGGCGACTCCCGCTCCTGGGGCGACGGCGTCAAGAACGCCTTCGAGCCCGCCGTACGCCGGCTGATGCTCACCGGTACGCCGTTCCGCTCCGACGACAACCCGATCCCGTTCGTCACCTACGAGCGGGGCGGTGACGGGCTGCTGCGCTCCCACGCCGACTCGGTCTACGGCTACGCCGACGCGCTGCGCGACGGAGTCGTCCGGCCGGTGCTCTTCCTCGCGTACTCCGGGGAGACCCGCTGGCGCACCAACGCGGGGGACGAGTTGGCGGCCCGCCTCGGCGAGCCGATGACCCAGGATCTGGTGGCGCAGGCGTGGCGTACCGCCCTGGACCCGGCGGGGGACTGGATGCCGCAGGTGCTGCGGGCCGCCGATGCCCGACTCACCGTGCTGCGCAACGCCGGCATGCCCGACGCCGGTGGCCTGATCATCGCCACCGACCAGCAGACCGCCCGCTCGTACGCCAAGCTCATCGAGCAGGTGACCGGCGAGAAGGCCGCCGTGGTGCTCTCCGACGACCAGGGCGCGTCCGCGCGGATCGCGACGTTCGCGGCGTCCGACCAGCGGTGGCTGGTCGCGGTGCGGATGGTGTCCGAGGGGGTCGACATCCCGCGACTGGCGGTCGGTGTCTATGCCACCAGCGCCAGCACCCCGCTCTACTTCGCCCAGGCGATCGGCCGGTTCGTGCGGGCCCGCCGCCCCGGCGAGACCGCGTCGGTCTTCCTGCCCAGCGTGCCGCACCTGCTCGGGCTGGCCAGCGAGATGGAGAACGAGCGGGACCACGTCCTGGGCAAACCCAAGGACTCCGACGGCTTCGACGACGACCTGCTGGAACGCGCGCAGCGCGACGACCAGGCCAGCGGGGAGCTGGAGAAGCGGTTCGCCGCGCTCTCGGCCACCGCCGAACTGGATCAGGTGATCTTCGACGGTGCGTCGTTCGGGACCGCCGCCCAGGCCGGCACCCCCGAGGAGGAGGAGTACCTCGGTCTGCCCGGCCTGCTCACCGCCGATCAGGTCTCCCTGCTGCTCACCAAGCGGCAGGCCGACCAACTCGCCGCCCAGCGCCGCCGTACCGCCGAGCGGGCCGCTCAGCCGGCCGCTGCGGCCACCGCGGCGCCACCGGTACCCCTGAGTGCCGCCCAACGCCGCGTGGCGCTCCGGCGCCAACTGAACGCTCTGGTGGCCGCCCGGCACCACCGCACCGGCCAACCCCACGGCAAGATCCATGCCGAGCTGCGCCGGCTCTGCGGTGGCCCGCCGAGCGCCCAGGCCACCATCGAGCAGCTCGAGGAACGTATCGCCACCGTGCAGACCCTCTAGCCTGCGTGCACCGAGTGTGCGACGCCGGTGAGTCGCGGGGCGCGGTTGGGCAAAAGTGAAAAGCCGGCCGGAGGCGCCCCGTGGGGTGCCTCCGGCCGGCTATGTCGGTTTGCGGACTCAGTTCGCCATCAGATCGGCGCCACGCCAGCTGAACTCGGGGTCCGTCGCGAACCGGACGGTGATCTTCACGAGATCCTCCGCGTACTTGTTCGCGTGGTGCCCACAGAACACCAACTCGCTCCCACCCGAGAGAGTGATCCGGAGCTTGCCGGCAGCATTGCAGCGGTCGCACCGTTCATCGGCGGCTGGGGGAGCCACCGTCTCGGGCGGCGGCGTGAGGGTCGGGGTCATCGCCTTCCTCCTCTGGTCGTCACCGATGAACAATCTCTTCGGTCGTTGCTCACCTATCGTGCAACACCCATGCCGGGCCTTGCCTTCCCTGTGTGCCCGCGGGGGACCGAGGTCACACATGGCAGGGACAGTGTGCCGTGAACCCAGGGTGCCACGTCAACGATCACATTCGTGCATCCGGACGATCACCATCTGGCGTTGCACACCAGGTGGTCAAAACGACACGTTCGGTTGACGAAACCGGCTCAGTCCAGGTAATCCCGGAGAACCTGCGACCGGGACGGGTGACGCAGCTTGGACATCGTCTTGGACTCGATCTGCCGGATCCGCTCCCGGGTCACCCCGTAGACCTGACCGATCTCGTCCAGCGTCCGCGGCTGACCGTCGGTCAGGCCGAAGCGCAGGCGTACCACACCTGCCTCACGCTCGGAGAGCGTCTGCAGCACCTGCTGGAGCTGGTCCTGCAGGAGCGAGAACGAGACCGCGTCGACGGCGACCACAGCCTCGGAATCCTCGATGAAGTCACCGAGCTGGCTGTCGCCCTCGTCGCCGATGGTCTGGTCCAGCGAGATGGGCTCCCGGGCGTACTGCTGGATCTCCAGCACCTTCTCCGGTGTGATGTCCATCTCCTTGGCCAGCTCCTCCGGCGTGGGCTCACGGCCCAGGTCCTGGAGCAGCTCGCGCTGTATGCGGCCGAGCTTGTTGATGACCTCGACCATGTGCACCGGGATGCGGATGGTGCGGGCCTGGTCGGCCATGGCGCGGGTGATCGCCTGCCGGATCCACCAGGTGGCGTACGTGGAGAACTTGTAGCCCTTGGTGTAGTCGAACTTCTCGACCGCGCGGATCAGGCCGAGGTTGCCCTCCTGGATGAGGTCCAGGAAGGCCATGCCGCGCCCCGTGTACCGCTTGGCCAGGGAGACGACCAGACGGAGGTTTGCCTCGAGGAGGTGGTTCTTGGCGCGCTCGCCGTCGCGGGAGATCCAGCCCAGGTCGCGGACCATCTCCCGGGCGAGCTTCTCCTCGCCCTCGTCGGCCGCGCGCAGCTGCTCGGCGGCGTAGAGCCCGGCCTCGATCCGCTTGGCCAGCTCCACCTCCTGCTCGGCGTTGAGCAGCGGGACCTTGCCGATCTGCTTCAGGTACGCCCGGACGGAGTCGGCGGAGGCGGTCAGCTCGGCGTCGCGCCGGGCCTGCTTGAGCGCCTCGGACTCCTCGTCGTCCCACTCGAAGTCGTTGTCGGTGGCCGACGCGGCGGCGTCGGTCTCGGCGGCCTGGGCCAGCTCGGCCGGCTCCTCCACCACCACGTCCTCGATGGCGGCGGCGAGCTCCTCGGGGTCGATCTCACCCTCGGCGCCCTCGCCCTTGGCCTTGCCGCCGGCCTTGACCGGCTTGGCTCCGGCCGCCGCGGCGACCGTCGCCTTGGTGGCGCGGGTGGACTTGGTCGCCTTCGCCGGGGTGACTGCGGCGGCGCCGCCCTCGGCGGTGCTGCCGGCGACCTTGCGGGCGGCCACCTTGCGCGGTGCCGGGGTCGACGGCGCCTCGTCGGAGGCGGGCGCCTGCTTCGGGGCGGGCGCGGCGGCCTTCTTGGTGGTCTTGGCGGTGGTGGCCCGGGACGCGGGGGTCGTCGAGCGGGCCGCGGCGACCCGGCGGCGGGTGCTCGCCGAGCCGTCCACCACAACGGTCACTCCCGCCTCGGAGAGCGCCCGCAGGATCTTCTTGGCCTGGGCCGGAGTCACCTCGGCGGTCTCGACGGTGCGCGCGAGCTGGGCCGACGTGAGCTGACCACCGGCGCTCTGCGCGTGGGCGATCAGGGTGTCGGTGAGCGAGCGAACGTCGGCGCCGGGCTGGCGGGGTTCTGTCACGAATGACCTTCCGGAGGCGAAGAGCGGGCACGGCCGGGTCGTCCGGCACAGCGTGGGGCAACCGGGCCGGGCGATGTGGTTGAGGGACCCCCGTGTCCCGGGCCGGCCGGTGGTCGGCGGTCCGTGGCGCGTGGGCAGGGGTGAATTGTAACGCCGTCTGCGGCGATCATCCTGCGCCGCACGGCGTAACGGCAGCGGGACCGCCGATTCGGCGCAGATGTGGACTTTGTAAGGATGATACTCGCGCACGGCCCGGAACGCCCCGGTCGTACGGGAAGGGGACCCTGGAATGGACCGTTCGGCGCCGACACCGCGGGAACTGTTGGCGATCGCGCTCGACGTGGCGCGGGACGCCGCGGCCACCGCGTACCGGATGCGGGTCGAGGGCGTCTCCGTGGCGGCGACCAAGAGCACGGTCACCGACGTGGTCACGGCGGCTGACCGGGCCGTCGAGCGGCAGGTCCTCGACGCGCTGCGCGCGCTGCGGCCGGGGGACGCGGTCCTGGGCGAGGAGTACGGCACCCAGGACACCGGTCCGGCGGAGCCGGGCGGCGTGCGGTGGATCGTCGACCCGATCGACGGCACCGTGAACTACCTCTACGGGTTGCCGTACAGCGCGGTGTCGCTGGCCGCCGAGGTGGACGGGGTGGTGGTCGCCGGCGTGGTGCGCAACGTGCACACCGGCGAGGAGTGGACCGCCACCGCTGGTGGCGGCGCCTGGCGTGACGGCGTCCGGCTGCGCTGTTCCGGCGAGACGGACCTGGGGCAGGCGCTGGTCGGCACCGGCTTCGGCTATGACGCCGGCCGGCGGGCGCACCAGGCGTCGGTGGTGGCCGGACTGATCGCGTCGGTGCGGGACATCCGCCGCCTCGGCGCCGCCGCCCTGGACCTCTGCCTGGTGGCGGAGGGGCGGCTGGACGCGTACTTCGAGAAGGGTCTGTCGGCCTGGGATCAGGCCGCCGGCGGCCTGATCGCCGCCGAGGCGGGCGTGCGGGTCGCGGGCCTGGCCGGTCACCCGGCCGGCCCGGACCTGGTCATCGCGGCCCCACCGGCCCTCTTCGCCGGGCTGCACGACCGGCTGGCCGCCCTGGACGCCTCCGGCGGCCCCTGACCACCGGGTCAGGGGCACACCGGCCCCACCGTCACTTCTTCTTGGCGGCGGGGGACGGGCAGGCGCCCGCCGGCGCGACAGGTGGGCCCAGGTCGCCCAGGGACTGGTTGACCTCGGTGGTGGTGGCGAGCTGCTGGAAGCCGTTGCCCAACACCACGTCCACGGTGTCGTCGGTGCGCTTCTCGTCGTAGACCGGCTCGGCCTGGTTGAGGAAGTACGCCTTGAGCAGGTGGGCGGAGCTGACGCCCTTGGGGCCGAACTTCAGCACGGCGACGTCGTCGATGCCCTTGGGCGCGTTGCCAACCTTTTTGACCTGGAACTTGCGGTTGCGGAAGTCGTCGGCGACGGTGCCCGCCCGGCCCGGCTCGTCGGTCGCGTTCAAGACGTTGATCTTGACGTCCTTGGGCTCGTGCAGGGTGACGTCGGCCAACGGCCAACCGTCCGGGCAGCCGCCCGCCGCGCCGGCCTCGCCCTGGCTGTCACGGACGATCGCGGTGATCACGAAGGCCAGGGCCAGGACCCCCAGCAGGCCGACGACGACGAGTGCTCGCACTCGCGCAAAACTCATCTGGGCGCTCCCGGGACCTCAGGTGGGTGGCGGCGGCCGCCAACGATCGCACTGACCGCCGGCCGTCGAATACGCCGCTGAGGTTAACGGTTGTCCGGCCGTCGCGTGGAAACAGTCCGACATGCCGGCGCGCCGACCCTGAACCGGGTACTACTACCCCTATCTTCGTGTCGCCTGAATCACATTGGGAACAACTTCGCGTGCGGGGGCGTACATCTCAGCCGCAAGGGCGGTATACATGCCTCGCCCAAGGGGGGGTAAGGTTCCGCGCTCGCAGGGGAGTGGCCCCAGCGGTCCCGACCCGTACGGTCCCGCGGGTCGGGTGCCCGACACAAGTGGTTGCCGGCCAGCGGAACCGAAACAGCGTCGTCCGGCGTTACAACCGGAAGCGACAACATCGATATGGGAGAGTGACATCCGATGGCCACCGACTACGACGCCCCGCGTCGCGACGAGGTCGACCTCGGCGAGGACAGCCTGGAAGAGCTCAAGGCACGGCGCGTCGACTCACAGTCGGGCGCGGTGGACGTCGACGAGGCCGAGGTCGCCGAGAGCTTCGAGCTGCCCGGTGCCGACCTGGCCGACGAGGAGCTCACTGTCAAGGTGCTACCGATGCAGCAGGACGAGTTCCGGTGCGCCCGCTGCTTCCTGGTCCACCATCGCAGCCAGCTGGCGGTCGAGCGCAACGGCGAGCTGATCTGCCGAGAGTGCGTCTGACACTCACGACACCGGCGGCGGCCTCCTGATCGGGGCCGCCGCTACCGGTGTAGGCGTGCGACGCCGGTGGGTACCTGCTTGACTCGTAGCGGGTAGCCACACCACCGGGAGGTCCGACCCATGAGCGATCGAGGCGACACCACCGACGACGGCGCGGACGACCTCGGCGCCACCGTCGCGGCGTTGACCGCGGACGACATCGAGCCGGCCCGGCGGCGGCAACTGCTCACCCGGATGGTGGGACAGGCCCGCAGCCGCGGTATTTCCGACCTGTTCAAGCCCCGCGCCGCCGTGCGCTGGATGACCGACACGGTGGCCGAGATCGCCCCGCACGTACCGGTGCGGGACCTGGCCACCCTGCGTCGACACTTTCCCGGCCTGGACGACGCCGCCCTGGCCGAGCGACTGATCCGCAACGCCTCCCGTGCCACCGCCGGGATCGGCGCGGCCGGCGGCGGAGTCGCCGCCGTCGAATGGACCGTCGCACCCACCCTGCTCTCCGCGCCCGTGCTGCTCGCCGCCGAGACCGTCGCCGTCGTGGCGGTGGAGCTGAAACTGATCGGTGAGCTGCACGAGATCCACGGCGTGTCGCTGCCGGGCGCCGGCAGTCAACGAGCGGTGGCCCTGGTGCACTCCTGGGCCACCCAGCGCGGGGTCAACCCGATGGTGCCCGGCGTGGGGGTGGGCGCGGTGCTCGGCACCGCCGCCCGCAAGGAGATGCGGGACATGCTGCTGCGCCGATTCGGGCGCAACCTCACCACGCTCGGGCCGTTCCTGACCGGCGCGGCGGTGGCCAGCTTCCTCAACCGCCGGGCCACCCGGCAGATGGCCGACCAGCTCCAGGTGGACCTGCGCCGTCGCGGCATCGCCCGGCCGGCGCCGCCGCCGGCCCTGCCCGGCCCGCCGACGGGCACCTGAGCGGGGTCGTCGGCGTCGGTCAGCCCGGCTCGCCGGCCGTACGGTCGGCCGGCCGGCCGGCGTCCCGCGCGGCCAGCACCGCCTCGGCCAGCTCGACCGGACGCCTCGTGCTCACCACCCAGAACGGGGTCGGGTCGGCCGGGTCGTCGAGCACCACCTGCACGGCGCCCCCGATCCAGGGCCGCTGCACCACGAAGGCGAGTGGGTCCGCGCCCACCCCGAGCACCTCACGGCGACCGGCCACATCCAACGGGATCACGTCGGCCACGAAGCGCACCGGCAGTCGGGCGTCGTCCACCCGCAGCTCGGAGTCAGCGACCGCGACGCGGATCCGGCCCAGCCACCACAGCCCGGCGGCGCTGACCGGCAGCAGCACCGCGAAGGGCAGCCAGGCGCGGACGCCGGGGCCGCCCATCCAGATCTCGACGGCCAGCAGCGCGGCGGCCACCAGCCCGGTCAGCCACAGCCACCAGGGCAGGTCCAGCCGTTCGGCGTACGCCGGACGGGCCGGGACCGGCGGCCGATCGGCGGACGGGGAGGGCGACATGCTCACTCCTGCGAGGGTACGGCGCACGGCGGGCCGGCCAACCGGCAGGATGGCAGGGTCACCGGAGACAACCGGACGAAGAGGGGACCCGTGACCGACGTCGTACCCGTGCCCGTACGGCTGCTCGATGCCGAGCTGCCGCTGCCCACGTACGCCCATCCCGGCGACGCCGGGGCCGACCTGGTGGCCGCCGCGGACGTGGAGCTGCCGCCCGGCGGTCGGGCCCTGGTGCCCACCGGCGTGGCCGTCGCCCTGCCGGACGGCTTCGTGGGCCTGGTCCATCCGCGGTCCGGCCTGGCGGCCAGGCTCGGCGTGACGGTGCTCAACGCGCCCGGTACGGTCGACGCCGGCTACCGGGGTGAGATCATGGTCAACCTGATCAACCATGATCGGGACACGCCCGCGAAGATCTCCCGTGGCGACCGGATCGCCCAGCTCGTGGTCCAGCGGGTCGCGCGGGCGCGGTTCGAGCCGGTGGCCGAGCTGCCCGGGTCCGCGCGCGGGACCGGCGGGCACGGCTCGACCGGCGGGCACGCTCAGCTGGTGCCGTCACCGGCCGGCCAGGAGTGGGCCGACCAGCGGCCGGCCGAGCCGGGCCACGGGCAGACGGAAGAGGTGGCAGGGTGATTGTGAACAGCGGAGGGTGGGCGCAGTGATCTTCTCCCGAAAGCGGGCCGATGCCGGGCGGCACACCCGCGACGAGCGGACCACCGAGGTCCTCGACGAGGGCACCGGGACGTCGGCGCCGGCGCTCGTGCGCGGGCCGTACGACATCTCCGAGGTCGACGACGACGTGCAGCGACTCGACCTCGGCAGCCTGCACATCCCGGCGGTGGCCGAGGTGGAGGTGCGGGTGCAGGCCGACCCGCAGGGCGTGATCCAGCAGGTGGTGCTGGTGCACGGGGACAACGCGCTGCAGCTCGGCGTCTTCGCCGCCCCCCGGTCCGAGGGAATCTGGGACGAGGTGCGCGAGGAGATCCGGCAGTCGCTGCTGAGCGACGGCGCCGCCGCCCAGGAGGTCGAGGGCGAGTACGGCCCGGAGCTGCACGCCCAGGTGCGCACCCCGGACGGCCCGACGAACCTGCGGTTCGTCGGCGTCGACGGGCCGCGCTGGATGGTCCGGGGCGTCTTCCAGGGCCCGGTGGCCACCGACCCGGCCAGCGCCGGGCCGCTCGCCGAGTGCCTGGACGGCCTGGTGGTCGACCGTGGCCAGGAGGCGAAACCGGTGCGTGAGCCGCTGCCGCTGCGACTGCCCCGCGAGATCGCCGACCAGGCCGACGCCGAGGGCGGCGCCACGTCCGCCGCCGCCGAGCCCCGCCAGGTCTGACCGAGCGCCCACCGGCCCGCCGGAACCGGCCCCGTCGGCGTACGCTGGCGGGACGGTTCCGGCGTCGCCGGAGCTGGGCGGTGCCGGCCAGAGTCGGCGAGCGTGGAGAGGGTGACGCGGAGGTCATGACGACCGACGAGAGCCGGGTGTCGCTGCGGCGCATCCTGCAACGGTTCACCGCCAGCGAGGCCGAGATCGACGCGCAGGAGCTGCGGCAGGAGAGCGCCGAGTGCGGCGGTGTCCTGGCCCAGCAGTGCTCCCGGGGCCAGGTGGTCTCGGTCGCCGGTCGGCTGCGCACCGTGGTCTACACGCCGCGCACCAACCTGCCCACCCTCGAGGCCGACCTGTACGACGGCAGCGACGTCGTCACCCTGGTCTGGCTGGGCCGGCGGCACATCTCCGGGATCGAGCCGGGGCGGCACCTGACCGCGCGCGGCCGGGTGGCCATGCGCGACGACCGCAAGGTCATCTACAACCCGTACTACGAGCTGGACTCGCCGAAGTGACGGCACCGCGGACGGAAGGCCGGGCATGACGACGGGACAGCACCGGGCAGCACAGCCGGAGACCGATCCTCCGCAGGACGACGAGCCGCTGCCCACGATCGCCGAGCAGATGGCCGACCAGCTCGGCGGCTGGCGGGGGCTGGTCGAGTCCAGCATCCCGGTGGTCGTCTTCGTGCTCGCCAACATCATCGGCGACCTGCGACCCGCCGTGATCGCCTCGGTGGCCGTCGCGCTACTGATCGCCGGGTTGCGGCTGGCTCAGCGTCGGCCGATCCGGCACGCGGTCAACGGGCTGTTCGGCGTCGGCATCGGCGCCGCCATCGCCTGGCGCACCGGCGACGAGCGGGATTTCTACCTTCCCGGCATCCTCTACGGCATCGGCTACGGCATCGCCCTGCTGATCTCGGCGGCCGTCCGGCAGCCCCTCGTCGGGTGGATCTGGTCGGTGCTGGTCGCCAAGGGCCGCTCCGAGTGGCGGACCGACCCGAAGCTGGTGCGCGTCTTCACCCGGCTGACCGTGCTCTGGGGCGTGGTGTGGCTCGCCAAGGTGGGCGTGCAGGCCGGGCTCTACCTGGCCCACCAGGACACCGCGCTGGGCGTGGCCCGGCTGGCGCTGGGCTACCCGCCGTACGCGCTGCTGCTGCTCATCACCGTCTGGACGGTGCGCCGGGTCACCCGGGAGCCGCAACCCACCCCGCTGCCCGGCGCCTGAGCGCCCGCGCCCGGCGGCTCAGTGTGAGCCGCGGGTCCGCTCGACGCTGTCCGGGCCGAGGATGACCGCGCGGACATCGTCCTCCACCTCGGCGGTGCAGACGAAGATCAGCTCGTCGCCGGCCTCGATGGGGTCGTCCGGGCTCGGCACCAGGACGCGCTTGCCGCGCAGGATCGCCACCAGGGCGGAGTCGCGGGGCAGCGGCACCGCGTGCAGGGGCTGACCGACGTAGGGAGCGGTCGGCGGGAGGGTGATCTCGACGAGGTTCGCCTCGCCCTGCCGGAAGGTCATCAGCCGGACCAGGTCGCCGACGGTGACCGCCTCCTCGACCAGGGCGGCCATCACCCGCGGCTTGCTCACCGCGACGTCCACGCCCCACTGCTCGGTGAACAGCCACTCGTTCTCCGCCCGGTTGACCCGGGCCACCACCCGGGGCACCGCGAACTCGGTCTTGGCCAGCAGCGACAGCACCAGGTTGGTCTTGTCGTCACCGGTGGCCGCGACCACCACGTCGCAGCCGGCGACGTTGGCCTCCTCCAGGCTGGCCACCTCGCACGCGTCGGCGAGCACCCACTCGGCGGCCGGAACCCGGTCCGGCCGGAGCATCTTCGGCTGCCGTTCGATCAGCATCACCTGGTGGCCGTTCTCGATCAGCTCCTGGGCGATCGAACGGCCCACGTTGCCGGCGCCCGCGATGGCGATCCGCATGGCTCAGTGCCCCCCTTCCGGCGGGGTCGCCGCCACCGACGTGACCGTCGCCACGATGTCGTCGCTGACCAGCATGAAAACCTGGTCGCCCTCCTGTACGACGGTGGACGCGGTGGGCAGCGTGCCGATGCCGAAGCGGATCAGGTAGGCCACCCGCGCGCCGGATGCCTCCTCCAGGACGCGTACCGGCCGGCCGATCCACTCCTTGTGCACAGGCACCTCGACGATCGACACGGTGCTCGTCGGGTCGCGGAAGATCTCCACGTTGCCCTCGGGCACGAGGTGCCGCAGCATCCGGTCGGCCGTCCAGCGCACCGTCGCCACCGTGGGAATGCCGAGGCGCTCGTAGACCTGGGCCCGGCGTTGGTCGTAGATCCGGGCCGCGACCCGGGACACGCCGAACGTCTCACGGGCCAACCGCGCCGAGATGATGTTGGAGTTGTCGCCGCTGGAGACGGCCGCGAAGGCGTCCGCGCGCTCGATGCCGGCCTGGCGCAGCACCTCGCCGTCGAAGCCCGCCCCGGTCACCGTGATCCCGGCGAAGTCGGGGCCGAGCCGGCGGAAGGCGTCGGCGTCCTGGTCGATCACCGCCACCGAGTGCCCCCGGGACTCCAGGCTGTGGGCGAGGGTCGACCCGACCCGGCCACATCCCATGATCACGACGTGCACGCTGTCCCTCCCAAGGTGCGTACCGCTGCCGCTGGCCCTTTCGCCGCCGGTGGCTCCGAGTCCGAGCCTGCCACGTCCGGGTCGACAGCGGGACCGACCGTACCGCGTCCGGTCGGCCGGCGGTGATCGCCCACCCCCGCGTTCTCACCGTGGTGGTCGTACCCTTGGCGTTCGTGGCCAGACCCACCTCGCTGCTGAAGCGACTGCTGCTCGGTCGACCGTTCCGGTCCGACCGTCTGCAGCACACCCTCCTGCCGAAGCGCATCGCGCTGCCCGTGTTCGCCTCCGACGCGCTGTCCAGCGTCGCGTACGCGCCTGACGAGATCCTGCTGACCCTGTCCATCGCCGGGGCCTCGGCGTTCCTGTTCTCCCCGTGGATCGCCCTCGCGGTGGTCGTGGTGATGCTCACGGTGGTGGCCAGCTACCGGCAGAACGTGCACGCCTACCCCTCCGGCGGCGGCGACTACGAGGTGGCCACGGTCAACCTCGGGCCGAAGTTCGGGGTCGGGGTGGCCAGCGCCCTGCTGGTCGACTACGTGCTCACGGTGGCCGTGTCGGTCTCCTCCGGCGTGGCGAACCTCGGCTCGGTGGTGCCGTTCGTGGCCACTCACAAGGTCATGATCGCGGTGCTCGCGGTGGTCCTGCTGACCGCCGTCAACCTGCGCGGGCTGCGCGAGTCGGGCACCGCGTTCGCCATCCCCACGTACGGCTTCGTGATCGTGATGGGCGGAATGCTGCTCACCGGGCTGTTTCGCGTCTTCGTGCTGGGTGACGACCTCCGTGCGCCCAGCGCCGATCTGGTCATCCAGGCCGAGCACAGTGTGACCGGTTTCGCGCTGGTCTTCCTGCTGCTACGGACGTTCAGCTCGGGCGCCGCCGCGCTCACCGGCGTGGAGGCGATCTCCAACGGCGTGCCCGCGTTCAAGGCGCCGAAGAGCCGCAACGCCGCCACCACGCTGCTGCTGCTGGGCGCGATCGCGGTGAGCCTGCTCGTCGGGATCATCTGGCTGGCCCGGCTGACCCACCTGCAGTTCGTCGAGGACCCGGCCCTGCAGATCGTCTCGGGCCCCGAGGGGTACGTGCAGAAGACGGTGACCACCCAGCTCGGCGAGACGGTCTTCGGCTCCGGCTCGTTCCTGCTCTACGTGGTGGCCGGGATGACCGCGCTCATCCTCTTCCTGGCCGCGAACACCGCGTTCAACGGCTTCCCGGTGCTCGGCTCGATCCTCGCCCAGGACCGCTACCTGCCCCGCCAGTTCCACACCCGGGGCGACCGGCTGGCCTTCTCCAACGGCATCACCTCCCTGGCCCTCTTCGCGATCGTGCTGATCGTCGGGTTCCAGGCCGAGGTGACCCGCCTCATCCAGCTCTACATCGTCGGCGTCTTCGTCTCGTTCACCGTCTCCCAGGCCGGCATGATTCGACACTGGAACCGACGCCTGCGCACCGAGCGGGACCCGGAGGCGCGCAAGCGGATGCACCGCTCCCGGGCCATCAACACCTTCGGCATGGGTCTGACCGGCACGGTGCTGGTGATCGTGCTGATCACCAAGTTCCTGCTCGGCGCCTGGATCGCGATCGCGGCGATGGCCGTGATCTACGCGCTGATGCTGGCCATCCGCCGGCACTACGACCGGGTCGCCACCGAGCTGACCCCACCGGACGAGGGCCGGGCCGTGCTGCCCGCCCGGAACCACGCGATCGTGCTGGTCAGCAAGCTGCACCAGCCGACGCTGCGGGCCATCGCGTACGCCCGGGCCACCCGGCCGGACACGCTGACCGCGGTGACCGTCAACGTGGACGAGAAGGACACCCGCGACCTGCAGGCCGACTGGGAGCGGCGGGAGATGGCGATCCCGCTCACCGTTGTCGACTCGCCGTACCGGGAGATCACCCGGCCGATCCTGGACTTCGTCGCCTCGACCCGTCGTACGTCACCGCGCGACGTCGTCACCGTCTTCATCCCCGAGTACGTGGTGGGGCGCTGGTGGGAGAACCTGCTGCACAACCAGAGCGCGCTGCGCCTCAAGGGCCGGCTGCTCTTCGAACCGGGGGTGATGGTGGTCAGCGTTCCGTGGCAGCTCGCCTCGACCGCGAGCAAGAACCTGGACCGGCTGGACGCCACGCTCTCCCGTACCCCGGCGCGCGGGCCACGGGGCACCGTGCCCCCGGCCGTCACCGCGCCGCCGCCGGACGAGTCCGGCCCGGTGGAGAGCGAAACGGTCGGGAACGGCCGTGACTGAGCGGACCGCGGCGGCCTCGCCACCCGTCGGGGCCGAACGTGGCCTGGCGGAGGCGGAGCGCGTCGAGCTGACCGTCGACGCGGTCGCCCCCGGCGGGCACTGCGTGGCCCGGGTAAACGGGCAGGTGGTGTTCGTCCGGCACGCGCTGCCCGGCGAGCGGGTGATCGCGGAGGTCACCGAGGTGCACCGGGGGTTCGTCCGGGCCGACGCCGTGACCGTGCTGGACCCCTCACCGGACCGGGTGGAGCCGCCCTGCCCGTACGCGAGGCCGGGCGCCTGCGGCGGCTGCGATCTGCAACACGTCTCCCCGGACGCGCAGCTGGCCTGGAAGACCGCAGTGGTGCGCGAGCAGTTGGTCCGCCTCGGCGGGCTCAACGACGCCGAGCTGGACCGGCTCGGCGTCCAGGTCGAGGCGCTGCCGGGCGGGCTGCTGGGCTGGCGTTCGCGGGTCCGCTACGCGGTCGACGCCGCGGACCGCGCCGGCCTGCTCAAGCACCGCTCGCACGAGGTCGTGCCGATCGACCGCTGCCGGATCGCCCACCCGGCCATCCAGCAGCTGCCGGTGCTCACCCCGACCGGGACGCGCTGGCCGGCGGCCGAGGCGGTGGAGACCGTCGCCAGCACCGGCGGGGACGTGAGCGTCGCCGAGGTCCGCGACGGGGTGGCCACGCCGGTGAGCGGGCCGACCGAGGTTCGCGAGGTGGCCGCCGGGCGGGAGTGGGCGCTGCCCGCGTCCGCCTTCTGGCAGGTGCACCCGGCCGCGGCGGACACCCTGTCCACGGCCGTGCTGGAACTGCTCGATCCGCGTCCGGGCGAGAGGGCCTGGGACCTCTACGGCGGCGCCGGGCTGTTCGCCGCCGGGCTGGCCGCCCGGGTCGGCGCGTCCGGTCGGGTGACCCTGGTGGAGGCTGCCGAACAGGGCGTCGCCGCCGCCCGGGAGAACCTGGCCGACCTGCCTTGCGTGGAGGTGGTGGCGGCACGGGTGGAGACCGCGCTGGCCCGCCGACGGATCACCGGCCCGGTCGACGTGGTGGTGCTCGACCCGCCGCGCTCGGGCGCCGGCGCCCCGGTGGTGCGCGCGCTGGCCGCCGCCGGTCCGCGGGCGGTCGCGTACGTGGCCTGCGACCCGGCCGCCTTCGCCCGGGACGTGCGCACCTTCGCCGAGCTGGGCTGGCGGCTGGCCGCGCTGCGCGGCTTCGACCTTTTTCCGATGACCCAGCACGTCGAGCTGGTGGGGCTCCTGCTGCCGGCCGACGCGCCCGTTGTGGATCGGCCCTGACCAGGCGCTCAGCGGCCCGCTGCGGTGCGCGCGGCTCGGGCCAGGCTGCGGAGTGTCGGACGGCCGATAGACTCTCCGGTCATGAGCGTTGAAGAGGACACGGCCAACCACGGTCGGTTGCTGGGGACGGTACGCGGTCCGCAGGACGTCAAGCGGATGTCGGGCGAGGAGCTGGATGTGCTCGCCGCGGAGATTCGGGACTTCCTGATCGCCAAGGTCTCCCGCACCGGCGGGCACGTCGGGCCCAACCTCGGTGTGGTCGAGCTGACGCTGGCCATGCACCGCGTCTTCGACTCCCCCCGGGACCGGCTCCTGTTCGACACCGGCCACCAGGCGTACGTGCACAAGATCCTCACCGGGCGCCAGGCCGGCTTCGACAAGCTCCGCCAGCGCGGCGGCCTTTCCGGCTACCCCAGCCAGGCGGAGAGCGAGCACGACCTCATCGAGAACTCGCACGCCTCCACCGCGCTCTCCTACGCCGACGGCCTGGCCAAGGCGTACGCCCTGCGGGGCGAGGCCCGCAGCGTCGTGGCCGTGGTCGGCGACGGCGCGCTGACCGGCGGCATGTGCTGGGAGGCGCTGAACAACATCGCCACCGCCGGCAACTCCCTCGTCATCGTGGTGAACGACAACGGCCGGTCCTACTCGCCGACCATCGGCGGTCTCGCCGACCACCTCTCCTCGCTGCGGCTCAACCCCGGCTACGAGAAGGTCCTCGACACGGTCAAGGACGCCCTGGGCTCCACGCCGCTGGTCGGCAAGCCGATGTACGAGGTGCTGCACGCGGTCAAGAAGGGCATCAAGGACGCGGTCGCCCCGCAGGCGATGTTCGAGGACCTCGGCATCAAGTACGTTGGCCCGGTGGACGGGCACGACGTGGCGGCCGTCGAGTCGGCGCTGCGCGCGGCGAAGAACTTCGGCGGACCGGTGATCGTGCACGCCGTCACCCGCAAGGGGTACGGCTACCGCCCGGCCGAGGAGGACGAGGCGGACTGCCTGCACGGCCCCGGCGGCGCCTTCGACGTGGAGACCGGCGCGCTGCTGGCCGCCCCGGCGGTCAAGTGGACGCACGTCTTCGCCGACGAACTGCTGGCCATCGCCGACGAGCGCCCGGACGTGGTGGGCATCACCGCCGCCATGGCCGAGCCGACCGGCATCGCCAAGCTGGCCCGCAAGTACCCCGAGCGGGTGTACGACGTGGGCATCGCCGAGCAGCACGCCGCCACCTCGGCGGCCGGACTGGCGCTCGGTGGCCTGCACCCGGTGGTCGCGGTCTACGCCACCTTCCTCAACCGGGCCTTCGACCAGGTCCTGCTGGACGTGGCGATGCACAAGTTGCCGGTGACCTTCGTGCTGGACCGGGCGGGCATCACCGGCCCGGACGGCCCCAGCCACTACGGCATCTGGGACATGTCGGTCTTCGGCGTGGTGCCCGGCCTGCGGATCGCCGCTCCCCGGGACGCCGCCACGCTGCGTGAGGAGCTGCGCGAGGCGCTGGCCGTCGACGACGGCCCGACCGTCGTGCGCTTTCCCACCGGCACGGTCGCCGCGGATCTGCCGGCGCTGCGCCGGGTCGGCCCGGTCGACGTGCTGGCCGAGTCGGCGCGTACCGACGTGCTGCTCGTCGCCGTCGGCTCCTTCGGCCAGCTGGGCATGGAGGTCGCCGCCCGGGTCGCCGAGCAGGGCTACGGCGTCACCGTCGTCGACCCCCGCTGGGTCCGCCCGGTCCCGGCCGAGCTGGTCGAGCTGGCCGCCCGCCACCGGCTCGTGGTCAGCGTCGAGGACGGCGTCCGCGTCGGCGGCGTCGGCGACGCCCTCGGCCAGGCCATGCGGGACGCCGACGTCCGGGTGCCGCTCAAGGACCTGGGCGTACCGGCCGACTGGCACCCGCACGGCACCCGCGCGCAGATCCTCGCCGACCTCGGCCTGACCGCCCAGGACGTCGCCCGCAACGTCACCGGCTGGATCTCCGGCCTGGACGCCACCCCGGACCGGCTGACCCCCACGAAGACCCCGGCCCAGAACTGACCGGCTCGACCGACGGCGGGCGGCCCCTACGGGCCCGTCCGCCGTCGGCGTGCTGACCCAGCCCTGCCGCCTACCTCGATCTGAGGGCTAGCGGGAGCGGGGTGTCACGGAGCGGTAGTGGGTCTTGTCGGTGTTGGCCAGGCTGTAGGTCTGGGTGCGGGCCGGCTCGGGGACGACCACCAGGCCGGGGCGCTCCACCAGCAGCGGGGTGCCGGGCGGCACCGAGAGGGAGCTGTCCCGGGTGGCCCGCCAGCTGAGCACCACCAGCGGCTGGCCGGGCATCGGAAGCTGGTACGTCTGCAACGGCGTGGCCCGGTCGGCCGGCGAGACCACCGGCGCGCTCCCGTCCGCCGGCCGGTAGACGACCGCGGTCATCGTGCCGGCGTCGGTGTCCCAGCTGAGCTGCTGCAACTCGGCCGGCTCGCCGCCGCCGAGAGCCACCTCACCGAGCGAGCGGACCGAGAGCTTCGCCATCGGCCAGGACGTCGGCACCGACTTCGGCGCGTCCCGGTCGCCGATCCGGCGCGGGATGCTGCCGAACGGACCCCGCTCGCCGGCCAGCACGCAGGTGTCCAGGCCGGTGAGCGCCCGCCGGCCCGCGCCGGACTCGTCACGGACCAGCGGATAGCGCGGGTCGGTCGTGCCGGTGCCCAGGTCGAGCAGCCGGTCGGCGGCCCGCCCGCGGGGCAGCGACTCGGTGGCCCGCAGGGTCGCCGTCACGCCGACCGCCGTGCAGGCCGGCACGTCGACCGGGGCGCTGAGGCCGTCGGCGACGGTCAGCGCCCGGCCCTGCGGCCCGAGCAGTTGCTGCACCCGCGCGGAGACCAGGTAGCGCCGACCACCGGCCGTCTGCACCGGCAGCACGTCGGAGTAGACCAGGTAGCCGGGGTCGGTGTATTCGGTGGCGCGGGCGATCGCGTACCGGCCGCCGTCGCCGGTCAGTTGCAGCAGCCAGGAGGCGCTCTCACCGGGCACGTCGGCCGCGACCAGGGCCACCGGCGCCCCGTCCACCCGGCCCGAGAAGAGGATGCCGGACGAGGGCAGGTGCGCCCGGTCGTCGGCCGGCGAGCGCCAGTCGCGCACGGCCCTGGTGACCGCCGCCGTCGCCGCCGCGTCACCGGCCAGGTCGCCCCGGGGCGGCCACACCGCCAGCGTGCCGTCGAGGCTGTCGTACCCCACCCGCAGGTCGCGGGGCGTGCGCTCCGCCACGGGACCGCACGCGGTGGCGGTCAACAGCGCGGTCAGCAGGACGCTGAGCGCCCTGCCGTGCCGGCGGCCCGGAGTCACCTGATCCGCCCCCGATCGCCTCGCCGTCGTTGTGGGAAAGCGCCATAATACGAGATGTCCGACGCGAGGCCGCCGCTGGCCGGCCCCGCACCCACCACAATGGACGTCACCGGGGCTTTAGTGCCTTTTCGCCGCTCGGGTAGACTCCGCCGACTGTGACGCCTGCCGAGTCCCGCGCCCTGTCCGCGCCGCACCCGGAGGCGGCCGGCCCCGACGAGACAGTGAGCCACCACACTCCCACCGCTTCCCGGGCCAGGGCCGTCGGCGCTCCCGGCGGCTCCGCTGCTCCGGGCCCTCGTGCCGGCGCCGGCGTGGGCACCGTTCAGCGCGAGCCCGAGCCCGCACCGGCCACGACGGCGGTCGCCGCCGCGCCGGCCGACGCCCCACCGGCTGCGCCGGTCGAGACCCCGCCAGCGCCGCCGGCCAGAGCGATCCCGGCTGGCGTACCCGCGGACGGCGACGGCGACGAGGGGACCGCCGGGCCGCGCCGACGTCGGTGGGCCCGTTGGACCCGGCGACGGCAGCACCTGGCGGTCGGCGCGCTGTTCCTGCTCGCCGCGCTCTGGGTGACCAGCCGGATCTGGCTGGACCCGGCCGGCCGGGTGGCGTCGCTCTACACCGGAGACCCGGCCCAGGTGCAGTTCTTCCTCGCCCACTCGGTGCGGGTGGTGCTGCACGGCGAGTACCCGTTCTACACCGAGCAGTTCAACTATCCCGACGGCGTCAACCTGATGGCCAACACGGCGGTGCTGGCGCTGGGCATCCCGATGGTGCCGGTGACCCTGCTGTTCGGGCCGGCGGTGTCCTTCGTGGTGCTGGTGACGCTCGGCCTCGCCGGCACCGCGATGGCCTGGTACCTCGTGCTGCGCCGCCACGTCGTGCGTACGCCGCTCGCGGCCGCGGCGGGCGGCTGGTTCTGCGGGTTCTCCCCGGCGATGCTCTCGCACGCCAGTTGGCACCCGAACATCATCAGCCAGTTCCTGCTGCCGTTCATCGTCTGGCGGGTGCTGGTGCTCACCCGCTCGCGCCGGCCGGTCCTCGACGGCGCCCTGCTGGCCCTGCTCGTCACCGCGCAGGCGTTCATCAACGAGGAGATCCTGCTCTTCACGGCGCTGGCCTGCGGGATCTTCCTGATCGCGGTGGTGGCCCAGGAGCCGGCCCGCTGGCGGGCGGCGTGGCGACCGCTGGCCGCCGGTCTCGCCGCGTGCGCGCTGCTGGCCGGGGCGCTGCTGGCGTACCCGCTGTACGTGCAGTTCGCCGGGCCGATGGCGTACCACGGGCTCAGCGACGCGGTGCAGGACTACGGCAACGACATCGCCGCCTTCTTCGCCCCCGGCTCGGCCACTCTCGGCGGCAACCAGCGGGCCAACGTCAACCTGGCCCCGAACTACTCCGAGGAGAACGCCTTCTTCGGCTGGAGCCTGTCGCTGCTCGCCGTCGGCGTCGTGGTGTGGCTGCGGCGGGAGATGGTCGTGCGGGCGCTCGCCGCGACCGGTGGCTTCTTCGCCCTGCTCTCCCTCGGCGAGCGGATCTCCTGGTGGGACCGGGAGCTGATCACCGGGCCGTGGGAGCTGCTGGTGCGCCTGCCCCTGCTGGACGCGGTCGTGCCGACCCGGTTCGGCCTGATCACCACGGTGGTCGTCGGTCTGCTGCTCGCGCTCGCCGTCGAGCGGGCCTGGGAGCTGCGCCCGGCCGACCGGCGTACCGTCCGGACGCTCACCGCCGCCGGCCTGGCGTTCGCGCTGCTGCCGATCGCCCCGATGCCGCTGCGGATGGTGTCCCGGCCGCCGGTGCCGGAGTTCATCACCGCCGACCGCTGGCGGGCGTACGTCGGCCCGGACCAGACGCTCGTGCCGATCCCGGTGCCCAGCATGGGCAACACCCACGGCATGCGCTGGGCGGCGGCCACCAACCTCGACTTCAAGATCCCGGGCGGCTACTTCCTCGCCCCCCGCAACGGCAACACCGGCGACCCCGGTCGGTTCGGCGGCCGACCCAGCGGGGTGGGCCAACTGCTGGAGGAGGTGGCGACCACCGGCCGGACCCCCAAGCTGGACGACCGGCAGCGTCGGCGCTTCACCGACGAGCTGCGGCACTGGCACGCGGCGATCCTGGTGCTGCCGGTCCGTCAACAGCACGTCGAACCGCTGCGGCGTACCGTCGAGGAGCTGGTCGGCCCCGGTCGCCAGGAGCTGGACGTCTGGGTGTGGGACGTTCGGACGCTGACCGACCGCTCGGTCTGATGTCCACCGGAACGACGTCGTCGCCGACGGAGACGGCGACGGCCGGTCCGCCCACCGCGCGCCCACCCCGGCCGGCGTGGCTGCCGGACACGGTGGTCGTCGCCGGCTACCTGGCGCTGGCGGTGCTGCTGACCAGCGCCCAGTGGGGCCACCCCGGGCGGCTGTTCCACCAGGCCGGCGACCAGGTGCTCTTCGAGTGGATGCTGGCCCACGCCGCACACGCCGTCGTCGCGGGGGAGAACCCGCTCTTCAGCACCGCCCTGAACGCGCCGGACGGGGTCAACCTGATGGCGAACACCTCGGTGCTCGGCCTCGGTGTCCCGCTGGCCCCGGTCACGCTGCTGTTCGGCTCGCAGGTGGCGTTCTGCGTGGCGGTGGTCTGCTGCCTCGCCGGCACCGCGACGGCCTGGTACGCGCTGCTGCGCCGTCGACTGGTCACCGCCCGCTCCGCGGCGGCGCTCGGCGGGCTGGTCTGTGGCTTCGCCCCCGGCATGATCGCCCAGGCCGGGGCGCATCTGCACGTGGCCGCCCAGTTCCTGCTACCGGCGATCCTCGCCCTGGTGTTCCGTCCCGGGTCGAGCCCGCGCGGGGTGTGGCGGCCCGGTGTCGGGCTCGGGCTGCTGCTCGTGTGGCAGGTGTTCATCGGCGAGGAGGTGCTCGTCTTCCTGGCGCTCGCCGCCGGGGTGTTCGCGCTGGGCTACGCCCTCGCCGACCGGGCTGCGGCCCGCCGCCTCGCGCCGTCTCTGCTCGGTCGACTCGCGGTGGCGGCCGTGGTGGCGGTGACACTGCTGGCGTACCCACTGTGGTTCCAGTTCCACGGGCCGCAGCACTACACCGGGATGGCCTTCGCCGCGCACGGCTTCCAGCTCGACGCCGCGTCGTTCACCGCGTCGGCCCGGCAGACCGTGCTCGGTGACGACTGGCTGCCGGGGCTGCTCTCACCCAACCCGACCGAGGAGAACTCGTTCTTCGGCCCGGGTCTGCTGGTGCTCGCCGTGGTCATCGTGATCTGGCTGTGGCGACGGCCGCTGGCCCGCGCGCTGGCCGGCTGCGGTGTCGTCTTCGCCCTGCTGTCGCTCGGCACCGACCTGCGGGTGGACGGCACCGCCACAGGCGTCGCGGGCCCGTACCGGCTGGTCGCCGGGTTGCCGCTGCTCGACCTCGCGGTGCCGGCCCGGTTCGCGCTGGTCTGCGTGCCGGTGCTGGGTGTCCTGGTGGCGCTCTTCGTGGACCGGGTGCGGGCGGCTCGCCGGTCACCGGCCGTGCCGGGACTGCCGGTACGACTGCTGGGGGCGGGCGCGGTGGCCGCCGCGCTGCTGCCGCTGACGCCGACGCCGATCCGGGCGGTGCCGGTCGCGCCGGTGCCGGGGTTCGTCGCCGACGGCGGGTGGCGGTCGCTGGTGCCTGCGGGCCGGACCGTGGTGGCGGTGCCCCCGGTGACCGGCGCCGCGCTGAGCCCGGTGATGCTCTGGTCCGCCCGCACCGGCCTGGCGTTCCGCGCCCCGGGCGGGTACTTCATCGGGCCGAGCGGTCCGGACGACCCGGCGGCCCGCTGGGGCGCCCCGGACCGGCCCACCGCCGTGCTGCTGCGCCGGGTCGCCGAGACCGGCGCGGTGCCGGTGCTCACCGAGGCCGACCGTCGTCAGGCCGTCGACGACCTGCGGCACTGGCGGGCCGCCGTGGTGGTGCTCGGCCGGTCGACGCACGACGAACCGGTCCGCCGGACCGTCGAGGAACTGCTCGGCCCCGGCCGCCCGGTCGACGGCGGGTGGGTGTGGGACGTCCGGACGCTGGTCGGCTAGCGCTGATCCACAAGCGCGCGGACGTCCCAGACCCAGACGTCGTCGACCCGCTGCGGCGGCCCGATCAGTGCGGTGACCAGCTCGCGTAGCACCGCCTCGCGCGGGTGTGCGCCGAGCACCACCACCGACGCCCGCCAGAACCGGAGGTCCTCGACGGCCTGGCGGCGGTTCTCGTCGGTGAGGACGGGGAGCGCGCCGGCGTCCATCGTGGAGTAGATGAGGGTGCTGGTGGGCCGGTTCGGTGCGCCGAAGACGCCCTCGCCCAGCTCGTTGGGGCCGATGAAGTAGCCGCCCGGGACGGGAAACTCCTGCCCGGTCAGGGCACTCCAGCGCAGCGTGGGCAGGCCGTGCACGTTGCTCGGGATCGGCACCGGCACGAGGGTCCGACCCTGCGGCACGTACGGCCGCCAGCCGCCGGCGGTGATGAAGTGCGGCGGCGGGTCGATCTGCTGGGCCGGCAGCGGCCGGGGGAAGAGCGGCAGCAGGGCGAGGGCGACCGCCGCGTACCCCAGCGGGCGAAGCCACCGGCGCCGCGGCGCGACCGGCGCGGTCGCGGCCGGGTCGTCGGACGTCGCCGGCTCTCCGGCGGGCGCCGGCTCTCCGGCGCGCGGGGCCGGCACGCGGCCCGGCGCGGCAACCGGACGGCCCTGTCGGTACGCCGCGTCCCAGGTCAGCGCCAGCAGTACGCCCACCGCGGCGGCGACCACCAGGGTCAACCGGGTCGGCATCATCATCTCGACCAGGGGCAGGTCGTCCGGCACGTACGACCAGGGGCCGCGCACCCCGGTCTCCACGCCGTCGAAGCGCACCCGCGGCCCGATCGCGGCCACCGTGAAGACCACGATCAGCACCGCGACGATCCGGGCGGCCAGCGAACGGCGCACCAGCAGCACGAGGGCCACAATCGACAGCAGCACCAGTGGCCAGCCGAACCAGGTGTTCTGCTCGGTCATGCCGATCGTCTGCTCCACCGCCGGGTCGCCCGCCCAGGTGTCCCGGGCGAAGGTCACGAAGGCGACCAGGTCCTCGCCCCAGTTGTGGAACACGCCACCCTGCAGCCCACGGTAGGACTGCGGGCCATTGAACTGGAACCAGATCGGGTACGCCGCCAGCAGCAGGGCCAGCCCGCCGGCGACGCCCAGCCCGGCCAGGAACGCCCCGGCCGCGGCGCGCGTCGCCCGTGGCCGCTGCACCGCGTACGCCAGCACGACGACCAGGCAGGCCAGCGCGGTGAGCAGCAGCATTTCCTCGTTGATGAAGATCTGGTAGGTCACCAGCACCCCGAGCACCAGCCCGTTGCGCCGCCACCGGCCCGGCTCGCCCATCCGCAGCACCCGCACCACGATCAACGGCAGCAGGAAGTTGGACACGAAGTTGGGCTGGCCGTTGGCGTGGTGGATGATGCCCGGCGCGAAGCCGAGGAACGCCCCGCCGACGAAGGCCGCCGCCCGGGAGCGCACCAGGTGCCGCGAGAGCATCCAGTAGGCGGTGCCGGCGGTGGCCGCCAGAGCGCCACCCAGGTAGAGCGCGTACGTGACCTGCGGGCCGAACAGCATCGTCAGTGGCGACAGCGGCAGGGTCACCCCGAGCAGCGAGGTGTTGGCCATCATGTTCACCCCGTCCGGGGCGTTCTGCCGGGCCGTGAACAGCGGGTTCTCCAGGTGCCGCACCGAGTACGCGCCGTGCGCGAACAGCCACTCGAACCAACTGTGGTCGGTGGGCAGGTGCGAGGACACCCGACCGGTCACGTCCCCCCAGTAGTGGAGGCAGACGAAGACGCCCAGCACCACATAGGCTCCGAGGGCCAACAGGTCGGCTCGGGCCGGACGGCGTCGAGGCCGCCGTGTCGGCTCGACCTCGGCCGGCTCGGCGTCGGTCACGGGATTCAGCGAGGGGTTTACCACCGGCACAGCCACGACGCGCCATCGTACAGGCGAGGATGCGTCGCTTTTGCCGGGCCGGTACGCCCACGGCCGGTTTGCCGGGGCCGCCCCGGCCGACCCGACCGGCGATGGAGGGACGGTCGTTGTCGATCATCGAGCTGGGCGAGGTCCGGGACGAGCCCGAGTCGCGGCCGAGGGGGGTCCGCCGACCGCGCGCCGCCGGCCGCCGGCTGCGCAGCGCGGCGGTGCTGCTGCTGGCCCTCGTCACGCTGGCCAGCGCGACCCCGGTGCGGCAACGGATCGTGACGTCGGTGCCGGCCTCGTCGGGCGCCTCGGTGTATCTCACCGAGGACGCCATCGTCGTGGTCGACACGTCGACTCCCATCGGCGATCGGTACCTGACCGCCTACAGCCGTCCCGGGCCGAGCGGCGGGGACAGCGTGCGGCGCCGGTGGCGCGCACCGCTGGAACGCAGCGGCGACTTCCTGGCGGTCTGGGGCGACCGCGGGATGCTGCTGGCGGTGGGTGCCAGCACCGCGAACGGGGTGCTGGAAACCACCGCCTTCGACGCCGGGACGGGCCAGCGGCGCTGGCGCCAGCCGGGAATCGCCAGGCGAACGGCCGACGGGGGCCTGCTCCTCGCGAACGACATGGGCGACGGGCCGGGCACGGTGAGCCGGGTGGTGCCCGACACCGGCCGGGTGCTCTGGTCGGTGCCCATCCCGTCCGGCAGCCCCGACTACCACGCGCCGGCGGGTCAGGTCGACCAGATCGTGCTCGTCCAGCCGACCGGTGAGCTGCAGGTGTACGACGCCGGCAGCGGCAACCTGCTGCGCAGCGTCGACACGTTGCCCGGTGCCCGGTCGGCGTTCCAGCGGGTGCAGGTCGTGGACGACCTCGTGCTGCTCGTCCCGCCCGGCAGCACCGGGCTGGTCGCCTTCCGGCTGCCCGGACTGGTCCAGGTGTGGACGTCCTCGGTGCCACTGGTGGCCTGGGCGGTCCCGTGTGCGGACCTGCTCTGCACGGTCCAGCAGACCGGCGCCATCGGGACCATCGACCCCGCCACCGGCGCCGTTCGCTGGTCGGACCCGGGGCCGGACACGTTGGTCGACGTCCGGCGGGACATGTTGCTGGTGACCGCGCCCGAGCAACGGTACGCGGTGCGGGACGCGCAGACCGGGCGGGAACGCGCTGAGCTGGGCCGCTGGCAGCTGGTGGACCAGCTACGCCGCGACGAACCGCTGATCGGCGTACGACCGACTCCCGACGGCCGGCTCGTCGTCGCCGAGCTGGACCTCACCGCCGGCCGGACGCGGATCCTGGACGTGCTGCCGGGCGTGGTCGGTGGGTGCCAGGCGGCGCTGCCCGTCCTGCTCTGTCGCCGCCTCGACGGCTCGACCGCGCTGTGGCGGTTGCCCCGGTGACCGGTCCGGTGATCGACCTCGGGGAGCTGCGGCATGGGCCGGACCCCGACACCGTCCGGCTGCCCCGCCCGCCGCTGGCCCGGCAACGGCCCCTGCGCTGCGCGCTGGTCCTGCTGCTGGTGCTCGCCGGCCTCGCCGGTTCGGGGCCGTTGCACCGGCGCGAGGTGGTGACGCTGCAGGCCGAGCTCGGTGCCGACGCGCTGGTCTCCGACGACCTCTTCGTCCTCGTCGAGCCACCCGGCCGGACGGGGCAGCGGCGGATCACGGCCACCTGGCTGCCCGGCGGCGAGCCGGCCTGGCAGGTGCCGTTGCCGACCGAGGGCCGGTACTGGGGAGTCGCGCAGCAGGGCGAGACGCTGCTGGTCACCGGCCACGAGGTCGGCCCGGACAGTCAGGGGACGCGCACGATGGCGCTGGACCGCCGGACCGGGGCGTACCGCTGGCAGCAGCCCGGCAACCCCGCCGCGCTTCCCGACGGCAACATCCTCATGTGGTCCGCCGGCATCGACGACCAGGGGGGCACCCTGCGCGGGGTCGACCCGTGCTGCGGGACCGTGCGCTGGCAGGTGCCGCTCAACCCCGGCGGCGAGTTCGTCTTTCACGACGGCGAGTACGGGGTGGACCGCGTGGTCGTCGTCCGCCTGCGCGGGTCGACAGAGGTCCGCGACGCGACCACCGGCGCGGTGCTGGCCCGCAGCGATCTGGGCACCTCCGGCGGTGGGTCCAGCCTGTCCGTGCAACTGGCGGACGACCTGCTGCTCGCCATCGGCGGTCCGTCTCCCACGATCACCGCGTACGGGCTCGACGACCTGCGCCAGCGGTGGCGCGTGCCCGCCGGCGAGGCGCTGTACGCGTCGGACTGCGGCGTCGTCATCTGCGTGCAGACCCGCTCCGGCGGGCTGCGGGCGCTCGACGCCGCCACCGGTCGGGACGTCTGGGGGAGCGACCGCTGGGGGTGGGTCTGGCCCTACGCCGGTCGGCTGGTGGCCACCACGGTGAGCAGCGCCGGGCCGGGCGCGGAGGAACTCGTCGTGCTCGACCCACCGACCGGCCGGGTGCTGGCCGAGCTGGGTCGGTGGGAGCTGGCCCGGTTCGCCCCCGGCGACCCGCTGATCGGCGTCCGCCGCCATCCCGACGGGGGTCTGCTCGTCGCCGAGCTGGACGTCACCGGTGGCCGGGCACGGATGCTGGACGTGTTGCGGGACGCGACCGGGGACTGTCAGGCCCTCACCGGGCGGCTGCTCTGCCGGCGGCGAGACAGCGCGTACGGGCTGTGGCGGTTGCCCGGCTGACCACCGCCGGGTCGGTGCGGGCGGCGAGGGAGGATTGTTGCCCGCCGGCACTAGGTTGTCGGTGGTCAGCAGCGAGGAGGCCGGGATGCGGGTACTGGTGGTGGAGGACGAACGCAACCTCGCCGACGCGATCGCGCGTGGATTGCGCAAGCGGGGCATGGCGGTGGACGTGGCGTACGACGGCGACGCCGGCCACGAGGCGGCGTTCGTCACCCGGTACGACGTGGTGGTGCTCGACCGCGACCTGCCCGGCGTGCACGGCGACCAGATCTGCGCCGACCTCGCCGCCTCCGGTGCGCTGACCCGGGTGCTGATGCTGACCGCGAGCGGCACCGTGGCCGACCGGGTGGAGGGGTTGCAGCTCGGGGCGGACGACTACCTGCCCAAGCCGTTCGCGTTCGACGAGTTGGTCGCCCGGGTGCAGGCGCTGGGCCGGCGGGCCACCCCGGCCGCGCCGCCGGTTCTCGAACTGGCGGACCTGGTGCTGGACCCGGCCCGCCGGGTCGCCACCCGCGCGGGTGTGCCGATGGACCTGACGAACAAGGAGTTCGGCGTGCTCAGTGAGCTGCTCAAGGCCCGGGGCGCGGTGGTGTCCAGCGAGGAGCTGTTGGAGCGGGTGTGGGACGCCAACACCGACCCGTTCACCACCATCGTCCGGGTGACCGTCATGACGCTGCGTCGAAAGCTCGGCGACCCGCCGTTGATCGAGACGGTGGTGGGGGCCGGCTACCGCACGGCCGAGGTCCTGCCGTGAGCCGGCCGGGGCGGTTGCGACCCACCCTGCGGTTGCGCTTGACGCTGCTCAACGGCGTGCTGCTGGTCGGCGCGGGCGCGATCCTGGTGCTGCTGGCCTGGCTGCTGGTCCGTGACGCGCTGCGGCCCACCGACGAGCTGCTGCCCGGCACGACGGTGCTGCTCTCCGACGGTGGGCGGATGGACGCCGCCCAGTGGCAGCGGGAGCTGGTCGACGCCGCCTCCGGGGAGCTGCTGGCCAAGGGCCTGGTCGCGCTGTTGGCGATCAGCGTGGTCGGGGTTGCCGGCGCGTACGCCGTGGCCGGCCGGGCGCTGCGGCCCCTGCACCAGGTCACCGCGACCGCCCAGCGGCTCGGCGAGGCGACGCTGGACCAGCGGATCGGCTACTCGGGCGCGGACGACGAGGTCGCCGAGCTGGCCAAGACATTCGACGCGATGCTGGACCGGATCGCGTCCGCGTTCGAGGCGCAGAAGCGCTTCGTGGCCAACGCCTCGCACGAGCTGCGGACCCCGCTCGCCGTCATGCGGACCGAGATCGACGTGACGCTCAGCGACGACGACGCGGACGCCGCCGAGTACCGCCGGATGGCGACCGTCGTCCGGGACGCCTCGGAGCGGGCGAACAGCCTGGTGGACGCGCTGCTGGTGCTGGCCCGCAGCGAGGCGCAGGCCGGGCGGCGGCTGGGCCGGCGTACCGAGTGCGACCTCGCGACGGGCACCGCCAACGCGCTGTCGGCGATGCGCCGCGAGGTGGAGCGGATCGGCCTGCGCGTGCAGACGTCGCTGGAATCCGCGCCGGTGGTCGGCGATCCGGGGCTGCTCGACCGGCTGGCCGGCAACCTGATCGAGAACGCCGTCCGCTACAACCACCTGCACGGTCGGCTCTGGGTGCGTACCGGCACCGACGGCGACCGCTCGTGGCTGGTGGTGGGCAACACCGGTTTCGAGGTCGACCAGGCCGACGTGCCCGGACTGTTCGAGCCGTTCCGCCGCGGTGGCCGGGAACGCACCGGGGCGCGCGGCTCCGGCCTGGGCCTGTCCATCGTCCGGGCGGTCTGCCAGGCGCACGGCGGCACCGTCCGGGTGATCGCCCAGCCCGGCGGCGGCCTGGAGGTGACGGTGACCCTGCCGACCGCGGACGCCCCGGCGGTGCCCGGTGCGGTGGCCACCACCGGCTGAACGGGGTTGCACACGGCGTTCGGCCGGTGGCAAGATCGCGTCGTCAGCTCGAGAGCGAAAGGGGGTGCGTCGATGTCCATCAGTCAGGGCTCCGCACCCCAGGTCTTCGCAGGCTGACCCCGGGCGGCGGAGCGTCCCGATTCCCCAACGGAGGGACCACCCGTGTATCCACGGATCCGCAACATCAGTTTCGACTGTCACGACACGTACACCCTGGCCGGCTTCTGGTCGGCGGTGCTCGGCTACACCCGGTTCCCGGAGGACGTTCCAGGTGATCCGGAGGCTGCCCTGCTGCCGCCGGACGGTGCCACGCCGAATCTGTTCTTCCAAGCCGTGCCCGAGGACAAGGTGACCAAGAACCGGGTCCACATCTGCCTGGAACCCGTCAAGGGGACAAGGGACGAGGAGATCCGGCGGGTGCTCGGCCTCGGGGCCACCATGCTCGTCGACCGACGGATGCCCGACGGTACGGGCTGGGCGGTGCTCGCCGACCCGGAGGGGAACGAGTTCTGCGTGGTCCGCAGCGCCGGGGAGCGGGTCAACACCACTGTGGAGGACCACGCATGAGTTCGACGATCCACAACATCAGTTTCGACTGTCGCGACCCGTACGCCCTGGCCGGTTTCTGGTCGCAGGTCTTCGACTGCCCCCGGCAGCCCGACGACTTCCCGGGCGACCCGGAGGCGATGCTCCTGCCGCCGGGCGGGCCGGAGGTGCTGTTCATCGCTGTGCCCGAGGGCAAGGCGGTGAAGAACCGACTGCACCTGGATCTGGAGCCGGCCGACCGGTCGCGGGCCGACGAGGTCGAGCGGCTGCTCGGCATCGGCGCGGTGCACGTCGCGGACCAGATCCGGCCGGACGGCTCCGGCTGGGTGGTGCTGGCCGACCCGGAGGGCAACGAGTTCTGCGTGCTGCGCAGCGCGGCCGAGCGGGCCGCGTCACCGGCGGGCGTCGCGGCGACGGGTGACGCCGCGCCGGTCCAGGCGCTGGAGACGGCCGCCGGGGATCCTGTCGCGTCGCCATGATCCACGGGACGGCGTAACGGGTTGGTGTGGTGTTAGATGAGCGACCACAACAGCCAGATGAAGGATGTGTGGGCAGATATGGACACGACGGCGACCGAGCCGGTGCAGGCGTACCTCACCGCGACCGGCGAGCGGCTTCGGGCCGACGGCTGCGAGGTGCGAACCGAGGACTGGGGCGGCGTACCGGTGCTGATCGGCTACCGGGGCGACTTCAGGATGCGGTGGATGGCGACCAAGCTGCACCTGTTCACGGTCGCCGCGCCGACGACGCTGGTCACGGCGGACGCCCTGCAGAGGTTCACCGCCACGGCGATGGACTACGTGTTGGCCCGCAAGGGGCAGCTGCGTGGCTTTCAGAACGGCGTGGCCGTGTTCCCCGCCCTGGTCGGCACCCAGGTCGAGCCGGCGGCCTCGGCGTGGGCGCAGGGGGGCCAGCAGATGAAGTTCGCCGCGGTGGCCCGTCCGGTGGCGGTGGACGCCGGCAGCGGCACGGCCAGCGCGTACCGCGGCAATCCGGCGCTGGGCTTCATCTACGCGGCCCACCTGCGGAGCAAGTTGAACGCGTACTTCCCGGTGGCCGGAGCCTGAGCGGTCCGTGACGTACGGCCGGGCCCCGGTCACCCTGAGGTGGCCGGGGCCCCGGTCGTGCACGGGTCAGGAGCGCTGCTCGATCTGGCCCCGGATGGTGACGAACTCGGCCTTCGTCTCCTCGGCCGACTTGAAGTACATGACCACCAGGCCCACGCTGCCCCGGTCGGCCCAGACGCAGACGCCGAGCGGCACGCCCTCGGTCTTGCCGTCGCCGCAGCGCGCGTCACCGCCGAGCGGGCCCGCCTCGACCACCGCCATGTTGGTCACCGACAGCTCGCTGGAGAGCCCGGTGACTGCCTCGTCCAGCTCCTTCTTCGGGTCGGCCATCACGCCGGACACCGCGGTGATCATGATGAGGTCCTGCTTGGCCGGGTCGCCGTAGAACGCGCCGATCGTGCTGGTCTCGTTCTGCACCTCGGTCTTCATCTCGGTGACCATCTGGTCGGCGATCGTCTGCAACTGCGGGTCGGTGTTCTTCGCCCGGCCGGCGAGGGTGGCCGGCGCGACCACCCGGGTCTTGGTGGCGTCGACGACGTCGCCCACCTCGTCCTTGACCGCGAACCAGGTGATCGCCGCGCCGCCGAGGCAGAGCACGAGCACCACGGCCAGCACGATCAGGATGATCTTGCCGACGTTCGACTTCTTTGCCGGTGGCGGGCCGCCGAACTGGTTCGGGTCGCCGTACGGCTGCCCCGGCTGAGCCGGCGGGAAGCCCTGCTGCTGCGGCGGCGGCCAACCGCCGGGCTGCTGCGGCTGGCCGGCCTGCGGCGGCACGGCCGGCTGGCCCGGCTGCTGCGGCGGGGGAGGGGAATCGTGCGGCGGGCCGAAGGGGTTGGCCGGCGGCTGGGACATCAGTCAGCTCCAGGATGGGTGTGCAAAGCGCGTGATCGTAACCCGGCGACCGCCCCGGCGTTGCCCCTGCCCAGGTCCCGCCCGCTCCCAGCCGGTCACCAACGAGCGCGGTGGCCGGCCCGGTCCACGAGGGACGGTCCGGCCACCGCGACGGTGGTGCTGGGATCTTGTCAGGCGGGCAGGCTCGCCGCTCCGAGCGGCAGGAACCGCCGGCCGGTGACCCGCTCGCTGGTGCCGGTCCGGTCCAGGTACGGCGTGACGCCGCCCAGGTGGAACGGCCAACCGGCGCCCAGGATCATGCACAGGTCGATGTCCTGCGCCTCGGCGACCACGCCCTCGTCCAGCATCAGCCGGATCTCCTGCGCGAGCGCGTCGAGCGCGTTCTGGCGTACCTGCTCGGCGGTCAGCGGCGCATCGCCGACGACGAGCAGCTTGGCCACCTCGTCGTTGACCTGGTCGTCGACCACGATCGGCTGGCCCGAGTCGGCGATCCGCTTGAGGTTCTCGCTGACCCCGAACCGGTCCGGGAACGCGGCGTGCAGGGTGCCACCCACGTGGTACGCGACGGCCGGTCCGACGAGTTGGAGCAGGGCGAGCGGGCGCATCGGCAGGCCCAGCGGGTCCAGTGCGCTGTTCGCCACGTCCAGCGGGGTGCCGGCGTCCACGGCGGCGAAGACGGTGCCCAGGAAGCGGGTGAGCAGCCGGTTCACCACGAACGCCGGGGCGTCCTTGACCAGCACGCTCGACTTCTTGAGCTGCTTGCCGACCGCGAACGCGGTGGCGAGGGTCGCGTCGTCGGTCCGCTCGCCCCGGACGATCTCCAGCAGCGGCAGCACGGCCACCGGGTTGAAGAAGTGGAAGCCGACCACTCGCTCCGGGTGCTCCAGGTCCGCGGCCATCTCGGTGATGGACAGCGAGCTGGTGTTGGTGGCGAGCACCGCCTCCGGGGAGACGATCTTCTCCAGCTCGGCCCAGACCTGCTTCTTGACGCCCAGGTCCTCGAAGACGGCCTCGATGACGAAGTCGGCGTCCGCGAAGGCGCCCTTGTCGACCGTGCCGCTGACCAGGCCGTACAGCTTGGCGGCCGTGCCCTTGTCCATCCGGCCCTTGGTGACGGCCTTCTCGATCTGGGTGTGCACGTAGCCGACGCCCTTGTCCACCCGGGCCTGGTCCAGGTCGCTCATGACGACCGGCACCTGGAGGCGGCGGGCGAACAGCAGCGCCAACTGGCTGGCCATCAGGCCGGCGCCGACGATGCCGACCTTGGTGACCGTGCGGGCCAGGCCCTTGTCCGGTGCGCCGGCCGGCCGCTTGGCCCGCCGCTGCACGAGGTCGAAGGCGTACAGGCCGCTGCGCAGCTCCTCGGAGAAGACCAGGTCCGCGAGGGCCTCGTCCTCGGCGGCGGTGCCGGCGGCGAAGTCGCCGTCCTTCGCCGTCTCCAACAGGTCGAGCGCCTTGTACGCGGCCGGGACCGCGCCGTGCAGCCGCTGGTTCAGCGTCTCCCGGGCGAAGTAGAGCACGCCCGCCCACATGTCCTTGTCGACCTCGGGCCGGGTCACGGTGACCTGACCGCGCACCACGCCGGCGGCCCATTCGAGCGACCGCTCCAGGAAGTCGGCCGGCTCGAGCAGCACGTCCGCGATGCCCAGCTCGGCGGCCTGCTTCGGCTTGAGCATCTTGTTCTGCATGAGCGGGTTCTGGATGATCACCTGCGTGGCGGCGGGGATGCCGATCAGGTTCGGCAGCAGTTGGGTGCCGCCCCAGCCGGGCACCAGACCGAGGGAGACCTCGGGCAGGGCGAGCGCCGCCGCGCCGCCGGAGAGCGTCCGGTAGTGACAGTGCAGCGCCAGCTCCAGGCCGCCGCCCATGGCCGCGCCGTTGACGAACGCGAACGTGGGCACGGTGCTGTCCTTGAGCCGGGCGAAGACCCGGTGGCCGAGCCGGCCGATCTCCAGCGCCTGCGCGCGGTCGGCGAGCTGCGGCAGGCCGACGATGTCCGCGCCCACACAGAAGATGTACGGCTTGCCGGTGACCGCGATGAACGCCGGGTCGGCGGCCAGCGCGGCCGTGATGGCCTCGTCCAGGCTGGTCAGACCGGCCGGGCCGAAGGTGTTCGGCTTGGTGTGGTCGAAGCCGTTGTCCAGGGTGATCAGGGCGGCGGGTCGGTCCAGCCCCGGTACGGTCACCGAGCGCAGCAGCGCCTTGGTGACTACCTCGTTCGGCGCCTTCACTTGTCGCCCTCCGTCCAGTGCGGGTTCTCCCAGATGACCGTGCCGCCCATGCCGATGCCGATGCACATCGCGGTGACGCCGTAGCGAACCTCGGGGTGCTCGGCGAACTGGCGGGCCAGCTGGGTCATCAGCCGTACGCCGGACGAGGCGAGGGGGTGGCCGATGGCGATGGCGCCGCCCCACGGGTTGACCCGCGGGTCGTCGTCGGCGATGCCGAAGTGGTCGAGGAAGGCGAGCACCTGCACGGCGAACGCCTCGTTCAGCTCGAACAGTCCGATGTCGTCGATGGTGAGCCCGGCCAGGCGCAGGGCCTTCTCCGTCGACGGGATCGGGCCGACGCCCATCACCTCCGGCTCCACTCCGACGAAACCGAACGACACCAGCCGCATGGCGACCGGCAGGCCCAGCTCGCGGGCGGTGGCCTCGTCGGCGAGCAGGCTCGCGGTGGCACCGTCGTTCAGGCCCGCCGCGTTGCCCGCGGTGACCTTGCCGTGCGGGCGGAACGGGGTCTTCAGGGTGGCCAGCTTCTCCAGCGACGTGTCGCGGGGGGCCTCGTCCACTCCGGCCAGACCCCAGCCGCCCTCGGCGTCGCGGATGGCCACCGGCACCAGGTCGTCCTGGAGCTTGCCGTTGGCGTACGCCTTCGCCGTCTTCTGCTGCGAGGCGAGCGCGAACGCGTCGGTGCGCTCCTTGGTGATGTGCGGGACCAGGTCGTGCAGGTTCTCCGCGGTGGCGCCCATGACCAGCGCGGACGGGTCCACCAGCTTCTCCGCGATGATGCGCGGGTTGGGGTCGACGCCCTCACCCATCGGGTGGCGGCCCATGTGCTCGACGCCACCGGCGATGGCGACGTCGTACGCGCCCATGGCGATGCCGCTCGCGACTGTGGTCACGGCGGTCATCGCGCCGGCGCACATCCGGTCGATCGCGAAGCCGGGAACGGTCTTGGGCAGACCGGCCAGCAGCGCTGCGGTGCGGCCGATGGTGAGGCCCTGGTCACCGATCTGGGTGGTGGCCGCGATGGCGACCTCCTCGACCCGCTCCGGCGGCAGCTGCGGGTTGCGGCGCAGCAGCTCACGGATGCAGCGGATCACCAGGTCGTCGGCGCGGGTGTTGGCGTACATGCCACCCGCCTTGCCGAACGGGGTACGGACGCCGTCGACGAAGACGACATCCCGAACTTCACGGGGCACTTGAGCCTCCTAGCCGAACGGGCACGTTACCCCGGATGCTACTCGCCAGTAACCAACCTGCCGCCCGCCCCCCGCTGTGGCACAGCCCACAAACTGAGAGCGGGGGCGGGTCAGGGGATGGGGTTGGGTGCCAGGGCCTGGGTCAGAGCGGGGGTCAGCAGGGCGATCTGCCACTCGCGGGCGTTGAAGCCGCGCAGGGACTCCGCCACCGTGTCCTCCGTGATCTCCTCCGGTGGGCTCCACGCCAGACGGCGTACCGAATCCGGGGTGATCAGATTTTCCGGGGGCAGGTTGTGCTCGCCCGCGATACGGACCACCGCCTCCCGGCAACGGGCCAGGCGACCGGCCGCCACCGGGTCCCGCTCGGCCCACCGGTGCGGTGGTGGTGGGCCCTCCACCGCCGGGGTGACCGGAAGCGCGTCGTCCGGCAACTCCCGGGCGTCGTCGAGCGCGGCCAGCCAGGTGCGGGCCAGCCGACGGACCGACCGCCCGCCGAAGCCGGGCAGCGTCAGCAGCGTCTTCTCGTCCTTCGGGTCCAGCTCGGCCGCGGCGACGATGGCCGAGTCGGGCAGCACCCGGCCGGGCGCGGCGTCCCGCCGGGCCGCGATCTGGTCCCGGGCGTACCACAACGAGCGGACCCGGGCCTGGGCCCGCGCCCCGCGCACGCGGTGGATGCCCGACGTGCGTCGCCAGGGTTCCGCGCGGACCCGGGGTGGCCGGGCACCCGTCCGGACCAGGGCGGCGAACTCCTCCGCGGCCCAGGCCGACTTGCCCTGCCGGGCCAGCTCGGCGTCGAGCGCGTCGCGGAGGTCGGTGAGCATCTCCACGTCGAGTGCGGCGTAGGTCAGCCACGACTCGGGCAGCGGCCGACTCGACCAGTCGGCCGCCGAGTGATGCTTCTCCAGGGTGAATCCGAGTAGCTGCTCGGTCAGCGCGGCCAGGCCGACCCGCTCGAACCCGGCCAGCCGAGCGGCCAGTTCCGTGTCGAACAGCCGGCGCGGACGCAGCCCCACCTCGGCCAGACAGGGCAGATCCTGACTGGCTGCGTGGAGCACCCACTCGGCCTCGCCGATCACCGCGTCCAGAGCGCTGAGGTCGGGCAGCGGCAGCGGGTCGATAAGCGCTGTGCCGGCGCCGGCACGGCGCAGCTGCACCAGGTACGCGCGTTGGCTGTAGCGGTATCCCGAGGCGCGCTCGGCGTCCAGGGCAACCGGGCCGGTGCCCGCCGCGAACCGGGCCACGACCTCGGCGAGCTCGGCCGGGGTGGTCACCGGAGCAGGGGTGCCGTCGCGGGGGGCGGTCAGCGGAACGGGCCCACCGTCGGTCGGGTCGGGCCCCTCGCCCGCCGGCTGCGGCTGGGCCGACGGCGGCTGCTGGGGTGCGTGTCCCGGGAGTTCTTCGGTGGGCCGACGGCGCAGGGGTGGTTCGTCGGTCACCTGCCAACCCTAGTGCGCGCCGTGATCCGGCGTGTGCAGCCGGTCCGGCGTGTGTCCCTCAGGTGTCCGCAAGGTGTCCTTTCGGATGCCGGACATCGGGGGAGACAAAGCCCGTTCGCGCAGGTACGGTCCATCGAGCCGCCGGCCCTGCTCGGGTGATCCTGGGCCGTGGCCGCAAGCGCACGACCACGGGGAAGGGCAAGACGATCATGACGGCTGGCTTCGGTGCGGGGGACGCACGGCCAACGGGCGCCGAGCCTGACGACGTGAGCGGGCGGGTGGCCGAACGGCCGGGCCCCCTGCCGCCGCGCATCGAACCGCACCCGGAGATCGGCGCCACCTGGCCCGGTGCACCGGGCCCCGGGGTCGAGCCCTCCGCCGCCGTCCCGGCGCCCCGTGCCGGCTGGACGGCCCCGCCCAACGCCGGCCAATGGGGCGCGGCGCCCCAGGGGCCCGTGCCGGCCGGCCCGCACACCACGGCCGCCGCACCGGGCCCTGCCGCCGCACCCGGCACGGCCGCCGCGCCCGGCCCCGCCGCTGGACACGGCCCCGCCGCGCCGTACGCGGCAGGTCCGGTGCCGTACGGCGCCGGACCGTACGCCCCGGGCGCTCCCACGGCCTACGGCGCTGGCGGCTGTCCGCCCGCCGGTGACCTGGCCAGCGCACCGCCGTTTCCCACCGCGGCTCACCCCGGCCAGCCCGGCTGGCCGGGCGTCACCCCGCCGGCGCGACCCACCCGGCGTCGCTGGCCGGTGGTGCTCACCGCGCTGCTCGTCGTCGCGCTGGCCGCCGTGGCCGGCCTGCAGGCGTACCAGCTCGACCGGCTCGGCGACCGGCTCGCCGCCACCGACCGCCGGTTGGCCCAGGCCCAGGACGGCGACGGGACCCGCCTCGACGGCCTGGAACAGCGCACGGACGCGCTGGAGAAGCAGGCCGGGGCGGCGTTCAACCCCGAGGCGGTGGCAAGCGCCGTGCTGCCCAGCGTCTTCAGGGTGCGGGCCGGCCAGTTCACCGGCACGGCGTTCGCGGTGGGCAAGCCGGCCGCCGGTGGCGGCACCAACCTGTTCACCAACTTCCACGTGGTCGAGTCGATCTGGGAGAGCGGCGGCCGGCAGGTCTTCCTGGAGCGCACGGACCAGCGCTTCCCGGCCACCATCGTCAAGGTCGACAAGGCCAACGACGTGGCGCACCTGCGGGCGACCGGCAAGTTCGCCGGCCTGGTCACCGCGCCCAGCGCCGTGAAGTCGGGCCAGCAGATCATCGTCGTCGGTGCTCCGCTCGGCCTGGAGGACAGCGTCACGACCGGTGTGGTGAGCGCGTTGCGCGCCGCGCAGGGCAGCTCCGGACCGGCCATCCAGTTCGACGCCCCGATCAACCCCGGCAACTCCGGCGGCCCGGTGATCAACGGCAGCAAGCAGGTGGTCGGCATCGCCACTGCCAAGGCTCGTGACGCCGAGGGCATCGGGCTCGCCATCCCGATCAAGGTCGCCTGCGACGGTTTCAAGATCTGCTGACCTGCGGCCCCGGCCGCTCGCGCCACCGACGGCCTCCCTGGCCGCTCGCGCCTGACGGCCTCCCGGCCGTCCCCGACCCATCCGGGTCCTCGGCCCCGGACGATCCCGCCGCTGCACCTGGTCCGTCGCGCCTACCGGCGGAGGACCTGCTCACCTGGAGGAAGAACATGTCCCAGCCACCGACCGGGCCGGAGGGTCTCCCGCCCGCCACCCCGACTCCGCCGGCCGGCTCGCCCGACCCCGACGCGACGGTGCAGCATGCGGCCGGCACCGACCCGACGGTGCAGCACGCGGCCAGCGCCGACGCGACCGTGCAGTACCCGGCCGGGCAGCCCGCGCCGCAGCAGTACGCGCCGGGCCAGACGGCACAGCCGCAGCAGTACGCGCCGGGCCAGCCCACGCCGCCGCAGCAGTACGCGCCGGGCCAGGCCGCGCCGCAGTACGGTGCGCCCGCGCAGCCGCAGTACGGCACCCCGCAGACGCCGGGCTACCCGGCCAGCGCCCCGCCGTACGCCGGCCAGCCGATGTCCGCGCCGCCGGTTTCCGGTCCGGCGTACGGGCAGCCGATGTCCGCGCCGCCGGTTTCCGGTCCGGCGTACGGGCAGCCGATGTCCGCGCCGCCGGTCTCCGGCCCGGCGTATGGGCAGCCCATGTCGGGCCCGCCCGGGATGGCGCCGTACGGCGCTGCCGCGGCTCCGCGGCGGGGGCGCGCGGTGCTGGTGCTGGCCCTGGTGGCCGCGCTGCTCTTCGTGGTCAGCGGGGTGATGACCGGGCTGTTCGTGACCAAGAACAACGAGCTGAACCGGACCGAGAAGCGCCTCACCGGTCAGGTCAGCCAGCGCGACGGGACCATCGCGGCCAACACCACCGAGATCGGGAAGCTCAAGACCGATCTGCAGGCCATGCAGGACAAGCTCGACAACACCGAGCAGGACCTGACCGGCACCCGCAACGACCGCGACGAGCAGGCCCGGCAGAAGAAGGTCATCGCGAGCTGCCTGGACAAGCTGACCACCGCGCTGGGTGCGGCGGCGGCCGGCAACAGAAGCAAGTACGACGCGGCGATGAAGGGCCTCGACAAGGTGTGCGACGAGGCGGAGAACTACCTCTGATCCGCTGTGCCGGCCGCCGCCGGGGTTTCAGGCGGTGGCGGCCGGACGGCGGTCGGCCAGGGCGGTGACCCCGGGTGGGGGCAGGCCGGCCGTCGAGGCGAGCAGGGTGCACCAGCCGAGCAGGTGGGGGGCGAGGTCGTCGTCGACGGGCGTCCAGGAGGCGCGTATCTCGATGTCGCCGGCCGTCGGTGGCCCGGCGAGGTCACCGAACCGGGTCGACATGGTCTGGGTGACCGTCCCGCCGATCGCCCGGTGACCCGCGTCCTGGGTGTCGAGGGCGTCGGTCAGCCACGTCCAGCCGACCCCGGGGAGCAGCGGGTCGGCGGCGAGGTCGACCTCCAACTCCGCCGTCACGTACGTGACCAGCCGCAGCGTGCCCTGCCAGGCCTCGTGCCCGGCCGGGTCGTGCAGCAGGATCAGCCGGCCGGTGGCCACCTCGTCGCCGTCGCGCAGCACCGTCGCGGAGAGCGCGAACGTGAACGGCGCGAGCCGCTGGGGAGCGCCGACCTCCTCGAGGGTGATCTCCGGTCGGGGTGCCGGTGACCGCAGCCCGGCGACCGCGCGGGCGAAGGTCTCCGGGAGCGCGATCGGGGGGGCCATGTCGGCAGCCTATGCCGCCGTCGGCCCACCCGCTTCGACGGCGCGCCGACACGTACCCCGACCGCCCGGCCGCGCGACGGACGTTAGGTGCGTCCCCTTCCGTTCACCCGCGGCGGGCTGGGGTCTGGCGGCGTGGCACGATTGCGGCGATGACCACGGACACCACGGGCACTGCCGCCCGAGACGGACACCCGCGCCCCGGCGGCCCGGCCGACTCGCCCTTCATCCGGGCCTGTCGGCGTCGGCCCGGCCCGCACACCCCGGTCTGGTTCATGCGCCAGGCTGGCCGCTCACTGCCGGAGTACCGGGAGATCCGGGCCAGCGTGCCGATGCTGGAGTCCTGCCGTCGCCCGGAGCTGGTCACCGAGATCACCCTCCAGCCGGTGCGCCGGCACGGGGTCGACGCGGCCATCCTGTTCAGCGACATCGTGGTGCCGGTCGCCGCGGCCGGGATCGACCTGGACATCGTGCCGGGCACCGGCCCGGTGGTGGCCGAGCCGATCCGTACCGCCGCCGACATCGAGCGGATCCGCCCGATCGGCCGCGACGACGTCCCGTACGTGGACGAGGCCGTCCGCCAACTGGTGGTCGAGCTGGGCGACACCCCGCTGATCGGCTTCGCCGGCGCGCCGTTCACCCTGGCCAGCTACCTGGTCGAGGGCGGCCCGTCGCGGACCCACGCGAAGACCAAGGCGCTGATGTACGGCGATCCCGAGCTGTGGCACGCGCTCTGCGCCCGGTTGGCCGAGGTGACGCTGGCCTTCCTGCGGGTGCAGATCGAGGCCGGCGTGTCCGCCGTGCAGCTGTTCGACTCGTGGGCGGGCGCGCTCTCCGAGGCCGACTACCGCCGCTACGTGCTGCCGCACTCGACGGCCGTGCTGAGCGGGCTGGCCCACGCGGGCGTGCCGCGCATCCACTTCGGGGTCGGCACCGGCGAGCTGCTCGGCGCGATGGGCGAGGCCGGCGCTGACGTGGTCGGCGTCGACTGGCGTACCCCGCTGGACGTGGCCACGCACCGGGTCGGCCCGGACAAGGCGGTGCAGGGCAACCTGGACCCGACCGTGCTGCTCGCGCCGTGGCCGGTGGTGGAGGCCGAGGTGCGTCGGATCCTGGCGCAGGGGCGGGCGGCCCCCGGGCACGTGTTCAACCTCGGCCACGGTGTGCTGCCGGAGACCGACCCGGACGTGCTGACCCGGGTGGTCGCGCTGGTGCACGAGGTCTCCAGCCGCCGGGCCGACCAGGGCTGACACGGCGATGCGGCAGCCCTGGCGGGTGGCGGTGGTCGGCGGCGGAATCGCCGGGCTGGCCGCCGCGGTCCGGCTGCGCGACCGCGCGCCGGAGGGCACCGAGATCACGGTGTACGAGCAGTCCGGCGCGGTGGGCGGCAAGCTGCGCACCGGAACGTTGGCCGGTGCGCCGGTGGAGTTCGGCGCCGAGTCGTTCCTGATGCGCGACCCGACCGGGGCCGAGAGCGCGGCGGTGTCGTTGGCTCGCCGGCTCGGGCTGGCCGAGAAGATCGTGCACCCCAGCGTCGGGCAGGCCGCGCTTGTCGTCGACGGAGGGCTGCGCCCCATTCCGGGCGGGACCCTGGTGGGCGTACCCGGGGATCTGGAGCGGGTGGCCACGGTCGCGCGCCCGGCCGCGGACGCCGACACCGACGGCGGCCGGCCGCTGGTCGGCCCGGACGCGGACGTCTCGGTGGGCGCGCTGGTCCGGTCCCGTTTCGGCGACGAGGTGGTCGACCGGCTGGTCGACCCCATGCTGGGCGGCGTGTACGCGGGCCGCGCGGACGACCTGTCGCTGGTCACCACGATGCCGGCGCTGGCGCGTGCCGCGCGGGTGGAGCACACCCTGGTCGGCGCGGTCCGGGCAGCGCAGGCCGCCGCGCCGCGCGCGCCGGGCGCCCCGATCTTCGGCACCCTGGTCGGTGGGCTCAGCACCCTGGCCGAGGCGGCGGTGACGGCCAGCGGCGCGACGGTACGACGGGACGCCGCGGTGCGTGACCTCACGCCGACCGGCACGGGTTGGCGGCTGACGGTCGGCCCGACCCGCGATCCGGAACTCATTGACGTGGACGCCGTGGTGCTGGCGGTGCCGGCCAGGCCGGCGGCCCGGCTGCTCGCCGGCCCGGCCCCGGTGGCCGCCTCGGCCGTGGGCGAGCTGGACTACGCGAGCGTCGCGCTGGTCACCCTGGCGTTGCCGCAGCCGCCGCTGCCCGAGCTGTCCGGCTTCCTGGTGCCGAGCACCGAAGGGCTGCTGATCAAGGCGGCCACGTTCTTCACCACGAAGTGGGGGCACCTGCGGCGGCCGGACGGGCTGGCGCTGGTGCGCGCCTCGGTGGGCCGTTACGGCGAGGAGGCGCAGCTCCAGCGCCCGGACGCGGACCTGGCCGCCACCGTGCACCGGGAGCTGTCGGCGGTGCTCGGCGGCCCGCTGCCCGCCCCGGTCGACGGGCACGTGCAGCGGTGGGGCGGCGCGTTGCCCCAGTACGCCCCGGGGCACGCCGACCGGGTGACCGCCGCGCGGACGGCGCTGCGGGCCGCGCATCCCACAGTGGCCCTGGCCGGCGCCGGCTACGACGGTGTCGGCATACCGGTCTGCGTCCGCTCCGGCGAGACGGCGGCCGACGAGATCATCACAGCACTGGGAGGATCGGCGAGATGACCGAGCAGACCAACGCGGCCCGGTTGCGGGAGCTGAACGACAGCATCCGTTACACGATGTGGTCGGTGTTCCGGGCCAGCGCCCCACTGCCGTCCCTGCGGGACAACGTCACCGGTGAGGTCGAGTCCCTCTTCGACGAGCTGGCCGGCAAGGACGTGGTGATCCGGGGCGTGTACGACGTCTCCGGGTTGCGCGCCGACGCGGACGTGATGATCTGGTGGCACTCCGCGTCGAGCGACGCGTTGCAGGACGCGTACCTGCGGTTCCGCCGCACCACGCTGGGCCGGGCGCTGACCCCGGTCTGGTCGCAGATGGCGCTGCACCGGCCGGCGGAGTTCAACAAGAGCCACATCCCGGCGTTCCTCGCCGGCGAGGAGGCCCGCCCCTACCTGTGCGTCTACCCGTTCGTGCGCTCGTACGAGTGGTACCTGCTGCCCGACGCCGAGCGGCGCGAGATGCTGGCCGAGCACGGGAAGATGGCCCGCGGCTATCCGGACGTCCGCGCCAACACGGTCGCGTCGTTCGCGCTGGGCGACTACGAGTGGATGCTCGCGTTCGAGGCCGACGAGCTGCATCGGATCGTCGACCTGATGCGGGACCTGCGCGCCTCCGGGGCCCGCCGGCACGTCCGCGAGGAGGTCCCGTTCTACACGGGCCGCCGCCGGTCGGTCGCCGAGATCGTCAACTGCCTGGTCTGATCCCCGCCGGCCGGCGCCGCACCCCCGCCCGGGTGCGGCGCCGGACGGGGATCAACTGGTCTTCGTACAGGAGACCAGTGGAACGGGGTTGCTGCCGGTCCACGAGCCGAGGAAGCCGAACGTGGTGCTCGCTCCGCCGGCCAGGGCGCCGTTGTAGTTCACGTTGCGCGCGGTCACCAGTGTGCCGTTGGTGGTGACGTTGGCGTTCCACGCGGACGCGACCTTTTGCCCGTTGTTGAAGTTCCAGCTCACCGACCAGCTCTGGGTCGGCGAGCTGGCCCCCGCTGTCACCTTCACCTCGGCCTGGAAGCCGCCGGCCCACTGACCGGTGATCGTGTACGTGGCGTAGCAGGCGCCGGCCGGCGCGGGAGTGCCCGGCGGCGGCGTGCTCGGGGGCGGCGTGCTCGGGGGCGGGGTGGTGGGCGGCGGCGTGGTGGGCGGCGGGGTCGTCGGCGGCGGCGTGGTGGGCGGCGGCGTGCTCGTGCCGCCGGAGAAGTCCACGTCACTGCACAGGTAGTAGGACTGGTCCAGGTGGCTGGCCTGCCAGACGGTGTAGACGATGTGCCGCCCGGTGCGGCCCGGCGCGCTGACCGGGATCTGGATGGAGACGCCACCGGTGTCCGGGTTCCACTGCGACGCCGGGGTGTTGCCGATCTGGCCGGCCAGCTCGAGGTCGTCCCAGCCGAGCGCCTCGGTCGACGAGTTGAAGCCCTGCTTGGTCACGTACACCCGGATGTAGTCGGCGCCGTGGCTGGCCTGGTCGAAGAAGCGCAGCCGGAAGTTGTTCGACACCGGGGTGGCCTTCCACGCGCCGACGGTGTCGAGGGCGTTGTAGCGACCGTTCTGTGTGCGTCCGCCGCTGCACAGTTGACCGTTGGGGACGGCGGCCTGGTGGTTGCCGGCCACACCCTCGCGGAACAGCCCGTTCCAGTTCCACATGGCCTGCGGGTCGGCCTGCCAGGCCTGCCAGCACATCGGGTCCTCGGTGGCCATCCGGGGATTCTGGAAATCGCTGCCCCAGCGTTGCCAGCAGCTGTAGTTGCGCGAGGCCGGGTCGACGACCGAGCCGTGCGCGGAGGCGGGCTGGACCAGCGCGACGCTCAGCGCGGTGGTCAGCAGGAGCGTGGCGGCCGCCGCGATGGCGAGTGGCCGGAGCACGCGTGGTGATCGGGCGAGAGTGGACATGGAGCCCCCGGGGGGATGAGGTCGGACGACGACACCCGGACAGCCGGGAGTTGCCCGCTCCCGTGCCTACTGCGTTGCTCCCGCGCTGGCTCTACCCGGCACGATGCCAGGTCGATCGTCAGACGTCAATGACCTTGCGGCGCATCGGGGTGTGCCCGATGCCGTCCTCGACGTACTCCGGGCCGCTCACCGCGAAGCCGTGCCGGGCGTAGAAATCGACCAGGTGCGACTGGGCGTCCAGCACGCAGGGCCGGTTGCCGACCAGATCCAGCGCCGCCGTCATCAGCCGGCCCGCCTGCCCGCCGCCGCGCGCCTGCGGGGCCACCACCACCCGACCGATCCGGGCGGTGCCGTCGGGGTCGGCGAGGATCCGCAGGTACGCCAGCGGCGCGCCGCCGTCGGTCAACCAGAGGTGGCGGGTGCCCGGCTCGACGTCCCGCCCGTCGAGCTCGGGGTAGGGGCAGTTCTGCTCCACCACGAACACGTCGATGCGCAGCTTGAGCAGGTCGTGGAAGGTGCGGGCGTCCAGGTCGGCGAACCCGGCCGCCCGGATCTCGGTGGTCTGCTGGGGCACGCACCGATGGTAGGCCGGGTCGGCTCACGCGGCGTCCCCGCGGGTCGGTGCGAGGTACGTGGCGGCCACGGCGGTGAGCAGCAGCGCGCCGCCGACGAGCACCGGCAGCGGCAGTGGCTCGTGCAGCAGCGCCACGGCCAGCGCCGCCGCCGTCAGCGGTTCGAGCAGGGTCAGGACGGCCGCGACGCTGCCCGCGGTCGTGCGCAGCCCGGCGTAGAACAGCGCGTACGCCACGGCGGTGGTGACGACGCCGAGGTGCAGCAGCAGCGCCAGGGTGTCGAGGCGTACGTCGACGGCGACGCCGGCGACAAGTGCCATCGGCGCCAGGGTCAGCGCGCCGACCACGGTGGAGATGGTGGTCAGTGTCATCGGTGCGGTGTGCTGCGACACCTGGCGGCTGATCAGGGTCGTCACCGCGTACCCGAGGCCGGACCCGGCGGCCGCGAGCAGGCCCAGCAGCGGGGCCGGCGCGGCCGTGGTGGGCTCGGCGGTGGCCCCGGTGATCAGGGCGAGCCCGGCCACGGCGGTGACCAGGGTGCCGAGGCGTACCGGGCCGGGGAGCCGGCGGGCCCGCAGCGACTCCCAGGTCGCGGCGAGCACCGGCGCCAGGCCCAGGCTCACCACGGTGGCCACGCTGACCCCGGCGAGCGCCACGGCGGCGAAGTAGAGCGCCTGGTAGAGGCCGAGGCCGACGCCGGTGAGCAGCAGCGGTACGGGTGCCGCGCGCAGGGCGGCCGGGAGCGTGCGGAGCCGGCCGGCGGTGCACGCCAGCAGGACGAGCGCGGCGATCGCGAGGCGGAAAAAGCCGATGCTCACCGGGCTGAGCCCGGTGCCCTCGCGCAGCAGTTGCACCGCCACGCCTGTGGTGCCCCACAGGACTCCGGTGACGGTGATCTGGATCAGGCCGGTGCGGGCCTTCAGGGCGGCCGGGGCCGGGGCGGCCGGCGGCGCGGTACGGGACGTGGACACGGGTGCGCTCCGGTGGGGTGACGTTGACGGGGACGACGTCGACGGAGCGCGTACGGCGAACTGGCCGGCCCGGGTCGGTCACCCGGTCGGCGTGGGGCGCGGCGCTCCGCTCAGGAGCGCGGCGGGGGCAGGACGCCCAGCAGTGGCCGCATCGGGCGACCGTACCGCAGGACGCGCGGTCAGGCGGGGCGGGCGCCGACGGCGTCGCGGATCTCGGCGCCCTCGGCGCCTTCGACCGCGCGGGCGCAGTGGCCGCAGCAGAAGAACCGGCCGTTGACCTCCACGCCGTGCCCGACGATCTTGATCTGGCAGTGTTCGCAGATGGGTGCCATGCGGTGGATCGCACACTCGAACGAGTCGAAGGTGTGCACGTCACCGCTCACGGTGTGCACCTCGAACGCCATCCAGTAGTCGTTGCCGCAGACCTCGCAGGTTGCCACCGAAAAACCCCCCGTATCAGGACATGTGTCCCCAGAGTGCCCCAGGGAGGGCGGCGGCGGGCGAATTACCGCCAGCTGGTCGGGCCTGGCGGCGTGTCGGCTCCGGCGTGTCGTCCGTTAGGTCCGATGAACCGCCGTGACCCCCGGAGGATCGCCATGATCAAACGCAACAAGCTCTTCGGCAGCCAGACCCGGGTGACGTTCTGCCTCCCACGGGACGCCCCGCCCGGCCCGGTGAGCGTCGTGGGCTCCTTCAACGACTGGGAGCCCGGCCGGCACGAGTTGGTGGCCCGCCGTGACGGCACCCGGACGGTGACGGTGAAGCTCGGCCCGGGGGAGTACCGGTTCCGCTATCTCGCCAGCGGCGGGGTCTGGCTCGACGACGAGACGGCCGACGTGGTCGACGACGGCGGCAGCCTGCTACGACTCTGAGGAGCGAAGTCGTCACCATCGATGTATTTATCGACGGCGCTCTTTACTGTTAATAAAGTTTAAATTACCTTGGGGGCACCTCACCGCACCTGGAGAAGGAGCTGCCCCCATGCGTCGAAGAATCACCGTCCCGCTGGTGGCGGCGGGCGCTGTCGCCGCCACCCTCACCGTCGCCGCGCCCGCCCAGGCGCACGGCTACGTCTCCGCCCCACCGAGCCGCCAGGCGCTCTGCGCGCAGGGCCGAGTGCCCGACTGCGGGCAGATCAAGTACGAGCCGCAGAGCGTCGAAGGGCCCAAGGGTCTGAAGAGCTGCAACGCCGGCATCGCCCAGTTCGCCGTCCTCAACGACGACAGTCGGGGCTGGCCGGCCACGTCGGTCGGCAGCTCACTGACCTTCACCTGGGTCAACACCGCCCGGCACGCCACCAGCAACTGGGAGTACTGGATCGGCAACACCCGCGTCGGCGTGGTCAACGGCAACGGGCAGCAGCCGGGCGCGACGGTCTCGCACACCGTCAACCTGGGCGGCTTCTCCGGCCGGCAGAAGATCCTCGCCGTGTGGAACATCGCCGACACCGCGAACGCGTTCTACTCCTGCATCGACGTGCAGATCGGCGGCGGCGGGTCGACGCCCACCCCCACGCCGACCACCTCACCCACGCCGCGGCCGACCACCAGCCCGACCACGGCGCCGACGACCCCGCCCCCGGCGGGTGGCACCTGGGCTGCCGGCCGGGCGTACCAGGTCGGCGACCAGGTCACCTACGGCGGACTGACGTACCGCTGCCGGCAGGCCCACACGGCGATCCCCGGCTGGGAGCCGCCGAACGTGCCGGCGCTCTGGCAGCAGGTCTGACCGCACGGGTGCGGCCCCGGCCGCACCCGTGTCGCCGTCCCCGGATGATCGGAGCCCCCGGCATGCCCCGCGCAATCCTGCTGACGTGCCTGGTCGCCGCGTCGCTGCTCACCGCCTGCGCCGGGCCGTCCCCGGTCCCGCCGGCCCCCGCGTCCCCGGCCGCGTCGGCGGCGGCCGGGCCCGCGGCGGCCGGAGCACCGCCGGCCGGAGCCGAGATGAGCGGCATCGACGTGGTGTTCCTGAGCACGATGATCGGGCACAGCGAACGCACGGTGCAGATCGTCCGGCTGGTCCGGGACCGGCTGCGCGACGACGCGCTGCGCACCCTGGCCGCCGCCATCGAGGCGACCGAGGCCGACGAGCTGTCGGCCATGCGCGGTTGGCTGCCCACCAGCGGGCCGGGCGTCAGCGCGGCCGGGCACGACCACGCCGGGCACGGCGACGACACCGCGCTCGACCGGCTGCGGGCCGCGTCGGACGCCGACGTCGACCGGGTGCTGCGCGAGGTCCTCGCCGACCACCAGCGGGCCGCCGCCGACCTGGCCCGGGCCCAGGTCGGCGTCGGCCGCAACGAGCGGGTCCGCGACCTGGCCCGGCGGATCGACAAGTCCCGCAGCGCCGAGGTCGAGCTGCTCAGGGGTACGCCCTGAGCGCGCTAGTCAGCGCGGTTCCAGCCGTACCGAGATCGAGTTGACGCAGTGCCGGGTGTCCTTCGGGGTGAAGCCCTCGCCGTGGAACACGTGCCCGAGGTGGCTGTCGCAGCGGGCGCAGCGGATCTCCGTACGCGCCATGCCGAGGCTGCGGTCCTCGATCTCCTTGACCCGGCCCGGGATGGCGTCGTCGAAGCTCGGCCACCCGCAGTGCGAGTCGAACTTCGTGTCGCTGGAGAAGAGTTCCAGACCGCAGGCCCGACAGTGGTAGACGCCCTGGGTCTTGGTGTCCACGTACTCGCCGGTCCACGGGCGTTCGGTGCCGGCCTCCCGCAGGACGTGGAACTCCTCGGGGCTCAGGCGGACACGCCACTCGTCCTCGGTCTTGGGCAGGTTGTTGTCGTCGAGACTCACCCGTCAACGGTACGTCGAACGTCGGGGGCGTGGCATATGGTCGCGGGATGGGTGGCACCAAGGCAGCGGTCGCCGAGGTCGAGGTGGCCGGGCGCAGCGTACGGCTGAGCAGTCCGGACCGGGTGATCTTCCCGCAGCGGGGGTTCACCAAGGCGGACGTCTTCCACTACTACCTGGCGGTCGGCGACGGCATCATGCGCGCCCTGCGGGACCGGCCCACCACGCTGCAACGCTTCCCCGAGGGCATCGAGGGTGAGGCGTTCTTTCAGAAGCGGGTGCCCACCCGGGGCGTGCCGCCCTGGGTGACCACCGCCCAGATCACCTTCCCGAGCGGTCGCAGCGCGGCCGAACTCTGCCCCGCCGACCTGGCGCACGTGGCCTGGGCGGCGCAGATGGGCACGATCGTCTTCCACCCGTGGCCGGTGCGCGCCGCCGACGTGGATCGCCCCGACGAGCTGCGCATCGACCTCGACCCGCAGCCCGGCACCGACTTCGCCGACGCGGCGCGGGCCGCTGGGGAGGTCCGCGCGCTGCTCGACGAGCTGGGCGCGACCGGCTGGCCGAAGACCTCCGGGGGTCGCGGCGTGCACGTCTACCTGCGCATCCAGCCCCGCTGGACGTTCACCGAGGTGCGTCGCGCCACCATCGCGCTGGCCCGGGAGGTGGAGCGCCGCAACCCCGACCTGGTGACCACCGCCTGGTGGAAGGAGGAGCGCGGCACCCGGGTCTTCGTCGACTACAACCAGATGGCCCGGGACCGGACGATCGCCTGCGCGTACTCGTTGCGGGCCAACCCACGGGCCACCGTCTCCACCCCGGTCACCTGGGACGAGCTGCCCGACGTCGACCCGGACGACTTCGACCTGCGCAGCGTCCCGACCCGCCTCGCCGAGCAGGGCGACCCGCACGCCGGCATCGACGACGCCCCGTGGGACATCACGCCCCTGCTGGAGTGGGCCGAGCGCGACGCCGCGGCCGGCCAGGGCGACCTGCCGTACCCACCGGACCACCCCAAGATGCCCGGCGAACCCAAGCGCGTGCAGCCCAGCCGCGCCAAGCGCGAGAGCGCCTGACCAGCCACCGGAACTTCCCGGAGCCGGTGGCCGATCTGGTGCAGAGAAAGGTCTGGCGGACGTCGGACGTGATGGCCTGGATCCGGGAGCATCGGCCGGGGTTGGCCGACGGCTGAGGACGTTGCTCGCTCGGGCGGCGTTCGGTCCGGCGAGGAACCCGAAGTTGTCGTACACCCGTTCTAAAATTTGCGGGTGATCGATGAGTTGGCGCGGGCGGAGAGTGCGGTGGCGACCTGCACCGACGCCGCCACGTGGGCTCTCTCCGAGCACGATCTGATCGCGGCGCTCGATGCCGCGCACCGGCTCGCGCAGCGGCTGGCGTCGGTGCAGTTGGCGGTCGTGCGGGAGTTGGACGGTCGGGGCACCCCGGTAGCGCAGGGCGCGTCCTCGACGGCGGTGTGGCTGCGCCACCGCCTGCGCCTCGACGTCGCCGCCGCCCGTCGACTGGTCGGGCTCGCTGCCTCGCTCGACGTGGCACCGCCCGGCGTGCGGGCCGCCCTGGCGGATGGGGCGGTCAGCGTCGAGCAGGCCCGGGTCATCGTCGACACGGCCGCGACCGTGTCGGCCTCGGCGGGCGTGGAGGTCGCCGACAAGGCCGTCGGCGTGCTGGTGGAGTGGGCCGAGCAGTTCGATCCCACCCTGCTGCGCAAGATGGGCACTCGGATCCTCGACCACGTCGCCCCCGACCTCGCCGATGCCGCCGCTGCGGCGGCCTTGAAGGCCGACGCCGCCCGAGCCGCCCGCGACCGGCACGTCACCATCTCCGAGCAGACCGGCGGTCGGCTGCGGGTCGCCGGCACGCTCGACGCGGAGGCCGCCGCGCTGCTGCGCGCCGCCATAGACCCGCTCACCGCGCCCTCCGGGCCCGACGACAGCCGAAGCCCCGGGCAGCGCCGCCACGATGCTCTCGCCGACGTGTGCCGGCTCGCACTGCGTACCGGTGAGTTGCCCGAGCACGGCGGCGATCCCGCCCAGGTCGTCGTCACCACCACTTACGACGGCCTGACGCGGCAACTGGATGCCGGTGCCCTCGACATCGGCCCGCACCTCACCCCCGAGTCAGTGCGTCGACTCGCCTGCGATGCCGCCATTCTGCCCGCCGTGCTGGGCGGCGCCGGCCAGGTTCTCGATGTGGGTCGACAGCGCCGTCTCATCTCTGGTCCGCTGCGTCGAGCCCTGGTCCTCCGGGACGGCGGCTGCGCGTTCCCGGGCTGCGACCGACCACCGCGCTGGTGCGCCGCCCACCACATCCGGCACTGGGTCGATGGCGGCCCGACCAGCCTCGACAACGCCGTCCTGCTCTGCGGCCACCACCACCGACACGTCCATCAGAGCGACTGGGCCGTCCGCCTCGGCGGCGACGGGCACCCGGAGTTCGTGCCGCCGGCCTGGCTCGACCCCGACCAGCTCCCACGCCGCAACCACTACCACCGACGAACGTAGCCAATCGGTTCCCACGGCTCCTCGTCGCCGCGAACGGCGGACGTGACGTCCGCGAGGCCGATGCGCGCGTCCCCTCGGGCAAGGGGGCAGATCCAGCACGCCGAGGCGGGTTCACGGCGGGTCGAAGCGCGCACACCGGATCGCGCGGATTCACGGCGACTGGCTAAGCATGTCCCACCCGCGCCTCAGCCAGGGATCCGTCCCCTGCCGAAGCACCTCCGCGCAGCGCTCGGCCGTGGTCTGCGCAAGCGTCGCGTCGTCCGGCGTCATCCAGCCATGCCGGCACGCCTGTTCGAACTCGTCCCAATCCTCGATCTCCACACGCCCGTCGCGCTCGTGACGCACGGGATCCAGCTCAAGATCGACATATCGCCAACCCGCTTCGACGGCCTCCGGCGGAAGGCACACGTCGATCTCCAGCCGCCGATCGGCGGGGTCGCCGACCCACCATGCCACCCACGGGCGACCCTCGGCCAGCAGCACCACTATCGGCACGGACAGGCCGCCACCGTCGCGTGGAGCGGCCCACGGCGAACCGACCGGGCCTCGTAGCCACGTTCCCGCATCGTCCTGCGCGACCTGTTGGAGATCGAACCAGAAGACCCCACCCGGACGCTTGACCTTGCTGAGCCGCACGCTGTCGCGGGTCTCTCCGATGCTCACGGACGCACCCTAGCTAGGTGACAGTGGTGCCGCCGGAAGCCGGGCGCGCGTGCGCGAACGATTGACTTTCGATAGGTAACGAGCGAAACTCGATGCATGGCTGTTGAACGTCGAGCGGTAGCGGCTCTCCGAGTCGTCCTTGTGGTGCTGTTCGTGGTCCTGATCGGATTCCAGACCTTCTCGCTGCCCGGGCAGTTCGCGCACCTGGCCCAGGAGTCGCCGGAGCACGCCTACCTGCGGTGGCCGCTGACCGCCGTGGCGGTGTTCTGGGTGCTGTGCGTCCAGGTGGTGATCGTATGCACCTGGAAGTTGCTCAGCCTGGTCAAGGACGACCGGATCTTCACCGAGGCGTCCCTGAGGTGGGTCGACCTGATCGTGTGGGCCATCGGCGCGGGCTGGTTGGTGCTGGTGGGCGTCTTCCTCTACGTCGGGTTCAACGCCGACGACCCGGGCGGCCCGATCCTGCTGTTCCTGTTGACGATGGGCGTCACGGTGCTCGGGCTCCTCATGGTCGTGATGCGCGCGCTGCTGCGGCAGGCCACCACGCTGCGCACCGACATGGAAGCGGTGATCTGATGCCCATCGTCGTCCGCATCGACGTCGAGTTGGCCAAGCGCAAGATGAGCGTCGGCGAGTTCGCCGAGCGCGTCGGGCTCACCCCGGCGAACGTGGCGGTGCTGAAGAACGGCCGCGCCAAGGCCGTCCGCTTCAGCACCCTGGAAGCGATGTGCCGAGTGCTCGACTGCCAGCCCGGAGACCTGCTCGAGTGGGTCGAGGAGGAGACCCCATGAGGTACGTCATCGCCGCTGTCTTGTGCGGAACGTGACCGCACCGACCGTACTCGTAATAACGATCATGTAACGGGCGCGAACCTTTCCCCGTAGGTGACCTGTCTTGAAGGTCGTCGGCCCGCCAGGGCCCGGGGAGGCGTCGGATGAAGCTGGTGTGGAGGCGGGCCCGCGAGGCGCGGGGTCTGCTGGTTGCCGCGGTGATCGCCGCCCTGGTGGCCGTAGCGTTGGTCACCGGCCTGTCCGACTACAACCGCCGGGCGGTGGACGCCGGGCAGCGGGCGCTGGTCGCCGCGTCGCCGGCCGAGGAGCGCGGCCTGTTGATCAGCGGCGCCGGCGGGCGTGACGCCGCCGAGTTCGCCACCCGCGACCAGGCGGCACGGGCCGAGTTCGCCGACGGGCTCGCCGGGGTCCCGGTCACCGTCGCCGGGGCCCGGTACGGCACCGGCCGGGAGCTGACCGGCGACCTCGGCTCGGTGCCGCGCACGGGCGACGAGCCGATCTTCGCGAACCTGGCCACCCTCGACGACCTGGCCGCGCACGCCGAGTTGACCAGCGGAGCGTGGCCGCGTCCCGGAGTGAAACCCGTCCAGGTGAGTCTGCCGGAACGGGTCGCCACGACACTTGGCTTGACCACCGGCGAGCGGATCCCGCTGCGGGACCGCTCCACCGAGAAGGCCAGCGAGGTGGTGCTCGCCGGCACCTGGCGGCCCCGCGACCCGACCGAGGCGTACTGGCTGCTGGCCCCCGGTGTGGGTGCGGGCAGCGCCGGGTCGGCCACCTCGTACGGGCCGTTCGCGCTGGACCCGGCCGACTTCGCGACCGCCTTCCCAGGCTCGGTGACGGCGTCCTGGCTGGCCGAACCGGACCTCGGCGGCGTCGACGCCGGTGACCTGCCCGCGGTGCGGGCCGCCGTGAACGCGGCCTCGACGGCGGTGCCGGAGGCCGCCCAACTCGGCAGCTCGGCGCAGTCCCTGACGAAGATGGACCAACTGCTCGACCGGATCGCCCGCGCCGACCTGGTGGGACGCTCCGCGTTGGCCACCCCGCTGCTGCTCATCCTGGTGCTCGGCGGCTACGCGCTGGTGCTGGTCGCCGCACTGCTGCACGAGGACCGTCGGCCACAGACCGCGCTGCTGCGCGCCCGGGGCGCTGCCCGGAGCCAACTCGCGGGCCTGGCCGCCCGGGAGGCGACCCTCGTGGTGGCTCCGGCCGCCCTGCTCGGGCCGGTGATCGCCGGGGAGGCGCTGCGGTTCGTCCGGCCCGGCGGGGCGGCGGAGCTGTCTGCCGCGGGGGGCAACACCACCCTGATCTGGGCGGCCGCCGCGGCGACCGCCGCCGGATGCCTGGTGGCCATGGTCGCGCCGACGCTGCGGGGGGCCGGCACGTACGTGGCCGACATGGCCGCCCGGTCCCGACCAAACCGGTCGGCGAGCATCCAGCGGGCCAGTGTCGACCTGGTGCTTGTCGCACTCGCCGTGCTCGCCTGGGTGCAACTGCGCCGGTACGCCTCACCGCTGGCCGGCTCGAACGGCCGCCTCGGGCTCGACCCGCTGCTGGTGGCCGCCCCGACCCTCGGTGTGCTGGCCGGGGCCGTGCTGGCGCTGCGGGTGCTCCCGCCGCTGACCCGGTTCGCCGAGCGGTTCGTCGACCGGCGGCCGTGGACGGCCACCATGTTCGGCATGTGGCAGGCCGGCCGTCGTCCGCACGCCGGGCCCGTGCTGCTGCTCGCCCTCGCCGTCGGCGGGAGCACCCTGGCCTGGTCACTGGTCAGCACGGGGGAGCGGTCCCAGGTCGAGCAGGCCGGCCACACGGTCGGTGCCGACCTGCGGGTGACCGAGCGGGCCGGCGCCGCCCCGTCGACCCGGGCCGGTCAGCTCGCCGCGCTGCCGGGTGTGCATCGGGCAGTGCCGGCGTGGCGCGACGAGGTACGCGTCGGCCGCGCGGACCTGCCCGTCACCGTGATCGGATTCGACCCGGCCAGCGCGGCAGGCGTCGTCCGGCTCGCCGACCGGCTCAGCGACGAGCCGGTGTCGACGCAGTACCAACGGATGGTCGCCGCCCGCGGCGCCCCCGCCGGCGTCGAACTGCCAGTCGGCACCCGTGCGATCACCGGCACGGCTCGCACCCCCGTCGACCAGGCCGTGCGGCCGCTGCAGATCGCGGTGGCGCTGCTGGTCACCAGCACCGACGGGCTGGCCTTCCGGCTGCCGGCGGTCAACGCCACAAGCGACGGACGGGCCGCGCCGTTCACCGTGCGGTTGCCCGACGTGGGCCCGGCACGGCTGCGCCTCGCCGGCTTCGAGGCCGACGGCGGGGCGGCGGCCGGGAACTCGTACCGGCTCCAGGTGGACGGGCTGACGCTCGTCGCTGCGGACGGCACCAAGCGACCCGCCGAGCTGACCGGGGACTGGAGCACGACGACCGGCCGTCAGGATGGCAACCAGGCGCCCGCTGCGGCGCGGGTCACCGCGACGGGGGTCGCCGCGAGCTTCCCGGTGGAGGTGATCCCCGGCGGGCAGTTCGCCTACCAACCGCCCACCCGGTTCGCCATCGTGCCCGCCGGGCAGATCGCACCCGTTCCGGTGCTGATGACCGCCGGAGTACGGGACGCGTTGAGCCTGCACACCGGCGACACCTTCACCCTGACCCTCTCCGGCGCGTCCGTGCCGGCCCGGCTGCTCGGTGAACTGGACTCCGTGCCGACCACCACCGGCGAGGGCGTGCTGCTCGACCTGCCCACGGCGGTCGACGCGCTGATCCGCTCCGGCGGAACCATCCGGCCGGTGCCAGAGTGGTGGATCGGCGCCGACGACCCGGCGGCTGCGGCCCGCGCCACTGGTGAGCTGGCCGGCGTCACCGTCCTCGACCGGCGTGCCGTGATCGAGGCCGCCGCCGACGACCCGTACTGGCGCGGGTCGCGGACGGGGATGCTCGCCGCCGCGCTCGGGGCGGTGCTGCTCGCCCTGGTCGGTCTCATGGTCGACGTGTGGGCCACCGCCCGGCGCCGGCTCGGCGAGTTCGCGGTGCTGCACACCCTCGGCGCGACACCTCGGCTGCTGGCCCGGGCGTTGCTGGCCGAGCAGACCTTCCTGGCCGGCATCGGCGTCGGGGTTGGGCTGCTGCTCGGCGCCGCGGTCGGGGCCACCATGGCTCCGCTGGTCATCCTCACCCCGGCCGCCGGCCGGCCGGTGCCCCCGGCGGCCTTCGCGCTGCCCTGGGTGCCCATCGGCCTGACGGCGGTCGGCCTGCTGCTGGCGGCGCTCGCCTTCAGCGCGTTCATCGCCGCCGGCATCCGTCAGCGGGTGGCGGCGGTGCAGCTGCGAATCGGGGGAGAACGATGAGCGTCGGCGCGGCCGCCCGCCGGGTCCGGGCGTACGGCGGGCAGTTCCTGCTTCTGGCGGTGCTGACCCTGGTGGTCACCCTGCTGGTCAGCGGAGTGCCCCGACTCGTCAACCGGCTCGCCGAACAGGGGTTGCGGGCGCAACTCACCAGCGAGCCTGCCGCCCGCCGGGACCTTTCGTACACGTCGAACTCCGCCGTTCCCACGACGAAGACGGCACTGGCAGAAGCGCAGGAGCGATTCGACGCCCTGGTCGCGGCGATGCCGCCGCAGGTGCGCTCGGCGGTCACCGAGCGGTGGTACCGGGTGGACCTTCCGCCGACCCGCCTGGTCGGGCCGGACCTCGCGGCCCGCAACCTGCTGGTCGACCTGGGCCTGCGGGCCATGCCCGGCGTTCAGGACGCCAGCACCCTCGTCGAGGGCGCCTGGCCCAGTGAGACGTACATCCCGGACCGGCCGATCGAGGTCGCGCTCGACGTCGACGTGGCCCGCAAGCTCAACCTGCGTGCCGGCAGCCGGCTGCGCATCGGCACGGTCGACCTCGCGGGTACCTTCGGCAACCCCAAACCTCTGGTGGTGTCCGGCTTGTTCCGACCCGTCGACAGCGCGGGCGGGATGTGGGACGGACTGCCGCAGCTGCTACGGATCATCGAACCGGAAGGCGACGGTGACCCGTTCACCATCACCGGCGTGATCGCCCAGTCCGCCATGAACAAGCGGGCCACGGAGGGCTGGCCGATCCAGTCCGAGTGGCGGTACCGACTGGGCGTCGACCGGATCGACGCACGCGCTCTGGACCAGCTGATCGGCGGCCTGCAGGAGATGCAGCGCACCGTTCCGCCGGGCTTCGCGTTGACCATCGGCGTCGACGTCCCGCTGCGGGCGTTCGCCGCCCAGGTGGACGCCGCCCGCACCCTGCTCGCGGTCATCGGCGCGGGTGTGCTGGCCACCCTGGCCGGTTTGATCGTGCTCGCGGCCATCCTGGCCACCCGCCGGCGCCGCTCGGAGTTCGCGTTGATCCGTGCCCGTGGTGGCGCCGCCACCGCCGGCGCCCGGCGCAGTCTGGCCGAGTCACTGCTGGTGGTGCCGGTCGCCGCCCTGGTCGGCTGGTTGCTCGGCACCCTGTTCCCCGGCGCTCCGGATCCGACCGCCCGGTACGCCGCGGCGGCGACCGTGCTGGTCACCCTGGCGCTGCCGCTGGCGACGCTGGCGACGCAGGGCGGCGGTGTCGCTCGCCGGGACCTGGTCCGGGTGCGCCCGTCGGCGCGCCGGCTCACCGTCGAGGTCTTCCTGCTGCTGCTGGCCGGGCTCGCCGCGGTGCTGTTGCGCCGACGCGGGCTCACCCTCGGCGAGGTGGACCCGCTGCTGGTGTCCGTGCCGGTGCTGCTCGCGGTCGCCGCGGCGGTGCTCGCGCTGCGCGCGTACCCCTGGCCGTTGCGGTTGGTCAGCCGGCTGGCCGCGCGGACGCGCGGCAGCGTGACCTTCCTCGGCACCGCGCGGGCCGGGCGATCCGCCGTCGCCGCGCCGCTGGTCGTCGTGGTGCTGGCGATCGGCACCGCGGCGTTCTGCGCGGTCGTCGCCGCCGGCGTCGCCGCCAGCCGCGACCGGGCCGTGGAGCGGATCGTTCCCGCCGACGCGGTGATCCGAGGGGAACGTTTCGCCCCGGACACGGTCGAGGCGCTGGCCGGTCTGCCCGGCGTCCAGGCCGCCACCCCGGTGCTGATCGAGCCGGACCAGCGGCTGGCGACCGACGAGGCCGGCACCGACGCGCGGGTCGGGCAGACCACGGTGCTGCTGGTCGACGGCCCCGGACTGGCCAGGGTGGCCGGCGACGCAGAGGTGGACGTGACGGTGCCGGACGCGTTGCGCGCCGCCCGGGCCGAACCGGGGCCGCTGCCCGCGATCGTGTCCCCGGCCGTCGCCGCCGACCTGTCGCGGACCGGCCTGCAGGGCTCGGCGTTCGTGTCGGTGCAGGGGCAGCGGTACGAGTTCCGGGTGGCCGGCGCCCAGGACAGCTTCCCGCTGTTGGCGGCGAGCACCAGCCGGTTCGTCATCCTGCCCTGGCAGGCGTTGCCGCCGCGGAACACCACACCGGTGCCGACCAGCCTGCTCGTCGCCGGGGACCGGCTCGACGCGGAGGCGCTGCGCCAGGCCGGTGACCAGGGCCAGCTGCGCTACCAGCAGCAGGGTGCGGTGACCGGCCGGGAACGGCCGCTCGGGGTCACCGTCGACACCCGAGCGGGCGTACGACGGGACCTCGGTGACGGTGGCGCCAACGGCGTGCTGGCCTTCGGGTTCGTGGCGGGCGCCGCCGGCGGCACCGTGCTCGGACTGCTGGCCATCGCGTTCACCGTGCTGGCCGGCGCGCGGGCCCGGGGGCAGGTGCTGTCCCGGCTGCGCACCCTCGGCCTGTCCCGCCGGCAGTGGCGAGGGCTGCTGCTGGTCGAGCTGGCCCCGCTCGTCGGGGCGTCGGTGCTGACCGGCGCGCTGGTCGGCGCGGTGCTCCCGCTGGTGCTCAATCCGGTGCTCGGCCTGTCCGCGTTCACCGGCGGAGTGCCGGTCCGGGTGGCGTTCGAACCCGGCCTGGTCGTCGCGGTGTTCGCCCTCGGGGCGGTCGCCCTCGGCTTCGCGGTCGCCGTCGAGGCCCTGAACAACCGCCGGCTGCGCCTCGGTGAGGTGCTCCGGCTCGGAGAGGAGAGCTGAGATGACCGTTACCGCACAGACTCCACTGGTGCCCGACCTGGCCGCCCTGCAGCAGCGGGCCGCGCAACGCGCTGCCGAGCGGGCCGGCGGGCAGGACCGACTGCGCGGACACATCGTCTGCGATGGTCTGGTGCGCATCTTCAAGACCGAGGGGGTGGAGGTCGTCGCCCTGCAGGGTCTGGACCTGGTCATCGACCGGGGTGAGCTGGTGGCGATCGTCGGCGCGTCCGGCTCGGGCAAGTCGACCCTGCTCAACATCCTCTCCGGTCTGGACACGCCGACCGCCGGCATCGCCCGGGTGGCCGACTACGACCTGCTCTCGCTGTCGGCCAAGCGGCGGCTGAGCTACCGGCGGGAACTGGTCGGTTTCGTCTGGCAGCAGACCGGCCGCAACCTGCTGCCGTACCTGACCGCGCTGGAGAATGTCGAGTTGCCGATGCAGTTGGCCGGCAGGCGCGGCGGTAAGGCCCGCCGGGAACGGGCCCGGGAACTGCTCGACATGGTCGGCGTGGGCTACTGCGCGGACCGCCGGCCGGGTCAGCTCAGCGGCGGTGAGCAGCAGCGGTGCGCGGTGGCGGTGGCGGTGGCCAACGACCCGGAGGTGCTCTTCGCCGACGAGCCGACCGGTGAACTGGACGAGGCCACCGGTGCGGAGGTCTTCGCGGCGCTGCGCACCATCAACGCCGAACTGGGCGTGACCATCGTCGTCGTCACCCACGACCACGCCGTGGCCACCCAGGTCCGCCGGACCGTCGCGATCCGCGACGGCCGAACCGCCTCCGAGGTACGCCGGACCGCGCGCGTCGGCGCGGACGGCAACACCGAACTGGTCAGCGAGGAGTACGCGGTGCTGGACCGCAACGGCCGGATGCAGTTGCCGGCCGCGTTCGTCGACGCGCTGTCGCTGAAAGAGCGGGTCCGGCTCGATCTGGAGCCCGACCACGTGCAGGTACGGCCCGGTGACCGGGCCTCGGACGAGCGGGAGGCACGGGCGTGAGCCCTCGGGACATGGTGGTGGCCGGAGCGGCCGGGTTCAGCGGTGGCTCCGGAACGCCTGCGGACGAGGTGGTGCGGGTCAGCGGCGTGAGCCGGACCTTTGGCCGAGGCGAGCACGCCGTGCAGGCGGTACGGGACGTCTCGTTCAGCGCCAACCGTGGTGAGCTGGTCGCCATCCGGGGTCGCTCCGGCGCCGGCAAGACCACGTTGCTGAACATCATCGGCGGGTTGGACCGGCCGGACAGCGGCCAGGTCATGGTGGCCGGGCACGAGGTGACCTCGGCCGGGGAGGCCGAGCTGCTGCGGCTGCGCCGAGGCACCGTCGGCTTCGTCTTCCAGACCTTCGGGTTGGTGCCGATCCTCTCCGCCGCCGAGAACGTGGGTGTGCCGTTGCGACTGGCACAGGTGCCGGCCGCCGAGCGGGAGCAGCGTGTGGCGGTGCTGCTGGAGCTGGTGGGTCTGGGCGGGCACGCGGCGCAGCGCCCGTACGAGTTGTCCGGCGGGCAGCAGCAGCGCGTGGCGGTCGCCCGCGCGCTCGCCAACGAGCCGGACCTGCTCATCGCCGACGAACCCACCGGACAGCTGGACTCGGAGACCGGCCGCTCCATCATGGACCTGCTGCGCGCGGTGGTGCACGCCCGTGGCATGACGGCCCTGGTGGCCACGCACGACCCGGCCCTGATCGACCTCGCCGACCGGGTGCTCGTCCTGCGCGACGGCCGCCTGGTCGACGCGTGACCCGACTGCGGCGCACGCGGCGGCTCGCGCGGCGCGGCTCGGGGCGCGGGCCGTGGACTCGGGTTCGGCTATCATGTCGAAACTTCAGCGCCCACGATCGATGGGGCCTCAGGGAAACACCTCACGGGGAGCTCCGCGAAACGTGCTCGACGCCAGCAGTCCCACCAGTTCAGCGGCCCCCTCGACGCCGCCACCGGCGAAGCGCCCTCGCCTCGCCGTCCTCGACGGCTTGCGCCTGGTCGCCGCCGTCGCTGTGGTGTTCTGCCACTACACGGCGTCCAATGACGCCTGGGACCAGAACGCCAAGCAGCTGTTTCCCTTCCTGCACCGGTTCTCCCAGTACGGGTGGCTGGGCGTCGAGGTGTTCTTCCTGATCAGCGGATTCGTCATCTGCATGACCGCCTGGAACAAGTCGCTCGGTGACTTCGTGGTGTCCCGGGTCGCCCGGCTCTATCCGGCGTACTGGATCGCCATCGCCCTGGCGGTGACGGTGATCAGCATCTGGCCGTCCGTGCGGTACGTCCGGTCCTGGACCGACGTCGCGGTGAACCTGACGATGCTGCAGGAGGGCCTCGGCGTGAAGAACGTCGATGGCGTCTACTGGACCCTCTTCGTCGAGCTGAAGTTCTACCTGCTTTTCGCGATCGTGGTCGCCTTCGGCGTCACCTATCGGCGCTGCGTGCTGTTCTGCGGCCTGTGGACTGTCGCTTCGCTCGCGGCTACGGTGGCGGGCGGTGACCTGCTCGTCATGTGGGCCGAGCCGCTCTACTCGCCCTACTTCATAGCGGGAATCGCCCTCTACCTGATCTACCGCTTCGGGCCGACCGCGGTGCCGGTCGGAATTCTCGGGCTCTCGTTCATCCTGGCGGAATTGACCGTGACCCGTCGGGTAGCGCGGCTGACGTTCGACACGACGAACGAGCACCACCCCATCGCCAGTTGGCCGGCGCAGGCCATCGTCGCCGTGGCGTTCTGCTTCATGACGCTGCTCGCTCTCGGCGCCTTCAACCGCATCCAGTGGCGTTGGCTGACCGTCGCCGGCACGCTCACCTATCCGCTGTACCTGCTCCACCAAAACATCGGGTTGACGGTGCTGCACGCGCTGCGCGACGACGTGCCGCCGTATGTCCTGGTGTTCGGCACCCTGCTCGCCATGCTGCTGCTCGCCTGGCTGGTGCATCGGTTGCTGGAGCGGCCGTTGGCCCGCCTGGTGGAGCGCGTCATGCGCAACGGCATGGCGGATCTTCGCCGCCACTCCACCGATCCGGCGCCCCGGCGCGACCGCGTCACGGTGCCGCCGGTCGCTGTCCCGCAACCGGAGCCGGTCGGCTCCGGATCGAGCCTCCGGTCCTGAGCAGCCGGCGCCCAGGCCGACATGCCCCGGGCGCCGGCCGTTCTGGTCAGGCGGTGACCCACTCCTGTGGGGTGAGCACACCCTTGGCCACCGAGAGGCGGATCGAGCGGAGCCGCCCGTCGGCGCCGACCACCGCCACGGTGGGCAGCCCCGTCGCGTCCGTCTCGATCGCCGGTGTACGTAGCACGGGGCCGCCGCCCAGATCGACCCATCGAGTGTGGAAGGCGTCGCCGGACGCGGGCTGCAGGCATACGCTGATCCGCCCGGCATCGTTGCGCTGCGCGATGACCACGCCCTGGTCGTCGTTCAGCGACAGGGCAGCCAGTAGTCCGATGCCGCCGTCCCCGCCGAGGAAATGCGCCGTCGGGTCCCAGCGGCCGCCCGGCCTCTCCTGGCGGTACGCCACGACCCACGCGGTGTTCGGCTGCCGTACCAGCAACAACAGTCGGCCGTCCGGCAGCTCGACCACGGTCGGCGGCCCGGCCGGCGCCGGCAACAGCGTGTTGTACGCGGGTTGGATGTTGTCCTCGGCGTTCTGCTGACTCCATCGCACGATGCCCGGCTGGACGCCGTCGCCGACGGAGCCGCCGTAGAGCTCGATGGTCCCGCGACTGGTCCGGATCGCGTGGTAACCGTCCTGGGATCGGCCACCGTGATCCAGCCAGGGACCCCAGGTGCCGTCGAGCTCGCGGACCCGGGCGCTCATCCCGGAACCGAAATTGCGGACGAAGAAGCGAAGCCGGCCCTTACCGTCCACGACCGCCGCCGGTGAACCGATCTCGCGGCGCTTGATCGGATTGGTGCCCGAGCCGTTGTACGGGTTACCGAGGTTCTCCCAGTCGGCGAACTCGCCCGGACGGTCCGTCTCGCTGGCCAGCACGACGTCACGGACGTGGCCGTAGATGTTCGCGGAGAAGGTCGCCCGAATCCCGAAGGCGTGCAGTCTGCCGTCGGTGTCTCGGACCACCTCCAGCAGCGGGAGAAACGCCTCCTGGTCGGCTCCGGCGGAGCCGCCGAATGTTTCCGGACCGGTCCAGGTCCCGGAGCCGGCGGCCGACTCGAGCCAGCGGGCCGGGCGCCCGTCGAGCACGCCGAATGCGGCCAGCCGACCGTCGCGCATGCGGCGCAGCCAACTTGTCGAACCGTGGTACCGGTAGGTGGTGCTCTGGCCGTAGCCGCGGTTGTACGAACGGTCGCCCAGCTGCCGGTCCCCGCACAGCAGGGGCTGGCCGCACTCGTGGCCGTCCTCACCGCCGTAGATGCTCAGGTACTTCACCTTTTCGGCGAACGCCGCGCCGCTGAGGTTGAACGGCCACAGCTTGTTCCAGTAACCGCGGTAGCTCTCGGTCGTCACCCGCTGGGGATGGCCGGCCACGTCGTAGCGCCGCAACGCTTCCATGGCGAACAACGCGGCGGCCGTGTGGTCCTCGTTGTCGCAGTAGTGCGTCGGCCCGTCGCCGTACTTGGTGTGATCGGGATCAGGGTCCATCACCCGGACCACGCTCGGCTGGTTCGCCTCGAGCAGGTCGACAAGCGTGGTGAGCAGTCCTTCGCGGGTGAAGCGATAGGAACCGCTCGCGGCCGGAATGGGGCTGTCGGTCGGCCGCAGGGTCTCCTGTGCCTCAGAGTCGCCGGTCCACAACGTCCGCAGGCGAACCCGCGCGTCCCCCGGACCCATGCGCAGATTGAGGAAGATCAGAGTGACCGGCGCGCAGCCCTCCTCAAGGGTGTTCACCTCGGCGACCACGCCGTCGCGGACATCGAGCGTGGTGCGCTTCCAGACCGCGTCCCGGTGACCGGTGACGATCGCGGAATAGGCAGCTCGCAGGCCACTCTGGCGGCCCGTCGTGTAACCCTCAAAATCCTGCGGGTAGTCCAGCCGGTTGGGGTCCGAGGTCGGCGCGTTGCGGCCGTCCGCCTCGCCGGCCGTAAGATAGACGCAGACGACCGCGATGCCGGACCGAAGCGTCTGCAGCAGGTCGGGGACCATGAAATACAGGTCGTCGTCGGTGTGGGCGAGGATCTGCAGGTGGGTCAGCTGGCGCGCAGGGCTCACCGGAGGTTCGCCCTTTTTCGATGCGCCTCGAAACAGCCTCATCGAATTCCCCGCAATCGTCGGTGGCCGGCCAGCTCCTACGGCCCGGGAATCTACCAGCCGACCGGATCTTGGTCCTTGACCAACCGTCGATGCGACAGCAGCAGCGGACTCCGGCGGGCGGTCAGATCGCGAGCTTCATGCCCTCGTGGCTGGCCACGAATCCGAGCCCCAGGTAGAAGCGGTGCGCGTCCGCGCGGGACTTGTCGGTGGTGAGCTGCACCAGGGCGCAGCCGCGCTGCCGGGCCTGGTCGACGGCCCAGGTCATCAGGTCCCGGCCCAGCCCTTGGCCGCGCCGGTCGGAGCGGACCCGGACCGCCTCGATCAGGGACCGCTCGGCGCCGTGGCGCCCGAGCCCGGGGATGTAGGTGATCTGGAGGCAGCCGACCAGCTCACCGCCCTGCTCGGCGACGATCAGGTGGTTGCGCGGGTCCGCGCTGATCTCCGCGAACGCCCGCTCGTACGCCTCGTCAACCTCGGTGAAGTCGCGGGTCTTGCCCAGGACGTCGTCGGCGAGCAGGGCGATGACGGCGGGCAGGTCGGCCCGCACCGCCTCTCGGAAGATCACGTCGGTCATGCCGGTCAGCCTGGCACACCGGTCACTTGGCCGGACAGCGCAGGCCCTCCCGGGGCACGGTCAGGTCGAGCAGGTACGCGTCGACGGCCCTGGTGATGCAGGAGGTCTGCGGGTACGCGGTGTGCCCCTCGCCCTCCCAGGTGAGCACCCGGCCGACACCCAACATCGAGGCGAGGCGGCCGGTCTGCTCGTACGGCGTGGCGGGGTCGCCGGTCGTGCCGACCACCACGATCGGCGGTGCGCCATTCGCCCGGCCGGTCGGGTACGGGTCCCGACCACCCGGCCACTCGACGCAGCTCAGCATGCCGACCGCGAGCGCCGGCCCGAACAGCGGGTACTTCGTCCGCCACTGCGACTGCAACTGGCGGATCTGCTCCCGGCTCGGCTTCTCGGTCTCGTCCGCGCAGTTGATGGCGAGGTTGGCGTCGAACAGGTTCGAGTAGTGCCCGTCGCTCTCCCGGCCGGCGTACGAGTCGGCGAGGCGGAACACGTCCTTCGGGTCGCCCTCGGCCAGCCGGTCGATGGCCCGGGCCAGTTCCTGCCAGCCGGCCTCGGTGTAGAGCGAGGAGATGACCGCGTAGAAGACCCAGCCCGGCGTGGCCTCCCGCCCGTCGTCGCCGCGGACCGGGGAGACCTTGGCCTTGTCGATGGCCGAGGTCACGGCGGCGCGGGCGTCCGGGGCGATCGGGCAGCGCGCGGCGTTGGCGGCGCACCAGCGGGTGAAGTTGTCGAAGGCCCGTTCGAACCCGCGGGCCTGGCTCTCCGAGCCGGCGATCAGCCGCTGCTGCGGGTCGACGGCGCCGTCGAGCACCAGCGCGCGCACCCGCTGTGGGTAGAGCTGGGCGTAGATGGCGCCGAGCAGCGTGCCGTAGGAGTAACCCAGGTAGGTGAGCTTGTCGTCGCCGACCGCGGCGCGGACCGCGTCCATGTCCCGGGCGGCCTGCTCGCTGCCGTACAGCGGCAACTGGTCGCCGTAGCGGTCCCCGCAGCCCCGCCCGATGCGCTGGCTCAACCCGGCGAAGCCGTCGAACGCCGCCTGGCTCGCCGGATCCGGGTCGTAGCCGAAGCTGGCGTCCAGGTCGGCGTCGGAGATGCACTTCACCGGACTCGACCGGGAGACACCGCGCGGGTCGAAGCCGACGATGTCGAAGCGTTCGGTGATTGAGGCGGGCAGCCCACCGAACTGAGGGCCGAAGGAGAGGTAGACGGCGGTGTCCACACCGGAGCCGCCGGGGCCGCCGGGGTTGACCACCAGTGAGCCGATCCGGTCCCGCTGTTTGGTGGACCGGGCCCGCAGCAGGGCGATCTCGAAGGTCTGCCCGGCGCCCGGCCCGGCGGTCGCCCCGCCGCCGGTGCCCCAGTCCCGGGGAACCGTGATCCGGGCACACTCGTAGCGCATGTCCGGCGCGCTCCGCCCGACCAGGTCCTCGGCCGCCTCCGGGCAGGCCCGCCAGTTCGCCGACGAGCCGGCCGGCGCCGCCGCACCCTCCACGTCGGTGCGCGGCGCGAACGCCGGCAGCGTGCAGCCGGCGGTGAGCAGCGCCGCGACGGCGAAGGCGACGAGGCTGCGACGGACCCGGCGAGTGGTCGCCATCCGAGGCTGGTCGGCGGTGCGGCTCACGTGATCCTCCGGGGTCGGGTCGACGGCCAGGCTACGCCGGACCGGTGGCGGCCCGATCGAGGGTGACCGCCGGATCGCCGCGCAGCACCTGGTCCACGTCGAAGCGGATCGGGCGGTCGAGCTGGTCGTAGCGGCAGGAGCGGGGGTCGCGGTCCGGCCGCCAGCGGACGAACTGGGCGGTGTGCCGGAACCTCTCGCCCTCCATCGCGTCGTAACCCACCTCGACCACCAGCTCCGGGCGCAGCGGCTCCCACTCCAGGTTCTTGGTGCCGGTCCACCGGCTCACCCCACCCGGAATACGCTGGCCACGCTCGTGGTCGCCGTGCACCCACGGGTGCTCGCCGCCGGTGTCCCGGTATGGGGCCAGCTCGTCGAGCAACTCGGCGCGACGGGCCATGCTGAACGACGCGCTCACCCCGACGTGGTGCAGGACGCCCGCGTCGTCGTAGAGGCCGAGCAGCAGCGAACCCACCACCGGGCCGGACTTGTGCCAGCGGAAGCCGGCGACCACCGCGTCGGCCGTTCGGGCGTGCTTGACCTTGAACATCAACCGCTTGCCCGGCTCGTACGGCAGGTCGGCCGGCTTGACGATCAGCCCGTCCAGCCCGGCGCCCTCGAAGACGTCGAACCACCGGCGTGCGGTCTCCGGGTCGGTGGTGACCTGGGTGACGTGCACCGGCGGGCGCATTCCGGCCAGCGCCTGCACCAGGCGCTCCCGGCGGCGCGGGTACGGCTGGTCGAGCAGCGCCTCGTCACCGATCGCCAACAGGTCGAAGGCGACGAAGTCGGCGGGGGTGGTCTCGGCGAGCAGCTTCACCCGCGACGCCGCCGGGTGGATGCGCTGGGCCAGCAGCTCGAAATCAAGCCGGGGTTGGCCGGACGGCCCGTCCCGCCGGATCACGATCAGCTCGCCGTCGACGGCGCACCGCTCGGGCAGCTGACGGCGGGCCTGCTCGACCACCTCGGGGAAGTAGCGGGTCATCGACTTGCCGCCCCGGCTGGCCAGCTCGACCTCGTCACCGTCACGGAACACGATGCACCGGAACCCGTCCCACTTGGGCTCGTAGGTCACCCCGGGGGTGGTGGGCAGCTTCGCCACGCTCTTGGCCAGCATCGGCTCGACGGGCGGGTTGATCGGCAGGTCCACGGCGACCAGTCAATCAGACCAGGCCGACAGTCGTGAGGCAGATCACCGTGGGTACGGCGGTGGCGTGTCCGCCCGCGCGCCGCTCGTCCTGCCTGGGCGAATCAGATAACCCCAGGTCAGAGCTACTTTCGCGAGGTGTCCGAGTGGGTCTGCGACTGCTGCGGGCGGTGGCGGGTGAGCGTCGAGCTGATCCGGGGCCGCTACCGCTACCGGCTGACCCGCCGTTACCCGCAGCGGTTCGGCGGTGGCCGCAACGTGCTCGGCGAGGTCGGTTCGGTGGCGGAGCTGGAGGAGCTGCTGCGTCGGCGTACCCCATTGAGCCTGGCGGACCTGCGCGAAGCCGCCTGATCCCGCGCGGCCGGCGGACCCACGGCCCGATCGACGGATCGGACTGGCCGGTGGATGCCGCCGTCACATTCCACCGGGCAGCGTCGTCGGCAGGGCGTGGCGGCGCCGGCCGGCGCCGCCGGGGAGGGGATGCGATGCGGTTCGAAGCGGACACGGAGATCGCCGCCGATGCCGAGCGGGTCTGGGCGCTGCTGGTCGACGTGGCGCGGTGGCCAGAGTGGACGGCCTCGGTGAGTCGGGCCGACCGGGGTGAGTCGGGGCCCCTCGCGGTGGGCGCGACCGCCCGGCTGACCCAGCCGAAACTGCGGCCGGCGGTGTGGCGGGTCATTGAGCTGACCGAGGGGCGGGAATTCACCTGGGTCTCCGACACCCCGGGCGTGCGCACCCGTGGCGAGCACCGGTTGCTGCCGCTGCCCGACGGGCGTACCCGGGTCGAGGTGGCCATCGAGCAGGCCGGGCCGCTCGCCGGGCTGATCGGCCTGCTGTACGGCGGCCTGCTGCGCCGCTACGTCAGGCTGGAGGCCGACGGACTCAGGGCCCGAGCTGAGCGGAGCTGACGGCCGGCTTCTCCAGCACGGCCAACCGGACGCCGTTCGGGTCCGGGCGGTGCGCCACGACCCGGTAGCCGCGCCGTTGGTAGAGCCGGAGATTGCGGGTGCTGTCCGCGCCGGTGAACAGCGTGAACAGGGCCACCTCGGCCGGGCAGGCCGCCTCGATCGCGGCGAGCAGCCGAACGCCGATGCCCCGTCCCTGCTGGTCGGGGGCGACCGACAGACGCCCGATGTGCGAGGTGTCCCCGTCCAGGCGGGCCCGCACCGAGCCGACCAGCCGGTGGCCCAGCCGGGCGGTGAGGACTGTCATCGGGCCGGCCAACACCGCCCGGACCTCGTCCAGCGTCTCGGTCAACGGCGGCAGGAACGGGTCGGCGTAGTGCTGCGCCTCGGTCAGGTACGCGGCGCGCTGCACGGTGAGGATCTCGCCGGCGTCCGCGACGGCGGCCGGGGCGATGCGGGGCTCGACGCTCATCCATGCAGCACACCACAGCGGCCCGCCTCGTCCACCGGCGACCCGTTCGCGCCGGCCGTACCCTGGCCGGTGTCCGACGATGGTGAGGGGGAGCGGTGGCCGAGCTGACGTACCCGGAGGTGGGACGGACCCGGCATGGCGCCCTGCCCGGCGGATACCACCACCTGCGCCACCGGACCCCGTTGCCGAACGGCTGTTTCGAGACCGCGGCCGAGGCGGTGCTGAGCTGGCGGCTGCACCGCGCCGCCGGGGTCCGGATGCGCACCGACGCGGCACGGGCCACCGAGGGTGTGCTGGTCACGGCCGGTCTCGGGATCGGGTCGGCCCGCGTGTGGGGGCCCTGCCGGGTGGTCTGGAGCGACGAGTCGCCCACGCTCGCCGGCTTCGGCTACGGCACCCTCGCCGGTCACCCGGAGCGGGGCGAGGAGGCGTTCGTGGTCGGCCAGGACGACAGCGGCGCGGTCTGGTTCGAGGTACGCGCGTTCAGCCTCCCGGACCGCTGGTTCACCCGCGCCGCCGGCCCGGCCGTCCGGGCGGTGCAGCACGCGTACGCCTGGTGGCTCGGTCGCACTCTGCGCCGGCTCTGCGCCGGCCACTGACTCGGCCGGCCGCTGACCCGGCCGGCGTCAGAAGCGGGCGAACGAGCGGATCGGGGCGCGCGGGCCGTACTTCGGCGCCTGGATGCCGGCGGCCTCCAGCAGCAGACACACCCGACCCCGATGCCCCCGGAACGGCTCCAGCAGGGCCAGCATCCGAGCGTCGTCACCCCTCGGTTCGCCGGCGAGCGCCCAGGCCACCGTGTTCGGGATGTGGTAGTCGCCGACGCTGACCGCGTCCGGGTCACCGTAGGCGATCCGGACCACCTCGGCGGCGGTCCACGGGCCGATGCCCGCGATCGCGGTCAGCCGGCGGGTGGCCTCGGTGGCGTCCACGCAGCGCTCCAGCCGATCGGCGAGCGCGGCGGCGCGGCGCAGCGTGTCGGCCCGGCGCTGCTCCACGCCGAACGGGTGGAACACCCAGTACGGGGTGGCGGCCACCGCGGCGGCCTCGGGCGGCAGCAGCAGCGGTTGCAGCGGGCCGGGCGCCGGCTCCCGGAAGTGCCGCACGGTCGCCGCGTACGCCCGGTACGCCTCCTTGCCGGTGACCTTCTGCTCGAAGACCGCGCGCAGCAGCCGGGGGAAGACCTGCCCGGTGGTGGGCATCCGCAGCCCCCGGTGCTCCCGGGCCAGCCGGGCGACGAGCGGGTGCGCCGCCGCCAACTCGGCGAAGCCGGTCAGGTCGTCGTGCAGCCCGGCGATCTTGTCGGCGCGGGCCACCACGTGCTCGGCGCCCGGTCCGTAGCCCTCGGCGAGCAGCTCACCGCCCGCCGGCCGCAGCGCGAGGGTGGCCGGCCCGTCCGGGGTGCGGGTCGCCCACCAGAACGTGCCGGCGGCGACGCGCGCGCACGGGTCGTACGGGCTGAAGGTCAGGCCGCGGACCGACGCGGCCAGCCGGTAGCCGACGGGCGGGTGCAGCACCCTCGTCGCGGCGGGCTCGGTCTCGGTCACCCTCCCACTCTGCCAGGTCACGGTGCCGTGCCGGTCACCCCCGTACCGGGTCGGCCGCCGGTTGGGCAGATCCAGCCAGCCCTACCGGTGTGGTCTGACCGCCTGAACGGCCAGGATTCTTACCGAATACCGGGGCAGAACATACTTATGCGACTCTCGCCGGTAGGCCAGGTATCGATCATGTGGTTGTTTGATTGCCTGCAGGTAAACGCACTGCTTCGGGCGCACCTGCGGCGGCCACCACCTTCGCTGCGCGCGAGCGTGTGCGCCGGCCCGGAGATCTGGCCCACCACCGCCCGCCGCCGCGGGGCGCGTGGTCGGAGCGCCAGATCGTCGCGCGGTGCCAACGGGGGATAGCGAAAGGCATTCGGTGATGGCTGCACCAGTGTGTGTCACATCCGCGCGCGTGGGGCTCCACGACGCCGCTCACCAGCAGAGCTGACGGTGGCCGCCGACGAGCGGGCCGTCCCGAGCGGACGGCCGGGCGCGTGATCGCCCTGAAGATCTACCGACTGCTGCCCCCACCCGTGCGACGACGCCTGCTGGGTCTGCTGCCCGCACACCGCCGCATCGGCCTGGTGCAGACGTTTTCCCGCCCACGTGGCGGCGACACCGTGCACCCGTTGGGCGCCCGGGTGACAGTGCCCGACGGTGGTGTCCGAACCCGGGCCGAGGTGGTCGCCAGCGCCACGCCGTTGCAGCTGTGGCACCGCAACCTCGCCGCGGTCACCGCCGCCCTGGAGGCGGCCGGCATCGACTACCACTGCCTGCGTAACGACGACTACCTGCGCAGCACCGTCGCCGTCCTCGACGACCAGCGGTCGGCGGTGCGCCGCCTGGTCCGGTCCGCGCCGGCGCTGTCCGGCGCGCACGTCCGGGTGGTCACCGTCCAGCCCGGCCGGAATCAGCCGGATGCCGCCCCGGCCGAGGTGTTCCAGATCTGGTTCCCGGTGACCGACGCGAAGGCGGGTGTGGTTCTCGGCGCGCAGTTCGCCTGCGAGATCGAGTTCTGGACCCGGCACGGCGACGTGGTGCGCGCCCCCCGGCACAACGCGGTAGTCGACGAGGCACCGGCCGAGGCGGAGAAGGTCCGGGTCGCCGCCGCTCTCATCAGCCATTTCGTTCCCGAGGCGGACGACCACACCTACCGCACCCGCCGTGACCTCACGGTCCGGGCCCCCGACCGGGTCGGCTTCCCCATCGACGCCGTCTACACCTGGGTGGACGGGTCGGACCCGGAGTGGCTGAAGCGCAAGATGGCCGCGCTGGGGGCGCCCGACGGCCCGCTGCACGCGGTGGCGGCGAACACGTCGCGCTACCACAATCGGGACGAGCTGCGGTATTCGATGCGCTCGCTGCACAGCTTCGCGCCGTGGCTACGCCGGATCTTCCTGGTCACCGACAGTCAGTTGCCGAGCTGGCTGGACCCGCACCATCCGATGGTCACCGTCATCACGCACTCCGAACTGTTCGCCGACCTCGGCGGCCGTTCGTCGTTCAACTCGCATGCCATCGAATCCCGGTTGCACCGTATCGAGGGCCTGGCCGAACACTTCCTCTACCTCAACGACGACGTCTTCCTGGGTCGGCCGTTGCTGCCGACGCACTTCTTCCACGCCAACGGGATCGCCAAGTTCTTCCTCTCCCCGGCGCAGTTCGGGCTGGGCGAGGCGAAGCCCGACGACCCGCCGGTGAACGCCGCCGGCAAGAACAACCGCCGGCATATCCAGCGGCAGTTCGGTGTCACCATCACGCAGAAGATGAAGCACACCCCGTTCGCGCTGCGGCGCAGCATCATGCAGCAGATCGAGGGCATGTTGGCAGCGGATGTGCTGGCCACCGCTCAGCACCGCTTCCGCCACCAGGGCGACCTCTCCATTCCGTCGTCCTTGCACCAGTACTGGGCGTATCTGACCAGCCAGGCGGTGCCGGCCGACATCGAGTACGAATACGCGGACCTCGGCCACCCCTCGACGCCCGCCCGCCTCGCGGAGCTGCTGGCCCGCCGGCATCGCGACGTGTTCTGCCTCAACGACACCGACTCGGACTCCCGGGCGTTCGAGGAGCAGGAGAAGATGCTGGCCGGTTTCCTGCCGCGCTACCTGCCCTTCCCGGCGCCCTTCGAGCTGCCCGATGACGTCGTGGCCGAGCGCCGGCGGTTGGGTGCCACCGCCCTGTGGCGGACCTCCTTCCGGCCGGTGCCGGGAGTCCGTCGGGCCGCTCCCGTCGACGCCCCGACCCTGCCGAACAACCGGCTCAACACGGCCGCCGGCCGCACATCGCTATGACGGGGCCGGACGGCTGATCGGCCGCGTCTCTCCGCCCGTGTTCCCGTAACCATCCCCAGTGGAGCCCAGTTGGTACGCCCCGCACCCGAGCCGTCCCCGTCCGAGTCACCCTCGGCGCTCGCCGAGCCGTCGGGGCTCGTCGACGTCTACCGTCGGGTGCTGAGCGCGCAGACCCGTCGTGCCATCGCGACGAAGGTGAGCCCGCGAGCGCGCCACCAGCTGAAGCAGTGGGTCGCGCGGGCTTCCCGGGACGCCCGGGGCGCGGGGCGTCGGGGGGAGCGGCTGACCCGGCGGCAACCGGAACTGCTCGCCGGCGGCGACCGGGCCGTGGTGACGGCCGACCGTGGAGCACGCATCGCCCGCGTCGATCCGGCCGCCACCGGGCTGCGGGCCCGCGCGGCGAACCTGGCGGCCGTCACGGCGGCGCTGGACGAGGCCGGGGTGGAGTACTTCCGGGTCCACGGGCGCTCACACCGTACGTCAGTGGTGGCCGTCGACGCGGCCGACCGCACTCGGGTGTACGCCGCCCTCGCGGCGGCCTGCGCCGGGGTGCCCGGCTACGTCCACGTACCCCGCCGCGACGGCGAGCGGCCACCCGCCGCCGGGTTCGAGCCGAGGACCTGGGACCGGCTGGCGGACGCCCGGGTGGTACGCCTGACCTGGTACGTGACGGACCCCCGGCACCGTCTGGTGCTGGGCCCGGAGTACGGCTGTGACGTCGAGTTCTGGACCCGGCAGGGCGACACGCTCGTCGCCCCGCGCCGTAACCCGGTGGCCGAGCAGGTGCAGGTGTCCTTGCCCGTGGTCCCCGTGCCCGAGTCGTCGTTCACCGCGCTGGTGCCACCCACCCACAGCGCGACCGTGCGCAGCCGGCCGGAGTTCGCGGGACGGCGTCCCGAGGACGTGGCCTTCCCCATCGACATCGTCTACACGTGGGTCGACGGCACCGACCCGGACTGGTTGCGCCGACGCGCAGCCGTGACCGGGGACCCGTACCACGCCGAGGCGGCGAGCCCGGCGCGGTTCCTCAGCCGCGACGAGCTGCGCTACTCACTGCGGTCGGTGCACCTGTTCGCGCCCTGGGTCCGCCACATCTACCTGGTGACCGACGACCAGGTGCCGCCCTGGTTGGAGCAGTCGGCACCCGGAATCCGCGTGGTCAGCCACCGGGAGATCTTCACGGACCCGTCGGTCCTTCCGACCTACAACTCGCACGCGATCGAGAGTCAGCTGCACCACATCGACGGGCTCTCCGAGCACTTTCTCTACTTCAACGACGACGTCTTCCTCGGCACCGAGGTGCTGCCCCAGGACTTCTTCCTGGCCAACGGCATCTCCCGGTTCTTCCCGTCGCCGGCGCTGGTGCCGCCGGGCGCCCCGAGCGCCGACGACATCCCGTCGTCGGCTGCCGGCAAGAACAACCGGGCACTGATCGCCGAACGCTTCGGCACCGTGCTCAACCAGAAGATGAAGCACATGCCGCACGCGCTGCGGCGCAGCGTCCTTTACGAGATCGAGCAGGAGTTCCCGCTGCCGCACCACGCGACCGCCGCCAACCGGTTCCGCGGCCTGACGGACATCTCCATCGCCTCGTCGTTGCACCACTACTACGCCTTCCACACCGGCCGTGCGGTGCCCGGCGAGTTGGAGTACGCCATCGCCGAGCTGTCCCACCCGGACACTCCCGCGCGCCTCGCGCATCTGCTGGCCCGCCGGGACCGGCACGTCTTTTGTCTGAACGACGCGTTCTCCGCCGAGGCGGACCTGGCCGCCCAGGTCGCGCTCCTGACGCCCTTTCTGGACACCTACTTCCCGGTGCCCAGCCCGTGGGAGAAGTCCTGACATGGTCATCGCCCCCGTTCCACGCCGCGTCGCGGCGACCCGTCGTCGTTCTCCCGAGTCGGGGGTGACGGCTGTCGTCGGGGCGGACGGACGGCTCTGGACGGCCCGGCAGCGTCGGGCGGGCAGCGGTGCGCAACTCGGCGACTGGACGGCCGCCGGCACGGAGCGGAGACGGGCATGAGTGGGACGGGCATGGACAAGGCGCACCTGCGCGATCTGGCGTCCGACGCGTTGCGGCGCTGGCCCCGGCTGCGGGTCGCCCTGCGCCGGGCCGACCGGCAACTGACCCGTCAGGTGACGCAGTTGAAGGGCACCGTGCGGACGCAGGCGCCCAAGAGGCTCTTCCGGGCCACGGTGCCGGCGGGGCCGGTGATCCAGGCCCGCTTCGTGGGGGTGCTCGACGGTCACACCCTCAACCTGGACCTCGCGGTGCCGGCCGCGCTCGCCGTCGACGTGATCGGCGCGGAGCTGCACCTCGTCCGCGGCGCGACCCGGCTCACCGCGCCCGCCGAGCTGCGCCACGCGGGCGCCGACCTGTTTGTGTCCGCCGCCGTCCTGCTCTGCGGTCGGCCGGGCGGGCTGGCCCTGGCCGTGGGTCCCCCCTGGCGGGTGGAGTGTCGTCTGCTCCGCGCGCCCGGCGGCGGAGAACCGGTCCGGGTGTTCGGCGGGGTGACCGATCGACCCGCCGGCCCCACCGTGGCGGCGCCGCCCTGTCCCGACTCGGGACACCGATACCGACCGCTTGCCGACCAGGCCGGCCGACTCGCGCTCGCCGTCACAGCTCCCGGGGCGCTGGCCGAGCTGACCGACGTCCGGCTCGACTGGACCGGGGCGAGTCTTGAGGTGCGCACGGTCGGTTGGCGGGCCGACGGGCCGGTGGAGGTCGGGCTGGAGCCGCGTGGCGGCGGCGAGTCTCTCCGCGTGCGTGGTGAGGCGGTCGGCCCGGACCTGCTGCGGTTCGCCCTGCCGCTGTCGCCGATGACGGAGGCCGGGTACGACCGGGAGAGGATCTTCGACGTCCGTCTGCACTCCGGATCGCGTCGGCTGCGGGTGGGCACGGTGCTGCACGACCTCGCCAACCCCAAGAAGTCCCTGCGGCCGCCGGCGGCGATCGTCTGGGCCGCGCCCGGCCGGTCGGCCCGCGTACGTCCCTACTTCACGCCGGCCGGCAGCCTCGCTCTGGCCTGCCTCCCCATTCGATCCCGCCCGACGGACGGCAACTCATGAAGATCACCTATCTGCTCACCTGGGCCGACGCCATCGGTGGCACGGAACGCACCGTCCTGCGCCAGGCGAACTGGTTGGCCCACCGCCACGAGGTGGAGGTCATCGGTGTCCTGCGCACCCGTGACGAGATGCCATTCGAGGTGGATCCCGCGGTCCGGCTGGTGCACCTGCTGGACACCCGGGGCGGCGTGCCCCGACCGGTGCGGGGCGGGATGCCCGACGCCGTCGCCGACGCGCTCGCCGCCGAGCCCAGCGTGCTGGTGCAGCGGGACTGGGAGGGCGCGTTCTCCGCGCTGTCCGACCTCGAACTCGAACGCGTGCTCGGCGAGACCGACGCCGACGTGGTGGTCGCCACCACCCCCGCGCTGCTCGCCGTCGCCGCGAAGCTGCTGCCCCGCCGCGTCGTGCTCGTGGCGCAGGAGCACCGCGTCGCCGAGCTGCGCGGCTCCTCCGGCGAGCCGTTCGGGCTCTTCGCCCCCCGGGCCGACGCGATCGCGTTGCTCTCCCGGCCCACCCGGGACTGGTTCGCCGACCTGCTGGCCGATGCCGCGCCCCGGTTGGTCGTGCTGCCCAACCCGATCGAGGATGGCTACCGTCCGCAGTCGACGCGGGAGACCCGCACGGTCGTGATGGCCGGTCGGCTGAGCCCGGAGAAGCAGTTCGAGCACGCGATCGCCGCCTTCGGCCAGCTCGCCCCGGACCACCCCGACTGGCGGTTGCGGATCTTCGGTGGCGGGTCCCGTACGCGCCTGGAGGAGCGGATCGCCGGCCTCAAACTCGGCAACCAGGTCCAGCTGCTCGGCCCGACGGAGAGCATCGAGGACGAGTGGGCCAAGGCATCGGTGGCGATGGTGACGTCCCGCGTCGAGTCCTTCGGTCTCACCCTGATCGAGGCGATGAGCGCCTCCGTGCCGGTGGTGGCGTACGACTGCCCCAACGGGCCGCGTGAGGTGATCGAGGACGGCGAGACCGGGTTCCTGGTCGCCGCCGACAACATCGACGAGCTGGCCGCCGCGCTGCGCAAGCTCGTCGAGGACGACGATCTGCGGCACACGATGGGCCGCGCCGCGCGGCGCGACGTGGAGCGCTTCTCGGTCGATCGGGTGATGCCGCAGTGGGAGCAGCTGTTCACCGAGCTGCTCGCCGACCGGGGCCGCCCGGGATGGGCCGACCGACGCCTCGCCGCGGTCGCGGCGCACCAGGCCCGCCGGGCGGCGCCGAACGTGGTGCCGAGCAAGGCCGCCGCCCGCAGCATCGGTTCCGTTGACGTGGAGGCCTGGGCGGCCGGAGTCGAGGCGGGACGCGATGATCTGCTGTGGACGCGGGGGCAGCTGACCCGCCTGCGCGACTCCACGCCGTACGAGGTGGCGCGGGACAATCTCGACCTGACCGTGGACAGCCTCGACGCCGCGGGCATCGACTACTTCCTCGTCCGGCAGATGTCGCCGACCTTCCGGGTAGCGGTGCGGGAGGAGTCACGGCAGTCCGTGGTGGCCGCCCTCGCCCGCCGACACGCCGACCGGCCGGTCTACGTGGAGGCTTTCGACAAGCGCAACCGTACGATGGGCGTCTGGCCGGCGGCGGCCACCACCGCCGTCCCGGCCATGACCACTGCCGCGTGGCTCCGGGTCTTCGAACCCGCGATGACCCTGTCGCAGACGCTGCGGCTGGGCACCATCTACGGCTGCGCCGTGGAGTTCTGGCAGACCGCCGAGGACAGCGGGGACCTCTGCGGCCCATCCCGGACGTTGGTGGGGGAGCGACTGACCGCCGAATCCCTCACCCCCGCGGTGCTGACGATCGGGGGACGTGACTACCGGTCCGTCGAACCGTTCGCCCGACGGCTGGCCGACGAGATCACCTTCCCCATCGACCTGGTCTACACGTGGGTTGACGGTGCGGACCCGAACTGGGCACGCCGCCGGGCGCAGGCACTGGGAACGGGGTACGCCGAGGACGGCGCGCTGCAGGGCTCCGAGCGGTTCCGCAGCCGGGACGAGCTGCGGTTTTCGCTGCGGTCGGTCGACCTCTTCGCACCGTGGGTGAACCGGATCTGGATCGTCACCGACAACCAGGTGCCGGACTGGCTCGACACCGGGCACCCGAAGATCCGGATGGTCGACCACCGGGAGATTTTCACCGACCCGGGCATGCTGCCGACGTTCAACTCCCACGCCATCGAGACCCAGCTGCACCACATCGAGGGGCTGTCCGAGCACTTCGTCTACCTCAACGACGACGTCTTCTTCGGTCGCCTCTTCGGGCCCGACATGTTCTTCAACCCGGGTGGGCTGCCCAAGTCGTTCCGCAGTCCCACACAGATTCCGCTCACGCCCCCCGGCCCGACCGACGAGGCCTTCGCGGTGGCCGCGAAGAACAACCGGCGGTTGTTGGAGGAGACGTTCGGCAAGACCCTGATCCACGCGTTCCTGCACGCACCGCACGCGCACCGGCGCAGCACCCTCTACGAGGTCGAGTCGGCGTTCCCGGAGGCGGTCCGGCGTACGGCGGCAAACCGCATCCGGTCGACCGACGACGTGTCCATGCTGTCGTCCCTGGCACATCACTTCGGGTGGATGAGCGGACGTACGATGGCGGGGTCGGTGCGCTGCACCTTCGCCAACGTTGGGCTCGCGGCGCACCTGCCACGGCTGGACAACCTGCTGGCGAGCCGTGGCTTCGACGTGTTCTGCCTCAACGACTACCACGAGGGCGACGTGCCGGCCGAGGACCAGGCACGGATCATCGAGGCGTTCCTCGGCGCCTACTTCCCCATCGCCAGCCAGTTCGAACGGGGCAGCGAGCGCAACCGCCGGCTGTCCACAGCCGTGTGGCGGTGACAGCGACCCACCCGCGCCGCCGGGCATGACGGTGGCCGGCCGCGCCCTCCCCGGCTGCGACCGGCCACCGTGCCCTGGCGGATCGGATCAGTACGAGTAACCCGAGCCACCCGCGTCGCTCGACCCGCTGTCCGCCGGCGGCGCGACGGCCTTCGGCGTCGAGGTGGGCAGGCAGGTCAGGTTCTTCTTGCCGTTCTGGTCGACCACGAACCAGGTGCCGCCGACGGCCTGGCCCTTCCACTGGCCGGGCTTCTTGTCGCCGATGTAGCGGTACACCGGCCAGCCGCCGATGGTGAGCTGTCGGGTGCCGTCCTGTCGGGTGACGCTGCCGACCTTGTCGTCGGAGAGGCCGGTGAGCTGCGGGTTGCCGTCCGTCAGCGCCGGCGGCCACACCTGCGCGCACTTGTCGACGCAGTTCGACGCGGGCGGGTCGGCGGTGTCCTTGTCGAAGCGGTACAGGACCCAGCCGTCCTGGTCGGTCACGACGTTGCCCATCCGGGCGATCTTCTTGCCGATCAACTGCTCGGTCAGGTCGACGTCCGCGGGCGGCGGCGCGTCGGCGACCGGCGCCTCCGCGGATGCCGACGCCTCGGGTTCAGCCGACGCGGTGGGCTCGGCCGCGGCGACGGCGACCGGCTCGGCCGCGCTCGAGTTCGCCCCGTCGTAACCCGCGGGAGCGCAGGCCGTTAGTGCGACCATCGCGCTCGCGACGATGACGGTCCGCTTCATCTGTGCCACGTGCCCTCCTCATTCTTGGCAGTTCACCCATAGGTACGGCGGGCAGGCTGTCAAGGTTGAAGAAGTAACAGTGGTCAATTTCACGCGAATGGATTGAACCGAATCGAGCTTCCATCCGTATGGCCCTCCACACGGGACCTTCGGTCACCCAACAGATCGACGCCGGCCATTGAGACAATGACCGGCGTCGAGGATGGTACGCGATCCTTACATGGGCACCGTGACCAGCGGACTGGCCACCCCGTTGCGGTCGACCGACTGCACCTGGAGCTGCTTGATGTCACTCGCCAAGGCGGACGTCGACGCGCTCAGCTCGAGGCCCTGCGGGCGATTGTTCGTGCCGTAACCGCCATCGGGCACCGACCAGGTCGAAATCACCTCCGTGGTGCCGTTCGTGCGCACCACCATCAACCGGCAGATGCGTGGGCCGGGCAGTTTCCGCAGACTGAAGTTGATGCGGGTGCCGTACTCCCGCTCGACCAGGAACATCGTCGTCTGCACGCCCGTCGTCGGGTCCGTGGCGTCGACCTGGTCGCCCTCCTCCTCGGTGCCGCCGACACCCGGGCCGCTCGGCGGCGCGGTCGGCGCGCTCGTCGGCGGGTCGTTGGCGGCGGCGCTCTGCGTCGGCTCCGCGAGAACCCCCGGCGCCTCGTCCCCGGCCACACTCACGAAGCCGTAACCCGTCAACCCGCCGAAGACCACCACCGCCGCGGCGGTCGCGAGCAACTGACGAAACCGGGTACGCCGTCGGTCGGCCCGGACCGCGACCAACGTCCGGTCCAGCAGCGCCGGATCGGTGGCGGTCTGCTCCAGCGCCATCATCGTCTCGCCGTCGATGCCGGAGAGCAGCCCCACCACCGGCACCATCGTCTCCAGCTCGGCCGCGCACGCCCAGCACGCGGCGAGATGCTCCTCGAACCGCTCAGTGTCCTGCTCGTCGAGCACGCCGAGCGCGTACGCGGCGACGTCCATGTGGTCTGGCCGGCTCATTCTGTCACCCCCCGCTCCTGCAGAGCCGTGCGCAGCGCGCGCAGCGCGTAGTAGACCCGCGACTTTGCGGTCCCCAGCGGAAGCCCCAACTCCTCGGCAGCCTCCGGCACCGTCCGCCCCCGGAAGTATGTCGCGATCAGGATCTCCCGATGCGACTGACTCAGCGTACGCAGCGCGTCCGCCACCGTCATCGTGCGCAGCACCCGGTCGGTGCTGTCCGCCTCGGCGAACGCGGTCAGGTCCCGGTCGTACGTCTCCGGCGGCCGGGCCTCCTGGCTGCGGTGCTCGTCGATGGCGATCCGACGGGCCACCGTGACCAGCCACGGCCGCAGCGAACCCTGACCCTGCGCACCGAGGCGGTGCGCGTTACGCCAGGCCCGCAGCAACGTCTCCTGCACGATGTCCTCCGCGCGCTGCCGGTCCCCCCCGGTGAGCCGCATGACGAACATCAGCAACGGGCCGGCGTGCTCGGCGTAGAGCAGCCGGATCAACTGGTCGGAGTGGCTGGCCTCGGTTGTCGTCGCCTGGTGGCGCCCGGGCGCCGGTTGGGGCGTCACCGGACCATTTTGGCGAGACATGGCTCGGGCGTCGACCCCCCGGGCAGACGAGGTCGGCCGCGACGACCGCGCGGACAACCAGTCCGCGCGAACCGCGTCGCCATGCCAACCGGCCGCCACCGCATGCATGCAGACCTCCGGGATGTCCGTGACCAACGCCGCCCCCACAAGGCGGGCCGCCCGGTGGTACGCAGCGCCGCCCCGAGCGGATCAACAAACCGCGAAAAAAGTTCGACGGAGCGGTCGGCGGGCTCGGATCGACAGGTCAGCGGCGGACGGAGAACAACCCCGGCGGCGGCGGATCCGAGCCGGTGGCGTCCGCGTCGCGCACCACCGCCGCGCCACCGACGAAGCGGTCCAACTCGTCGCCGGCCACCACCCGGCCGGGGAACCAGTCCCCGGCAGCCCGCCGGGTCAACGCGGGCACCGGGGGAGTCGTCCGCCCGGCGACCAGCACCAGATTGCCGTACCGGCGACCGCGCAGCACCGCCGCGTCACCGACCAGGCACGCCTGAGGCAGGACCGAGCGCACCGTGGCGACCTGGCCACGGGCGTACCGCAGCGGCGGGCCGTCGGCCAGGTTCGCCAGCAACCAGCCCGCCGGGCGGAGCACCCGCGCCACCTCGGCGGCGTACTCCACCGACGTGAGGTGCGCCGGCGTGCGGGCACCGGCGAACACGTCGGCGACCACCACGTCGTAGCTGGCGTCCCGCGTCGAGGCCAGCACCGCCCGCGCGTCCTGCACACGAACCCGCAGCCGGGCGTCCGCCGGCCAGGGCAACGCGCGGCGCACCAGCTCCACCAGAGCACCGTCCACCTCGGACACCCGCTGGGTCGACCCGGGCCGGGTGGCCGACACGTAGCGGGGCAGGGTCAGCGCGCCGCCGCCGAGGTGCAGCACCCGCAACGGCTCGCCGGGCGGCGCGACCAGGTCCAGTGCGGCGGCCAGCCGCCGGACGTACTCGAACTCCAGATGCGTGGGATCGGTCAGGTCGACGTGCGACTGCGGCGCCCCGTCCAACAGCAGCGTCCACGAACCGGCCCGGTCCGGCGACGGCACCAGCTCGGCCCGCCCGGTGTCCACCTGCTCGACCACCCGGTCATCCGCTCGTTTGCGACCCACCGCGACCGATCCCCGCTCAGCGGCCGACGCGCGCCGCGGTGGTCAACGCGCGGTGCAGCAGACGGGAATCGCCGAGCAACGCCCGCAGGCGGCGCTCCAGACCGGCGATCGGGATGAGGTTCTGCGGCGCCCGCGGATCCTTGTACGGAGTCGACGCGAACCGGGGCAGCGTGACCAGCGACAGGTCGGCCAGGTCGATCGCCGCCTCGACGGGCAGGTCGGCGGAGCACTCCACCCGGACGATCCCGGCCCACGGCGCACCCACGGCCACCGGCAGCCGCAGATACCACGACCACCCGCCCCAGGCCGTGCCGAGCCGGAACACCGGTGACCGCTCACCGGACGCCAGAGAAGTCACCACCGCCGTCAGCCGGGCGTCCAGGTACTGGCTGTGCTGGGTCTTGATGTAGCCGAGCGTGCGCGGCAACTGGCGGCGACTGCGCAACGGACCGTCCACCACCAACAGGTCACCGTCGACCCGGGCAGCGTCGGACACCGCCACCTCCAGCGCGGTCAACGGACCCTGCACGGCCGCCGGCAGCTTCGCCAGCTCGCCGGTGCCGCCCACCCGGTGCACCGGGTAGCGGATCGCGCCCGCCACCACGTCCTGCGCCGACGGGCTCGCCGTGAACAGGCCCCGGCCCACCCGCGTGCCGGCCAACTGGGCCGCACCCCGACCGAGGTCGCAGCGGACCACCCCGGCCGCGTACGACGCCGCCAGCCCCGGGAAGGACCCACCGTCCGCCTCGGCCGTCCAGATGCTCGCGTCGATCCGGCGGACCCCGTCGACAAGCAACACCACGTCCGGGGCCCGCACGTCCGCGCGTACCCCGATCGCCCGCCAGTCGACGGCCGGCAGCTCCACGTCGGCGTCGACCTGCGCGCTGCTCGGCGTCGCCGGCCCGGACGCGGACGCCTCGAACGACGCACCGTACGCCGGATCCCACGAGTCGACGAAGAACGCGGCGTCGCTCACCCGGCCGACCTCTCGTTCGCGACTGCGGGGCTCCGCTGCGCTGCACTCCTCGCGCTCACCGGCCCGTCCGTTCGACGCGCGCCGAGCGGGCATCCTTGCGCACCTCGAAGCGGACCGGGATCCGCTCGGCCAGCGCCGCTACGTGGGTGACCACGCCGACCATCCGGTCACCCCGGGCCGCCAGGTTCTCCAGGGTCGCGGCCACCGTGTCCAGCGTGGCCGCGTCCAGCGTGCCGAAACCCTCGTCCAGGACGATCGACTCCAGACTCGCCGCGGTCGTCGACATACCGGCCAGCTGTTCAGAGAGCGCCAGCGCCAACGCCAGCGACGCCTGGAACGTCTCGCCACCGGAGAGGGTGCGCACCCCCCGGCGCAGCCCCGCGTCGTGGTGATCGACCACGAAGAACTCGCCCTTGTCGTGCACCAGCTCGTACTGGCCCGAGGACAGCTCCCGCAGGATCCCCGACGCGCCGTCGACCAGCAGGTCCAACGCCTCCGCCAGCAGCCACCGTTCGAAGTTGTTTGCCCGCAGGTGCCCGGCCAGGGCCCGCGCCACCTGCGCCTCGCGCTCGTGCCCGGCCCGCTGCTCACGCAACGTGCCAGCCTGCTCGCGGCGCTCGGCCAGCCGGCGACGGTCGGCCTCGGCCCGCTCGACCGCCACGGTCGCGGCGTGCACCGGGTCCTCGCCGACGGGCACGTCGGCGGCGGCGAAACGGTCGGCGATCTGCCGCTGCACCGCGTCGGCCGCCGCCTCGGCGTCGGCGACGACGGTGGCCCGGCCGGCCCGGTCGGCGCGGCGGCGCTGGGCCTCGGCCGCCGCCCAGTCGGTCAGCGCCGCCCACGACGCCGCCACGTCGTCCCGATCCGCTGCCGGCGGACCGAACCGCGCCAGCGCGTCGCGGGCCGTGTCGAAGCCCCGCCACGCCGACCGCAGGCGCTCCTCGGCCGCGTCCACACCCGCGCGCGCCTGGCGGGCGCTGTCCCGGCCGGCCCGCACGGCGGTCGCCGCCTCCTCCAGGGCACGTCGCAGCCGGGCGTGCTCGGCCAACTCCCGGCGCAGCACCGCCGGCTCGGCCGCGCCCGCGAGCTGCCCGTCCAGCTTGGCCAGCCGGGCGTCCACCTGCTCCTGCCGGGCGCGGGCCTGCACCAGCAGCCGCTCCAGCTCACGCGCCGCGGCGTCCCGCTGCTGCACCACCGCCTGCGCCGCCTTGGTGGCGGCCCGCGCCGCCTTGCCGGCGGCCGTCGCGGCGGCCACCGCCGAGTCCGCCGGAACCGCCGGCACCTCGGCCACCGGGTGCTCGCACACCGGGCAGGGCGCACCGGGATGCAGGTGCACGCGCAGGCTGACCGCCAGGTCGGTGGCCTTCGCCTCCTCGTGCGCCCGGAAGGCCGCCTCCAACTCGGCGTCGGCCCGCTCGACGTCCACGCGGGCGGCGGCCAGCGCCGCGACCGCCGTGGCGTGCTCCTCGTCCGCCGCGCGCACTGCCGCGCGGACCGTGTCGGCCTCGCCGGTCAGCCGATCCCGATCGTCGTACGCCCGCAGTTGCAGTCGCAGCGCGCTCTCGTCACCGGCGCCGGCCAGCTCACCGCGCAGCTTCTCCTCCCGGTCCTCGGCCAGCGACACCGCCGTGGCCGCGGCGTCGGCCTCGGCCCGCGCCGCGCTCACCGCGCGGGCCACCTCGGCCACCCCGTGCGGGGCACGCACCCCGGACAGCACGCCCAGCTCGTCGTCGAGCGCGGTCAGGGCAGCCGCCGCCTCCCGCGCGCGTGCCCGGGCCGCCGCCAGCTCCGGCATGGCCCCGGTCACCGCCTCGGCCAGTTCCGCCATCCGGCCCACCCGGGCGTCGGCCTCGGCCAACGCCTCGTCGTCCACCCCCGTCAGACCGGCGAGCACCTGATCGACCGCGTCCAGCCGGGCTTCCGCCTGCGCGGCGCGCGCCGTCGCCCGCTTCTGCACGTCCTCGTAGACGCCGAGGCCGAGCAGGTTGACCAGGATCTGCTGCCGGGTCGCCGGCTTGGCGTGCAAGAAGTCCGCGAACTGACCCTGCGGCAGCACCACGCAGCTGGTGAACTGCTCGTACGGCAGCCCGACCGCCTCCAGCACCGCCTGTTCCATCTCGGCGGGCGTCCCGGCGATCACCTCGCCAAGGTCGTCCGGGCTCAACCCGGTGTCGAGTTTGGTCACGTCGAAGCCGGCCGGCATCACCTGCAGCCCGGCGTTCGCGGTCTTCACGTTGCCCCGGCCGTCCCGGCGCACCACCCGGGTCGCCACGTACCGGGCGCCGCCGGACTCGAAGACCAGCCGCACCCGGGCCTCGGTCGCCGACGGCGCCAGCGCGTTGGCCAGCCCGCGGGCGCCACCCCAGCGGGGCACCGTGCCGTAGAGGGCGAAGCAGATGGCGTCCAGCACTGTGGACTTGCCCGAGCCGGTGGGGCCGATCAGCGCGAAGAAGTCGGCGTCGGTGAAGTCGACGGTGGTCTCGTCCCGGAAGACCGTGAAGCCGGCCATGTCCAACCGCATCGGCCGCATCAGTGCTCGACCTCCTCGAAGAGCTCGTCGAAGAGTTCCCGCACGCCCTCGTCGGCGTGGCCCCGGCTGTCCAGGTAGTCGGCGAACAGCTCCCGGGGCGAACGCCCCGACCGCTGCGCGATGCGCGCGCCGCTGCCCGGCGCGGCGAGCAGCTCCGGGTCGATCCGGATCTCCAGCGCCCGGGGCAGCAGCTCCTGGACCTCCTCGCGCAGGCCGGCGCGGGGCTGCTCCCGGACGAACACCCGCAGCCACGCGTCCGGCGCCTCGATCTCGGCGAGCTGGGCCAGGGTGCCGCGCACCGTCCGCAGCGCGCTCGCGGCGGTCACCGGCACCTCGCGTACCCGGGCGGCCGTGCTGGCGGTCACCTCGACCACCGTCACCGAGGGCACGTTCTCCTGCTCGCCGAAGTCGACGGCGAGCGGGCTGCCGCTGTAGCGCACCGGGCACGGGCCCTCGACGCGCTGCGCCCGGTGCAGGTGACCCAGCGCCACGTAGTGCGCGGTCGCGGGGAAGACGGTGGCCGGCACCGCGTAGCCGAGCACCGTGTGCGCGTCCCGCTCACCACCGCCGGCCGCCGCGCCGGTCACCGTCAGGTGCGCGGTGACCAGGTGCACCCGGTCCGGGTCGGCGAAGCCCTCGGTGAGGCGGCCCAGCACACGGCCCAGGTGGTCGGCGTACGTCTGGTTGGCCTCCGCGGCGGTCAGCTCGTACATCTCCAGCGCGCGGATCGCGTACCGCTGGGACAGAAACGGCAGCGCGGCCAACTGCCACCGCTCCCCACCGGCGGTGGTGCCGTCGATCACGTGTTCGGCCGGGTTCTCGCGGACGCCCCCGCGCAGCGTGATGCCGGCGGCCTCCGCCCACGGCCGCAGCGCGTCCAGCGCCGGGCCGTTGTCGTGGTTGCCGCCGATCGCGACCACGTCCGCGCCGGTCCGACGCAGCGCGGTCAGCGCACGGGTGACCAGCCGGGTCGCCTCCGAGGTCGGCGCGGCCGTGTCGTAGAGGTCACCGGCGACGATCACCAGATCCGGCTGTTCGGCACGGGCGATGTCGATCACCCCGGCCAGTACGGCCTTGTGTTCCTCGGCCCGGGACTGCCCCTTGAGCACCTTGCCCACGTGCCAGTCGGAGGTGTGCAGGATCTTCACAGTTGCACCGGCCCCTGCCTAGAACGGGATGTCGTCGTCGGTGCCGCCGCCGGAGCCCACCACGGCGAACGGGTCGGCGGACTGGGTGATCGAGCGCAGCGTCTCCGAGGGGGCGCGGCCCGCCTCGGAGACCCGGGTGGCCCACGCCGGGAACGGGAACTCCAGGCAGAGCGGCACCGGGATGTCCGGCTGGTTGACGAACATGGTGCCCGGCTTGGCGAGCAGCGCCCGCTGCCGCTGCGCGGGCGGCAGGAAACCGTACTCCGGGCGGGACGCCTCGGCCGGGTCGAGCCGGCCGACCACCCGGATCGCCGAGTTGGTGACGATGCGCCGCTCCACCTCGCTCGCCGTCTGCTGCGCGCCGATCAGGATGACCCCGAGCGACCGCCCTCGCTCGGCGATGTCGAGCAGCACCTCCTTGATGGGGGAGGAGCCCTCGCGGGGCGCGTACTTGTTGAGCTCGTCGAGGACGACGAACAGCAACGGCTTGGCGGTGCCGGACTTCTCCTTGCGCTCGAACTCGCTCTTGAGCGTCACGCCGACGACGAACCGCTGGGCCCGGTCCGGGAGGTTGTGCAGGTCGACCACCGTCACCTGCGCCGACTCGCTCGTGTTGATCGAGTGCGGGCGACGGGTCGCCAGGTCGCCGCGGATCAGCCGGGCGAGATCCTTCTTGCTGCCGATCAACCGGCGGGCGAACGCGTTGACGGTGCCCAGCCCGACCGCGCTGCCCGCCCAGTCGGAGCGGGTCTCGTCGTCGTTGAGCGCCTCGACGATGTGGTCGACGAGGTCGCCGTAGGAGCCGAGCCGGACCCCGTCGATGCTCACCCCACCGTCGGCGGGCTGGGCGTAGCGGGCCAGGTGCGCGGTGACCGAGTGCACGACCATCGTGTACTGCTGGCGCTCGTCGTCGGCGTCGGCGAAGACGTACGGCAGCAGGCGGTCGGCACAGAACTCGCTCAGCGTCCAGTAGAAGGCGTCCACGCCGGTGAGCCGGCTGCTCACGTCCGGGGTGCCGGCCGCGTCGCCGACCCGGGGCGGGGCGTACACCCGCACGTCGGGGAAGGCGCCGGCGCTCAGGCCCAGCTTCGCGTACGCCGCCCGGGTCGGCTCGTCGAGGCGCGTGTTGGGGTGGTCGAGGAACAGCAGGTCCTCGCCCTTGACGTTGAAGATCAGCGCCTTGGCGTTGACCGCGTCGCCGCCCAGCACGCCGGAGCGGAACACCGAGTAGAGCAGGAAGGTGGCGAAGCTCGTCTTGGTGGCCACCCCGGAGATGCCGGAGATCGAGACGTGCGCGCCCCGGCTGCCGTCGAGGAAGTCGGCATTCAGGTAGACCGGCACCCCGTCGCGACCCATGCCCATCGGGATGCGCCGCTCCATCCGGTCGAAGTGCAGTGCCCGGGCCCGTGCGTCGCCCTCGGCCCGGTGCACCACCGCCCCCGGGGTCGGCGGCACGTAGAACTCCGGGTCGACCCGGGTGGTGGTCACCTCGGCCGCCTCCTGCACCTGGGCGGGCAGTGTGCCGTCGGCGATGGCGAACACGTCGGAGTCGAACTGGGCGCCCTCGTGCCGGGCCCGGACCTGGGTGACCACCCCGGCGATCGTTACCGGCTCGCGGTCGGGCAGCTCGCGGCGGGTGACCACCACGTCGTCGAGCTGGAGGTAGCTGCCGGGCGCCACGGCCGTCCAGAACTGCAACGGGGTGGCGTCGGCGGTGCCGAGCACCCGGCCGACCGGCTGGCCCGGGCCGTCCAGGCCGTCGTGTTCGGCGTCGCTCATCGGGCGGGGTGGGTCGGTCGGGCAACGCGGTCGGGGCACATGCCCTGCATCCTGCCCGAGGAGTACGACAGGTCGCCACGCGACGCGGCGGAGGACACGATGCCCGGTCACACTCGCGACGCTCGGTGTGTGACCGGGCGACGGTTCGTCACCCTCGGGCGTGGCGGAGCAGGAGGACGCCGTCGTCGGCGGCGAGCACGTGCCGCAGCGGCAGGTGCCGGGGCGCGCTGGCGTCGCCGGCGGTGATCCGGCCCGCGCCGGGGCCGGCGAGCAGCGGCGCGACGGTGAGGCACAGCTCGTCCACCAGGTCGGCGGCGGTGAGCGCGCCGAGCAGGTGCGGGCCGCCCTCGCAGAGCAGTTGGGTCAGCCCGCGCCGGTGCAGCTCGGCCAGGCCGGCGGCGAGGTCGACCCGCTCGGTCCCGCAGCGCAGCAGGTCGGCGACGTCGGTCAGGCCGGGCGGCGGGTCGGCGTCGGTGCGGGTGAGCACGATCGGCCGGACCGGGGCGTCGGCGAAGGCGGCCTGCGCCGGGTCCAGGTCGAGGGAGCCGGACACGACCACCAGCGTCGGGTACGCGGCCAGCCCGTTCTCCCGACGCCAGGCGCGTCGAGCCTCGTCGAGTCGGACCGCGCGGTAACCCTCGTGTCGCAGGGTGCCGGCGGCCACCACCAGGGCGTCGCAGACCATCCGCAGCAGGCCGAAGACCCGCTTGTCCGGCTCGCCGGACAAGCCGGCGGAGTAGCCGTCCACACTGACCGCGCCGTCCAGGCTGGCGACGAAGTTCACCCGCAGCCGGGGCTGGTCCGCGCGATGGTAGAGCGCGGTCAGCGTGGCGTCGTCGAGCGGTTGGGTGGACGGCTCGGGCCAGAGCCGCCGGATCGGGATTCCGACCGTCATTCGCTGGCCGGACCGGTGACCGGAGGGGTCGGTTCGGCGGTACGGTGCTGGCAGTCGCACCAGTTCCGGCCCGGGCAGTCATCGTGCCGCCGGGCCCGGCACGCTCGGCAGATCATGCTCGCAGCCTAAGCCGCCAAAGGACAGGACAGCATGCCGCGTCAGATCTTCCAGTTGAAGATGTCCCTCGCCGGCGTACGTCCGCCGGTGTGGCGCCGGGTGCTCGTTCCGGCCGGCTACACGCTGGACCGACTGCACCGGGTCGCCCAGCACGCGATGGGCTGGCGGGACTGCCACCTGCACTCGTTCGAGATCGACGCGGTCGCGTACGGCGAGCCGGACCCGGACGGGGGCCTGGCGCTGCACGACGAGCTGGACGTCCGGCTGGACGCGGTTCTCGGCAAGGGCAGCAGGTTCTCCTACACGTACGACTTCGGTGACTGGTGGGAGCACGACCTCGTCGTCGAGGACGCGTTGACCGCCGATCAGGACGAGCGGTACCCGGTCTGCGTGGACGGCCAGCGGGCCTGCCCCCCGGAGAGCATCGGTGGGCCGTCGGGCTACCAGGCGCTGCTCGCGGCCCTGGCCGATCCGACCCATCCGGAGCGGGCCGTGCTGCGGGGCTGGGTCGGTGAGGGCTTCGATCCGACGTTCTTCGACCCCACCGTCGCCACCACACTGCTGCGTCGCTTCTGCTGACCCCGCCTGGCGTACGGGTCGACGTCCGTCACTGGCGGTGCCGGTCTGAAACAGGGCGGTAACGATCTGGGAACGCTCCCATTGGTCTATTGACACCCTGGTAGCGCCCCGGCAATCTCATGGGAGCGCTCCCGGGGGAGTGGCGGAAGTCTCCTTCACAGTTCTCCCCAGATCGTCCACGACCACCGGTCCGGCGGCGGCAGGGGCGCTGCAGCACCCCCCACCACGCACGACACACCAAGCCTCACCACTTGAGAGGGGTCAGGATGAGCGTCACCTCACGTCGTCGCTTTGCGGCGATCGCGCTCGCGTCCGTCGCCGTACTCGCCTCGGCGACCGCCTGCGGCGACGACTCGTCGTCCGATTCGGACGGCGGCAAGGTCACCCTGGTCGTCGACGTCTTCGGCGACCAGGGCTTCGGATACGAAGATCTTTACAAGCAGTACCAGACTGAGCACCCGAACGTCACCATCCAGGAGCGCGGCAAGGGTCTCGGCCTGGGTGACTACAACACCCGGCTGACGCAGCAGATCACCGCAGGCGCCGGCGCCGGCGACGTCGTCGCTCTCGAAGAGGGCACGATCGTGCAGTTCTTCGCGCAGGCCGACAAGTTCGTGAACCTGGCCGACCACGGCGCCAACGACCTGAAGAGCAACTTCCTGCCCTGGAAGTGGGAGGGTGGCCTCACGCCGGACGGCAAGGTGCTCGGTCTCGGCACCGACGTCGGTGGCATGGCCGTCTGCTACCGCAGCGACCTCTTCAAGGCCGCCGGCCTGCCGACCGACCGCGAGCAGGTCGGCGCCCTCTGGCCGACGTGGGACGCCTTCATCGCCCAGGGCCAGAAGTTCGCCGCCGCCGACAAGAAGCACAAGTTCGTCGACTCGGCCACCAACTTCTACAACATCGTGCTGATGCAGACGGCGGGCGCCGGCAGCGGCTACACCTACTTCGACAAGAGCAACAAGCTCGTCGTCGGCGAGAACCCGGACGTGCAGTCCGCGTTCCAGCAGACCACCAAGATGATCAGCGCGGGTCTGTCGAACAACCTGCGGAGCTTCTCCAACGAGTGGAACGCCGGCTTCAAGAACGGCAGCTTCGCCACCATCGGCTGCCCGGCGTGGATGACCGGTGTCATCAAGGGTCAGGCCGGTGACGCGGCGGCCGGCAAGTGGGACGTCGCCAAGGCGCCGGGCAACGGCGGCAACTGGGGCGGTTCCTGGCTGGCCGTGCCGAAGTCCAGCAAGCACCAGAAGGAAGCCGCCGAGCTGGCCAAGTACCTGACCACCGCCAAGAGCCAGACCGAGGCGTTCAAGAAGGTCGGCAACCTGCCCTCGTCGCCGCAGGCCCTTGAGGACCCGGCCGTGCTCGCCGCCACCAACGAGTACTTCAGCGGCGCGCCGATCGGCAAGATCTTCGCCGCCGGCGCTAAGGAGCTGAAGCCGGTCTACCTCGGCCCGAAGAACCAGGCGGTCCGGGACGCGGTCGAGAACGCGCTGCGCAGCATCGAGCAGGGCAAGGCCGCCGACGCCGCTTGGCAGGACGCGGTGAAGAACGGCCAGGCAGCAGGCAAGTAACGGCTGTGACGCGCTCACGGGTGGTGCCGCTGCGGCACCACCCGTGAACCCGCGTCGGAACGCCCTGCCGCGGCGCCCAGGACGGCGTCGCCGAGTGTGAAGGACCGCTCATGAGCTCCCTGAAGACCCCCGCGCCACCGGGTGCGTCGGCCCGCCGGTCGCGTCCCGCTCCGCGGCACTCACCGACGCGCCGCCGGCAGCTGAACCGGCTGGACCTGCGCTTCACCCCGTACGTCTTCGTCCTGCCGTTCTTCGTGCTGTTCGCGATCTTCGGCGTCTACCCGATCGTCTACACGTTCTGGATCGCGATGACCGACCGGTCACCGATGAACGCGACGATCAGCTTCGTCGGTCTGGACAACTTCGTCGAGTTGTTCACGAACGATCCGCAGTTCTGGAACGCGGTGGTGAACACCTTCGGGATGTTCGCGCTCTCCACCATCCCGCAGCTGATCATCGCCCTGCTGCTGGCCAACGCCCTGAACCGGCGCATCCGCGGTCAGATGTTCTTCCGGCTGGCCATCGCGATGCCGATCATCACCTCGACCGCGGTGGTGGCGCTCATCTTCTCGATGATCTACGCCCGCGATTTCGGCCTGATGAACTGGCTGCTCGATCTGGTCGGCGTCGGCCCCATCGACTGGCGGGCCAACCGCTTCGCCTCCTGGTTCGCCATCGCCACGATGGTCGACTGGCGGTGGGTGGGTTACAACGCCCTGATCTACCTCGCGGCGATGCAGTCGATCAACAAGGACGTGTACGAGGCGGCCGCCCTCGACGGCGCCTCCCAGCGCCGGCAGTTCTGGTCGATCACCATCCCCCAGCTGCGTCCCACCATCATCTTCACGCTGATCATCTCGACCATCGGCGGTCTGCAGCTCTTCACCGAGCCGCTGATGTTCACCAGCGGCTCGGGTGCGCTCTCCGGCGGCACGGAGGGTCAGTTCCAGACGATCACGATGTACCTGCTGGACGTCATGAACCAGCGGTTCCGGTGGGGGTACGCGGGTGCCGTCGCCCTGGTGCTCTTCCTGCTGATCGCGTCCGTCTCGTTCCTCAACTACCTGCTGGCCCGCCGAATCAGCTCCGACAAGTGAGGGTGGCCCACCCATGACCAGTACTACTCTGCGACCGCCGGCGGTCCGGCCACCGGCCGGGCGCACCGGCATCCGCCACCGGGCGGAGAAGCTCTGGACGGCCAGCCCACTGACCTGGTTCGGGCTCGTCCTCGGCGTGATCCTGTCGCTCTTTCCGTTCTACTGGATGATCGTCATCGCCTCGCGGACCAGCGACGCCGCGAACTCCTGGCCGCCGCCCTTCCTACCGGGCGGCAAGCTGGGCGAGAACATCCAGCGGGTGCTCGACAACGGTGACGCGAACATCGTCAAGGGCCTGATGAACTCGTTCCTGGTGTCGGGCACGATCACGGTGGCGACCGTGTTCTTCGGCTCGCTCGCCGGGTTCGCGTTCGCGAAACTGCGCTTCCGCGGCAAGAACGCGCTGTTGTTGATCATCCTGGCCTCGATGATGATTCCCATCCAGCTCGGCGTGCTGCCGCTGTACATCCTGATGGCGAAGCTGGAATGGCTGAACACCATGCCGTCGGTGACCGTGCCGTTCCTGATCGGCGGTTTCGGCATCTTCATGATGCGCCAGTACGCCGAGCAGGCGGTGCCCAACGAGCTGATCGAGGCGGCGCGGGTCGACGGCTGCTCCACCTGGCGGGTCTACTGGCACGTGGTGGTGCCGGCGCTGCGACCCGCGGCGGCCGTGCTCGGGCTGCTCACCTTCATGGAGCAGTGGAACCAGTTCTTCTGGCCATTCGTGGTGCTCGCCGACCCGGCCAATCCGACCGTGCAGATCTCACTGCGCAGTCTGAACACCGCGTACTTCGCGGACAATTCTCAGATCTTCGCGGGGACGCTCATCGCGACCCTTCCGTTGTTCATCGTGTTCGTTCTGTTCGGCCGCCAGATCATTGGCGGGATCATGGAAGGTGCCGTCAAGTCGTGAGCAACCCCGCCAGCCCACCCGCCGTCGACGTCCTCGACGAGCGCCCCGGGCTGACCTTTCCACCCGGCTTCCTGTGGGGCGCCGCGACCGCGGCCTACCAGATCGAGGGGGCGGCGGCCGAGGGCGGCCGCACCCCGTCGATCTGGGACACCTTCAGCCACACCGAGGGCCTGGTGGTCAACGGACACACCGGTGACGTGGCCTGCGACCACTACCACCGGGTCCGTGACGACGTCGCCCTGATGGCCGAGCTGGGTCTGAAGTCGTACCGTTTCTCGGTCTCCTGGCCCCGGGTGCAGCCCGGCGGCTCGGGCGCGGCCAACCCACAGGGCCTGGACTTCTACCGTCGGCTGGTCGACGACCTGCTGGCCCACGACATCGAGCCGTGGCTCACCCTCTACCACTGGGACCTGCCGCAGGAGCTGGAGGACGCCGGCGGCTGGCCGTCGCGGGACACCGCGGCGCGCTTCGCCGACTACACCACGCTCGTCGCCGACGCGCTCGGCGACCGGGTGCGCTACTGGACGACGCTGAACGAGCCCTGGTGCTCGGCGTTCCTCGGGTACGGCTCCGGAGTGCACGCCCCGGGCCGGTCGAACGGCGCGGACGCGGTCCGCGCCGGACACCACCTGATGCTCGGGCACGGCCTGGCCGTGCAGGCGCTGCGGGCCGCCCGACCCACCGCCGAGGTGGGCGTGACCGTCAACCTGTACCCGGTCGACCCGGCCAGCGACGCCCCCGCCGACATCGACGCGGCCCGGCGGATCGACGCTCTGGCCAACCGCTTCTTCCTCGACCCGCTGCTGCGCGGGTCGTACCCGGCGGACCTGGTGGCCGACCTGCGCACGGTGACCGACTTCGACCACGTCCGCGACGGCGACCTGGCGACCATCGCCACGCCGCTGGACCTGGTCGGAATCAACTACTACAGCCGGCACGTGGTCGCCGCGCCGGTCGAGGGCGCCGAGCCCGAGCCGTACTGGCGGGCACCGTCCTGCTGGCCGGGCAGCGAGGACGTCCGCTTCGTCACCCGGGGCATCCCGGTCACCGACATGGACTGGGAGATCGACGCCCCGGGCCTGGTCGAGACGCTGCGGCGGGTGCACGAGGAGTACACCGACCTGCCCCTGTACGTCACCGAGAACGGCTCCGCGTTCGTCGACGCGGTCGTCGACGGACAGGTCGACGACCCGGACCGGCTGGCCTACTTCGACGCCCACCTGCGCGCCTGCCACGAGGCGATCAACGCGGGCGTGCCCCTGCGGGGATACTTTGCCTGGTCACTGATGGATAATTTCGAGTGGGCCTGGGGTTACACGAAGCGCTTCGGCATGATCCACGTCGACTACGACAGCCAGCTTCGCATCCCCAAGTCCAGCGCCAGGTGGTACGCCTCGGTGATCCGACGCAACGGTCTGGCCGCACAATAGGCTCGGGCCAGCCATCAGGGCGGTCCCGGTGTCCACCTTTCTCGGGTGGCGCCGGGCCCGCCCGCCGTCGGAGGAGCAGACGATGACAACGCAGCGCACCCGGTCGCTCGGGCGCCCGACCCTCGACGCGGTCGCGGCGCGCGCCGGCGTGGGTCGAGGCACGGTCTCCCGCGTGGTCAACGGCTCGCCCCAGGTCAGCCCGGAGGCCCGGGCCGCGGTCCAGCAGGCCATCGCCGAGCTGGGGTACGTGCCGAACCGCGCGGCCCGTGCGCTGGTCACCCAGCGCACCGACTCCGTCGCCCTGGTGGTGTCCGAGTCCGGCGAGCGGGTCTTCACCGAGCCGTTCTTCGCCTCGATCGTGCGGGGCATCAGCTCCGCGCTGCTCGAGACACCGATGCAGCTCTGGCTGGCCATGGCCCAGTCGCCGGTCGAGCGGGAGCGGGTCGAGCACCACCTGACCAACCAGCACGTCGACGGCGTACTGCTGCTGTCGTTGCACGACTCCGACCCGCTGCCGACCCTGCTCGAGGAGCGCGGCCTGCCCGCCGTGCTCGGCGGTCGGCCCGCCCGCATGCTGCAACCCGGCGCCCAGCCGGCCTGGTTCGTCGACGTGGACAACGTTGGCGGGGCCCGACAGGCGGTGGAATACCTGACCGGGCTGGGGCGCCGACGCATCGGCACCATCGCCGGTCCGCAGGACATGGGCGCGGGCCTGGCCCGCCTGGCCGGCTACACCGAGGCGGTCAAGGCCACCGGGGGCGGCGTCAACCCCGACCTGATCGCGTACGGCGACTTCAGCGAGGGCAGCGGCGCGGCCGCCATGCGCCGGCTACTGGACTCCTGCCCGGATCTGGACGCGGTCTTCGTGGCGTCCGACCTGATGGCGTTCGGCGCGCTGCGTACCCTGCGCGAGGCCGGCCGGCGTGTCCCCGAGGACGTCGCGGTGATCGGTTTCGACGACGCGACGATCGCCCAACAGGCGGAGCCGCCGCTGACCACGGTCTTCCAGCCGGTGGAGGAGATGGGCCGACAGATGGCCCGCCTGCTGGTCGCCCGCATCCGCGGTGACGACCTTCCCGCCCCGCACATCCTCCTGGACACCCAACTGGTCCACCGAGCCTCCGCCTGAGCGGCGGGGGTCAGGCCCAGCGGCGGAGTTCCCGTTTGGCGAGGGAGTTGCGGTGCACCTCGTCGGGGCCGTCGGCGAGGCGCAGGGTGCGGGTCTGCGCCCAGAGGGCGGCCAGTGGCGTGTCCTGGCTGACGCCGGCGCCGCCGTACCCCTGGATGGCCTTGTCGATCACCCACTCCGCCATCGCCGGCGTGCCGATCTTGATGGCCTGAATCTCGGTGTGGGCGCCCTTGTTGCCGACGGTGTCCATCAACCAGGCCGTCTTGAGCACCAGCAGGCGGGCCTGCTCGATGCGCACCCGGGACTCGGCGATCCACTCCCGGACCACGCCCTGCTCGGCGAGCGGCCGGCCGAACGCGACCCGCTCGTTGGCCCGGCGGCAGAGCAGCTCCAATGCCCGCTCAGCCATTCCGATCAATCGCATGCAGTGGTGGATCCGGCCCGGGCCCAGTCGCGCCTGGGCGATGGCGAAGCCGCTGCCCTCGGCGCCGATCAGGTTCTCCGCCGGCACCCGGACGTCGGTGAAGTCGATCTCGGCGTGCCCGCCGTGTGAGCCGTCGGTGTAGCCGAAGACGGTCATGCCCCGGCGGACGTGCACCCCGGGGGTGTCCCGGGGGACCAGCACCATGCTCTGCTGGCGGTGCCGATCGGCGTCGGGATCGGTCTTGCCCATCACGATGAAGATCTCGCAGCTCGGGTCCATCGCGCCGGACGACCACCACTTGCGGCCGTTGATGACGTACTCGTCGCCGTCGCGGACGATCCGGGTGGCGATGTTGGTGGCGTCCGAGGACGCCACGTCCGGCTCGGTCATGCAGAACGCGGAGCGGATCTCGCCCTCCAGCAGCGGCATCAGCCAGCGCTGCTGCTGCGCCTGCGAGCCGAACTCGGCCAGCAATTCCATGTTGCCGGTGTCCGGCGCCGCGCAGTTGACCGCCTCCGGCGCCAGGTGCGGGCTGCGCCCGGTCAGCTCGGCGAGCGGCGCGTACTGCAGGTTGGTCAGGCCGGCGCCGTAGCGCGCGTCGGGCAGGAACAGGTTCCACAGGCCGCGCTTGCGGGCCTCGGCCTTGAGCTCGGCCAGCACGGGGGTACGCGACCACGGATCACCGGCGGCGACCTGCTCGGCGTGCACCGCCTCGGCCGGGTAGACGTGTTCGGTGAGGAACCGGGTCAGCTCGTCGCGCAGCTCCTCGGTCCGGGTGTCGTACGAGAAGTCCATCACCGCTCCCTGGCGGCGGTCAGCCCGTGCGCGACCAGCGGTGCCACCATCTCGCCGATCCGGTCGAAGCCCTCGCCGAGCGTCTGCCCGAGCGTGTGGCGGTAGTGGATGCCCTCGCAGATCACCGCGAGCTTGAAACAGCCCAGCGCCACGTGCCAGTGCAGCGGCCCGACGTCCACGTCGCTGCGCCCGGCGTACCTGTCGATCAGCTCGGCGCCGGTGGGGAAGCCGGCGCGCGGCCCGAGCCCGTCGGCCACCGGGTTGCCCTCGGCCGTCTCGCTGCCGCCGAGGACATCCCAGTACGTCAGGAGCAGCCCCAGGTCGGCGAGGGGGTCGCCGAGGGTGGCCATCTCCCAGTCCAGGACGGCGTGCACGGCCACCGGGTCGGCCGAGGCGAGAAGGTTGTCCAGCCGGTAGTCGCCGTGCACGATCCGGCCGGCGTTCGCGCCCTCGGGGGCGGTCGCGGCAAGCAGGTCACGCAGCTCGTCGATGCCGGGCAGGTCGCGGCTGCGTGAGCGGTCGAGCTGCCCGGCCCAGCGGCGGACCTGTCGGGCCAGGTAGCCCTCCGGGCGGCCGAAGTCGCTCAACCCGACGGCGGCGGGCTCGACGGTGTGCAGCGCGGCGAGGGTGTCCATCATCGCCATGGCGAGCGCCCGTCGTCGTTCGTCGCCGAGCGGGTCGGTCTGCGCGCGGGTGCGGAACACCTCGCCGGGCATCCGCTCCATCAGGTAGAACGGGGCGCCGATCACCTCGGGGTCGGTGCAGAGCAGCAGCGCGCCCGGCACCGGCACCTCGGTCGGCGCCAGTGCCGAGATGACCCGGAACTCGCGGGCCATGTCGTGGGCGGTCGCCAGCACGTGCCCCAGCGGCGGCCGGCGCAGCACGACCTTCCGGTCGCCGAGGCGCAGCAGATAGGTGAGGTTGGACTTGCCGCCCGCGATCAGGTCGGCCCGCGCCCGTCCCACGGCGAGCTCGGGTCGGTGCGCCGCCAGATAGCCGGCGAGTCGATCGAGGTCGAGCCCGGCGGGGGACGCCGGAACAACGCCCGGCCGGAGCGCGTGGACGGCCGGATCGGTCATCCGACTAGTTCATGGCAGCCCGCTCACGTTGTCAAGGTCAGATTTTCCTCTCGGGACATGCCTCTGCAACAGGGACGAAATGGTCAACATTCAGGCTGTGAGCAGCCTGCCGGCCGTCGCCGGCCCGCCGAGCGGAGGGACAGACATGTTGCTGCGAGTTCGGGTCACTCTGCCGGACCGTCCGGGCACCCTCGGCCAGGTCGCCCGCACGTTGGGTGTCTCCGGCGCGGACATCGTCCAGGTGGTGGTTCTCGAACGTCTCGGCGGGCGCGCGGTGGACGACTTCACTGTGGTGTGGCCGGGGGCGGCTCGGGTCGAGCGTCTGCTGGCCGGCCTCGCGGCGATTCCGGGCGTACGGGTGGACGGCGTGTGGCGGGCGATCGGCGCGCCCACCACCACCGGCCAGGACGCGGAGCTGCTGGCGCAGGTCGCGGCCAACCCGGCCGACGGGCTGGCGACCCTGGTCGACGCGGTGCCGGGGCTGCTGGCGGCCGACTGGGCGGTCGCCGCGGTGGTCCCGGTGGACTGGGCGTCGCGCTCCGGGGGCGGTGGCGCCACTGTGGGTCACGCGAGCTGGCGTGCTCCCGTACCCCCGCGGTTGCCCGAGGTGACCCCGCTACGCGGCCGCTCGATGACGACGCCCGACGGCACCCACCACGCGATCGCCCCGTTCGGTCGGGCCGGCCTGGTGCTGGTGGTGGCCCGCGAGCACAGCGACACCCTCAGCGCGGCGGGTTTCCACAGCACGGAGGTCGACCGGCTCACCCAGCTCGTCCGCGCCAGCGCGGTGATTCTCGGCGACCGACTGGACCTGGTCGGCGCGCCACCGGTCGTCGCCGGCCCCTGAGCGGTCCGAGGAATTCCCGGGCCGACACGGCGGGGCAACCGGGCCGCAACAGCCGTGGGCGAGGCTCTGACGTGGGGAAGGGAGCCAACCATGACGTTGTGGCGGATCCGGGCCACTGTGGACGACCGGCCGGGTTACCTGTCGGTTCTCACGGCGAGCCTCGCGCTGCGTGGGGTCAACATCCTCACCGTGCAGGTGCAGCCGACCGAGCAGGGCGCGGTGGACGACTTTCTGGTCGACGCTCCGGACGCGCTCGACGAGGCCGAGTTGGTCGCGGCCGTCGAGCGGGGTCGTGGGCGGGACTGCTGGGTGGCCCGCAGCGAGGCGCGCGGCCTGGCCGACCAGCCGACCCGGGTCCTCGGTCTGGCCAACCGGCTGGTGCGTGACCCGGACGCGGCGGGTGAGGCGCTGCGGACCTTGCTCGGCGCCGACTCGGTCAGCTGGCGGCCGGCGTCGGTCGGCGTCGACCGGGGGATCATCGGCACGAGCATGTCGCTGGCGGACCCGGCGGGTGGTTCCTTCGCGCTGCGCCGGGCCGCGCCCGCGTTCACCCCGGCGGAGTACGCGCGGGCGCAGGCCCTGGTCGAGCTGGCCGCCACCGTGGTCCGTCGCGCCGCCGAGCAGGTCACACTGGTGCTGCCGGACGATGTCGAGGTGGTTGTGCGCCCGGCCTGCGCCGACGACCTGCCCGGCGTACGGGAGCTGCACGAGGGGTGTTCGGCGCGCAGCCGGCAGCGGCGCTACCTGGGCGGGGCGGCGCTGCCGCGGCCGGACCGATTGCGTCGGTTGCTGGAGCCGAATCGGGGACTGACCCTGGTCGCGGTGGCCACCGGCTCCGACGGTGCGGCCGAGTCGGTGGTCGCTATGGCGAACCTGCTCGGCGAGGGCGACGAGGCCGAGGTGGCACTGCTGGTGCGCGACGACTGGCAGCGGCGCGGGCTCGGCTCGGCGTTGCTGCGCCGATTGGTTCAGCACGCCGACCGGTCCGGGTACGCGGCGCTGGTGCTGCACGTGCAGGCGGAGAACGCCCCAATGCTGCGTACCCTGCGCCGGCTGGGCCGCCCCGCCGCCGCGGAGCGCGACGGCGCGCTGCTCACCCTCACCGTCCCGCTCGCCGCACAAAGGAAAGGCACCCTGCTGACGCCTGGCGCATAGGAAGGGGCCACCTTCTAACCGCGGGCGCGGCTCACTGCTGCGTCAACGCGTGGAGGGTTGGCGACGGCCGGACAGGCAGAACCGGTTGCCCTCCGGGTCGGCGAGGACCACGTACGGCGGTTCGGTGGGGTGGGGGTCGGTGGGGTAGTGCCGCCAGTTGACCGGTTGGGCGCCGAGCGCGAGCAACCGGTCGAGTTCCTCGTCGAGGCTGCGCTCGCCGGCGTCCAGGTCCAGGTGGAGGCGGGGAAACTCCTGCGCCGGGCTCTCGCTGAGGTCCATCGCGATGGCGACGCCCGGAGCCCCTGGCGGCGGCTCCAGCACGACCCACTCGTCGCCGTCGAATCGGGGCGCCCGGCGGCGGTAACGGAGCGCCGCGGCCCAGAACCTTGCCGCCCGTTCGGCGTCGGACACGCCCAAGGAGAGCTGTTCGATCATCGCCATCTCGCGACGGTACGCCGCCGGTCCCCTGTCGGACGCGCCGGGCTTCGCCAGGGGACCCGCACGGCCTCAGGTGGCGGGGTAGCTGTTGTAGTCGGGGAAGTTGCCGTAGAGGCGGCCCTCGCCGCCCACGGTGACCGCCTGCACCAGCAGGTCTCCGCCGACGAACGCGCCTTTCCAGGACGCGCCCCGGCCGCCGAACGGCTCGTCCCGGTCGCCGCGCGAGCGCGGCTTGTTGATGCCCACCTTGAACGCCTGGAGGTCCACCGCGAGCTTGCCGGCCTCGTCGGTGTCGTCGCAGGCCAGCGACGCGACGAGCGCGCCGTTGGAGGCGTTCATGGCGGCCAGCAGCTCGTCGGTGGTGTCCACCACGACGATCGTGTCGACCGGGCCGAACGGCTCCGCGTGCATCAGCCGGGACCGGCCGGGCGGGGCGAGCAGCACCGACGGCGCCACGTACGCCGAGGTGTCCTGCCCGGGGAGGAACGGTGCCCCGGTCAGCTTGCCCCGGTGCAGCGGCACCGCGCCGCCGCGAACCGCCTCGTCGACCTTGCGGCGCAGCTCGTCGGCCTTGGCGGCGCTGATCAGCGGCCCGAAGTCCAGCTCGGGCAGCGGGTCACCGGCCGTCCAGTCGTCCCCGACGGCCAGCGGGTGACCGAACCGGACCGAACGCACGACCGGCAGGTACATGTCGAGGAACTCGTCGACCAGGTCGCGCTGCACCACGAACCGGGGGTACGCGGTGCAGCGCTGCTTGCCGTACTCGAAGCCCTTCTTCAGGTGCGCGGCGAGCAGGTCCCACTGGGAGAAGTTCCAGATGCCCCAGGCGTTGAGGCCCTCCTGCTCGATGAAGTGCCGCTTGTTGCTGTCGAGCAGCGCGGCGGCCACCTTGCCGCCGTTGGAACGGCCACCGACGAACGCCACCGCGCCGATCTCGGGCGCCCGGACGAGCACCTCGGACAGTTCCTCGCCGCCGCCGGAGACGAGGGTGGCGGGCAGGCCGGCGCGACGCATCAGCGCGTGTGCGACGGTCAGGCAGACCGCGCCGCCCTGGGACGGGGTCTTGGCGATGACCGCGTTGCCGGCCAGCAGTTGGACCAGCTCGGCGTGCACGAGGACGCTCATCGGGTAGTTCCAGGAAGCGATGTTGCTGACGGGGCCGTCCAGTGGCTCGCGGCCGTCGGCGAGCATCCGGTCGATCTCGCTCACGTACCAGCGGACGCCGTCGAGCGCCCGGTCCACGTCGGCGCAGGCCAGCCGCCACGGCTTGCCGATCTCCCAGACGAGCAGGAGCGCGAGCAGGTCACGGTTGGCGGTGAGCGCGTCCAGGGCGTCGCAGACCCGGGCCTTGCGATCGCCCAGCGGGGTACGCGCCCAGGCCCGGTGCGCGGCGGCGGCGTGCGCGACCGCGGCGCGGGCGGTGTCGGCGTCGAGTCGGGACAGGTTGATGACGACGCTGTTGTCGACGGGAGTGCGGACCGGCGCCGGGTGGCCGACCGCCCGCCAGTCACCTTCGATGAGGTTGTGCAGCGTGGTGACGCCGTCCACCTCAGCGCCGAACGCCTCCGGCGTGGCGGTGACCGCCCGGGCGAGGGTGTCGGACCAGGCGGTGCCGTCGGCGAGTCGTAGTGCCATCGCGTTCTCCTCAGGGTTGACCGGGGAGCGGCGGCGTCGACGGCACCGCTGATGATCGGTACTGTCTCGCGCGCGGTAGTCGGTCAGCAACCGTACGCTCGTCTGGCTGGGCGTCGACCGGCCGAAGTCGCTCGGTGGCCGACTCCGAGAGAAGTGTCGTGACCAGCGAGCATGGCCATCAGTTCATCGACTTACATCGATGATGTGACGTTGTTGGCTAGGTTACCCGCGAGTACGGAAGGCGGGTCGGGGCGTCCGATGTGCAGGGGCGCGCAAGGCACGCGGAACGCCGACGACCGGCGCCCGGAGCGATGTCCGGGGCCGGTCGTGGGCGTACGTCGGTCAGCTGGTGAAGGTGATCCGGTCGCGTCGGCGACGCATCATCAGCAGGGCGCCGCCGCCGATCAGGGCGACACCGCCGAGCGCGAAGCTGGTGACGGCCACGCCGGTGAGCGGGAGGCTGCCGCCATTGTCGCCGCCGCCCGCGCCTCCCGGGGTCGAGGCGGATCCGCCGGGCGCCGTCGACTCCGACGGCGAGACCGAGCCCGTCGGCGTCGACGTGACCGGAGTGGTCGGCGTCGACGTTGCCCCAGTGGTCGGCGTCGACGTGGCGGGAACGGTCGGCGTCGGCGAGTCCGTGGTCGGCGTCGGGGACCCGGTGATCGGCGTGGTCGGGGTCGGCGACGCGGTGGCGCCGGTACCGGCGCACGTGTGGCTGAGGTTGAACTTGTCGCCCTCGCCGCTGACCTGGGCGCTGCCGCCGGTCAACGTCCATCCTGCGGGGGTGAAGAGGTAGGCGTGCTTCACCTGCTTGTCGCCGCCACCGTTGGCGGACAGGAAGTCGGTGTACGGATCCGCGGGGTTCGGCACGGTCACGGTCACCGAGACGCCCGCGGTGTCCTTGAAGGTCAAGGTCAGGCTCTGGAAGTCACCGGCGCGCTTGGTGGGCAGCACGAAGTGCCAGCCGTCCTGGTTGGTGGGTCGGGTGCCGAACCTGGGGTCCTGGCACTCCTGCTGGAACGTTCCCGCCGTCGCGCCCGCGTGGGCGGGGTTGAGGGGGACGATGCTCGATGCCCAGGCCGGGGAGGCGATGGCGAGAACGGCCGTGGCGGCGGCCGTGCGAACGGCCGCGCGCGTCAGGCTCCGACGCAGTGGCATGAGGAATCCTCCGGGATTGGTCGAGGGGGCCGCCCATGATCCCATGTGGGGGGCCTGCCGGCGGCATCGTCCAACCGGGCTGAGCTGGGACGACGTCTCGGACGGGAAGTGCCTGCCGGGTCGACCTTCTGCGCCGTCGAGCGCGTGTCGCCGTAACCCCGTGAGTGCCGCCGCGCTGGCGGCGCAACCCGGGCTTCCCAATCGACGACGTGCACATTACATTGTCGGTTATCCATGGGAGCGCTTCCACGGCTGCCCATGGTCACACCGCCACCCCGCTGTCGCCGGTGGCCGTGCCGCCCCCACGCCGTCCCGCGTCGGTGCGACCGCCGGCGGCGCCTCCGACAGGAGCCTTCATGCGCCACCTGACCCGGCCGTCCACCGGCCACCCCGGCCGGTCGCCGGTCGCCGACCAGCCCTGGCCCCGGCGGTTGCTGGCCGCCGGCGTCGCCCTGCTCACCGGGCTGTCCCTCGCGGTCACCGCGCCGCCGGCCGGGCCCGCGTCCGCCGCCCCGGCCTTCAACTACGCCGAGGCATTGCAGAAGTCGCTGTTCTTCTACGAGGCGCAGCAGTCGGGCAAGCTGCCGGACTGGAACCGGGTCTCCTGGCGCGGCGACTCCGCGCTCACCGACGGCGCCGCCGCCGGGCTGGACCTCACCGGCGGCTGGTACGACGCCGGCGACCATGTCAAGTTCGGCTTCCCGATGGCGTTCAGCGCCACCATGCTGGCGTGGGGCGCGGTGGAGTACCGCAGCGGCTACACGGCCTCCGGGCAACTGCCGCACCTGCTCAACAACCTGCGCTTCGTCAACGACTACTTCATCAAGGCGCACCCGTCGGCCAACGTCCTCTACGGACAGGTCGGCAAGGGCGACGACGACCACAAGTGGTGGGGCCCGGCCGAGGTGCTGCCGATGGCGCGGCCCGCGTACAAAATCGACGCGAGCTGTGGCGGCGCGGACCTCGCCGGCGAGACGGCGGCCGCGATGGCCGCCTCCTCGATGGTGTTCCGGCCCACCGACGCGACCTACGCCGACAAGCTGCTCACCCACGCCCGGCAGCTCTACACCTTCGCCGACACGGTGCGGAAGTCCTACAGCGAGTGCATCACCGACGCGGCCTCCTTCTACAAGTCGTGGAGCGGCTACCAGGACGAGCTGGTGTGGGCCGCCATCTGGCTCTACCGGGCCACCGGCGACGCCAGCTACCTGACCAAGGCCGAGAGTGAGTACGACAAGCTCGGCACCGAGCCGCAGTCCACCACCCGCTCCTACAAGTGGACCATCGCCTGGGACAACAAGCAGTTCGGCGCGTACGTGCTGCTGGCCAACCTGACCGGCAAGCAGAAGTACGTCGATGACGCCAACCGCTGGCTGGACTACTGGACCGTCGGGGTGAACGGGCAGCGGGTGCCGTACTCGCCCGGTGGGATGGCGGTGCTCGACTCCTGGGGCGCGCTGCGCTACGCGGCCAACACCTCCTTCGCCGCGCTGGTCTACAGCGACAAGACCACTGACACGACCCGCAAGGCGCGCTACCACGACTTCGCCGTCCGGCAGATCAACTACGCGCTCGGCGACAACCCGCGCAACTCCAGCTACGTCATCGGGTTCGGGGCCAACGCACCGAAGAACCCGCACCACCGCACCGCGCACGGGTCCTGGTGGGACAGCCAGACCGTGCCCGTCGAGACCCGGCACACCCTCTTCGGCGCGCTGGTCGGCGGCCCGTCCTCGGCCAACGACGCGTACACCGACAGCCGGTCCGACTACGTGATGAACGAGGTCGCCACCGACTACAACGCCGGCTTCACCTCCGCGCTGGTCCGGCTGACCTCCGAGTACGGCGGCACGGCGCTTGCCAACTTCCCGGTCGCCGAGACGCCCGACCTGGACGAGCTGACCGTGGAGACCACTGTGATGCAGGCCGAACCCCGGGCCACCGGGCTCAAGGCGATCATCTACAACAAGTCGGCGTTCCCGGCCCGGGCCCTGACCACCGGCAAGTTCCGGTACTACTTCCGGCCCGACGGCACCGGTCCGGTCCAGGTCACCTCCGGCTACACCCAGGGCTGCCCGTCGCCGACCACGGCGAAGCAGTTCAGCGGCGACATCTGGTACGTCGAGGTGGACTGCACCGGCTACACCATCGCCCCGGCCGGGCAGTCGCAGCACCGGATGGAGGTCCAGTTCAAGATCGGCGTGCCGGAGGGTGGCACCTGGGACCCGACCAACGATCCGTCGTACCAGGCGGCCGCCGGGCCCAACCGCAAGGTTCCGCTCTACTCCGGCGGCGTACGCGTCTGGGGCGAGGAGTCCGGACCGGCCACCCCGGACAGCACCGCGCCCACGGTGCCCGGCACGCCCGTCGCGTCCGCCGTCACGTCCAGCGGGCTCACGCTGACCTGGGCCGCGTCCACCGACACCGGCGGCAGCGGGTTGGCCGGCTACGAGGTGACCCGTACCTCGGCCGGCGCCGACCCGGTCGTCACCGCCTCGACGGGGGCCACCCTGGCCGTGACCGGGCTGGCGCCCGAGCGGACGTACCAGTTCACCGTGCGGGCGTTCGACGGCGCCGGCAACCGCTCGGCGGCATCGGCCGCGCTCAGCGTCACCACGCCGGCCGGCCCGGCGCCGGACACCACAGCGCCGACCGCACCCGGTACGCCCACCGCCTCCGCGATCGGCCCGACCGGCCTGACCCTGACCTGGGGCCCGTCCACCGACGCGGCGGGCGTCACCGCCTACCGCGTCTACCGGAGCGGGAACGTTCTGGTCGGCTCGGCCACCGGCACCACGCTGGCGGTGACCGGGCTGACCGCCTCCACCACGTACACGTTCACGGTGGTGGCGGTGGACGCGGCCGGAAACGTTTCGGCCGCGTCGCCCGGCGTCACGGTCACCACCACGGCCCCGCCTGCCGGCGGCGGCTGCGCGGTGACCTGGACGGCGAACACCTGGGACACCGGGTTCACCGCGAACATCACGATCGCCAACACCGGCACCACGGCGATCAACGGCTGGACGCTCGCGTTCACGTTCGGAAGCAGCGGGCAGAAGGTCGGGCAGGCCTGGTCGGCGACCGTGACCCAGACCGGCACCGCGGTGACCGCGTCGAACCTGTCCTACAACGGGACACTGGCGCCGGGTGCGTTGACGAGCTTCGGCTTCAACGGCACCCACACCGGCAGCACCACCAGGCCGACCGCCTTCACCCTGAACGGCGCCGCCTGCACCGTCTCCTGACTCATCGACGCGGCGTGGCGTGGCCGGTACCGCGCCCGGGCGACCGGCCACGCCGCGCACGCAAAGGCAAAACATTTCCGAAACATTTCCGAAAACTCGATTGTCCGGACCGACCCGTGGTTAGCATCGATCGAGTTTGATATCCCAATCGAAGACGTCCGGCCGTGCCCCTCGGCGGCCCGGGTGTTGGCCAGTAAGGAGGCCGAGATGGCAATGAGCCCATCCGTTCATCGCGGCGGGACTCGGCGACGGCGATCACCCGCCGTCCGAGCGCTGCTCGCCGGCGCGTTCAGCGTCGTGACTGTGGCCGCCGTCGCGGTGATGATGCCCTCGGCGAACGCCGCCGCGTCCACGCTCGGCGCGGCCGCCGCGCAGTCGGGCCGGTACTTCGGCACCGCCATCGCGGCGGGCCGGCTCGGCGACTCGACATACAGCACGATCGCGGCGCGTGAGTTCAACATGATCACGGCCGAGAACGAGATGAAGCCGGACGCGACGGAGCCCCAGCGGGGCCAGTTCAACTTCAACTCCGGTGACCAGATCTACAACTGGGCGACCCAGCGCGGCCTGAAGGTCCGTGGGCACACCCTGGCCTGGCACGCGCAGCAGCCGGGGTGGATGCAGAGCCTGAGCGGCAGCAGCCTGCGTCAGGCGATGATCGACCACATCAACGGCGTGATGGGCCACTACCGGGGCAAGCTCGCCGCCTGGGACGTGGTGAACGAGGCGTTCAACGAGGACGGCAGCCGCCGCTCGTCCAACCTCCAGGGCACCGGCAACGACTGGATCGAGGTGGCGTTCCGTACCGCGCGGGCGGCCGACCCGTCGGTCAAGCTCTGCTACAACGACTACAACATCGAGAACTGGTCGTACGGCAAGACGCAGGGCGTCTACCGCATGATCCAGGACTTCAAGTCCCGTGGCGTGCCGATCGACTGCGTCGGGTTGCAGACCCACTTCACCGGCGGCAGCTCGCTGCCGAGCAACTTCCAGACCACGCTGTCCAGCTTCGCCGCGCTCGGCGTGGACGTGGCGCTGACCGAGGTCGACGTCACCAACGCCTCCACCACCCAGTACGCCGGACTGACCCAGGCGTGCCTGAACGTGCCGCGCTGCATCGGCATCACCGTCTGGGGCGTACGCGACAGCGACTCGTGGCGCTCCAACGAGAGCCCGCTGCTCTTCGACGGCGGCGGCAACAAGAAGGCCGCCTACAACTCCGTCCTCAACGCGCTCAACGCGGCGCCCCCGACCTCGAGCCCGACCGCGAGCCCGACGGTGAGCCCGACCGTGAGCCCGACGGTGAGCCCGACCACGCCGCCGCCGAGCGGCGGCGCCGGCCGGATCGTCGGCGTGCAGTCGGGCCGGTGCATCGACGTGCCGAACTCCACGCAAACCAACGGCACTCGTGTCCAGCTCTACGACTGCAACGGTCAGTCGAACCAGCAGTGGACGTACACCTCCGGCAAGCAGTTGCGGGTCTACGGCAGCAAGTGCCTCGACGCGAACGGCGCCGCCACCGCCAACGGCACCGGAATCATCATCTGGGACTGCAACAGCGGCGCGAACCAGCAGTGGAACATCAACTCCAACGGCACCATCACCGGTGTGCAGTCCGGCCGGTGCCTGGACGTCTGGGGCACCGGCAACGGCCAGCAGATCCAGCTGTACGACTGCCACGGGCAGACCAACCAGCAGTGGCGGACCGACTTCGGCGGCACCACGCCGCCCACCACGGCACCGCCGACCACGACGCCGCCCACCACGGCGCCGCCGAGCGGCTGCGCGCTCCCGTCGACCTACCGGTGGTCGTCGACCGGCGCGCTGGCGAACCCGCAGAACGGCTGGGTCTCGCTCAAGGACTTCACCAACGTGGTCTACAACGGCAAGCACCTGGTCTACGGGTCGAACGTCAACAGCGGCGGCTCGTACGGCTCGATGAACTTCAGCACGTTCACCAACTGGTCCGACATGGCCTCGGCCAGCCAGACCGGAATGAGTCAGGGCACGGTGGCGCCCACGCTGCTGTACTTCGCCCCGAAGAACATCTGGGTGCTGGCGTACCAGTGGGGACCGACCTCGTTCAGCTACAAGACGTCGAGCGACCCGACGAACGCCAACGGCTGGTCCTCGGCGCAGACGCTCTCCACCGCCACCCTCTCGGACGCCCCGTACGGGGTGATCGACCAGACCCTCATCGGCGACGACCAGAACATGTACCTGTTCTTCGCCGGGGACAACGGCAAGATCTACCGGTCGAGCATGCCGCTGGGGAACTTCCCGGGCAGCTTCGGCTCGACCTACACCACGATCATGACCGACTCGACGAACAACCTGTTCGAGGGCGTCGAGGTCTACAAGGTGCAGGGCCAGAACCAGTACCTCATGATCGTCGAGGCGATCGGGAGCCAGGGACGCTACTTCCGGTCGTTCACGTCCACCAGCCTGAGCGGCTCGTGGACCCCGCAGGCCGCCAGCGAGAGCAACCCCTTCGCCGGCAAGGCCAACAGCGGCGCGACGTGGACCAACGACATCAGCCACGGTGACCTGGTCCGCAACAACCCCGACCAGACCAAGACGGTCGACGCCTGCAACCTGCAGTTCCTGTACCAGGGCAAGAACCCCAGTGCGGGAGGCGACTACAACCTGCTGCCGTGGCGGCCGGGTGTACTGACCCTCCAGCGCTAGGCGTCACTCCGTTCGCGCAGAACCGGGGCGTGTCCGGCACCGTGGGTGCCGGGCACGCCCGCCCGGTTCAGTCGGCCAGCTCCTCCGCGAGCAGGTCCATCAGCAGCGCATTGTGCCAGCGCCCGTCCTCGCCCCGCTCGTAGCGGCGCATGATGCCCACCGGCCGGAAGCCCACCTTGGCGTACGCCCGGATGGCCGCGCTGTTCGCCGCGGCCGGGTCGATGGTGAACCGGTGGTGGCCGTACTCGTCGATCAGGTGCCGGGCCAGGGTGCGGATGGCGTCCCCGCCCAGGCCCTCGCCGCGCACCGCCGGGTCGAGGAAGATGTCCAGGCTGGCGTGCCGGTAGTCCGGGTCCGGTTCGGCGTACCACTGGATCGCGCCGATCACCCGACCGTCGTGCTCGATGGCGTACAGGGCGAGGTCGTCGTCGTTCAGGTCGGCCTGGACGGACGCGGCCAGGTCGTCGTCGCCGCGCCACCACCGGCGTACCTCCGGGTCGGCCCGGATGGCCGCGAGGGCCGGCACGTCCGCGACAGTCGCCGGTCGGAGGGTCACCGCACGCCCACGCAGCATCGGCTCAGCCTCGGCTTTCGCCGTGCTCGACGCAGACCGCCGACCAGCCGACCGGCAGCACCTGCACCTTCATCCGGCGTCGGCACTGGGGGCAGTAGCGCGGCGGCTCCAGCGCGCGGGCCGCCGCGCACGACTCGTGCCCGGCGGCCGACGCGTCCTCGCCGCAGCGGTCACACCAGCGCTGCGCTGCCACAAGCTCGGTCACGTCGTCCTCACCGGTCAGCTCAGAGGGTCGCGGAGAGGGCCTTGACCGGCATCTTCAGCTCGTCGAGCAGGTCGAGGTCGGCGGTCGCCGGCCGGCCCAGGGTCGTCAGGTAGTTGCCGACGATCACGGCGTTGATGCCGCCGAGCAGACCGTCGCGGGTGCCCAGGTCACCGAGGGTGATCTCGCGGCCGCCCGCGTACCGCAGGATGGTGCGCGGCATGGCCAGCCGGAACGCGGCGATGGCCCGCAGCGCGTCCTTGCCCTCGACCACCGGGCGGTCACCGAGCGGGGTGCCGGGGCGCGGGTTGAGGAAGTTCAGCGGCACCTCGTGCGGTGCCAGTTCGGCGAGCTGCGCGGCGAACTCCGCCCGCTGCTCGACGGTCTCGCCGAGGCCGAGGATGCCGCCGCAGCACACCTCCATGCCGGAGTCGCGGACCATGCGCAGCGTCTCCCACCGCTCCTCCCACGAGTGGGTGGTGACCACGTTCGGGAAGTACGACCGGCAGGTCTCCAGGTTGTGGTTGTAGCGGTGCACACCCATGTCGACCAGGTCGTCGACCTGCTCCTGGGAGAGCATGCCCAGCGACGCGGCGACCTGGATGTCGACCTCGGCCTTGATGGCGGCGACGCCCTCGCGCATCTGCTTCATCAGCCGGTCGTCCGGGCCGCGCACGGCGGCCACGATGCAGAACTCGGTCGCCCCGGTCTGCGCCGTCTGCTTCGCGGCCTCGACCAGCGACGGGATGTCCAGCCAGACCGAGCGCACCGGGGACGTGAACAGGCCCGACTGCGAACAGAAGTGGCAGTCCTCCGGGCAGCCGCCGGTCTTCAGCGAGACGATGCCCTCGACCTCGACCTCCGGGCCGCACCACCGCATCCGCACCTCGTGGGCGAGCTGGAGGGCGGCGGGCAGGTGCTCGTCGGGCAGGTTCAGCACGGCGAGGACGCCGGCCTGGTCGAGGCCGACGCCGTCACCCAGGACCTGGGTGCGGGCCTGGTCGAGGATCTCTGGCATGGCTCGTACCCTACAAGGCCGCCCCGTCGCCCGGAACGCCCTGGCAGCCGCTCGACCCGCGTGCGAGCAGGGCGCGTTCGGCGGGCGACCGTCCCGCGTCGGCGGCGGCGAGCAGCAGGGCGACGTCGCGCCAGCCTCCCGCACTCGGACCGAGCAGGCGAAACCGATCGTTGACGGTACGTAGCAGTCGTCGCATCGGACCACCATCGGAGTTGACGTCCGCTTCAGGTCAACCCCGCGCGTCGGGTGGATTCGCCGCGTCGGTGGTCGAGGGTGGTAATTTCGCCCGGCGGGTGTCGGGCGTGACCGGCCCGAACGGCAGCGAAGGGGTGACGGTGGCGGACTGGCTGGCGGCGCTCGATCGTCGCGCGCAGTTGCGGGCGAAGGCTGGCCTGACCCGTCGGCTGCACCCGCGCCCCGCCGACGACCGGATGACCGACCTGGCCGGCAACGACTACCTCGGCCTGGCCACTCACCCGGAGGTCACCGCCGCGGCCACGGCGGCACTGTCGGCGTACGGGCTGGGGGCGACCGGCTCGCGGCTGGTGCGCGGCTCGACCGACGCGCACGAGGCCCTGGAGGTCGAGCTGGCGCAGTGGCTGGGCACCGACCGGGCTCTCGTCTTCTCCTCCGGATACCTGGCCAACCTCGGCGCGCTGCGGGCCCTCGTCCAACCCCGGACCCTGCTCGTCTCGGACGCGCACAACCACGCGTCGCTGATCGACGGCTGCCGGATCTCCGGCGCGGAGACGGTGGTCAGCGCGCACGCTGACGTGACGGCGGTGGCCGCCGCGCTGGCGGTGGCGCCGGGACGTCCGGCGGTGGTGGTCACCGAGTCGGTCTTCTCGGTCGACGGCGACCTCGCGCCGCTGGCCGACCTGCACGCGGTGGCCCGCCGCTACGGCGCGCTGCTGCTGGTCGACGACGCGCACGCGCTCGGCCTGACCGGTCCGTCCGGTGCCGGCGCGGTCGCGGCCGCCGGGCTGGCCGGCGAGCCGGACGTGGTAATCACCGCCACCCTCTCCAAGGCGCTCGGCGGGGCGGGTGGGGTCGTCGCCGGCCCGGCGGAGTTCGTCCGACACCTGGTCGAGACCGGCCGTACGTTCATCTTCGACACCGCGCTGCCGCCGGCCGTCGCGGCCGGTGTGCACGCCGCGCTGCGGCTGGCCCGGGCCGGCGACGACAGGCGCGCCGAGGTGGCCGACCGGGTGGCGCTGGCTGTCGGTCGACTGGGCGCGGCCGGGCTGGCCGTCTCCGCGCCGGACGCGGCGGTGATCTCGGTGGCGGCGCCCGGCCCGGAGGCGGCGACCGCCTGGGCCGCCGACTGCCGGGACCGGGGAGTCGCGGTGGGCTGCTTCCGGCCGCCCTCCACTCCGGACAGCCGCTCCCGGCTGCGCCTGACCGTCAGCGCGGGGGTGCCCCGGGCGGATTTCGAGCGGGCCCTGGACGTCATCGTGGAGTGTGCGCCGTGAGCGCGAGGAGTGAGCCGGGTTTGCGAGCCCCGCAGTCGCGAACCACGAGCGGTCCCGTGAGCGCGAGGAGTGAGCCGGGTTTGCGAGCCCCGCAGTCGCGAGCTGAGGGAGCGCCGTGAGCGCGTGGGAGGGGCCGGTGCTGGTCACCGGCACCGACACCGAGGTGGGCAAGACGGTGGTCACCGCGGCGATCGCGGCGGCCGCGCAGGCCGCCGGTCTGCGGGTGGCGGTTCTGAAGCCGGGTCAGACCGGCACGGCCGGCGGTGAGCCGGGCGACGTGGACGTGGTCAATCGCCTCGCGGCCCCGCTGACCGGTCGCACGCTGGCCAGCTTCCCGGACCCGCTCGCCCCGCTGGCCGCGGCCCGGGTCGCGGACCTGCCGCCGCTGGAGCTGTACGCGGCGGTGGACGCCGTCCGCGAGGAGGCGGACAAGCACGACCTGGTCCTGGTCGAGGGGGCCGGTGGCCTGCTGGTGCCGATGGGACTGCGTCCGTCCGGCGAGCCGTGGACGATGGCCGACCTGGCGGTGTCGCTCGGCGCGCCCGCGGTGGTGGTCGCCCGCGCCGGGCTGGGCACGCTCAACCACACCGCGCTGACCCTGGAGGCGCTGGACCGTCGTGCGGTGCCGGCCGGCGTGGTGATCGGCGCCTGGCCGGCGTCGCCGGAGCTGGTGCACTGGACGAACCTCACCGACCTGGTGCCGAACCTGCTGGGCGCGGTGCCGGCCGGCGCCGGTGCGATGGACCCGGGGGTGTTCCGGCGGTCGGCGCCGGGTTGGCTCACTCCGGCGCTGCACGGGGTGCTCGACGACTGGCGCGTCTGGGCCGAGGAGAGCAGCTGAACACCTGACTTTCGTTGGTGTCCGCGCAGGTCGGGCGTGGGTAGCCTGGCCGCCGTGAGGATCCTGGACCGGTCGGTGCCCGGACGGTGGCGGCGTCCGCTGCTGGACGTGCTGCTCTGGGCGGTGGTGGCCGCCCCGATCGCGGCCGCCCGGTTGAGCCCGCCGTACCCGCGGTTCGACGTGGCGCTGCTGCTCGGTTCGCTGGCGCTGCTTGCGGTCGCGGTGGCGTCGGCGCGGCGTTGGCCGCTGGTGGGGTTGCTGCTGGTGGTGCTCGGTTCCCTGGTGGACGGCAACTTCGTCTTCGCCATCCCGGTGTTCAGTTATCTGAGCGGGCGGCGCAGTGCGGGCGCGGCGCCGGCGGCCGTGCTGTTCGGCGTGATCGCCCTCGGCGGCACGGTGCTGAACCTGGGCTTGCTCGGCACCGGGGCGGCGACCTGGTTCCTGCTCGCTTCGGTGCTGCTGTTCGCCGGGGTGTTCCCGTGGCTGGTGGGCCGGTACCGGCGGCAGCAGCAGGCGCTGACCGACGCCGGCCGCCGGCACGTCGAGGCGCTGACGCGCGAGCGGCGGGGCGCCGCGGAGCGGATCCGGCTGCGGGAGCGGGCCCGCATCGCCGAGGAGATGCACGACTCGCTCGGTCACGACCTCAGCCTGATCGCGTTGCGGGCCGCCGCGTTGGAGTTGGCCGACGACCTCGCCCCGGAGCATCGGACGGCGGTGGGGGAGCTGCGGGCCAGTGTCGCGGCGGCGACCGAACGGCTGCACGGCATCATCGGGGTGCTGCGGGAGGAGGGCGGTCCGGCCGGCGTCCGCCCGGTGGGAGAGACCGTCGTCGACCTGGTGGTCGGGGCCCGCGAGGCCGGGATGGCGGTACGGCTGGACGGCCCGACCGACACCGTCGAGCTGCCCGGGTTGACCGGGTCGGCCGCGCACCAGGTGGTGCGGGAGGCGCTCACCAACGCGGCCCGGTACGCCCCGGGCGCACCGGTGACCGTCACCCTCGCGCGGGACCGGAACGGGGTCGAGGTGCGGGTGCGTAACGCGTCGGCGCCGGCTGGCCCGCTGCCCCGACCGGCCTCCTCGGGGAGCGGTCTGCTCGCCCTCGCCGAGCGGGTCCGGCTGGCCGGCGGCGTGCTGGATGCCGGGCCGCGCCCCGACGGTGGCTTCGCGGTGCGTGCCCGGCTTCCGCTGCCCGCCGAGTCGCACTCCGGCGGGGGATGGTCGGGAGTGCCCGTCGCGGTGGGCGCCGTGACCGATGGCACGTTCGACGGTGACGCCCCGGTCGGCGGTGGCCCGGAACGGCCGGCCGACGCCGAGCGCCGGCTGCGCGAGGCTCGCCGGCGGGCTCGGCGCAGCCTGCTGACGGCGCTCGCCGCCCCGGCCGGTCTCGCGCTCGTCCTGTCGTTGGTCTACTACCCGGTCGCCACGGCCGGAACGGTGCTGGACGAGTCGACGTACGACCGGATGCGGCCCGGTACCGCGCGCGCCGACCTGCCCGGGTTGCCCCGCCGGCAGCTCGCCCCGCCGGTCGGCGGGGCGGCGCCGGGGTGCGAGTTCTACACCGACGGCAACTTTCCCCTCGCCGAGCCGACGTGGCGGCTCTGCTTCACCGACGGTCGACTGACCAGCAAGGAGCGGATCGCGCAGTGAACACCGATACGGCCGTGCCGCTTCCGGTCCGGGTGGTCCTCGCCGACGACGAGGCGATGATCCGGGCCGGCGTCCGGGCCATCCTCGCCGCCGATCCGGGCATCGAGGTGGTCGCCGAGGCCGGCGACGGGCGGGCCGCGGTGGAGCTGGTTCGCGCGCACCGACCCCGGGTGGCGGTGCTGGACATCCGAATGCCCCGGTTGGACGGCCTGGCCGCGGCGGCCGAGATCCGCCGGGTCGCGCCGGACACCGCGACGCTCATGTTGACCACCTTCGGCGAGGACGACCACGTGGCCCGGGCGCTCGGGCACGGCGCGAGCGGGTTCCTGCTCAAGGCCGGCGACCCGCGCGAACTGATCGCCGGGGTGCACGCGGTCGCCGACGGCGGGGCGTACCTGTCGCCGCGGGTGGCCCGCCGGGTGATCGAGCTGGGGGCCGGACGGCTGGCCCGCCAGCCCGCCGCGCGGGACCGGACGGCCGGGCTGACCGAGCGGGAGCGCGAGGTGCTGGCCCTGGTCGGGGCGGGGCTGTCCAATGCGGAGATCGCCCGCCGGCTGCACCTGGTGGAGGGCACCGTGAAGAGCTATCTCACCAGCATCTTCACCCGGCTGGACGTGCGCAACCGGGTGCAGGCGGCGATCCTCGCGTACGAGGCGGGGCTGGTCGAGCAGTGAGCGGGGGCCGCGAGGGCCCCCGCTCGATGTGCCTCAGGCGTCGCGGCGGCGCATCGTGGCCCGACCGAGCAGCAGGGCGGCGCCCGCCCAACCGGCGAGCACCAGCAGCCCGACCGCGCCCGGGTACGGCTCGGTGTCGCCGGCCAGGAAGTGCCCACCGGCCACGCCGGGGAACGCGTCGGCGATCCGGTTCAGGACGGTGATGTCCGGCTCCTGCAGGGACAGCGGCACGATCATCAGGGTGGCGAAGAGCACGATGATCGTGAGCACCGCGCTGCGCAGTGCCGCGCCGAGGCCGAGCGCCAGGACGCTGACCAGGGCCAGATAGGTCGCCACCGCCACGATGTCGCCGATCGTGCCGCCGGTCGGCGCGCTGCCCCACTCGCCGAGCACCGGCCGGGCGACCAGGGCGCCGACCCCGCCGAGCAGCAGTCCGAGGACGAAGGTGACGGCGCCGGCCACCACGGCCTTGGCCAGGAGCACCCGGCCGCGTGCCGGGGTGCACTGCAGGGTGGTCCGGATGGTGCCGCTGGTGAACTCCGTCGTGATGGCGAGCAGTCCCAGCGCCAGCACGGCGTACTGGGTCAGCTCGACCGCGTCGATCAGCACGCTGCCGACGGTGACGATGCCCGGGTCGTCGGCCGGGTCGTCGTTGGTGTTGGCGTTGGCCGCGTAGATGGCGAGCTGGCCGGCGCTCGCGGCCATCAGGAACAGCCCGGCCAGCATCGTCCACCAGGTGCTGCGCACCGAGACCAGCTTGGTCCACTCGGCGGCCACGGCGGCCCGGAAGGCGGCCGGCGCGCTGACGGCCGGCGCGGCGGTGGGACGGCTGCCCACCACGGTCTGCGTGCTCATCGTGCGTCACCTCCGGTCGGGCCGCCGGCGTACTCGACGCTGTCGGCGGTCAGCTCCATGAACGCCTGCTCCAGCGACGCGCCGTGCGGGCTCAGCTCGTGCAACCGCACCCCCAGCTCGTACGCCAGGTCACCGATCCGGTCGACGGTGGTCCCGGTGACGGTCAGCTCGTCCGGGCCGGCCGGTTCGACTGTGGCGCCGTGCGCGGCGAGTCGGGCGGCGAGGGTGGCGAGCCCGTCGGGGTGCGGACTGCGTACCCGTACGGCGAGTCCACTGCCCGCGATGACGTCGCCGACCGGGGCGTCGGCGAGCAGTCGTCCCCGGCCGATCACCACGAGTTGGTCGGCGGTGAGCTGCATCTCGCTCATCAGGTGGCTGGAGACGAAGACCGTGCGGCCCTGCCCGGCCAGGGAGCGCAACAGCTGCCGGACCCAGCGCACCCCGTCCGGGTCGAGGCCGTTCACCGGCTCGTCGAACATCAGTACCGGCGGGTCGCCGAGCAGCGCGCCGGCGATGCCGAGCCGCTGGCCCATGCCCAGGGAGAGGGTCCGGCCCGGTTTCCCAGCGGCACGCCCGTCCAGCCCGACGGTGTCGAGCACCTCGTCGACCCGCCGCGCGGGGATGCCGTTGCTGCGGGCCATGGCCAGCAGGTGCGCGCGCCCGGACCGGGTGGGGTGGATGGCCCGGGCGTCGAGCAGGGCGCCCACCTCGTGCAGCGGTCGCCGCAGCTCCCGGTACGACCGGCCGTCGACGAGCGCCGTTCCGGCGGTGGGCCGGTCCAGGCCGAGGATCATCCGCATGGTGGTGGACTTGCCGGCGCCGTTGGGGCCGAGGAAACCGGTGACGCGGCCGGGTGCGATGTCGACGGTCAGCGCGTCGACCGCGAGGGTCGCTCCGAACCGTTTCGTCAACCCACGTAATGTGATCATGCGCTGACGCTAGGCGTCCGCCACGTCGGCCCGCCGCGCCCGAACGGCATCACCCGACAGTGACTTTCGTCAGGTCGCCCGGGTCAGCGGATGTAGTCCTCCAGCAGCGCCGGGGTGAGCCCCGCCCGGTGGATCGCCTGCAACGCCGCGAGAAGGTCGTCCATCAGCGCCGGCCGGAAGTGCATCAGCAGCACGTCGCCGGGTTGGACCACCTTCTCCGGGGTCTGGTAGCGCACCTTCCCCTCGTGGACGGTCTCGGACCAGTGCAGGACGGCCTTCGCGCCGCAGTCCCGAGCGGCGGTCAGCGTGGTGCTGTCGTACTCGCCGAACGGCGGGCGGAACAGGGTCGCCCGCTTGCCGAACAACGCCTCCAGCCGGTCCACGGCCCCGCAGATCTCCTGCTTCTGGTAGTCGTACGACCGGCCGGCCAGCGAGGTGTGCCGGATCGTGTGGCTCTCGACGACCCCGCCGGCGACCTGGATCTGCCGGAAGTAGACGTCGTGCTCCTCGGCCGCCGGTGAGTTCAGGAACATCGTGACCGGGATGTGCGCCCGCCAGATGAAGTCGGCCACCGCGGGCGGGCGAGCCAGCCCACCGTCGTCGATGGTGATGAAGGCGACCTTCTGGTCGGTCGGCAGGCGGTGCCAGAACGGGATCGGGCCGGTCGCGGCCAGCGGCACCGGCTGCGGCGGCGGCGCCTCGGCGAAGGTCGGCACCTGGGACACGTACCAGTCCAGGCTCCCGGGGGCGGGCGGGGCCGTCGTCGTCGGCGCGGCCGACGGCGTGGGCGCCGGGACCGACGGGCTCGGCGGGGCCGCGGTGATCTGCCGAGCGTGGAACACCGGTCCGGCTGCGCAGGCGCTCAGCGCGAGCAGGGCCAAAAGCGTTGCGGCCGCGAGGATCCGACGAGCAGGGGTGACGGACACGCCCGGAAACATACCGAGTCAAGGTCAGGTGCCGCGTGCCCGCTCCCGTGCTTCCTTGCCCAGGCTGTTTAGCCTCGGATCGAGTCGATTCGATCAGCGGGGGCAGCCGATGACACGGTGGATCTTGCAGGTGCTCGCCACCGTTGGTTTCGGCCTCATGCTGGGTTTCATCGGCCTGACGATGACCCTCGACCTGTTCGGGTTTGTCGACGCGGAGACCCGCCGGTTGTCGAGGAACCCGTGGAACCGCCTGTGGGGAATTCCGGCTCGGAGTCCGGCCGAGTTGCGCAGGGCCGTCGGCTTCCGCTTCGGGCGGTTCCTCGTCGGCGGCGTCACGCTCCTTTTCGGTGCCGTGGCCGTGATCGGGGGCATCGTGCTACTGGTCAGCGGGCCGCTCGACTGACCGCACCACGAAGGCGTCCGGCATCCGGAAGGTGAGGTTGTCCGGGCACCACGGCGGCCGGACCACGCTCACCCCGTCGAGCAGTGGCGTCGCCTCGGCCACCACCACGGCCGCCTCCATCCGGGCCAGTACGTCCCCGACGCAGCGGTGCGCGCCCGCACCGAACGCCAGGTGCCGGCGCGACCCGCGCTGCCCCGGGCGGAACTCGTCGGGGGACTCGACGATCGCCGGGTCCCGGCCGGCGCGGGCCAGCCACAGCACGATGCTGGTGCCCGCCGGCACGGCGGTCCCACCCAGCGTGCCGTCCACCGCCGCGACGCGCCGCCACGTGACGATGGGCGGTTCGAGGCGTAGGCCCTCCTCGACGACGTCGGCCACCGCGACGTCGCCGGTGCGCAGGCCGGCGCGTACCGCCGGTTCGACGGCCAATCGGTGCAGCAGCAGGGTGAGGAACTGTGACGTGGTCTCCTGGCCGGCGACCAGGAGGAAGAAGAGCGCGCCCACCACCACGTCCGGCGGGTGGCCGCCGGCGCGCAGCTCGGCGGCCAGGCCGCCGCCGGTGGCCGCGAACTCCCGCAGGACGCCGTGGAAACGGCCCACCTCGGTGGCGAGCGCCAGCTGCCGGTCGCCGTCCAGGGGCGCCCAGAACAGCTCCAGTGCCGCCCGGGCGAACTCCTTGACCGCGCCGACCGGCGCGTCCGGCAGCTCGACCAGCCGGGCCAGCACCAGCAGGGGCAGGTCGGCGGCGAGGTCCGCGTACAGGTCGACCGGCTCACCGGCGTCGAGCGCGGCGCGCAGCCGGGCCACCCGCTGCCGGACCAGAGCGGTGAGCCAGGGGCGTTGCGCCGCGACCCGGGCGGGGTGCAGCGCGTCCGCGACGATCGCCCGGATCGGGGGGTGGCTGGCGGCGGAGTTGTTCGCCAGCGTCGGCGGCAGCCGGAACCGGTGCCCGGCGAGCACCCGCAGCGCGGTCACCGGCATCGGGGTCACCGCGTCCAGGGCGTTGTCCGGCCGGTAGCGGACCGGGTCGGCGAGGACCTGCCGGACCAGCGCGTGCCGCGTGACGACGAGGTGACGTACGCCGACGTGGTCGGCCACCTCGGCGACGTCCGGCCAGGGTGCCTCGACCTCGGACGCCCAGCCGGAGAACAGCACGTCGACACGCTAGCCGGCAGCCCTCGGCAGGCCGGCGCGCAACTGCCAGACGGTGGTGCGCTTCACCCGGACGCTCTCCAGGGCCTCCGGCACCGGCACGTCGTAGGTCGCCAGCTCGTCGAAGCGGTCCCGGGGCAGGAACGCCCGGCCGGGGTCTCCGACCAGCGCCGGCGCCCCGGCCCGGGTGGCGCGTAGCAGGAACCGCAGCACCCGCCGGGCCATCGCCTCGCTGTAGAACACGTCCCCGGCAAGCACCACCTCGGCGTCGCCCGCGTCGCCGTCGAGGATGTCGCCGAACTCGGCGTCGACGCGTACCCCGTTGGCCTCGGCGTTGAGCGCGACCGCCGCGACCGCCAGCTCGTCCACCTCGACGGCCCGCACGGACGCCGCGCCGGCCCGGGCGGCGGCGATGGCCACCAGGCCGGAGCCGGAGGCGAGGTCGAGCACCCGGCGGCCGGCGACCAGCTCCGGGTGGTCGGTGACATAGCGGGCGAGCGCCTGCCCGCCGGCCCACGCGAAGGCCCAGAACGGCGGCGGCCGGTCGCTGGAGAACTCGCCCTCGGTCAGCTCCCAGAGCCCGATCGGTTCGTCCGCCTGGTGCAGGCGCACCTCGGGAACGAAGGGGACCGGGGCCAGCCGGGCGTGCAGCCGGACGAAGGTGCTGGAGAGCTCGGACACCCGGCGATTCTCGCGCACCGGTCAGCCCCGGCGACGCACGGAGGTGGTCGAGGGAGTGCGGGTACGCGTGAAGGGTTCACCACTCTCGGTGAAATCACCCCTTCTGCTTGGCGTCCGCTGCGAAGACACCCCTCTGTCCGGCCCGCCCGTTTCCTCCTAGCGTTTCCCTCCAGGGACGAGAAGGAGCGAGGTGGTGGTGATCGTGTGGCGGTACGCGCTGCGGCTCGGAGCGTTGGTTGTCGGCGTTGCCGGGGCGGTGCTGACCCTGGCCGCGCCGGCACAGGCGGCCTTCGCCACCGAGATGAGCGGCCTGCCGGCCCGGTTCAGCGCGGGGGACCAGGTGCGCACGATCTCGGCGGTGGTCTCGCAGACGGACCGGCGCGGCGGATGCGCGAAGGTGCGCTGGTCGATGGTGCTGCGCGTGCAGGGCATCCGGCTCGACCAGGTGAAGATGGACCGGGTGGAGGAGAACGGCGACTTCCCGCTGGAGGTCCAGACCGAGGGTGACGTGGCCCGGTTGACCGATCGGCAACTCGACCCGGGCACGCTCTGCCCCGGCCGCACGGTCACCGCCCGCTACCGGGTGGCCTTCGCCGAGGACGTCACCCAGGGGCGGGTCACCCTCGCCGCCGAGGCGTACGACGCCAACCTGCGCCTGTTGGCCCGCCAGACGGCCACCCGGTCGGTGGTGGGGGCGGGGGCCAGGCCGACCGGTACGCCGACGCCGAGCGCGACGCCGGCCGAGCCCAGCGATCCGCCGAGCGAACCGGCGCAGGAGAGCGCCCCGGCCGAGGAACCGGTCGCCGACCAGCCCATCGACGCCGCGCCGCCGGCCGCTGGCCGTCCGGTCTCACAGGCCGGTGGGTTCGGCATGGTGCAGGCCGCCTTCCTGCTCGGTGGGCTGCTGCTCTCGCTCGGGGTGGGGTTGCTGCTGCGGTTGCGTCACCTGACCCGGGCCGCCACCACCGAGGCCGAGGACCCGCCGGTGGACCGGCTCTGGGAGCGGCCGGCGCCGGCGGGTGGCTGGCGACCGGCCCGCCGCTGATCGGGGGTTGTCGGGGCCGGCGGAGAGCCGCCGGCCCCGACGGTGTCACTTCGTGAACGCCTGGAACTCGGCGATCCTGACCTGGGCCCGGGCCGGGCTGGCGGTCGCGCAGTCCGTCGTCGTGGCCGGGTCGTCGTCCTGCTCACCGGCGTACTGCGGGCCGCCGGTGCACTGGCTGGCCAGCACTTCCAGGCGCAGGTGGGTGGCGAGGGTGGTGGGCACCGCGAACGTCCGCAGGTTGATGTCGCGGCTGTACGCCCGGTACGCCCCGCCGGGGAACGCGTCGCCCGCGCTGGTGTAGATCCGCCGCCAGTGCGTCGGGTCCGCGCAGTCGGTCGTCGTCGCGTCGCAGGCGGACACCGCGAACGAGCGCAGCGCGCTGAGCGCGTTCTGACTGCCGGTGTCGGCGTCCCCGACGATCGCGGGTCGCAGCATCGCGCTGACGTTCACCCGCTTGACCGTCTGCGGGCCGTCGCCCGGCAGGTCGACGGTGAGCTGCCGGCCGGCCACCCCGTCCAGGGAGGCCCAGTTCGTCGCCTCGGTGTCGTCGGCGACCCGGTCCAGGTTGACCCCGTCGCCGCTGATCGTGGCACCGGAGGCCGTGGACGCGAGGTTGCGACTCAACCGCAGGTCCACGTAGCCGGTCCGGCCGGCGTCGGCGACCACGCTGAGCCGCTGGTGCCCGAAGCCGGGCGCGACGGCCAGCAGGTCGTACGTGCCGGCCACCATCTCCACCGTGTTCGGGATCGGCGTGGCCGGGTCGGTGTCCGCGATCGGCGTGGCCCGTGCCTCGTACGCCCCGACGTACACCCGGATCGGCGCGTCGGCGCTGTCCCCGCGGGGGCGCAGGGTGAGCGTCGCGTTGCCGCCGCGCGGCGAGGCGAAGCTCGGCGTCGGGTCGGTGTCCGCGGCGCCGTTTGTGGCGGCGTCCCGGCCCATCCCGGAGCGGGCGAACTCGGCCCAGATCAGGTCCTGGTTCGCGCCCCCGAACCGCAGCAGGTCGGCGGTGAGCATGTTGTCCCGCATGTCGAGCATGCTGACCTGGCTGGCGGCCTGGAGCAGGAACGAGTCGAAGACCAGTTGCGACCAGCGCCGGTTCCCCGGGCACTTGTCGGCGGTGACCTTGCCCTGTGCGCACTCCAACTGCCGCTGGGTCGTGCCGAGGCCGTACCGCTTCACCAGGGCCGAGCGGACCCGGTAGTTGGTGGCGCCCCAGATCTCCCCGTCGGCGTGCACGGCGGGGCCACCGGTGTTGTAGCCGATGTCGGAGTAGTTCAGCGGGCTGCGGCTCAGGTCGTAGTTGCGGATGCCGCTGACCAGGTTGCCGGTGACGTAGCCGCCGGTGACGAAGGGCGACTCGCCGGGCGCGCGCAGCCCGTTCTGGTACAGGTACTCGGCGGCGAGCAGGTCGCCCCACGACTCACCCATCGCCCCGCCCTGGTGGCCGCTGATCCCGCTGTCCGGGCCGGCGATCATCCGGTTCGTGATGGCGTGGGTGTACTCGTGGCCGATCACCGTCATGTCGTAGTCGCCGTCCACGCACGGCGGGTACGGGCCACCGGCCTGTGGCTGCCACAGGTACATGTTGGTGGTCGGCGGCAGGCCGTCGCGCCCGGTGCCCTGGTTGGCGTTGTTGCGGTTGCCGGTCAGCGCGCCCTGCTGGGCGCGGCCCTGCTCGGCGTCGCCGCCCAGGCCGGACGGGGTGAGGTTGACCGCCTGGAGGTTCCACGCCGACTCGGTGAAGCCCAACTGGTACGCCCAGTCGTGCATGCGGTTGTGCATGACGAAGAGGTTGGCGATCGCCGCGTCCGCGTCGTTGCGCTGCGCCGACGTGAACACCGCCGGGTTGCACTTCGCCTGGTGCCACTGGTCGGTGAACGGGTACTCGTAGCGGCGCTCCGGGCTGGGGGTGGCCGGGACGATCGGGGTGTTGTTGCCCCAGGAGAGCACGGTGTTGGCCGAGTTGCCGCGCGAGGTGAAGGTCGGAGTGCCGGTGGCCGCGTCGACGTCCCACGGCTGGCCGGTGGCCGGGTCCCGCTGGGCGACCTGGCAGCCGGGGGCCGGGTCACCGCACCAGCGCACCCGTGGGTCCTGCCCGGCGGCGAGGTCGCGGGGCGGGGTGGCCGGGAAGACCGCCCAGCTCGGGTTGTCCGAGTCGAAGTCGACGAGGTCCTCGCGGACCAGCACCTTCCCGGTGCTGCCGTCCACGTAGCTGGTGAACGCCGCCGGGTGGTCGGCGTCCGCGCCGATCATGGTCACCTCGTAGGCGGCCCGGGGCCCGTCCAGCGGGGTGGGTACGGCCACGGCGCGCACGGTGTGGCTGGCCACCGCCGTCGCGGTCAGCCCGGCGTCGGCGAGCGCGTCGGCGTACGCCTGCTCGGCGGTGCGGGTGGCCGGCGCGGGCGCGCTGGTGTCGCGGGCCAGCGAGGAGTTGACGGCGAGCACCGAGCCGCCCTGGACCGCGAGGGTGACCAGGCCGTCGGGCCCGGCCGGTAGGTCGCCGAAGCGCTGCCGCAGGGTCACCACGGCACCGCTGCCGATCGGTCGGACCAGCACCCGTTCCAGGTCGGCGACCGTCGCGGCGTCCATGCCGTACAGGTCACGGTTGGCCGTCAGGTAGGCGCGGGCGGCCGCCTCCGGGTCCGTGGGCAGCCCGGTGGCGAGCGGGGTACGACCGGGGCCGAGTGCCTGCGGGGTGCCGAACCGGTTCCACCGCGCGTCGGGATCGGCGGCGCGGGCCAGGCCGCGCTGGCGGGCGTTGGGTGCCGCCGTACCGGAGCGGTTGTCGAGGTCGGCGGGCTCGTGGTTGCCCTCGGCGAACGGCCCGGACGAGCGGTGCGTGGACGGCGCCCCGGCGGGGGCCGCGGTGCTCGCGCCGGTGGGTAGCAGCGCGGCGATGGTCGCGGTCGTCGCCAGGACGGCGATGAGCCGGCGTCGACGCCGGCTCATCGGGGGTGACCACTCCGGTTGTGGCACGGGACCTCCTCGTGGGAGCGGGATGGCCGGCGGCTGCCGACCGACGCAGCGCGGTGACGCATGCGCATCTGTGGATATCAGCCGACCGGGGGCGCGGCAAGGCCCCCGACCGCCGACGCGCCGACTGATCGAGATAAATCAACTTTACAAAACGTACGCTCTTGTAAAAGAGCGTGATGGCTGTCACTGTCGATGTCAGAACGCGAGACCGGAGGTTGGCCATGACCGTCGATGCCGATCCGACCGTCGAGCCCGCCGCCTGGCGGGACCGTCGCAAGCCGCTCTGGCCGCTGGCGCTCCTGGTGCCGGCGCTGCCCTTCGTCGGCTTCGCGCTGTGGCGGGCCGGCGGCGGCGCCTGGGCGTGGTGGCTCACCCCGGCCGTCGTCTTCGGCCTGATCCCGGTGGTCGACCTGCTGCTCGGCGACGACCGGCAGAACCCTCCCGAGGAGGCGGTGCCCCGGCTGGCGGCCGACGGCTACTACCGCTGGCTCACCTACCTCTACCTGCCGGCGCAGTACGCGGCACTGGTGCTGTGCTGCGCGGTGTGGGCCCGCGACAGCCTCTCCCTCGCCGGTGCCGCCGGCCTGGTGGCCACCGTCGGGGTGGTCAACGGCATCGCCATCAACACGGCCCACGAGCTGGGCCACAAGCGCGAGCGGGTGGAGCGGTGGCTGTCCAAGGTGGCCCTGGCGCCGGCCGCGTACGGGCACTTCTACGTCGAGCACAACCGCGGCCACCACGTCCGCGTCGCCACGCCGGAGGATCCGGCGAGCTCGCGACTGGGGGAGAGCTTCTGGGCGTTCTGGCCGCGTACCGTCCTCGGTAGCCTGCGCTCGGCCTGGCGGTTGGAGACCAGCCGGTTCCGCATCCGCGGCCGGTCCCCGTGGACCCACCGCAACGACGTGCTCAACGCGTGGGCCATGACCCTGGTGCTGTACGCGGCGCTGACCCTGGTCTTCGGCCCGGTGGTGCTGCCGTTCCTGGTCCTGCAGGCGGTGGTCGGCTTCTCCCTGCTGGAGGTGGTCAACTATCTGGAGCACTACGGGCTGGCCCGGCAGCGCACCGCCGCCGGACGCTACGAGAAGGTCGACGCCCGGCACAGCTGGAACAGCGACCGCACGGTCACCAACGTCTTCCTCTTCCAGCTCCAGCGGCACAGCGACCATCACGCGAACCCGCTGCGCCGCTACCAGACGCTGCGTAGCTTCGACACCTCACCGCAGCTGCCCGCCGGGTACGCGACGATGGTGGTCGTGGCGCTGGTCCCGCCGCTGTGGCGACGGGTGATGGACCACCGGGTGCTCGCGCACTACGGCGGCGACCGGGGACTGGCCAACACGCGGCCCCGACGCTGACCGCTCAGTGGCCCGGGGCCCAGTCGGGGTCGCGGCCGAAGGCGGCCAGCAGCTGGTCCTGCTCGTCGGCGTCGGCGGGCAGCCGCGCGTCGTCGCGTACCAGCTTGTCGCGTCGGTAGTCGTCGATCCGGCCGGCGAACCACTCGGCGCACACGCGCACCGCGTCCGGGTCGAGCCGCGGGTCGGCGCCGATCGCCACCGCCAGATCCCAGCCGTGCACCAGGTGTTCGGCGAGGAGCTGCTGGACGTACTCGGTGGCCGGGGTCGGGCCGGCCGACAGGTGCACGGTGCGGTCGATCGTGCCGGGATGGGTGACAGCGATCTCGGCCTGCGCGGCCGCCTCCCGCGCCGTCGCGGCCGGGTCCGCGCCGAGCTGGTCACCGTCGAAGCGGTCGCCGACCTCGTCGACGGTGCGGCCGGCGAGCAGCGGAACGCTCCACCGGTCCTCGCCGACCACGTGGTTGACCAGGGTGCGGACGTCCCAGTCCGGGCACGGTGTCTCCTCGGCCCACTGGCCGGGCCCGATCTGGTCCACCCGGTCGACGAACTCGGCCAGGCTCCGGCGGTACGCCTCCAGCAGATCCATGCCGTCGATTGTTCTCCTCGGCGCGGTGGCCCGAGCCGTTTTGCCCGGCCCGACCTGCGGTGCCGTCCCGCCGTCGCCGCTCAGTCCAGGTCGGCCGGGGCCAGGCCCAGCTCCCGGGAGGTGACCAGCCGCACCCACTCCCCGAACTGCCGGCGGGAGATCACCCGGTCGTGCACGGCGAGCTGCACGGCGAGGCCGTCCATCACGGCGCTGATCCGCCAGGCGGCCCCCTGCGGGTCGGCGCACTGGAAGGTGCCGTCGGCGACCCCGGCGGAGATGACGGCGGCCAGATCCTGCCGCCAGCGCAGGTCGAGTCGCCGGGACACCTTCTCCAACTCGGGGGTGCGCAGCGACTCGGACCAGCCGTCGATCCACATCGACCAGGAGGTCGCCCGACCGGCCGGGGTGTAGAGCTTGAGGATCCGGCGGAGCTTCGTCAACGGCGGAGCGGAGGAGCGGGTGACCGCGTCCAGGCGGGCCAGATCCTGCTCGACGGCGTACGCGAACGCCTGCGCGAGCAATCGCTCCTTGGTGGCGAAGTGGTAGAACACCAGGGCCTGACTCACACCGGCGGCCTGTGCCACGTCCGCCGTCCGGGTGTTGGCCAGACCGCGCTCCACGATCACGTCGCAGGCCGTGCGCAGCAGGGCATCCAGGCGGATCTCGGCCGCACGTCTCGTCACGACCGTTACCGTAGCCCATCCACCCGAACACGAACAGTTACCACCACCGTCCGTTTCGTGGGCTAAGAGTCGGAATCCGGACACTTCCCGGGGCTGCCGTGCTTCGGTCTCCCGGCGGTGTTCGTCGAGGTCCGCCGCTCGCCGCGAGGGTGCGTCGCCGCCGGTCGAGGGACTGCTGTCCCGGTGGCGGCACCGAGCGTCGCACGATGCCGGAGTGTGACGGTCGGGAGTCAGTTGAGGAACCAGGCCAGCTCCCTAGGAAGCTTGCGGTGAGTGGGTCAGGCCCTCCCCGGGATCTGGCATGCCGTCCCGCTCGGGCTCCCGGGCGGGAGGGGACGCGCCGACACAGACCCCCGAGTTGGCAGTCGTTCACCGGCTCGGCTAAAGTTCTCATCCGTCACCCGGGAACGCCGGGGGCGTGCGGACGTAGCGCAGCTGGTAGCGCATCACCTTGCCAAGGTGAGGGTCGCGGGTTCGAATCCCGTCGTCCGCTCGGAGCTGCCGCCACGCATGACGGGGGCAACCTCGGTGGGGTGGCCGAGAGGCGAGGCAACGGCCTGCAAAGCCGTGTACGCGGGTTCAAATCCCGTCCCCACCTCGGCATTATGCACGGGCGATTGGCGCAGTGGGAGCGCGCTTCCTTGACACGGAAGAGGTCACTGGTTCAAACCCAGTATCGCCCACCAGCTGTACAGCAGGTCAGAAGGCCCGTTACCGGATATTCGGTAACGGGCCTCGTTTTTGCGCCGGTAAGCCGGCCGGCTACTCGCCGGCGCGGAGCACCTCGCTCAGCCGGTCGCGTCGCCGCAGCGCCGACTCGACAGGTACGACCGTGGCGGACGCCACCAGCAGCGTCACGCTCACCAGGCCGAGCAGCCACCACGGCGGGCCCGCCCCCGGGTCGGCGGCCTGGCCGGTGAGCAGCCGCAGGTCGAGCGGGCCGAGCGTCAGGCGTGCGAGCAGGGCCCCGAGCAGCGGGCCGCACACCGCGGCGACCACGACCGGCGGCAGCACCTCTCCGGCGGCGACCCAGCGCGCGTCGCGTGGCCGCAGGCCGAGGGTCCGCAGCCGGGTCAGGGTCTGCCACCGCTCCGACGCGCCTGCGGCGGCGGCGAGCGTGAGACCGAGCAGCCCCAGCGCCAGCAGCATCGCGGCGGCCGTCCACGCCAGCCGTACCAGCCCTGCGGTCAGCGGAGCCGATCGCTGCGCCCGTAGGACGTCGGCGCGCAGCACGACGTCGGCGGCGATGCCGCTGTTCGACACGGCCCGCGCCGCGCCGGGGCCGGTCACCCAGACGGTGTTCGGAACGGCGGGCAGCCCGGCGCCCGCGAGAGCCGCGGCGTCCACGATGACGACGTCACCGGCGCCGCCGACGGAGGGCGCGGTGCCGACGGCGGTGAGGCTGATCGCCGGGGCGTCGTCCCTCGGTAGCTGCAACCGCGTGCCGGTCCGCAGCTCGCCGTCGCTCGATCGGACCAGCACTGGGACGTCCCCGGGGGCGGGAGCGGGTGTCGTGAGCCGGGCCAGCGCCGGCGCGTCGGGCAGCGGGGTGGTGGCCAGCAGGCGCTGGAACCCTTCGGCGTCCACGATGACCAGGCGTGGGGTGAACAGTGTCGAATCGCTGAAGACGCGCGCCGAGTCGGTCACCTGCGCGAGGACGACCTGCCCGACCCCGGGTGCGGCGGCGATCCGCTCGGCGACCGCGGGCGTGGCAGCCCCAGCCTCGGCGCCGACGTCGAGGCGGGCGTCGGCGCCGACGCTGCTCCACGCGCCGTCGGCCAGGCCCCGGGTGACGGTGGTGCCGAGGATGAGCGCGAACGACGCCAGCGCCGTGGTGCTCACCAGAACCAGCATCGGCAGTGCACGCCCGGCCGTTGCGGCCGCCCGGGCGGCACCGAACACGGCCAGCGGGCGGCGCGAACGCAGAGCCTGTCGAAGCGCGAACCGCGCCCCGAGGGGCAGCAGCCGGAGCAGGACGAGCGCACCGACGAGCACGCCCAGAACGGGGGCGCTGATCGGCAGGATCGTGTCGCCGGTCAGCTCGCCGGTGTCGCCGTCGGCGGCGACGGGCAGGAGCCCGCGCTGGTGCAGCGTGACGAAGGCGGCGACCGCGGCGATCAGGACTGCGGCCTCCACGGCGGCGCGGCGTAGCTGGCCGGTGGCCCGGATCCAGCGCCGAGCGGCCGGGTTGGCGGGTTGACGCCGGTCGCGGCTGGCCCGGGCGGCGGCGAGGATGCCGAACGCCGGCCCGGCGACGGCGCCGGCCAGGACGGCGGGAACGGCCCAGGCCCAGGAGACGCCGGGAGCCGCCGCGCGGGCGAGCGCGAGCCCGACGGCGGCGGCCGACAGGGACACCATGGAGGACTCGATGGCCAGTTCCGCACCGAGGTCGGGTAGCGCCGCCCCACGCTGCCGGGCGGCGCTCAGCGCCGGGGTACGGCGGCGGACCAGCAGGTCGGCGGCGAGCAGCAGGACCAGCACCGTGGCGGTGAGCACCCCGATGAGCAGGACGGCGGCCTGCCCGGCAACGGCGCCGATCTGCGTACGGGCGGCGCGCAGGGTGGTGTCGAGTTGCGACTCCCACTTCAGGGACTCGTCGCGGCTGCCGGACGAGCCGGAGGCTGCCTTGAGCTTGACCACCTGGCTGGCGAGTGCCGCGGTGGTGTCCCAGGTGAGCGCGTCTGGAACGGGTGCGAAGTGGACGGTGCGCCGCAGTTGGTCCTCGTCGACGGCGAGCCGGGCGTCCGGCAACGACTCGCGGGACAGCAGGCCGGCGAACCGGGTGGTCCCCACGCCGTCGGCGCCGGGCACGGCGCGCAGGAGCGCCGGGGCGAGTCGCCAGGCGGGGTCGGCGCTGTCTGCGGGTCGGTAGATCCCGCTGATCCGCACGTCCCTGTCGCGACCCTGGCCGTCCTTGACCGGGATTCGATCGCCGGGGCCGAGGTGGAGTGCGGCGGCCTCCGCCTCGGAGATGCCGACCTGCACCGGCCAGGGCGGTCCGTTGTAGGGGGTCTCGACGAACTCGTCGGGGACTGCGGGGCCGGGCGCGTGGCCGGCGATCCAGGTCACGTCCGGGCCGCCGAGATCGCCGGCCAGGTAGGTGAACTGGAAGGTACGCGGCGCGCTGCCGTCGGTGATGCGCAGGATCGGTCCGTTGACGACGGCGATGGGCGGGAGCAGCGCGGCGTCCAGGTCGGGCCCGAGCGCGTAGGCCGCCCGGGCGCGGAAATCGTCGACGTCATCGGCGAGGCGGGCTGTCCGGACCCGCCCGCCGGTCGGGCCGTCGTCGCGTTCCCAGTCGGCGCGTACGAGGACGTTCGAGTCCTGGCCGGCGCGGCGGACCGTGTCCTGGACGGCGTCGTCGGCGGCGGCGCGCAGCAGCGCCGGCACGGCCCCGGCGAGCAGCGCGACGGCCGCGATGACGGCGGCGGTGAGCAGCAGCGGTCCAAGATCGGTCCGGCCACGACCGCGGACGCTGGGCCAGTGCGGCGTCGGCCACCGGCGGGTCAGCCATCGGTTCACGGCGCCACCCGCAGGTGCGCGGCGTCGGCCCGGCGGACCTGGACGGTGACCACAACGGAGACCGCCAGCAGGCATCCGGCCAGCAGTACGGCGAGCAGTGCGGCCTCGGCTGGCCACGGCCACTGTGGCCGGGCGGCCGGGACGGGCGCGGCGCCGGTGTCGGAGCGCACGAGCAGGGGAGCGACGATGCGGGTGGCGAGCGCGCCGACGGCCGCGCCCGCCGCGAGCAGGGGCAGCAGAACGCCGACGTGCTGGCCGAGCAGCACGGCCCGGATGCCGCGCCGGGACATCCCCAGGCCGCGCAGCCGCGCCACCTCGACGGCGCGGGCCTGCAGATCGCAGGTGACGTGCAGGACGACGCCGGCGAGCAGCAACAGGGCCGCGGCCGGGACGATGAGCCGGAGCGCGGCCGGCAGCCCGGCGCGCAGCGGGCCGCCGGTGAGGCGGGCGGTCTCCGCCTCGCGGTTCGTGACGGTGCCCAGGTGCAGGGCGGTGGCCCGCTCGGCGGCGCCGGGACCGGCGGGGTGGCCGACCCACCAGGCGTCGACCGGGAACGTCAGGTCGCCGGTGACGGCGCGTGCGCGGGACAGCGTGTCCAGGTCGGCCAGGACGGCGACGGCACCGGGGGCGGACGGTACGGTCGGCACGACCTCGGTGACGACGATCGGGACGGGCGTGGTGCCGACCGTGACGCTGAGCTGGCTGCCACTGTCGACACCGACCTCGTTGGCAAAGCGGGCGGAGACGGCGACGGGTACCGGCCCGGGGTCCGGAAAGGCGGTGGCGACGAGGGTTCGGGCGGCGTCGTCGGCGCCGCCGAGGTCGACGGTCGCGTTCATCCGCAGCGCGGTTCCGGTCCCTGCCGGCGACAGCGTGACGCTCAGGTCGCGCACCTTGCTCGGGACCGGCGGCGCGGAGGTGGCGGTCCAGTCCGACCCGTCGGTGGACCCCTGCGCCGACCCGGCGGGCGGCACGGTGAGCGTGACGGCTACGGCGACGGGTCCAGCGGTGGCCACGGGTTCGTCGCCCGCGTCGGCGGTGACCGGCAGAGCGACCGCGACGAGGCGCAGCCCGTCAGCCGTCGCGCAGGCGGGCAGCCGGAATTCCCGGCCGTCGAGCGGCACGGCGGGCCCGGTGCAGGACGTGCGCAGGCCGGTGGCGTCCTGCAGCAGCAGCCGGGGCGTCACGACGAGGGAGGCGCCGCCGGCCGTGGTTCCGCTCAGGACGAGCGGGGCGCCGGCCGCAACGGCGAGGCCGGTGACCCGGGTGCGCGGTGCCAGGGTTGCGCCCACGTCCGCCCATCCGCGGTCGCTGTCCACCGGCCCGCGCAGCAGCGCGTCGGCGCGGGTGGTGTCGACGGCGACCAGGCGCGGCGCATCGCCGGCGGTGCCGAGCCACTGACCGACGGCGGTGCCACGGTTGAGGACCGGACTCACCGCCCCGGCGGTGGCCGTGCTGACGACCGCGCCGTCTCCGGGCACCGGCGCCGTGCTGAGGGTGAGTGCCAGGTCGGTGCCGACGGAGAGCGCGGCCTGGTCGCGCTGCGACTGGTGCCACGTGGCGTCGAAGGCGAGGCCGAAGGTTCCGGCCGCGCAGGCCAGCCCGACGAGCAGCCCGGCGGCGACGGCCTGGGGCCGGCGGGCGCTCTCGGAGACCGCCAGCGGGAGCGCCAACCCGCGGGCGCGGTACGCCAGTCGGTCGGCGCCGCGCAGCGCGGGCAGTACCACCCGGAGCGCGAGGGCGGCGCCTGCGGTGAGCAGCAGCGCCGGCGCGAGCACCCGGACCGCGTCGGCGCGTGGGCTGGCGGCGGTGGGCTGCGCGTGCAGCTGCCACCATCCGGCGGCGGCGAACACGGCGAGCATCAGGTCGGCGCCGGATCGGGCCAGCAGTTCGCGGCGGGTGCGCCGGTCGCCGGGTGCCCCGACGGGTCGGATCGCCAGCACGGTGAGCACAGCGGTGAGCACCAGCGCACCGCCGGCGACCGCGAGAACCTGGGCACTCGTGATGGCCGGCCGGACGGTCAGGCCGGCGTCGTCCAGCGGCGGCAGGTGGGTCAGGCCGGCGTGCAGGGCGGACGAGGCCGGTATCGCGAGCGCCGCGGCGACGGCGGCGACGAGTCCGGCTTCGAGTGTCGCGGTGGCGGCGAGTTGGCGGCGGCTGGTGCCCAGGGCGGATAGCAGGGCGGTCTCGTCCGCGCGGATGCCCGCGGTCAGCCGGCCGGCGAGGACGAGTGCCGTCGCGGCCAGGACACCGCCGAGGACGGCGATGGCGAGTACGACGGCGGCGGTGACGTGCCGTTGGTCGTCGGCGGCCCGCAGGGTCAGTGCCAGGTCGGAGGAGACACGTGCGAGCGTGACGCGGTCGCCGAGGGTGCCGGCCAGCCGGCGGTCGGCACTGCGGACGGCCCCGGCCATGGTCTCCAGGTCGCGGCGGTTGGGATGGGACAGGTCCGGATGGGCGGTGACCTCCATCCGGTCGACGGTGGCGCCGGTGGTGACCAGGTCGGCGAGGTCGACGAGGAACGGGCCGTACGCGTTGACCGGCTGCAGGAAGCGGCCGTCCCGGTAGCCGGTGGCGGAGCCGGCCGCGGCGAGCGGGTCGCGGTCCCAGCCGCTCCCGGGCAGCGGGCGTACCACACCGACGACTGTCACGTCGATGGCCGGGACGGGCGGGTGGGCCAGCTCGGCGCCGAGGCGTACCCGGCTACCGGGGGTGAGGCCGAGGAGTTGAGAGGTGGACTCCAGCAGCACCGCGTCGCCAGGGTGCTGTGGCCAGCGCCCGGTGATCAGCTCGGCTCGGGCCGGCAGGTCGTCCAGCCCCGACAGGTACGCCTGGGCCGGGACGGTGGTGCCCGGGGCGAGCGCGGGCGGCAGCGCCCGCAGCACCGTCGACGCCCGCGCGGTCGTCGTCACGGGGAAAGGTGCGAGCGCGGAGGCCACCACGGTGCGGGTGTCGGCGGCGACCGACGGCGTGTCCCGGCCCTCGACGGCGCCGGTGTAGACGGTCACGTCGACGGCGGCGGGGGAGGCGCGGGCCATGGCGACCTCGAGCGCCCGCTCGGCGGTGCGGGTGACCAGCAGGGTGCAGGCGCCCAGCAGGGTCGCGCCGATCGTGACGACCCCGAGGAGGGCGGCCAGCAACGGCCACTGCGCGCGGGCGCGCCGGCTGACCAGCCTCAGCATCGTCGCGTCACCTGGCGTCCGACACGGGCCCGTACGGCTGCCCGCCCGCCTGTTCGTCGAGGTGCCCGTCGTGGATGCGGATCACCCGGTCGGCCAGGGCCATCATCACCGCGTCGTGCGTCGACACCAGCACGGTGACGCCTTCGGATTCCGCTATCCCGCGCAGCAGGGCCATCACTGACAGACCTGTCTCGGCGTCCAGTTGCCCGGTGGGCTCGTCGGCGAGCAGCAGCCGGGGCGAGGCGGCCACCGCGCGGGCGATCGCCACCCGCTGCTGCTGGCCGCCGGACAGCTCGGCCGGCCGCTGGCGGGCGTGGTCGGCCAGGCCGACCAGATCCAGCAGCAACTCGACCCGCCGCTCGCGCTCGGCCGGGGCGACGCGGGCCAGCCGCAGCGGGGCGGCGACGTTTTCCGCGGCCGACAGCACCGGGATCAGTCCGAAGCTCTGGAAGACGTACGACACCTTCTCGCGCCGCAGCCGGGACAGGCCGTCCTCGTCGAGCGCGCCGACGTCGGCGCCGTCGACGTGCACGGTGCCGGCGTCCGGGCGGTCCAGTCCGCCGATGACGTTGAGCAGCGTGGTCTTGCCCGAGCCGGACCGGCCGATGAGCGCCACCATGGAACCGGCGGCCACGTCGAACGACACGCCGCGCAGGGCGTGTACGACGGTCGGCCCGGTGCGGTAGCGCCGGTGGACGCCGCGCACGCGCAGCAGCGGCTCGCTGCTCATTCGCCGCTTCCCGAGTCGGGGCGGATCGTGATGTGGTCGGGTTCCAGGGCCAGCCGGACCCGTCGGGTCAGCGCCAGCGCCTGGCGGAACTCGCGCGGCACCTGGACCCGGCCGGCCCGGTCCATCACGGCGTACTCCTCGGCGATGACGTGCGTGTCGCCCTCCGCGTCCGTGGTGGTGCGGCGCAGCACCTCGCTGCTGGTGCGCCCGTCCCGGATCGCGATGGTCCGTTCGACCTGGCCGCTGACCTCCGGGTCGTGGGTCACCACGACAACCGTGACGCCGTACCGCCGGTTGACGTCCCGCAGTACGCCGAAGACCTCCGCGGACGTGGCGGCGTCCAACTCGCCGGTCGGCTCGTCGGCGAGCAGGACCAGCGGCTGGTTGGCCAGCGCCACCGCGATCGCGACCCGCATCTGCTGCCCTCCGGAGAGTTGCCCGGGGCGCCGGTCGGCGCAGTCGGCGACACCGAGGCTGTCCAGCAGTTCGGCCGCGCGCTCCCGGCGCTCCTTCTTCGCGGTACGAGCCGCCGTCATCGGCAGGTCCACCATCTCCCGTGCGGTCAGATAGGGGATCAGGTTGCTCGCCGTCTGCTGCCGTACGAACCCGACGGTGTGCCGCCGGTAGTCCACCCGGTCCGCGCGGGACATCGCCAGCAGATTCCACTGGCCGACCCGGACCCGCCCGGCGGTGGGGGCGTCGATGCCGGCCAGGATGGACAGCAGCGTCGACTTGCCCGACCCGGAGGCGCCGACGACGGCGACCAGCTCACCGCTCCGCACGGCCAGGTCCAGCCCCTGCAGCGCCTGCACCTCGATCGAACCGGTCTGGTAGATCCGCACCAGGTTCTCGCAGACGATGAGCGCGTCCCGGCCGAACTCGGGTGCCCGCGCGGATGGCTGCGGCAGGGACAGCGGTGTGCTGGACATTGCCAGCAGTTTCGCAATCCGCGGCTTCGTTGACCATGCCCCCGGACGGCCTTTCTGCGTTCCGCCGAGGATCTGCCGCTGAACGTGTCGGCGGGTGTTCCGGTCAGAAGGTCAGCAGCCGGAACTCGCCCACCGGCCGGAAACCGAGCCGGCGGTAGATCCCCTCGCCGCTGGGTGACGAGGTGAGAGCGGCCGTGTGGGCACCCCGTTCGCGGGCCAGGTCGAGCGCGGCCCGGGTCATGGCCGCGCCGACGCCCTGGCGGCGCTGCTCCGGCTGGGTGCCCACGAAGTAGAGCGTGACCAGACCGTGGCTGAGCCAGGCCACGGCCGTGCCGACGATCCGGCCGTCGGAGAGGCGACCGGCCAGCCGGATCACCGTGCCGTCGCCGCTGAACGCCTTCTCCCGTTCGACCGTCGCCGCGATGCCCTCCGCGGGGATGCCGGACACTCGCGCGTAGGCCGCGACGAAGGCGTCCAGGTCGTCCGTCTCGGAGATGTGCAGGCCGGCGGGCGTCGGGGCTTCGGCGTCGTCGAGCGCCACCGTCATGATCGGCATGCGGGCGACCTCCGTCGCGCCGAGGGAGACCAGACCGTCGGCGGTGCCGCCGTCGCTGTCCGGGCCAACCCACCAGATGCGGGGTACGCCGTGCAGGCGCCGCCGGGCCTCGGCGAGCGCCTCGGACGGGGCGGGTCCGGCCACGCGCAGAACGCCGTTGAGGGTCGCGTGCGGCACGTCGCTGCGGTAGGTCGGCAGGTCCGGGTGAGCGGCCGCGCCGATGTTCCAACCGAGCAGGTACGCCCGGTGGGCGGCCAGCACCGTGTCGAGGGACGCCATGATCTGGATCCTAACGCGCGCGGTCAGTGCCCCTCACCAGCGGAAACGGCGTAGGCCCACCCGCCCGGACGTCGGCTACGCGGTCGCGGAGAGCAGCGCCTCGGCGAGGTCGGTGCGGGCGCTGAGCAGGGCCCGACCCCGGCGGTGGGTCACCACCAGACCGGCCGCGCGCAACGCGGTGAGGTGCTGGGAGACGCCGCCGGGTGACATCCCACTGCGACGGGCCAGTTCGGTGGTGCTCGCCGGCCCGATCAGTTCGGTGAGCAGCCGGGCCCGCCCGCGGCCGAGCACGGCGGCCAGCGCGTCCGGGACGCCGTTCGGCCGCTCCCAGAGGGTGCCCAGCCCACTGGCGGGATAGGCGAGCTGCGGCGCGTCCCCGGCGGAGACGCTCAGCACCGACGGCCAGACGAAGACCGACGGGACCAGCACCAGGCCCGGACCGTCCGCGACGTCCGGGGCCAGGCAGTGCCGCTGCGCGACGACCAGCGTGTCGCCCTCCCACCGGACCTGCCGGTGCAGATCGTTGAGGAGCACCGCCGCGCCGTCCTCGGCGAGCAGGCGGGCGCGTGCGGTGACATCGGCGTCGAGCAGCAGCCGCAGCCGCGGCCAGTGCGGGGCCAGGGCGATCCGCCAGTACGCCTCGATCTCCTCGCTGAGGCGGCGCAGCCCGGCCGGCGGGTCGGCGTACAGGGCGGCCAATGCCGGCGTGCGATCGCCCGGGTACAGGTCCAGGTGCGCGCGGACGGTGTCGGCCCCGGTGGCGCGCAGGGCGGTCAGTTCGGCGGCCAGATCGGGGTTGAGGTTGGCCGGCGGTGGGGTGAGGAAGTCGGCCAGGTAGCCGGGCGGGGCCGGCACGAGGTGCCAGAGCAGCCCGCCGTCCGCCTCGATCACACCCGCCTCGACCAGCGGCTGACGCACCCGGCGCACCCAGGGCAGGTGGACCGCGTGGTCTCCGGGGTCGCGCAGCACCCGGACGCTCGCGACGACCTCCCACAGGCACGAGACGGCGAACCGGATGCGGGCGACGGCGCCCGCGGACATGCTGATGGCGACCACGGCACCCCCGATGGTTTCAGCTGGCGCTAAAACATTACCGGCGGCTGCGGGGCCGGCCGAGACTTGCCGCGTGAGCGAACACCACACCCGAGCCGAACTGTTCCGATCCCTGCACACCCCCGGGTCGCCGCTGGTCCTGGTCAACGCCTGGGACGCCGCGAGCGCCCGCGTCGTGGCTGCCGCCGGCGCCCCCGCGGTGGCCACCACCAGCGCCGGCGTCGCCTGGAGTCTCGGGGCGCCCGACGGTGACATCCTCGGCCGCGACGCGGCCGTCGACCTGGTCCGCCGGATCACCGCCTCGGTGCCGCTGCCGGTCACCGCCGACATCGAGTCCGGGTACGGCGCGACACCGGCGGAGGTCGGCGTGACCGTACGCGCGGTGCTCGACGCCGGTGCCGTCGGCGTGAACATCGAGGACGCCCGACGCGAGGGCGGCCCATCGCTGCGCGACGTGCCCGACCAGTGCGCCCGGATCGGCGCGGTGCGAGGCGCGGCCGACGACGCGGGTCTGCCGCTGTTCGTCAACGCCCGGATCGACACGTTCCTCGCTGGCGCTGGGGACGTCGCCGAGACCCTGGCCCGGGCCACCGCCTACCTCGCCGCCGGCGCGGACGGCATCTTCGTGCCCGGGGTGGTCGACCCCGTGACCATCCGCGCGCTGGTCCAGGCGGTGCCGGCGCCGCTGAACGTGCTCGCCGGGCCGGGCGCCCCGTCGGTGGGGGACCTGGCCCGGCTGGGGGTGGCCCGGGTGAGCCTCGGCTCGTCGATCGCGCAGGCCGCGTACGCGGTCGCCCGCCGGGCGGCGGACGAGGCCCTCGGCGCGGGCACGTACGGCGCGCTGGCGGACGCCCTCGACTACGGAACGCTCAACGCCCTCATGCGGTGAGCGGGGCGGGCTGCGTCACGCTCGCAGCCGGTGCCTCCCCTGGCGCGCGGGGGCGACGAAAAACGCCGGGCCGGCCGCCTCTGCCGAGGTGGCCGGGCCCGGTTGCTGTGCCAGTTCCGTCAGTGGTGGCCGATGGTCGTGTCACAGCGGCGGGGCGATGTCCCGCCGCTCCTCCACCCGGCGGTACTCGACCGGCTCCTCGACCCGGCGGTACTCCACCGGCTGCTCGGTGGCGACGGGGACCGCCTGGCGGCGGCGACCCCAGATCAGCGTCGTCATGATCAGGCCGAGCACGCCGGCGCCCATCAGGATCCAGCCGACCACGTCGAGGTTGATGCCGCCGACGCTCGCGTCGAGCGCGAAGGTGAGGATCGCGCCGAGCGCGATCAGGAAGATGCTGGTGCCGATACCCACGACAGCCTCCTTAGGGGGTGTGGTGCGCTGTCGAGGTCACTCAGTACCCCGGTGGCGACCAGCGCAATCGCCGCCGCCCAGGGTCGCGCGCCCGCCGATCTTGGCATCGGGTAGAGTTTGCCGCGTCGCCGGCGTTCGTCGGGGACGTGCGGACGTAGCGCAGCTGGTAGCGCATCACCTTGCCAAGGTGAGGGTCGCGGGTTCGAATCCCGTCGTCCGCTCGCGATTCGCCTCGACGGGCCTGAGCGCCCGGGTCGGGCGGAAACCACGGGCGATTGGCGCAGTGGGAGCGCGCTTCCTTGACACGGAAGAGGTCACTGGTTCAAACCCAGTATCGCCCACCAGTTCGCAACGGCTCGTCACCGCAATCTCGGTGACGAGCCGTTTGCCGTGGTGACACCACCCATCCCGACCCCGGCAGACCGCGGACAATCCGGTTGTGACACGGGTTGGTCGTTGCGAGACTCGGTCCCGTGCCTGAGCCGGACCGCTTCCGCGCCGCCGTACGCGTCTGGGCTGCCGGCGGTCCGGACGCCGCGACCGCCGCCGACGCGGCCCGGGAGTTGGCGGCCGGCCTGCGTACCGTCGTGCTCGTCGAGGGGGTCAGCGACCAGCGCGCGGTGGAGGCGCTGGCGGAGCGACGGCGCCGCGATCTGACCGCCGAGGGTGTGTGCGTGGTGCCGCTCGGAGGCGCGATGAGCGTCGGTCGGTACCTGCGGCTCTTCGGCGCGCAGGGCCTCGCCGTGACCGTGCGGGGGCTGTGTGACGAGGCCGAGGAGGGCTTCTTCCGGCGTGGCCTGGAGCAGGCGGGTCTCGGCGCCGGCCTGACCCGGTCGGCGATGGAGGTGCTCGGCTTCGGTGTGTGCGTGGCCGACCTGGAGGACGAGCTGATCCGCGCGCTCGGCAGCGACGGCGTCGAGCGGGTCATCGCCGAGCAGGGGGACCTGGCCCGGTTGCGGGTCTTCCAGAACCAGCCCGCCCAGCGTGGGCGCCCGGTCGAGCGGCAACTACGCCGCTTCCTGGGGACGATGAGTGGCCGCAAGGCCCGCTACGCGGGGGCGCTCGTGCGCGCTCTCGAGCCGGGTGCCGTGCCGCGTCCGCTGGACCGGCTGCTCGCCGGTTGACCGGCCCGATCCCGGTCGATAAGGCCCGATCCGGCTGCGCGCGGGGCGTCGGTGTGGGGGTTCTGCCGAGGGCAGATCCGCTCGCCGTGAACACGAGCGCGATCCGCCACACCCATCCGCCAGGGTGGAGCACATGAGATTGCTGGTGTTGGGCGGTACGGGTTTCGTGGGCGGTGCGACGGTCGCCGAGGGGGTTCGCCGGGGCTGGTCGGTGACGGTGTTCAACCGAGGGCTGCACGGGTCGGTTCCGCCCGGCGTACACCGGTTGCGGGGTGACCGGAGCGCGCCGGACGGCCTGGCGGCGCTCGCGGACGGCGAGTGGGATCTGGTGGTCGACACCTGGGACGGCGCGCCGCGCGCCGCGCGCGCCGCTGCCCGTGCGCTGGTCGACACCGTGGGGCACTACACCTACGTGTCCAGCGGGTCGGTCTACGCCGACCCGGTGGTGCCTGGCTCGGACGAGACCGCGCCGGTGGCCGACGCCGACCCGGACGCCGCCGACGGCGACTACCAGCAGCTCAAGGCGGGGGCGGAGCGGGCGGTGCGGGAGGTCTTCGGTGACCGCGCGCTGATCGCCCGGGCCGGGCTGATCCTCGGCCCGGGGGAGGACATCGGCCGGCTGCCCTGGTGGCTGAGCCGCATCGCGCGGGGCGGCGACGTGCTCGCCCCCGGCCCGGCCGAGCTGCCGATCCAGTGCATCGACGTGCGCGATCTGGCCAGCTGGATGCTGGAGCAGGGTGCCCGACGGCAGGGCGGGACGTTCAACGCGGTCAGCCGCCCCGGGCACAGCACCATGGGTGAGCTGCTCGACGAGTGCGTGGCGGTCACCGGCTCCGACGCCCGGCTGCGCTGGACCGACCCCGAGTCGATCCTCGCCGCCGGGGTGGAGCCGTGGAACGACCTGCCGATCTGGCTGCCGCTCAGGCATCCGTACCGCTGGCTGCTGGAGCGGGACACCAGCCGGGCCCACGCGGCGGGGCTGACCTGCCGGCCGGTGGCCGAGACCGTGGCGGACACGTGGCGGTGGCTGCGGGAGGTGGGCACCGTTCCGCCGCGCGCCGGCAGGCCCCGCCGCGCTGCGGTCGGCCTGGACCCGGCCCGGGAGGCCGCACTGCTCACCGCGAGCAAGCTGGACGAGCTCGTTGAGGATGAGCGTGATCAGCGTGTCATTCGCCCACTCGTGGCAGGTACGCCGCGACGGAACCGGCGGTCGGTGACGTGAGCACCTCGTCGACGTCGCGGCGCGGGGTGGGGCGGCCCGGCTGGCCGTACCCGATGCGCAGCACCATCTGCGGCGCGCCGAACCGCCCCAGCGACACCCGCAGCTGCTCCCGGGCCGTGGGCACCTCGATCGGCTGGGACAGCATCGACACGCTCAATCCCGAGTCGGTGGCGGTGAGCAGCACCCGTTGCAGGGCCTGCCCGGCGACCACCTGGTCGACGGCGGTGTTGCCGACCGAGCCGAGCACCCCCACCAGGGGCTCCGGTTCGAAGTCCCGTCCCGGCGCCCGGTCGCGCCCACCGAAGCCGCGCGTCGGCAGCACGTCCTGCGGCTCGTGCTGCGGGCCGCCGGCTGCGGCCGGTACGCCGTCCGGCGCGCGCTCGTGACGCAGCCACCGTTCCCGCTCGGCGCGGTAGGCGGGGTCGCGCTCCAGCACCCGGTGCGCGCTGCGGGCGATCTCCCCGAACGCCGTCACCGCGCTCACCCCGATCAGAAATTCCAGCCAGCACCCCTCGGCGCGGGCCGCCTCACCGATGCGCCACCGCGCGTCGGACGGCACCGGGTCCGGCCAGAACGGCAGCCGGTTGCTGAACCGGCGGGGGATGGCCGCGTGCAGGCTCTGCTCGGCGGGTGTGGGACGGCGCGGGATGTCCGGCACCAGCCGGGCCAGCAGATCCGGCTCGGCCGGGTCGGGGCGCAGCCGTACCCGGGCCGGGACGCCGGCCACGGCCAGCGCGACCCGCAGGTTGAACAGGGCTGCACCGCAGGCGATCCGTACGCCCCAACCGCTCGGATCGGTCGCCGGCAGCCGCCGGGCCGGGTCGGCCAGCACCTCGATCCCACCGTCGCGCAGCCGTAACCGCCACGGCTGGGTGTTGTGCAGCGACGGCGCGCGGACCGCGTCCGCGGCGGCGGCCCGCAGTTGGGCTGTGGTGTAGCCGAGGTCCATGACGGTGCTCCCTTCCGGTGGGCCGGTCGTCGAGTCGCGGCGGCCGGCACACCCCCACGGTCCGCCCGCCGGGTGGGCGCCGAGCAGGGCCGGACGTCCCGACCGCTCGGGCCCGACCGCCCCAGCCGAGACCACCCGGAGGCCGCCGGCGCCGAGGCCGTCGAGGTCCACCCGCCCCCGCGGACGCCGGCCGGGATGGTTCAGGAACCGGAGCGCAGGTCCCGGAGCCCGGGCGGGTCGGGACCTTCGGCCCGTGCCCCCGTCGCTCGGTGCGGGTAGAAACGAGTAATGATCCGCGTCTTCCTCCTCGACGACCACGAGGTCGTCCGCCGTGGCCTGGCCGACCTGCTGCAGAGCAGCGGTGACATCGAGGTGGTCGGCGAGTCCGGCTCCGCGCAGGAGGCGTCCCGCCGCATCCCGGCGCTGCGGCCCGACGTCGCGATCCTCGACGCCCGGCTGCCTGACGGCAACGGCATCGACGTGTGCCGTGACATCCGTGCCGTCGACTCGTCCATCAAGGGCCTGATCCTCACCTCGTACGAGGACGACGAGGCGCTGTTCGCCGCGATCATGGCGGGGGCCGCCGGGTACGTGCTCAAGCAGATCCGCGGCACCGACCTGGTCGACGCGGTGCGTCGGGTGGCAGCCGGGCAGTCCCTGCTCGACCCGGCGATCACCACCCGGGTGCTGGAACGCATTCGCAACGGCGTCGAGCAGCCGCGCGAGTTGAAGTCGCTCACCGAGCAGGAGCGGCGGATCCTGGAGTACGTGGCCGAGGGGCTGACCAACCGGGAGATCGCGGGAAAGATGTTCCTCGCCGAGAAGACGGTGAAGAACTACGTCTCCAGCGTGCTGGCCAAGCTGGGCCTGGAGCGCCGCACCCAGGCCGCCGTCCTGGCCACCCGTCTGCTGGGCAAGACGCCCTGAGCCGACCCGCGCCGGTCAGTCACGCAGGGGTACCGACCAGCACAGCTCGGTGCCGTGCGCCTCGACCGGGCGGATCGTGAAGGTGCCGCCGAGGCGGTCGGCACGTTCCCGCAGGTTGATGAGGCCACCTCGGGCGGCGGCCGGGTCGCAGCCCACCCCGTCGTCGGTGACCGTCACGCTGACCTGCCCGCCGTCGACGCGTACGGCCACGTCGACGCGGGTGGCCTGCGCGTGGCGGACCGTGTTGGACAGCGCCTCGCGCAGCACGGCGGTGAGATCCGGGCGGAGGGCGTCCGGCACGGCGCTGTCCACCGGGCCGGTCACCTCCAGGTGCGGCTTGAAGCCCAGCGACTCGGCGGCCACCTCGATGGCCTCGCGGATCTCGGTGCGCAGCGCGGCGGTCATCGGCGTCCGCAGCTCGAAGATGGTGCGTCGGATGTCGCGGATGGTGGCGTCGAGGTCGTCGACGGCCGCGTTGATCCGCTTGGCCACCTCGGGGCGGGCCATCATCGGCGCGGCGCTCTGCAACTGCAGGCCGGTGGCGAAGAGCCGTTGGATCACCACGTCGTGCAGGTCGCGGGCGATCCGTTCGCGGTCCTCCAGGACCACCAGCAGCTCCCGTTCCTCCTGGCCGCGGGCCCGTTCCATGGCCAGCGCCGCCTGACCGGCGAAGCTGCCCAGCAGCGCCACGTCCTCGGCGCTGGTACCGCCGCCGCGCTCCGGCCGGTGCGCCACGATCAGCACGCCGTGCAGAGTGTCGGCGGTGGCCAGCGGTGAGACGATCGCGGGCCCGGTGTGCAGCAGCGCCGGCCACGGCGCGGCGTGGGCCAGGTCGTCCACCTGGTCGTGCCGGCCCTCGGCCACGGCCGCCCCGAAGCTGGTGTCGGCGGCCGGCAGGACCGCGCCGACCAGCGCCCGGGCCCGCTCGTCGACGCCGTCGACGACCTCCACGGTGAACTGCGCGGTCTCGCTGTCGTGCAGCAGCACCAGCGCCAACTCCGCCTCAGCGACCTCCCGGGCCCGGCGAGCGACCAGCGCCAACGCGTCGGTGCGGCGCACCTCACCGAGCAGCACCGTGGTGATCTCGGCGGTCGCGGCGAGCCAGCGTTCCCGCCGGTGGGCCAGGGCGTACAGGCGGGCGTTTTCGATGGCCACGCCGGCGGCGGCCGCGAGCGCGACGACGATCTCCTCGTCGTCCTCGGTGAACTGCGCGCCGCCCTGCTTCTCGGCCAGGTAGAGGTTGCCGAACACCTGCTCCCGGATGAGCACCGGCACGCCCAGGAAGCTGTGCATGGGCGGGTGGTTGGCGGGGAAGCCGTAGGAGCGCGGGTGCTGGGTGATGTCCGGCATGCGCAGCGGGCGGGGATCGTCGATGAGCAGGCCGAGCACACCCCGCCCATGCGGCAGGTCGCCGATCTGCGCGTGCTGCTCGGGCGTGATGCCGTGCACGATGAAGTCGTGCAGCAGCCGGTCCGGGCCGACGACGCCCAGCGCGCCGTACCGGGCGCCGACCAGCTCGCAGGCCGCCTGCACGATGCGTCGCAGGGTGGTGCGCAGATCCAGGTTGGTGCCGATGCCGACGACCGCGTCGAGCAGCGCTCGTAGCCGCTCCCGGCTGGTCATCACCTCGCCGACGCGGTCCAGCATCTCCTGCAGCAGCTCGTCGAGGCGGACCCGGGACAGCGGGCTCAGCCCGAGCGACGGCGTCACCGGGGATTCCGGGCGGGGCTGCGGAACGCTGCTGGTCACCGCTCGATCGTAGCGTCGGCGTACACCGTCGATCGCCCGTCAGGCCCGCTCGCTGCGCACCGCGGAGGTGTCCACCACCTGCTCGCTGGCCAGCCGCGGGGTGTGCGGCGGGCCCGCGTGTGCCGGGTCCGCGATCCCCAGACGCAGCACGAGGTACGGGAAGCCGATGCCGGCGAGCATCTGACGCAGGGTCTGCCGGGTGCCCGGGACCTCCACCACCGCGCTGAGCGGCACCACCGACACGCCGAGTCGGGTGGCGGTCAGCCAGGCGGCGGAGAGCGCTTCGCCGGCGCGCAGCCAGCTGTCCCGCTCGTCCTCGTCGCCGTGCAGCAGCGCGTACACCGCCGCGCGGTCGTGGCCGGGGCCGACCGGCAGGCTGCCGGCGCGGCCGAAGTCGCGGGCCGGCACGGTGGTCTGCGGCGGCTGCTCGGGCAGCACCTCGGCCGGCAGCCCGGTGCCGGCGCGGGCGCGGCTCGTCCAGTACGCCAGCTCGGCGCGCAGCTCCGGGTCCTCGGCCTCGACCGTGTCGGCGTGCCCGGCGGTGGCGGCCAGTTCCAGCACCTGGTCGCGGTCGAGGACCTGGAGCCGGCCGCCCTCGGCGGTGACCGCCTGGGCGATCTCCCCGATCGCGTCGGTCGGCACCGGCTCGTCGCTGACCGGTCGCCGGTCGGTGTGCCGCACCGACATGCACTGCACCATCCGCATGGCCTCCGGGTCGGCCGCGGTCCGGCTCAGGTCGGTCAGCCGGGCCAGCAGGTCGGGATCGCCCGGGTCGGGCAGGCGCTGCACGACCGCGCGCCAGCCTTCGGCGGCGAGCGCCAGCCGGGCGTGGTGCAGGGCCGCGCCGCAGCTGATCGCCAGCAGCCGCCCCTGGGGGTCGCTGGCCGCGAGCTGCCGGTCGGTGACCGTGCGCAGCTCCAGCGCGTCGGGGAGCACCCGCCATCGCCACGGCTGCGTGTTGTGCACCGAGGGGGCGTGGCCGGCGGTGGCGGCGGCCTCCGCCAGCGCGGTGGTCAGCTGACTGTCCTGACTCATCGTCACGACCTTTCCGTCTCTGCCATCGCGCTCCACCTTGGCGGTGACGCGCGGTGTGTCGCCGCTCCATCGTGGGGCAATCCCGGACGCCGGGCAGGGGCCGCAGGTCCCGAATCGGCGGGTCGTTGCGCCCACCTGGTGCCTCGACCGGCGGCCGGCTTGGATTCCGGCTGATGCGCCGAGCCGCCGGGACGCGCCGCTGTCGCGGCACCCGCCGACGCGGGCAGTCGAGCGGGCGTGGCCTCAGCGTTCCCGGACGACCGCGACCGGGCAGGCGGCGTGCTGGATCAGCTGCTGGCTGACCGAGCCGAGCAGCATCCCGGCCAGCCCACCCCGGCCTCGACTGCCGACCACCACCAACTGCGCGGACCGGCTCGACTCGATGAGCGTCCCCGCCGGGCTGCCCGCGACGAGGTCGAGCGTGATGTCCAGCTCGGGGAACGTCCGCCGCCACGGCTCCAGCGCCTCCTCGACGGCGGCCTGCTCGTCGGGCTTCCCGGCCGCCGCCTCGGGGCCGGGGGTCCAGGCGTGCAGCACGCGCAGCGGCACCCGGCGTTGGGCGGCCCGCTCGGCCGCGAACCCGAGCGCCACCAGCGACGGCTCCGAACCGTCCACACCGACCGCCACCGGGGCTTGGGGCCCGCTGGCGGTCCCGTCGCGGACCACCACGACCGGGCAGTGCGCGTGCGCGGCGACCGCCACCGCCGTCGACCCGGCCAGCAGTCCGCCGAAGCCGCCGTGGCCGCGGCTGCCGAGCACCAGCAGCCCCGCGTCGGCGGAGCGCTCCTGCAACACCAGGGCCGGTGGCCCGTCGTACACCTCGCCGGTGACCGTCAGGCCGGGGTGCGCGGCGGCGGCGTCCGCCGCGGCCTTGCGAACCAGGTCGTCCGCCTGTCTCCGGGCGGTGTCGTCCGGCCAGACGCCGGGCGCCACGCCCGGACCTACCCAACTGGCCACGGTCAGCCACTCGAAGACGTACGCCAGCCGCACCGGCTCGCCGCTGCGTTCGGCCTCGGCCAGCGCCCAGTTCAGGGCCACCGACGCGTCGGTGGAGCCGTCGTAGCCGACCAGGATCTCCGCGTCCCGCACGTCGTCCTCCTCAGGGGTTGGTCGGGTCGGTCTCGCGGACCCAGCGCCACTCGGCGACCCGGGGGTCGTCCTCGCCGTGTTCGCGGGTGTAGTCGCGGGCGGCCTGCCGGGCGTCGACCATGTCCTGGCGCAGGTGCGCGGCGCGGGCGCCGAGGCCGGGCACCCGGTCGATGACGTCGATGACCAGGTGGAAGCGGTCCAGGTCGTTGAGCATCACCATGTCGAACGGGGTGGTGGTGGTGCCCTCCTCCTTGAAGCCGCGCACGTGCAGGTTGTCGTGGTTGGAGCGGCGGTAGGTCAGGCGGTGGATCAGCCATGGGTAGCCGTGGTAGGCGAAGATGACCGGCCGGTCCGCGGTGAAGATGGTGTCGAACTCCTTGTCGGGCAGGCCGTGCGGGTGTTCGGTGTCCGGCTGCAGGCGCATCAGGTCGACCACGTTGACCAGCCGCACCTTCAGCTCCGGCAGGTGTTCGCGCAGCAGCTCGGTGGCGGCCAGCGTCTCCAGGGTGGGCACGTCACCGCAGCAGGCCAGGACGACGTCCGGCTCGCTGCCGCCGTCGTTGCTGGCCCACTCCCAGATGCCCAGGCCACGCCGGGTGTGCTGGATCGCCTCCGTCATCGTCAACCAGTTCGGCGCGGCCTGCTTGCCGGCCACCACCACGTTGATGTAGTGCCGGCTGCGCAGGCAGTGGTCCATCGTGGCGAGCAGCGTGTTGGCGTCCGCCGGCAGGTAGACCCGCACCACCTCGGCCTTCTTGTTGACCACGTGGTCGATGAAGCCGGGGTCCTGGTGCGAGAACCCGTTGTGGTCCTGCCGCCACACGTGGCTGGACAGCAGGTAGTTCAGCGAGGCGAGGGGCTGCCGCCAGGGGATCGCCCGGGTCACCTTCAGCCACTTGGCGTGCTGGTTGACCATCGAGTCGACGATGTGGATGAACGCCTCGTAGCTGGTGAACACGCCGTGCCGGCCGGTCAGCAGGTAACCCTCCAGCCAGCCCTGGCACAGGTGCTCGGAGAGCACCTCCATGACCCGGCCGTCGGGGGAGAGGTGGTCGTCGCCGGGGACCGTGCCGGCGATCCAGGCCCGGTCGGTCACCTCGAAGGCGGCGCCCAACCGGTTGGACGCGACCTCGTCCGGGCCGAACAGCCGGAACGTCTGCGGGTTGGCGGCGATCACGTCGCGGATCCACGGGCCGAGCACCCCGGTCGCGCCGGCCATCGGCTGGCCGGGCTCCCGGACGTCCAGGCCGTAGTCGCGGAAGTCGGGCAGGGTCAGGTCGCGCAGGACCACTCCGCCGTTGGTGACCGGGTTGGCGCTCATCCGTCGGTCACCGCGCGGCGGCAGCGTGCGCAGCTCGTCGACCGGAGCGCCGGTGGCGTCGAACAGCTCCTCCGGCCGGTAGCTGCGCAGCCAGTGCTCCAGTTCGGCCAGGTGGGCGGGGTTGTCGCGGACGCCCGACAGCGGCACCTGGTGGGCGCGGTACGTGCCCTCCACCTGGGTGCCGTCGACCTCGCGCGGGCCTGTCCAGCCCTTCGGCGTCCGCAGCACGATCATCGGCCAGCGGGGGCGTTCGACGACACCGCCGGAACGGGCCCGCCGCTGGATCTCGGCGATCTCGTCCAGCGCCCGGTCCATCGTCGCGGCGAGCGTGCGGTGCACCACGGCCGGGTCGTCGCCGGACACCACGTACGGCTGGTAGCCCGAACCCCGCATGATGTCGAGCAGATCGGACTCGGGGATCCGGGACAGCACGGCCGGGTTGGCGATCTTGTAGCCGTTGAGGTGCAGGATGGGCAGCACCGCGCCGTCGCGGGCCGGATTCAGAAAGACGGTGGAGAGCCAGCTGCCGGCCAGCGGCCCGGTCTCTGCCTCACCGTCGCCGACCACGCAGGCCACTACGAGGTCCGGGTGGTCGAACGCGGCGCCGTAGGCGTGGCTCAGGGCGTACCCGAGCTCGCCGCCCTCGTGGATCGAGCCCGGCACGTCCGCCGCGACGTGGCTGGGAATGCCGCCGGGGAAGGAGAACTGCCGGAACAGCCGGGCCATCCCGGCCTCGTCGCGCGCCACGTCGTGGTAGCGCTCTGACCAGGTGCCCTCCAGCCAGGTGTTGGCCACGATGGCGGGGCCGCCGTGCCCGGGGCCGGTGACCAGCATGGCGTTCAGGTCGCGGGCGACGATCACCCGGTTGAGGTGCGCGTAGATCAGGTTGAGTCCGGGGCTGGTGCCCCAGTGTCCGAGCAGCCGTGGCTTGATGTCGTCGGGGGTCAGCGGCTCGCGCAGCAGTGGGTTGCCCAGCAGGTAGATCTGCCCGACGGTGAGGTAGTTCGCGGCACGCCAGTAGGCGTCCAGCCGGCGCAGCTCGTCGTCGGTGAGTGCGCGCTGCACGTCGAGAGCGATGTCCATGATGCTGCCTCTCGCGGGTAGGGGGCGGGTGTCCGGCGTCCAGCCTCGCCGCCGCCGACGCGGCCGGTCAGGGCCGTTGGTCCCGGGCCGGGCGGGCGTCGGGCCCGGCGAGCGGCACCTCGGCCAGGCCGCGTACGACAACCACCGGGGCGGGGGAGTGGTAGAGCAGGGACTGGGCGACCGCGCCGAGCATGGCTCGTCCCGGTTCGTCGCCCCGGGCGGCGACCACCGCCAGCTGGGCCGACCGGGACGTGTCGACGAGCACCTGCCCGGGGTCGCCACGGGCGACCCGGCACTCGGTGGGCACCCCGCTGTGGCGGTCGGTGTGGCGGGCCAGGGCCTCGCTGAGCTGCTCGGCGACCGCGTTGGTGTCCTCGTCGCTCTCCACCACCCGCAGCGCCACGAGGCGGGCGTCGCGCCTGCGTGCGCAGTCCACGGCCCACCGCAGGGCGAGGTGTGAGCTGGGCGAGCCGTCCACCCCGACCAGGACCGGGCCCTGCGGCGGCGGTTCGCGGCGGACCACCAGCAGCGGGCAGTTGGCTCGCGCGGCCAACTGCACGGCGGACGTCTCGGCCGGGACGCACTGGCCGCTGCCGGCCATTCCGCTGTCGCCGACCGCCAGCAGGAAGGCCGTCTCGGATCGGCGGATGAGGGTGGGCAGCAGGCCGCTCTCGACGATCTCGGCGCGTACGGTCAGACCGGGTTCGACCTGGTGGGCGAGCTGGGCGGCCCGGGTGATCAGGTTCTCGGCCTCGTCCCGCGGCGCGGCGACGGTCTCCGCCTCGAAGGCCGCGTGCCAGTCGAAGGTGTGCACGACGTGCAGCGGTCGGCCGTGCCCGGCGGCCTCCTGCGCGGCCTGCTCAACGACCGGAAGGTCACCGTCCGAGCCGAGGCCGACCAGCACCTCCGCGTCGGCGGATACCGCCATCCGATATCACCTCCCGGGCGTCGCGCCCGGCACGACCGCGCTCTCTCCTGACCGAGGGTAGTCGGGTGGTCGCGGCAGCGGGCCGGTTCGGGCCGTGCCGACGGGCCTGCGGTGGTCCGAGCATCGGGGGTCGACGCGACCGACGTCAACAAAGGTTGACAGCGGTGGTGCTGTCAACGTATGTTGACGACATGAGTCAGGCGACGGAACTCGCGGCGGCAGCCGGCAGCACCGACCCCCGGGTCGGGCTGCGTGCCGTCCGCGCGCTGCGCCGGCTGCTGGAGCGACTCGAGGTGGTCCAGGTGGACAACGCCCGTCGACAGGGCTGGTCCTGGCAGGAGATCGCCGACGCGCTCGAGGTCAGCCGGCAGGCGGTGCACAAGAAACACGCTGGGCGACCGGCGGTCAACTCATCCTGGGAGGCGTGATGTTCGAACGGTTCACCGAGCGGGCGCGCGGCGTGGTGCGGCGGGCGGTGGAGGAGGCACGGGCCGAGGGTCAGCGGCCGGTCGGCACCGAGCACCTGCTGCTCGCCCTGCTCGCCGACGAGGCCGGCCTGGCCAGCCGGGTGCTCACCGACGCCGGGGTGCGCGCCGACGACCTGCGCGAGCGGGTCCGGCGGCACACCAGCGGCGGAGGCGCTGGCCTCGGCGACGCGGACGCGGCGGCGCTGCGCGAGATCGGCATCGACCTGGCCGCCATCGTGGCCCGCATCGAGCAGTCCTTCGGCCCCGACGCGCTGCGCGAGGCCATCCCGGCGCCGCGCCGTCGTTGGAGGCGTCGACGCTACCTCGGCGGGCCGTTCTCGCCCCGGTCGAAGAAGGTGCTGGAGCTGTCGCTGCGCGAGGCGCTGCGGCTGCGTCACAAGCACATCGGCACCGAGCACATCCTGCTCGGGGTGCTGCGTGAGGGCCACGGGCTGGGCGCGCTGGTGCTCACCGAAGCGGGCGTCGACCTCGACGATCTGCGCCGACGGGTGGAGACCGCGCTGCGGACGGCGGCGTGACGCAGACGTACGCGTTGAAACCTGTCTGTGGCACTTCCGACGCCGGCGGGTCATCGGGTCGCTGAAGGCGGCCCGGTGCTGCACACTTGCGCCGTGGATGCTGGACAGGACAGGCGCCCCTCGGGCGGCGACGGCGGGCTGCGCTCCGCCGTGGTGGTGAACCCGGCCAAGGTCGCCGATCTCGACGAGCTGCGCCGCACCGTGAACGACGCCCTGAGCGCCGCCGGCTGGCCCGAGCCGCAGTGGTTCGAGACCACCGTCGACGATCCCGGCCGGGGGCAGACCGAGCAGGCCGTCAAGGCCGGCGTCGACCTGGTCTTCGCCTGCGGCGGCGACGGCACCGTGATGTCCTGCGTCAGCGGGCTCGTCGGCACCGACGTGGCCCTCGCCGTGCTGCCGCAGGGCACCGGCAACCTGCTCGCCGCCAACCTCGGCCTCTCCACCGACCTCGCGGCAGGGCTCCAGGTCGCGGTCGAACGCGGTCGGCGGCTGCTCGACGTCGGCGCGGTGGAGGACCAGTACTTCACTGTCATGGCCGGCATGGGCTTCGACGCCCAGATGCTCGCCGCCACCAACGAGACCACCAAGGCCCGCATCGGCTGGCCGGCGTACGTCATGGGGGCCATGCGGCACCTGCGGGACCGGCCGATGCGGGTGCAGATCCGCATCGACGACCGCCCGCCGGTGCGTCGGCGGGTCCGCTCGGTGCTGATCGCCAACGTCGGCCGGCTCCAGGGCGGGGTCCGCCTGCTCACCGAGGCCGAGCCGGACGACGGCTGGCTCGACGTCGCCGTGCTCACCCCGCGTAACCTGCGGCACTGGCTGGCGCTCGGCTGGGCGGTGATCCGTCGCAGCGGCCAGGTGCCGCAGATGGAGGTCTTCCGCGGCCGCCGTGTGGTGGTCACCAGCAACCGGGCCCAGCCGCGGGAACTGGACGGCGACCTCATCGCCCCCGGTCGGCGGCTGCACGCCGAGATCCGACCGCAGGCGCTCTGGCTCTGCGTCCCGCAACCCGAGGACGCCCCCGACCTGGCCGTCGACGCGCAGGGTGCCGGGGAGCGGGGCGAGCAGCTGATCGAGGAAGCGGGCCGTGAGTAGCACCCGGATCGTGCCGGAGACCCGGCTGATGGCCAACGAGGAGCTGTCGGCCGACGACGCCTGGCACACACTGCGCCGCAAGGGCGGCTGGCACCTGCTGCGCGATGCGTTCATCCGGTTCCGCTACGGCGACGGGTTCAGCCACTCCCGCGCGTTCGCGTTGCAGCTCTGCCTTGCCGTGGTGCCGTTCCTGATCGCTCTCACCGGCCTGATCAGCAAGCTGGGCGTCGAGGAGGGCGGCCAGGTGGTCGCCGACACCATGCTGGCGCTCACCCCGGGCCAGAGCGCGCAGGTGGTCGGCGAGCTGCTCGGTGATGGCGAACGCGTCGAGGACGCCGGTGAGCTGGCGCTCACCCTCGGTCTGCTCACCGGGCTGGTCGCGCTGACCACCACGATGGCCCAGATCGAGCGGGGCGCCAACCGCATCTACGGGGTCGAGCGGGACCGCCCGGCCCTGCGGAAATACCTGCGGGCGGCCATCCTGGCCGTCACCGCCGGCCTGCCCGCGCTGGCCGGCTTCCTGATCCTCGTCGGCGGCGGGGCGATGGGCGACTCGGTCCGCAAGCACTACGAGTGGGGCGAGGTCGCCAACGGCATCTGGGACGTGGTCCGCTTCCCGCTGAGCCTCGGGCTGACCGTGCTCGCCGTGGCCGTGCTGTTCCGGCACGCGCCACGCCGCAACCAACCCGGCCTGTCCTGGCTCTTCTTCGGCGCGGGCATCGCCACGGCCCTGTGGTGGCTGGCCAGCCTGCTGCTCGCCGCGTACGTGCGGTTCAGCGACGGCTTCGGCCAGACCTACGGCGCGCTGACCGGCATGATGGCGCTGCTGCTCTGGGCCAACCTGACCGGCATGGCGCTCTTCGGCGGGTTGGCCTTCGCAGCCCAGCTGGAGGCGCTGCGCATCGGTGTGGAGGAGCCGGCGCAGCCCGACCTGTGGGAGCCCGAGGCCGACCGCGCCGAGCTGTTCGACACCGGGGACATGTCGGCGCTCTGAGCGGCGCCCGGGTGTACGCCTGACCCGGATCGGGTACAGCGCCTCGCCAGGTACAACAAGGGAGGTGCGGGGTGACCGCGGTCAAAGAGGTGGCTCGGCGTCCGATCGGGCACTTCGCCGAACGGAGCATCGCCGGCCTGGTGGCCGTCACCGGCGCCGGCGTGGCCTTCGGGCTGTTGTTGTTGCTCGTGCGGGTGCGGTGGAGCCCGTTGCAGGACGCCGACCACGCGGTTGCCGAGTGGTTCAACTCGCTCGTCGCCCCGCACCACCCGCTGGTCACCGTGCTCCAGGCGGTGACCGACCTGGGCGGCCGGCCGATCCTCATCTGGCTGGTCACCATCGCGGTGGTCGGGCTGCTGATCCGACGGCAGCCCCGGCTGGCCGTCTACCTGATCATCACCGGGGTCGGTGGGCTGATCCTCGACCCGTCGCTCAAGACCCTCGTCGGCCGGCTCCGCCCGGTGGTGGACATTCCGGTCGCCAGCGCACCCGGCAACAGCTTCCCGAGCGGGCACGCGCTGGGCTCGTTCGTCGCGTACGGGGCGCTGCTGCTGGTGTTCCTGCCGGCGATGGCACCGCGCTGGCGCAAGCCCGCGATCGTCGGCGTCGGTGTGCTGGTGGCGCTGATCGGGCTGACCCGGATCGCGCTGGGCGTGCACTTCGTCTCCGACGTGCTGGCCGGCTGGTTGCTCGGCGCCACGTGGCTGGGCGTGACCGCGTACGCCTTCCGGCTGTGGCGGCGCGAGCGCGGCCGGCCGGTGCCGCCGCTGAGCGAGGGGCTGGAGCCGGAGGCCGGGCACGACATCGCCCCCGCCCCGGCCGAGGAGCACGTGCTGGCGCACCCCCGCTCGGCGGTGGCCGAGCTGCTGGTCGGCTGGGTGCTGGTGTTCGGCGCGCTGTACGGCTTCGGCACGTACGTCAGCTATTACGCCAAGGGCACCTTCTTCGACACCCTCGACACCGAGGTTCCCCGCTGGTTCGCCGCCCGGCACACCGACACGCTGACCGAGGTGAGCTGGTGGTGGAGCAAGTTCGGTGACACCCACGCGATCCTGCTCATCTCGCTGGTGTTCTGCCCGCTGGTGCTCGCGGTGTGGCGGCGGTGGCGGCCCGTGCTGTTCGTGGCGCTGGCGATGGTCGGTGAGCTGACCCTCTTCCTCGCCTCGGCGCGTGCGGTGGACCGGCCTCGCCCCCCGGTGGAGAACCTGGACGGGCAGATGCCCACCTCCTCCTTCCCGTCCGGGCACATCGCGGCGACGATCTGCGTCTGGCTGGCGATCACCCTCATCGTGTTCCCGCGTACCGACCGCTGGTGGCGGTGGGTCTTCGTGGCGATGGCCGTGATCATGCCGGCCGGGGTGGCGACCTCGCGGATGTACCGGGGGATGCACCACCCGACCGACTTCATGGGCGCGATCCTGCTCTCCGCGCTCTGGATCGGGCTGCTCTACCTCGTGATCCGGCCGAACGCCGACCTGACGGAGGGCAACCAGCCGGCCATCGAGTCCGACGACGTGGACACCCTCGACGACGAGCTGGCGCGCGCCGGCCGAGCCGACTGAGCCTGCCGTGCGGGTGATGACCTGGAACATCCGCACCGGCGGCCGGGACCGCGGTGGCTCCGACCGGCTGGATCAGGTGGTCCAGGTCATCGACCAGCATCGGCCGGACGTGTTGGCCCTGCAGGAGCTGCGCGGCTTCGACTCAGACGGGTTGCTGGCCACGGTGGCGGGTCGGGTGGGGATGACGCCCCACCTGGCCCGGTCCTGCTTCGGGCAGCCGGTGGCGGTGCTGGTCCGGCCGCCGTACCGGGTTCTCGCCGCGGGGGCGCTGCGCCGGCCGTTCCACCACGCCGCCGCCCGCGTCGTGGTGTCCACCTCGGCCGGCCCGCTCACCGTGCTCGGCACCCACCTTTACCCGTACTCCGGGGGACGCCGGCGGATGGAGGTCGACTGGCTGGTGGCGGCGTTGCGCCGCGCCCCGGGGCCGCTGACGCTGCTCGCCGGCGACCTCAACTCGCTCGACCCGACGGTCGACCACACCGCTCGCCTGGCGGGCCTGAGCGCCATCTACCGGCGACGGCATGTGCGTCGGGGCGGTGGCGCCGTGGACACCCGCGCGATCGCCCGCCTGCTCGCCGCCGACCTCGTCGACCTGTGGCCGTCGTCCAACGTCGCAGCGCCGGAGGCCGACGGTCGCACCGTGCCCACCCGCTTCGGCGGGGCCGAATTCGCCGGCATGCGGCTGGACTACCTCTTCGGCAGCCGCGCGGTGGCCGAGCGGGTGCGTGGCTGCCAGGTGATCCGTGGTGGCGCCGCGGACACGGCCTCGGATCACTATCCGCTGCTGACCACGCTGGACCTGGGCGTCGGCTGACGCTGCCCGTACCGCCGACGCGGTGCGACGTACGCCGATCCCCACCGCTGGCGCGGCCCGGTTACCGTGCCACCGTGACCGACGGCCCCACCGTTCCCGCACCACCGCCCGCGTCGCGAACCGCGCACCCGATCGCGCCGACCGTGACGCGTCCGGTCCGCGATCGGCCGGCACCGCACACGCCGGAGCCGGCCGCCGTCGCGCTCCCGCTGGTCGCGGCCGTCGCGCGCGCCGTGGCGCTGGCCGTGGTGCTGCCGGTACGCCTGCTCTGGGAGCTGTTCGCGGCTGCCGGCCGGCTGCTGCGCCGGCACCTGATCAGCCCGGCCGGCCGGTTCCTGCGGCAGTGGGTGCTCGCCCCCCTGGCCTGGGCGCTGCACCGGCTGCTCTGGCTGCCCCTGCTCTGGTGCGCCCGCACGCTCGTCTGGCTGCCGCTGGTGTGGCTCGGGCGGGGGATCGCGTGGGTGGCGCGCACGCTCGTCTGGCTTCCGCTGGTCTGGTTGGGCCGGGGGATCGCGTGGGTGGCGCGCACGCTCGTCTGGCTTCCGCTGGTGTGGTTGGGCCGGGGGATCGCGTGGGTGGTCCGCACGCTCGTCTGGCTGCCGCTGGTCTGGTTGGGCGGCGCGCTGGCCGCTCTGGGCTCGGCGGCGGGGCGGGCGGTTCGGCGTCTGCTGTGGGATCCCCTGCTCTGGGTGGTCCGCAACGTGCTGCGTCCGCCCGTCGTCGGTCTGGGTCGCGTGCTGGTCTGGCTCGCCGATCACCTGATCCGGCGGCCGCTGCGCTGGCTGGGCGCGGCGCTCAGGCCCGTCGGGCGGTTGCTCGTACGCGGCCTCGTCCTGCTCGTCGGTGGGCTGGGCGTGGCGCTCGTCGGGCTGGCCCGGGGGATCTGGTGGGCGGTTCGCGGCCTGGGTCGGCTGATCGTCATCGCCGTGGTCGGCGCCTGGCGCACGGCCGGCTGGCTGCTGCGGCTGGTCTACCGAGGGCTCCTGCGCCCGCTCGGGCGTGGACTGCGCTGGCTGTGGCGGCACACCGTGCGCCCCCTGCTGCGGGGTGTGCGCTGGGTCTGGTCGGTGACGGTCGTACCGGTGGCACACGGCGTACGGGCAGCCTGGCGGGCCACCGTCACCCCTGCCGCGCGCTGGATGCGCCGCTCGGTGCTCGACCCTGCCCGCCTGGCCTCCCGGGAGGTGCTCACCGCCCTGGGTCTGCGGCGCTGACGGCGCCCGACCCGGCAGGGTGCTCTCAGATCAGCACGTTGAGCAGCACGGTGAGCAACACCGAGGCGAGGATCGAGAAGAGGATCATCAGGAGGCAGCCGAGGCCGCCGCCGAGGGGACGGATCTCCGTGTTGCCGAAGCGCATGGGTTTCACCTGTTCGCGAGTGTCGGGGCAAGAAGCTGGCGGATCGCGTCGGCGACCGCCGTCGGAGCTGTGGTGGCCACGTTGTGTGCGGCCCGGGGGACGACCACCAGGTCGGCGTCCGGCGCCAGCCGGGCCACCTGGGCTCGCCAGTCGGCCGGCGCGACGGGATCCCGCGCGCCGCTGACGACCAGGGTCGGCGCCGTGATCCGGACCAGGTCCGCCTCGATCGTGTTGTGGACCGAGTGCGACAACGTCGCCAGGACCCGCCAGGGTCGCGCGTTCCAGACATCCCGGAGCAGGATCGGCGTCTGCAACGGCGACTCGCGCAGGGTGTCCACCAGCCACCGGCCGAACTGGGCCCGGCGCGACCGGCCGGCCGGGTCGGCGGTCGGCCCGGCCAGCACCAGCGCGCGTACCGCCTCCGGGTGGGTCGCCGCGAGCGCGGCGGCCACCTCGGCGCCGAACGAGTGCCCGAGCAGGCAGACCGGCGGCAACCGGTACGCGGCCAGCCAGGCGGCCAGGTGCGCGGCGTGCTGGCGCACGTCGTACGCGCCGTCGGGGTGCGCGGTCAGGCCGAAGCCGGGCAGGTCCGGCACGTACACCGGATGGGTTTCGGCGAGCGCGACGGCCAGCGGGGTGAGGTAGCGGTGCGAGACCGCCAGGCCGTGCACCAGGACCACGGGTGGGTTGCCGGTGCCGGGGTCCGGGCCACGCCGGGTGTGGGTACGCAGCCCGTCGACCAGCCGCCACTCGCTGGTCAAGCCGGCGGCCGGCCGAGGCGCGGCCATGGCGAGCCGCAGCTGGGCCGGCCCGAATCGACCGGAAGGCGTCCGCCTCACAGTTGGCGCAGCCGGGGCAGTAGCTGCTCCTGTGCCCAGTCCAGGAACATCGGCTGGCTCTCGCCGCCGACCTGAATGATCGCCACGTGCGTGAAGCCGGCGTCGACGAACTTGCGGAACGCCTCGACGTGCGCGTCCACGTCCGGGCCGCAGGAGATGCCCTCGGCGACGTCCTCCTCCCTGACGAACTGGGTGGCGGCGGCGAAGGCGTCCGGGTCGGGCAGGTCGGCGTTGACCTTCCAACCCATTCCGAACCAGCGGAACTGGTCGTGCACGATCTTGCGGCACTCGGCCTCGTCCGGGCCGTAGCAGATGGCGACCTGCCCGTAGCGGGGCTGGCCGACGCCACCAGCGTCGTCGTACATCTCGATGATGTGCCGGTCGGGCTCGGTGGAGACGAGGCCGTTGCCGTACTCGGCCGCCAGGGTGGCGGACTGCCGGCCGGAGGCGGCGATGGCCATCGGCACCGGCCGCTCGGGGCGGTCCCAGACGTAGGCGTCGGGCACGTCGAAGTGGTTTCCGGAGAAGGTCAACGTCTCACCGTTGAGCAGCGGCCGGATGATCTGCAGCGCCTCCTCGAACATCTCGTGGCGCTGCTGTACGTGCGGCCAGCCGCCGACGACATGCTCGTTGAGGTTCTCCCCGGCGCCGAGGCCGAGGGTGAACCGCCCGTCCGAGAGCGCCCCGATGGTGCTGGCCTTCTGCGCGACCACGGCCGGGTGGTAGCGGCGGATCGGGCAGGTCACGAAGGACATCAGCTCCGCGCGGGAGGTGGCGTGCGCGACCGCGCCGAGCACCGACCAGGCGTACGGGGAGTGGCCCTGGGCGTCGAGCCAGGGATAGTAGTGATCAGACATCACCAGTTGGTCGAAGCCGGCCGCCTCGGCCCGCACCGCGTGGTCCACCAGCTGCTTCGGACCGGCCTGCTCGCACATCAGGGTGTAGCCGACGCTCACCATCCGGGTATCTCCTTCTCGCCGACGGTTCGTCCCGAGATACCCAGGTCAGCAGCCGTCAACCCTCTCGTCCGGTTCGGACGGCTGATGCTTGACGGATGCCAGCGACCGGCCTACGGTCGTCTTAACCGGTTAAGACCTACGGTCCGGCGCACATCCTGTGGTGGGGATGACCGCCCCGTGACGGCCCGCTTCCACGCGGGCCGTTACGGCTGTCCGCGTCCCTGACCAGGCTACTGAACCGGTTGCTAGGGCTGATCCATCGCCCTAGGCTGATGCGAGCGCCGCCGGGAGCCGGGCGGCGGCTGTCGGGCTGCAGCCGCCTTCCCCTGTCACGTCCCACCCCTGTCGGGCACCGGGGGTCCTCCCTGAGGAAGGCCATGAAGACTCGACTCTCCGCCGCCGGCTCGGCCCTGCTCGCGTTGCTCCTCGCCGTGCTGGCGTTCAGCCAGCCGGCGCACGCCGCGGCCGGCTTCTCCGTCGCGGGCGGCAAGCTGTACGACGCCAACGGCGCCCAATTCATCATGCGTGGGGTGAACCACGCCCACACCTGGTATCCGCAGCAGACCAGCACGTTCGCGAACGTCAAGGCACTCGGCGCGAACACCGTGCGGGTGGTGCTCGCCAGCGGCGACCGGTGGACCCGCAACACCAACGCCGACGTCGCCAACGTCATCTCGCTGTGCAAGGCCAACCGGCTGATCTGCGTGCTGGAGGTGCACGACACCACCGGCTACGGCGAGCAGAGCGGCGCGATCACGCTGGACCGCGCCGTCGACTACTGGCTCAGCCTGAAGGATGTGCTGGTCGGCCAGGAGCGGTACGTCCTCGTCAACATCGGCAACGAGCCGTACGGCAACCAGAACTACGCCTCGTGGGCCACCGACAACGCCAACGCGATCAAGCGACTGCGGGCCGGTGGGCTGACCCACACCATCATGGTGGACGCCCCGAACTGGGGGCAGGACTGGTCGTTCACCATGCGCGACAACGCCGCCGCGGTCTTCGCCGCGGACCCGGCCCGCAACACGGTCTTTTCCATCCACATGTACGGCGTCTTCGACACCGCCGCCGAGATCACCGACTACCTGGGCCGTTTCCGGGCGGCCGGGCTGCCCATCGTGGTCGGTGAGTTCGGCTTCAACCACTCCGACGGTGACCCGGACGAGGACACCATCCTCGCGTACAGCCAGGCCAACGGGATCGGCTGGCTGGGCTGGTCGTGGAGCGGCAACGGGGGTGGCGTGGAGTACCTCGACATGGCGACCGCGTTCAACCCGGCCAGCCTGACCACCTGGGGGCAACGGATCTTCAACGGCGTCAACGGCATCCGGCAGACCGCCCGCGAGGCCAGCGTCTTCGGCGGCACCCCGCCGCCGACGACGCCCCCGCCGACCACCCCGCCGCCGACGACGCCTCCGCCCACCACGCCCCCGCCGACCACCCCGCCGCCGACCACGCCTCCGCCGACCACGCCGCCGCCCGCCGGTGGCTGCTCGGCCAGCTACACCATCACCAACCAGTGGCAGGGTGGCTTCCAGGGCGAGGTGCGGGTGACCGCCGGCACGAGCGCGATCACCGGTTGGACCGCCCGGTGGACCTTCGCCAGCGGTCAGAGCGTCACCCAGGCCTGGAACGCGACCGTGACCAGCAGCGGATCCACGGTGACCGCGCGCAACGTGGACTACAACGGCCGGCTGGCCGCCGGCGCCAGCGCCAGCTTCGGCTTCATCGGCAGCTGGACCGGCACCAACCCCAAGCCGGAGGTGAGCTGCACGGCAAGCTGACCGACGTCCAGGTGGCCGGGCCCGCATCGGGCCCGGCCACCGCGCCGGCCGCGGTCAGTGCTCCCCGGTCAGGTTCACGATGACCACCCCCGCGATGATCAGAGCGATGCCGGCGAGCTTGACCAGCCCGACCGACTCGCCCAGGAACACCGCGCCGATCGCCACGATGGCCGCGGTGCCGAGGCCCGACCAGAGGGCGTACGCGACACCGACCGGTATCTCCTTCACGGCCTGGGCCAGCAGGAGGAACGCCAGCGCGTACCCGGTCAGGCATCCCAGCGTCGGCCAGAGGCGGCTGAATCCGGCGGTGCTCTTGATCAGGCTGGTCGCCAGAACCTCCGCGAGGATGGCGATCCCCAGCAGCACGTACGCCATCCGGCTCCTCAGTCCTCGGTGGTCAGTGGACCGGCGGCGAGCCGGGCGGCCCGCATGGTGAGGTAGCGCTGTTCGGGAAGGCTGCTGGTACGCGCGGCGGCGGCGCGGTAGTCCGCGATCGCCCGCTCCCGGTCGCCGGCCATCTCGTGCAGGTGCGCGCGGGCGGCGGCCAGCCGGTGGTGCCCCGCCAGCCGGGGATCGTCGCCCAGGGCGTCGAGAGCGGTGAGGCCGGCTGTCGGCCCGTGCACCATGGCGGTCGCCACGGCCCGGTTGAGCGCCACCACCGGGGTGCCGGCGAGCAGTTCCAACACCTCGTACAGCGCCAGGATCTGCGGCCAGTCGGTCGCGTCGGTGCTCGGCGCCTCGTCGTGCAGGGCGGCGATGGCGGCCTGCACCTGGTACGGGCCGACCGGGCCGCGCGGCAGCGCCCGGGTGACCAGGGCGACGCCCTCGGCGATCGCCGCGGCATCCCAGCGGCTGCGGTCCTGGTCGGCCAGGGAGATCAACTCTCCGGAGGGGCCGGTGCGCGCCGGGCTGCGCGCCTCGGTGAGCAGCAGCAACGCCAGCAGCCCGGCCGTCTCGCTGTCGTCGGGCAGCCGGATGTGCAGCGCGCGGGTCAGCCGGATCGCCTCGGCCGCGAGGTCGACGCGGCGCAGGGCCGGGCCGGCGGTGCTGGTGTGCCCCTCGGTGAAGATCAGGTAGAGCACCTGCCGGACGGCGGACAGCCGCTCGGCCCGCTCCGCCTCCTCCGGCATCCGAAACGGCAGCCCGGACGCGCGGATCCGCTGCTTGGCCCGGCTGATCCGCTGGGCCATTGTCGCCTCGGGCACCAGGAACGCGCGCGCTATCTCGGCGGTGGTGAGCCCGCCGACCGCGCGCAGGGTCAGCGCGACAGCAGATGCGGGGGCGAGCGCCGGGTGGCAGCACAGAAAGAGCAGCACCAGGGTGTCGTCCCGCTCGGCGGTCAACTCCTCGTCCGCTGCCGGCGCGTACTGCCGGTCGTCCGGATCGCGGCGGGCGACCAGGTCCTCCCGGCGGCGCCGGGCCTGCTCGCCGCGGATCAGCTCGATCATCCGGCGGTAGCCGACCTGGATCAGCCAACCGCGCGGGTTGGCGGGCAGCCCGTCGGCCGGCCACTGGGTCGCGGCGGCGAGCAGCGCCTCCTGTACGGCGTCCTCGGCGGTGGCGAAGTCACCGAACCGGCGGGCGAGCACGCCGAGGACCTGCGGCGCCAACTCGCGCAGCAGGTCCTCGATGTGGGGATCGGTGGTCAGCCCTCACAACTCCTCAGTGGGTGCGGACATCACCGGGTGCACCTCGATCGGCATGTTCAGCGGCCGGCCACCGGGGCCGGGCGCGGTGGAGATGTACGCGGCCACCTCCACCGCCCGCTGCGGGCTGTCGCAGTCGACGATCCAGAAGCCGGCGAGGAACTCCTTCGTCTCGGCGAACGGCCCCTCCGTGACCACCGGCGTCCCGCCCTCGCCGGCACGCACGATCCGCGCCTGCTGCGGGCCACCGAGGCCCTGCGCGTCGACCCACTCCCCGGCGGCGGTGAGCTTCTCGTTGACCTCGCCCATGAACGCGATGTGGGCCCGGACCTCGTCCGGGGTCCAGGTGTCGATGCTCGGAAAGTCGGTCCCGGTGGCGCTGAACTGCATCAGCAGCATGTACTTCATGGTTCGCCCCTCACGTCCGCGCACCGTCGTCGGTGCTCTCACCCTGAGGTAGAAGCACGCGTCACCGTTCTCGACACTCCGGCGGGGAAATTTTCTAGCTGGCCTCGTCGACCTCCAGCACCAGGCTCTGCTCCGGGTGCAACGCGGGCAACTGCACACCCACCCGGGCCAGCGCCGCTCCGCTGAGCGTGACACCGGAGGCCAGCCACGGTGGCGCGGCCCGCTCGATGGTCGCCGGGGGCGGTACGTCCGCCACCGCTCGTACCCGGTAACGCCGGGCCGGGTCGAGGCCCGGCAGACGTACCGCGCCCGGGGTCTGCGCCGCCGAGGTGGCCAGCCGGGCCACCGCGTACACCGCTCGGGTCCTGTCCGTGGCGACCACGCCGTGCGCCCAGACGGCCGGGTCCGGGTGGTCGATCCGGACCACCCGGCCGGCGTGCAGCAGCGGGCGCAGCCGCTTGTGCAGTGCCACCCACGCGGCCAACTCGGCCTGTTCGGCAGCGCTGATCGAAGCGATGTCCCACTCGATGCCGTGGTGGCCGAACAGCGCCGCGGCCGCCCGGAAACCCAGGTCGTGTACGCGGTTGGTGGTGTGCGAGCGTTCCGGGCCGATGTGCGTGCCGATCAGCTCCGGTGGCAGCAGCAGACCGGTCCAGCGTTGGATGCTGAGCCGTTCCAGGGCGTCGTTGCAGTCGCTGGCCCAGACCCGGTCGGTGCGGGCCAGAATGGCCAGGTCCACCCGGGCGCCGCCGGACGAGCAGCTCTCGATCTCGACGCCGGGATGTCGGCGGCGCAGCTCGTCGAGCAGGCGGTAGACCGCGAGGGTCTGCCCGTGCACCCCGGGCCGGCCGTGGTGCCCGGCCTCGGTGAGGTCCCGGTTGTGATCCCACTTGAGGTAGCTGATGCCCGGATGGTCGCGCAGCAGCGCGTCGAGGCGTTCCAGCACATAGTCGTACGCCTGAAGGCGGCCCAGGTCGAGCACCTGCTGGTTGCGCCAGGCCGGCGGTAGCCGCCCCGGCACGGCCAGCAGCCAGTCCGGGTGCGCGCGGAACAGGTCGGAGTCGGGATTGACCATCTCCGGCTCCACCCACAGGCCGAACTGAAGGCCCTGGCCGGTCACGTGGTCGATGAGCGGTTGCAGGCCGTCGGGCCAGACGCCCTCGTCGACGTACCAGTCGCCGAGCCCGGCGGTGTCGTCGCGCCGGCCGCGGAACCAGCCGTCGTCGAGCACGAACCGTTCCACGCCGAGGTGCGCGGCCCGGTCGGCGAGGGCCCGCAGCCGGTCCAGGTCGTGGTCGAAGTAGACCGCCTCCCAGACGTTGAGGGTCACCGGGCGGGGGGAGCGCGGGTGTCCGGGCCGGGCCCGCAGATGCGAATGAAGTACGTCGCTGAGCCCGTCCAGCCCGACGTCGGACCAGACGGCGTAGAGCAGGGGAGTGTCGTACTGCTCGCCGGGGGCGAGCCGGATCTCGCCGGGCGCCAGCAGTTCGCCGCCGCCGAGGGTGGACTCGCCGGTGGGATGCCGCTCGGCGACGGTGACATGGTCGCCGCTCCACGCGGTGTGCACCGCCCAGACCTCGCCGTGGCCGAAGCCGAACCCGGCGGTGCCGGCGACCAGCAACAGCGTGGCATCGTGCCCGGTGCGCCCGTGCCGGCCCTCGCGGACCCAGGCGCCGTGCTGCCAGGGGTGCCGCTGTGGCGAGCGTTCCCGACACCAGCGGCCGGTCAGGTCGAGCAGTTCGGTGGCGACCGCCGGCACCGGCAGCACCGGCGTCAGCCCGTGCACCTCGTACGCGCCGTCGCCGTCGTTGCGCAGGCGATGGCGAATGGTCAGCAGGCCGTACCGGTCCAGCGTGATCTCGATGGTCAGGCCCAGCCCGGCGACCCGGTCCGACGCCCGCACGGTGACCTGCGCCGGAGCGTCGGAGGGCTGGTCGACGTCGAGACCGTCGAGCCGGAACGCGCTGGACCAGTCCCGCCCGTCACGATGCCCGACCAGTCCCGGCCGACCGCTCCAGCCGGCGCTCGCCTCGGGCAGCAGGGACAGCGCGGGCGGCTCGTCGAAGCTGCTCGGCACCACGGGTGGCACTGTCGCGTCGGTGAGCTGGCGCAGGGCGTCGTCGTCGAGGTCGCCGACGTCGCCGCCCCAGTGCACGACGCGGGGCAGCCCCGGGCCGCGCGCGTCGAGCACCAGGCTGGTCCGCGCACGGCGCAGGTGCAGGATCGTCATCCTTTGGAGGCTCCCAAGGTCAGGCCCCGGACGAAGTGCCGCTGGAGCATAAAGAAGATCACCAGGGTGGGGATCGCGACGAGCACGCTGCCCGCCGAGACCAGGTTGTTGTCGGTGAAGAACTCACCGCGCAGGTTGTTGAGCGAGCTGGTCACCGGGAACTTGTCGCCGGTGCGCATGAGGACGGTGGCCCAGAAGAACTCGTTGTAGATCCAGGTCACCTCCAGGGTGGCGAGCGCTGCCAGGGCCGGCCGGCACAGCGGCATGGTGACCTGCCAGTACTGCCGCCAGACGCTGGCCCCGTCGACCATCGCCGCCTCGTACAGGTCGCGGGGCAGCGCCTTCATGTAGTTGCTGAGCACGAAGACGCAGAACCCGCACTGGAAGGCCACGTTGATCAGGATCAGGCCCCAGTAGCTGTCGTAGAGCAGCTCGGAGTCGCTCATGAACTCCGGCAGCGGCACCTCGGTGAACAGCCGGAACAGCGGGATGAGCAACGCCTGCTGGGGCAGCAGGTTGGCGGCGGTGAACACCCCGAGCAGGACGAGGTTGATCTTCCAGTTGAACCGGGCGATGACGAACGCCACGCAGGAGGCGAGGAAGAGCGTCAGCAGCACCGCCGGCACGGTGATGTAGACCGAGTTGAGGAAGTGTTTGCCGAACTCCGCCGTCCGCCAGGCGGTGACGTAGTTGTCGAAGGTCCAGCCGCCGAATGAGACGTAGCCGTTGGCGGCCGTGTACTCGTAGGAGCGCAGCGAGGTCAGCACCGCCCAGGCGATCGGGAAGAGCCAGGCCAGCGAGACGGCGATGAGGAAGCCGTGCAGCAGCAGCCGCGCCGGGGTTAGCTTGCGGCGGCGGACCGGGGTGTCGGTGCCACCCGCGGTACGCCGGGTCACGGTTGCGGTGCTCATTCCCGGTCCTCCCTCATCACGGTCGCCAGGTAGATGGTGATGAAGACCAGCGAGACGACCAGCATGATCGTCGCCAGCGCGGAGCCGAAGCCGATCCGGCTCGCCTCACCCACCACGTTCTGGGTGACCAGCGCCGAGATCAGCTCCAGACCGTTGCGTCCCTTGTTGACGACCCAGACCAGGTCGAACGCGCGCAGCGACTCGATCACCGTCACCACCAGCACGATGATGTTGATCGGCCGCAGCACCGGGAACACCACCCGGAAGAACGTCCGGCGCTCCGACGCGCCGTCGACGGCGGCGGCCTCCCGCAGCGACGGGTCGACGCCCTTCAGGCCGGCGAGGTAGAGCAGCATGATGTAGCCGACGTGCCGCCAGCCGCTGGCGATCATGACCGCCCAGATGTTGACGTTCGAGTCGCCGTACCAGTCGACGTTGCTGTTGAAGACGGCGTTGATGAGACCCTGGTCGCGGGAGTACAGCAGCTGCCAGACGAAGCCGATCAGCGCCAGCGAGAGCACCACCGGCAGGTACAACGCCGTCTGGTAGAAGCGGCTGCCGCGCAGCTCCTTGTCGAGCAGCACGGCCAGGAACATGCCGAACGGGGTGGCGACCACGAACAGCACGGCCAGCCAGAGCAGGTTGTGCTGGATCGCCGGCACGAACGGCGGGTAGATGTTCACGACGTCGCTGTAGTTGCGAGCGCCGACGAAGTCGATCTCGTTCAGTGGGCCGATGCCGTCCCAGTCGGTGCCGGAGAGCACCACGGTCGCCAGCGCCGGCAACCAGACGAAGGCGGTGACGAGCAGCAGCGGGACGAGCACCATCAGCGTGATGACCACGCGGTCGGTGCGGGACAGGAGCCGTAGCCGCCGGCGACGACCACCCGTTGAGGTGGTCGCTGCCGGCGGCGGCACGGCGCGATCCGCTTGGATCAGGGGCAGGTCGGACACGATGTCCTCCCCCTTCCGCCGTCAGTCAGTGAAGATCGACTTCTTCTGGTTCTCGATGGACGACGTGAGACCGTCGATGTCCTTGGGGTTCTTGATGAACTGCTGGATCGCCGGGATCATCACCGTGGAGGCGAAGTCCGGCCGGGTGTCCCGGTCGAGGAACTGCGCGATCTCGGTGGCCGACCCGACCAGCTCGGCGGCCTTCTTCTGCAGCGCGGTGTAGCCGCTGACGTCGGCGCCGGTGTTGGCGACCAGGGTGGTCGGGTCGCTCTTGACCGTGATGTCCGCGGCGGTCTTGCCGCCGAAGTACTCCATCAGCTTGCGGGCGTTGTCCTCGTTCTTGGGCTTGCGGGCCATCATGTAGCCGTCGATCGGGGCGTCCAGGGCCTTCGCGCCGATGGACGGGTCGATCTCGGGGAACGTGAAGAAGTCCAGGTCGCTCTGTTCGTCGTTGCTGAACTGCTGCCCGACGAAGAGACCGAGCAGGTACATCCCGCTCTTCTTCTGCTGCAGCGACTGCGCCGCCTCCTGCCAGGTGCGGCCGAGGCTGTCCGGCTGGTGCAGGGGGAGCAGGCCGGCCCAGGTGTCGAAGACCTTCTTGACCTTGTCGGAGGTCCAGGCCTCCTTGCCGGCCATCAGGTCGACGTGGAACTGGTAGCCGTTGATCCGCAGGTTGAGGATGTCGAAGGTGCCCATCGCCGGCCAGCCGTCCTTGTCGGCGAAGGCGATGGGGATGAGGCCGTCCTTCTTCATCTGCGCCCCGAGCGCGGTGAACTGGTCCAGCGTGGTGGGCACCTGGTAGCCGTGCTGCTGCCAGACCGACTTGCGGTAGAAGACGGCCCACGGGTAGTACGACGCCGGGACGAAGTACTGCTTGCCGTCGTCGCCGGTGGAGGCCTTCTTGAAGGCGTCCGAGTAGCCGGAGAGCTTGCCCCACACGTCGCTGATGTCGCTGGCCAGGCCCTTTTGGGCGAAGAAGCGCATCCGGTAGCCGGCGAACCAGGTGAAGACGTCGTCCGGCTTGCCCTGGAGGTAGTTGTTGATGTTTTCCTGGAACGTGTTGTGGTCGACCGTGTTGATCGCGACCTGCACGCCGGAGGCGGTCTTGAACCCGTCGGCGACCTTCGCGAGGACGTCCTTGGGCTTCGGGTCGGACTGGTTGGATCCGAGCGACACGTCCTTGCTGGACCCGCCGGAGCCGGAGTCGTCGCCGCAGCCGGCGAGCAGACCGGTGCCGAGCAGCGCGCCCGTGCCGGCCGCGCCGGCCAGCAGCGACCGTCGGTTGATGCCGGCGACGGAGGGCGGTACGAGCCGAGCCAGGTACTCGGCTTGGGATCGGGGACGGGACATCTGTGCCTCCTGCGGATGAAGAGGTGCTACGCCCAAGGGCCGTCAGGGGTGGTGAAGAGAGCGTCCGGCCTTGTGGATACGCATCGTGATCCACCGAGAATCCACATTGGCGAACACGATCGGCCAGTTGGGGCCTCAAGCTACCCCTCCATAGGCCGCTGTCAAGAGGGCTGTTCGCCTCTGATAACCCAGTCGTGATACGGCTGTTACGTGGTAAACGTTGGAAACAAAGTCGATGTTGGAACCTGTTGACTTCCGTACGGCGGCGGGTGCACCCTCAGCTGTCATGCGGCGATGGCAGGGGAACGGCATCTATTTCGGCGGCGACTACAACCCCGAGCAGTGGCCCGAGCAGACCTGGTCGGAGGACGTCGAGCTGATGCGCCGGGCCGGGGTCAACCTGGTCTCCGTCGGCATCTTCTCCTGGGCTCTGCTGGAGCCCGCCCCGGGCCGGTTCGAGTTCGGCTGGCTGGACCGGGTCCTGGATCTGCTGCACGACGGCGGCATCCAGGTCGACCTGGCCACCGCCACCGCCAGCCCGCCACCCTGGCTGGCCCGCGCGCACCCGGAGACGCTGCCCCGCCGGGCCGACGGCGCGATCCTCTGGCCGGGCGGCCGGCAGGCGTACTGCCCCAGCTCCCCGGTGTTCCGCGAGCGCTCCCTGGAGCTGGTGCGAGCGGTCGCCGGCCGGTACGCCGAGCATCCCGCAGTGGTCATGTGGCACGTCTCGAACGAGCTGGGCTGCCACAACGTGCACTGCTACTGCGACGTGAGCGCCGAGGCGTTCCGGGGGTGGCTGCGGGAACGCTACGGCGACCTGGACCGGCTCAACGACGCCTGGGGCACGGCCTTCTGGAGCCAGCGCTACGGCGACTGGGCCGAGATCAACCCGCCGCGCACCGCGCCGACCTTCGCCAACCCCACCCAGCAACTCGACTTCCTGCGCTTCTCCTCCGACGAGCAGCGCGCCCAACTGCGCGCGGAACGCGAGGTGCTGGCGACGCTGGTCCGCCAACCGGTCACCACCAACTTCATGATCGGCATGGGCGTCAAGCACATGGACTACCACTCCTGGGCCCCCGATGTGGACCTGGTGTCCAACGACCACTACCTGACCGCCGCCAACCCGCAGGCGCACCTCGGGCTGGCGTTCGCCGCCGACCACACCCGGGGCGTCGCCGGCGGTGACCCGTGGCTGCTCATGGAGCACTCCACAAGCGCTGTCAACTGGCAGCCGCGCAACGTGGCCAAGCTGCCCGGGCAGCTGCGCCGCAACAGCCTGGCGCACGTCGCCCGCGGCGCCGACGGGGTGCTGTTCTTCCAGTGGCGGGCCTCCCGGGCCGGCGCGGAGAAGTTCCACTCCGCGCTGGTGCCACACGCCGGCCCCGACACCAAGGTGTTCCGCGAGGTCTGCCAGCTCGGCGCGGACCTCAAGGCGCTGGCCGAGATCCGCGGCAGCCGGGTGGACGCCGACGTGGCGATCCTGTTCGACTGGGAGGCCTGGTGGGCGGTCGAGCTGGATTCGCACCCCAGCGCCGACGTCACCTACGCCGACCGGATCAACGCCCTCTACGGCGCGTTGTGGCGTGCCGGCGTGACCGCCGACATCGTCCACCCGTCGGCCGACCTCAGCGACTACCGCCTGGTCCTGGTGCCCACCCTCTACCTGGTCCGCGACGCCGACGCCGACGCGCTGCGCCGGTTCGTCGAGGCCGGTGGCACGGCAGCCGTCACCTACTTCAGCGGCATCGTGGACCCCAACGACCACATCCGGCTGGGCGGCTACCCCGGCGCGTTCCGGGACCTGCTCGGCGTACGGACCGAGGAGTTCTTCCCGCTGCGCGAGGGCGAGCGGGTCCGGCTCGACGACGGCAGCACCGCCGACGTGTGGACCGAATGGCTGCACGCCGACGACGCCGAGGTGCTGGCGTCGTACACCGATGGGCCCTTGCCGGGCGTGCCCGCGCTGACCCGGCGGCCGGTCGGCGCGGGCGCCGCCTGGTACGTCGGCACCCGGCTGGACGAGCCGGCCACCGACCGGCTCGTCGCCCGGCTGCTCGACGAGGCCGGGGTCCGTCCGGTGGCGCAGGCGCCGACCGGGGTGGAGGTGGTACGACGGCGCGACGGCGAGCGGACCTGGCTGTTCGCGATCAACCACACCGAGACCGAGGTACGCGTCGCAGCAAGCGGCACCGAGCTGTTGACCGGGACGCGGTGTACGGGTGAGCTGACAGTGCCGGCCGGCGAGGTGGCCGTGGTCCGCGAGGACCGGGCCTGATTTGGGCGACAGCCACGATGCGAAGGAGGTTCCCCAGATGCTGGCCCAGCAGCGGCAGACCGCCATCCTTGATCTGATCCGCCAGCGTGGCGGCGTGCGGGTGAGCCACCTGGTCAGCCGGTTCGGCGTGTCCGACATGACGATCCGGCGCGACCTGGAGGTGCTGGCCGAGCGCGGCCTGGTGGACAAGGTCCACGGCGGAGCGACCCTGGCCGGGCCGGGCTCGGCCGAGGAGCCCGGGTTCGCCGCGAAGTCGATCCGCCAGCAGACGGAGAAGCGGGCGATCGCCGAGCGGGCAGCCATGATGGTGGAGCCGGGGATGGCCATCGCGCTGTCCGCCGGGACGACCACCGCCGCGCTGGCCACCCTGCTCTCCGATGTGCACGGGCTGACCGTGGTGACCAACTCGATCCCGGTGGCCGACGCGCTCTACCAGAACCCGCGCGCCGACCAGACTGTCGTGTTGACCGGCGGCATCCGTACCCCGTCCGACGCGCTGACCGGCCCGGTGGCCGAGGCCGCGATCAGCGCGCTCAACGTCGATCTGCTGTTCCTGGGTGTGCACGGGCTCAGCCCGCGTACCGGCTTCACCACGCCGAACCTGCTGGAGGCCGGCGTCAACCGGTGTCTGATCGGCGCGGCCCGCCGGCTCGTGGTGCTCGCCGACCACACCAAGTGGGAGACGATCGGCATCGCCACCATCGCCCCACTGGAGGCGGCCGACGTACTGATCACCGACCGTGGGCTGCCGGCGGACGCCCGCACCACGATCGGCGAACAGGTCGGCGAGTTGGTCGTCGTCGACACGTGACCGGCTGGCAGGGCGTCTAGGGCCCGTCGACGGGCAGGCAGGCGCCGCCGTGGTCCGCCTGCCGCACACACCGGCGGCGATCAGGCATGATCCGGTCGCAGAAAACCCAATGTCGTACGTGCTGCGCGTCCTCGGCCGAGACGGTGGTCCCGGCGACGTCGACCTGCGTGGTCGAGGTCAGCGAACGGGCGAGCCTACGGGCCAGGTTCAGCGCCTCGGCCAGGTCGGCGACCGCCACCGGCAGGTGAATCACGTGTCGGGGCGGCGGTTCGGCCGGCTCGGTGAATGCCAGCACGGCGGCCCGAGGCAGCGGTACGAAGATCCGGTCCGGCGGAATCACCGCTGACGCCTCTCCGGCCCGGTGCTCTGCCGGGCACGCAGCGCCCGCTTCACCCGCGCGTTCTCCTCGCTGAGCAACGCCAGGTCACGGTGCAGCGCGGTCAGATCGAGCGCGACGCGGTGCAGGAACCGCCGCACCTCGCTGGGGTTGAGGCCCCGCCGGCCGAAGCCGACGGTGGCGAACTGGCGGTCGCGGACGTGCCGCGGATGCAGCCGGCTGCCGTCGTAGAACGTGCCTCTGGCCATCGGTCACCTCTGTCGTCGTCGGTCGATGGGCGGGTCGAGGTCGCGAGAGCGCCCCTTTTCGTGGTAGGTATTCGGTCAAGTCGGTTCGGAGCCCGGATTCGCACATCCCGACGCTCTAGTTGAGACCCGACGAGAACCGGTATGCGACTGCCACTCGCGAGGCCGCCTCTCGTCACCTTTTCGGCTGTTGGCACAGCCGCGGTTGCCGCGTTTGCACCGGGCGTCCCCGGGGGCCGGCGATCACCCTCACCCGCAGGCCACGTTTCCAGTGGCCTCGGTATTGGTGCAACGACACCAACGGAATCCTTTTTTGGGTGCCCCGGAGAGGTGAGCATGGCCGCGAACAGAGAGCCGTTCGTTCGAACCCTGCGTGCCCAATGGCTGGGCCAGCAGATGCGTGAGCTGCGCGAGAAGCGTGGGCTCACCCTCAAGTACGTCGCGCAGTACCTTGAGCGTGACTTCTCGTCGCTGGCTCGCTACGAGAGGGCGGAATGGCCCTTCCGGAGAGATCTCGTCGTGGCGTTGCTGGACCTTTACGGCGTCTACGAGGAGCGAGAACGGGAGCGGCTCATCCAGCTCGCGCAGGACGCCTGGCGCGTCGACCGCTGGGACAACGGCTTCGACAAGACGATCTACGACAACTCGTTCATTGACTTCCCGTGGTTGGAATCGAGAGCCGATGAGGTCTGTACCTACGCGGCGCATCTGATACCCGGTCTGCTTCAGACGCTCGACTACGCCGAGGCGGTCATCAGGAATGCCGAGCCCAGCTCCGCGAGCGAGGTCGAGATCCGGAGGTGGGTCCAACTGCGCATGGATCGGCAGCGGTTGCTGGATGGTCCTTCGCCGATGAGACTCGCCGTGATCATCGAGGAGACGGCCCTGCGGCGGCCTGTCATGAGTAGAAGCGTCATGGCTGCTCAACTGGCCCACCTGGCGCGCGCCACCGCGAAGCCGACCGTCGAGATCCGTGTCCTCCCGCTGACCCTCGGGCTGCACGCGGGCCTGGACGGCACCTTCTGGCTCTTCCGGATGCCTTCCCCCTACTCGGACGTCGCCCATGCTGAAACCCTCGGTGGGCGGCTCTTCCTGGAATCGGACAATGCCTCGCGGTACGTCCGCGCGTACGATCGCCTCCGGGAGGCCGCACTCAGTGCGACTGAGTCGGCGAAGCTGATCACAGCACTCGCAGAGGAGCTGTCATGAGCGAGTCCACGCCTCATGTCGCCTGGCACATCAGCACGAGGAGCCCGGACAACGGCGGCAACTGCGTCGAGGCGGGGCCTGTTCTCGACGGCTCTGGTCGGGTGGCGGTGCGCGACAGCAAGGACCGCGCGGCGGCGACCCTCCTCTACGGCGTCAGCGGCTGGGCGGCGTTCGTCAACGGGGTCAAGGACGGCAGGTTCGCCCGCACCGAGCCGTGATCGACTCGACATCGCCGACGTTGGGGTGTCCCGGCGAGTTGATACCCCCACATCGGCGATGTCGAGTTGATCAGCAATTGGGTGGCGGCACCCACCGATCCGCGGGCACCATCCCGGTCGTGGAGACGTACGAGGTGGCGGACCTTTTCGACCAGGCGGTGCAGCGGCTGCGTCGCGTCGTCGACTCGGGCGACTCCGACGACGGATCGGAGCTGCTCCGGCAGGCGGCCGACTCGGGTTCGGTGGCCGTCGGTCTGGCGGTCGGGCACCTTGCCGACGCGGACCGCGTGGTGCGCGCGGCGGCGTGCGACCTGCTCGGCTTCGCGAGTGACGTGCACGGGGACGACCTGCGTGCCGCCGCCGCGACGGCCCTGATCTCGCTCGCCGGCACCGAAGTCGATCCCGAGGTGCACTGGTCGATCGCGCGCGCCCTGGGCGCCACCTGCGATCCCCGCGCGCTGCCCACCCTGGTCACCCTCGCGAGCAGCCCCGACAGCGACGTACGGTTCCAGGTCGCGGTCGCGGTGCCGGCGGTCCTCGACGATCCTCCGGCCGAGGCGGGTGAGGCGGTATTGCTCGACCTGTGCACGGACGCCGACCCGACGGTGCGGGAATGGGCCACCTTTGGGCTCGGCTGGGTGAGCACCGCGGACGGGAACGCCGTCCGGCAGGCGCTGTGGGACCGCACCCGCGATGTCGACCCGGAGGTACGCGCGGAGGGCGCCCGAGGGTTGGCCCGGCGGCGGGACGCACGTGCGCTTCCACTGGTACGTGAGCTGCTCGCCCGGGACGAGGTCCACTCGTTCACCTTCCAGGCCGCCGCGTACCTGGCGGACCCGTCGTTGCTGCCGCTGCTGGACGGATTCGATCCCAGCGCGGATCGTGTCGCCCAGGCCCTGCTCGAATGTGACCCGGTGCGCCGCGTCCAGCGCGACGACGCGGTGTGGCGGATTCTCGACGTCATTCACCGCCGCCGTCCCGATCTGCGGGTCGCCATCTTCGGCGAACGGTGTGACCTCGGCCTGTATCTCGAGGTCACCGACGGGCCGGGCGTCACCGACCACTGGTTCGCGGATGCGCTGCTGAGGCGGGCCGGAGACGACCCGGATCGGGCCGCCGACCTGGCGATCGCGGACGTGGAGACGCGTCTCGCTTCACAGCCACCTCACAGGGGTGCTGGATAGGGTGCCCGTCGAGTCAACGTCCGACTCCAACACAGGAGCGGTCGGCTGTCGCACAGGAGTTTCGATGGTCTTCAAGAAGATGTTGAGCGCGTTCGGTGTGGGCGGTCCCAGTGTGGACACCGTGCTGACCAACCCCAACACCCGGCCCGGCCTGACCCTCGACGGGCAGGTCAACCTCGTCGGCGGTGACAGCCCGGCGGCCATCGAGCAGGTGGTGATCGGTCTGGTCACCCGGGTCGAGGTCGAGGGCCACGACACGGAGTACGCGGGCACCATGGAGTTTCATCGGATGGCCGTCAGTGGCGCGTTCCAGCTCGCGCCCAAGCAGGAGCTGTCGATCCCGTTCCAGCTCCCGGTGCCGTGGGAGACCCCGATCACCGACGTGTACGGCCAGCGCCTGCACGGCATGACGATGGGCCTGCGGACGGAGCTGTCGGTGGCCCGCGCGGTCGACAAGACCGACCTGGACCACGTGGCGGTGCACCCGCTGCCGGTGCACGAGCGGATCCTGGAGGCGTTCCAGCGGCTCGGTTTCCGGTTCAAGCACGCCGACCTGGAGCGCGGCCACATCCGGGGCGTGCAGCAGACGCTGCCGTTCTACCAGGAGATCGAGTTCTTCGCCTCCCCGCAGTACGCGAGCACCATCAACGAGGTCGAGCTGACCTTCGTGACGAGCCAGCGCGGCGTCGAGGTGATCCTGGAGTGTGACAAGCGCGGCGGCTTCCTGAGCGCCGGGCACGACGCGTTCGGCCGCTACCAGGTGTCCCACGCCGACGTCGACCGCGTGGACTGGGCGCAGGTCGTCGACGGGTGGCTGCGCGAGACGACGTCCCGCTACGGCAGCCTGCGCTCCCAGTACGGCCGCGGTCACGGCTACGGTCCGGGTCACGGTCACGGGCGTGGCGGCATGGGCGTGGGCGGCGTGGTCGCCGGCGCGGCGCTCGGCGTCGCCGGCGGCATGATCGCCGGCGAGATGATCGAGGACGCGTTCGAGGGCGACTTCGGCGGAGACTTCGGGGATTTCGGCGGCGACGAGTAGCGATTCCACACACGACGGTGGCCTCCGGGAGATCCTCCCGGAGGCCACCGTGCGCTGTGCTGTCACCCGGTCAGTGCCGGGCCTTGCGCTCCTCGCTGCTGCGCCAGTTGCTGCCGGCCTTGGCCAGACCGCGGCTACCGAGGTAGCCCAGCGTCAGCAGGGTGATCAGGAACCAGGCGTTGTCGGCCCGGAAGATGTCCACTCCGGCCGAGTTCCGCCCAACGACCTGCGACGCGCCCAGTACGGCGGCCACCGCGATCAGGTAGATCCAGAACTCGGTGGTCTTGAAGGCCTGCTTGGTCTCCGTACCAGGTGCCTGCATGTCGTTGCGACGCCCGTCGTGCATGACCGGCATCTGCTGCGTCTCCCGCATCGCGGCGGGATTCTGCGGGTCGTTCATCGGCCGGTTCATCGGCCGGGTGGAAGCAGCCTGCGTGCTCATCTGGTCCTCCTCAGGATGCGATGAGTCGTACCTGCATTCCCTCGCCCCGCTACCGCGTTTCGGCCACGGCACGGTTCGCTTTCACGGCGGGGACACCCCCCGACTACCCGAGGCCCGGGACCAGGTAACACTCCCTCAGCCGAAAAAGAATCGACGGCGGCCGGGGCCGTGCCACTGCCGGCGCGACCCGCGCCGCGCGGGCACTTTCCGACCCATCGGGGCGGATGTCCGTTTCCCGCTCGGCACGCGGGTGCCGCGGGTTTGGCCGACCGGTGGCCGGGCACGCAGTCGGTTCCACAGCTTCTGCGAGGTGATGACCGTGCGTGAGGACGACATGCGGCAGGAGGCCGCCCGGCAGGCCGAGAACCGGATCGCCGGCAGTGTGTACGGCGAGGGCGCCCTCGACGAGGTGACAGTGCCCCCCACCGACGTGGAGAGCCAGATCCAGCGAGACGACCCACTCGACCCCGCGCACGAACGGGTCGATCCGCGGGTGCTGCACGATGGCGGCCCGGTCGGTGGGCAGGGTGCGGTGACCACCACCGGTGGCACGGCCGGCCCGGCGAGTGTGCGTCGGGTGGCCCGCCAGCCGGAGCGGCACCCGGGCAAGGTGGCTCCGACGACGACCGGGGATGCCACCACCGGCGGTCTGAGCACCCCGATGGGCGGCAGCACCAGCGACCAGTCCACGTCCGCCACCGGGCCGGCGAAGTCCATCCGGGACCGCTCGACCGACTGACCGACGGTGAGCCCGCCCCCGCCGACCGGCCGGTCAGCGGGGGCGCGGCGGTCGGTCAGCGGCAGGGGCGCAGGACGCCCAGGCGTTGGGTGGCCCGGGTGAGCGCGACGTACAGGTCGCTGCGCCCGCGCGGCGACTCCGCCACCATCCGGTCCGGGTCGACCACCAGCACCGAGTCGAACTCCAGCCCCTTGGCCTGCGCGACCGTCAGCACGACCACCCGGCTCTCCAGCTCCGGTTGCTCGCCCACCGTGGCCTCGGGCAGCGCGGCGGTCAACGCCGCGCCGAGCGCGTCCACCCGGCTGGCCGGCACGATGACGCCGAGCCGGCCCTCGGTCAGCCCGGCGGCCTCGCGCGTCGCCGCCGACACCAGCTCCGCGGGCAACTGCTCGTCGGGCACCGCCCGGTCCCACGGTGGTACGCCGCTCTCGCGCACCGAGCGCGGCGGTCGCAGCGCCGGGTCGATCTCGGCCAGTACGTCGGCGGCGACCGCCATGATCTCGGCCGGCGTGCGGTAGCTGACCGTCAGCTCGGTCAGCCGCCAGCGCTGCGCCACGTAGGGGGCGAGGGCATCGGCCCAGGACGGCGTCCCGGCGAGCGCGCCGGTCTGTGCCACGTCCCCGACGATCGTCATCGACCGGCTCGGGCAGCGGCGCATCAGCAGCCGCCACGCCATTGGCGACAACTCCTGCGCCTCGTCCACGATCACGTGCCCGAACGCCCAGGTCCGGTCGGCGGCGGCGCGCTGCGCGGTGGTCAGCCGGTCGGCCTCCTCCTGCCGCTCGAGCAGCCGGTCGGCGTCGATGAGGTCGGTCACGCCGAGGATCTCACCGCCCTCGGCCTCGTCCTCGACGTCGATCGAGCGGGAACCCCGGGCGATCTCCAGGACGCCCTCGGCGTACTCCCGTTCCATCATCCGGATGCGGTCCCGGCGGGCGGCGGCGGCCCGCTCGTCCTCACCGAGCAGCTCGGCGGCCTCGTCCAGCAGCGGCACGTCGGCGGGCGTCCAACCACCCGGCTCGCGATGCAGCCGGGCGCGCTCGTCGTCGGTGAGCATCGGCGCGGCGGCGGCGATCCGGTCCGGGTCCGCGTACAGGTCGGCGAGCAGGCGCTGCGGGGTGAGCACCGGCCACAGCCGGTCGAGGGCGGCCTGAATCTCCGTCTCCTCGCGCAGCTCGCGGCGGATCTCGGCGCGGTCGGCCTCGTCGAGCAGATTGTCCCCGCCCAGCGGGTCGGCGCCGATCCGCTCCGCCACCTGGTCGGCGAGCGCGTGCACGATCTCCACGTCGAACAGCGCCCGTGCCAGGTTGTGCGGCCGGTCAGTGCGGCGCACCCGGTCGCGGGCGGCGCGCACCGTCTCCGGGTCGAGGGTCAGCACCTCGCGCTCGACCTCGATCTCCAGCGGCTCGTCGGGCACCCACTGCCGGTCCCGGACGGCCAGCGCCAGCACCTCGGCGAGCACCGCCCGTCCCTTGAGCGCCGCGGTCTCGGCCGGCTCGACGCGCTGGGCGCTCACCCCGGGAAACAGATCACCCTGGGTACGCAGCAGCACGCCCGTCTCGGCCAGTGTGGGCAGCACCTGGGAGATGTAGCGCAGGAACGTCGCGTTCGGGCCGACCAGCAGCACACCGCGGCTGGACAGCTCCCGCCGGTGTGTGTAGAGCAGGTACGCCGCCCGGTGCAGGGCGACCGCCGTCTTGCCGGTGCCGGGGCCGCCCTGGACGACCATGACGCCGGGCAGATCGGCGCGGATGATCGCGTCCTGCTCGGCCTGGATGGTCTCCACGATGTCGCGCATCCGGCCGGTCCGGCCGGCGTTGAGGGCGGCGAGCAGCGACGCCTCACCGGTCAGCTCCTCGTGCCCGCCCGGCGAGGCGCTGTCGATGTCGAGCACCTCGTCGTTGAGCCCGGTCACCTTGCGCTGGCGGGTGCGCAGGTGCCGCCGTCGGCGTACGCCCTGCGGGTTGGCGGCGGTGGCGAGGTAGAACGGACGCGCGGCGGGGGCCCGCCAGTCCATCAGCAGCGGGTCGTAGTCACCGCTGGTGTCGAAGATCCCGATTCGGCCGATGTAGCGGCGGGAGTCGTCGTCGCCGTCGAGCCGCCCGAAGCAGAGACCATTCTCCACGGCGGAGAACTGCTCGACCTGGTCGGCGTACATCGCCACGGAGCTGTCGCGCTGGGAGCGGTCCTGGAGGGTGCCGCCGGTGTTGCGCAGCTCGGCGGTGAGCCGGTGGGTGGCCTGCTCACGCAGCCCGTCCAGCCGGTCGTAGAGCATCGAGACGTACTCCTGCTCGCGGCCGATCTCGTCGTCGACCGGCAATTCACCGGTACCGCCGGAGTGCCTTGACAAGCCGTCTCCCTTAAGATTAGAATGCTTTGCAGGAACGGCTTTTATGCCGTTCTTTTTTGTGCCCTCGAATTGTTGAAGATAGCGCGGCCCGCCCGCTGTCACCAAGCCGACCGGGCCGATTCGAGTCACACCAGCACGGACGCCGGGCCGACCATCTGGTCGACCCGGCGTGAGCGCTTCGGGAAATCAGCCGCGGGCCACCTGGTAGAGCCGCTCGGGGGTGACCGCTCCGGCGAGCACCCGACCGTCGTCGGTGAGCAGCACGCTGAACAGCTTCCCGGTGAGCAGTCGGCCGCTGCCCCAGTCCCCACTGACCGCAGGCAGCCCGCCGAGCAGCTTCGACACGTCCGCGTCCGGCGCCGCGCCGGCCGGCTTGCCGGCGGCCGTCTTGCCCGGGGTCCCGTCCAGTCGCGCGACCAGGACGGTGGCCCAGCCGTCGCCCACGGTACGCAGCTGCGGGTCTCCGCCCGGTGCGGCCGGCGCGGGCCGGCCCGCGGATGGCCGCTCGGCGGTCTCCTCGGTGACGGCCACCCCGGGTGGCGGGTTGAAGGCGAACTGGTCGGCGTCGGGACGCCGGTAGTCGACCTGGGTGAAGGCCATCTCGAACGCCGGCTGGTCGCTGCCCTTGGCGAGCACCTCGAAGCGCAGCGGCACGTGCTGCGCGGCGTCGATGGCGATCCGCAGCTGGTGCACCAGCGAGTCGCGGTCGCGCGGTTGGAGCACCAACTCGTAGGCGTCCCGGCCGGCGACGGTGGCCGAGCGGCCGACGCTTACCTCGGTGCTCGGATCGATCGCGCCCAACGCCAGGTCGGCGGCCTCCTGCGGGGTGGCGGGGAGGCTCGGCGTCGCCGCGGGACCCGGCTTTCCGGTGGTGCCCGGGTCACCCAGCGTGCGATGGCGCGCGGTGTTGCCCCGGCTCTCCCAGGTCCACACGTCCCGGCCGTTGCGGATCACGTCCTGCTCGCCGAGGGTGTCCATCAGCGCGACGCGCTGCCGCTCCGGCCCGGAATACCAGACCCGCAGGGTGTGCGTGCCGGTCAGCAGGGCGGTCAGGTCGTTGCCGGGAATCAGCCCGACCAGCGGCGGCAGACCGAGGTCGGCACGCTGCACGACCGTCCCGGACAACCCCTCCAGCCGGGAGGTCTGAAGATCCACCAGGAGCTGGGCGGCGGTACGCGGCGGCAGGCTCGGCTCCGCCTCGGCGGCGAACGTGCCGATCGCGGCGCCTCCGCCGATGACGGCGACGCCGGCGGCCGCCGGGACCAGCCAGCGCAGGACGGGACGGCTTCTCAGGATCGACATGGTGCACCTCCTGCCAGACATCCTGCCCGGTCGGCGCTGTGAAGGCGCTGAGGACGCCGAACCTTCGGCTTTGACCCGGGTGGCACCCTTGGACCGTGCGGTTGTTGGTGGTGGAGGACGAGGCCCGGCTGGCGGCTGCTCTGCAACGCGGCCTGCAGGCGGAGGGGTTCGCAGTCGACGTGGCGGCGACCGGCCCCGCCGGACTGGACGCGGCCCGGCACGGCGGGTACGACGCGATGATCCTCGACGTGATGCTGCCCGGGCTGTCCGGCTATGAGCTCGTCCGCCGGCTGCGCGCCGAGCAGCATTGGCTGCCGGTCCTGATGCTCTCGGCCAAGGACGGCGAGTACGACCAGGCCGACGGCCTGGACTGCGGCGCCGACGACTACCTGACCAAGCCCTTCTCGTACGTGGTGCTGCTGGCCCGTCTGCGGGCCCTGCTGCGTCGGGGAGCGCCGGAACGCCCCACCGTGCTGACGGTTGGTGACCTGCGGCTGGATCCGGCCCGCCGACGGGTGACCCGTGCCGACGCCGAGGTGACGTTGACCGCGCGGGAGTTCGCGTTGCTGGACTATCTGATGCGTCGTCCCGGCCAGGTGATTTCCAAGATCGAACTGCTGGACCACGTGTGGGACGCCAGCCTGGAGACGGCGCCCAACGCGGTCGAGGTGTACGTCGGCTATCTGCGTCGCAAGCTCGGCCGGGACCGGCTGGAAACCGTCCGGGGCGCTGGCTACCGGCTGGCGACGTGACACCGGCCGACCCGGTGGGTGGTCGTCGGGTCCGCCGGTTGCCCGGGTGGGGTCTGCGCGGGTTGGGCCTGCGCGGGCGGCTCACGGCGCTCGGCGTGGTCGGTCTCACCCTCGGGCTGGCCCTCGGCGGGGCGGTGCTGCTGGGCGCGCTCGGCTTCGTGCTCCAGCGCACCGTGGACACCGAGGCGTTCCGGACCGCCGACGCGGTGGTTCTGCTCGCCGCCGAGGACGCCCTGCCCGACCCGCTGCCGGTGGCCGGCGGGCAGGTCCGGGTCCAGGTGATCGACGCGCAGGGTCGGATCCGGGCCGCCTCGATCGACGCGGACCGGCTGGTCCCGATGGTCCGCCCCGAGCGGTTGGACACCGGTCGCCGTCAGCGTCTGGTGGTGCCGGCGGAGCGAGCCGGGCTCACCGGCCCGGTTCGGGTGGTCGCCGTACCCGCCGGCACGGCAGCGGATCCGCTCACCGTCCTGGTCGCCCGGTCGATGGCCGACGTCCGGCACAGCACGCACGTGGTACGCGCCATCCTGCTGGTGGCGTTCCCGCTGTTGGTGGCGACCCTGGCCGGGGTGGCGTGGCGGGTGATCGGTGCGACGTTGCGTCCGGTGGAAGCGCTGCGCCGGGGCGCCGAGGAGATCACCGGCCGCGCGGGCGGCGGCCGCCTGCCGGTGCCCGCCTCCGCCGACGAGATCCACCGGCTGGCGGTCACCCTCAACGGGATGCTGGACCGGTTGGAGTCGGCCCGGACCCGGCAGCGCGCCTTCGTCTCCGACGCGGCCCACGAGCTGCGCAGCCCGCTCACCAACATCCGCACCGAGCTGGAGGTGGCCCAGCGGCTCGCCGACCGTACGGACTGGACGGCGGTGACCGTCAACCTGCTCGCCGACACGGAGCGGCTGAGTCGGCTGGTCGACGACCTGCTGCTGCTGGCCCGCCTGGACGAGATGCCGCCGGCCCGGGGGACCGGCCCGGTCGACCTGGGCGCGCTGATGACCGAGGTCGCCGCCCGGTACCCGTCCCCGCCGGTGCTCCTCGTGCCGCCGCCGGGCCCGCTGTGGACGGCCGGAAACGCGGCCGAGCTGCGGCGGGTGCTGTCGAACCTCGTCGACAACGCCGTCCGGCACGCGCGGGGCAGCGTCGTCCTCACCGCCGAGCCGCACGACGATGCCGCGTACCACCTGGTGACGGTGACCGACGACGGCCCGGGGATTCCGGCAGCCGACCGGCGACGGGTCTTCGACCGTTTCACCAGGTTGGACGACGGCCGGGGCCGTGACGACGGCGGCGCCGGCCTGGGCCTCGCCATCGTGTGGGAGCTGGTCCGCCGCGCGGGCGGCACCATCACCCTGACCGACGCCGACGGCCCGCGAGGGCTGCGGGTGCGGCTGCTGCTCCCGAGGACGCCGACCGGGGACGGGCCGCAAGCGGCGGTCGACACACCATGACGACGCTCAGCCGGTCGGGACGTCAGCGGCGGCGGGTGCAGACCTGGTTGGCGCTCGCGACGGTGTCGGTGGACCAGACGACGGCCACGGTGAAGCAGTAGTCGTTGGCGCGGTTCAGCGCGTAGACGATGTAACTGTCGGTGCCGGCGGGCAGCGTGGCGATCGCCGTCTTCTCCTGCCCGGCCCGGCCGGCCGACACGACCACCGGCCCCTCGCCGCCGGCCGGGTACGTCCAGCGCAGAGCGATGTTGTCCCGGTTGTCGCGCAGGCTCACCGCGCCGGGCGGGGTGCCGGGTGCGGCGGCTGGCGCTGCCGTGCCGGTGGCGGCCGGCGCACCCGTGCCGGTCGGGCCGGCGCTGGGGGAGCCGTTGTCCGGCCCGGCTTTCGGGTCGTCCCCGTCGCCGACGCGCGCCACCCCGGCGATCACCGCCGCCGTGCCCAGCAGCACCACGACGACGCCGGCCACCAGCACCGGCACCAGCCGGTTGCGCGGCGACGCCTTCGCCCGGTGCACGGGCACCGGCAGCAGCCGGGACGGCGTGTACGGCTCCAGCGGCGCGTACGGCTCCGCCGGTTGGTCCGGCTGGGTCGACGCGCCGGGGCGGTGCAGCCGGTAGACGCCGGACGTCTCCTCGGTGCCGGCGGTGAACCCGGCCACCGATGGGGGCACCGGCGGGACGATGGAGTGCGGAGCGGGCTCGTCCGTCGGGTCCGGCGGCCAGCGGAAGCCCGGCGACCCGTCCGGCTCGTCGGCCGGCACCCGAGGGTTCGGCACCGAGCCGACACCGTGCCCGGCCCGGCCCTCGTCGTCGCGGTCGGCCGGACCGGTCACCCCCGGGTCCACCTGGCGCGGCGGGGGCGCGGGTGGGTGGTAGGCGGACTCGACCGGCCGGTCGTTGTGCGGCGCGGTACGCGCGGCCGGCACCACCGGGGCGTCCCGGTCGGCGGGCGCGTCGTCGGCGCAGACATGGTCGGGGTTGGCCGCTGCCCGGGCGAGAGCCGCCACCTGCAGCGCCAGCGGGTCGTCGGCGGCCAGGTGCTGCCGGCACAGCTCGCGGGCCAGCGCCAGGTTGTCGTGCGCCTCGGCGAACTGCCCACAGTCGCGCTGCATGGCGCCGAGCCGGGCCAGCATCTTGATCCCGCTGGGGTGACCGTCGCCGTACACCTCGCGGTGCAGCTCCCAGGCGTCCTGGAGGCGGTCGCGGGCCACCGTGCACTGGCCCCGGGCGTACTCGACGGTGGCCAGGTCGGCGTGCGCGGCCAGCACCCGCAGCGACTCCGGCCCGTCCTGCGCGGTCAGCTCGATGATGACTTCCTGGTACAGCCGGGCGGCCCGGGAGTGGCTGCCCACCCGGTGCAGCACGGCGGCCAGGGTGGCCGCGGCGGCCACGGTGCGGGGGTCGGAGCGGCCGTGCAACCGGGTGGTGGCCGCGTACGCGAAGGCGGCCCAGCCTCGCGCGGAGTGCGGCTCGCCGAGGGCGACGAGCACCCGCGCCTGGAGGCTGGCCGCCTCGGCCAGCTCGGGCGTGGCGTTGGCCGGGCGGGGGTCGGCGTCGGTGAGCGCGTCGGAGAGCAGCCGTTGCGCACCGACCACGTCGCCAGTGGACACGAGGTGGTGCGCCTGGTCAGTCAACTCGTCGAAGCCGGAGGACACGCCCCATCGTGCTCATCCGACGACGGTAAGTACAAGACCCGCGCCGGTGCCGATCGGTCAGGATCTGGTCAGGTGCTCGGCCAACGTCTCGCTGATCCGGCGCAACTGGTCGACCTGGGCCGGGCTCAACGCGTCGAACAGGTGTCGGCGTACCCCCTCGACGTGGCCCGGGGCGGCGGCGGCGAGGGTGGCGAAACCGTCGTCGGTGAGCACCGCGATCTGCCCGCGCCGGTCGGTGGGGCAGTCCTCGCGGCGTACCCAGCCGGCCGCCTCGAGGCGGGCCACCGCGTGCGAGAGCCGGCTGCGCGACGACCCCGCCGCATCGGCCAGGTCGCTCATCCGAAGTTGGCGGCCCGGGGCCTCGGAGAGCCGGACCAGGATCTCGTAGTAGGCGTGCGGCATGCCGGCATCGCGTTGCAGCTCGCGGTCGAGCGTGTCCATCAGGGCCCGGGAGGCGGCGAGGAACGCTCGCCAGGTGCGCTGCTCATCGGGGTCCAACCAGCGGGTCATGACGCCCATCATACCCCCGATGGTTGAACGTTCAACCAAATGGCGCTAGCCTGGGGTCATGGGTATCCACCGGCTCAACCACGCGGTCCTCTACGTCAGTGACCTCGCCCGCAGCGTCGCCTTCTACCGCGACGTGCTGGGCTTCCGCCCGGTGGCGATGACCCCGGACGGCTTCCGGGGCGCCACCTTCCTCCAGGCCCCCGACTCCACCAACGACCACGACCTCGGCCTGTTCGAGATCGGCGCGGCCGCCGGCCGGTCCACCGCCGGCCGGTCCACCGTCGGGCTCTACCACCTGGCGTGGGAGGTCGACACCCTCGACGAGCTGGCCGCCACCGCCGAGCGGCTCTCCGCCGCCGGGGCGCTGGTCGGCGCGTCCGACCACGGCACCACCAAGAGCCTCTACGGCCAGGACCCGGACGGCCTGGAGTTCGAGGTGGTCTGGCTGATCCCGGCCGACCTGCTCGACGACACCGCCCTGGCCGCCCGCAAGCGCATCGGTCGGCTCGACCTGGACGCCGAGCGGCAGCGCTACGGCGGGCAGACCCGCGGTGGCGTGGGGATCTCCGTGCCGGCCTGAGCCGGCCATAGGGTAGAACGGACCGATGCCAACCAACCGGACCACCGACTTCCTCCGTGAGCTGCTGGTCCGCCAGGTGACAACCTGGCTGCCCGCCGCCCTGCACCGCTCCCGGCGGGCAACCATCGCGCTGGCCTGGGCCGGCGCCGACGGCGGCGCAGCGGAGGCGGTGCTGCGGGTGGTCGCCGGCCACGCCGCCCAGGTGCGCGGTCGACAGGTGACGGTGCTGGTGCTGGCCGACGGCGCCGCCGACCTGCCGGCCCGGCTCGGGCCGATCGAGGCGGAGTTGCCTGCCGAGGTGACCGTGCACCTGCTGCCCGGCGGTCCGGACCGGCTGCCGGTGGCGGTGAAGGCGGCCGGCGCGGCCGGATCGCCGCTGTTCTGCTTCCTGGACCTGCCCGGCGAGGTGCCCCCGCACCTGCTCGGCGCCGCCGCCAACGGCCGCACCGGCGAGGTGCTGCTGCACGCCGGGGGCGTCACCCGTGCGGCCCTCGTCGCCGCCGGGTTCCCGCTGGTCGCCGAGGTGGCGCCGGTGCTGCCAACCGACGCGACGGGTCCGGCTGACACGACAGCTCCGGCCGGCGCGAGGGGTGACGCGGCGGCTGGCGTGGTCGCGTTCGGCAGTCGTTCGGACCGGAGTCTGGAGGCGCTCCGTGACGCGCTCTGGACGGTCGGCGCGGAACTCGGTGTGCGCTACCGCGACCCCGCCGACCCGACGGCCCCGCCGGTGGACGTGGCCGGGGACCCGGCCCTGGAACCGCTGGCCGGGGAGCTGCTGGCCGAGCTGCGCCGGGGCGGGCCGCGGCCGGTCACCGAGCTGCGCCGGCACACCCTCACCGCGACCGTCTACCGTGCCGCGGACGCCAACCGCGCGCTCACCAACCTGGTCGAGACTGGCGACGTACGCCGCGAGCGCGACAGCGGCCGCCTCGCCGGCGACGAGATCATCACGCCCACGCGCTGAGGTGAGGGTGGGGCGGGTGGACGCCGAGCGGGGTGCCGGTGAATCACCGGCACCCCGCTCGACTCCCGGGACGCTACGACCGGGACTTGTCCTGCTTCCAGGACAGCGGACCCGGCAGGTCGACGCGGTGTGCCCGGGCCTTCGAGTTCCAGGACCAGCGGCCGATCTTGATGCTCCACGAGGAGAAGCCGTTCTCGGTGAAGTTCAGGATCAGCGGACCGATCTTCTTGCGCTTGCGAAACATGAGGCCCATCGGAGGTCTCCCCTCGTCACCGTTCCCTGCCGTGTCGAGATCGAACATTCCCGGACGGGCGAATTCCGAAACCCCCTCGTCGTCCCGGGTGGACGGTGGCGCGGCGCGACCCGACAATCCCTATCCAACAGATAGGTGTTGCGCGGCGGTAAACGCAGCTAGGGGCGCTTCGTAACATCGCCAGCGATGAAAGTCTCACCTTCTGGAAGACCGTTGACCGGTCGCTCCCACCGGCGGCAGCATGAGGTCATGTCGCAGCGGGATGAGCTCCTCCTCATCGCTTGCGTGCACGTCGACCTGGTCCGGCACGCGAGCGCGCTCTGTTGAGCTGACCGGTTCTCCCCGGCTCGGCTCCGTCGCCGCACTCTCACCGCTCGCCCGCTCACCGCGGAGCGGCGTGGCTCCACGCCTCGCATCCGGGCGTACCCCGCTCCCATCGTGGACAGATCAGGAGACCTCCCATGTCCCCACCCCGTCGTGCCCTTCTGCGGAGCCTCGCGGCCGCCGCCGCGTTGACCCTGCTCACCGGCGTGGCCGGCTGCGGCGGTGACGCCGAGGCCGGGCAGGCCACCGAGCTGCGCTACCAGGGCTCGGTCGGCCAGGTCACCCTCCCCGAACTCGCCGCCGACCTCGGCTACCTCGGCGACGTGAAGCTCACCTGGATCGGCAACGTCACCGGCGGTCCGCAGGACATCCAGGCCACCGCCACCGGGCAGAGCGACTTCGGCGGCGCGTTCAACGGCGCGATCGTCAAACTCGCCGCCGCCAACGCGCCGATCACCGCAGTCGTCAGCTACTACGGCTCGGACGCGCAGACCTTCCAGGGCTACTACGTTCTCGACAACAGCCCGATCCGCAACCCTCGTGACCTGATCGGCAAGAAGGTCGGCATGAACACTCTCGGCGCCCACGCCGAGGCGGTGCTCAAGACCTGGCTGTCTCGCGGCGGGCTCACCCCCGCCGAGGTCAAGCAGGTCGAGCTGGTCGCCCTGCCGCCGGTCAACACCGAGCAGTCGCTGCGGAAGAAGCAGATCGACGTCGCGGTGCTCGGCGGGGTCATCCGGGACAAGGCGATCGCGGGCGGTGGCCTCCGCACCATCGTCACCGACTACGAACTGCTCGGCGCGTTCAGCGCCGGCACGTACGTCTTCCGCGACGACTTCATCAAGCGCAACCCGGAGACCGTCAAGGCGTTCGTGACCGGAGTCGGCAAGGCCATCGAGTGGGCCCGCACGCAGCCCCGGGAGACAGTGGTCGCCCGGATGCGCGACATCATCGCCAAGCGTGGCCGCAACGAGGATCCGTCGCTCGTCGCGTACTGGAAGAGCAGCGGCGTCGCCGGGCGCGGCGGGGTGATCAGCGAGCAGGAGTTCGGCACCTGGATCGACTGGCTCGCCGCCGAGGGCGAGCTGAAGGGCGAGAGGCCCAAGCCGTCCGACATCTTCACCAACCGCTTCAACCCCTTCGTGGACGGAGGGAACGCGTGAGCACCGACAAGATCCTCTTCGACCGGGTGAGCAAATCCTTCCCGGTCCGCGCCACCCGGCGTGGGACCGCCGGCGCGGTGACCGCGCTGGACCAGGTGACCCTCGGGGTACGCCCCGGCGAGTTCCTCGTCGTCGTCGGCCCCAGCGGTTGCGGCAAGTCCACCCTGCTCGACCTGCTCGGCGGGCTCATCGCACCGACCGGCGGTCAGGTGCTCGTCGACGGCCGGCCCGTCACCGGCCCCGGCCTGGACCGGGGGATCGTCTTCCAGCAGTACGCGCTGCTGCCCTGGCGCACCGCCGCCGGCAACGTGGCGTTCGGGCTGGAGGCCAAGGGCGTGCCGCGCGCCGAACGTGCCGAGAAGATCGCGTACCACCTGGACCTGGTGGGCCTGAGCGGCTTCGCCGACCGCTATCCGCACGAGCTGTCCGGTGGCATGAAACAGCGGGTCGCCATCGCCCGCAGCCTCGCGTACGACCCGGACGTGCTGCTCATGGACGAGCCGTTCGCCGCGCTGGACGCACAGACCCGCGACTCGTTGCAGGACGAGCTGGTGCGCATCTGGGCGCGCACCGGCAAGACCATCGTGTTCATCACCCATGGCATCGACGAGGCCGTACACCTCGGTCAGCGGGTCGCGGTGCTGACCTCCCGACCCGGGCGGGTCAAGCAGGTCATCGACATCGACCTCGGCGACCGGGACGCCGTCGAGGACGTGCGCTCCACCGACGCGTTCCGCCACCACCGGCACCAGATCTGGACGCTGCTGCGCGACGAGGTACGCGCCGCACAGGCCGCCGAAGGCGCCGCGGGCAGCCGCACCGCCCACACCAGGGCGGTCGGTGGTCGTACCCCCGTCGTCGCCGGAGCCGACGCGCGGCGCGGGGCGCCGGCGGCGGCCGACCCCGAGGAGGCCCGCGTTGGTTGACATCGTCGAACGTCCCACCCGGCTGGCGGCCCCGCCGGCCGTGCCCGACGCGGTGGCCGCGCCCGCCGCCCCCGGCTGGACCGGTCGGTTGCTCGGCCTCGGCGCAAGGGTGCTGCACCGCAGCGTCGCGATCGTCGCGCTGGCCGCCGTCTGGGAGGGCGCACCCCGGCTCGGTCTGGTCGACCGGGTTTTCCTGCCGCCGCTGTCGGAGGTGCTGGTGGCCTGGTGGGAGCTGCTGCGCAGCGGGCAGCTCGCCGAGCACGTCGGCGCGAGCATGACCCGGTCGCTGGCCGGGCTGGGTCTGGCCGTGCTCACCGCGATCCCGCTCGGGCTGCTGATCGGCTGGTACCGGCCCCTCGCGGAGCTGCTCAGCCCGCTGCTGGAGGTGTTCCGCAACACCGCCGCGCTGGCCCTGCTGCCGGTGTTCGTGCTCATCCTCGGCCTGGGCGAGACCTCGAAGATCGCCCTGGTGCTGTACGCGTGCTCCTGGCCGATCCTGCTCAACACCATCGCCGGTGTGAAGGGCGTCGACCCGCTGCTGATCCGCTCGGCCCGCTCGATGGGGCTCAACCACCTGCGGCTGTTCCAGAAGGTGATCCTGCCGGCGGCGGTGCCGACCATCTTCACCGGCGTCCGGCTGGCCGGGGCGTACTCGATCCTGGTGCTCGTCGCGGCCGAGATGGTGGGCGCGAAGGCCGGCCTCGGCTACCTCATCAACTACGCGCAGTACAACTTCGCGATCCCCGACATGTACTCCGGGATCATCACGATCTCCGCCATCGGTCTGGTCGTCAACCAGCTCCTCGTCGCCCTCGAACGCCGCTTCTCCACGTGGCGCGTCGACGTCTCCGCCGGATAGGACAGAAACCCATGCCTCGAACCCTGCACCTCAACGCGTTCCTGATGGGCGTCGGCCACCACGAGGCCGCCTGGCGGCACCCCCGCACCGACCCCCGCCGGGTCGCCGACGTGCGGCACTTCCAGGAGCTGGCCCGCATCGCCGAACGCGGCACTCTCGACTCGCTGTTCCTCGCCGACGGGCTCTCGGTCGGGCCGAACCCCCGGCACAACATCCAGGCCGTCTTCGAGCCGCTGACCCTGCTCGCGTCGCTGGCCGCGGTGACCGAGCACATCGGTCTCATCGCGACTGTCTCCACCACCTACAACGAGCCGTTCCACGTCGCCCGCAAGTTCGCCTCGCTGGATCATCTCAGCGGTGGCCGGGCCGGCTGGAACATCGTCACCTCCGCCCAGGAGCGGGAGGCGGTCAACTTCAACCGGGACAGCCACCCCGCGCACGCCGACCGCTACCGGCGGGCCGCCGAGTTCGTCGACGTGGCGATCAAGCTCTGGGACAGCTGGGAGGACGACGCGCTGGTCTTCGACACCTCCGGCGGGATCTTCGCCGACACCGACCGGGTGCACGAGGTGGCCCACCGCGGGCCGGAGTTCCAGGTCCGCGGGCCGCTCAACATCCCCCGCGGGCCGCAGGGCCGGCCGCTGCTCGTGCAGGCCGGCTCGTCGCCGGACGGGATCGCCTTCGCCGCCCGGTACGCCGAGGCCGTCTTCACCGCCCAGCAGACCCTCGCCGACGGGCAGGGCTTCTACGCCGAACTGCGTCGGCAGGTCACCGCCGCCGGCCGGGACCCGGACCTGGTGAAGGTGCTGCCCGGCATCGCGCCCGTGATCGGTGGCACCGAGGCCGAGGCGCGGGCACTCGCCGCCGAACTGGAGGAGCTGATCGTCCCCGACTACGCCCTCGCCCAGCTCTCCGGGATGCTCGGCATCGACCTCACCGGCCTGCCGCTGGACTCCCCGCTGCCCGACCTGCCGGACGCCGACACCGTGCAGGCGCACCAGAGCCGCTACCGGCTCGTCACCGACCTGGCCCGCCGGGAGAAGCTCACCGTCCGGCAGCTCATCGGTCGGCTCGGCGGCGGTCGGGGTCACCGCGTGGTCGCCGGCACCCCGGAGCAGATCGCCGACCAGATCGAGCTGTGGTTCACCCAGGGCGCCGCCGACGGGTTCAACATCATGCCGCCGCACCTGCCCGGAGGGCTGGCCGACTTCGTCGACCACGTGGTGCCGGTGCTGCGCGCGCGAGGGCTGTTCCGCACCGAGTACACCGGCGCGACCCTGCGCGAGCACTACGGCCTGCCCCGACCGGCCAGCTCGTACGCCGCGCCGGCCCTGGTGACGGCGTGACCACCGTGGAGCGTCCGACGACGGACGCGGCAGAGCTGCGACCGGTGGACCGGAACCTGTTCCGCACGTTGCTGCGGCGGCAGGCGACAAGCGTCACCGTGGTCACCGCGGTGGCCCGCTCCACCGACCCCGCCTGCCTGGGCGGCATCGGCGCACCGATCCGGGCCGGGTTCACCGCCACCTCGTTCACCTCGGTCTCGTTGGATCCGCCGCTCGTCTCGTTCTGCCTCGGTGTGGCGTCGTCGAGCTGGCCGGTGCTGGCCCGCGCCGAGCACGTCGCGGTCCACCTGCTGGCCGCGGGGCAGCAGGAAGCCGCGACGGTCTTCGCCACCAGCGGCATCGACCGGTTCGCCGCGTACCCGGACTGGACACGCGGCCCGTTCGGGGTGCCGCTGCTGAGCGGGGTGCTGGCCCGGCTGTTTTGCCGGGTGGTGCACCGCATCCCGGCCGGCGACCACACTCTGGTGATCGCCGAACCGCTCGCCCTGGGCGACGGCGGCGACGGCATGCCGCTGGTGCATCACCGTGGTAGCTACACCACAGCGGTCCCGGCGTGAGCGCGCCCGTCGCGGCGGACCTGCTCGTGCTGGACCGGGCCGCCCAGGACATGCTGTTCCGGGCGGCCCGTACGGCCAACACGTTCACCGACGAGCCGGTCACCGACGCCCAGGTCGCGGCGATCCACGACCTCATCCGGTACGGGCCGACGGCCTACAACGGTCAGCCGCTGCGGGTGCTGCTGCTGCGCTCGCCGCAGGCGCGGGCCCGGCTGCTGCCATACGTGTCGTCGAGCAACCGGGCAAAGACGGCCAGCGCGCCGTTGGCGGCGGTGCTCGCCGCCGACGTGGACTTCCACGAGCGGCTGCCCGAGCTGTACCCGCACCGCCCGCAGGCCCGCGACTGGCTCGCCGACCGGGCCGCGCGCGCCGAGCAGGCCCGCTTCAACGCCACCCTGCAGATCGGCTATCTGCTGGTGGGCGTACGCGCCGCGGGGCTGGCCGCCGGACCGATGGCCGGGTTCGACGCCGCCGGGGTGACCCGGGAGTTCTTCCCCGACGGGCGGCACGAGGCGCTGCTGCTGCTGAACGTCGGCCACCCCGGCCCGGACGCCTGGCGCGAGCGGCTGCCCCGGCTGCCCACGGCCGACGTCATCCACACCCTGTGACCAGGGTCAGCGCGGCTCCCACGCGTCGGGCAGGGCGGTGAGCTTGCGGACGTGCGCGGGCAGCCGACCGCTGACGATCTCGGCGAGACTCACCTCGTCGACGACCCGCCGCACGGCGGCGCGGACCGCCACCCACAGGCCGGGCAGGTTCTCCGCCGCGCCCTCGTAGCGGGTCTCCTCCGGCCGCAGGCCGCGGACGCCCGCGAGGGGGCCCTCCACCGCGCGCAGCACCGCGCCGACGGTCACCTCGCGGGGCGGACGGGCGAGGGTGTAGCCACCCTCGGCGCCGCGCTGGGCGCGCACGATGCCGGCCCGGCGCAGATCGGCCAGGACCGCCTCCAGGAACTTGCGGGGCATGTCCTGCTCGGCGGCGATGGCCTGGGTGGACAACAGCGAGGGGTACGCGGTCGCGAGGCTCAGCGCCGCCCGTACCGCGTAGTCGCCGCGCGCGGAGATCTGCACCCCGCCATCATGCCCGCCCGATCCCACCGCCCGGCCCGGTGGGCTTCCCGGACCGCGTGGCGTGACCGCCGTTGGCCGGTTCGACAGCGGTGCCGGAGCGGAACCGCCCGCCGTTGGCGCCCGTCGGCTCGACCGACGGTCGGGGTCGGACCACCCGCCCGGTGGCCGGCTGATCGCGGGCGCCGCGGAACGCGCCCGGGCTGACCCCGATCTCACGGGTGAAGAACCGGCCGAAGTTGGTGGGCTCGGTGAAACCGAGTTGACGGCCGATCTGGGCGATCGGTTCGTCGCTCGCGGCGAGCAGCCGGGCGGCCTGCAACGCGACCCGCTCGTCGATGACCTGTTTGGCGCTGCGACCGGTCACGGCCAGGCAGGCGCGGGTCAGGGTCCGCACCGAGCAGCCGAGCGCGGCGGCATAGTCCTCGACCCGCCGGGTCACCTGGTAGCCGTGCTCGACCTCCCGGCAGAACCGCTGGAACGTCTCGACCTCCGGCCGGTGCCCGGACCGGGCCACACCGGGCAGTGTCAGCCGCAGCAGCAGCACGGCGAGCTGGTGGCGCAGCAGCGCACGACCGGCGGGGGCGCCGCCGTGCCGCTGGCAGTCCACCGCCAACTGGCTCACCTCGTTGATCACCGCGTCCTCGTCCTCGCCGGCCAACTGCCGCCAGGTCTGCGGGGCGTCCGGGTCGACGGCCAGGCCGTACAGCGCGTCGGCGGTCCAGCCGACCACCGTCGCGTCGAACTGTGGGCCGGCGCAGCGCAGCACCTGACCGGCGCGGACCCGCAGCAGCGTGCCGGGTCGGCACGGCAACAGGTGAAAGTCCAGCTCGGCGTCGCCGTGACCCCGGGTGGTGAGGATCAACAGCTCCCGCTCGACGAACACCGGCCGCCGCCAGCCGGGGTCACCGGCCAGGTCGGCCAGCGCGAACGTGGAAATCTCGTCGGGTACGGGTGACGCCGTTCCGATCGATGGCGCGGGGGAGGGATCGGTGGAGACCATCGTCTGCGACGGTAGCCCGAACCGCAGGTCACCGCATCCCGACCACTGTGCGCGGCGGCGCCGAGGCTTGTGACGATCCCCGCGGCCGGGCTACGTTACCCGGCGGTAGCGCTGTGCGGTCCGTGGCCGCCTGGCGCCCGCCGTCCGCCCGGCCGCCCGGCGGACCCGCCGACACGCGATGGGATGGGCATGACGCAGCTGTTCTCGGTCGAAGGCAAGACGGTCCTGGTCACCGGCGGGTCGCGGGGGATCGGGCTGATGATCGCCCAGGGCTTCGTCCGCGCCGGCGCCCGCGTGATCATCTCGTCCCGCAAGGCGGACGTCTGCGAGACGGTCGCCAAGGAACTCTCCGCCGAGGGCCACTGCGAGGCGATCCCCGCCGACCTGGGCACCGATGCGGGCGCCGAGGCCCTCGCCGCCGCCGTCCGCGAGCGCGTCGACCGTCTCGACGTGCTGGTCAACAACGCCGGCGCCACCTGGGGCGCTCCGCTGGAGAGCTACCCGGAGGCCGCGTTCGACAAGCTCTGGGCGGTCAACGTCAAGGCCGTCTTCCGGCTCACCACCGCCCTGCTGCCGGCGCTGCGCGCCGCAGCCAGCGCCGACGACCCCGCCCGCGTGATCAACATCGGGTCCATCGACGGCATCCGGGTGCCGTTCATGGAGGTGTACGCGTACTCGGCCACCAAGGCGGCCGTGCACATGCTCACCCGCAGCCTCGCCCACCAACTGGCCGGCGAGCAGATCACCGTCAACGCGATCGCGCCCGGCCCCTTCGAGAGCAAGATGATGGCGTTCGCCCTCAACGACCCGGCGAGCCGGACCGCCATCGAGCAGCAGGTGCCGCTGGGCCGCATCGGGCGCCCCGAGGACATGGCCGGCACCGCCATCTACCTCTCCTCGCGGGCTGGCGCGTACCTCACCGGCGCGGTCATCCCTGTCGACGGCGGCATCACCACCCACGGCTGAGCACCGGCGACCCCCGCTCGGGCTGCCCGCGTACCCCCGGGTGTGCCAGGGCCGCGCGGACTCGGCAGATCCGCGCGGCCCTGGCGTTGCGCTTTTCTCAGCGACCGGCGAGCAGCCGGTTCACCGCCGTGTCGACGTCCAGGTGCTCGGCCTCGCGGCCGCGCGGGACGACGACGTACGTCCGTCGAAGGAAACGCACCAGGACGCTGCGCGGCACCTCGAAGAGGGCGTTGCCGTCCGGTGACGAGAGGGCCAGCGCGACGAAGTCGCCCCGCGGTGTGGCCCAGGGCCAGACCCGCACATCGCCGATGCCCGCCGGCTCGTCCAAGCCGGTGACCAGAAGTTCGCGCGCGAACGACCAGCTCACCGCCTCACCCCCGGCCGATTCGGCATGGAACAGGACATGGACCGCATACGGGTCAGCAGGGTCGTAACGCAGACTGGCACGCACCGGCAAGGCGGTGGCGTCAGGTGCGACGAGCCTTAGCGACGTCTCGACCTCTACGGTCGTCGGTCGGATGACACTCATGGACGTTCTCCCCCCGGCACCGCTGCGGAACGCGCGTGTCCCGCTTTTCCCATACTCAGGTGCTACTCCTGGCTACGCTCCGCCATACGCTGACTTCACCCAGTGGTGGGAAGGGGGACGGAAAGGCCGCGTGAATGTGAGCATTCATGTAGGATTTCCGGTTCTGCCCAGTGCGTGATTCCGCCCGGCGTCGGGTGGCTCAGTCGTCGACTTACTCCGGTAACGTCCAGTCGGCCGTTGCAGTGACGGGCCCGAGCGACACTGGGGGGTGAAATGGTCACGAACCGATCCTCAGTGGATCCGGTGGCCGCGTCCGGTCCGCCGAAAGTCGCGGTCCGAGCAGCCGAAAAGCGGGGGTACGACGTGCCGATGGAGCAGCCCGAGCGACCCGGACGGTCGACGCCCGACACGGGCCGTACCGGCGGCGTCCTCGTCGTCGGCGAGCCGTCGCGACGCCCACGCTGGCGGGACCGCATCTCGACCACCCTCGACCTGATCCGCGCCAACCCCACCGGCCGGATCGCCCTCAAGATCTTCATCTCGATCGCCGGCGCGCTGGTGGTCACCATCGGCATCGCTCTCATCCCGCTACCCGGGCCGGGCTGGCTGCTGGTCATCGCCGGCCTCGGCATCTGGGCCGTCGAATACCACTGGGCCCGCCGACTGCTCGGCTTCACCCGCCGACACGTGCACGGCTGGACACAGTGGGTGACGCGACAGTCGCTGCCGCTACGCTTCGTGCTCGGCGTCGTCGGCCTGGTCTTCGTGGGCGTTGTGGTCTGGCTCTCACTCAAGCTCAGCTTCGGCATCGACGTGGTGGCCGAGGCGATGCAGTACCTCGCGACGCACTGACCCCGGATTTCCGGTCTGGTTCCACGATCGGGTAGAGTCAGTGGCGCTGAGGGCGATTAGCTCAGTGGGAGAGCGCTTCGTTCACACCGAAGAGGTCGCTGGTTCGATACCAGCATCGCCCACGCAGGTCAAAGGCCACTTCCCGGCTTCGGGAGGTGGCCTTTCTGCTGTCATACAGCAGCTAAGTACAGCAACGGCGTCAGTGGTCGAGTGAATCGCCAAGGCGCTTGAGGGCGTCTCTCGTCGCCTTGTTGGATACCTGCGTGTAGATCTCCATCGTCACGGAGAAACGGGCGTGCCTCAGCACCTGCATGGCGACTCTGGGGTGGACGTCGAGGTCGGCCAGCAGCGTGGCGCAGGTGCGGCGGGCGTCGTGGACGGTAATCGGCGTGACGTTGGTCTTCTCGCACCTTGCCTGCCACGACCGTTGGAAGTTGCGCGGCTCGATGGGTGTGCCGTAGCGGGTGGTGAATACGAGTCCGGTCTCGTGCCACGCCTTTCCGGCGGCCGCCTCAGCCTCATCGCGTTGTTGTTGCCTGATCTTGAGGGCGGTCAGGCAGATGTCGGGCAGGGGCAGCATGGCGTCGGATGCCTGAGTCTTGGCGTCGCGGTGCAGGAGCTGCCCGCGTACGCGTTGCAGTTGGCGGCCGATGGACAGCTCTCCGGCGTCGAGGTCGACGTCTGCCCAGGTGAGGCCGAGGGCTTCGCCTTTGCGTAGGCCGGTGACGAGGACCAGGGCGTAGGCGGCGTAGAGCGGGTCCTCGTCCGCACGGGCTGATTCGAGGAACTTGCGCGCCTCGTCGCTCGACCACGACTTGCCTCGTCGACGGCGGACGGTGGCCAGGGTGACCGCCACGGCCGGGTTCTTGGTGATGAGGTCTTCGGCCTGGGCGTGAGTGAGGGCGGCCCGCAGCGCGGCCCGAATATCGCTGACCGTCCGCGCCGATGGGACGGCCTGACAGCAGCGGCCGAGGGCGCAGCAGCGGCGTTTCTCCTTGGGCCGTGCGGCGTCCTTGCCCTGGGCGCAGCACTGGCAGGTACGGGCCACCTGGTTGATCCAGGTCTGCACGTCCCGCGACTGGAGCCGGTTCAGTCGCTTGCCGCCGAGGCCGGGGGAGATGTAGCGGCGGACGAACGTCTCGTAGGTGGCGTAGGTCAGGGGTGCCCGGTTCGGTTGGACGATCTCGTTGAGCCAGTAGGTGAGGAAGCTGTCGACCGTCGGAACGCTCGTCGCCACCGGTCCGGCCTTGGCCTGCTGGTGCAACTTGATCCACTTGTCGTGCACCGCTTCGCGGGTCTTGCCGTAGACGTACTTCCGGGTGCGCCTGCCGTCCGGCTTGGTGACCCAGACGTAGGCGGCGAAGCCGTTGCGGTAGGGGAAGATGGAGCCTTCGCCGTTGGCTCGGGTGCGTCCGGGCATTAGGCGGCCTCCTGGCGTTCGACCTGTTCGCGGATGTTGCCGTTGACCCACTCCGGGAGGATTCGGCGGTACTTGCCGTCCTTGATAGAGCGCAGCTCGCCGGTAGCGATCTTCATCTTGACCTTGGAGATGCCGAAGCCGAGAAGGACGGCGACCTCGGCGGGCGAGTACCAGCGAGGGCGGAGGTCATGGGTCATGCGGCGGCCCCGGTAAGCCAAGCCTCGTGAGCGAGTTCTTCCCGGCCGATGCGTCTGGCCTGCCGGCGTTGGGCGGCGGCGGTGTTGGCCAGGAGTGCGTCGCCTTCGGTGAGCCATCCGGAGCCGGCGTAGGTGAGGGTGCCGAGGGTGATGGTGCCGGGGGTGTCGTCGTCTTGGTCGCGGCGGTAGGTGGCGCGGGAGTCGCGGAGCAGGCCGAAGGTGACGGAGTAGCGGCGTGCCTTGGTGAGGAAGTGGCCGCCGAAGCCGAGCATGTGTGCCCAGCGGCGCAGTCCGGCGTAGGTGCTCGGTTGGGCGTCAAGGCTGCCTTGACGGTGCTCGGCCGTTGTGGCGCCGCTGGCGGTGTCGGTGCCAATGGGTCGTCCAAGGTGCCAGCAGGCGTCGATGAGGCGGGCGAGGTGGTCGCCTTCCGGATCGGCGTAGTCGTCAACGGTGGCCGGGGTGAGTCGGGTGAAGGAGCGCCCGGTTGATTCGGTGGCCTTGGTGGCGTACTTGGCCAGGTAGGCGGCCACCTTGCCGTCGGTCAACTCACCGTCGGTGGCGTTGATCCGTCGCACGTCGACCTGCTCGCCCCAGGCCACCACCCAGCCACGCGGCAGGTCGGGATGCGGAGGTGTGGTGACGACGATCTGCCGCGCGGCGGCATGGACTGCGGCGTCCAGGTCGTCAACGGTGATGCCGGCCGGCGGTGGAACGAGAGCATTCGTGTCAGGGTCGACACCGTCGAGGCGCAGCAGGGCGTGGAAGTGCACGGCTGCCCTTCTCTGCATCTCGGCGACCTTGCCGTGCGACACCCGCACGGGCGGCACCCTGCACGCATTGCCGGAGCCGGTGACGACCTGGACGAAGGGGATGCCGCGTCGGCCGCAGAGGGCGGCGAGGTGACGTTCGATGGCCTGTTTGGTGCGCCGCCACAGCTCGCCGGAGAAGTGGTTCCAGACCACCTGGTGCTCGTGGTCGTAGCAGTCCAGGCACAACGGCTGCCCGAGCCGCAGATCGTCGGCGTCGTGGCGAGCGAAGCAGGCCGCAGGCTGCCCGTGCTGGCAGGTGCCGGCGGCACTTCTGGCGCGGCAGGGAGCGGGCCGGCAGTCGCAGCGCTGCCGGGCGGCGCAGGTGTGGCGAGCGACGTGCCGGTGATGAACCGTGCCAAAGGACGGGGCGGTGAAGGTGGCGAAGACAATCGGGTGTCGACCGACCGAGTCGGGTACACCCTTGCCGCCGGTCAGGCCGCAGCGGACGACCTGGTAGGCGTCACCGGCGTAGACCCAGGAGCAGTCCGGGCACTGTGATTCGCGGCGGTTGCCGCACGCCTTGTAGATCGCTTGGTCGGGCAGCTCGTCGGTCCGGAGCTGGCCGGTGATGCGGCCCGTGGTCGTCTCGACGGCCGCAATGGTGCCAGTGAGTCGGACTGGCCGGGCACAGCCGCCGGCAGCGGCGGTGTGCTCAAGCCAGCCGGAGAACTCCGGGGTGGCGGCGCGGTGCAGGGCTTGGGCGTTCAGGCGCTGGCGACGCCGGGCCGGTGCAGGGTGAGCGGGGTGGACACGGTCTTCTCCTCTGGGGGTGGCAGGGACGGGAGACGAAGCACCACCAGCCGTGGAGTTGGTCCGCTGGTGGTGTTCGTCGTGTCTCCTGGCACCGCCGGGAGGGCGGCTGACGCCGGAGGGCGGGCTCGTGGTGGTGCCACGTCCCGCCGATGGTCGTGTCCTCTAGCGCTTGAGCTGGTGACGAAGGTCGGCACGGGTGGGGATCCTGGGGTGTCGGTACCCGAGCGGTCGCCGCAGGCTGTCCCCCACCCGTGCAGGCGTGCGAATCTGGGCCATCGTGGACGGCGATGAGGCCGTGCTGGGCCGCTCAGTGGATTCGGAGAACCGGACGGTGCTGTAGGGAGCCGACGGGACGTGACCCGCATCAGCGGAGGAAGGCCGCTCGGCATCTCTGAGGTCGAGTCCAGCGATCCGGCAGGAGGGCCGCGCTGGCGTGCTCGACGAGCGCCAGACTAGCACCGGGTACCGACACGTCAACCCGCCGTGATGTCGCCGGATGGAGGTGGGCGTCCGGCTGCCGCCGGTGTGGGAGGACTTTCTGTACGTCTATCAAGGCGGCCCGAAACGGGCCGCACGCGCCGCCGCCTGGGCGCGCGTCCGTTGCTCCGCTGGCGCTCCGACTCCGGCCACGCAGAACGCCCGTCGGCTGGCGCGGAGAGCGGGAAGCCCGGGGGCCGCCGCTGACGGTGGCACCGAGGGTGGTTGAGGTTTGTGGGCCGGCAGCCGGCCGGGCCGCGCCCGATCGGCGCGGCGCAGCGAAGGGCACGCCGGGTCCGCGCGGCGGGACGCGGCGGCGGGTTGGTCGCGGTTACCGCGCCTCCGGCGGGGGCGCAACGACTCCGAGATGGTCGGGGGTCCGTCGGCGGGTCGCGATCCGTGGGTGGTTGCGCTGGGCCATCCCGCCAGCCGTCGACCCGGGCGAGCCGAGCAGACCACCACCCGGCCCGCCAGCGTCCGTACGTGCGTCAAGTTCGTCTTGACGTGGCGGGCCGGGTGGCGGCCCGCTCCCCAGCAGGGCGGGTCGGCGGCAGACGGGATGGAATGTCACCCGGGCCTGCTATAAAGCTCGTAATTCCTGGTTGGACCTGCCGCCAGCGATCGGAGACGTTGTTGTGAAGTTCTGGTCAGGGAACACCTCGCACGACGCCAGATACGGCGGTGCCGGTGTGACGTACACCTATGCATTCTCGCTTCCGGCCAATACAGACATTTACGAACTGGCAGACCAGTTGCTAAGTTCGGGCGTTGCGCGAGCTGCGTCGATTCCTCCATCAAAGCGGGTACGCATTAGTCGCGAGTGGCGGAGTGTGCTCAAAGCGCGACAGTTGACGGAAGCGATTTCAAATTTCTCAGACGTCATCAAGGGAGAAACGACGTGGGGCGCATGGGTGGCAAAAAATCCGCGCGCGGCTCTGTATGCGTTCAGACGGCGGATTCTTAGAGTCAACTCCTTGCGTCGGATTCGGACTGTGGAATCTTCGGAGAAGTCGCAGCGGGCACTAGAGCAATTGCGGGACTTGATATCCGAGATGGATGATAAGGTCGTAGACCACACCAAGGTCGTGGGCGCACTATCGGCAGTGGACGACGGGCTGCTAAGCCAGACATACCTGGCGCGGTCGCCGTTTGTCCGACTAGAGTTGCAAAGTCTCATCGCCGAATCTCGCCTGCTGGCAGATAGCGAGATCCTGCCCACGCTCCTTTTGCACCGGTCCGGCGTTGCGCTACTCACCTTCCATGCCGTTCTGGGGCGGGGCAGAACTACAGACGAGTTGATCGAGGCTTCGATTGGGCGGCATGCCCACTTCGACTCGTGCACCTTTAACGGAGCTGTGGTCGGGGCAGCACCTCTGACTGGGTACGCCCCAAAGAGCGACGAATGGCAGAGGAGTGAGGCTGGCCGTTGGCTTGGTCGAAAGTTTGAGTGGCAGGACGATGAGTTTAGTATCGAAGATGCATTTTTTGTTTACCAGGATCGAATACGCGGTCTTGTGTCATTGAAGCGTGAGCAGGTCCAAGACTTCTTCTGCTACACGTCGCTGTTCATTGGCGATGTGGCTTGCTGTGGTTCAAAGAAACGTTGGCTGCGGCGGCACTCGCGAGAGCTTACAGGGTTGATGATGAGACATCCGCCCTACGGGGGGCTCCGTGACGAGGTAGTGGCGGAATCCGTTAAGGGCGACATGGGCCTACACGTCGACGAGTCGCGCTATTACAACGGAGGCAACTCCCTTCTGGTGACCTGGGACTTCGGTGGCGGTGAACTTTCGCCATCGTTTGTAGAGATTGCCAATACGGTCGCGATTATTGAGAATGCCATGCTGCAATATTGGCAGATGTACGTACTCGATTATGAACTTCAATTAGACGGGCGATCCCGTCGCCGTCTTACTTCCACCCAACGGATGCTCGCGCAAGGAATTGAGGAATTTAGAAGCAATTCGGTAGTTTATGGGACTGCGAACGACATCATCGCGTCCGTGCTCACTCAGTTGCGCGTACCGGAGTTGTATCAACGCTTGCTCGACAGGCTTAGCGCGACGCAGCAGTTGCTCGATTCTCGCCAGGTTCAGGAGAGTGTGCGGCGCAACTACCTCATTGCCGGCGTTGGATCATTGGCGACGGTCTTCTTGGGGATTCCCGCGATAAGGGATTCCCTCGGTGTGATTGCCCAATGGAATCCACCCCCGCGCCTTATGCCTATCTTTGGCCCATTGGCTAGTTGGGCGAAGGGCGGGGAAACTGCAATCCTGACGGTCTACTCAGCCGTGCTCATATTGGTTCTAGCCGTTCTCGTTGTGGCTTTCCTTCTCAAAAGTCCGAGAATTGGGCGGAGAAAAAACCGCGAGGTAGGTATCGAGTGGACTCCGATGTCACCAGAATGGAGCCTGTCCCGGGCGCGTCACATAGGGGGGCATCCGGCGGAGGAATGATCAAGGATCGGTACAACGACGATACTGGCCGGAGTCGCTGCCAAGGACTGGTGAAGGCTCGGATGGTGCTCTCTGGAGCGAATTTCGGTTACGACGATGTGAACAATCGGGCTCGTCTCGCTGGGTGACTAACTGAGTGACGATCAGGGTGCCCGTGGCCGGACGTTGGTGGACTACCACGGACGGTTGCGCCGGGATATAGCAGGCATGTGCGCAGGTGGCAAGAGCTTGATAGTTGCCTGGGGGTCAAGGCGTCGTCGGATTGAGGGGCTGCTTACGTCTGTCGCTTCTACGTTCTGACTGTCGGTCCCGCGCTTCTGGCAGCTGCTATTCGAGCCGCCCGGCTAGCCCTCACGCGCGCGACCCTGGCAGGAGACTGGAAGACCTCGGCAAGGATGTCATCCATGAGGTCCAAGACCTCTCGCGCGTCTGCCTCTTCCACAACCATCGAAGCGAGATCGCCGTGAGCCGCATCGTTACCGACCAAGCGAATGGCATGGGCTGCATCCTTGGCGTCCTCTCTGATCAGCCCTTGGCCCGCCATCTCGTCGATCTTCTTTTCTAGACTCCCACTTGTTATGCCCTTCTCCTTGGCTGTCGCTTCGACGACTGCACGAGCTAGCGCCATCGCTGCACGGTAGGCCTTGATGGCGAAGCACCGATGAGCCTCGTCGGCGGCCGAGGCGATGTCCTCCGGCACGTCGGGGAACTCCTTCCCGCCAACATGCTGGGGCCAAAAGGCTCTGACCCTTCCACCGCTCCCGCCCTCTCGCACGGCACCGATGACGTGTCCGCACTCCTCGTTAGGGCAACGGAGGGCACTGTCGATATACCCCCGGCTGTACAAAGGGCTCCCTGGCAGGACATCTCCCTGCCAAACCTGCTTAAAGCTCGCGAGAGAGCGGCAGTGAGGACAGACAAGCGACGGCATGGTCCAGAGCTTATCGAGGTCGCCAACGACCGTCATGCCCGTCAACTGCCCGCATGGTGGGTAAGCAGAGGCCACCACGGGTGTGCTTCCTGGCGTCCTTGTGTGTCCGCAGTCGCGACTGCGCCTGGCCAGATTGGTCGTTGAGTGGGCCATCCGGCAGATGGCTGCTCTTGGGCCGTCCCTGGGCCGTCTGGGCCGTCACCGGGCCGTCAAACGCTGACCAAAGACAACCACCTACGACCACCAGCGCCCGAAGAAACAGCAGGTCAGCCACCGTTTCGGGGCGGCTGGCCTGGTGGGCGACGGACGAGTCGACCTGTACGCCGGAATCTGTCATCGCCAGGATCAGTGGCGCCCGTGTGGGCGCCGCTGGTCGGCGGGGCAGTGGCGCTGGCAGCGCCCGTCTACGGTGCACCTCGTGGACGGTTTGAGTACGGCTGACGTGATTGGGGCAGTGGGCGGCCTCGTTGGTCTGATGGGTGTCACCGTGACGTGGGCGCTAGGGGTCAGGTCCCTACGGGTGAGCCGGGTGTCGGTCCAGGTTTCTGAGGAGGCTAAGGACGAAGCGCGACGGGCCGCCGACGCAGGTGAGCGCTCCGCTGTGGCAGCAGAGAACGCGAACCAGGCCGGCGAGCGCTCCGCCGATGCCGCGCAGGAGTCCGCTAGGCAGGCCGCCGAGGTTGCTCGGATGGAGCGAGAGCGTGAGCATGATCGGCTGAGCCCTGGGACTGTGCCGCACATGGACGTGGAGTTGGAGTCGAACCCGCGAGGTGCAAGCCTTCCCCGAACGCTATTCGGCGTGGTGTCAGTACCACGTGACTACCGAGTGCGGGCAGAGGCAGTCATCGAGCGGGGAGGCCATACCGGCCTGGGCTTGCCGTTGCTCCTACACGCAGGTCGGAGCTATCGGTTCGCCATCGAGCAGTGGCCGCCCGGCCGTACTACGCCCCAAGTCGAGTTCGTGTTGTTCCGGTTCTGGGTTCCGGTCGAGGAGATAGACAAAGTTGCGGGTTGGGAATGCCCCTGCGACCGGCCGATGGTCGATGGAAGCGACCGCGGCCACTGGGAGTGGCGGGCACCCATCCGGTACGAGCCAGAAGCAGCACCTCAGATCCATTGATGTGAGCCCAGGCGGACGGGTGAGTGAGGCAGTCGGGAGGCAGCGAACGCAGCAGGAACGGCCAGCGGCGGACGACACGGGATGGCAAAACAGCCATGGTTGGCACCACAGGACGGTGCGCGGCAGCATCAACGGTGGGCTCCCCTCGCGCTCACACCGAAGAGGTCGGCTGCCAAATGGCCAGACTCAGCACCAAGATCATGCCGTCCGTAGGCCGTCAAACGTAGGCCGGCGGTGGCAACCGATGACCAACCATGACTAGTCCCGGTCCAGGTCAAGGCGTGTCTCGTCCAGTTCGGATGCCTATGCCTGGCAGGGGCATCAATACAACGCCAAGTGACGCCGTCGACTGTGCTGAGTTCGCAAGCTCAACTAGCTAGACGGCCGATGGAGGGCTACCAGTCTCAACCCGGCGGCCGACCTTGCGCACCTGATCGATAGTCCTAATGTAGTCGTCCACGCGCTCCTTGAACTTCGGGTCATTGGGGTCGGCAAAGTCCAGTAGCCGTCGGCCCTCGTCGTAGAAATCTGATTCCTGTTGCCGGAACCCCTGGTACTTCTCCTCCGACTTCAAGGTGTAGGCGAGGATGGATATCAGCCCTGTCCATGCTGTGAGAGCCGTCATGAACAGAACCGCTCCTGGCTCATTTTTCTCAAACCGTTGAACGAGTACGGGCAAGCTGACGCTTGATATCAGGCTCCACATCACGCGCGCTAGATGTAACCGATAGTGCGCGGTCGCCTTGTTCTTCCAGAATCGTAGCGTTCCCTCGATGCGCTCGTAGTGAGCTTGGAGCCTGGGCGCTTGCGTGCCTAGGTTGGCCGCATTAGTGAACCAGGGGCCCGGATCGTTCAGCTCCAGAAATCCGAGGAATGACCAGATGATTGGGAGCGCGGTAGTTACGATACCGACCGCTAAGGCTGCCAATCCTCCGTACCACCACCCGACGTGGACGCCCACGATGATAAGCCCCGCCAACGCCAGCGCTGTCATCGCCAGGAAGCCGAGTTGCTTGCGGTGCTTGCTCCACTGCACCGACAACCAAGAAGGTTTCACCGCTATGTCGCCAGAACCGCGGACGGTGTGGGGCCGTTCGCCGTCATCGGTCTTGCCGCCGCTAGAGGCGTCCATATGGTGGATCCGTCCTGTAAACCAGGGCCGACCATGGGTCGATTGCCCCTAATGTCATCCACTGGGACGCGAGTGTCAACCAGGGGGTTCGGCGACGAGCTTCTGTCACGGGCTGTGCTGCAGGAGTCAGCAGGCGCACGTAGACGAGGGCTGACACGGGACGCGCGACTCCGAGGGTGCAACCATTCCCGGACGTATGCGGAGGTTGTGCACACGAGATTGCAAGCGAGGGGTCGAGACTCGGAGAGTCCCCGGCCTACCGGGGAAGCGGATTGGCTACGTAGACGCCCTTGCCTTGCCGGCCGTCGATCAGCCCTTCGGCCTTGAGGAGCAGCATGGCGGCGCGGATGACAGTGTTGCTGACCTTGTAATGCTCGCAGAGGGCGGCGAACGAGGGCAGTTTGTCGCCCGGCTTCAGCTGGCCGGAGTTGACCTGCTCTCGGACATCCCGGGCGACCTGTAGGTATGCAGCTTCAGACATCGGTGGTGCTCCCAGCTTGGCGGCTGGTGCAAGCAGACCACACCTCCGGCTCGACTTACAACGCTATGTGTCGTAGCTGTTGACCCTGCGCACATTGCGTCCTAAGTTGCTCCTGGGGCTACCCAGCTTGGCGGCGGGTCGTCCTGCCGTGGGTGCCCTGTCTCCGGACATGGCTGACCGGGTGCCCACGGGACCGCAAGCGTCGGCGGGAGGCATGGTGACCAGATCGAACGATGCAACTGGTTCGACCGCAGGTGCCGTGCCGGCTATCGGGTACCACCAGAGGCAGGACCACAGCCGGCGGCGCGTCTCCTACGACGAGTATCTCCTAGCGGCAGCGCTCACCCTCGCCCGCCGTCATCGGCCCGTCTGGTCATGGCGGCACTGGCGATACATCTGCCGCTGCGGAGGCGATCTTCCTTGCCGAAGCCGCCACCGCATTCCGATCAATCGGGGCCACTGGCCCAACCAGGATGGCCCGCTATGACCACCCACCATCCGGTCAGGCCGGCCTGGACGTGCGGCGGCTGTGCGGGGGAGTGGCCATGCCAGAGCGGGCGCCGAGAGCTGCGGGCCGAGTACGACCGTGCCGGGGTGTCACTGTCTCTCTACCTGGCCGCCCAACTCGTCGACGCTGCCCAGGACCTGGCCCACGTTCCCGCCGATCACCTGCATTACCGCTTCCTTAGCTGGACCCGATGAGCATCCTGCGGGCGGGTGACGAGAAGTTCCACTACAGCGACGGCTCGCACAAGTGGATCCCACCGGACCCGGACTACGACCAGGAGGTCTGGGACGAGCAGGTCCGCCAGCACAAGCAAGGCCACCTGAGAAACGTGCGCCCGAAGGTGCGGATCCAGCGCCTCGTCTGATGCCAGCAGTACAGCAGCGAAGTACAGCAACCGTGCCAGCCGAACCGAGACACGAGGCGCGTCAGCAGGCCTTCTGACGCTTCGAGCCCGACCAGACCGGCCTGCCGAGAGTTCACACCGAAGAGGTCGCTGGGAGGGTTGCGGCAATCGGCTGGGTTGTCTACCGGAACCGGCGGCGCCGGTAGGCAACGACCGCGAGGGCTGCCGCAGTGGTGGTGGCGGCGAGGATTGACACGGATTTCGCGCGTACCAAATTGCCGATCTTGGTGGTGGCGGCGCGAGCGGAGGTGGTCAGGGTGGATTCGGCCTTGCCGGTGGTCTGCTCGCTGGCTGTCAGCGAGCCTCGTATCGTGCCGATGGTGTGCTGTGAATCCTGCTTCACTGAGGTGGCGCGCTGGGATGCCTTCTGGCTCAGTGTGTGGGCTAGCTGCGTCGCTCTGGTCTTCACCGACTGACCGGCCTGGGTGACCCGCTGTCGGAGACCGCCGACGGCGGAGGTCGTCTTGGTACGCGCGCGGGTCTTGACGTCGGTCTTGGCGGTTAGTGCGGCTATGGTCTCGCCGAGTTCGGTGCGTGTCTGCTGGATATCGTGTCGGGTCTGGTCCAAGTTGCTGCCTTCGGGTGGCGTGCTCATGGCTGTCTCCGATTCGCTGCATCACGTATCGTCTCGGCGTCGGCTCGCACGCTGTCTCTGGTTGCTGTGGGTGTGATGGGCATTGCCGTGCTGACCTGTTTCTTGCCGCGTTGGGCCGCGATTGCGGCGGCGAGGGCGAGGACCACCGTGACGATCAGGGCGGCCACGGCGTCGGGCATGATCGCGGCCAGGGTCAGCACGAGCGTGGTGACGGCGGTCGCGCCGGCGAAGATTCCGAGCATCGCGCCGCCGCCGAGCAGCCCGGCGCCGACGCCCGCGCGTTTACCCTTGGCAGTCATTTCCGCGCGGGCCATCGTCAGCTCGTCGCGCACCAGCCGGGTGATCTGATCGGTGGCACGCTGCACCAGCTCGGCGACCGGCGCGTCTGCAGACGCGGTGCCGGGGTTGGCGCTGGATCGTTCTGGCATCAGTGTTCTCATCTCTGTCCAACGGGGAGTGGTCCGAGGCGCTGCCCGGGGGTCAGTGGTGCTGTGCGGCGGGCATGCTTTCGGGCCTGTGCGGCGGGGCGTCGATACGCCCGCCCGTCATCGGTGCGAGGCTGTTGTCGAGCTGGCCCGCGACGTCAGCTGCCGGGAAGCCACCATCCTGGCGGCGAATTCGGAGCGTGAGCATGCTCGCCGCTCCGGTCACCGCTCCAGCCGCGAAGGCAAGGATGAGCGTTTGCCGTGCGATGGACTTCCTCTTTCGCCTCATGACAACCCCTTGAATCCGACGTGACCTCATAGTCCTGATTGTCGGACTCGGTGGCGGAGATCAGGCATCTAATCGGCGGACTTGCATGAAGGTGAACGGTGCTTGCGCCCGGGTTGCCCGTGAGCTGCCGTTTCCTTCTGCGACAGGCGGCAGTGAGGAAGACTGGGAGCAACAAGCGGAAGTTCGCTTGCTCGATGTCTGTCGCAGCGCGAAGGGGTCGCGCGCCTGCCCCCTCGCGGCTGTTGGCAGACCCCTGACCTGAACTGGCCGTCCTACAGGGGGCGAGAGTGAGTAACGCGGATCTTGGCGCCCGCAGTGACCGTGGCAGTGCGTACGCCGAGCTGTCCCGCCTGGTCCGGGGCGCGGGTCTCCTCGACCGCCAGCCCTGGCGCTACGCGACGCGGATCGCGCTTGTGCTGGGTTGTCTCGGGGTCCTGGGTGTGGTGTTCGTTCGGCTCGGACCGTCGTGGTGGCAGACGGCTGTCGCAGCCGCCGTGGCGATGCTCCTCGGGCAGCTTGCCTTCGTCGGTCACGACGCCGGGCACCGGCAGATCTTCCGATCCCGTCGGGCGAACGAGGTGCTCGGCCTGGTCTGTGCGAACCTGCTGACCGGAATCAGTTACGGATGGTGGGTCGACAAGCACAACCGCCACCACGCCCATCCGAACACCGAGGGCCGCGACCCCGATCTCATGGTGGCTCCGCTGTCGTTCACCCCGGGCCAGGCCGCGACGCAGCGTGGCCTGCGGGCGCTCTTCGTCCGGCACCAGGCGGCGCTGTTCTTCCCCCTGCTGATGGCGGAGGGTGTGCACCTGCACGGCGCCAGCGTCCGGGCGATCATCAGCCGTCCTGGGCTCCGGCACCGACCGGTGGAGGCCGGCCTGCTCGTCCTGCACTTCGCCGGGTACCTCGGGGCCGTCTTCCTGGTCCTGAGCGTTCCGCAGGCGATCGTGTTCATCCTGGTCAACCAGGCCCTGTTCGGTCTCTACCTGGGCAGTTCCTTCGCCCCGAACCACAAGGGGATGCCCATCCTGACCGAGGCCGACGACCTCGACTACCTACGCCGACAGGTCCTCACCTCCCGCAACGTGCGCGGCGGTCGACTCCTCGACGCGCTCCTCGGCGGGCTCAACTACCAGATCGAACATCACCTGTTCCCCAGCATGCCCCGACCGAACCTGCGCCACGCCCAGCCACTGATCCGCCAGTTCTGCGCAGAACATGGCATCGCCTACCACGAAACCACTCTGATCCAGTCCTGGGCGCAAGGGCTGGCCCACCTACGGGCGATCGGGACCGGAGCGACCCGCCAGGGCAACGACTGAGTCCGGTCCGCGCACGCCCTGGTCACCGACCAAGGCCCCCGCCCAGAGACGGCTGCTCGGGTACTGCTGTCAGAGTCGGCGTGGATGACCGGCGGTCAGGAAATCTAGGTTGAAACGACTAGACATCTTCTGTGGTGTGGCATACTCTTCTTCGAGTCGAGAGGAAAGATCCGTCAAGACGTAGACGGAGCCGTCCGGCCGTGGGGTCACGACGGGCGGCGAGGAGAGGAACATGCTTCACCGTTCCTCCCGAGATGCAGTAGGAGCACGTCAGTTCCGGCGTGACACACGCCGGGTTGCAGGTGGGGCCAAGGCTCTTTTTGGGGCTCCAGCTGATGTTCGCCGCACGTGTCGGGGCCATGAAGTCGCGTGGGCTCCGGTGCCGGCGGACCGTACGACAGCAAGGGAAAGAAGTAGCAGAGGAAAGGGAGGGCCGTACACCGTTGGATCGCCCGCCGTCGGCCTTCATGTCAGGCCGGGCGGACACCGCAGTTTCCATCGAACGAGAGGTGGTCTCCGGTCACGCATATGCGATCCTCGCGCCCGAAGCCGTCAGTGGCAGCTGGTGCGGATACGACAAGCCGACGTTTCTGTCGGAAGATGGTGTTCTGACCCGTAACCCTGGGCCCCGGCGCGTAAGCGCCGGGGCCCTCGACGTGGAGGTGACATGGGGCAAAACCCCGAGGACATGTTCGGCGATGAGAACTACCCGGCCTACACCATCGGCCAGGCCGCGGAAATGCTCGGCACCACGCAGGACTTCCTGCGTCGCCTGGACGAGGAGAAACTGATCAACCCGCACCGCTCCAGCGGCGGGCACCGCCGCTACTCCCGCTACCAGCTGCGCCTGGCCGCCCGGGCGCGGGAGATGGTCGATCAGGGCACCGCCCTGGAGGCCGCCTGCCGGATCATCATTCTCGAGGACCAACTCGAGGAAGCCCTCCGGCAGAACGAGAAGCAGTAGCGAGTCAGCTGATGGACCTACCCGAGCAGCGTCGCCGCTGCGGCCAGGGTGGCCAGTGACAGCGTCGTGGTCACCACGACTGCCTGGTTGGCCACTGCTTCGCCGACGCTGTACTCCTGGCCGAAGATGAACGTGTTCTGTGCTGTGGGCAGGCCCGCGCACACCAGCGTGCGCTGATCGTCGTCGTCCCAGTTCTAGAGGTGGCTGCGGTTGTCCAGCCCTGGCGACGGTCAACTCGCCCGGCGACGGTAAATGCCTGCCGATGCTCAGCCACAGCTCTAGAAGCCCCGTCCTGGGTTCTCACCTTCGCTGGCTCTGTCGGCTTCCTCGGGCCCGACATCTTGTGGTCGGACCCTGCCTGGAACCATTGCCGAGGGTCGATAGTGTTCTGAACGACACTGTCCGCGCGCCCTGAAGGGTTTTGCCATGAGCTTTGGTCGTCGGCTGTCACGAACCTTCGCCGTTGCGCTGTTCCTTTTATCCGTTGTGGCTGTACCCGCGATCCCCGCCCAGGCGGCGGCGAAGAGGGGCCCGGACCTCGCGGTCGACGCGTCCGGGACACGGATCTCTCTGGGGGTCGATAAGAAGGTCGTCTATCTGAAGATCAGCAATCTGGGGGACGAGACTCCAAGGGACGTCGTCGTCAATGTCCGCCAGCCGCCGGAGGGCTCCGACCCCAAGCCGGTTGCCCTGCTGTGGCATTCAGGGGGTGGTGTGGGGGAGTGCGACGGCGATGTAGGCGGGTTCTACTGCCGACTGTCGCCGGAGCTGATTCCGGGGCCGGGCGAAACGGTCGACGTTCCCATCGACGCGCTTGTCTACGGGAGGGCCCCCTACGAGAGCAGCTTCGAAGTTTCGGTCACCATCAGGCCGGACACGGACGCGAATCCGGCCGACAACACCAAATCGTTCCCGCTGATGCTTGTCGACGAGCCCAATGCGGATCTCACGGTGGTCGCCCCAGACGTGAAGCAATCGGTGCGGATCGGCGCCGACGGCAGGCCCACTCCCACCGGCACGCTGAACCCGGGTGAAACGGGTGCCGTGCGGCACACCGTCGCCAACCAGGGCCGCAAGACGGTCAACGGAGTCCGGGTCACGCTGCGTCTGCCCAAGGGCGCGACCTTCACCAGGCCGCCGACCCAGTGTGTGCTCGCCGACCGAGGTCGTTCTGCGGTCTGCACCTACCGGAGCCTCACCCTCGTTCCGGCCGTCGAAGACACCGACCCGAACGACACGATCTACTCGGCAATCGAGCTGTATAACCTGGTGACGACTGCGCCCTCCGCCACCGCGCCTGCGACATTGCGGGGCGGAACCGTGCGGGTGGAGGGCCTCGCCGAGCAGTCGACGAACAACCGCTCCAAGCCTGCCCCGACCGAGCTGCCCGCGAATGCCGCCGCCGTAAGCGTGGCCGATGCGGACCCTAGCGACAATCAGGACGGGTTCGCCGTGGTGCTGGCCGCGAAGAGCGCCGGTGGCGATGGCGGTGGCACCGGTGGCGGTGGCGGCGGTGGCAGTGGCGGCGGTGGCGGTGGGTTGCCGGTCACGGGGCCGCAGGCCGGGCTGGTCGGCGGAATCGGGATCGCGGCGCTGACGGCCGGAGGTGTGTTGTTCCTGGCTGGCCGGCGTCGCCGGACGATCCTGGTGACCCCCGAGGACGAGAGGCCAGCAGCCTGATCTGCTGTGTCTGCGTGGGGCGGTCAGGCGGATTGCCGGCGGCGGCCGAGTGACAGAAGCAGGCCGGCGGCGGCCAGGGCAGCAGCCGTGGCCGCGCCGAGCACCAACAGGGACCGCCGCGGCAACGAGCAGCGAGGGGTGGGGGGGGGGGGGGGGGGGGGGGGGGGGGCGGCGGGCCGCGGGGGGGGGGGGGGGGGGGGGCCCGCCCACCACCACCAAGCAAAAAAAGACCAACCACAGGGA
>NZ_JBIDDK010000004.1:0-79156 GCF_043205095.1 Micromonospora sp. NPDC047557 | reverse complement strand
CGCGCCCCCCCCCCCCCCCCCCCCCCCCCCCCCCGCCCCGCCCCGGCCCCCCCCCGCCCCCCCCCCCCCCCCCCCCCCCCCCCCCCCACCCCTCGCCTGGCCCACGGGTCGATCTCAGTATGGATCGCTCAGGTCAACGGCAGCGTTGACCGTTGAGGGTGAAGGCGGTTGGCGGCGGGTTGGTGCCGCTCCACGTGCCGTTGAAGCCGGCATTGGTGGACGCGCCGGGGTCGAGTTTGCCGTTCCAGCTCAGGCTGTCCGCGGTGACGGCGGTTCCGTTCTGTTTCCAGGTGGCCGACCAGCCCTGGCTGACCTTCTGGCCGGTGGTGGGGAAGTCGAAGGCGAGTTTCCAGCCGTTGATCGCGGTGGTGCCGGTGTTCTTGATCGTCACGGTCGCGGTGAAGCCGCCGGGCCAACTGTTCGCCGTATATCCGACGGTGCAGCCCAGGGTCGGGGCGGTGGGCACGGTCCGCACGGTCAGGCCGGGCGAGGCCGCCGAGACGTTGCCCGCCGCGTCGCGGGCGGTCACCACGAAGGTGTACGAGGTGTCCGGCGTCAGCCCGGTCACGGTGTACGTGGTGCCGGTGGCGCTGCCCACCTTCACGGTGCCGGTGGTGTCGACCCGGTGCACGTCGTAGCCGGTGACGGCGGTGTCGTCGGTGGACGGCGTCCAGGCCAGCGCGACGCTGTCGCCGGTGATCGTGCCGGCGGTCGGCTTGCCCGGAGCGGTCGGCGCCTGGGTGTCGCCGGGCGTGGTGCCGCGCGGCAGCACCAGGTGGGTGATCGAGTTGGCCGGGAAGGTGGTCGTGAGGCCGCTGGCTGTCACCGGCAGGTCGGCCTCCCGGACGACGCCAGCGAGATTCGCCCCGCTGTAGCGGTAGACCTGAGCGGTGCTGGCGGACGCGCCGGTGAGGGCGACCGGGCTGGTCAGGTCGTCGCCGCTCTTGTTGACCACGACCACTGTGAGTGCCTTGTCGGCGCTGCGTTCGGCGGCGTACACGGCCAGCTTGCCCTGGTCGCCGCTTGTCGCCTTGACGGACGTCTCGCCGAACGCGCCACCCTTGCCGTCGTAGTTGCGGTAGACGCGGAAGGCGTTGGCCACCGGCTGGTCGGCCGTGGGCGCGGTCCAGAGGGTGGCCAGGTCGAGCCCTTCGCGGCCGAAGATGCCGAGGACGTCAGCCTGGGCGAGCGCGCCGTTGAGTGACCCGAAGCCGCCCCAGTTGTACTCGGTCATCGCGACCTTCGTACCCGGGTAGTGCTGGTCGACCAGCTCGCGCAGGCGCGGGATGAACCGGACCGGCTGGTTGATCCAGCTCTCGTCAACGTAGGTCGGGTCCCAGAGCTGGCGGGTCGAGCGCAGCCGCAGCGCCTGGGTGGTGGCATCGCCGGCCGCGTCGCCGAGCACGCCGGACTGCTGCGGGTAGAGGTGGACGTCGAAGTAGTCGAGGATGCGGGTGCCGTGCTGCTGCTCGTACTCGCGCATCCGGTCCAGATACCACGGGCCGAGGTCCTGGCCGCCGTGCGCGGCCTTGTCCGGCGGGTTCGACCAGCAGCCGGTACGCGAGCAGGTGTCCTGGTCGAGGCCCGAGTAGAAGATCGAGTTCAGGCCCCAGCCGACGGGGCCGAGCGTCTTCGCGCCGGGGTCGGCGGCCTTGATCGCGGCGGCGTACGCGTAGGTTCGGTCGCGTAGCTCGTCGTAGCCCAGCCCGGTCGGGCGGACGTCGCGGTGGGTGGAGTGCCACAGGTCCGGCTCGTTGTCCAGGTTGTAGAACTGGACCCCGCCGTTGGCGGCGGCGCCGAACTGCCCCTTGAGGTGGTTGACGAAGTCGGTGACGTACTCCGGGCCGACAGCGACGCTGGTGTCCTTCGGATCGTTGCCCGTGACGAGTGACCCGTCTGGCTTCTTGCCGTTGCCGCAGTCCGGCGCCCAGGGGTCGGTGGACTCCTGTGGGCCGTACTTGGCGACGCTGAAGCCACACGCCCGCGACCGGTCCTTGGCGATCCAACCGAGCATCGGCACCGTCATGACCGTGGCCGCGCCGGTGGCCTTGTTCTCCTGCACGAACCGGTCGCTGTCCGAGCCCTTCGGGAGGTCATCCGGACTCGGGTTGTCGTTGGGGATGTTTTCGAAGTACCAGTCCGCCGCGCGGTTTGTGGTGTCGGCACGGAAGTTGTAGCGGGTGGTGGCGTTGCCGCCGTAGCGGTGCACCGGCAGCCGTAGGTCGCGGGCGAGTGCCTGGTCGGCGAAGTTCATGCCGTAGACGTACGGGCTGATCGGGTGCCGGGCGGCGGTGGTGTCGACGGCCAGCGCCGGGCCGGCCGCGGCCAGGGCGGGCTCCGGCAGGGCCAGACCGCCGAGGGCCGTGGCGAGCACGACCGGGAGTAGAGCGGTGGTGGGACGCACGAGCATTCCTTTCCAATAGGTGCCCGTCAATGGGAGCGCTTCCACAGCCTTGCGCTTCCCTGGCTCCGAGTCAACGCCGGGAGCCCCATTGTGGATCATGCCGGTTCGAATCGACCTGTGTAGAGAGTTGGCACAGGGCTGGGCCCGTCGCGTGCTGACCGGGGACTTCTTTAAGGAACCTTGACAGTGCTGCCGGAGATGGACAGGATTCAATAAAGAGAGCGCTCTCTTGAGCTGGCGTGGATCAACGGGCCAGCAGCGCCGCTCCTCGTCCCGGGAGCGGCGTCGTCAATCTGGGAGAGGAATCCGATGGCTCGTACAGCCAAAGCGCTCGCCGTCACCGCGGTGGCACTCGCCGCGGTCGGCGCGACGCCGCTCGTCAGCTCCGCTGGCGAAAGTCCGGCACCGACCACGTCTGCTGCCGCCCCCTCGTACGAGATGGCGCCCGGCATGGTCGCGGCGCTGCGCCGTGACCTCAAGCTCGACGACAACCAGGTTGCCGCGCGCCTACGTGCGGAGGCGGCCGCCGGCGTGGTGGAACGTCGGCTGCGCGGCGAGCTCGGCGCGGCCTTCGCCGGCGCCTGGATCCCGCCCGGCGCCAGCCGGCTCACCGTCGCGGTGACCGACCCGGCCGCAGCCGCCAAGGCGCGCGCCGAGGGCGCGGACGCCACGCTGGTCAAGCGCAGCGGGCCCGACCTGACCAGGTCGCGCCGGGCGCTCGACGCGCACGCCGCCGAGGCCGGGCACCACTCGGTCCGTGGCTGGTACGTCGACGTCGCCACCAACAGCCTCGTCGTGCTCGCCAAGCCGGGCGCGCAGGCGGCCGCCAAGGCGTTCGCCAGGGACGCTGGCGCGGGGACGGTCTCCGTGGTCACCAGCGCCGAAGCGCCCAGACCGATGTACGACATCCGCGGTGGCGACCAGTACGTGATCAACGGCAACACGCTGTGCTCGGTCGGCTTTGCGGTTTCGGGTGGCTTCGTCAGCGCAGGCCACTGCGGCGGCACCGGCAGTCCGACTCTCGGCTACAACAACGTCGCGCAGGGCACCTTCGCCGGTTCGTCGTTCCCCGGCAACGACTACTCGTGGATCCGGACCAATGCCAGTTGGACGCCGCAGCCGTGGGTCAACAACTACGCGGGCGGCAACGTCCTCGTGGCCGGCTCCCAGGACGCCCCGGTGGGCAGCTCGATCTGCCGCTCCGGCCGGACCACCGGCTGGCGCTGCGGCACGCTGCTGGGCCGCGACGAAACCATCGTGTACGCGCAGGGAGCGGTTTCCGGCCTGTCTCGCAGCAACGCGTGCGCCGAGCCCGGCGACTCGGGCGGTTCCTGGATCTCTGGCAACCAGGCCCAGGGCGTGACGTCGGGCGGCACCGGTAACTGCTCCTCCGGCGGCACCATGTGGTTCCAGCCCGTCAACGAAATCCTCGCCACATACGGACTGACGCTCACCACCTCGGGTGGCGGTGGCAGTGGCAGCGCGGTGATCAGCAACTGGAACAACAAGTGCATCGACGTGCCCGGCGGCGACTTCTCCGACGGCAAGCAGCTGCAGATGTACGGCTGCAACCAGAGCCCGGCCCAGCGCTGGAACTTCGTCAACGGCACCCTGCAAACGTCCAACAACAAGTGCATGGACGTGGCCTGGGGGTCCACCGCGAACGGCGCTGCCATCCAGATCGCCAACTGCTCCGGCAACCCGGCACAGCAGTTCGTGCTGAGCGCCGCTGGCGACCTCGTGAACCCGCAGGCCAACAAGTGCGTCGACATCAAGGCTTGGAACGGCGACGACGGGGCAGCTCTGAATCTGTGGGACTGTACCGGCGGCGCCAACCAGAAGTGGCGGCGCGGCTGAACTACTCCGCCGTACCGCAAGCGGCTCGCCCGCCGGCAGCGCGACGCGCCGGCGGGCGAACCGATGCCGCAGGTCGTCCGTCAGCGCCCCGCGGGCCTCGGCCTGGTCGAGGAACGCGTGCTCGCGGTGTCACGCCCCGGTTGAGACTGTCAGGATCGTGTTCGAGGAGCCGTCCGCGGAGGCAAGGAGAAGGCATGAGCGACTGGAACGACAAGATCATCGATGAGTTTCGCGCTAACGGTGGGCAGGTCGGCGGCCAGTTCGCTGGCACGCCGCTGCTGCTGTTGCACACGATTGGGGCCAAGAGCGGCCAGCCCCGCGTGAACCGGATGGTGTACGCGGATTTGCCGCCTGACGCGCAAATGGATACGGCCGATCACCAGCCCTCGGTGCAACTGACCCGTTTGACCAAGAATCCGGATCTGCCGCGAGTCGCGCGGTCGGCGGTTTCGCGTGGCGATCTGGCACCGACCACCGGTCACCTCGCGGTGGCGGGCCGGTCGAGATAGCCGACATCCGTCGAGCCGGGCGCGGCATGGACCTGGTAGCCGCCCAGGTCATCATCCTGGGGTGGATGCCAGTGCCTGAAGTCGCTTTGCTCCGGCACGCGCATCTGCCGCCGATGGTGCGCTGCCGGGTGGTGCAGGTCAGGGGCCGAAGCCTGCGTAGCGGCCTGCGTAGCGGTGTGCGAGGGCTGTCAGCTGCGCCACTCGGGCATGATGGGCCGGGTCAGGCGGCAGATCGGGAAATGCTGCGGCGATGTGTCGCCGACTCGAAGGGACAGATCGCTCATGCGATTGCTCGCTGACCTGGCCGCCGAGGTCGGTCAAGCGCGCGGTGCATGCGGCCACGATGTCGGGCTCGTCTGGGAGGTCAAGGTAGTAGGTGGTTCGCCGCGGCGACGGCTCGGGATAGTCGCCGTACTCTTCCGACATCGCCCAATGCATGCGTTGGCATAGATCGGCCAGCAGGGCATTCATTTCGCCGGCCGAGGCGCCGTCAGGCAACGGTCCGTGGTCGGTGAGGCGGCTGAGCAGACGGCGCACCAGGTCCGGTGGGAGCTCGTCGGCCATGAGGTGACCGTGGACGGTCACCAACACGCTGAGCAGGGCCTGCAGATCCGACATGGGTAGTGCTCGAGTGGGCGACTCCATGCACGCCACGGTAGTGACCTCGGCTCACCTCATTTCTCGCCCACGTCAGCCGTCACCCGAGATTGAATCCACTGTCATGCCGCGATGCGCGCCTTCAGCCCCGCTCCCGCAATGTCCGACTTTGCCGATGAGGGCGCGCCGCTGAAACCTGCTAACCAAGATGGCCGGGAACACCTTTAGCGAGACAGACCCGACTTCATCAGCGGTGAACTCGGCGGTGGCGAGGGTGCGCAGGGTGGTCCGGGTGGTCGCCAGATCGGACGTCCGCAATGCGCTCAGGAGTCATCGCCATGACTGCACGCGGCCGGAAAGGCTGACCCGTACGTCAGTGCAGTGCAACCTCACCTGCGTGGACGGCACGCACGGCGCGCTCGACAGTCTCCTGATTTTCGCCGACCGGAGCCACGTAATCGATGACGTCGCGTGCGACGTCCTCCCCGAGCATTCGGGTGATCACCCATGTGGCCAGATACTGAGAGGCCAGGCAACCGCCCGCCGAAGCGATGTTGCCCTCGGAGTGGAACGGCTTGTCCAGCACGGTGACGCCGCAGGCTTCGACAAAGGGTCGGCTCGTCATGTCCGTGCACGCCGGCATACCAGCCAGCAACCCGAGCTGGGCGAGCACCAGCGCGCCGGAGCACTGCGCACCGATCAGTTGTCGCGATGGGTCGAGCAGCAGCCTGGAGAGCAGTTGGTCGTCGGCGACCACGTCTCGCGCCTTCACCCCGCTACCGATCAGCACGACGTCGGCTGCGGCCACGAACTCCATCGGGCGCTGCCCAGTTACTTCGACGCCGTTCATCGACGTGACCACCGGCGTCGGCGTCGTAATGAAGGCTTCCAAGCCGTCCTTACGGCAGCGGTTGATCAGCGCGGAGGCGATGAAGCTGTCGAGCTCGTTGAACCCGTCGAAGGTCACCACGGCTACCTGCATGACAACTCCCTCAAGTACGGCGTCAGATCTGCAATATCGCTGGCGGGCCGTTGAGGGTCGAGAGCCAATCACCGGCTGGCGGCATGCCCTTCGTGCTCTGCGGTCCGAGCGGAGCTCGTGTCCGACAGCCTGGTCTACCGGTACGACCCGGCCGCCTCACCCGACGGCCTTCCCGGCCAGGAAAGCACCTTCACCATGTGCAGCTTCTGGTACGTCCGGGCCCTCGCTGAGTCCGGACGGCTCGACGACGCCACGCTGACCTTCGAGAAGATGCTCACCGACAGCAATCCACTCGGCCTCTACTCCGAGCAGATCGCACCCACCGGTGAGCAGACCGGCAACTTCCCGCAGGCGTTCAGTCACCTCTCATTGATCGGCACCGCCTTGGACCTCGACAGCCTGCTCGACACCCACCCCTGAGGAGTCACGCGGGTGGAAGCGTTCACCGGCCCGGACCCCACGCCGTTCTGGCAAAGCGTCACGGGCGGCTGGGGCCAGTCCGTACGATCGACAGCGACCATCGGGCACCGCTCCGTCGCGTGGCGTGGGCCCCCGGCTGGTCGCCCCGCGGATTCCACCGCCGCTGCAGCGGCTTCGGTCGCGTGACGGAGAGGAGCGGGCGGGTGAACGCCTCGTTCGAGACCCTGCGTACCAGGTTGACCGGCGGTGTCCTGACGGTGACGCTGGACGCGCCGCCGATCAACATGATCGGCCCGGAATTGGTGCGGGACCTGGTCACCCTGCTTGACCGACTGACCAGCACCACAGAGGTGCGGGTGGTCGTCTTTGACACCGCCGACCCGGACTTCTTCATCTCCCACGTCGACCTGACCAAGGTCGCCGAGTACTCGGCCGAGGCGGCCAAGGCAGGCGGGGGCCCGCAGGACGCCTTTCTCGGGATGGTGTTCCGCAAGCTGAGCGAGGTACCGGTCGTCACGATCGCGAAGCTGCGCGGACGGGCTCGGGGAGCGGGCAGCGAGTTCGTGCTCGCCTGCGACATGTGCTTCGCGGCGCGGGAGAACGCGCTGCTTGGCCAGCCGGAGTGCGGTTTCGGCGTGGCACCCGGGGCCGGTGGCCTACAACACCTGACGCGCCTGCTCGGCCGAGGACGGGCCATCGAAATGATCCTCGGCGCACAGGACGCGGACGCCGACCTCGCGGAGCGGTACGGGTGGATCAACCGGGCGTTGCCGGACGTCGAGCTCGACGAGTTCGTCACAACGCTGGCCCGACGGATCGCGTCTTTTCCCGCGGCGGCGATTCGGGCCACAAAGCAGGCGATCAATGAGCTGACGCTGCCACCGGCAGAGGCCGTACGCGCCGACGGCCGCCGGTTCCAGGAGTTGGTCGCCGCCCCGGAGGTGCAGGACCGGTCAAAGGAGTTGTTCAGCCGGGGCTTTCAGACCCGGGGCCCGCTGGAGCTTGATCTCGGCAAACGGATCGCCGATCTGCCGGCCGCCGGCTGAGCGCTGCCCGGATGAGGCCCAGCGGTTGAACGCGGCTCCCGGATCCGCTGCTCGTCCTGCCGACCTTCATCGTGCGCTTCACAAGATCAGCGTGCGGATTCGCGGAGCCACCGGACCACGGACACCGGGGTAGAGGCCGGCGGAGGATCGCCTCGTGCCAGTCACACCCTGGCACGGTCGCCAGGTCATGGCCCAAGACACACGCCGATCCGGCCGTCGATCCCGTGCTGCTGGGCCAAACTCCTCCGCCAAGCGGCAGGCGGGGATAGCGATGGCCTTGCACGTCGGCGACTCGCGGAGCAGATGGGGAGCAACAGGGTGCACTGAACGGCCTTCAACTGCACCGAACTGCACCCGACGGCCCGCAACTGCACCCAGCCTGCCTGCGGTTTCTCATCTTCGCAGGTCAGAGTCGGTGCGGCGTCCTGTTTCACCGCGGAGTGCTCGGCGGTTCTGCGTAGCAGTCGATGGCGCTCTATGTCGGCTGGCGTGGGAGTGTGCGCAGGTCAAGGCGGTAAGGGGCCGTTGGTTGGCCAGGCCTTGCATCTGGGAGCAGATTGGGTGCAGGTTGGCGAAGAGGTCTCCGCGCCCGAAGTGCTCACAGATGCCGGACAAGAAGAGGGGCTTTGGCCTGTGGTGATGGAGATCGAGCGGTGCGGCGTGACCTCCCAGTGAGTGGCGAAGTGGTCAAATGGCGTTGCTCCCAGGACGGCTGGTGCCCGCCGACGGCTCGACTCGCCTAACAACGTCCCTGCAGGTGCGCTGTCGATCGACGTAGAGCGTCGCGGGTGAGCTCGGTGGAGTCCGCCGCAGTTCCGTGATTCGAGACGCCGATCCCACGGCCAACGCCCTGACCAGGCACTTCAAGCTGGTGACCTCTTCGGCGAATCCGAAGGCGTCAGCACTGGTGGTCCTGGTCGTGGTCGGGTGACGTCCGCTCATGCCGATGAGCGGATGTCGGCTCATTACCTCACGGTCGGGCTTGGACGGTCCAGGTCGAGAGTCCAGGTCTGGCCGATGAGGTCGTGGCCGAAGCTGTGGTGTGGTTCCTCGTCGGCGAGGGTGAACCCGAAGGCTTGGTAGATCCTGCGTGCGGACACGAGTACGTCGTTGGTCCATAGGACGACACGCTGGTAATGGGCGTCGCGCGCGAAGGTGAGGCATTCGTCGACCAGGCGGGTGCCGATGCCGAGGCCGCGGGAGGCCGGAGTGACTAGCAGGATACGCAGCTTGGCCGTCTCGGGTTCGTCGCCCGAGATCAGAAAGACGCATCCGGCGCGTTCGCCGTTGACTTCGGCGATCCAGGCCGCCTCGCGGGCCGGGTCGTGGCCGGTGGCGAAGTCGCCGACAATCCTGGCTACCAGCGCCTCGAAGTCGGTGTTCCAACCGAACTGCCGGTCGTAGATCTCACCATGGGCCATCACCACCCATCCCAGGTCGCCGGGGCGGTCGGCCCGGCGCACGGTCACGTTCGCCGACGGCTGGTTCTGCTGCGCCATCAGGAAGCCCTTCCAAGGGTACTGACACGACTGTTTCAGTGGAGGGTAGGCTACGCCCGTGTCCGAGGAGACGACAACCGCGTCTGCGCGGAAGATCGAACTGCTGGAAGCCGCCTACCGGTACTCGCTCGCGCACGGCCTGGCTGGTCTGTCACTACGTCCGCTGGCTGCGGCGATCGGCTCCAGCCCTCGGGTGCTGATGTTTCTGTTCGGGAACAAGGACGGCCTGTTGCAGGAGTTGTTGGCGCGCGCCCGGGTGGACGAACTCGCGGTGCTGGGCCACATCCAAGCGGCGAGCAACACGACGGCCATCGGCCTGACCGCCGCCATCGAGCGCGTGTGGGCGTGGCTCGCCGCGGACGAGCATCGGCAGCTGCTGAAGTTGTGGGCCGAGGCGTACGCCCGCTCCCTGATCGAACCCGACGGAGTGTGGGGCGGCTTCGCCGCCACCACGGTGAGCGACTGGCTCGCCGTCCTGGCCGCATGCCAGCCACCGCGCGAGAGGGACAGCGAGGAGGGCTCCGCCCGCCGCACTCTTGCTCTCGCCATTCTCCGAGGCGCCCTGCTCGACCTGCTAGCCACGGAAGACCACGACCGCGTCACAGCTGCGGTCCACCACCAACTCGCCCTGTTCCAGAACCGACATGCTGCAGTACCCCGGCCCTAAGGTCTAGAGCAGCTGGGGCGGGCGCCGCGGTTGCGGCATGGTCGGGGATGGGCGTCTGCGGCCCGTCTAGCTGGATTGCGCAGTCACCTGGTCGGCGGTCTCGGATCGGTAGGCCCGGTCGTCGCGCCCAATTCGGGCGAGCCGCCATTTCTCGGCGCCTCTGGCTGGGCGACCGCTTGCCGTCGGACCTCGTCGCCTGAACACTTCTCCGCCTGATCGGCAATGTCAGGTTGAAGCGCGGACTTTGCCGAGGAGGGCCATGGCTACGGATGCCGATTTGATAGGCCGGTCGCTGGATGGTGATGTCGACGCCTTCGTGGAGGTGGTCGAGCGTCATGAGGCCGCCGTCGGTTCGTACCTCGCTCGCCGGGCGGGGCGGGATGCGGCTGAGGACCTCTTGGGCGAGGTTTGGGTTGCGGCGTTCGAGTCGCGGCGATCGTACGACCGGTCGTACAACGATGCGCGGCCGTGGCTGTACGGGGTGGCATTGAATCGCTTGCGGCGCTACTGGCGGTCCCGGCCGGCCGAGGACCTGGTCGCGGACGTGCCGGACGTGGCTACTGGATGGGATCCGTGGTCGGCGATAGACCTCGGCGTGGACGCCCGGGCGGTGCTCCGGTCGGCCCTGGTGCGGCTCAAACCCGAAGAGCGGGAGGTCCTGAGGCTCGTCGCCTGGGAGGACCTGACCGCAGCCGACGCCGCGCGGGCACTCGGCATACCGGCCGGCACCGCGCGGCGGCTGCTGAGCCAGGCCAGGACGGCATTGCGCGATGCACCGGGGGTGTCCGCGCTTCTCAAGGACCGCAACAGCGCGAAGGAGAGACACCGATGACCGACGAGCTCGATCTGGTCGGTGCGTTGGGCAGCGCAGAACCACTACGCCCGGAGGCGTATCAGCGGGCGCGGGCGGTACTGCGGGCGGCTATGGCCGACCCCGGAACCGTGCGGCTGCTGGGCGCGATATCAGCGGAGGACACGACTATGGAGGCGACTTCAGCCATGAAAACGACGACAACCACGCCGGACCACGGCTCCGGCCCGGCGATTCAGCGCCGCCGCCGGATCGGTATCGCGGGCCGATTTGGCATCGGCGCCGGGGCGGGGGTCGTCGCCGCAGCGGCAGTCGTCGCTGTGGTGCTCAACTCGCCGGTGACGGGGGGCACGGAGGCCGGCAAGGATTCTTCGGCCGCCACCTCGGGCTCGACCACCGTCGACGGGTCCGCTGAGCGCGCGCCGCTGATGACCCTGGCCGGGTCTATCAAGACGGTCACCCCGTCGGCGGGCGACGCATGGCTGGTGAAGGCGACGCAGGCCCACGGCACCAAGACCATGCAGGTCGTCTACACGCTGTACACCGACGGTCACGCGATCTATACGGGCAACAGCGTGACGGACATCAAGCGTGCGATCGCCCGTCACCAGGACCAGATGACGGACGGCGGCTACGCTCCGCTCCTCAAGGCAGCCGTCGCCGCGGCGGACAGCAGCCCGGCCGACGGCCGGACCCAGATGCTCAAGGCAGCCAAGGATCCGCTGGTGGGCCTCGACCCCGCAGCGCAGAAGGCAGTGTGGGACAAGCAGCAGGCGGAAGCCCAGGTGATTATCAAGCAGAAGGGCGGCAACGCCGAGCCGAAGCCGTACAGCCCTCAGGCCGTTCAGCGGCACTTCGACAACGCCCTGTGGACGTACAGCACCCAAGCGCTGTCCGCTGGGGACGGCAACACGCAGGTCCGGGCCGGTGTGCTGCGTCTGCTGTCCACCATCCCCGCGGTCAGCGTCAAGGACTCGACCACCCACGGCAAGTCCACCCTGACGATCACCGCCGGCCCCGAGGTGTTCGGCGGCGAGGGCAGCGAGGTGCTGACCATCGACGCCAAGACCGGCATGCTGGTCAAGGACGTCTCCACCGTGCCGGGCCTCCCTGCGGCCTCCACGACGTACGAATCCTCCCGCGTGACGAAGGCCGACCTGTAGGCCGGGAACTCCCACCCACCAGCATTCCGGCAGACGGGCATAGCGCGCCCGGCGTTCGATAACGGTGCGGGCCGCCCAGAGGCGGCCCGCAACGTCGTTTTGTTGTTCGCACGGCCCGCGCCTGACTGCGATGATCGACGCGTGACGCACATCCCGGACCTGGCGCCCTATGACTACTACCCAGGCGCCCCGGACGCCATTGCCATTGGTTGGCTGGACTCGAGCATGCCCTTTACTACAGGAGCCTGCCCGCCAGACGTTCGAGATCGCTTGGTGAGCCTCGGCGTCAAACCAGTACGGCTCATGCGTGGCTACCACTACTGCCAGTTCTGCCAGGCACCGGTCGAGCCTCCGCGCGTGATTCGGGCCGACATGCGGCTCTACGAAGCTCCCGGTGTTGCGCACGGGAACGGCGAGATCTGGCTCACCGAAGCGGACGGAACGAACTTCGCTGCACCGGCGCTGATCGGCCACTACGTTGAAGAGCATCGCTACCTGCCACCTGACGGCTTCATCGAGGCGGTTCGGACCGGTGTCCCCACCCTTGGCGTCGCATAGTGGCGATCCGGCTCCTGCCGCAGCCAGCTGGCAAGTGAAGATCAGCCGGACCGGCCCCAGTAGTGGTCGAAGTGGTCAGGCGTTGCTGCTCCCGGGACGGCTGGCGCCGGCCGACGTCCCGGTTCGCCTAAGGTCACGTCTAAAGGCGTGCTGCAGATCGATGTGGTGCGTTGCGGGTGAGCTTGCTGGAGTCCGCCGCTGTTCCGTCATTCGAGACACCGATCCCACGGGCTATGTCCTAAGCAGGCCCTTCAGGCTGCGGACCTCTTCGGCGTGCCCGAAGCCGTCGGGGTTGTCCCTCGGAGGCGGTAGGGCAGCGTCCGCTCATGTCGATGACAGCGCGTTGGCTCGGTCCTGCACCATCGTTCCAGCGTTAGGGTCACGAGCATGACCGATCAAGACGCTCGCGAGATCGCACTCGCCTTCCTCGCTGACCGCATGGGCGAGGTCCGCGCCGGTGAATTGGTGATCACCGGTGTGCGGGAGCACGAGGCCGCATGGTCTGTGGGCTACCAGTCACGCGCCTTCATCGAGTCAGGCCGCATCTTCGACGCGTTGGTCGGCAACGGGCCGGTGGTCGTGCCCAAGTCCGGCGCGGACCCGTGGCTGGCCTGGTCCGGTCGGCCGGTAGAAGAACAGATCGCCGAGGGGCGGCCCACTCTCGGATGAACGCACTGACAGGCCGCCGGGCGGGAGGCATTGCTGCGGTGTGTCGTCAGTAGTGACTGAAGACCTGGCGAACCGTAATGCCGAGCACGGCCGACACTTGCGCTGCCTCGTCGGGCGACAACCAGCTGCGGCCTGGATTGCGAACCAGTAATTCGAATCGCGCAAAGGCGGCCGGCCAGTGGTACTCCAGGTCGTTGAGCGAGACGGCTGCGCTGCAGCACGGTGTCACGGTGTCCAGTGTTGCGAAGCGAGTGGCATAGGCATCATCCATCCGCTCTTGCCACCAGCCGGCATCCAGCGGAGCCTTGCAGGCCGGGCAGCCGATTGCCTTGAGGTTGGCGCCCTGGTCAATGAACGTAACCTCGGCGTACTGGCAGGCGACCAGCTCTCCCGCGCCCGGACACATCGCCGAGACGACCTCGGCCGCAGTATCCGCGGCGTCCTGCGCCGGTACCCAGGCCGGCACGGTCGGCACGATACGAAGGAGGTCCTCACTCACGCCCATATCCTCTATGTCGCCTGGCAGGGAGATGTGCGCAGGTCAAGGCGGTTAGGAGCCGTTGGTCGAACCGGGCGTCGACGACTAGGTACGGGGCTTAGTGAACGAGCTGCCCCAGTCGGAGCCGGCCTGGCTGGATAACATCGGCATAGGTCCCGAAGCAGGCCGCACGCCCTAGCCCGGCCACAGGGATGCGGTAGTGCCTGGCCAGGGCGCTCAGCACCGAGAGGTCGGCCGGCAGTTCGGCCTGGGAGAGCCCGGGGATGACGCACCTCGGAGTGGGCAGGACCACCCGGAGCACGACATCGCCCAGATGTAGTTCCTGCCCCGGTTCGGGGTCGCGCGGTGCGTCGATGACCAGGTTCGGGCGGAACCGCTCCGCGGCCACACTGACACCTCCCATGCGCTCACCCAGCAAAGACAGCGCATCAGTGGTCACAATATGAACGGCGCCGAAGTCGACGAAACGGCCGACCCGCCCCGCGCCCGCGATCGCCGTGATCGTTTCCTGACCGGGCCGGGCACCGTCCATCCAATCCGGCACCATGCCGACCTCATCAGGCAACGTCCGGTGCAGCCTCGCGTCGGGCGGCAGCTCCCGGCTCAGCCGCACCGGCCGGCCCAGGTGCTTGCTGAGTGCGGCATCTGCCGCGGCGCTTCCGGCTCTCAGCGACGTGCCGTTGACATGCAAGGTCAACATCGTCTCCGGGCCGTCATCCTGCATTGTCGTACCGACATCGAACAGACGCCCCCATCGCCGTGGGTGTTTGGCACTGCCGACCGTCCCGTCCGAGCAGTCGATACAGGCCCACGTCCGATCGCCGCGCAGACCGGTCGATTCGACATCAGCCGCCTTGAGAACCTCACCCCGGGCGCTCTTGAGCGGGTAACGCCGGAGCGCGACAACCGTCTGCATGATCGAGTGTCTCCTGGTCTGGATGGCCTAACGATCGTCTATTTTGCCGGCATCCTCTTCTAGCCGCCGATGGTGCGTGGGGTAGCTACCGGCGGTCTCCTGAGGCGTCAGCGTTGGCCATGAACGCCTGCCCAAGGTGGAGGCCAGATGGCGGTAGTCCTCAATGAGCGGCCCCACCAATCGTCCGTCGGGCTCGAAGGCATCACGGAGACGGTCGCGGGCTACCATGACTCGGGCAATCCAGTGTGGACCGAGGATGGCGGAGGTCGGCGTGCGGCGAAGGACGATCCTCACGGCGGCGGTCGCAGCCGCCGCCGCTCCGGCTGCGGCGCTGCTCGACCGGAGCGCCGCGAAGGCAGCCGTCAGCTACGACGTGGCAATCTGCGAGCAGTACCGCAACCAGATCCAGATCTATCCCTCCGGGTCGGCCTGGAGCACGGCCACGCTGCAGTGGAGCTTCACCCCGGGCACCGCGAACGGCTGGTCGAACCTCTCCGACGTGAAATTCCGCGACACGGCGGCATTCGGCACGGTTGCCCTGGTCACTGCGTCCGGCGGCAAGGTCGGCATGGTGAACAAGACCACCGAGGCGGCGCAGGAGCTGAATGACCTGCTCTGGTCCGCGACGCCCGGGAACAATCCGCACGCCATCGAGCGGATACCCAACATCGGCGCGATCGTGGTCGCCGCCTCCGGCGGCTATCTCCACCTCTACGGCCCCACCGTGGTCAGCGATCCGAGCACGCTCGCCCTGGTCCAGACGATCAGCTTCCCCGGTGCGCACGGCGTCTGGTGGGACGACGCCTCCGGCCGGCTGTGGGCGATCGGGCAGGACTACGCCCGCGTCTACACCGTGTCAGGGACCTATCGCAGCACCCGGCTGTCGCTGGCCCGGTCCATCCCGATCGGGGCGCACCTCGGGCACAGCCTCGACGCCAGCTACTCCGACGGCAGCGTGCTGCTGGCCACGGACGGCAGCAAGGTCATGACCATCAACAAGACCACGTACGCGGTCACCGAGGCATACGGGGACAACGCGGTGAAGTCCTACTCCCAGCACAGCTCGGGTGAGCGGTTCTGGGTGCAGGCCACCGGCTCGACCTATCACGGGGACACCCGAAACTGGGTCAGCCCGACCGTGCAGTTCTTCGATGCGGCGGGTGCCCGGTCCTTCACGCGGTCCCTGTCCTACGGCGCGGAGTTCTACAAGGCGCGCCTGTACGACGTGGCCTTCCACTGAGCCCTCGGCGACCGCGAACCCCTCGGCCGTGTCCTCTACGCCGGCCTCGCCCGCGAGCTGGCCCCCCGGGGACCGCGTCACCGCCGACGAACTCCGTACCCTCCTCGGCGTCCCTACCGTCACCGCTCTGCAGCCCTCGCCGCCTGCTTCGGGGTTCCCGCCGGCTGCGCCCTGGGCGGGGGCGTACGCCACGAGCATGGTGACGACCCGCACGAGTGCCGCCATCCCGTGCCACCGATCCGGGTGGGCGTGCGCGCCCGACCGCCTGCTCTGGCGTAGCGGGTCGCCGCGCGTCGACAGGTCCGGGGCGGGCCACGACGGCACGTGACCGCCGTGCGCGGGGCGGCGTACCGTCGGTACGCCGCCCCGCGCGCCGCTCCCTCGGCCTCAGCCGCCGGCGCTGATCCGGTACGCCCGGATGACGGTCTGTTTCACCGCATTACCGGCTGGGTCGGCCGCCCTGGCGCGCAGCGAGACGTACCCGTCGGCGCCGGGGTGCGGAACCAACGCGTACCAGTTGCCCGGCTCGCCGAGCGTCGGCGCCAACCGCCACGTCTGGCCGTCGTCGAACGACGCCTCGACGGTCGGGCGCTGGAGCGGGCCGACCGCCGAGCCGGGCTGCGTCTCGACGGCGACCGGCACCCGATACGTCACGCCGGTCGGCGCGGCATTGCGCTCGTCCAGCGCGGGGGTGAACCGCAGTACCGACAGCGGCAGCCGCATCGGCTGGTCGCCGGCGACGTGTGCCGAGCGGAACGTCCACGCCACGCTCTGCTGGGTGGTGAGGGTGAACGGCGTGGCCCGCTGGACGTCGACCTGGAGCCGATAGCTCGCGTCGCCGGCCGGCACGGGGAACTCCCCGCCCAGCGCGGCCGCCTCGGTGAGCAGCTTGCCGTCCCGGTAGAGGGCGATGTGCGGGCTCGTCACGCGGCCGGAGACGAGCCGTCCCGAGCCGTCGCTGAAGACCGGCGGCGCGGCGAGGATCGTGTCGCCCTGCCGGCTCACCCACTCGGACGGATCGCCCGGCCCGGCGAGCGAGGGCCCGAAGACGCCCCGGTTCCACCGCTCGTCGAGGCTCTGCCCGGCCCGGTACGCCGTGTCGGGCTGCTCCGCCGTGGCCTGGGGCCTGGGCAGCCCGGGCGCGGGCAGCCCCTCCTGGAAGATCTTGGTCCACCGGACCCCGCCGTCTGTGCTGAAGTACTCGGTGCGCGTGAACGGCAGGGGGATCGGCAGGATCACCGAGGTGAAGTTGCCGTCCAGACCGGCCACCTTCGCGGCCGCCGTCGTCGTACCGACGGTGCCCGCGCCCTGCGCGGCGTAGCTCTCGCGTACGGTGGCGAGGTTCCCGGGGGTGAGCCGGCGCTCGAACCCGTCGAACATCCGTCCGGTGCGGAACCAGGCGAGGTGGTAGGCGAACGGGCTGTCGCCGAGACTGCCGTCGGGCTTCGGCTGGGCCAGCACGCCGTTGATCTTGGCGGAGAAGCCGTCCACGCCCTGGTCCGGGCCGACCTGGCCGGTGTAGGCCCGGTCGAAGCCGGAGAGGCTGCCCATGTTCATCTCCAGCGAGATGCCCGGCAGGTCGGCCGCCCTGGTCCGGGCGCTGAACTCGCCCCAGACCCCGCGCGCGGCCGGGTTGACGACGGTGACGTTCACGGGCTTCGCCAGTCGCGCGTCCAGGACCACGGTCTGCGCGCCCGTCAGGTCGAGCTGCGGCTGGGCGAGCAGGGTGGAGCTGAGTGCCTCCTCTTGGCCCTCGAAGATGGCCGAGAAGACCGCGTAGCGCCCCTTGGGCAGGCGGATCTCCTCGGTGCCGCCCGAGCCGTCCAGGGGGTACGAGTCGAACGTGTCGAGCCGGTAAACGATGTCGCTGTAGTTCGTCGCTGGTACGCCCGAGCGCGCGGTGTGCACCAGGGTGAGCGGGTAGCGCTCGGACTCCCGCTCGACCCCGAACGGGGTTCGTACCGTCTGCCCGGCGCCGGACGCGGTCAGGTACCCGTCGAAGCGGCCGACCCGCGACCCGGTCCTCGTGTCGGTGGTGAGCCGGACCGTCGCGTCGCCGCCGGCGGGCACGACGACGCTCTGCCGGTCGAGGGCGAACATGCCGGCGGGGGCCGGCACGCCCTCCGGACCGGTCGCCTGCCAGGTCAGGGCGAGCGTGACGGCGGCGCCGCCGTGGTTGTGGTAGGTGACGGTACTGGTCACCGGCGCGTCGTCGTCGTGCGGCCACTCCTGCAGGGGAACGCTGACGCTGGCCGGGGCGGCGGTGACGCTCCGGTCGATCGCCGCGGCCACGTCGACCCGGCCGGCGCCCTGCCCGAGCAGGTCGATGGGGCTGCTGGGCTTGGCCGATCCCATCAGCGTGGACTTGAGCGAGGTCCCGGACCAGTCCGGGTGGCGCTGGGCGAGCAGCGCCGCCGCGCCGGCCACGTGCGGGGTCGCCATCGACGTACCGGAGAGCGTGGTGTACGCCTCACCCGGCTCGCCGAGCGCCCCGTCCTTGCTGTTGGCCGCCGTGATGTCGACCCCCGGGGCGGAGATGTCCGGCTTGAGCGCCAGGTCGTCGGCGCGCGGCCCTCGGTTGGAGAACTCGGCCAACCGGTCGTCGGCGTCCACCGCGGCCACGGCCAGCGCGGCGTCCGCGCTCGCCGGGGAGCCGACCGACGCCTCGCCGCCGTCGTTGCCGGCCGCGACCACGAAGAGGGTGCCGTACCGGTCGCCGAGGCGCTGGACCGCCTCCTCCAGCGGGTCCGTTCCGGGCGTGTCGGGTCCGCCCAGGCTCATGTTGACGATCGGGGCGCGCTGCTCGGCGGCGGCCCACTCCATGCCCGCGAGGATCCACGACTCGGCGCAGCCGCCGTCCACGCAGACCTTGCCGTCGAGCAGCCGCGCGCCGGGCGCGACGCCCCGGTAGCGGCCCTGCGACGCCGCGCCGCTGCCGGCGATGGTGGCGGCCACGTGGGTGCCGTGCCCCACCAGGTCCCGGTCGTCCTCGGTACCATCGGTGAAGTTCCGCGTGGTGATCACCTTGCCGGCCAGGTCCGGGTGGGTGGCGTCGATGCCGGTGTCCAGCACCGCCACGCGTACGCCGGTGCCGTCGTAGCCGGCCTGCCAGGCCGTGGGCGCGCCGATCTGCGGCACGCTGACGTCGAGCGTCGGCGCGCGCAGCCCGTCCAGCCAGACCTTGGCGACGCCGCCACCCAGGCTCCGGGTCGCGGTGCCGCCGGCCGTGAGGCTCCGCCACAGCGGGGCGGTGTTCGACTTCGGGGCGCGGACCGCGAGCGCGTCCATCGCCGGCAGCTCGCGGCTCACGCTGGTGCCCACCAGGGTCGACCGGGCCGAGGCCCGCGCGGCGTCCCCCTGGTACGTGACGATCAGCGGCAGGTCGGCCCGGCCGTCGTCGTAGCCGAAGTCGCCCAGCGCGCTGACGTCGAAGAGCCGGTCGTCCAGCCGGCCGGCCCGCAGCAGCGGCAGCGCGTCCGCCGGGATCACGTGCAGGTGCCGGGCGGCGTCGCGGTACGACACGAACCGCATGTGCTCGCGTCCCGGCCGCCGCTCGACGCTGGCCCGCCCGTCGTCGGTCAGCAGCACGCGATCGCCGCTGAGCAAGGTCACCGTACGACCCGCGGGCGCGGCGGCCCCGCCCGGCGGCGCCGGCGTCGCCCGCGCGCCGGCCGCCGGAGCCGCGAGCAGCGTGGCGCCGAGGCCGGTGACGATGAGCCAGGCGGCCAGCCCTCTTCCACTACCCATGCTTCCTCCCCGTATCCGTATCAAAAAGTAGGAATGCTTCGATGCTAGTGGTCATTCGCGTAAGAAATCTTCACGACCCTCGGCTCGCCGGCGTGGCCGGGCTAGCTCTCCCTCTCGCCGCCGAGGAGGAACCGATGAGCCGTCCCGTGCTGCGCGGCGGCGCGCTGGTGAATGCCGGGGTGCACGACGAGGTGGAGTTCGCCACCAAGCCGGAGCTGGCCGCCGAGATGATCACCGCCTCTATGGACAACGTCACCGTTCACAGACCGCGTCGAGGTGCCGTCCGGCCGCTTGCCCGGGCAGACCCGGCGGGTTCAGCCGAAGCCTCTCGGCGGGGTCAGCGGCGCAAACAACGCGGCGAGGTCGTCCAGGCGGATGACGATGAGCGTGGCCACCGCGCCCAGCGGAGCGGCCAGCACGACTGTCCGGGTGGTCACCGCAGGGTCGCCGAGTGACGCATACGCGCCGATCCCGGCGAACACGCTCAGCACGACGTTGCGGGCGAGGTGGTGCCGGCCAAACGAAGCGGCGGTCCCGCCAAAGCACCTGCAGGACGCGGGCGTGCCGCGGTCGAGAACCGCCGCGACCGCCACCGTGAACGTCGCTAACAGCGCTGCCGCAACGGTGAACGCGGCCGTGGTCACCGCGGCGATGGGCAGCGGTACCAGCAGCACGGGCACGACCGCCTCGGTCACCGCGACCGCCGCCGCGACCGGGACGACCACCCGTTCTGGCAGCAGGCGCATCATCCGTAGCGAGTCGGCAAAGGCCCGGAACGCGGTTGGCCCCCGAAGCTTGCTGGCGGCCGAGGCTAGGAAGACCAGCGCGAGCAGGCAACGGCAGAACACCAACAGGTACGACATGTCTCTCCTCGTTGCCGGCCGGCACCGGGGTGCGGGCCCGGCCGGCGGGGCGGTTCGCTCCGCTACGGTGGTGCGGTGCATGGACCTGCTCCGCTGATCATCGCCGGCTCGCTGGTGGCGCTCGGGGTCGCCGTGTTGGGGGCCCGTGCCCTGCTGCAGGTGGTCGGGGTCAACGGTGACAGCATGACCCCGACGTATCGACAGGGCGACCAGCTCCTCGTGCTCCGGCGGGGATTCCGGCGTCGTCTGCGAGTCGGCGCCGTCGTCGTCTGCCTGCCGCCGCCCGGCATCAGGATCACCGCGGGCGACGCCGACGCGGCGACCCAGTTGATGGTCAAACGGGTGGCGGCTTTGCCGGCGGGACAGGTCTACGTCCTCGGTGACGCTCCGCGGCACAGCCTCGACTCGCGGGCCTTCGGCGCGCTTCCGTCGGAGCTGGTGCGGGGCGTGGTCATCCGACGGCTGCGCGCCGCCCTGGCGTCATCGCCCAGCGGGCACGACGTCGCGCCCCGGGATCAGGCTGGATAGCTCACTGGCGCTGTTGCTGACCCCAGCCACCCGAGCGTCGACGTCGACCAGGTAGAACGCCGGGAACGCGGCAACCTGGAAGGCCGACTGGAGCGGCCCGTCGAGCGGCTCGTGGACGATGGCGGCCCGACTGTCGAGTACGTCCAACGCCGACAGCAGCTCGGCGCGCTCCTGGTCGTCACGGTCGGGTGCTGGGCGCAGTCGGGTGAGCACGATGAGCACCGCCCTTGGGGTGTCGAGCGCTTCGGCGAGCGCCGCCCGCGCCGCCGGCAACTGTTCCTGGCAGCCGGAACAGTCCGGAGCGAGGAAGGCCACCAGGCCGCCTGCCGCCCGCATCGAGGCGAGGGACACGACGTCGTCGGTGGCGGTCGGGACGGTGAAGTCTGGCACCGCCGCGCCGACCGGGAGGGTCACCGGTGGGCGTGCGCGGGCCAATTCCTGCGTGTGCTCGCGCAGCCGCCGCAGGATGCCGAAGATGAGCAGCAGATTCAGCAGCGTGAGGGTGGTGAGTACAACGAGCACGGCGACGACTATCGGCATGGTTTTCGCTCCTGACGACGGAAGAGGGCACTAGCGCGTCGCGGCCGGGCGGCACCCGGCCGCGACGCTTCGATGGGGTGTCGCTCAGCAGTCCGTACCCCACCAGCACGCACAGGTGCTGTTGCAGGTGCGCCACTTGAACCGGGTCTCGGTGAACCGGCAGCACATCGGGGTGTTCGTGCAGGACGGCTGACAGACGGCCGAGGCGGTGGTCTTGGGCAGCATCATTGCCAAGAACCGGTCCGCCAGTGCGCCGACGTGACGGGTCATCTGCTTCTCCCTTCATGATCTAGATTGATGCTGGACGGTAGGCGGACCTCCTACACAGCGACCTACAGCTTCGATACAACTGTCTCGTGCGAGATCTTGCGGATTGTCGTATGTCGTTCCTAAGGTGGCGGCCGTGAGGGACCGGATCATGGTCGTGGCGCCGTGAGCTCGCGATTCCAGTTGCTCGGCCCACTCCGAATCACCTCCGCCGGGCGTGCCCTCCCGGTGGGCCCGCAGAAGCAGCGGGCGATGCTGGCTGCCCTGTTGCTGTCGGCCAACGAGCGCGTGTCGTTGGACCGCCTCACCGGAGAGTTGTGGGATCAACCGCCGGACTCGGCCGTTGCGAACCTGCGCACCTACGCGAGTGGGCTACGCCGGCTGCTGAGCGACCTCGACGGGGAGACAACCGGCGGTGACCGTCTGGTTGCCAGCGCCGCCGGGTACCAGCTGCGGGTCGACCCGGACGAGCTGGACCTGCACCGCTTCCAGACCGCGATCGAGCTGGGCCGCACGGCCCTGGCCAGGGCTGACCACCAGAGCGCCACGGTGCGGTTCCGCGAGGCGCTGGACCTGTGGCGGGGCCGGCCGGCCGAGGACGTCCGCGCGGGACCCGAACTCGCCGCCCGGATCACCCTGCTGGAGGAGCAACACCTGTCGCTGGTCGAGGATCTGATCCAGGCACGCCTCGCGCTCGGCGAGCACGCCGCGGTGACCGGCGAGCTGCGACTGCTGCTCGCCGTACACCCGTACCGGGAGCGACTGCGGCAGCACCTCATGCTGGCGCTGTACCGGTCCGGTGACGTACCGGCGGCCCTGTCCACGTACGCGGAGACTCGTGCGGTCTTCGCCGACCAGCTCGGCCTGGAACCCGGAGCGGATCTGTCCCGGCTGCACCAGGCGATCCTGCGCCGCGCTCCGGAACTGTCCCTACCCGAAAACGGAAGCAGTACGGCGGATCCGCAACCCGCCCGCGCGACGGGGATGCTGTTCAGTCCAACCGAGCCACCACGGCAACTGCCGCCGGACCCGGCGGCCTTCGTCGGCCGAAGCGACGAGCTGCGCGACATCGCGCACGCCTGCGTCCCGGCGACCCGGACGGGAACGGGACCGGCGGTGGTCGTGCTGCACGGCCCGGGTGGCGTGGGCAAGACGACCCTAGCGGTACGCGCCGCGCACCGGCTCGCGAGGCACTATCCCGACGGTCAGCTCTACCTCGACCTGCACGGCGGGGCCCCTGACATGCCGAGCGTCGAACCGCTGGCCGCACTGGGTCAGCTGCTGCGCGCGCTCGGCGTACCGGCCTGGGACGTGCCGCTGCAACTGGCCGAGGCCACCGCGCGGCTCCGGTCGGAGACCGCCGCCCGTCGTCTGCTCATCGTTCTAGACGGCGCGGACGGCGCCCAGCAGATCCGGCCCCTGCTACCGGCCGGCCCGCACTGCGCGGTCCTCATCACCAGCCGCCGGCCGACGAGTACCCTGGACGCGCTCCGGATCCGGCTGGACCGGCTCAGCGACGCGGACGCTCGCCAACTCCTCGACGTCTTCAGCGGTGACAGACGGGCGGCGGCCGACCCCGCGGCGGCTACCCGCCTCGTGCTGCTGTGTGACGGGTACCCGCTGGCGCTGCGCATCGCCGGCGCCCGGCTGGCGGCCCGCCCCGACTGGTCCGTCGGCGTGCTGGCGGATCGCCTGGACAACGAGCGGGAACGCCTCGACGAGCTGCGCGCGGACGACCTCGCCATCCGATCCAGCTTCTGGAACAGCTATCGCCAACTGCTCGACAGCGCCGATCCGGACGACCGCGCGGCCGCCGCCGCGTTCCGGGCACTGTCGCTGCTGCGGGTGCCGGAGATACCGGCGCGCCTCGCCGCGGTCACGATCGGCGTGCCCGAACGGCGTGCCCTGACACTGCTGGACCGGCTCGCCGACATGCATCTGATGTACGCGATCGGGCCGACCCGGTTCGTGTTCCACGACTTGCTTCGGGTGTACGGCGCGGAGCTGGCCGAGGAGACGGACCCGGCCGTCGACCGCCACGACGCGGTATGCCGCGGACTCGCCGCGTACCTGACCACGGTGCTGCGCGCGGGGCAGTTGTTACGCCCGCATCGGGCAAGCGACCTCGCCATCGGACCGACAATCGTGGAGCTGTGCACGCTCGACGACGCCGTCCGCTGGGTCGACGGCGAGTTGACCGGGATCCTCGCGGCGGCAGGGCAGGCATGCGACGCCGCACCACAGCTGAGCCGGCTGTGCGTGGAGGCGATCCCGTCGCTGGCGGTGTGGCTGCAGAAACACAGCCGGTGGGTGGAGGCGGACGCCCTGGTCGCGGTCTGCGAACGGGCGACGGCAGTCATCGACGACACTGCCGCCCGGGCCGCGGTGCTCGCGCTGCGGGCGACACTGCACTGGCGTACGGGATCGCCGGAGGCGGCGTGTGGTGTGTTGGAGTCGGCGCTTGAGCTGTGGCGCCGACTCGGTGATCGCGAGGGTGAGGGGCGGGCGCTACAGAACCTCGGCTGGTTCCACCAGCGCACAGGCTCTCCTCGGCGGGCTGCGGGCCTGGTCCGGGCGGCGGTCGGGCTCCTCGCCGACGCGAAGCCGGTGTGGCTCGCGATGGCCCTGCACAACCTGGCCGAGATCGAGTTCGAGCTGGGCAACTTTCCGGCCGCCAACGAACACCTGACCCGCTGCCTGACGATGCGGCGCGAGCACGAGGACGCCGTCGGGGAGGCGATCACGCTTGTCGCCCTCGGTCGTACGCACAGCCAACTCGGGCGGCACCCAGACGCCCTGGCGGCGCTCACTGCCGGCCTGCGGCTGTGCCGGCGGACCGGCAACCGGGAGGACGAGTGGGAGGCGCTGCTCAGCCGCTCCGAGGTGCATCTGCGGCTCGGCGACGCGGCCTTGGCCCACCAGGACGCCGAGGAGGCGCTGACCCTGACCCGCGCGACCGGCGAACGGTACGGCGAGGCAGCGGCCCTGCGTCAAATCGGCCGGGTCCAGGACGTCCGGGGCGAGCGGGCGGCGGCCGACCGGCACGCGCGACAGGCCGAGCGGATCTTCGCCGACCTGTCCGGCCGACGGGACGGCGTACTCGAGAGGTTCCTCGCCGGGGCGGATCAGCCGGCCGGCGTTGCCGCCTCGGCCGCAACATAGCCGGCCGCCTGCATCCGGAACAGCGTGGCGTAGACGCCGTTGTTCCTCAGTAGGTCCTCATGCCGGCCCGTCTCGACGACCTGCCCGCCCGACAGCGCCACGATCTGGTCGGCGTCCCGCAGTGTGCCCAGCCGGTGCGAGATGAGGACGCTGGTCCGGGTGCCCCGGTACTCGCGTAGCCGGAGCTGAATGTCGCGCTCAGCCTCGGCGTCCAGGCCCGCACTCGGCTCGTCGAGGATGAGCAGATCCCGTGTCACGGGCAGCACCGACCGGGCGATCGCCACCCGCTGCCACTGCCCGCCGGAGAGCAGTACGCCGGCATCCTCCGGGTCGCCGTCGAGTTCGAACGTCCGCGACAGCATCGTGTCGTACCCGCGTGGTAGGCCCTCGATGGACTCGTGGATGCCGGCCCGGCGCGCGGCGTCCGCGATCCGGGCGAAGTCCTCGGCGCGTACGTGGTCCGGACCCGCCGGGTCCACGTCGCCGAGCCAGATGTTCTCCGCCGCCGTCAGGTCGTACGTCATGTAGTCCTGAAACACCGCGCCGATCCGGGCCCGCAGATCCTCGACGGACAGCTCGCGGAGGTCGACGCCGTCCCACAGGACCGCCCCGCGGGTCGGATCGTAGAACCGGCACAGCAGCTTGACCAGCGTGCTCTTGCCCGCGCCGTTGTGGCCGACCAGGGCCACGGCCTGTCCACAGGGAATGAACAGGTCCACACCCCGCAGCACCCACCGGTGTTCCGGACCGTAGCGGAACCAGACGTCGCGGAACTCGATGCCCCGCCTCAGAGGCGTGACCGACTGCGGCCGGGCCGGCTCCGGCAGATCCGGTGGGCAGGTGACGACCTGCTCGTAGTGCGCCAGCAGCAGCATCGCCTGGTGGAGGCCGGCAAGGTGGTCGATCAGGGTGGCCAGGCTGCTCTGCACCCCGGCGACGGCACCGATGAAGATGGCCACATCGCCTACCGTGAGCCCACCGGAGCGGGCGGTGGCGACGACCCACACCAGGCCGCCGCCGGACAATGCCGCGCTCAGCACCGCGAGTAGCCCTTGGGCGTGAACTTCCCGGCGCTCCTGAGCCCGTCGTGCCGCGCCTGCCGCGCCCAACTCGGCGAGCATCCGGCGGCGGAACAGCCCGCTCAGCCGCAGCAGACGCACCTCCTTCGCCGCCGACAGGCTGGTCAACAGGCTGGCGTAGAACATCTCGCGCCGCTGGCCCGGTCCAATCTCCCACAGCATCGTCGCCCGTCGCCGGCTCAGCCGGAGCTCAGCGACCAACACCGGTACACCGCCGGCCGCCACCAGCGCGGCCATCACCGGGCTGATCACCACGAGGGTGCCGAGAAAGCCGACCGACAGAACCGCGCCCTGCACCAGGCCGATCAGGCCGTCCACGCAGCGGCCAGGCCCATCCCGCCCAGCCTGCTCGGCCATGCGCAGCGTGTCCTGAAACGCTGGCTCCTCCAGCCGGCGCAGACCAGTGAGGCGGTCAGTCGCCGCGTACAGCTGGTCGAGCGCGACCACGGCGGATGAGCGACCAAGGTCCGCCCGCAGATAGTTCGTCAGGTGCGGCACGAGGGCAAGGCCGACGGAGACCCCCGCCAGCATGGACGTCACCCCGAGAATCCCGCCGCCCGAGCCGTTCACCAACCGGTCGAGGACGAGCTTGGTAAGCCAGGCCGCCAGCACCGGCAGAACACCCGCGATCGGCGCGAGAACGACGTACCCCGCCAGGTTGGCCCGCCCGCCCCGCCAGACCACGGCGACGGCCCGCGTTGCCCGGGCGATGCTGATCATGTCGAGAGGGTACGGACGCCACCTCCAGGAGCAGCTACAGCGTCGGTACAGCACCCAACCCGAGCGGTACCGTCCGGCCGAGCCCGGCGGGTGACTCCCCCCAGCAGACGCATGCGCTGTGGCCGGGAACGGCGATGGTCAGGACGACTTCATGGCGACCTGGGCCGCCCCGCGCGGGGACTGCCCGTTACCTAATGAATCCCGAACGACCCGTCGCGGCTCGCGGGATGCCTGCCCGTTACCCGACCTTCGAAGGTCTCCAAAAAGATCGGCAGCGTGGGTGGCGACGGGCCGTTGGCGGTGGTGGTCCGGCTCGTCGAGTACACGCCTGCACACCTCTGGGCCGGTGAGGCCTCGTGCAAGACCGGCGGGCGGCGTGTCCGGATCACCGCTGTGGCTTGAGGCAGCATGTTGATCGTGGTTGCAGCCCGCCCGCACGGCACACACCTCGCGAACCGGGAGCCGACGAGCTCTGAACGCGAAGACCGGAACCGTGCGGGTCGTTGGAATCGCGAACGGCTCATCGGAGGGTAGGCCACAGAGCCTCGTCATTAGGGCGCCGCGCGTTTCCGCCAGGGTCTGCTCAGGTCACGAGGAAGGAGTAAGAGGTTGAAGGTGTTCTGCGGCATCGACTGGTCCGAGCGGCACCACGACATCGCCCTGGTCGACGAGCACGGCCAACTGGTCGACAGGCGCCGCATCAGCGACGACCTGGATGGGTTCACCTCGCTGGTCGATATGCTCGCCGTGGCCGGTGACAGTGCCGATGAGCCGATCCCGGTGGCGATCGAGACCCCGCGTGGGCTGCTGGTCGCGGCCCTGCGCGCGTCCGGGCGCCGGGTGTACTCGATCAATCCGATGGCGGTGGTCCGCTACCGGGAGCGGTACACGGTCTCGCGGAAGTCCGACCACGTCGACGCGATGGTGCTGGCCAACATCCTGCGCACCGACGCCCACGCGCACCGGGCTCTACTGGCGGATAGTGAGCTAGTGCAGGCCGTGGCGGTGCTCGCCCGTGCTCATCAGACGCCACGTTGCCGCCGTACCGAGAGGTCAGCGTCTTGGCGCTGGCCCGGTCCAGTCGCTGCCCGTCCTTGAGGACGACGAGATAGCTCCCGGCTACCGCATCGGGGCTCGTTGCGCCGCGGACGCTGCCGGTGACCGGGGCCGCCGCCGGCGGAACCGCGACCGTGGCGAACAGCGTGACCTCTTCGGCGCGCCCGAAAGCGTCAGCACCGGTCGGCTCCGCTTCATAGGCCGACGACGTCCGCTCATGTGGAGAACAGTGCACCTGATCATGTCCGTGGGATGTTGCGGTCCACCGTGCGCCCAGACCTCTAATCCTGGCCTCAGGTTGATCGGAGAGGATGAGCGGCAAAAGCATCGACTGGAAGGAGCGCGTCGGCGTGCGGATCATGATCGCGGATGATGACGCGGCCATCCGTGAGTCGTTGGAGCGGGTGCTCCAGGTCGAGGGTTATGACACCAGCACCGTCGCCAACGGTCTCGCCGTGCTCGACGGGGTCGGTGGGACCGGCGGTGACACGCTGGATCTGCTGATCCTCGACGTGATGATGCCCCGCCTCGGCGGGTTGGAGACCTGCCGGCGGTTGCGGGCGGCGGGTCGGGATCTGCCGGTGCTGATGCTGACCGCCCGTGACCGGGTCTCGGACCGGGTCTCGGGGCTGGACGCGGGCGCCGACGACTACCTGCCCAAGCCGTTCGCCACCGAGGAGTTGCTGGCCCGGGTGCGGGCCTTGCTGCGCCGGCGCACGCCGGGCGACGCCGAGTCGCAGGTCCTGTCGTTCGCCGACGTTCGGCTCGATCCCGACAGGTTCGAGGCGTGGCGGGGCGGGCGGCCGCTGCGCCTGACCCGGACCGAGTTCTCCCTCCTGGAGGTCCTCGTGCGTAACGCGACCCGGGTGTTGACCCGCGACGCGCTGTTCGAGGCGATCTGGGGCTTCGACATGAGCGCCACCGCCAACAACCTCCAGGTGTATGTGAGCTACCTGCGCCGCAAGATGGAGGCCGAGGGTGAGCCGCGACTGATCTACACGCTGCGCGGCCTGGGATACACGTTGCGGGAGACTCCTCCGTGAGCAGGCCCGCCGGCCGGGAACCGCTCCGGCTGACCCGATGGTGGCGCCGGCGGTCCCTGCGGACCAGGCTGACCGTGATCGCGGCGACGGCCATCGCCGTCAGCGTGTTCATGGCCTTTCAGGTGGCCAGCGAGCTGCTGGACTGGCAGTTGCGGGACACCGCCGAGGATCAGCTGCGCGCCGACTCCCCGGTCCTGGCGACGAACGCGGAGCGCGCTGGTCTGGCGCAGGTCCAGCTACCGCCGTATCCCGGATCTGGTCAGCTGGTGCGGGTCATCCTGCCCGACGGCTCGACCCGGACGCCAGCCGGCCAACCCGCGCTGCCCCCGATCAGCGAGCACGCCGGGCGCGTGGCGCAGGGCGGCTTGGCCGACCTGATGGAGTCGAACGACAGCGACGAGGACGGCTACCTCATCTATACGCTTCGGGCCGGCGACGGCGCGGTTCAGGTGGCCCGCGTCGCCGACGACAGCCCGATCAACCAGTTCGGGTTCGGCATGCTGCTGATCGGGCTGCTCTGCGTGGTCGGCGGCGCCCTTGTCGGGCGGACCGTGGCACGGACTGGGCTGGCACCGATCGACCGGCTGACCGCCGCTGCGGTACGTGTCGCACACACCCGGGACCTCGACGCCCACATCCCGGATGAAGGCGGTGGGGAGATCCGGCGGCTGATCCAGTCGATCAACGACATGCTCGCCGCGCTCCGGGACTCCCGGCGGGCACAGAAGCTGCTCGCCGAGGACGCCGCCCACGAGCTCAAGACCCCGCTCACCAGCCTGCGCCTCAACGTCGAGCTGCTGATCCGGCTCGATCGGCGGGGCACCCTGGACAGTGCACTGCCGGCGGAGAGCCGGACCCGGCTGCTCAACGATCTCGGCGCCCAGGTGGCCGAGTTGAGCACCCTCGCCGCCGAGTTGACCGACCTGGCGCGCGGTGACGTCAGCGACGAGAGCACCGACCTGCTCGACCTCGCCGACGTGGTGGTGGCCGCCGCGACCCGGGCGCGTTCCCGCATGCCTGACGTCGAGGTCGTGCTCGACGTGACCTCCGTGTGGGTGAGCGGGCGTCCCGCTGCGCTCCAGCGGGCGGTGCTCAACCTCATCGACAACGCCGGCAAGTGGTCCCCCGCGGACCAGCCGGTCCAGGTCCGGCTCCGCGCCGAGGGCGCGTCGGCGGTCCTCGATGTCGACGACGCCGGGCCGGGCATCGACGCCGCTGACGCACCGCGGATTTTCGACCGGTTTTACCGTGCCGACAGCGCCCGGGCGTTGCCGGGATCGGGTCTGGGGCTGTCGATCGTGCAGCGGGTCGTCGACGCCCACGGCGGTCGGGCCACCGTCGCCCGCTCCGCACGCGGTGGCGCGCTGCTTCGGGTCGACCTTCCGGCCGCGGCCCCGCCCGGTTGAATCCCGCGGCCCACCGCCGGGTTATGAAAGATCCGGGACGGCCTGAGGGCTCCGTCCCGGATCTCGCCCGTGCCGCCGCGCTCACCGTTGCAGCGCGGGCTCCTCGTCGTCGGCGAGCGACTGTCGCCCGTCCGGCGGCTCCACCGGTTGGGACAGCCGGCTCGGCCACCACATCCGTCGGCCGATCAGCAGGGTGAGGGCGGGCGCCAGAACCGACCGCACCAGCAGGGCGTCGAGCAGCACGCCGAAGGCGACCAGGAACCCGACCTCGATCAGCATCACCAGCGGAAGTGAGACGAGGACCGCGAACGTGGCCGCCAGGACCATGCCTGCCGAGGTGATGACGCCACCGGTGGCGGAGAGGGCTTTGAGCATGCCCTCTCTGGTGCCGAGACGCACGGCCTCCTCCCGGGCACGACTGGCTAGGAAGATGTTGTAGTCGACGCCGAGCGCCACCAGGAACAGGAAGGCCAGCAGCGGCACCGAATAGTCGATCCCCTTGAACCCGAGGATCGTGTCGAAGACGAACACACTGCCGCCGAAGGCGGCGGCGAATGAGACGACCACGGTGGCCATCAAGACCAACGGGGCCACGACCGCGCGCAGCAGCAGCCCGAGCACGATCAGGACGACGGCGAGCACCAGCGGGATCACCAGCTTCTCGTCGCGGCTGGTGGTCACCTCGGTGTCGAGGTTCTCCGCACTCGGCCCGCCGACGATCGCCTCCGCCCCGCTCACCGCGTGCACGGCGGTGCGCACCCGCTTGATCGTGTCGTACTCTGCGGCGGTGTCCGGCGCGTCCGTCGGGAACACGGAGATGTCGGCCCAGCCCCCCGTGGTCTGACCCGGGATGGCCATGGCCACACCGCGCGTGCCCTTGACGATGTCGAGCACCCGCTCCTGGTACGCCGGCCGCGTGAAGATCGTCATCGGCTGGCCGCCGAGCTCCGGGAAGTGCTGGCGCAGAACGGTAAAGCCGGTGACCGACTCCGGCGCGGACAGAAACTGGTCCTGCTCCCGCAGGGGGCCGGTATTGCCCGCCAACCCGAGGGCGAGAACGCCGAGGACTCCGAGCGAGCCGAGCGTCGCCACCCACCGGCGGCGGCTGATGGCGGTGCCAAGCCGTCCCCACAGCCCCGGCTTCTCCTCCACGGTCGGGCTGAACCGCGGGATGGCCGGCCAGAAGATCCACCTGCCGAGCACCACGAGCACCGCCGGGAACAGCGTCAGCATGGCCACCAGCGCGCACACAATGCCGGCCGCACCGATCGGGCCCAACCCGCTGGTGCTGTTCAGGTCCGCGACGAGCAGGCAGAGCAGGCCGGCGACCACGGTGGCCGCGGACGCGACGATCGCCGGCGCCGCGCCGCGCAACGCGTGGACCATCGCAACCCGAACGTTCTCGTGGTGGTGCAGTGCCTCCCGATATCGAGCGATGAGCAACAGCGCGTAGTCCGTGCCGACGCCGAAGACCAGGATCGTCAGCAGCGCCGAGTTCTGGTCGTTCACCACGATGCCGAAGCCTTTGACGAGCAGATAGACGGTCGCCATCGCGGTCAGTGCGGCCGCGCTCACCACCACCAGCGGGATGAACCACAGCACCGGGCTGCGGTAGGTGAGGATGAGCAGGAGCGTGACGACGACGACGGTGGTGAGGAAGACCTGCAGGTCGATGCCGTCGAAGACGGCGTCCATGTCGCCGTCGACCGCGGCCGGGCCGGTCACGTCGAGTTCCAGGCCGGCAGGACGGTCCTTCGCGGCGTCACGCAACGGCCCGACGATGGCCTCCGGTGCGCCGTAGGTTGTGCTCACGTCGATGGTGAACATCATCGCCTTGCCGTCGGTGGAGAGTCTCGTCGGTGGGCCCTCGTCGTCCTCGCCGGCCGGGGCCGCCACCTTCGGCGGGTACCGCTTGGCAAGGGCGTTGTAGTGGCGCTCGACCGTCGCGCGGTCGGCGTCGGTCAAGCCGCCGGCGCGGTGATACACGAACACGAACGTGTTGTCCTCACCGCCGGGGAGACTGTCCTCCAGCGCCGCCACCTTGGTGGACTCGGCACCGGCGGGCAGGGTGTCCACGGCTCTGTCGGTAGTGACCGAGCTCAACTTTCCGCTCAGCGGCACCATGACCGCCGCCAGCGCCACCCACAGGCCAATCACCAACCACGGCACCCACCGGCCTGCCAACCGACCGGCTGGCGCTTCCCCGGACGGCCCTGCGTTGACCGCCATCACTAGCCTCCTACAGACGGGTCAGATCGCTTATCTGACGCCGCCTTTCGTACCGAGCGAACCTGAGACGACTGTTAAAAAGGGCGCTCAGGCCGGTTGGCCGAACCAGGTGTCCAGCGCACGCAACAGCGTGGTGGCGTCGTAAGGCCCAGGCGTCACAGCCGTCGGGCCGGATGAACCACGCATTGACGTCCACCTGGTCCATGCGGGCAGCGACGGTGTTGACCCGTCCGGTCCACGCGGCCGCGGCGGTGTCGATCCAGGTCGGGGTGGGGTGCTCGGTGATGCCCTTTGGAGCCGAGGGGCGTCCGAGGGCTGGTGCGCTGGGTTTCGACGCACAGGCACGATGGGTGGTTCTCGGGTGGAGGTTCCGAACCCGCGACGGACCTGCGCCGGCGTGACTTGCGGCCCGGTTGCGCCGGGCATTGGTTCTCGTGCGGGTGTCGAACGGCGCTCCGATGAGTAGTACTGTGGTGCCGCCTCCCTCCCGAGGATCAGGCCGCAGTACGACGAAACAGCACGGAATCGGGCCTAGCGTTCGGGCCATGAGGAAACCTGACAGTCGACTGTGGAAGTTCGGGGCGGCCACTACGGCGCTGGCGACAGCGCTGGCAGTCGTCGCCGCCTGCGGGTCGGACGCCGACAACAACAGTTCCGCGCCTGCCGCGACCGGATCGCACGGCCCGCACGCGAGCGGGTCGTCGGCTCCACCGCAGCCGCTGCGCGTCGGCGAGCGGTTCGTCGACCTGAGGATGGCCGAGGCATACACGCCCGCGCCGCCGGAGGGTGGCACGGACGAGTACCGGTGCCAGATGATCGACCCTGGCCTGACCAAGGCGGCGTTCCTGACCGGGACCCAGTTCACGCCCGAGAACGTCGCCATCGCACACCACGCCATCGTGTACGCGGTGCCGCCGGGCGGCGCCGCCGCCGTGCGCGAGCAGGACGCGAAGACCCCCGGCCTCGGCTGGCAGTGCTTCGGCGGGACCGGCGTGGCCGGCGCCGAGGTGGAAGAGGGAGACGCGGCGTGGGTGGACACCTGGGCGCCGGCGCCACGGAGACGCTGCTCACCCAGGACGCCGGCCACAAGCTGGAGCCGGGCAGGTCTACACCTGGGACATCACGAAACTCGCGGGACCGGTCAAGGGCGTCTACTACGACGCCTACGTGCTGATCGACAGCTACTCCCGGTACATCGTCGGCGTCCGCGTGCACGCCCGTGAGTCTGGTCCGCTCGCCGAGTCGATGATGCGCGAGGTGGTTCAGCGCCCACGGCGTCCCGCACGTCGTGCGCGCCGACCGAGGCACCTCGGTGCCGCCAGTTCCTCTGTAGATGCCCTGTTCGAACAGGCGATTTAGGACATCTTGGGAGTAGCGGCCCTCGGCGAGCGAGTGTGACCAGGGGCTTCAATCCCTGGTTCCCGGCGGAGACGCGCCCCTCAGCGCTTCACGACGCTGGTCAACGTGGCCAGCAGGCGTTCGAGATTCCTGCGATCGCTGTCGGAGAGACGGCTGAGGATGGCCGCTTCATTGGCCAGATGTTCTTCGATGAGCCGGTCGGTCAGGGTCTTCCCGGCCGGAGTCAGCCCCACCACCCTGCCGCGCGCGTCGCCTTCGGAGACTGCGCGCGACACCAGGCCGCGCCGGATGAGCCGGTCCACCCGCTTGGTCACCGCCCCGGTGGTGACGAGCATCCGCTCGCTCAACTGGCCCGCCGTGAGCGTGTACGGCTGCCCCTCCCGGCGCAGCGCTGCGAGCACGTCGAAATCACCGTTGCCCAGATCCGCCGCGGCGAACGGCGGCCGCAGGGCCCCATCGAGCGCCTCGGCCAAGTGCTGGATCCGGCCGATGATCAGCAAGGGATCGGGATCGAGGTCGGGGCGCTCACGGCGCCACTGGTCGGCGATCTGAGCAACGCGGTCCTCATCCATTCTTGCATCCTACCTTCCACGGAAGATAGGCTCCTTCCGTGCAAGACAGCCCTTCGTCCCCGACCACCACTGCGGTCCCGGCCTACGTGCACCCGTCTTGCCCGTTCGCCTGGATCACCTCACCGCGCTGGTCGGGGATGCTGCGCTGTTCGTCGTGAGCGCCCTGGCACTGACGGCTTTGCCCCCGGAATCGCGGATCCGGATGAGGACAGGCTGGGGTGGGATGCGCCCCGGGACATCCGCTACGTCACGGTGGCCGCGCTCAACCGCCGCCACCACCACCGGCCCGGCTGTCGCCGCCGGTCTCCTCCTCGCCGCGGTGGCCCTGCAGGTGACCGGTGAGGTGCAACTGGCTGCGGGTCGTGGACCGTCGGCTTCGCCCTGGCCGATCCCACCCGGCCCGGGCAGTGGCAGGGCGTGTATCAGAGCGGCACACCGCTCGCCCGCGCCATGGGGCCGGCCGTTCTGACCAGCGTGGTGATGGTCTGGTGCGGGACCGGGTGGCTGATCCTCGGGCTCACCTTCCTCGTCGCCGGGACTGCTACCACTCGCGTCGTCAGCTGGGCCGCCCGCCGCCGACCCGTCCCCGCCATCTACCAGTGAAACCCGCCATCTACCAGTGAAAGAGGCATGACTGATGACCGCGCCGCCGCCAGGATCCGTTCAATTCGCACCCGTGCCGACCGGGCCGCCGCCGCGCCGATCGGGCCTCAGCGTGACGGCGCGAGTCCTGATTGGACTGGCGCTGATGCTCCCGGCGGTGCTCGCCTGGCTGTGGTCGTACGTCCTGCCCACGGTGTCCACCGTGCTCGAAAGCTTTCAGCGGGACGATTTGATCCGCCCGGCCGAGTCCGTCGGAACCAAGAACTACGAGCACGTCCTCGACAGCGGCACCAGCAGCATCGTCGGGCAGATCGGCTTCGCGCTGCTGCTCAGCCTGGTGCCGCTCGCGTTGGCGCTGTTGGCTGCGCCGCTGCTCGCGGTCGTCGCCCATCGAGCCGGGCGAGTCGCCCGCCTGGCAACCCGTGGCGTGCTCGCTGTGCCGGTTGCTGGATATGCCCCGGTAGCGATACTTGTTGGCTTGCGATCCGACCTCACCAGATCCGACGATTTCGCCAAGAACATGGAAGCCCCTGGGGGATGGCTCACATCGGTGGTGGCACAGACGACGTTCGGGCTCGTCATCGCGGTCGCCGCGACGCTGTACCTGAGCGCGCTGCGGCGGCGGGAGCCTGACCGCCGGTTGACGCCCGCGGGCTGGGACGGTGGGCGGCACAGGATGCGAGGATCCGCAGCTATGGACGCAGTGACATCGCACGGCTCCGGTTGGGCTGAGTTTCGAATTCTGGGAACGGTGCAGCTCAATGTCGCTGGTCAAATCGTTCCACTGCGCGGCAAGCACAGGTCCTTGCTGTCGGTGCTGCTGTTGCAGGCGAACGAGGTCGTTTCGACTGACCGAGCCGCCGAGGCGTTGTGGGGACTGCCGCTGCCCGGCAACGCGTCCGGTCGGGTACGTACGCTCGTCTCGGAGCTGCGGCGCGCGTGGGGTGTCGGCGAGAGCCCCATCGTCACCGAGCCCCCGGGTTACCGGCTGCGGTTGACGGCCGGACAGTTGGACCTCGACCGGTTCGTGGCCGGTGTGGAGCGGGCCAGGCAGGCGTCTGCCGGAGGCCAGCCGCAGACGGCGGTGGCCCACTTCGATGAGGCGTTGGCCTGGTGGCACGGTGCCCCGCTGGGCGGGGCGAGCGGTCCGTTCGTGGAGGCCCATGCGGCGCGACTGGCGGAGTTGCGGCTGCGTGCTGTGGAGGAGCGCGCTGAGGCGATGCTGGCCGCTGGCCGGCACGTCGAGGTGATCGCCGAGCTCGGCCGGATGCTCGCGGAGCAGCCGCTACGCGAACGGCCCTACGGACACCTGATGACCGCGCTGTACCGGGACGGTCGGCGTGGCGAGGCCCTGGAGGTGTACCGAAGACTTCGGGCACGGCTGAGCGAGGAGCTTGGACTGGAGCCGACGTCGCAGTTGCAGCGACTCCACCGGCAGGTTCTGACGGATGACACTGCCTTGGTCGGCGAACGGGCGTCCGCTGTCGACCAGGCACCGAAGGCCACCGCTCAGCTCGTGGCACGTGCCCCCGCCTTCGTCGGTCGCACCGGGGAACTGTCACAGCTCGACGCGCTTCTTGCCGGGCACGAACGGCTGGTGCTCGTCGTGGGCCCCGCCGGAGTGGGCAAGACGACCCTCGTCGCGAACTGGGCCCGGCGTGCGGCACCGCGGTTTCCGGACGGACAACTGTTCGTCGACATGCGTGGTTTCCACGCCGGTCAGCAGATGACGCCGGAGCAGGCGCTGCCTCTGCTGTTGATTGCCCTGGGGGTGGCCGCCCACCAGGTTCCGGTGCACGTCGATGGTCAGGCTGCGCTGTACAGGTCCCTGTTGGCCGGTCGACGAGTGCTGATCACGCTGGACAACGTGGCCACCGCTGATCAGGTGCGGCCCCTTCTTGCGGTCGATGCCGGCAGCGTGGTGCTGGTGACCAGCCGCGACCGACTCAGCGGGCTGGTGGCGGTGGACGGCGCGCAGCGGATCAACCTCGACGAGTTGCCCGACGCCGAAGCCGTCGAGGTGTTGTCCCGCGCCGCCGGTACGGCTCAGGCCGGCGACGACCACGCCGCGCTGGTCGAGCTGGCGAAGCTGTGCGGTGGTCTCCCGTTGGCCCTGCGCATCGCCGGGGCCCGGCTCGCCGACCGGCCCGACCTCGGGCTGCGCCGGCACGTCGACGAGTTGACTGCGCACGGCCCGATGGACCGGTTGAGCGTGGCCGGTGACGAGGGTGCCAGCGTGCGGAACACCTTTGACCTGTCGTACGAGGCGCTCCCGCCCTGCCCGCAGCGGATGTTCCGTCTGCTCGGCGCCGTGCCGGCGCCGGCCGGGTTGACGACCGCCGCGCTGGCCGCGCTCGGTGGTCGGCCGATTGTCCAGGTCGAGTCAATGATCGACCTGCTCGCCCGGATGCACCTGATAAAAATAACGGGGCAGGGCCGGGTCTTCTGCCACGACCTGCTGTTGCACTACGCCGCCGACCTGCTGGCCGAACAAGATCCGGTTGACGAGCGGACCGCCGCCGTCGACCGACTCCTGCACTTCTATCTCCACAGTGCGGACCGGGCAGCACGCATCCTGATCGGGCAGTCGAGGTTGCAGTTGCCTCGCGACCCCCTGCCAGCCGGCGTGTCACCCGTCGAACTAATGGACCAGGCCCAGGCGCGGGAGTGGGTCAGCGTGGAGTGGCCCAACCTCGTCGCCGCGCTCGAAGACGCCGCCTCGTCAGGACGTCACCGGATGGTCTGGCAGATCGCCCACGCGATACGCGACCTCCTGCAGATGCAGGCACCCCCGGCGCAAGGGCTGCAGCTCATGCAGACCGGCCTCACCGCCGCCCAGCACGCCGGTGATCTGCGCGCGCAGGCAGCCATACGACAAGGACTCAGCTACCTACACTGGCGTGCCGGCGGCTACCAAGCGGTGCTCGCCGAATGTCAGGCCGCCGCCGCACTCGCGGAGCGCGCGGGCTGGCGACAGGCCCAGTCGGCGGCCCTGTGCAACATGGCGATCGCCTCGGCTCAACTGGGCCAGACCTCGGATGCGATCCAGCAGCTACATCGCGCGTTGATCATCGATCGCGAGATCGGCGACCGGACCGGCGAGGCCGGCAAGCTCATCAACCTGGCCGCCGCGCACGAGCAGATCGGCGACCTGACCGCAGCGGGCGAGTTCTGCGAGTCCGCGCTGCCGTTGGTCCGCGACACCGGCCAGCATCAGGCGTGGTGCGTCGCTCTCGAGAACCTCGCGACGGTCCGCCGCGAGCAGGGCCACTTCGACGCCGCACGTGAGGCACTCACCCAGGCGCTGGAGATCACCAGGACCATCGGCGCCCCGCGCGAGGAGGTCGCCGTGCTCACCACCACGGGACTCGTGCACTGCGACACCGGAGAACTCGATGCCGCCATCACCGTGTTGAGCACGAGTATCGAGCTCGCACGGCGCACCCGGGACATCCGTCTGGAGAGCTTCGCCCATGTCGCGCTGGCCCGTGCGCAGACACGACAGGGCCTGCTGCACGACGCCGCGGAGTCCCTCGCCACCGCCCTGCCTCTCGTCGAGCAGATCGCGCATCACCGGGCCAAGGTCGAGACGCTGCTCACGCTTGCCGCGTTGGACCTCACCAGGCGGGAACACCACGCCGCCCATGAACACGCCACAAGCGCCCTCGCCCTGGCCGCGGATTCCGGGTACGCGCTGCTGACCGCCCGGGCGCACAGCCTCGTCGCCGCGGCCTACCTCGGCTTGCAGGACGTGGCAGCGTGCCTACGACACTCCCGCCAGGCACTGGCCGCACAGCGGAGGACGGGACAGCGGCTCGGACAGGCGCGGACGCTGCTCATGCTTGGCCACGCACACTGCCACCTGGGTCAGACCGATGTCGCTCGATCCTACCGGGAGCAGGCGCACACGATCTTTCAGCAGATCGGCGTGCCACCGACGGACCTGCCGTCCTGACAGCGAGAAGAATTGACAACGACACCCGATGCATGGAGGCCGAAGGGAGAGGCCCTCTTTCCGCGAAGTGCGCCGGATGCTCGCCGCTCGAAGCCAGCCGCCGGCGACCTCGACCGCGGGGCGTGGGAAAAGGAGCCAGATGTCCTCCCGCCCGATCCCACTCCCCGCGGCCCAAATTAGGACGGCGGTTCGCGGGTGATCAGGTAGTGGCTCTCTTCTGCGGGCCACCCATAATGGACACCGAGTCCTTGTAGACATAGACGGTGAACAGGATGCTGTGCCCTTCCGCCATGTCGTAGTCGCAGGTCACCTTCGTCCCCGAGCCATTGGTGTTCTTGCATTTACCCTCGCGGGCGTAGTCCGTCTGCCAGTGGACCTCGACGTGGTAGCCGTCGGAGTTCTCGTCCGTCACCGAGAACCAGTCGCCATAGCTGTGGAAGCAGGAACTGCCCGCCAGCTTGACCTCCCAACCATCGGTGGGATCCTGGGCTGACACCGTTCCACAGGTCACCGTGTCGGTCGCCGCGGCGCTCGCGCTCCCGGCCGTCACCCCGAGGAGGGTCACCGCCGTGGCGGCGACCACCATCGTTCGCCTCAACTTCATCACTGTCCGTCCCTTCTCAGATGCAGACGACCACGTCGTCCGTGCAGTCGGTCCTGTACGTGCCTCGGACGTATGTGTTGCCGTCCCAGATCTCCAGGTACCACTTGATCTGGTAGCCCTCCCTCAGGTCGTAGTCGCACTTCTGGTAATCACCGTTTCCGCTGGCGATGCAGGTGCCACTGCGGCCCCACGACTGCCACCGGACCTCCACGTGGGCACCGTCCGCCGCAGCGTCGTGCACACTGAACCAGTCCCCGTAGGTGTGCCAGCAGGCCAGACCACCCGTCACGTCAAGGCAGTGGGTGTACTCGGCGCTCGCTGGCGCGGCGGTGCCGAGGACCCCAACCAGGGTCAGCGCGGCCGCCGCGGCAAGTCGGCCGAAAACTCTTTTTCTCCGCATGTGCGTCTTCCTTTCCGGGTTGCCGCCGCCCCAGGTCAGAAACAGATGTACGGCGGCGGCGCCAAGTCGATGTCTTCCAGCGTTTTCAGGCGCGTTGAACCGCGCGAGCCAGCTCGTTGAAGCGCGGCTACCGGAGGTCAGTGATTGTTCGAGAAACTCTCCAGATATACGCCATCTACGCTGCCGGCGAAGTCGAGCAGATAGTCACGGCCTTCTTTCAGGTCGTAGATTCCGCCTTCGCTGGCCCGGTGGGTCGCGCAGCTACCCGCGCCACTGTTGACCTTAGCCGTGTACAACCAGCCGCTCCCGTAACTGACGTCGACCCAGGCGTTGTGCCCATTCGCCAGCGTGTCGCACACGGAGATCACATCGCCGTATTCCTCGACGTAGACCGTCACACCTTTCACCGAGAACACGTGGTCCCAGCCGTCACCGGGGGGTTCGGGACTCGCGGCGGCGCTACCGGGAAACGCCACGACAGCGGCGACGGTGAGGGCCGTGGCACCCGTAAGAGCACGACCAACGCCAAGCTTCATAAAAGCCCCTTTCTGAATTGGCGAATGCCAACGATCGTGGCCGATCTGCCGTGCCGCAATGATGGATCATTTTTGTGTGTCGTCTCCACGTGCCTATATCCGGCAGGAGAGTTCACGGCGGCCGGCTTCTGCCGTCGATCTCTGATCTAAACAGCCGGCTGCCCGATTCCCGCCCGAACGGCGCCCGACAGGCACGGCTGCCAGACAGGCAGGACGCTTGGAGGCACGCCGCGCTGCCCGCGACGGGTCAGCCACCCCTGAACCGGGCCAGATCGAGCGCGGCGCTTACCCGCTGACCCCGCTGATGCATGTCCACGACCGAGGCCCAGAGGCGACCTGTGGACGCGCTGCACCAGGCCTGCGGGCGCTGTCAGAACTCGACGGCGGTTTCCGTGCGTTCGTCGTAGAGGATCTCGGTGTAGGCCAGCCGGGTGTGGTCGTCGATGGCGGTGTGCAGGCAGGCGTAGCCGATGACCGGGCGGCCGTTGCGGCGAGCTGTGGTGCAGGCCCGGCCGTTGTGGTCGCCTTGGGCCGAGCCGTGACAGGCCCCGCCTCCCCGGACGTCCTCACCTGTTTCAAGATCCCAGCCCTGTCACCAACGTCCACAGAACACCTAGGCTCACCGCCCATGACCAACATTGACGACCCGGAGTGGGCCGACAACCCACGCCTGAACGGATGGCTCCACACTCAAGCAGCCCTCTTTCCCGGGTGGGTCGAACAAACCGAAGGACGATGGGATTTCAGCACCGGCTCCCTCGACCACCTTGAGCAGGAGATCAAGCGCCGCTACCCGTCCTACGACGACGCGCAGGCCGCCCGGGACGACGCGTTCATGACCGTGTCCGCCTGGTATGTAGGTCAGGTCCACGTACGCAACTACGGCGCCGTTTGGCGGTGCGCTCCGCAGCCCGGCCTCGGTGTCTACGCACGCACCGAACCCGTCGTCAGGCTCCCGAAAGAGGTGCTGGAGCACTGGGAGCTGGCAGAACTTCAGGAGAAAGAAGAGCTGTACGAGGACGACTTTCCCTACTGCAACCCGTCCGAGGCCGTCGTCTCCGCGGCCCGCCCGGAGTACACCGGCTATCTGTCCTCGTTCCTGCATCAGTATGCGCCCTGGCAGGCGGCTGTCGATCGGGCGCTCACGCGAGCCCGCAACCAGCCCTCGCAGAGCCCGGAAGGCCAGCCTCTCCCGGACGCCCCGGGCCCGCTGGACCCCGGGCCGGTCGGTGAGAGCCTTGCCGAATGGCTGGCTGTGCAGGAAGAAGTCTTCCCCCGCTGGGCCGAGGCCACCGGACGCCCCGCAGACTTCGACTTTACGCCCGCCTCTCTCGGCGCCCTGGAGGACGTACTGCGCGAGGCGCTCGCTCCCCACGCCGGCACCGGCAGTCTCTACGACGACCCGGTCTTCAACTGCGCTATCTGGTACCTCGGCGAGACAATCTGCCGCAACCACCAGGCGCGTTGGCTGCCGATGCGAGCGAACCTGGACGTCACCGGCGACCGGCTTGACCTGCTCGCCGTGGCCCACGTCGGCCGGCGCATCAGGCCGCGCACTGAACTGACCTCGGCGATCCATCGCAGCATCCGTGGCGTCCACTACCCAGACGACTCCTACCAGCCCCTGCGCGCGGTACTCGACGCCTACCGCTAGGCGAGCGGGGTATCCAGCGTGCCGTCCTGGCCCGTGGGCGTTGACGATAGATTGATCAGCAATATATGTTGCCTCGGTGACTGAGATGCGCGAGGCCACGTTTCTGATCCTGACCGCGCTGGCCGACGAGCCGCGCCATGGTTACGGGATCATCCGGGAGGTCGCCGTCTTGTCCGATGGCCGCGTCACCCTGCTGCCGGGAACCCTCTACGCCGCCTTGGACCGACTGACGGCACAGGGCATGGTCGAGCTCAGCCACGAGCAAGTCGTCGACGGCCGGCTACGCCGGCACTATCGGCTGCGCGCCGATGGCCGTGCCGAGCTCGCGCGCCAGACGGAACGGCTGCGCCAACTGGCGTCCGCCGCCGAATCCCGGCTGCGCATCCTGCGGCCCAATCCCGCCTGATCCGGACTGACGCCGCGTCCTGGGAGACCTCATGCACCGCTGGTTACTGCTGTCCTACCCGCGCGACTACCGCCGGAAGCGCGGTGCCGAAATCCTCGAGACGGTACACGACACCGCATCCACCAGCCGAGGTGCGCGGGTGGCGGCAAATCTCGTACGTCACGGTCTGCGCACCCGCCTTGGCCGACCCGCGAGCCGTACCGTGGTCCTCTGGGCATCGATCTTCGCGTTGGCCTGCGGTCTGTTCGCCGCGTCCTTCGGCACCTGGCTCACCTGGCTCGGCTCCCGTCCGCTCGACCACAACGAGCTTGCCGCCGCGGTCAGCCAGTTGTATCCGGACAAGCGGGTGAGCCACATCGACACGGACGACCCACCCTCCGTGTTCCTCATCTACGGCAGTCCGCTGAGCTGGAGCTTCGCTTCGGAGCTGCTGCTGGGTGACGGCGGCGAATATTCGCTGGCCGGTCTCGGCGCGTCCTTCGACCAACTGCCGGCCGACAACCGTCCGCGAGTCCTCGCCGAGCTTCGACAGCGGCTGCAAGCCTCCGGATGGGACTACACCGAACCGGTTTACTCCGACGCGTATGCCTGCATTCCCGACGACCCGCGATGCGACCCTGCGACGATACCGTCGAACATCACGGTCTACGCGCAACGTGGTGACGACATTCTCGAAGTGTCCATCAACGACGACAACACGACGCCGAAGATGAGCCTTGCCCTGACCCGATCAACCCCGTGGAGCGCCTATCCCGTCGGCGTTGTCGCCTTCGTTCTGGGCACGCTCAGCGGATGGTGGCTGTTCGGCTGGGCCAGTCGACGTACGGAGGGGCGCCATCCGCTGACCCAAGGATCGGCGAAATTCCTGTTCGGCTTCGCGATGTTGCTGTGGTGGGCACCGATCCTGTTGAGTACGTCGCTGATGCTGTCGCATCACCTGAGCGAGCCGCACCTTCGCTGGCATCCCCTGTGGGAATGGCTCGGCCAGCCCGTGATGTCGCTGCCGTTCCTCTGCGGCTGTCTCATGCTGGCGCTCGTGCTAGGCGTTGCCGCGCTGCCCCACAGGCTGCCGGCCGACCCGAGGCTTGCGCACCGTTGACGCACTCCGTCGCCCACGGTCGGCCGGCCGGACACCTCGCTTCGTTGTGTTGCTTCTGTCTTCGCTGGAAGTGGGCTTGTTTGACGCGGCTTGGTAGCGGCGGCGTAGGTGTTAGGGGTTCAAGCCTCAGCCACCCGGCTCCCGCCAGTAGAGGCCCATGGGGAAGCCTGCGCGGATGGTCCGTACTCCCACGACCAGCCGGCACCAGGCCCAAGGAGCCCTACTCAACCCGATTCCCAAGCTGACAGTGCTCGACCGTCCCCGCCAGGGCAGTGTTCCGGCGGGTGGTAGAACGGGGCGTGGAGATCGCGCAGCTCAGCCAGGCGTTGGGTGACATCTTCGACGGCGCGCTCGTGCATCACGGGTACACCGACTACGTCCGCGACTACGAAGTCATCGTCTACGTCACCGCAGACCCGCGTACCGGCATCCCACCCGTCCACCTCCGCTACCTCTTTAGATACTGCGTCGCAGCCGAGGTGCAGACGGCGGTGAGTCCCGAGATCTGGCGTTGCTCGCTCGATGAGCGACTGACCGACCGGGAAATCGGTCCGGACCTGGACGGCTTTGTGTGGGCGGTGCGTTGGCAGTCGCTCTACCCAGGTGCGGAGGTGGTGGCAGACTCCGAGCGTGCCCGGTCGTGGGCTGACAAGGTCGGCATTCCCTTTCACGAGGTCCGCTTCAAGATGAACGCTCACGCCATCACTCTCATCTTCAGCGACCTTGACGTGACGGAGGTGAGGGAGGGCTACGCGCCCTTCACAGTCACCGAGGACGACTGATGCAAGGATCGTGCAGCTGACGGCCTTCCCAGGACAGGGACGGACGTACCGCACAGAGCTTGTAAGGGAGATGTCGCGGGCGCGGAGGCTGGCTCTGTGGAGGGATCTACTCGGCGACGAAGACGCCAACGCCGGCCAGCGTTTCGGTCATCCCTTTGGTAGCGCGGTGGCAAGTAGTTCTCCTCGGTTGGCAACACGAGTAGACCACCTACGGCAGTGGCAGACGGGCCATCTGGTCGCTCTGCCCGCGCACGCGAACGCTGAAGCCGTCCCCATAGGAGGCACCTCGCCCAGCCGGGGGTAGATTCGCCGCCACAGCGGGTCTCGACGGGAAGGCCAACGGGGATGGACGCCAGGACCGAAGAACTCCGAGACGCGCATGACGTGCTCTCGGAGTGGTACGCCAAGAACCTGACCGGAGTGCTCGAGAGCATGCCGGTCGAGCGGGCGATGCTCGACCTGTTCGCCGAGATGACCCTGGCGGTGGGCGCGGAGATCGCGGACGTGGGCTGCGGCACCGGACGGCTTCTTCCCTACCTTGCGAGCCGAGGCCTGGCGCCGCGCGGCGTGGATCTCTCGCCCAGGATGGTCGAGGTGGCACGACGGGAGAACCCCGGCTTCACATACGAGGTTGCCGACCTGCGCGACCTGCCGTTCGAGGACGCCTCGCTGGCCGGGGTGGTCTGCTGGTTCTCGCTGATCTACCTGGCACCAGAAGCCAGGGTTCCGGCCTTCGCCGAACTCGCCCGGGTTGTAAGGCCGGGCGGATACCTGGTGACCGCCTTCAAGCACGGCGATGGCACCGGGCACCGTAACCCTCCCGGCAGCCGCGTCGGGAGCTTCGGCATCGACTTCGACCGGTACTGGCTCTCGGCCCGAGAAATGGAGGAACGCTTCGCCGCCGCCGGGTTCGCACTGATCTTTCAGGGCAGCACGCCACCCGAAGAACCGGAGCCCTCATACGGGTACATGCTGGTCCGCAAGACCGACTCGGGCATTGGGTAGGGGATCACGGGTCGTCGACTGTCGCATTGACAAGTCTGCTCACATCGACGTCGGTCGCATAGATCCGCTGCGGACGCCTGACCGTCGTCCGGTATCCTCGCGGCCCAGGTGATCGCGCTGACGGGGAGCGGACGATGACTGACGTATCGGCTCAGGCAAGCGAGGGGCTGGCGGCCTTCGCCGCGGCGACGATGCCGGTGTTCATTGAGCGGATCCCTGCGATGCCCGCGCGTCTGCTGGGTCGCCTGGCCGCGCCGGAGGAGGCGGATTCGCATTCGGTGGGTGCTCACCGGTTCGATCACTCGGCCGGCGGTGAGCCCGAGTGCCTGACGGCGTTGCGAGCGCTGGGGCCGCTGCCGGTGGAGCGCCTGCTCGGCGCGCTCGAGTTGGTTGTCGGCGGCCATGACTGGAGTTGTGCGCCGGACCTGGTGGCGGGCCTGTTCCGGCCGCCGGATGCCCAGTATGTGTGGATGGCCGCGGGTGGTCACGATAGCGAGGCGACGTCCGCGACGGCTCTGCTGCACCGACTGCGTCCCGGACTGGCCGACCGTACGGTTGCGTTGGTGCGCGAGCTTGCGGCGCACCCTGTGATCGCGCCGCTGCTGACAGTCACGCCGGCGGTGACCGATGAGCCATCGATCGCGGCCGAGCACGGTGCAGCTCATCTCGGCTTGGCGGTGGCGGTTGCTGGTGCCGTGGTCCACCAGGCGGCGCCACCGGTGATCGTGGAGCGTGCCGCCGCCACGGTCGGCTTGGGAGTCGGCGCCGCGGCGCTACTGCTGCGGGACGCACTCATGCCTCCGGCATATGCGGCGGCGTTGCTCGCCAGGATCCGCGCGGAGTACCTGCTGCCGCGCCATATGTCCGGCACGGTGACCGTGGCCGAGCACCGGTTCGGCCTTGCCGAGCACGAGTTGCCCGAGCAGGCGGACTTCGCAGGCAACGGAATGGTTGCCGTGACCGACGGCGGCATCGTCGTGCGCACAGGTGTCGCAGTGGGCACGGTCCGCGTCGAATTGGCCGTGCTCGCGGAAGCCCCGGACGAGCTGGAGTCCGGCTGGGAGGAGATCGTCGAAGTGAGCTGGCGTGCCGTCGAGGGGCGCGCATCAGTGATGGCGCCGGACGGCACGGGCAGCCGCGGCCTACGCCGGCAGACCCCGCCGTGGCCCGGCGAATACCGGACCCGGGTACACGCCCGCGGGCGCGACGACCTCGACGCCGAGCTCGAGAGCTACAAACTCGTCGTCTGGGGCGCACCCGCCGCACCGGAAATCGCCTACAAGCTCACCGACCAACTTGGGCACCGGCTGCGCGGCGAGCCCGAGCCGGCCCGGCCCCCCGAGCACGCGTACCGATGGATTCGCCGTAGCCCGCTCTCCCAGGCGGCGACTGTCACCGTCGTCACTGGTGCTACGGTCGAGCAGGCGTTACGTGCGTTCGGAGCCGACCCGGACCAGCCCGAATCGATCGATGACATTCAGCGCGACCTGTCACTGCGTCGTGCCATCTACCCCTGGATCACCGTGCTGGACGGCGGTGACGCGGTCCTGGTCGTGGAGGACAACGGCTTCCGCGGCACGGACGCCGCGGTGCTGCGTAACGCGTCGGCCCGTGGCCGGGCGGCCAGCATGTTCTGGAACGTCAACGCCGTCACCCGGCTCTCCTTCGCCGAGGCAGGTCAACTGCTCGCTGCCTTCGAGCCATGGGGGCGCGACGAGTACCCGCCGGAGGTTGCCGCAGCTCTCGCCGGGATCGACTTCGCCGAGCTCGGCGATCGCAATGAGAAGGGACTGGTCGCGGTCGCACGGTTCACCGGCCGGGGCATCACCGCTGCCGACCTCAACCGGATCCGCGCGGCCGGCATCGGTTACCGCGTCACAGGATAGGCACACAGCCGCACCGCGGCCCGAGACGAGGACCTCAGCCACATCCGTGACAGCGGACGATGGATCCTGTTCCAGCCCGACGCCTACCGCCGAGGTGCTCTAGGGGCTGTCCACCGCCAGTCACCCGCTGCAGCTGGCTGCGAGCTACATGGAGGTAGCTCGGAATATCCTTTGCCATTCGATCGGCGCAGCGCCTACCTTGAATGAGCAACGTCGTCCCGACCAACCTGAGGAGTTCCCCGTGTCGCAGTACGCCTACACCGAAACCACGCGGCCCATGCCGCGCGGCGGTGTCGTGCTGCCCTCGATTGGACGAGCCCACGATCTGTGCGCGAATGAGCGGAACTGGAAGCCGGGGTGGCGGCGCGAATAGCGCCAGCGCAAGCTGCGAAGCCGCCCACCCTGACAGGGATAGGGCGGCTTTCTCGTTACTGAAACAACTTCATAGGGGCGTAGCTCAACTGGTGGAGCACCGGTCTCCAAAACCGACGGATGCAGGTTCGAGTCCTGCCGCCCCTGCTTTTCGTCTCGGCTTCGGCCGGCGGCGTTGCAGATTCTCAACTCCACAGTGGATGGCATTGGTAAAACCCCGGCCGGCGCCCGTATGGGCCGGCCGGGGGCACTACCTCCGGGACGAGGGAGACGGCTGACCCGCTCGCTTTGGGAGCGAGAGACACGGGGTTCGACACCCCGGTCCCGGACGATGGGGTTGTAGCTCAGTTGGGAGAGCGCCGGTTCGGCAGACCGGAGGTCGAGGGTTCGAATCCCTTCTTCTCCACGCTTCATGGGCCGTTGGAGCAAGCTGGCAGCTCACCTGGTTCTCAGCCAGGAGGTTACGGGTTCGAACCCCGTACGGCCTACGCACGCAGAATGCCATGCGGTCGTGGTGAACTTGGCGGACACGTCGGTCTTCCAAACCGAAGAAGCGGGGTCGGTGCCCGCCGACCGCTCAACCGTTCCGGGATGCTCTGCTGACAAGGGCGACGGGACTTTGGATTCCGGTACGAACGCAGGTTCGATTCCTGCTCCCGGAGCTCGCACTCGACCAGCGGAGAACTCCGCGGCCGACCCCCTCATCGCGCCCTGATAGCTCAGCGGGAGAGCACCGGTTCGACAAACCGGGGGTCGCTGGTTCGATTCCAGCTCGGGGCACGCACACCACCTGGCGCGGTGGACGAATTGGAAGAGTCGCCCGGCTTTCACCCGGGACATGTGCGGGTTCGAGTCCCGTCCGCGCTGTCGATCTGGCGTAAACCGTAAGTTGGTAGCGGTCCGGACTGTTAATCCGGCGGGCGCAAGCCCTCTACAGGTTCGAGTCCTGTCGCCAGAGCCAAGCCCGCGTAGCTCAACGGGAGAGCGCCTGGTTTACACCCAGGGGGTCGGAGGTTCGACACCTTCCGCGGGTACTGGCCTTCGGGCCGCAGTTGTGGCTGTAGCTCAGTGGTAGAGCGCCCGGTTGTAGCCCGGGAGGTCGCGGGGGTCAGTACCCGCCAGTCACCCCAGGGAGTGCGCCACCGATGGTGAGGTGGGCCGGGCTGTAACCCCGGTGCGTTCGCGCTCAGGGAGTTCGAATCTCTCCACTCCCACGCATGCCTGCGTAGCTCAGGGGACAGAGCACCAGCTTCCGGAGCTGGGTGTCGGGGGTTCGATTCCCTCCGCGGGCGCTTGCTGCCTGGTCGTGTGCCCGAGTGGTGAGGGAGCGGTCTGCAAAACCGCGTACGCCGGTTCGATCCCGGTCACGGCCTCAACTGCCATCCGCTGTCGGATAACGAGCGAGATGCTCAGGTCGACTAACTGTCGCGGCTCAGGACGCGCTGCGTGTCACCGGATCTCGTTGTCGGGGTGGTCGCTGTCGTAGGCCTGACGGGCTTCGGAGATGGCTGCGCGGTGTGCCAGTGACCAGTCGGCGAGTGCTTTGACGAGGTGGGTGAGGCTCGTGCCGGTTGCGGTGAGGCGGTAATCGACCTGGGCGGGCACGGTCGCGTACGCGGTCCGAAGGACGAGGCCGTCTCGTTCCAGGCGGCGCACCGTGAGGGTCAGCATGCGCTGGGAGATCCCGTCGATGGCGCGCTGGAGTTGGCGGAAGCGTCGCGGCCCGTTGGCGAGTTCGACGATCACGAGAACCGACCACTTGTCGCCCACCCGGTCAAGAACGTCTCGGATGCCGCAGTCTGCGTGATCCGGCTGTCCGCATGGTTCGAGCTCGGCTGGTCCGGCGGTTACTTCGGTGTGCGCTGGTGACACGAGACTGCCTCCTTGTGAGCCGCCGGGCGCGGGTCCAGGCTCGCCCTGTAGTTACTGAAGAGAACCACGGTAGGAGACCGAATCGCAATGATCATGGTGACCGGCGCCAACGGACAGCTCGCTTCGCTCACACTCGCAGAGCTCGGCGAGCGAGAGGTGCCTGCCCTGGCGGGGAGTCGTACTCCCACCAGCGAACAGCGCCACCTTGACTTCGACGACCCCGCAACCCTCGATCTCACAGGCGTATCGACCCTGCTCCTCGTCTCGGCCGGGTATGCCGAGGACGACCAGGTCATCGCGCGTCACCGGACTCTTCTCGACGCTGCAGGCCGCGACGGCGTGGCCCACGTGATCTACACCAGCCTGACCAGCGCCGGGGACCACCTCGGGTTCGCACTTGCCCACCGGGCCACCGAGCAAATGATCAAAACTGGCGGACTCGCGTGGACCATCCTGCGAAACGGGCTGTACGCCGAACTGTTCGGTGCCTTGCTCGCGTGGACTCCTGACGGGCTGGAATCAGCATTCGGTACCGGTGCACTCTCCGCGGTAGCGCGGGCCGACCTGGCAGCTGCCGCAGCCGTCGTCGCAAGCGAGCCCACCGCGCACGTCGGCAAGGTCTACGACCTGGTCGGGGACCCGATTACCGCTGGCGGCATCGCCGACCGTCTCGGCGTCGCGCACCACACAATCGACCTGGGTGAGTACCGCACCCGCCTTCTCGGTGACGCCCACCTGCTGCCGTTCCAGCCGCCGATGCTGGTCTCAATCGCGACCAGTGTCCGCCACGGGTTCCTCGACAACACCAGCCCCGACCTCGTGCGCCTGCTGGATCGACCGCTCACGGATCCACTCACCGTCGCTGCGGATGCCACGGCCGCCATGCGCCCTGGCACGCACTGACACAGATGCTTCACAAGAGTGCCCTCCGCTCGTGCCGATGCGGGTGCGAGGGCTTGAGGGGGCCGCAACGGCGTTGAGTTTCGCTATGGTGTCCAGTCTGTCGTCCCATGGACCCGATCTCCCGACTTCGAGGAGAGCGCCATGACCGCTACGTACAGGAGGCACGGGTGAGGTTTCTTCTCACGTCCGGGGGTGTCCAGAACCCGAGCATTCGCGATGCGCTGGTCGACCTGCTGGGCAAGCCGATCGCCGAGTCCACGGCCCTGTTCATTCCGACCGGTGTCTACCCCTTCCCCGGCGGAGGTGAGAGGGCGTGGAAGGCGATTCACGGCCAGGCCACCATCCCGCTGTCCCAGCTCGGTTGGAAATCCCTGGGGATATTGGAGCTCACCGCACTGCCGACCATCCGAGAAGAGAACTGGGTCCCGGCCGTCCGGCAGGCCGATGCCCTCCTCGTCTGGGGCGGCGATGTGCTCTACCTGACCTACTGGCTGCGCCAGTCCGGTCTGGCCGACCTCCTACCGTCGCTGAGCGATACGGTTTACGTGGGGGTGAGTGCCGGGAGCATCGCGGTCACCCCGTACAACTGCGACGCCGAGTTCGACCTCGCATTCGTCCCCGACGGTAGCGACATGGCGGAGGGCGCTGACCGGGCGCTGGGGCTGGTGGATTTCACGCTGTACCCACACCTCAATCACCCGGACATGGAGGGCACCGAGCTGTCCACCATTCAGAAGTGGGCGTCCGGAATTCCGGTTCCGACCTACGCCATCGACGATGACACCGCCATCAAGGTGGTCGACGGCGCCGTCGAGGTCGTCTCCGAGGGGCACTGGAAGCTGTTCCCCTGATAGCCGCCGCCAACAGCGATCGGGATGCCGGGCGTCAGTGCGGGTACGCGCCGGACTGGGCCGGGCATCACACCAGAGCAGGCCGCCCAGCACTGTGGACCGCGGGCGAGGAACGCCGCGGTTCCTGAGCAGCAGCACGACACCCGTCGCCGGACGTGGACCGGCCTCCATGGCGATCATCGACCCATCCCGCTACGATCCGATATCGACAGATCACTGAGCGTCAATGCAATGGTGGTCGCGAGCCCTGGACGCTGGCAATCCGGCGCCGCTACGAACGTGGTGCCGGCCTGAGGATCACGCCGCCTCGACGAAGGGAATCCGGATGACCGAGAGCGCGCAGACCACCGAGGGTCGGACGGTTCCGCCCGCGCGGTCGTACCCGTTCAGTGTGCCCGACCGCCTCGTCGTCGATCCGACCTATGGCGAGCTGCGTGAAAGCGAGCCGATGACCCGGGTAAAGCTCCCCTACGGCGAGGAGGCGTGGCTCGCCACCCGGTACGAGGACGTCCGTACGGTCCTCGGCGACGTGCGGTTCGGCCGCGCCCTGTCCGTTCAGCGCGACGAGCCCAGGCTCACCCCGCGCCAGCAGTACAGCGGCATGCTGACCATGGACCCGCCCGATCACACTCGGCTGCGCCGGTTGGTGGCGAAGGCGTTCACGGCACGTCGGGTGGAGGCGCTGCGACCCCGAGCCCAGGAGATCGCCGACGCATTGGTCGACGACATGGTCCGGCTCGGTCCTCCGGCCGACCTGGTGGAGCACGTCGCCACGCCGCTGCCGATCCAGGTGATCTGCGAGCTGCTCGGGGTCCCGTACGCCGACCGCGACCGATTCCACGTCTGGTCCGAGGCGATCGTCTCGACCACCTCGCTGCCCCTGGAAACGATCCAGGAGTACCTGAACAATCTCTGGGGGTACATCGGTGGTCTGGTCGCCGAGCGGCGCCGCGACCCGGGGATCGACGACCTGCTCGGCGCGTTGGTGCGGGCCCGCGACGAGAATGAGGATCGGCTCAGCGAGACCGAGCTGGTGGAGTTGGCCGGAGGGCTGCTCGCGGCCGGCCACGAGACCACGGTGACCCAGATCCCCAACTTCGTCTACGTCCTGCTGCACAATCCGGACCAGCTCGCTCGGCTGCGGGCCGATCCGTCGCTGGTGCCGGCCGCGGTCGAGGAACTGTTGCGGTACGTGCCGCTCGGCGTCGGCTCCTCCTTCGCCAGGTACGCCAAGGAGGACGTCGAGGTCGGCGGTGTGCTGGTCCGGGCGGGTGAGCCGGTTCTCGGCTCGCTGTCGTCGGCGAATCGGGACGGTACCGTCTTCGCCGACCCGGACCGGCTGGACTTCGACCGCGAGCAGAAGCCGCACCTGGGCTTCGGGCACGGCGTACACCACTGCGTCGGCGCGCAACTCGCCCGCATGGAGTTGCAGGTCGCCGTCGCCACCCTCGTGACTCGCCTGCCCGGATTGCGGCTTGCCGTGCCGGAAGCCGAGCTGGAGTGGAAGCGGGGCATGTTGGTGCGGGGCCTGCTCGGCATGCCGGTGGCCTGGTGAGTACCGCGTGGCGGATCGGGGTGGACGCGCGCCGCTGCATCGGCACGAGCATCTGCGCCGGTACGGCGCCGGAGCACTTCCACCTGGTCGGTGGCCTGTCCGAGCCGCTGGCTGACGTCGTTGAACCGGCCGACGTCGTCCTCGACGCCGCCGACTCGTGCCCGGTGGAAGCGATCACGGTCCGCGATGCCACCGACGACCGGCTGATCGCGCCGGAGGAATGACCCGACCGAGGGCCGCGACGGTCGTGCCGACCGCCGCGCTGGGCGCGAAGACCGGCGTCGGCGGCGGATCAGGGTAGAAGCCAGGCCTCGGCGCACGCGTTGGCATTGCTGCGATCGCCGCCTATGGTGGGGACATGGTCCCGGTGACGTTCCGCTCTCCTGCCGTCACCGGTGTGGCGGCAATCGGGGCTGCCTACGTGGCGACGGCGGCGTGCCGGATGGTCGGAATGCGGGTGCCGGTTGTCCGCGTGCTGCACGTCGCGCCCACTTCCCGGCTGTCGAGCCCGGCGCGAACCGGCCGAGGTCCCCCGCGGAATCGTTGCATCACGGAACGACCGCCAGGGCGAAGCTATCAAGCTTCGGCCCTTTTCTTTTTCCCCCTTCGAAAGGCAGAGGTAGACCATGAGCGTCGATCATCGAACCGTCGACCAGGGTTGGCTGGCTGATCTGCGAGCGTCCCTGGCGGAAGACTTCGCCACGCAGACGGCTCGGCTACGGGAACTGACCGAGCTCAACGCGGACACCGGCGACCCGAGCGAGGCCCACAACCGGGCCGCACTGCTGGTGGCCACCCGCCGCACCATCGAGCAGATCACCGGTGCGCTGAGCCGCATCAGCGACGGCACCTACGGTGCCTGCACGAAGTGTCGCCAGAACATCCCGGCCGAGCGGCTCGAAATCCTTCCGCACGCGCAGTTCTGCGTGTCCTGCCAGGCGAAGCACGACGGCTGATTCCCGGTGTGGCTGCCGTGCCTCGGTGGGCACGGCAGCCACTGGCCGTCACGCAGGAGATGACTCCGCCACGGTGACGACGTCCAGGACGTCAAGGATTCCCAGGAGCCCGGCGAGGGTCACGGCCTCGGAGCGGGTCAGGGTCAGCGAGCAGGTGGCGTCGGGGTCGTCGGGGGACTCGTAGACGAGATCTCGTCGGCCGCCCGAATGGTGCGTGACCACGCCCACGCGGCGGCCGTCGGCGGTGGTGAACATGCGGCGTATCCCGATACCGGGCAGCGGGGTCAGTTCGACAATCATGGGGACTCCAGCGGGCAGGGCGGCGAATGTGCGCAGCAGCTTGGCAGCGGCCAGGCCGGCGAGTGTGGCCAGGCGAAGTGCGGCGGGGCGCGGTGACAGCGCGGCCAGCCGTCATGGCGGCCAGCCGGGCGGCACATGAGGACCGGCGCGAGCTGGGCGAGTGGATCAGGCAAGGCCCCGCGCATGGCGCGGGGGAGCACGATCCGCCGACCAAGCGGGCACACAACCGGGGATCGCCCGTCGGGCGGAACGGAACACGATGCACAGCCCGATCGACCGGGTGGCAGAGAGCACCAGTACGAGCACGGCAAGCAGCAGCATCGTCGGCAGCGGCGCTCGCTCGCCGACGCGCCGAAGGCTGCGTCGATCGTGCATGCCCGAACCATAGCCGTCGCCCAGAGTGGGGACCACATCCGTATCGGGTGACCGCCCATGCCCCCAGCAACGCCGGTGACCCCGCGCGCCGGGCTGGATAGTCCATCGCTCCGTGAGCGCCGGAATGCTACGAAGGGACGTGCCTGACATGACCAGTTCCCTTGATGCCACGTCCCTGGAAACTCCGCGGCTGCTGTTGCGCCGCTGGCAAAGCAACGATCTGGACGGCTTCGCCGCGGTAAACGCACAGCCCGAGGTCATGCGCTACATCCATGACGGCCGCACCCTGGACCGGGCCGCGACCGCGGAGCGCCTGGCCAACTATCAGCGGCACTGGGAGGAGCACGGCTTCGGCCTGTACGCAGTGGAGATCAAGGAAACCGGCGAGCTGGCCGGTTTCACCGGGCTGGCGGTGCCAACCTTCCTGCTCGAGATCATGCCGGCCGTGGAGATCGGCTGGCGGCTCGGCCGCGCGCACTGGGGCCGGGGCTTCGCCACCGAGGCGGCCCAGGCCGTGGTCGCCCACGCTCGTGCCGAGCTCGGACTGCGGCGGCTGGTCAGCATCCACGTTGTCGGCAACGAGGCGTCGGCGCGAGTGATGGTCAAGCTGGGCATGACGCTGGAACGCGAGACCGTGCAGCCGGACACCGGCCGCCACGTCCGGGTCTATGCGATGGATCTGTAAGCGGTCCGCCCAGCGACCGTCCGGCATGCCACTCCACCGCAATCCGCGCCTGTAGCTGAACGGATCGGGCCCCCGGTTGAGCCGTTCCGGGGAGCCCGCTCACGATGAGCCGGCTCCCCGGAACCTGGCCCGGGCTCGAACGGTGCTTTCCCCTACGGCGACGGCTCGCACACGTGGATCCGACCGGTCTAGCTGAACCACGCAGAGAGGCGTGGAGGCCGGTGATGGTGACGACAGTGCGTCGGTGAAAGGCCTTCTTGCCCGTTGGCGGCGATCCTCGCGGAGTCGCGGGACGTATTGACTGTGTGATGATCGGGTGGTGCGAGTGATGATGGCCACCGATGCGGGGCACCCGGGGCGGAAGAATGAGGACTTCGCCGGTGCCGTGCCGTCCGGCATGGTTCTGGTTGACGGCGCGGGTGGCATCGCCGGTGCCGAGAAGGTCTGCCATCACGGCGTGACCTGGTACGCCACCCGTCTCGGCGGTGCTCTCCTGGGCGCGCTGTCTGACGACCGGACCCTACGTGAGGTGCTGGCCGAGAGCATTGAGCGGATCACCGACGAGCATCGCGACGCCTGCGATGTCACCAACTCGATCAGCCCTTACGCGGCCGTGGCCATGCTCCGATTCTCAGATGGTCTCGTCGAGCACCTGGTCCTCGGAGACGCCGTGGCGGTCATCGGCCGGACCGGGGCCGATCCCTTCGTCGCCCACGATCCGCGGGAGGTGATGATCGCCCGCTCCGTGGAGGCCCGGCTGAAGGGCGTGCCTGAGGGCACTGACGAGTACCGGCGGCTCCTGCTGGAGTTGCGTGCGCAACGGAACAGACCGGGCGGTTTTTGGGTGGCCAAGGACGACCCGCGGGCGGTGGACGAGGCGATCACCGGCAGCTGCCCAACAGACGAGATGACCGTTGCTGCGCTGCTGAGCAACGGCGTGAGCCGGCTGGTGGACACCCTCAGACTGACCAGTTGGGCGGGACTGCTGCACCTGGCGGGGACCGTCGGACCCGGTGAGATCATCCGCTGGGTCAGGGAGGCTGAGGTTCGCGGCGACCTCGCCCCCGACGACGCGACGATCCTCTGCTGCAGCCGGACGGGACAGCTCGGCGACCGGTGACTCGATTGCCGGTTTCCGGCCAGGCATACTCGCTGTTCATGACGTACGACCTCGCGGTTTGGGAGGGCGAGCGCCCAGACGAGGCGAACGCGGCCGAGACCTTCAGCGCCTTGCACGACCAGTACGTCGGACGAGACGACCCGACACCGATACTGCCCACGCCAGCGATCAGGGCATTCGACGTTCAGTGGAACCGGCTGCGTCCGACCGCTGACGAGTCGTAGCGGGCGACACTCGTACCTGCCCGCTTGATGACGTGGCCGGATCTGCCGTCGAGCGTGGGCTCTGGCCGCCGCGAGCGCCCATACAACGCAACCGCCGGCCGGCTGCCTTGAGCGGATCCCCGTCACGATGAGCGAGGGCTGGTCGACTGGCTGATCAAACAGCCCGGATATCAAGCGGTTCGGGGCGATTTGATTTCATCGCCAGCGAGGCGACCATCTGTGGGCGGCACAGAGTAAGGCTGCTTCTGGCTGGGTTGATGTTGACCGGAGTTGTCGTATCCGGGCCGCGTCATTCGTAGCAGGGTAGAGGCCACCCACGAAGGCGCCGCGACGACCAGAGGACCCGACCCATGCCGCACCCGCAGGCCACAATCCACCGCATGTTCGAGCTCGTCGAGCCGATCGCCGCCGTCACCTTCTCCGAGGTGCCGAACGAGGCGTTCCTGGCCCTCGGCATGCGTAACTACTGGGACGGATACTTCGCGGGCCGGGCCGCGCCGTTGGGGCTGGCGCCGGCCGCGGTGGTGCACGCGGTCTTCTACAACTTCGCCGACGGTGAGGTGGCGCGCCACATCCCCTGGGTCTGGGGAAAGACCACCCCGCAGGAGGCGATCGTCGTACGCGAGCGGGGCAGCACTGCCGCGTTGCGGCAGATGATCGGGCAACTCGCCGACTCTCCCGGTCTGCTGCGGGTCGCCGACCTCGCCACCCGAGCAGCGGTCAGCGCGCCGACCGAGGGCCGAGCCCTGTACGCCGGGCTCCGGGCGCTCGACGTGCCCCAGGAGCCGGTGGCCAGGCTCTGGCACGCGGCCACGCTGCTGCGGGAGCACCGCGGGGACGGCCACATCACCGCCCTCGTCGCCCACGGCATCGGCGGCATCGAAGCCCACGTCCTGCTTGCTCTCTCCCTCGGCATGAGGGCGGAGGAGTTCGGCCGGATCCACCACCTGCCCAAGGCACAGCTGGCCGCTGTCGTCGACGGGCTGCGCGGCCGCGGCCTCGTGAACGCCGCCGGCGGGTTCACCGACGCGGGCCGGGAGACCAGGCAGCGGATCGAGGCCCTCACCGACGAGCTGGCAGCGCCGGCGTACGACGTCCTCAGCGCGGACGAGCTGAATGAGTTGATCGCGGGCCTTGAGCCGATCGCCGCCGCGATATCGGCCGTCGACGACTGAGCGGGCCCGTCAACGACAACCACGACCAAGCTTCGAGCTCCTGAGCTGCGGCGGCCATGGTGGTGTCGATCGTCAGCCTGGGCGGCGTCCCCATGCCGAGATCAGCGGCGCGAGGGTGAGGTCGAGCTCGCCGGCATCGACGGCGGCCAGGTGCGCGTCGATCTCGGTGTCGTCGGCCAGCCCGGCGGCGAGCAACTCGGCGCGGACCATGCGCACCGTCGCGATTTCCAGCCGGTCGCAGGCCACCCCACCGACCGGGAAGCAGCCGGCCGCCGCCACATCGACCAGGCCCGCCGCGCGCAACGCCTGCGGCAGCGTACGGCCGTAGCGCAGATCGGCGCCGCGGCGCGTCATCAATTCCCGGACGGCACGCCGCAGCCGGTTGGCACGCCGCTGCGCCGGACCGACCTCATCGAGGCACGCCAGCGGCTGCAACTCGGTGTCGGCATCCTCCACCAACAACCAGCCGCCGGGCCGCAGCGCCGCCACCATCGTCGCCAACGCTCGGGCCCGGTCGGGCACGTGAAGGAGCACGAGCCGCGCGTGTACCAGGTCAAACGTTCCGGACTGCGGCGGCGGGTCCCCGACGACGTCATGCCGAAGCACCTCGTACCCGCCGTGCGGGTCCAACCAGGCCGGATTGATGTCCGTGGCCAGCACGTAACCGGTTGGTTCGACGGCCGTGGCCAGGGCCTCGGGAATGCTGGGACCTCCGGCACCAACTTCCCAGCAGCGCCAGCCCGCCCGCACTCCGAGCCGGTCGAGGTGCCCACGCGTGACACCGTCGAACAGCTCGGCCAGCCAGCCGAACCGCTCGCCCGCCTCACGCCGGGCATTGTCGAGCAGGTAGCGGTGATCCGGGGCAGGCTCGGGGGAGGGTGGCGACGGGGTCCTGGACTGCGCGCCCGCGGTATTCACCGGCCCGCCCGTCGTCGTGTGCGGCTCGGGCCCGGGATCGACGGCGGGCTGCGATGAACTCATGCCCCCATCCTCACGCCCGACCGCGTACGGCGTCAGCGCGACACGGGCTGGAACCAAACACAGCCCGGCTTCAGCCAACCAGGCCGATCCCTCACCCTCGCCACGATCGCCCACTCGTCCGGGACCTTGGTGTCCCGGCCCCACATGACCGCGCACCATATCCAGGACCATGGTGAGCGGGAGGCCGGCGGTTCGCGGACAATGGGGGTATGCAGCGAGCTGTTCGCCTGATGCGGCTGAGCGGGACGCGCGCCGACGGTGCGGTGGCGACGGGCGCGGTGGCTACCGGCGCGCGGGCCGCTGGGGTGGCGTCGTTCGGTGCCCTCGCCGTAGGGGCGCTGGCCGCCGGGGCCGTGGCTGTCGGGGTGCTGGTCATCGGACGGCTAGCCATTCGCCGCGCGGTCGTGCGGGAGCTGCGCGTCGGCCGGTTGGAGATCGACGAGCTGGTGGTGCACAGCCGACCCGCTGCCGAGGGATGACCCGCTCCCGCGCTCGGCGTCGTTGGCGGCGCACGGGAAATCGTGGAGGTGTCGGGCAGCACCGAGTCCGGGAGACTGACGGGGCGTCAACTCGTCCGGGTCGGAACAACGCGGCGCGTCCGTCGGCGGAACGCGTTCGCGCCGACGGACCGCACCGGAACGATGTCTACGGTTTGCGGGCGAGGAGCCCGACGAAGGTGTGATAGGTGTCGGTCTGCATCGGAGCGGGCGTACCCGGCTCTGGACGCCACTCGGCCAGCGGCACCAGCCCCGGCTCCAGCACCGTCAGCCCATCGGCGAACGAGAGGATCTCCTCGTCCGTACGCCAGCGGCCGGTGCCCAGCGACTCGTTGAAGACCCGCTCGACCTCGCGGGCCTTGCGGGAGCCTTCGGGGTCTCGCTCACCCGGGTCGCGGAAGTGCGAGATCGCCACGTAACTGCCGGAGGGCAGCGCGTCAATCAACGCCGCCGCCACCGCTCGCGGATCCTCGTCGTCACCGAGGTGGTGCAGGATCGCGAAGAGCAACAATCCGATCGGCCGGTCAAAATCGAGGAACCGACGTACGTCCGGATGGTTGAGGATTTCCTGCGGTGCCCGAACGTCCGCCTGAATCACCGTCGCGGTGCCCTCCGCGGCGAGCAGGGCCCGTCCGTGTGTCAGGACGATCGGATCATTGTCCACATACACCACCTGAGCCTTGGGGTTCTGCTCGGTGGCGACCTCGTGCACGTTGCCCTGGGTGGGCAGCCCCGATCCGATGTCGAGGAACTGGTCGATGCCCGCCTCGGTGACGAGGAAGCGAATCACGCGACGCAGAAAGGCCCGGTTCGCCTGACCGGCTGCCGGCCCATCCGGTGTGATCCGTAGGGCGTGCTCGGCGACCTGTCGGTCGACCTCGAAGTTGTCCTTGCCGCCGAGGAAGAAGTCATAGACCCGGGCCACGCTGGGAATGCTGGGGTCGATGCCGGGTGGTGCCGCCTTGTCGCGGGTCACAGGCGTCTCCATTCGATCGGGACGGGCGCAGGCTGAGGTCTGCGGGCGGTGCCGGATTGCGGCGAGTCTAGCGATCGGGAGCGTTGAATTTTACCCCGACTGGTATCGCTCCCAGCGAACCGTCCCGTGACCAACACACTCGTTCAGCGGCGCGCCGTAACGGACGCCGACCGGCAGCTCATGATGACCGACGACGGATCGCCGGGCCCGCGCCCGCCGGGAGGCCGGCTGACGGTGGGCCCGGCGCCATCACCCTCAGCGGCCCTGCAGGCGCTTCACGTTGTCGCCGAAGGTCCAGCCCTTCGACCCGTCCCAGTTCGCCGACCAGGTCATCAGGCCCTTGATGCCGGGGACGCTGTTGTACGCCTGGGTGACCAGCGACGTCGACATGTACCCGCCACCGGCACCGGACTGCGCGGGCAGGCCCGGGACCTGCTTGTCGTACGGCACGCGGATGGTGGTGCCCTGGATGGTGAGGCCGTTGTTCAGGCACTGCGTCTGCACCGTGAAGCCCTGCACGGTGCCCGCGGGGTACGAGTCGCCGGCGCAGCCGTACATGCTGCCGTTGTAGTACTGCATGTTCAGCCACCAGAGCCGGCCGTTGTCCACGTACTTCTTGATGATCGGCAGGTACGAGCCCCAGATCGAGCCGTAGACCACGCTGCCGCCGGTGACGTAGGCCGTCTCCGGTGCCATGGTCAGGCCGAAGTTCGAGGGCATCCGGGCCAGCACTCCGTCGATGATCCGGATCAGGTTGGCCTGCGACGTCGACAGGGTGTTGATGTTGCCGCTACCGGTCAGGCCGGTCTCGATGTCGATGTCGATGCCGTCGAAGTGGTAGGCCGTCAGGATCGGCACGATCGTCGCGATGAACCGGTCGGCGACCGCGGTGGAACTCAGGTCGATGCCCGCAGCGGCCCCGCCGATCGACATCAGGATCGTGGCGCCGGCGGCTTTGGCCTGGCACATCTCGGCCGGGGTGGCCACCTTCACGCCGGCGTCCATGCCGTTCTCCCAGAGGACCGTGCCGTCCGAGCGGATCACCGGGAAGGCCGCGTTGATCACGTTGTAGCCGTGCTGGTTGAGCCGGCTGTCGGTGATCGGGATCCAGCCGAGTCCGGGGTGGACGCCGTTGGAGGCGCCGTCCCAGTTCTCCCAGTAGCCCTGCAACACCTTGCCGGTGGGCCGCGACTTCACCGCGCAGGTCCCGCCGGTTGGCGGCGGCGTGGTCGGCGGTGCGGTCGTGGGTGGAGGCGTGGTGGGCGGCGCGGTCGTCGGTGGTGGCGTGGTGGGCGGGGGAGTGCTTCCCGAGCACGCGCCCAGGTCACGCCACAGCGACGGGGTCGCGGCGGGGTTCCAGCCGGCGCCGGGGTACGCGGTGTGCGTCACCAGAGCCTGGTAGAGCCGGCCACCGTAGGTCACCTGGGCGCCTGCCTGGTAGGTGGTGCCCTCGGCCCAGGCCGGCGCGGTGCAGGCGACCAGCGCGACGGCGTTGGCCGAGGACACGGCCGCCATGCTGCTGGGGACGAAGGCGACGGCGGCCGTGACGGTCATCGCCGCCCCGGCCACCACTGCGAAAATCCGACGGCTTCTCATGGCTCACTCCCCGGCTTCGGCGACCCGTGACCTCCACATATTGACGTTCGTGTGGCTTAATAGCAAGGGTTGTTTACAGATAGCGGAGCGAGAGCTTCGAGCCGGCGGCTCTGGAGCGCTCGGCGGCGGTCGGGGCCGAGGGGGCCGGTGCCCGGGTGCCGTGGCGACCGCCTCGACAGGCGGTGGCAACTGTCGTGCTGGATACTTCCCCGATGACCAATCCTGACCTCGATCCGGACGTCTATCCACCCCTCGATCCTCGCGAGCCCGTTCCGGAGACCGCCGAAGAGCTGCTTCCCGGTACGCCGAACGAACTGCCGGCCGCGCCGACCGAACCGATGCCCGACGACGGCGAGCCCGGGGGCGTACCCGAGCCGGCGTGACAGTCGTCCGGCAGCGCTGTTCGCCCGCGAGGCGGGGGGTCAGCAGGCGCGCGGCCAGCTGACCTTCGTCACGTTCCCGGGGGCCCAGGGGCCGTCTGCCGCCTGGGTGGCAGCCGCCGAGGCGGCGAGGCGGTGGCCAGCGGCGGGAAAGTTGAGAGGTCAGGGACCGGGGTGGGACCCGTGCATGATCGCCGACCGAGGCGTGAGATACGTTGGCGATCATCGATGCGTGGCGGGATCGTCGACGTATGACAGGCCTGTTCCCGTCCCCGCTGATCCGCCGCCTGCTGCCGGGTCTGCTGGCCGCCGTCGTGCTGTCGACGGCGGTGCTCACCACCGCGTTCAGCGCCGCACCGGCAGCCGACGCCGGCACCGCGCCGCCCGCCGCGTACCCCGGAATCGTCCCGGCCCCCGGCGGGCCCGCGGCGCCGACCGCGACCGCACCGCCGACGCCAACCGCGGCGCCTGGTACGCCGGGCACCTCGCCCTTCCCGCCGAGTGTGCCCACCAACCTGACCGCCAGCGAGGTGCGTACCGGGTCGGTCACCCTTACCTGGACGGCCGCCAGGCCGGGCTGTTGCGCCGTCACCGGCTACGACATCACGTACTACCAGGCGTTCGACGACGTCATCTACAGCGCCAGCGTCGGGGCCGTCACCACCACCACGATCAGCAACTACATCCGGCCGGGCAAGCAGTACTCGTTCCGGGTGGCCGCCCGGGACAGCCTCGGGCACCGCTCGGCCTCGACGGACGCGCTGACCGTCGTCACCCCGGTGACGGACACCGGCCCGGACACCGCCCCGCCGAGCGCCCCGCAGAACCTGACCGTCGGCGAGGTGACCGCCTCGACCGCCACGCTGTCCTGGTCGCCGTCGACGGACAACGTCGGCGTGCTCGGTTACAACGTCTACCAGTTCGACGGCTGGTTCACCTCGACACTGATCGCCACCGTGCCGGGAACGACGTACACGGCGTCGCTACCCCCGTCGACGCCGCTTCGCAACCTGTTCTACGTACGGGCCCGGGACGCGGTGGGCAACGTGTCGATCGCGTCCAACACGGTCGCCCTGCCCACGACGTCCACTCCGCCGCCCCCACCGCCCTCGACCTGCCAGGTGACGTACCGGAACCAGTCCGAGTGGCGGGGCGGCTTCGTGGCCACGGTGACGGTCCAGAACACTGGCGCGGCACCGATCGACGGGTGGATCGTCACCTTCAGCTTCCCGGGTGACCAGCAGGTCACCTCGGGGTGGAACGCCACGGTCGGCCAGACCGGCCCCACCGTGACCGCCCGTAACGTCGACTGGAACCGCGTCCTCACGCCGAACGGCTCGGCGAGCTTCGGCGTCCAGGGGCGGTGGAGCTCCAGCGACGCGCCGCCGACCAGCTTCTCGTTGAACGGCGCTCCCTGCGCGGTGGGCTGAGCGCGTCCCCATTGGAGGACTTCTGTGAGCACACCCCACCGCCGCCGCAGGGCACTGCTCGGGGCTGTCACGGCCGGCATCCTCGCCGTCTCGACCACACTCGGCGGTACGACAGCGCCCGCCTCCGCCGCGAACACGCTCAGCATGCGGGGCGCCGACGTCTCCTCGTTGCAGCGCAGCCTGGATCTGGGCGCCAGGTACTACGACGCCGGCGGTGTCGCCCGCGACCCACTGGACATCCTGACGTCCGTCGGCGTCAACTACGTCCGGCTGCGCGTCTGGAACAACCCGGTCAGCGGCTACAACAACAAGAGCAGGGTGTTGGCGCAGGCGAGGGTGGCCAGGGCGAAGGGCCTCAAAGTGCTCATCGACTTTCACTACTCCGACACCTGGGCCGACCCCGGCAAGCAGTACAAGCCGGCCGCCTGGGTCGGCCACAGCCTGAGTCAACTGCGCACCGACGTCTACACCTTCACCTACGACGTCTGCTCCAGCCTCCGCGGGCAGGGCACCCCACCGGACAGTGTGCAGATCGGCAACGAGATCAACGTCGGGATGCTGTGGGACGAGGGCAAGGTCGTCAACAACGACTTCGCCCCGCTGGCCGGCTTGCTCAAGCAGGGCTACAACGCGACCAAGGCGTGCGGTAGCGGCATCCCGGTGATGATCCACACCGCCGACGCCGACAGCAACGCCAACGCGCGATGGTTCTACGACGGCATCCGCGCCCAGGGTGTGCAGTGGGACATCACGGCCCTGTCGTACTACTGCATGTGGCACGGGACCCTGGCGAACCTCTACAACAACATCGCCGACCTGCGCGGCCGCTACGGGAAGCCGGTGGTGATCGTGGAGACCGCGTACCCCTTCACCCGGAACAACGCGGACAGCGAGCCGAACGCCATCGGCGACGCGACCTGTGACGGCATCAGCGCGACCTGGTCCGGGCAGGCCCAGGAGTTCGACTGGGTCCAGAACACGGCCCGCAACGCGGGGGCCATCGGTGTCTTCTACTGGGAGCCGACCTGGTACGCCGTCAGGGGCAACGGCTGGGATCCGGCCAACATCAACGGCACCGGAAACCAGTGGGACAACATGGCCGTCTTCGACTGGTCCGGGCGGGTGAACCCGGGCGTGCGCTGGACGCCCTGACCCGTCGCCGGACGCGCGCGACCGCGGTCAGGATCGCTTTCGGAACGGGGCGAGGACGGCGCGGATCTGGTCGGCCGCGCCCCAGTCGTCGTCGAACTGGGCCAGCACGGCGAGGTGTTGCCGCAGCTGGATGATCGGCATGCGGGCCTGCCAGCCGCTGTCGAGCGAGGTCAGGTCCGCGTAGACCTCGAACATCCGTCGCGCCTCGGGCGGAGGCGAGGTGGACCACACGTGGGCGAGGTCGACCTCGGCCCACGTGTACGACACGGCCGGGTCGATCAGCGCGGGCTGCCCGTCCGCAGTGGCCAGGATGTTCTGTACCCACAGGTCGCCGTGCGTCAGGCAGGCTGGTCGGTCCGGCAGCAGGTCGGGCAGCTGGTGACACAACCGCTCCAGCGCCGCCCGGTCGCCCGCGTCCAGTGCCGCGTCGACGCGCGGCTGCCCGAGCCACCGAAGCAGCCGGTGCTGTGCGAAGAAGGCGTAGCCGTCGTCATTCCAGGTGTTGATCTGGCGGCGACGGCCCAGCCAGTTGTCGTGGTGCCATCCGAAGCGAGGATGGGTCGTGCTCATGTGCATGCGCGCGAGGACGTGCGCGAACTGCTCCCAGAAGACCTCGCTGCGCGGCCTCGGCCCCAGCATCGACAACACGAGCAGTTCCCGGTCCGCCAGGATCACCTCGGGTGTCGCCACACCGCCGAGCTCGCGGAGGGCGGCCAGCCCTTCGGCCTCCGCGACGAAGACGTCGTCGGCCGGAGCGTCGGCGAAGGCCTTGACGAACACCGGCGGCGCGTCCCGGCGGGTGGCGATGCCCGCGAGCGCCGCGATCCCGCCCGTCACCGGTTCCACTGCGACGAAGTCGCGCATCCTGGGCCGGAGCAGACACTCCAGCAGGACCGTCGTCGAGCGCATCAGGTCGGAACTCCTCAAGTCCAGGGCGGAAGATGTCGGCCCATGTATTCACGGGCACGCGGGATCGGGTCACGCCAGTACCGGTCGGGCATGCGGTGGTGGTGCTCGGCGCAGAATTCGGCGAGATCGGTGCTGATCGAGACGCGTTCGAGCGGGTGGCCCTCGAAGGCCGCGTTGACCGCCAGCACCTGTTGCTCCGGGTTCCAGCCCGCATGGTCGAACGCCCAGCCGCCCCAGACCGCGTACGTGTGGACGACCGGCAACTCGCCCGCCAGGCGCACCGCCGCCACCTCGATCGACCGGTCCGGGTACGTGTCCCGACAGACCCAGGCGAGGATGTGGCAGGCCCCGGCGGCGAAGAATGCCTGGTCGGTCCGTTCCCACGCGACGCGCTGGTCTGATCGCTCGATCGCCGTCCGGCGAAAGGCTCCCGCTGCCTCCACCACGCGCACGCTAGTGGGTGACCCGGGGCCTCCGCTCACCCCGCCGACCGTCGTCGGCCGCGATGAACCGGCGCGTGTCACTCGGCGAGGCGGATCGCCAGTGGGCCACGCCGGCCCAGTGCCCACACGGTGAGTGCGAAGCAGCAGAGTCCCATTCCCGTGATCGTGACAGCTGTCCAGCCGCCCGCGGCCCAGAGCGTGGTCGCGGCGGCGGAGCCGATGGCGGCGCCGACGAAGTTGCCGGTCGCCAGTGCCGTGTTGAGCCGGCTGCGGGCCTCGTGGGAGAGGGCGAACAGCCGTGCCCGGTTGAGCAGGGCCTGCGTCTGGAGAGCGACATCGATCATGATGATCGCGACGATGAGCAGCGCGACGGACCGGCCGGCGAACGCCGCGACGACGAAGGCGCCGAGGGCCAATGTCCACGCCACCCCGGTGGCCGGAAGTGACCAACCACGGTCATGCAGACGACCGCCGCGCAGGCCGGAGAGCACACCGGCGAGGCCGGCCAGTCCGAACAGCCCGATCACCGCTACCGGGTATCGGAACGGTGGGCCGCTGAGCAGGAACGTCAGCGCCGTCCAGAACAGCGAGAACGCGGCGAACCCGGTGGCGGCCAGGACCAGCGTCCAGCGGGCCGCCCGCTCGCGCAGGACCACCGCGCCGACCGACGCGATGAGCCGCGGGTATGGCAGGCGCGTGCGCGGCGCCAGCGGTGGAATCGCGCGGTACAGCAGGACCGCGAGCAGAACGGCGACGACCGCGGCGAGGGCGAAGGTCGTACGCCACCCGGCGGCACCGGCGACGAACCCGCTGATCGTACGGGAGGCAAGGATGCCGCTGAGGGTCCCGGATCCGACGATTCCGACGATCCGACCGCGGTGGGCGTCGCCGGCCAGGTCCCCGGCGAGCGGTGTGAGGACCTGCCCGGAAATCGTCGTGACGCCGAGGACGGTCAGTGCGAGCAGGAGCACACCGAACGACGGTGCCAGCGCGCACAGCAGCAACGCGGCGGCCGAGGCCACCAGCAGCACCGGGACGAACCGACGACGGTCCAGGACGTCGCCGAGCGGCACGAGCAGCAGCACGCCGACGGCGTACCCGGTCTGCGTCGCGGTGACGAGCCAGCCGGCCGTCGCGGCGGCGGCGCGCAGGTCGCCGGCGATGACGTTGAGCAGCGGCTGCGCCCAGTACAGGTTGGCGATCGCCGCTCCCGCTGCCAATGCGAGCAGGAACGTCAGCCGGCGACTCATCTCGGGCGGCGGTGCCGTTCCGGACGCTGCCACCCCGCCACGCTAGTGGATTACGGCCTGCGGCGGAGTTCGCGTAGCACGCCGTGGCGGCGCACGGCCCACGCGAGGCGCCGGACGCTCGGGTGCCGCACGAACAGCACTGCCACCCGGCGGATCAGGCCGAACCGGTTGTCGCTGACCTGGTTCTCCATCGCCTGCCAGATCAGCTCGCGCACCGAGGCGCTGTCCAGGGCCGCCCGTACCTCACGGCGTACCGCAGGGTCCTCGGCCGCCGAGGCGATGGCGGCGGCCAGGCCCGGACGGGCCGCAAGCGGCTCCACCGCCGCGGCGACGAGCGGCCGGCGTACGTCGTCCTGCTCCAACAGCAGCAGCACGGCCTCCCGGATCTCGACCGTCTCCAGGCCGGAGCGCAGCAGGCTCAGCAGGCTGCGCTCGACCTCGCCGTCGTGATCCGGAACGGACAGCGTGGCCAGCAGCACGGACACCTCGTCGAGATCGATGAGGTGTCGCACCCCGCTGCGGAACTCCGGCAGCTCCCAGGCGACCTGGAGAGCCTTGACGAGATCGCGGTTCATGCGCCATCCGCTACCCGCAGGCGGCGGTCGGCGAAACTCCGACCGCCGGCCCGGCGGTGCCCGGGGCAGTTGGGGCACTATCGTTCTGGGGTGCACATCCGTTTCGACGTCCCCGCTGATCCCGACTACCCGGGTCGCGTGGCGGCCACGCTCGGCGGTGTCCGGCTGCGCAGGTACAGCTATGTGGGCGCGGTGCTGGCGGCGGTGGGGGCGATCGGTCTGGTCGTCTCGCGCGGGTTCGCGTCCGGCGAGCGGACGTCGCCGCTGTGGACGGCGATCCTCGTGGGCGGCGTGCTGTCGATGCTGTACCTGCCGTGGGTGCGGTGGCGCGCACGTCGCCGCTCCGGTCGCTACGCGGTCGAGGGCGGCTACGACATCACCGACGACAACATCATGATGCGCAGCGGCTCGGAGTCCGGCGGTATCGCGTGGGACGGCGTCGCCCAGGTGAAGGACACACCGGATTTCTGGATCGTGTACGTCGGCCGGATGCCGGCGACCGTGATCCCACGGTGGTTGATGTCCGCCGAAGACGCCGAGACGCTGCGGGCCTTCATGGCCGACCGCGGGCTGCTCCGGCAAGGGTGAAGTGAGATCCCGCCGACGCGCGGGGGTGCGGGTTCTTGGCGGCGGGAGGTCTGGACGGTCTCGCGTACTGTTCCCGCCGTGCCGGACAGACCGAACCGCATTCGCCGTCGTTGGGCGATCGTCGGGCCGCCGCTTGCGACGGCTCTCATGCTGGGCGTCTTGGTCATCGCCACTGTGGTGAAGGGCAGCGACCCGGAACTGTGGATGCGTCCGGCTGTGCTGGCTCCGGGTGGGCTGCTGGCCCTGATCTGGTGGCAGGTGGTGGTCCGCCCGCGGCATCGTTGGTGGGCGCTTGGTGCCGCGCTGGCGGTGACCGCGGTCGCCTACCTGATGCTGTACCGACTGGTTCTGGCCTGGCTGCCGTTCCCGTGGGACGGTGTGGTCAGCTTCGGGGTCGCCGGATGGCTGGGGGCATTCGCGTACGTGGCCGTTACTCAGCGGGCGACGGCACCCTTCTCGAGCGGCGAGACCGCCCCGAGCAGCACGGTCGGTCCGGGTGAGGTGTACGAGGTGTCGTTCGGCCTGACCCGCCGTGACCTCTTGTTGGCGCCCGTCAGCGTGGTCCTCGTCGCCGTGGGTGTCCTGATGTTCCGCGATGAGCCGTTCGCCGGCATCCTCACCGCGATGCTCGGCGGCGCGTACCTGCTGCTGCGGCTCATCGCCGTGCTGGGCCGCCGTGTCGCGCTTCGCGTCGACGCGGCCGGGGTCACCCTCGGTCAGGTGCCGCCCTGGCCGTCGTCGCACACCGCTGTGGTGCCGTGGTCCGACATCGAGTCCGTGGTGCTGTGGACGCAGCAGACCGGTGTGGTCACGACTCCGTACGTCGGCCTACGGAGGCGTCGCGGTCTGCCGCCGCTGCCCGGCTCGGCTCGCTCGCGCGGCCTGCGGTGGTTGATTCAGACCGCGGTCCCGTACGTGCCGCCGGCCGTTCTGGCCGACAGTCGGCCGGCGACCTTCTGGCGGCTGCACCGCCCCAGTCTCGAGGTGGCGGTCCGCCACTTCGCACCCGCGGTGGACATCGTCGACCTGAGCTGACCTGATCGAGCGGCGTCAACCCTGTCGGGGCGCCCGGCAGCATAACGCGTGGGCGGCGTGATCCCACTCGGAAGCGTGATGCTTGATTCGATAGGAATCTGTCAATAGATTGAGGGCGGGCGCCGCCGAGGCCCGGGCAACCGGGCCGTCGGCGACTGACAGGTCCACCCCGAGCCGGGCACGTTGGTCGTACGCATCGACCAGTCGCTGTGGCGCATCGCCGCGCCGCATCCGGCGCGTTGTCGCGTCGCGTCCGTTCCGGACGCGCGCTGCCGCGCCGATTTCCCAGCTCGATGGCAGAAGGACTTTTCATGACGATTTTCCGCGCCCGCCCCGCCCCGACCCTGGCGGTCGTCGCCGCGCTGGCCGCCGCCGTAACCGCGACCGGAACGGCCCTGCTCGTCGTCCCCGCCGCGGCCGCCCAGGGCTGCCGGGTCGACTACACGCCCAACCAGTGGCCCGGCGGATTCACCGCCAACATCAAGGTCACCCCCGGCGACAGCGCCGTCTCCAGTTGGACCGTCACCTGGACGTACGCCGGGGACGAGCGCGTCACGAACGGCTGGAACGCCACGGTCAGCCAGTCCGGATCGACGGTGACCGCCCGCAACATGTCGTACAACGGCAGCATCCCGGCCGGCGGCTCCACCGAGTTCGGCGTGCAGGGCACGTACGGCGTCAGTGGCGGCACGCCGAGCGGGTTCAGCCTGAACGGCGTGCCGTGCAACGGCGCCGGGCCGACCCCGACGACCGGCGTGCCCACCACGCCTCCGCCGACGACGCCCCCGCCGACGACGCCCCCGACGACGCCGCCGCCGACGACGCGTCCGCCGACCACCCCGCCCCCCACCACGCCTCCGCCGACGACACCTCCGCCCACCACCCCGCCGCCGGCCGGGTGCGCGGGTGCGGTGCTCTGCGACGGCTTCGAGAACCAGACCGGCGCGACGCCGTCCGGCGACTGGACCGTGGTGAACCCGGACTGTTCCGGCGCCGGCACGGCCACCATCGACACGGCCACCACACACAGCGGCAGCCGGGCGGTCCGGATCAACGGCGCAGCCGGGTACTGCAACCACGTCTTCATCAGGTCCACCAAGAACCTCAGCAGCGTGGGCAGCGTGCGGTACGGCCGGATCTGGGTACGGCACACCACGGCCCAGCCCACCGACCACACCACGATGATGGCGATGGCCGACGCCGCCGACGGCAACCGTGACCTGCGGATGGGCGGCCAGAACGGCGCCCTGCAGTGGAACCGCGCCTCCGACGACGCGACGCTGCCCGAGCAGAGCCCGGCCGGGGTGGCGCAGAGCGTCCCGCTGCCCACCAACCGGTGGGCCTGCCTGGAGTTCATGGTGGACGGCTCGGCCGGCCAGCTGCGTACCTGGCTGGACGGCACGGCCATCGTGGGGCTGACCGCGGACGGCGTGCCGACGCACGACATCGACGGCCAGTGGTACAACCGCACCTGGCGTCCGCAGCTCACCGACCTGAAGCTGGGCTGGGAGAGTTACGGCAACGGCGCCGACACCCTTTGGTACGACGACGTCGCGGTCGGGTCCAGTCGGATCGGCTGCTGACCCTCCGGAACTGTGTCAAGGGTGTGGCCCGGTCGACGTGCCACACCCTTGGCCGTTCACTGCCTGAGCCGGGGGCCGGGTCGGGACGGCCCACCGACAGCTGTCGGTGTCAGAGGGCGGCGATAGCCTGCTGCCATGGCGAGCGCCGAACTGGAAGAGTTGATCGTCGCGGACGCCGACGCGCTGCGCGCGTGGTTGTCGGAGAACCACGCCACATCGCTCGGCGTCTGGCTCGCCCTGACCAAGAAGGGTGGCACGGTCACGACGCTGACCTGGCAGCACGCGGTCGACGAGGCGCTGTGTTTCGGCTGGATCGACGGGCAGGCCCGCAAACGGGACGAGCAGACCTCCTGGATCCGGTTCACCCCTCGCCGGCCCCGCAGTGTCTGGTCCCGACGCAACGTCGAACACGTCGCCCGGCTCGAGGCGCAGGGGCTGATGATGCCCGCGGGCCGCGCCGCGGTGGAGGCCGCGAAGGCCGACGGGCGGTGGGCTGCCGCGTACGCCCCGTCGTCGGAGGCCGAGGTGCCGGCCGACCTGCTCGCCGCCATCGCCGCCGAACCCGCCGCCCAGGCGATGTTCGACGTGCTCACCAAGGCCAACCGGTTCGCGCTCATCTACCGCCTCAACGCCGTCAAACGGGCGGAGACCCGCGAGCGGAAGATCGGCGAGTTCGTCGCCATGCTGGCCCGCCACGAGACCATCTATCCGCAGAAGGCCAGGCCGCCGAGCGCGCCATCCTCGTGATCACGGCGCTCCGCTGGCCCTGATTTCCAGGTCCGGGGGAGCTTGCCCACGTAGGGCACGGCGCTGCCGCCCGGCTGTTGTGGGACCGGGCGGCAGCGCCGGGAGTCACTCCGGGAGTTGGTAGAGGCGGTAGCGGGCAACAGTCTCGAAGCCGATCTGCCGGTACACCGGCTCGCCCTCGCTGCTCGCCTGGAGCGTGACGATCCGCCGCCCGGACTCACGGGTGAGGCGCAGCGCCTCGCGGGTGAGCGCCGTCGCGATGCCGCGCCGACGGAAATCGGGGTCGGTGGCGATGCAGTACAGAGCGCCGATGTCGGTGCCGAGCGACAGGGTGCACGTGCCGACGGTGCGGCCGTCGATCGTGCCCGCGAGGCGGACCACGTCCGGGTAGGCGAAGTTCAGCTCCCGGTCGACGACCAGCCCGGGATCCCCGGGGATGCCGAGCGGCCCGGCGTACGCCCCGACGTACTCCCGCATCTCGAGCGGGTCGCCGATGTGCCGGATCCGCAGATCGCTCGGCGCCTCGACCTCGGCGACGGTGGTCACGTCCAGCGCCATGACGGGCATGTCGGCGATCTGCTTCGCGCCGCGATCGAGGAGGCCCTCGGCGGTGCCCTCGTCGCTGTCCGCCCCTACCCACCAGCCCCAGTGCGAGCCGGTCAGGTGCTTCCTCGCCTGCGTGATCGCCTCGTCGAGCGGCAGATCACGGACGCGAAGGACCGCGTTGAGCAGCGGGTGCGGAACGTCGGTGCGGTAGGTCGGCAGGTCGGTGTCGGGGTCGGTGCCCGCCCAGCCGCACCAGTACCGGCGGTTGGCGGCGAGTTGCGGTTCCAGGTCGTGGATGGAGTGCGTGGTCATACCCTCAGGACATCCCTGGTCAGCCAGAAGTTCGATCTGCCGCAGAAAAATTCTCCGGCCGGGCCGGCCGAGGGGTGTGCAGAAGGCGCACCTCGCGCACCAGGCCCTCTTTCTCCCGGAGCAGCCAGGTCGCGCCGGGTGGGCAGTGGAACGGGTCCTCCGGCGGGTTGATGAAGGCGTTCTCCCAGATCGTGATGCCGGAGCCGGCCAGCACTCCGGTGATCTTGTGGCTGACACCGTAGTCGTTGTCCTGCCGTATGACCGCGAAGAGTGGTTCCCGACCGATCGTCCGGGTGCCGTCCGGCCACCAGAACACCATGTCCTCGGCCCAGCGCGCGGTCACCTTGGTCACGGACGCGCCGTCGGCCACCGCCGACAGGATCGTCGCCGCCTCCTCGCGCCGCTCGGCGCGCAGGGCCCCGGTCCCGTCGTGTCGCTCGTCGCGGACGCGGGGGAGGATCTCGGCCAACTGCCGACGCGCCTCGCTCAGGCGGCTGCGGACGGTACCGACCGGGGTCCCGCACAGCTCCGCGATCTGCTCGTACGAGTTGTTCTCGGTGAAGTAGCGCAGCAACGCCACCGTCTGCGCGGCAGGCGACAACTGCTGCAACCCGTGCCAGACCCAGTCCCGCATGGCGCTCTGCTCGATGCGGGCGACCGGGTCGTCGAGCCCCGAGGCGAGCAGGTTCTCACCTGCCACCCCGACCGGGACGGGCACGCGCGCGCGCAGCATCGTCCGGCAGTTGTTGCGGACGATGGCGTGCAGCCACGGCCGCACGGCGGCGGGGTCGCGCAGCTCACCGATCCGGCTGAACGCCGCGATCGCCGCGTCCTGGCAGGCGTCCTCGGCGTCGGGCCCGGCGCCCAGAATGCGACGGGCCACTGAGAGCATGCCGGCGTAGTGACAGTCGAACAACAGTGCGAAGCTGCGGGGATCGCCCTGCTGGGCGCCCCGGACCAGTTGCGCGGTGTCGCCGTCCGGCACGCGTCTCGAGCTCAGGAAAAGCATGCCGGAACGCTAGCTCGGTCCCGCTGGAACGTCTTTTCCGACGGCCGCAGGAACGTTCGACGAGTGCGATTCACTCCCTTTCCGGGCGCGTTTGCCGGGCCGGGCCCGGGGAAGCCGAATTCGCGGGCGCGAGGTCGCGGTCGGGCGGGAGACGGCCGAGCCGGAGGCCGACGTCCACCAGGCGGACGAGCAGCTCGACACCGTGACCCGCCGGCGGCGCCCCGCAGGTTCAGGCGGAGGAGCGCAGGCGCGAACCCGAGGTGTCGACGGTCTGCCGGGTGCCGTGCACGGTGACGCCGGTCAGCCGGATGCTCCCCAACGCCTCGGGGATGTGCGGATCGGTGCCGAGATGGCCGTCGCTGACGTCGAGCCCGAGCATCGACCGCAGAAGCAGCAGGGGGGCGCCACTGGCCCAGGCCTGGGGATTGCAGGCGGTGGGGTAGGGCACGGGCCGTCGTCCGAACGATCGGTCGTACCCGGAGAACGCCTCGGGCAGGCGGTAGTCGAAGTGGGCCGCCGCATCGAGCATCGCCATCGCGATGCGGTTGGCCGCGTCCCGGTGGCCGTAGCGGGCAAGCCCGGCGGCGATGATCGAATTGTCGTGCGGCCACACCGTGCCGAGGTGGTAGCCGATGGGGTTGTACCCCACGTCCTCGGTGGACAGGGTCCGGACACCCCAGCCGGAGAACATCGCGTCGGACATCAACTGCCGAGCCACCGCGGCGGCACGATCGGGCGGGACGATTCCACTCCACAACAGGTGGCCCATGTTCGAGGTCATCGAGTCGATGGGCCGCTTGTGGGCGTCGAGGCCGATCGCGTAGTAGCCGCCCCGCGTCGGCAGCCAGTAGTCGCGGTTGAACCGCTCGCGCAGGTCGGCGGCCTCACCACGCAGGCGTCGCGCCAACGGGGCGTCGGCCCACGGCCCGTCGGCGAGTTCCGCGGCGCGGAGCTTGGCATCGTAGGTGTAGCCCTGGATCTCGCAGGTGGCGACCGGCAGGTCGGGAAGCCTGCCGTCAGCGAACTGCACGCCGTCCGGTGAGTCGCGCCAACACTGGTTGCGCATCCCGTCCGGGGAGCGCGTGGCGTACTCGACGTAACCGTCGCCGTCGCGGTCTCCGAATTCGTCGATCCACCGCAGAGCCGCGTCGGCGTTGGGCCGCAACTGCCGCACCAACGCGTCGTCGCCAGTCCACCGCCAGTACTCGGAGAGCAGGATGAGCCAGAGCTGGGTGGTGTCGGCCGAGCCGAAGCAGGGGCCGTACGGCGCGATGCCGAGCTGCGTCAGCTCCCCGGAGCGGAACTCGTGCAGGATCTTTCCGGGCTCCTGGTCACTGAAGTCGTCGACGGCCTTGCCCTGGTGCGCGGCGAGCGTCACCAGCGTGCCCCGCGCCACGTCTGGCCCACAGGTGATGCTCTGGTAGGCGGTGATCAGCGTGTCCCGCCCGAACAGGGTCAGGAACCAGGGCATCCCGGCGGCCAGCAGGACGACCTTGTCGCCGTTGATCTCCTTGACGATGCGCATCGAAAGCAGGTCGGCGGCGGATTTGTGATAGACGTTGCGCAACAGTTCCGAATCCGCGCTGAGGTCCGGCTTGTTGGCCGCCCACAGCGACGCCACGTCGTCGGCATCGAAGTCGGGTGCCTCGCCGAAGGTGCGGCGGGCCGGTTGGTAGTCCGCGCCTTGACAGTTCAGCAGCACGCGCAGCTCGCAATCCCAGCTGTCACCTCGCCCCAGGTGCACGTCCCAGATCAGCGCGTCGCCCTCGACCTGGTCGGCAGGTGGGTTGGCCTCGACAGTCGTGCCGGCCGACCAGCGCGAGTTCTGATAGGAGAAGCGTAGGGCAGAGCCGTCCGACAGGTGGGCTCGCCGGATGTCGGCCAGCCTGCTCCGCCCCGCCCTCTTGATGTCGAAGAGGTCGGCGAAGTCCACACCAACATCCAACCGCAGGCGTACGCGGACCGGTTCGGTGCCGAAGTACTGCACCGCGATCCGCTCGTGCATGCCGTCGCCGACGAACCGTTCCCGCCGCACGCCGATCCTGTTTGCCCGCAGGCCCTGCAGCTCCGGATTGGCGAGGAAGAACGCCGCGGAATAGGCATCGACCGTGGTGGCGCTGAGCAGGAGCGGGACGAGCCCGTCGAGAGTCAACTGCCAACGGCTGAGATAGCGGGTGTCGTCGTGCACCAGGCCGGCGATGGAGTCGCCCGGCACGTCACCAACCGAATTGGACAACATGAAGGTCCGGCCCTCGAATATGCCGATGGAATCCGAGCCCAATTCCGGGGGCATGTCGCGGTTGGCGCCGCCGTGAGCCTGTTCCTGCTGTTGCGTCGGCCGAGAATTCATGGCACCCGCACCTCCCCCGTTGGCAGGGGCGGCCCCGCCGTGCCCGTTCGCAGTCTAGGACTCGAAAAGATGACCTCGCTGCGATATCGAAGGGCACTGCTGGCGGCGACGCGGACGACCGATCACGCCGAGCGGATCGGCACGGCCTGCTCCGTCCGCTGTGGCCTGTTCCGTGGCACTCGGCCGGTTGAGCATGTTATCGATAACATGCTATCTTTCGGCGCGGGAGCGAAGGGCACGCTCCCAGTCACCTCAGTCAATCGGCACAGGCACGCCGAGGGCTCACCCTCCCGCCGCCTCGCCGGTCGGTGACCAGTCCGGGCCGCTCCGCCACTGCCAGGCGACCGCAGGCGGTCGTCGGACGACCCTGGTCCGGCTGCATTGCCCGCTTCCCTTGCCCCGTCACGGACAACCCCGGCAGCGACGGTACGGCCCGTACGCACCCGTGTGCGCCACGCCGGCCCCAGGAGCATGCCGGCCCGCACACCGGCGCGAACCGACTCTTTGACGCCGAGGTGCATGTCGGTACGGACGATCAACGGCAAGGAGTCGAGCAATGGTAAAACGGAGACAACTCTTCTCGTTCATCGCGGCCGCGGTGGTTCTCGTCGCGGCGACCGGTGGTGCACTGCGCGGCGGATTCGGCGCCGAGGCGGCGGCCGCCACCAACGGCACCCTCGCGGCGACCGCGGGCTGCGGCAAGGCGCCCACTCTCACCAGCGGGACGCGCACGATTTCCAGCAGCGGCCAGAATCGCAGCTACATCCTCCAGATCCCGGGCGGTTATGACCGGAACCGTCCGTACCGACTGGTCTTCGGCTTCCACTGGCTGAACGGCTCGGCCAACAACGTCGCCTCGGCCGGCTACTACGGGCTGGCGCCGTTGTCGAACAACAGCACGATCTTCGTCGCGCCCCAGGGCATCGACGCCGGTTGGGCCAACACGAACGGTCGGGACCTGACTCTGTTCGACGACATCTCCCGGCAGGTCGAGAACGACCTCTGCGTCGACACGACCCAGCGTTTCGCCCTGGGCTGGAGCTACGGCGGGGCCATGAGCTATGCGGTGGCCTGCGCCCGACCGACCGTCATCCGGGCGGTCACCGTGCTCTCCGGCGCCAACCTCAGCGGCTGTAACGGCGGCACCCAGCCTGTCGCGTACTTCGGCATCCACGGCATCTACGACAGCGTGCTGAACATCTCCCAGGGCCGGGCGCTGCGCGACACGTTCGTCCGGAACAACGGCTGCACCGCACAGAGCCCGCGCGAGCCCAGCCGAGGCAGCCTCACCCACATCACCACCACCTACTCCGGCTGCCGCGCGGGTTACCCCGTGCAGTGGGCCGCGTTCGACGGCGACCACACCCCGAGCCCGGTCGACGGGTCGTCCAGCCCCAACGACTCCAGGACGTGGACCTCGGCGGAGATCTGGCGATTCTTCACCCAGTTCCAGTCCACCACGCCGCCCACGACCGCCCCGCCCACCACGGCACCGCCGACCACGGCACCGCCCACCACGGCACCGCCGACCACGGCACCGCCCACCACGGCCCCGCCGACGACGGCCCCGCCGACGACGCCTCCGCCGACGACGCCGCCGCCGACCGGGGAGCCGGGCAGTTGCGCCGCCACCTACCGGGCGGTCAACAGCTGGCCGGGCGGCTTCCAGGGTGAGGTCACCGTCGTCAACAACACCGCCACCTCGATCAGCGGCTGGACCGTACGCCTGACCCTGGCCAGCGGCCAGGCCATCAGCAGCCTCTGGAACGGCACCAACACGGGCACCACCGGCAACGTCAGCGTCCGCAACGCCGCGTACAACGGTGCCCTGGCGCCGAACGCCTCGACCACCTTCGGGTTCACCGCCACCGGCAACGGCGACACCCCGCCCAGCAACGTCACCTGCACGAGCCCCTGACCATCCGAGCCCGAGGTCCGGAGCAACCAGCTCCGGGCCCCGGGCCGGGGTTCAACCCGCAGTGACCGCCACGGCCGCGGGCAGCGTTCGTACCGCGGGCCGAGCGCCCGGTCGTGCGAGCTTCGGCGCCGCGCCTGCCGGACGTGGGGGCGTCGACGCTCGGGGAGGCCGGGACCAGGTGATGCGCGGGCATCGATGTTAGCGCCAACCATCCCAGATCGTCAGGCGTGCCCTTCCCCGGTCGAGGACCTCGGACGGCGTGGTAGCTGCGCATGATCGGCGTCGATCGGACGCGTCGTGCCGGCTCGGGCCATCGGCCCAACGAAGCGCCAATGTTACGTCTTGACGAACAGCATGTTATCGCTCACAGTCGATGGGCAAGGACGGCGACGGCTACGGCTTACGGGGCGGGCCTGCGACGCCGACCTTGATTCAGGCGTGCGTCCACCGCATGCAGGGGATCTTGTTAGCGCGAACATTCCCGACGCATGCACCCGGTCGCGTGTCGCGGTCCGCCCAGCTTCGGGTGACCGTTCGGCTCCTGGTGATTGAGGAGGATCATGTCTGCCTTTGGTAGGTCTCCGTCGACAGCACCGCCCTCGCGGCGGCGAGGGTGGTTGGTGCGAGCAGTCGCCGCCGGCGCGGCAGCGGTGGTGGTCGCCGGCGCCGCCGCGATGGCGGTGTCGTCACCCGCGGCCGCGGCGACGGTCGACACCAGCGCCTGGTACGTGTTGGTGAACCGCAACAGCGGCAAGGCATTGGACGTGTACAACCTGGCCACGAACGACGGCGCGCGGATCACCCAGTGGACGCGTAACAACGGTAACCAGCAGCAGTGGCAGTTCGTGGATTCGGGCGGTGGCTACTACCGGCTCAAGTCGCGGTTGTCGGGCAAGGTGCTGGATGTCTACAACCGCTCGACCGCCAACGGTGCGGCGATCGTGCAGTGGTCCGACAACAACGGCACCAACCAGCAGTTCCAGCTCGCCGACTCGGACAGTGGCTACGTGCGTTTAATCAACCGCAACAGCAGCAAGGTGATGGAGGTGCAGGGCGCCTCGACCGCCGACGGTGGCAACATCGTGCAGTACGACGACTGGAACGGCACCAACCAGCAGTGGCAGCTCGTGCGCGTCGACGGCGGGGGCAACCC
>NZ_JBIDDK010000003.1:452617-495261 GCF_043205095.1 Micromonospora sp. NPDC047557 | reverse complement strand
TAGTAGAAGTTCGGCTGGGCTTCGTAGCGCACGCCGAGCTGACGCTCACCCGCAGGCTTACGGTCGGCCTGCGTCGCAGTGGCGGGCTTGGCCTCGGAGGCGGCGTAGGCGGTGGTGATGGGGCCGGCGATGGCGCCGCCGGTGAAGGCGAGGCCAGCAGCGGTCAGAGCGGTCTTACGCATCAGATCGGTACGCATGATGGCGTGCTCCTCTGCATCAGGGGGATACGCGACGACACACACATTTCGGGGGGTGTGTGCCGGGCGGAAAGTTCACGGCGGGACGTGTGGTCCGGCGGCCCGGCGGGGGCCTGCACGGGGGGTGTCCCGGAGGGTGGTGCAACGGTCCGGGGCGGCGAGTCATTCCGCCGACGTTCTTCCGGGGACCGGGGGACGACCGGTGGTGCTCGGCCGTGCGGGGGGTGTAACCGCGGCGACCGGGCGGGTGTTCCCGGCGGCTGCCACACGCGCCGGGCCGATGTGCTGCTCGGCGGTGCGGGGGATGTAACCGTGGCCGCCGGCGCGGTGTTCCCGGCGGCTGCCGTGCGCCGCTAGCCCGTAGGTCGCGGCGGCATGCCAGGTATAACGACCCCGCCGGGTCCCCGATTCCGCCCCCAGGGTGGCACCCGCCACGGGACGGCCATGTCGAATCCACCCAAACCACCCACCGGAAACGGACACGCCACCACCCGGGAGTCGATCGACACGCGATCGGCGATACCGGGGTATCCGAGCGCCCGGGACACCCCGACATCACCGAACCCGAGTCGATCACCACCGCGCGGCCCCACGGCAACCTCATGATCCTGCTCGATCCAGGAAACAGGCCCCTCACCCAGCCGGCGAGGCCACTACATCCAGGATCGAGCACGATCATGCGGGGCACGCGGATTGTCACGGTGCGCCTCCACGCCGAGCGTCGTCTCCGCGCCGAGCGTCGCCTTCGCGCCGGGCGCGGCCTAGGCGCTGGGCGTCGCCTCGGCGCTGGGCGTCGCCTCGGCGCTGGGCGTCGCCTCGGCGCTGGGCGTCGCCTCGGCGCTGCCCTCGGACGTTGTGCCCTTGTCGAGGGCGGCCAGGATCGCCTCGGCGGTGCGTCGACCCACCCCGGGCACCTCGGTGATCTCTTCGACGGTCGCCGTCGAGAGTCGCTTCAGCGAGCCGAAGTGCCGTAGCAGCGCCTTGCGGCGTACCTCACCCAGGCCGGGGACATTGTCCAGCGCCGACTCGGTCATCCGCTTGGAGCGACGCTGACGGTGGAACGTGATGGCGAAGCGGTGCGCCTCGTCGCGGACCCGTTGCAGCAGGTAGAGACCCTCCGAGGTGCGCGGCAGGATGACCGGGAACTCGTCGTCGGGGAGCCACACCTCCTCCAGCCGCTTGGCGAGGCCGCACAGCGCGACATCGTCGATGCCCAGGTCGGCAAGGGCCTGGGCGGCCGCCGCGACCTGCGGGGCGCCGCCGTCGACGACCACCAGTTGTGGTGGGTACGCGAATTTCCGCGGCCGGCCGGTGGTCGGGTCGACCAGGATGCCGATCTGCGGATCCGTGGCGCCGCCGGGCGCGGTCGGGTCGTCGGCGGACTCCACGCCCACCTCGCCCGTCTCGGCCCGCGCGTCGAGGTAGCGGGCGAAGCGGCGGCGTAGCACCTCGGACATGGCGGACAGGTCGTCGGTGGCGCCCCGCACGATGAACCGCCGGTACTCACTCTTGCGGGGCAGCCCGTCCTCGAAGACCACCATGCTGGCGACCACGTCGGTGCCCTGGATCTGGGAGATGTCGAAGCACTCGATGCGCAGCGGCGAGGTGCGCATGCCGAGCGCCTCAGTGATCTCGTCCAGCGCCTTGCCGCGGGTGGTCAGGTCACCGGACCGCTTGAGCTTGTGCCGGGCCAGCGCGTCCTTGGCGTTGCGCTCCACCGTCTCCATGAGTGAGCGCTTGTCGCCGCGCTGCGGCACGCGCAGCGACACCCGACTGCCCCGGTGGCTGCTGAGCCACTCGGCCAGCGCGTCGGCGTCGGCGGGCAACTCGGGCACCAGCAGTTCGCGGGGCACGTCGGCTTCGCCGTGCTCGCCGCCGTACACCTGGGTGCAGAAGTGGTGCACCAGGTCGCCCGTGGTCAGGTCCTCGGTCTTCTCCACCACCCACCCGCGCTGGCCGCGGACCCGGCCGTCGCGGACGTGGAAGACCTGCACGGCCGCCTCGAGCGGGTCGTCGGCGAACGCGACCACGTCGGCGTCGGTGCCGTCGCCGAGCACCACGGTCTGCTTCTCCATGGCCCGGCGCAGGGCGGCCACGTCGTCGCGCAGCCGGGCGGCCCGCTCGAACTCCAGCTGCTCGCTTGCCTCGGTCATCTCGCGCTCGATCTTGCGGACCATGGTGTCGGTGCGCCCGGCCATGAAGTCGCAGAAGCCGTCGACGATGGCACGGTGCTCGTCGGCGGAGACGGTGCCGACGCACGGCGCCGAGCACTTGCCGATGTAGCCCAGCAGGCAGGGACGACCGACCTGGCCGGCCCGCTTGAACACGCCGGCCGAGCAGGTGCGCGCGGGGAACACCCGTAGCAGCAGGTCGAGGGTCTCCCGGATCGCCCAGGCGTGCGAGTACGGACCGAAGTAGCGCACACCCTTGCGCTTCGCGCCGCGCATCACCTGGAGTCGCGGGTACTCCTCGTCGAGGGTGACGGCGAGATAGGGGTACGACTTGTCGTCGCGGTAGCGGACGTTGAACCGGGGGTCGTACTGCTTGATCCAGGTGAACTCCTGCTGGAGCGCCTCGACCTCGGTGCCGACGGTGATCCAGTCCACCGACTCGGCGGTGGTGACCATCTGCCGGGTGCGCTCGTGCAGGTTCCAGACGTCGCCGAAGTAGGAGTTGAGCCGGCTGCGCAGGTTTTTCGCCTTGCCGACGTAGATCACCCGGCCGGTGCCGTCGCGGAAGCGGTAGACCCCCGGTGACTCCGGGATGGTGCCGGGTGCGGGACGGTAGGTCGAGGGGTCAGCCACGTCGACAAGCCTAGTCCGCACCCCCGACACCCACCGCGAGCACTTGATCCACTCGGTTTCCGGGAAGTCGGGGTGTCCGGTGCCTACCGACACCCCGACTTCATGGAACGCGAGTCGATCAAGCCGTCGAGCCGCGCGGGTCAGGCGAGGGAGATCTGGTCCCCGGTGACCTTGATGTCCTTCGGCGGCAGCGGCTTGGTGGCCGGGCCGGCCTTCACCGAGCCGTCCTCGATCGAGAACTTGCTGTTGTGGCAGGTGCAGTTGATGGTGCCGCCGTCGACGTTCGTCACGGGGCAGTTCTGGTGCGTACAGATCGGGCTGAAGCCCTTGAACTGACCGGCCGTGGGCTGGGTGATCACGACGCCCTCGGCGGCGAGGACCTTACCGCCGCCGACCGGGATGTCGGCGGTGGTGGCCAGCGACTGGGCGTTCTGCCGATCCCCGCCGCCGGCGTCCCCGGTGCTGGGCACCGCCGGGCCGCCGCTGGTGGGGGCACCGCTGCCACTGCCGTCGTCGTCACTGCCGCAGGCCGCCAGGACGACGGCCGCGCCGACGGCCCCGACGCCGGTGAGCAGGGTACGACGGGTCTGCGTACCCGGTCCGGTCAGCGCCTGATCGTCGCTCATGCCTGGCCTCTCTCTCGCCCAGTGCGCCGGTCCAAAAGCCGGCCACACTTCTCTCCACGGGCAACTGTGCCGGATAGTTCACCCCGGCATCGGTGCGACACCCCGCAAAAGGGTCGGGGCGGGTCGTCATCCGACCCGCCCCGAAAGAGTTGCGTCGCGGTCAGCGCGCGCCGGCCGGCACCTTGCGGCTGGCCCGCGTCTTGGTGGCGCCGTTGGCCTTGGCGGCGCGGGTGGTCGCCGCCGCCGCGCCCTTGGCCTCGCCGTCGAGCTTGAGCACCCCGCGCAGGAACTGGCCGGTGTGGCTCTCGGGCACCTCGGCGACCTCCTCCGGGGTGCCGGTGGCGAGCACCATGCCGCCCCGGTGGCCGCCCTCCGGACCCATGTCGATCAGCCAGTCGGCCGTCTTGATCACATCGAGGTTGTGCTCGATGGTGATCACCGTGTTGCCCTTGTCGACCAGGCCCTCCAGGACCATCAGCAGCTTGCGGATGTCCTCGAAGTGCAGACCGGTGGTCGGCTCGTCGAGCACGTAGACCGTCCGCCCGGTGGAGCGCTTCTGCAGCTCGGAGGCCAGCTTGACCCGCTGCGCCTCGCCGCCGGAGAGGGTCGGCGCGGGCTGCCCGAGGCGGACGTAGCCCAGGCCGACGTCGACGAGCGTCTTGAGGTGCCGGTGGATGGCCGGGATGGCGGAGAAGAACTCCGCGGCCTCCTCGATCGGCATCTCCAGCACGTCCGAGACGGTCTTGCCCTTGTAGTGCACCTCCAGGGTCTCCCGGTTGTACCGGGCGCCCTTGCAGACCTCGCAGGGGACGTACACGTCGGGCAGGAAGTTCATCTCGATCTTGATGGTGCCGTCGCCGGAGCACGCCTCACAGCGACCGCCCTTGACGTTGAACGAGAACCGGCCCGGCCCGTACCCCCGGACCTTGGCCTCGGTGGTCTCGGCGAAGAGCTTGCGGACGTGGTCCCAGACCCCCGTGTAGGTGGCCGGGTTGGAGCGCGGGGTACGGCCGATCGGCGACTGGTCCACACCGACGACCTTGTCCACGTGCTCGAGACCGGAGACCCGGGTGTGCCGGCCGGGCACCAGCCGAGCGCCGTTGATCTGGTTGGCCAGCACGGCGTACAGGATGTCGTTGACCAGCGTCGACTTGCCCGAGCCGCTGACCCCGGTGACCGCGATGAGCTGGCCCAGCGGGAACGAGACGGTCAGGTTGCGCAGGTTGTGCTCGCGCGCGCCGTGCACCACCAGCTCGCGGGCCGGATCCTGCGGACGGCGGCCCGTCGGTGTCGGGATCGACCGGCGACCCGACAGGTACGCCCCGGTGATCGACTCCTTGTTCTTCAGCAGGGCCGGCACTGAGCCGCTGTGCACGATCTTGCCGCCGTGCTCGCCAGCGCCGGGCCCGATGTCGACGATCCAGTCGGCGACGCGGATGGTGTCCTCGTCGTGCTCCACCACGATCAGCGTGTTGCCCAGACCGCGCAGCCGGATCAGGGTCTCGATCAGCCGGTGGTTGTCGCGCTGGTGCAGACCGATCGACGGCTCGTCGAGCACGTAGAGCACGCCGACCAGGCCGGAGCCGATCTGGGTGGCCAGCCGGATGCGCTGCGCCTCGCCGCCGGACAGCGTGCCGGCCGGCCGGTCCAGCGAGAGGTAGTCCAGGCCGACGTCGAGCAGGAACCGCAGCCGGGCGTTGATCTCCTTGAGGACGCGCTCGGCGATCATCTTCTGCCGGTCGGTCAGCTCGATGCCGGCGAGCAGGTCCGCGCACTCCCCCACCGACAGGTTGCAGACCTCGGCGATGCTCTTGCCGGCGAGGGTGACCGCGAGCACCTCGGGCTTGAGCCGGGCGCCGCCGCACGCCGCGCACGGCACGTCGCGCATGTAGCCCTCGTACTTGTCGCGGGACCACTCGGACTCGGTGTCGGAGTGCCGGCGCTCGATCCACTGCACCACGCCCTCGAAACCGGTGTAGTAGGAGCGCTCGCGACCGTACTTGTTGCGGTAGCGCACGTGCACCTGGTCGTCGGAGCCGTGCAGGATCGTCTTCTGCGCCCGCGCCGGCAGCGCCCGCCACGGGGTGTCGACGTCGAAGTGCTGGGCCTCGCCGAGCGCCTCCAGCAGGCGCAGGAAGTATTCCAGGTTGTGCCCGGTGGACCAGGGCTGGATGGCGCCCTCGCGCAGGCTGCGCTCCGGGTCGGGGACCAGCAGCTCCGGGTCGACCTCCTTCTTGGTGCCCAGGCCGGTGCACTCCGGGCAGGCGCCGTACGGCGCGTTGAAGGAGAAGACCCGGGGCTCGAGATCCTCGATCGCGAGCGGGTGGTCGTTGGGGCAGGCCAGGTGCTCGGAGTAGCGGCGCTCCCGGTCCGGGTCGTCCTCCGGCAGGTCGACGAAGTCGAGCAGCACCAGCCCGCTGGACAGGCCCAGGGCGGCCTCGACCGAGTCGGTCAGCCGCTGCTTGGCGCTGGGCTTGACGGTGAGCCGGTCGATCACCACCTCGATGGTGTGCTTCTCCTGCTTCTTGAGCTTCGGCGGCTCGGTCAGCGGGTGCACCACGCCGTCGACGCGGGCCCGGGCGTAGCCCTTGGCCTGCAGCTCGGCGAAGAGGTCGACGTACTCGCCCTTGCGGCCGCGGATCACCGGCGCGAGCACCATGAACTTGGTGCCCTCCGCCATCGCGAGGACCCGGTCGACGATCTGTTGCGGGCTCTGCCGGGAGATCCGCTCGCCGCAGACCGGGCAGTGCGGCTCACCGATGCGGGCGAAGAGCAGCCGCAGGTAGTCGTAGACCTCGGTGATGGTGCCGACGGTCGAGCGCGGGTTGCGCGAGGTGGACTTCTGGTCGATCGAGACGGCCGGGCTCAGCCCCTCGATGAAGTCGACGTCGGGCTTGTCCATCTGCCCGAGGAACTGCCGGGCGTACGAGGAGAGCGACTCGACGTAGCGGCGCTGCCCCTCGGCGAAGATCGTGTCGAAGGCCAGGCTCGACTTGCCCGACCCGGACAGCCCGGTGAACACGATGAGAGCGTCCCGGGGCAGGTCGAGACTGACGTCACGCAGGTTGTGCTCGCGCGCGCCACGGATGATCAGTCGGTCGGCCACAGTGCGTGTACTCCCGGGAGAAGACGAAGCGAAGGATCTGTCCCGCTCTGGGGGATTTCGAGCGGTCGTGCGGGCGCGGAAAACACGCCTCGGCAACTCTAGCCCCGAGGTGTGACAGTTTCCCCCGCCCGCACATTCCCCCAGCTCAGCCCGGTCGGCCGCGCCACGCACAACTGCCCGTCAGTAACCTCCGGGCGACGGCGGCCGCGCCGCCCTGCGCCGCGCCGATCGCCATCCGCCGCGCCGCTCGGCGGCCAGCCGCGCCTCACGCCGCCGGCTCTCGTGGGTGACCTCCGACTGCAGACGCCGCCAGCTCTCCCACCGACGGGTGGACAGCTCACCGGTCCGCAACGCGTCGCGGACCGCGCAGGCCGGTTCGCCGTCGTGCCGACAGTCGGCGTACCGGCAGCCCTCGGCCAGCCCGGCGATGTCGGCGAACGCCCGGTCCAGCCCGGCCACGCCGTCGAGCAGGCCGACCGCCCGTACACCGGGTGTGTCGATCACGGCGCCGCCGTTCGGGATCGGCACCAGGGCCCGCCACGTGGTGGTGTGCCGGCCCTTGCCGTCGACCCGACGGATCGCCTGGGTCGGCATCATCACCGCGCCGGCGAGCGCGTTGACCAGGCTCGACTTGCCGGCACCGGACGGCCCGAGCAGCCCCAGCGTGCGACCCGGCGCGACCTCGGCGCGCAGCGGGTCCAGCCCGGTGCCGCGCTCGGCGCTGACCGACAGCACCGGCACACCGGGGGCGATCACGGCGAGCTGGCGGGCCAGCGCGGCCGGGTCGGCCGCGAGGTCGGACTTCGTCAGCACCACGAGCGGCCGGGCCCCGGACTCGTGGACCAGGGAGAGCAGCCGCTCGATGCGGCCGACATCCGGCTCCGGGTGCACCGGCTCCACCACGGCGGCGGCGTCGAGGTTGGCGGCCAGCACCTGGCCGCTGGCGTCCTTGCCGGCGGTACGGCGGATCAGCGCGGCCCGCCGGGGCAGCACGGCCGCCACGGTGATCCGGCGGTCCGGCCAGTGCGTGAGCAGCACCCAGTCCCCTGCGCAGGGCAGTGCCGAGGGGTCCTGGACGGCGGCGGCCAGCACGGACGGGCCGAGGCTGGCCCGGACCGGGCCGCCGGCGGTGAGCACCGTGCAGACCCCCCGGTCCACCCGGGCCACCCGGCCGGGGTGGTGCTCGCCGCGTCGGGCGGCGTACGCCGCCCGGTCGGCGTCCCAGCCGAGGGCGGTCAGATCGATCGTCATGGCATCCTCATCGGTGTCGAGCTGGTGATGGCGGAACACGCGTGCCACGTCCGGCATGAACACCACCTCCGTCCGACGTCCCGGTGCCGCTTGTGAGGCCGACGGTAGGGCGCGGGGCGACGCGCCGAAAGCGATTTCCGCGACGACGGCGCAGCGCGGGCCCGCTAGGGTCGACGCGTGACCACGGGTCCGCTGCTGCTCGGGGGCGCGGCGGACGACACCACCACCGGCCGCCACGCTCGCCGTCGACCCCGACGGTCCCCTGTCTACTCCACCGGAACGGATTTGGACACGTCATGACCTACAGCGGAGATGTCACCCACGGCGGCCCGCCGGCGGTACGGGAGTTGGACGGGCTCACCATCAGCAAGCTGTCGGTGGGCCCGATGGACAACAACGCGTACCTGCTGCGCTGCACCGGCACCGGCGACCAGGTGTTGATCGACGCCGCCAACGAGGCGCCCCGGCTGCTGGAGCTGATCGGCGACGGTGGTCTGACCGCCGTGGTGACCACCCACCAGCACATGGACCACTGGGTGGCGCTGGAGGAGGTGGTCGCCAAGACCGGCGCGCGGGCGCTCGTGCACGCCGACGACGCGGCCGGGCTGCCGATCGAGGCGGAGCAGCTGGCCGATGGTGACACCGTGGCGGTCGGTGACTGCGCGCTGGAGGTCATCCACATCAAGGGCCACACGCCGGGTTCGATCGCGCTGCTCTACCGCGACCCGAGCGGCACCGGCCACCTGTTCACCGGCGACAGTCTCTTTCCCGGCGGCGTTGGCAACACGGACCAGGACCCGCAGCGCTTCGCCGCGCTGATCGACGACGTCGAGCACAAGCTGTTCGACCAGCTGCCGGACGACACCTGGTTCTACCCCGGCCACGGCAAGGACAGCACCCTGGGAGCAGAACGCCCATCGCTCCCCCAGTGGCGAGCCCGAGGCTGGTAACCCCCAACACCCGAACCCGAGCCCGAGCCCGAGCCCGAGCCCGAGCCCGAGCCCGAGCCCGAGCCCGAGCGATGGTCACCCAACGCTGACCGGACACCACTGACGATCCACACCACCGGCGGATCGCGGCACCACCGGACGAACCGCCCCCACGACGGGTGCGGGGGCCTGCCGTGCCCGGCGCAGGGATCAAGCCTGACCGCCCGAAGCCGGGCACGGCAGGCCCCCCCACCCCCACCGCAACCACGCCAGGCCCCCGCACCCCCACCGCAACCACAGCAGGCCCAACAGCTCAACCAGCAAGAGCAGAGAACCGCCGCCGCGCCCCCACCAGCACGACGAACGCCAACGCCAGCCCCACCCCCATGGTCACCAGCAGCGGGCTCGGCGCCCCCGGCAGCAGCCCGGCCAGCGACCGCGACGCGGTGCCCAGCGCCAGGTAGAGACCGGCCCAGGCCGCCGCGCCGAGGGTCGCGCAGCCGAGGAACCGGCGATACGACATCCGCAGCCCGCCGGCGGCCAGCGGCAGCAGCGCGTTGAACACCGGCAGGAACGGCGCGACCATCATCATCCGGCCACCGCCGCGGCTGAGGATCCCCTCCGCCGCGCTCCAGCGCGCTTCACCGATCCAGCCCCCGATCCGGCTGTCGCGCAGGCGTTCGGCGTAGCGGCGACCCACCAGGAAGCTCAGCGACCAGCCGGCCAGGCACCCGACCAGCACCGCGGCGAAGGTGGCCAGCCCGGTGGCCGGGCGGCCCACCCCGACCGCGGCCAGGATCGCCACGTCACCGGGGATCAGCACACCCAGCAGCGGTACGGCGTCGAAGAGCATGACCAGCCCGAGCGCGCCCATCAGCACCAGGATGGGCAGCTCTCCGACCTGGGCCAGCCATTGCGTCATGCCTCGTACGCTATGGCCGCCGCACCACCGTGGACATCAGGTCGCAGCCCTCAGCGCCCCCTGGTATCGGCCTCAGGGTCGCCCCTGAGAGAGCCCGCGCGTCACGCGGGTCGCAGCACCTGGACCTGCCGCAGCGACGAGTCCACCGACGGCTCGGTGGTGGGCACCGGATAGTCGGCCAGCACCCGCAGCCCGTCCTCGGGCAGGTGCCCCCGGCCGGGGTCCCCGACCAGCACCTCGGCGCCGGAGGCGACGGCCCGTTGCAGGAACGGCAGCATCCGCTCGGCCATCGCGCGGTCGTAGAAGACGTCCCCGGCGACCACCAGGTCGGCGTCGACGCCGATGCTGTCGAGCAGGTCGTCCCCGCTGGCGTCGACGGCGACCCGGTTGGCGCGCGCGTTGACGGTGATGGCCGCCACGGCGAACGGGTCGATGTCGTTGGCGACGACGTCGGCGGCGCCGGCCAGCGCGGCGGCGATGGCCACCAGACCCGAGCCGGCGGCGAGGTCGAGGACGCGGCGTCCGGCGGCCAGCTCCGGGTGGTCCAGCAGGTGTCGGGCCAGTGCCTGGCCGCCGGCCCAGGCGGAGGCCCAGTACGGCGGTGGCAGGGCGTGACCGGCGATCGCCTCCATCCGGGCCCACCAGACGATCGCGTCCTCGGCGAGGTGCAGCCGCACCTCCGGGACGAACGGGGTGGGCACCAGCTGGAGCCGGTCCAGGCCGGAACCGGGCGCGTCGATCTCGCGCTCCAGCTCGGACAGCGCAGTGGCTGCGGCACCTCTCATCGGCGCAAGCATGCCGTAGCGGAGGGTGGTCGGGGCGGCTTTCGCGTGCCGGCGCGCACAGAGTTCATCTGAGTTCGAGTAAACACCTACGGCACTTCGGCCGGCAGATCGGGGTTTCGCCCGCTACTGTCGAACAGGTACGGGCGACCATCGGCCACAGGCCGGTGGTCCGCCGCTTTGAACAGGGAGAGATGCATGGCAACCGGCACGGTTAAGTGGTTCAACTCGGAAAAGGGCTTCGGCTTCATCGAGCAGGACGGTGGAGGGCCGGACGTGTTCGTCCACTACTCCGCCATCGCTTCGAGCGGCTACCGGGAGCTCAACGAGGGCCAGAAGGTCGAGTTCGAGGTGACCCAGGGCCAGAAGGGCCCGCAGGCGGACAACGTCCGCCCGATGTAGTTCCGTGCCGGTGACGGCGGTCGGTTCCCGGCCGCCGTCGCAGTGCACTCAAGACGCTGCCGGGGCGGCGGGCAGGTCCCGCCGCCGCCGGAGCGGTCCAACCAGCAGGATCAACGGGGTGAGCGCCAACCAGGCGGTCATCACGCCGATCGCCGCGCCAACGCCGTAGCGCGCGCCGAGGGCTCCGGCCAGGACGGCCGCCAGCGGGATGGCGCCGAAGTTGAGCAGGTGCATGCTGACCGTCACGCGGCCGAGCAGGTGGTGCGGCGTGTACGTCTGCCGGAAGGCACCCTTGACCACGTTGCCGATGGCCACTCCGAGGCCGATCAGCACGCCGCCGAGGGCCGGCCAGACCAGCCCGACGCCGGGTGCAGCCAACGGGATGAGCAGGGCGGGCGGGCCGGTGAGCGCTGCCCCGATCAGCATGGCGCGTGCGGTGCCACACCGGCGGGCCAGGGCGGTGGCGAGCAGCGCGCCGATGATTCCCCCGGCACTCATCACTCCGACCAGCACGCCCACCAGGCCCGGTGCGAGCCGCAGCTCGCGCACCAGGAACACCACCAGGACCGCCTGGTAGCCGGTCAGACCGATGTTGCTGGCCGCGCCGAAGAGCGTCAGCACCCGCAGGTACGGGTCGCGGATGACGAAGCGCAGCCCCTCGGCGATGTCCCGACGCAGCGACCGGGACCGGTCCGGCCGGGCGGGGCGCGGCTCGGCGGTGCGGATGCGCAGCAGGAGAACCGCCGAGAGCAGGAACGTCAGCGCGTCCAGCAGCAACGCGGCGACCGCCCCGGTGAGCTGGGCGATCAGGCCCGCGATGCCGGGCCCGACGACGTAGCTCACGGTCTGCGTGGCCTGTAGTTTCGCGTTTCCCTCGGGCAGTTGCTCGGGCCGCAGCAGCACCGGCAGGTAGACCTGGTCGGCGGTCTCGAAGAAGACCCGTGCGGCGCCGGCGCCGAGCGCCACCAGCAGCAACTGCTCGACGGTGAGGCGGCCCAGGGCGGCGGTCACCGGCACGCTGAGGAACGCCAGGGCGCAGAACAGGTCGCAGACCGCCATCAGGGGCCGGCGTGGCAGCCGGTCCACCCACGCTCCGGCCGGGAGGCCGATCAGCAGCCAGGGTAGCCAGGCCGCGGCGGTGAGGACCGCCACCTGGAAGGTGCCGGCGTCGAGCACGGCGACCGCCACCAGGGGCAGCGCGACAGTGGTGACGTTGCTGCCGATGCTGCTGACCGTCTGCCCGGCCCAGAGCAGGCGGAAGTCGCGATGGCGCAGCAGCCCGCCGGCCGGTCGGGCCGGGCTCGGGTCGGTGCGGGTGGCCGCGGTCACGGCCGGGCCGGTACGCCGTGGACGAACACGAAGACGGGCTGGCGTTCGCGGCCGTCGTCGGGCAGCTGTCGGGCCGACCAGCGATCCAGCAGGTCGATCATCTCGCGGCTCAGCTCGGCCAGTTCCTCGGGCGTGAGGTGCAGCCACTTGTCCGTCGAGAACGGCGCGTCGGCCCAGGCGGCCTGCGCCGACTCGTCGCTGGCGTGCCAGGCCCGCGCCAGGGAGACGTGCCGGTCCAGGTTGAGTGAGGTGGCGGCGTCGGCGACGGCCCGGGCGGCCGGGTCGGCGTCGAAGTCGGCGTTGGACCAGCGCACCCCCCGGGTGACGAGCTGCCACCACCGTTCGCGGCGGTCGCGGGCCAGCTCGGGAGCCTCGGTGACGAGGTCGGCGGCGGCGAGCACCTTGAGGTGGTGGCTGACGTTCGCTGGCGCCTGGTCGGTGCGCTCGGCGAGCAGGCCGACGGTCGACGGGCCGTGCACCTTGAGCACGTCCATCAGCCGGCGGCGCAGCGGGTGGGCCATGGCGGCCAGCACTCGCGAGTCGGTGACCTGGCGTACGTCGGGTGTGTCCATGTCGCCAGCATCGCATCCGCAACGACAGTTGCGCAACGTTTATTGCCCAATCGTTCTTGCGGATAGTGGTGGGAGGGGCGGCCCGGTGGGGACGAGCCGCCCCTCGCTCAGGCGACGAGCCGGCGGGCCAGTTCGTCGGCGACCTGCTTGGCGATGGAGGGCGGGATGGCCGCGGCGATCTTCTCCGGCGTCAGGCCGGCCAGCACGCCCTGGACGATCGCCGCCTCGTCGGTGAAGTCCTTCCCGGCGAGTGCGTTGAGCGTGGTCTGCAGGGCGGTGAGCTGCGCGGTCATCGCCCGCAGGTTCCAGTTGCCGGTCACCGAGGCACCGGTCTCGTCCCGACCCTCCGCCATCCGGGTGTAGATCTGTCCGATCGGGTTGCGACCGTCGAGCACGGTCAGGTTCTTGTGGACGGTGGCCAGCCAGTTGTGTTCTTCGGGGGTCATGTCGTCGTCCTCCAGGAGTCCGATGGAGCTGAGGTAGCGGCGGAACAGTGGCCGCTGGTCACGGCCGGCCTTGATGGCGTCACGGAAGAAGCTGAAGTGGGTGTGCCAGCGGTGCGAGCTGTCGCCGCTGGTGCGCTTGCCGAGCCGGTCCCACCGCTTCACGGTCGTACCGTCGGGGCTGTAGATGATCTCGCGGATGTCCCGGGTGTCCGCCGCGTTCGCGGCGCACTGACCCACACACCAGAGCGAGAAGCTGGGCAGGGTGTGCGTACGTCCGCCGGAACGGACCTCGAAGCCGCCGACGTCGAGCGCCGCCGCGTCGAGGGTCAGACCGTTGCGGTCCCGCGACGACTCCACCACCGAGTAGTCGTTGGTCACCACCCGGTCCGATCCGCAGTGGTAGCCGCCCCGGTGGTCCGCGTCACCGACGATCCCGACCTCCGCCGGTTCCAGGTCGGCGTCGCGGACGGTGTTCGGGTCGACGTTGAGGTGCGTGAGAAGGAGACTTCGGACGGCCAACAGGTTCGCCGGAGCCCGGGTCATGGGGCCCCCCTTCCGATTGACGGGGGCCGGACACGACGTCACACCGCGTACGCGGTGCTGGGCTTCAGGCGAGCCCGGCCTGCTGGTGCACGGCGCCGGGCGTTGACCCAACCATAGCCCGCACAAAACATGAACGCCCAGCTCAGAGGGGGTCTCTTCGTTTCAGATGCTGCGCGGGGCAGTGTGGACGATCGGTAGCCACAGCGCCGAGGGATGCGCCGGATCGTGCAAGACCTGCCGCCAGCCGGCACGCAGCGTCACGGCCGTGCCGAGGGGCTCCCCACTGCCCGGGTTGCGCGCCCAGCGCGGGTGGGCGCCGCCGGCGACCTGGACACGCAGTCGGTGCCCGGCCGCGAACCGGTACGCGGTCGGCCAGAGCGGCACCGGCACCCGCAGCGCTCCGGACCCGTCGGCCGCGAACCGGCCGGGTGCGACCCGGACCAGTCCGTCGCACACGTTGCGGGAGCGCCCTCGCCGGTCCACATCGCACAGCCGGACGTAGACGTCCAGGTACGCGAGCTCGCTGCGGACGTGGATCTCCGCGCGTACGCCGCCGATCACCTCGATTGGCTCGGTGAGCGGAGCGCTGGTGTACGTCAGGACGTCGGGTCGGGCCTCGACGTGCCGGTTGTCCACCGGGCCGGCCCGCTTGGCGACCAGCAGCGGGCCACCGAGCGACGGGGTGGGGTCGGCCGGGTCGTACCGGAACTCGTCCGGCGCCGAGGGGTTCGGCGGGCGGATCGCCAGCTCGCCTCCCGGGTGCAGGTGCCACGGGGTGTCGGTGGCCGGTGGTGGCCAGTCCGGCAGGTCCCGCCAGCCGCCGTCGGAACCGCCCACGTGCAGCCGGACCGGGGCCCGACGGGATCCCTCGGTGGGCCGCCGCTGGTCGGCTGCGGGCTCGCCCAGGTGCTCGTCCAGCCAGGCCAGCCCCTCGCGCAACGCGGCCACGAAGAGGCCGGGGCTGCCGTGCGTCCACGGGCCGATCACCAGCCGCGGCCGGGCGCCCGCGGCGCGCAGGGTGGCGTGGTCGTCGAGCTGGGCGGGCAGGAAGATGTCGTGCCAGCCGGTGACCATGACCACGGGTGCGCGCACCCGGGCCACCCGGTCGGCGAAGACCCGACCCTTCCAGTACGCAGCGTCGGGGTCGTGGTGGCGCAGCCACTCCTGGAAGAACTCGATGGTGACGCCGGTGGCGACCCGGTCCGCCCCGGCCAGCGGCAGGTGATCCAGTGCGGCCGCCAGGCGGGGCTGCCCACGCTTGAGTTCCCACTGCCGGGCCAGCCTCGACACGGTCTGGGCGTGCAGCAGCTCGGCCCAGGTCAGCACGGTGTCCAGGGCGAATGACTCCCCCGCGTACGTCGAGTCCCGGGTGGACGACGCGGTCACCACCGCGACCATCGCGCGCAGGTCGTCGCCGGCGTCGGCGGCCAGCGCCCACTGGGCGAATCCCTGGTAGCTGACGCCGAACATGCCGAGCGCTCCGGACCACCAGGGTTGGCGGCGCAGCCAGTCCAGGGTGTCCACTCCGTCGTCGCGCTCGTGCACCAGCGGGGCGAAGGTGCCACCGGAGCCGCCGGTGCCCCGGCACGACTGGATCACCGCGTGTCGACCGCGCGCGGCGAGCAGCCGGCCGAGCAGCCGCAACGGCCCGCCCCGCCCGTACGGGGTGCGGATCAGCACGGTCGGTGCGGGCCGGTCCCCCGGGGCGTAGTGGTCGGTCCGCAGCACGACGCCGTCACGCACCCGGATCGGGATGTCGCGGGTGACCCGCACCGGGCCGGGGCGCACGGCGGGCAGCCGCAGCGCGGCAGCGGCGAGGCGGGCGACGAGCCGGCCCGGCACGCTCAGCCCGTCGTCCGGCGGGGCGGCTCGGGCCGGGCGGCGCGGACCGCGTCGCGGTGCGCCCGCAGCGACTCGCCCATCTCCGCCAGGAACCGGTGCACCACCTCCAGCTCGTCCTCGCCGAAGCGGTCCATCACCGTGTCGGTGCGGGCGCCCAGCGGCCGGAAGAACTCCATGGCCAGCGCGGCGCCCTGGTCGGCGTAGTGCAGCAGCACCTTGCGCCGGTCGACGGTGTCCCGGTCCCGGCGGATGTGCCCGGCCCGCTCCAGCCGGTCGATCAGGGCGGTGACCGACCCGGACGACAGGTTGAGCTGCTCACCGAGGCGGCCGGGGGTGATCGGGTCACCGAACAGCTCGGCGTCCATGACCGCGATCAGCGCGTTCAGGTCGGTCGGGTTGAGCCCGTGCAGGTTGGCGAAGGCGTGGCCGACCTGCTGGGCGTCCACCGCGTACCGCCGGAGGTTGTTGGTGATCTCCGCGACCAGCTGATCGCGGCGCGTGTCGCGCCGCCGGTACATGCCGTGAGTCGCCACCTCGCGCCGCTTCTCCCCGTCGTCGGTCCCCGGGTTGCAGCATAGAACAGCCGCCGATAATCTCGTCTATCAAGATACTCGACTCTCGAAGGATTTTAGGGGTCACCGATGTCTGTCTTCACCACTGTCGCGCGGGGTCGGCTGGCCGCCTGGCTCACCGTGGCTGCCGCGCTCGTCGTGGGCGCGGCCGTCTTCGGGATACCGCGGCCGGACAACCCGGCGCCGGTCTCCGCCACCGGTCTGTCCGTGCAGTGGGAGTCGACCCAGGTGCAGCGCCTCCAGGACCAGCTGCCGTCCAGCGACGTCCAGCCGGCCATCGTGGTCGTCAGTCGGGGCGACGGCGGGGCGCTGAGCGAGGCCGACCGCGCCGCCCTCGCCGCCCGCTCCGGCGACCTGGGCCGCTTCGCGGTCGGCGGTCGGGTCAGCCCTGCGCAGGTCTCCCCGGACGGCACCGTCGCGCTCGTCGCCGTGCCGCTGGACACCGCCGGCGGCCAGGAGGCGGTCACCGAGACCGTCACCCAGCTGCGCGACACGCTCACGGACCTGCCCGACGGGCTGGCCGCCGAGGTCACCGGCGCCCCCGCCTTCACCGCCGACCTGTCGTCGGTCTTCGAGGGCGCCGACGTCACCCTGCTCGCGGTCACCGCCGCCGTGGTCGCGTTGCTGCTGCTGATCACGTACCGCAGCCCGTTCCTGTGGATCGTTCCGCTGCTCGTAGTCGCGGCGACCGAACAGCTCACCCTGCGCGCGGTGGACACGATCGTGCCGGCCGTCGGCATCAACCTCCAGGAGGGCCAGGTCACCGGCATCGCCAGCGTGCTGGTCTTCGGCGCCGCCACCGACTACGCGCTGCTGCTCATCGCCCGCTACCGGGAGGAGCTGCGGCGCGAGGAGAACCGCTTCGCGGCGATGCGCGCCGCGCTGCGGCGTACCGCCGAACCCATCCTGGCCAGCGGCGGAACCGTGGTGCTCGGTGTGCTCACCCTGCTGCTCAGCGAGCAGGAGACGAACCGGGCACTGGCCGTGGCCTGCGCCACCGGCGTGATCTTCGCCATGCTCTCGGCGCTGTTCGTGCTCCCCGCCGTGCTGGTGCTCTTCGGTCGCGGCCTGTTCTGGCCCTTCGTGCCCCGCGTCGGCGGCCCGGTGCGCGAGGGCCGGCTCTGGGGTCGGCTCGGTAGTGCCGTGCAACGCCGTCCGGTGGTCATCGCGGTACTGGCCACCCTGCTGCTCGGCGGCCTGGCCCTCGGTGGGCTCGGGATCCGCACCGGCCTGTCCGAGACCGAGCAGTTCCGGGCCGAGCCCGAGGCGGTGACCGGCGCGCAGACCCTGGCCCGGGCGTTCCCCGCCGGTAGCACCCAACCGGTGGCCGTGCTCACCACCCCGGCGGCGGTGCGGGCGGTCACCGACGTCGCCGCCGCCGTTCCCGGCGTCGCCTCGGCGCGTCCCGGCGACGCCGGCGAGGCCGTCGCCCAGGTCGACGTGGTGCTGGACGCCGAACCCGGCACGACCGCCTCGGACCGCACGATCGAGGCGCTGCGCGACGCGGTCGGCGCCGTTCCCGGCTCCGCTCCCCCGGCCGTCGCCGGCGCCGACGCGCCCGCCGGGGCGATCGTCGGTGGTTCGGTGGCCGCCACGTACGACTCCGAGCAGGCCAACGACCGCGACCTGCGGTTGATCCTGCCGATCATCCTGCTGCTCGTCGGCGCGGTGCTCGTGCTGCTGCTGCGGGGTCTGCTGGCGCCGGTGCTGCTGGTGCTCACCGTGATCGCGTCGTTCTTCGCCAGCCTCGGCGCGGCGTGGCTGCTCTTCGACCACGTGCTCGATTTCCCGGCGCTCGACAGCGGCGTGCTGCTGCTGGCCTTCGTGTTCCTGGTCGCCCTCGGCGTGGACTACAACATCTTCCTGGTCACCCGTGCTCGAGAGGACGCCCGCAGCACGGGCACCCGCGCCGGGATGTTGTCCGCGTTGCGGGTCACCGGAGGTGTGATCACCAGCGCCGGAGTGCTGCTCGCCGCGGTGTTCGCCGTGCTCGGTGTGCTGCCGCTGATCACGCTCACGCAGATCGGCATCATCGTCTGCATCGGCGTCCTGCTGGACACGCTGCTGGTCCGCACGGTGCTGGTGCCGGCGCTGGCGTTTCTGCTCGGGGACCGTTTCTGGTGGCCGGGCCACGTCGACGCCCACCCGGGCGTCGACGTCCCGACGACGCGTGAGCCGGTGGCCGCGCGGGACTGACCGCCCACGCGACGGGGGCGGGGCCGGGAACCACCCGACACCGCCCCCGTCGACGCGTTCAGTACCCCAGGCAGACGCACTCGGTCATCAACGCCCGCACGTTGCGCACGTACGACGGATTGGGGATGGCGAGGGGCTCGCCCTCCTGCGCCACCGCCCCGTGCCCGAAGTTGTACGCGGAGATGACGGCGTTGAGCAGGCAGGAGTCGAGTTCGGCGGTGCACAGGTCCGCGTCGAGTCGGAAGTCGGACTCGAAGTACATGTCGCCGATGTACTTGGTCAGCCAGGCCAGGTAGTTGGCCCCCAGGTACGCGTTGTCCCGGTAGTCGGCGATGTCGTAGCTCTGCTCGAACCGCTGGTTCATCCAGGTGGCGGTGCCCGGCATCACCTGCATCAGCCCGACGCCACCGTCGCAGGCGTAGATGTTGGACTGCCAGCCGCTCTCCTGCCAAGCGGTCGCCTTGAGCAGGCTGAGCGGAATCTTGAGCTCCGGTGCGGAGCTGGGCCAGTACGTGCGGCTGGCGGCATCGGTAAGCGCCGCCTTCACGTCGGCGCGGCTCGCCTGGGTGCCCTTGTAGCTGGGCTTGCAGGACGAGGGGGCGGGCTTCGGCGGCGCCGGCGGGACCTGCGTCTCGGTGGGCGGCTTGGCGACCGCGCGCGGCTTCGGGGCCGCCGTCGTACGGGTCGGCTTCTTCGAGGGCGTCGGGGAGGCCGACGCGCTGCGGCTCGGGGCGGCACCCATCGCCGCCACCGCGCTCGGCGAGGGGCTCGGCTCGTCGGCTGCCTCGTCGATCGAGGTCTCCTCCGTCGGCGCTTCGCTGACCGAGACGGGGGCGGCCTGATCCTGCGGGCGTTCCCCCTTGCCGGCGCAGCCGACCGCCCCGCCGGCGAGCAGGAGCCCGGCGAGCACGAGTGCGCCCACCCGCCCGGTCCGTTGACGCATGGTGGTCCTCCCCCGTCTGACAGTCGCCGCAGATTAGCAAGGTTCGACCGGACGACGGGGCCCCTGCGGCGGCTGGACCGGGTCGGTCGGCTGCGCCCGGTCGCCCACCGCCCGGTCCCTCGTGGCCCAGGCGACCATGAACACCACCGTCCACAGCACCCCGAGCAGCACCGCCGCGGCGGTGCCGCTCGCCGTGTCCAGGCCGAGGTAGAGCCGTGCGGCGCCGACCCCGAGCACGCCCGCGGCGGCGGCCGTCCACGCGGCCACCGCCACCGGCCAGTGGGCGCTGCGCGACACCAGCCACGCCAGGGTGCACAGGCTCGCCGCGACCACGGCGTTCTGGGTCGAGAACGGGACGGCCTCGTGCCCTCCCGGACCGCCACCGGGCGTCGGTGTCAACTCGGCCACCACGGCCAGCACCACCAGCGGCACGAACGCGCCCACGGTGCCGACCACACTGAGCAGATCCGCGCGCCAGGGGCGATTCCGCCACGCCAGCACCGCCGCCACCAGCGCCACCAGGACGATCAGCACCCACCCGCGTACCAACGACACTACGACCAGGGTGGCGTCGGCCGCGTCCGGGGTCCGGCGGGCGGTGAACCAGGCCCCGATCGCCCCGTCCAATGCCGCCAGCCCGCTGTTGCGCACCACGACGGCGAGCAGGCCGGCGATGGCCAGCCCGGCGGCGAAGAGCAGCAGCAGCCCGGCGGCCAGGTTGAGCAGCAGCGTCCAGGCCGGCCCGATCCGCATGGCCACCAGGAAGAACAGCACCCCGTAGCGGGCGCTGAGCCAGCGCACCGGCGGCAGCGCGGCGGCCCGGGACAGCAGCGCGCGTACCGGGTCGGGGTTGCGGCCGAGCCACCGCCCGGCGAGCACCACCCCCAGCAGCCCCGCCAGCAACGCCAGTGCCGCGCCGGTGGCCCGGCCGAGCAGCCGGGAGACCGTGTCGTACGACTCACCGGCGAGGTGGCCGAGCAGCACCGAGCAGCCGACCCAGGTGACGATGCCGGCCAGGTTCCACGGCGCGAACCGCCGGTACGACATGCCGGCGGATCCGGCCAACCGGGGCACCAGGGTGCGGGCGAAGGCCACCCAGCGCGCCGCGAACACGCCCCGGCCGCCCAGCCGGGCGAGCATCGCGTCGGCCCGGCGCCACCGTTCGGGCCCGACCCGGTGGCCCAGCCCGGCGCGCAACTTCGGACCGAAGCGCCGCCCGGCGCGGAAGGCCAGCGCATCGCCCACGAACGCCGAGACGATCATCGCGAGCAACGCCGGTCCGAGCCGCAAGGTACCGTTGTAGGTGAGGAAGCCGACGAGCAGCAGGGTAGCCTCACCCGGCACCAGCAGGCCGAAGATCACCGCGGTCTCGCCCGCCACGATCAGCGCGGCGACCAGGTAGATCCACAGGGTGGGCAGACCTTGCACCCAGGTCAGCAGGTCGTGCACTCAGGCCCCCGGGACACGGGAGCCAGCATGCCAGCCGGTGCAACGACCGGGACAGCAGTTTCACCATAGATCAGGGGCACCTGGGGGTGACCCCGACGCAGCCTGCGCGAGCGCAGGCGGAAGGATAGAGGGTATGCAGCTTCGCACCGACCTCCGCAACGTCGCCATCATCGCTCACGTCGACCACGGCAAGACCACCCTGGTCGACGCCATGTTGCGGCAGGCCGGCGCCTACGGTGCCCGTGGCGAGAACACCGAACGGGTGATGGACTCGGGTGACCTGGAGCGGGAGAAGGGCATCACGATCCTGGCCAAGAACACCGGCGTGCGCTACCTGCCGGCGGACGGCTCCGACCCGGTCACCATCAACATCATCGACACCCCCGGCCACGCCGACTTCGGCGGCGAGGTCGAGCGCGGCCTCACCATGGTCGACGGTGTGGTCCTGCTGGTCGACGCCAGTGAGGGCCCGCTGCCGCAGACCCGCTTCGTGCTGCGCAAGGCGCTGCGCGCCCGGATGCCGATCATCCTGGTGATCAACAAGGTGGACCGCCCCGACGCCCGGATCAAGGAGGTCGTGGACGACACCTACGAGCTCTTCCTCGACCTGGACGCCGACGAGGAGCAGATCGACTTCCCGATCGTGTACGCCTGCGCCCGGGACGGCATCGCCTCGCTGACCCAGCCCGCCGACGGCTCGGTGCCCGACGACAGCACCTCCCTGGAGCCGCTGTTCCGCACCCTGCTGGACACCATCCCGGCCCCCGCGTACGAGGATGGCGCTCCGCTGCAGGCGCACGTCACCAACCTCGACGCCTCGCCGTTCCTCGGCCGGCTGGCGCTGTGCCGGGTCCGCCAGGGCACGATCAGCAAGGGCCAGACGGTGGCCTGGTGCCGCACCGACGGCAGCACCCAGCGGGTCCGCATCTCCGAGATGCTGATGACCGAGGGCCTGGAGCGCAAGCCGGCCGAGACGGCCGGTCCGGGCGACATCATCGCGGTCGCCGGCATCTCCGACATCATGATCGGCGAGACCCTCGCCGACGCGGAGAACCCGGTCGCGCTGCCGCTGATCACCGTCGACGAGCCGGCCATCTCGATGACGATCGGCACCAACACGTCACCGCTTGTGGGCCGGGTCAAGGGCTCCAAGGTCACCGCGCGGATGGTCAAGGACCGGCTCGACAAGGAGCTGATCGGCAACGTGTCGCTGCGGGTGCTGCCCACCGAGCGGCCGGACGCCTGGGAGGTGCAGGGCCGTGGTGAGCTGGCGCTGGCCATCCTGGTCGAGCAGATGCGCCGGGAGAGCTACGAGCTGACCGTCGGCAAGCCGCAGGTCGTCACCAAGGAGATCGACGGCAAGACCTGCGAGCCGGTCGAGCGGTTGACCATCGACGCCCCCGAGGAGTACCTGGGCGCGATCACCCAGCTCCTCGCGACCCGCAAGGGCCGGATGGAGCAGCTGGTCAACCACGGCACCGGCTGGATCCGGATGGAGTGGCTGGTCCCGGCGCGCGGCCTGATCGGCTTCCGCACCGAGTTCCTCACCGACACCCGGGGCACCGGCATCCTGCACCACGTCTTCGAGTCGTACGAGCCGTGGTTCGGCGAGCTGCGTACCCGCAACAACGGGTCGCTGGTCGCCGACCGGGCCGGCGCGGTCACCGCCTTCGCGATGATCAACCTGCAGGAGCGCGGCCAGCTCTTCGTCGAGCCGACCACCGAGGTGTACGAGGGCATGATCGTCGGGGAGAACTCGCGCTCCGACGACATGGACGTCAACATCACCAAGGAGAAGAAGCTCACCAACATGCGGGCCTCGACCTCCGACGAGACCGAGAAGCTGATCCCGCCGCGCAAGCTCTCGCTGGAGCAGGCGCTGGAGTTCTGCCGCGAGGACGAGTGCGTCGAGGTCACCCCGACCGCGGTGCGCATCCGCAAGGTGGTGCTCGACCAGCAGCAGCGCGGTCGGGCCGCCGCCCGCCGCAAGCACGCCGGCTGAGGACACCAGCACCCGGCACCGGGCGCGTCGGCCGCTTGCGGCCGGCGCGCCCGTCCGCTTTCCGGCGGGGGTACGCGGGCCCGCCCGCCCCGTGATCAGCTACGGTCACCGGCATGACCTGGGATGATCTCGACGCCCATCTGGACCGGGTGCCGGGCACCGTCTCGGCGTACGTCTGTCGACTCGACGCGCCCCCGACCTGGACCCGCCACGCCGACGCCGGCCACTACGCCGCCAGCACCATGAAGGTGGGGGTGCTGACCGCGCTGCACCGCGCCGCCGAGGCCGGCACGCTGGAGCTGGACGCCGACGTCCCGGTGGTCAACGAGTTCGACTCGGCCCAACCCGGCGCGCCCCGCTTCTCCTGCGCCCAGCACTACGACAACGACGACGCCGTGTGGGACCGGCTCGGCGGCACCGCGCCCCTGCGCTGGCTCGCCGAGCGGATGATCGTGCGGTCCAGCAACCTGGCCACCAACCTGGTCATCGGGCACGTCGGGTTGCCCGCGGTGGCCGAGGTGTGGCGGCTTGCCGGCGCCCGCAACAGCGTCACCGGCCGGGGCATCGAGGACTTCGCCGCCCGCGAGGCCGGCATCACCAACACCGTCACCGCCGCCGACCTGGCTGCCCTGCTGGGCGCGCTGGCCAGCGGCGCCACGACTCCTGGCCGCCTCGCCTCGCCGGCCGGCTGCGCCGCCATGCTCGACGTGCTGCTCGCCCAGGAGCACCGCGAGGACCTGGCCGCCGGCCTGCCCGAGGGCACCCGCGTCGCGCTCAAGAACGGCTGGGTACGCGGCGTGCGCCACAGCGTCGGCGTGGTGCTGCCCGACGACGCCCCGCCGTACGTCATCGCCGTGTGCACCACCACCGACCTGGCCGACAGCGACGAGGGGGTCGTCGACGACGCCTGCCGCCTGATCGCGCACGTCTCGGCGCAGGTCTGGGCCGCCCGCCACCGCCTCTGACCCCCGGCACCCGCCGATCCGGCTAGGCTGCTGCCACCCCCACCTCGGAGCCGCTGATGCCCCGCAGCCGTACCCTGCTCGTCGTCTTCCTGGTCGTGACGGCGGCGAACCTGCTGGCCAACGCCGTCGACAGTCCAGTGGCCGAGCTGCTCACCAAGCCGCTGCTGATGCCGCTGCTGGCCGCGTACCTCTGGCGGGCGGCCACCGAACGCGGCGCCCGGCCGGACCGGCTCGTGCTCGCCGCGTTGGCCTGCTCCACGGCCGGCGACGTGGCGCTGCTGGCCTCCGGCACCGGCTGGTTCATGGCTGGCATGGTCTGCTTCCTCGCCGCCCACGTCTGCTACCTCGTGGCCTTCACCCGGCACGGCGCCGCGACGCGGCTGCGCCGTCCGCCGCTGGTCGCAATGCCGCTGGTGTACGCGGTGCTGACCGTCGCCGCGCTGGCCTGGATGTGGGCGGGGCTGGCCGAGGCCGGGCTGGCCGTGCCGGTGGCCGGCTACGCCGTCGCGCTGGCGGCGATGGCCACCACCGCCGGGACCCAGGGCTGGCGGGTCGGTGTGGGCGCCGCGCTGTTCCTCAGCTCCGATCTGCTGATCGCCGCCGGGGTGGCCGACGTGGCCCAGCCGCCCGGCGCGCCGGTGCTCGTGATGGCGACGTACGCCGCCGGCCAGGCGTTGATCGTCATCGGGCGGGTCGCCCGCGCCGACGTGCTGCCCGGCCCGGCGGTCACTCCAGCAGTTGCGCCCGCAGCGCCGTGAGGACCTCGTCGGTCAGCCCCAGCCCGTCACGCAGGTAGCCGTCGAACGAGCCGTGCACCCGGCGCACCTCCTGGTAGCCGGCGTCGAGGTACTCGGCGCGAACCTCCAGCACCGGCAGCACCGCGTCGACGTCCATGCCGGGCTGCCGGCGTCGCATCGCCTCGATGATCACCGCGCGGAGGCTGTCGGTCAGCTCGTTGTTGCGCAGGTACTCGGCGCGGATCGCGGCCTCGTCCACGCGGAGCGCGGTGAGCAGGATGACGGTGAGCCAGCCGGTGCGGTCCTTGCCGGCGGAGCAGTGGTAGAGCAGCGGCAGGTTCTCCGACCGAGCGGCCAGCCGCACCGCCGCGCCGAAGTTGACCCGGGCCGCCTCGCCGGTGACGAACCATCGGTAGATCTCGGCCATCGCCCCCGCCGTGCCCTGCCGGGCCAGCTCCGCGTACGCGTCGAGGTCGTGGCCGAGCAGCACCGCCGAGACGTACGTGAAGACCGGGTGCTCCGGGTCGTGCACCGGCAGGTGCACGACCCGCGGCTCGCCCGCCAGCCGATCGGGCGGGGCGAGTGCGATCTCCGCGGCGGCGCGCAAATCGAGCACGCAGGCCGGCCCCAGCTTCGCGAGCACCGGCAGATCCTCATCGGTGAGCCGCCCCAGCGCCGGGGTGCGGATCAGCCGTCCGGCGCGCACCGTCCGGCCGTCGGTGCCGCGCAGCCCTCCCAGGTCACGTGCGTTCGGTGCGCCCACCAGCTCCCAGTCCCGCACGACCATCCGGTGTCCCCTCTCGCCGCGTGCCTGCGTATAGGGTGCCCCACATGACGATCTCGGCGGTACGCACCCACCGGGTTTCTGCCCCCTTACACACCCCGTTCGTCACCGCGCTGCGAAGTACCACCACCGTGGACACCCTGATCGTCGAACTGGTCGATGCCGACGGTCGGTCCGGCTTCGGCGAGGCGCCGCAGGTCTGGCAGGTCACCGGCGCGTCGGTCGCCGGCGCGCAGGCGTGCGTACGCGAACTGCTCGGCCCGCTGCTCACCGGACGTGACCCGGACGACCTGGTGGCCCGCTGCGCCGAGGTGCAGCGCGCGGTGGTCGGCAACGAGGCGGCGAAGGCCGCGGTGGACGTGGCCCTGCACGACCTGGCCGCGCAGCGGCTGGGCGTACCCCTGGTGCGGTTGCTCGGCGGCACCACCCTGCGGGTTCCGACGGACGTCACCCTCGCCGCGGGCGACGCGGTGGACCTGGCGGCGGCTGCGCGCCAGCGGCAGGCCGACGGCTTCGGCGTGCTGAAGCTCAAGGTCGGCACGGACGCGGCCGGCGACCTGGACCGGGTACGGGCGGTCCGCGCGGCGGTCGGCACCGGGGTCCGGATCCGACTCGACGCCAACCAGGGCTGGACGCCGCGCGAGGCGGTCCGGGTGATCCGTGGCATCGAGGACGCCGGGCTGGACGTGGAGCTCGTCGAGCAGCCGGTGGCCCGCTGGGACCTGGACGGGCTGGCCTGGGTCAGCGACCGGGTGTCCGTGCCGATCCTGGCCGACGAGGCCGTCTTCGGGGTCCGCGACCTGGTCGAGGTGATCCGTCGCCGGGCCGCCGACCTGGTCAACGTCAAGCTGGCCAAGTGCGGCGGGCTGCACCCGGCGCGCACCCTGCTGGAGCTGGCCACCGCGCACGGGCTCGGCACGGTGGTCGGGTCGATGATGGAGAGTCAGGTCGGCATCGGCGCGGCGGCGAGCCTGGTCGCCGCGTACGGCACCACTGCCGTCGCCGACCTGGACGCCGCCTGGTGGCTGGCCTGGTCGCCGGTGCAGGGCGGAATCCGCTACGAGGGACCGACAGTGGTGCTGCCGGACGCTCCCGGCCTGGGCATCTCAGGTTTGGCTGAAGTAAAGATGCAGACTCGCGGTTGAGGACCGTTGGTTTCTTTCATAGGGTTCCCCTGAACAGCCGACACGAGCTGGGGGTTGACGTGGAGCTGCAACCGGGCCGCGAGGCCATCGTCCGGGTCGCCGTCGCGACGCTGTGGTCCTCCCCCGAGGCGGTCCGGGCGGTCGACGGTCCCGCGCTCACCGCCGGCGCCGACATCCCGACCTGGGTTCGCGGCATGGACACCGACCAGCAGGTCGGTGACTGCGTGCTGAGCCAGCTCCTGCTCGGCGAGCGGGTGCTGATCGACGAGCTGCGCCCGGACGGCTGGGCGCGGGCCGTCGCCGTCGAGCAGCCGGCCGCCAAGCTCGATCCCCGCGGCTACCCGGGCTGGCTCCCCGCCGACCAGCTGACCGCCGTGGATCCCACCGTCAGCGGCGACCCGCTGATCGTGGACGCCACCGTCACCGGGCTGCACGCCACCCCGGGCGGGCCGGTGGTGCTGCCCGGCGTCGTCGTCGGCACGCGCCTCGTCCCGGCCGGCCCGGCCCGCGACGGCTGGCGAGAAGTCCACGTGCCCGGCCAGGCCGCGCCGCTCTGGCTGCCCGACAGTCAGCTCGTCCCGGTGCCGACCGAGCCGCCCACCGCCGCCGACGCGCTCGCGGTGGCCCAGCGGCTGCTGGACGTCGCCTATATCTGGGGCGGGCTCTCCGCGTACGGCATCGACTGCTCGGGCCTCGTCCACCTGGCCTGGCGCCGGTTCGGCGTGCTGCTTCCGCGCGACGCCGACGACCAGGCGGTTGCCACGACCCCGCTGCCCCTCGGCGCGGAACGCCCCGGCGACCTCTATTTCTTCGCCCGCCCCGGCCGCAAGATTCACCACATCGGCATCGTCACCGCCGTCGCGGACGACCCGACGGACCGGCGGATGCTGCACGCCTGTTACCGGCGGCGACGGGTGCTGGAGGAACTGCTGCCGGCCGACCGGGCCGCCACCCTCGTCGGCGTCCACCGGGTCTGACCGGTCGGGCCCTTCTGCGGGCCCGACCGGCGGTGATTCAGCGCCGGACCCCGGCCAGCTCGCGACGCCGGTCCCGGGCGGACTTGACCAGGCTGGCGATGGTGGCGATGCCCAGCGTGCCGATGATGACCAGCAGGGACAGCCAGATCGGAATGTGCGGCGCCCACCCGACGTGCTCTCCGCCGTTGATGAACGGCAGGTTGTTGTCGGCCAGCGCCTCCAGCACCAGCTTGACGCCGATGAAGCCCAGCACGACGGCCAGCCCGTAGCTCAGGTAGATCAGCCGGTCGAGCAGGCCGCCGAGCAGGAAGTAGAGCTGCCGCAGGCCCATCAGCGCGAAGACGTTCGCGGTGAAGACCAGGTACGGCTCCTGCGTGATGCCGAAGATCGCCGGGATCGAGTCCAGAGCGAAGATCAGGTCGGTGGTGCCGATCGCGATCATCACGATGAGCATCGGGGTGAACAGCCGACGCCCGTTCTCGTGGGTCATCAGCTTCGCGTCGTCGTAGCCCTTGGAGATCGGCAGCGCCCGGCGGCTCCACCGGATCAGCAGGTTCTCCGAGAACTCGTCCTCGTCCGGCTCACCCTGGCGGGCCAGGTTGACCGCCGTGTAGATCAGGAACGCGCCGAAGATGTAGAAGACCCAGGAGAACTGCGAGATCAACGCCGCGCCGGCGGCGATGAAGCCACCGCGCATCACCAGCGCCAGCACGATGCCGATGAGCAGCACCTTCTGCTGGTACTGCCGGGGCACCCCGAAGCGGGCCATGATGATGACGAAGACGAAGAGGTTGTCCACCGAGAGGCTGTACTCGGTGAGCCAGCCGGTGTAGAACTGCCCCGCCGAACTGGCCCCGGCGGTCAGCCAGACGCCGACGCCGAAGAGCAGAGCGAGGCCCACGTAGAAGGCGACCCAGAGGCTCGACTCGCGCACACTCGGCTCGTGCGGGCGCCGACCAATGATCAACAGGTCGACGAGCAGCACCGCAGTCAGTGCGACGAGGGTCCCCGCCCACACCAATCCGGACACGTCCAACGTTCATTCCTCCGGCAGACACGCGGCGTCGGGCACACCGTACGCCCCCGTGAGGGCTGGCGTGCCGCTGTCGCTCACTCTGGTGACTGTCGGAGGTCTCTTCCGCCCCCGACCCGCGAACGGGACGGCGACCGACGAAGCCGGGTCGAACGCCGAGGTGCCGGCGATCGTCCGTGCTGACGACTTCGTCGCGGGGGAATACTCCCCTCCTCGGTGACCATTGTTGCCCACCACTCGCCGTGATCACACCCCGGGCACCGGGTGTCACGGCGCACCCGGGTCGCCGGGAATACCGGCACACCCTCCCTGGCGTCCTCGTACTCCAGTCCTAGATCGTGCCCCGTCGCCCGCAGCTGACCGCCCAGCGAGGTCAGTTGACCTGGCCGGCAGGCCGTACGACGAGGTGGTTGACGTCCACGCCTTCGGGTTGATTGACGGCGAACAGGAGGTCGCCGCCCGGCTCCGTCAGGTTGAGTTCATTACCGGGCCCCGCGCCAGACATCTCCGTCACCGTCCCGTCAACTACGGCCGGGCGGCAGCAGGAGGGCCGCGGCCGTGGTGGCTATCAGCAGCACAGCCGCGACGCACAAGGCGGCCCGCAGACCCACAATGAACTCACCCCGGTTCGCGACCAAGGCTCCGAAGACGGCCACGGCGAGCGCGCCGCCCGTCTGCCGGAAGGAGTTCAGGATCCCGGCGGCCATTCCGGCCCGATCTGCGGCGATGTCGTTCAGCAGGATGGCGGTCAGGGACGGTACGAAGAAGCCTAGGCCGAGGCCGACCGGGATGAGCATCGCCGCGATCACTTGTCTGCTGGTGCCCTCGTCGATCCAGAGCAGGCCGAACAGCGCCAGCGCGAGGATCGCTTGTCCCATGACGATCGGCATCCGGGGCCCGAAGCGTGCCGCCGCCCTGGCCGAGGCCAGGTTGGCTCCGGTGATCACGGCCATCATCGGTAGGAACATCAGCCCCGCGGCCATGGCGGACAGGTTCAGAACGTTCTGAAAGAACAGGCTCAGCACGAACACCAGCCCGTAGAACGCGGCATTGACGACGAAACCGATCGCGACCGAAACCGTCACCGTGCGCGAACGGAAGAGGTCGAGCGGGACCAACGGCGCGGCGGTACGTGCCTCGATCATGATGAACGCGGCCGTCGCCACTGCGGCGAGCCCCAGGCAGCCCAGCACCATGGGCTCGCCGAAGCCGTTCTCCCCTCCGTCGATCACCGCGAAGGTGAGCGCCGCGAGCGCGAGGATCGCCGTGAGCTGGCCGTATGGATCGAGCGGCGTGGCACGGCGCGGCGAGCGCTCCGCGCGGGTCAACACCGCGAGGGTGGCGATGCCGACGGGCAGGTTGACGGCGAAGATCGCCCGCCAGCTCAGAGTGCTGGACAGCACCCCACCGGCCACCGGGCCGGCGGCAACCGCGACGGCTCCGCCAGCGGTCCACAGCGCGATGGCCCGTGCCCGTTCGGCCGCGTCCGGGAAGGCCTGCCGGACGAGGGCCAGCGAGGAGGGCAGCATGATCGCCGCCGCGCTCCCCTGGATCAGGCGGGCGGCAATCAGTTCGCCAAGCCCCGGCGCCAGTCCGCAGGCCGCCGAGGCGACCGTGAAGACCGCGACGCCGGCGCCGAACGCGCGGCTCGCCCCGATGCGGTCGGAGAGCGTACCCGCGGAAAGCAGGAGTGCGGCGAACATCAGCGTGTAGGCGTTCACGATCCATTGCAGTCCCGCCGTGCTGCCGCCGATGGTCCGCCCGATCCCGGGCAGCGCCACGTTTATCGCCATGGTGTTGAGGTTGAGCAGAAAGATGCCCATGAACGTGGCCGCCAGGATCAGCTTCGGTGCGGCCGTGCGTTGCCGGGCATCCTGCGACGCGCGGGCTCGTTCGAGCGTGGTCATCCGTCCAGCCTGGTGAGGCTCGCGAGGACGAGGCAGACCGTGATCTTCCGGGGTGCGCCATCGGTGGGTGTGACAGGGCCAGGCTCCGGGCTGGTCCCCTGATCACACGCCCGGGCAGAATGACGACATGACCGAGTTCGGGAGGTTTCTGCGGGCTCGCCGTGGCGACGTACGCCCGGCAGACGTCGGACTGCCCGCCGGAACCGGCACGCGCCGTACGCCGGGTCTGCGCCGGGAGGAGCTGGCGGCGCTGGCCGGTGTGAGCATCGACTACTACATACGTCTGGAACGGGGCAAGGAGACCCATCCGAGCCCCTCCGTGGTCGAGGCGCTGGCCAACGCGCTCCGCCTCAACCAAGAGGAGAGCGGCTTCCTGCACGAGCTGGCGGCACGGGCGGCGCGGCGTGCGCCCGAGCCCCGTCCCCTACCGTCACGACGGGTCCGTCCGACCGTCACGCAGCTTCTGGAGACGCTCCGGCCCAACCCGGCGTACGTCGTGAGCCGCACCAACGACCTGCTGGCGGCCAATCCGGGCGGGCTGCGGCTGCTGCACGGCATCGCCGACTGGCCGGAACGGCAGCGGAACACCGTCCGGTACATCTTCCTGCACCCGGCTGCCCGCGAGTTGTGGGTGGACTGGGAACGGAAGGCCAAGGGGGCCGTTGCCCAGTTACGGGCGATCGCCGGCTCTGATCCAGATGCCCCGGATCTCGCCTCACTCGTAGGTGAGCTGATCGTCAAGAGCCCGGACTTCAACCGGCTCTGGGAGCGGTACGAGGTGCACACGATCGGCGACGGCGAGAAGACGCTCCGACACCCGGAGGTCGGCACCCTGACGCTCTCGCACGAAGGGCTGTCCCTCAACCGCTCACAAGGCCAGCGCCTCATCATCTACATGGCGCCGCCCGGCACCCCGGACCACGACAAGATGACGCTCCTCGACCTCGCCGCCTCCGGCCCGTCCGTCGGTTCCGGCGAGACGGCGCCCGTCTCACCCTCTCGGAGACAGGGCTAGCACTCCAGGTGCGGCGCGGACCCCGACACCCGCACGCCCCTGCGCTCCTACGCCGTGGGAGGCTGTGCGGCATGGTGCTTGAAGTCGCGCTGATCGACGTACTGCCCGGACACGAGGACGCCTTCGCCGCCGCGTACGCCCAGGGTCACCCGGTGCTCGCCGGGACGCCCGGTTGCCGGTCGGTGCGGATGACCCGGGGCATCGAGTCCCCGACCCGGTTCGTGCTGCTGGTCGAGTGGGACTCGGTCGAGGCGCACGAGAAGAACTTCCGGGACACCGAACGGTTCGCCCAGTGGCGGGCGCTGATCGGCCCGCACTTCGCCGGGCCACCGGTGGTCGAGCACTTCCACGACGTACCGGCCTGAGCGAAGCTGTCGTACCCCGCGGTTATCGTGCCTCCCGCACGCGCCGGCCGCCGGCCCCGACGGGCTCGGGGGCGCCGGGTCCGGAGGCCGCGCGGGCGGCACCGACCCTCACTCGCCGACGCGGCGGGCCAGCGCGGTGACCGTCTCCTCCGGTGACAGGGCGGCCGCCAGCAGCGCCTCGGTCATCCGCTCGTACCGGTCGACGTCGAGCACGGTCGCCAGCCGGACGTCGGTGGTCAACGCCTCCAGCATCACCGTCCGCGGATCCGCCGGGTCGGGGAAGGCATACCAGGAGTACGGGGTGAGCGGGTGCAGGCCGCTGCCGGCCACCCCGCGGGGCAGCAGTCGCACCGTCACGTGGGCCAGCCCGGTCACCGTCACCAGGTGCCGCAACTGCTCACGCCAGACGTCGACCGGCAGGTCACCCGGGTCGCACGCCGTCTCGGCGAGCACCGCCGTGTAGCGCGGCGGCTCGGCCCGGCGCAGCACCTCCTGCCGCAGCGCCCGGGCGCGCACCTCCGCCTCCACGTCGACCTCCGGCGCGAGCAGAACGCCGGCGGCGACCCGCGAGCGGGCGTACGCCGGCGTCTGCAGCAGCCCCGGCACGACCGCCGGCTGATACTCGACGATGTCGGCCGCGCCCGCCTCCAGCTCGGCGTAGATGCGCTGCCGCTCGCTCATCTCGCCGAGCGTCTTCCACCAGCCGCGACTGGTGGCCGCATCCCGCGCGATCACGATCAGCGCGTCGCGGGCCGACGCCGGCACCTGGTAGATGTCGAGCAGGTCCAGTACGTCGGCGAGATCCGGACGGCTCTGCCCCAGCTCGATGCGGGACAGCTTCGACGTCGACGCCCAGCCCAGCCGGTCGCAGACCTGCTCCAGGGTCAGCGCCTCGCGCCGACGTAACTGACGCAGCTCGGCGCCGAGCCGCGCGCGTCGAATGACAGGACTTGTTGGCAACGGCATCCCCGCCTCCCCATCGAGGGAGCGTACGCAGGACGATCACCCAGTGCAATAGCTTGCTTGCGCACCGCAATCGGGGGTCGGCCCGGCGGGTCGGGCGAGGACGCCCCACATCTGCCGCTCGGGGCAGCCCGGCCCGCGCCGGCCGGGCCGCCTTCACTTCACGCCGGCGGCGTCCATGCCGCGTAGCTCCTTCTTCAGGTCGGCGACCTCGTCGCGGATCCGCGCCGCCAGCTCGAACTGCAGCTCGCGGGCGGCGGCCAGCATCTGGTCGTTGAGCTCCTGGATGAGCTGGGCGAGGTCGGCGCGGGCCATCCCCTCCCGGGACGGGGTGCTGGCGGTGGACCGACTGCGGCTGCGGGTCTCCTTGACCGGCGCCTTGCCCCGGGACAGCTGACGCGCCGCGCCGCCGACCCGGGAGTTCTCGGTGTCCTCCGCCTCGCGGTAGATGTCGTCCAGAATGTCGTGGATCTTTTTGCGCAGCGGCTCCGGACTGATCCCGTGTGCCTCGTTGTGCGCGATCTGCTTGGCGCGACGTCGGTCGGTCTCGTCGATCGCCGCCGCCATCGACGGGGTGATCTTGTCGGCGTACATGTGCACCTGGCCCGAGACGTTCCGGGCGGCCCGCCCGATGGTCTGGATCAGTGACCGGCCGCTGCGCAGGAAGCCTTCCTTGTCGGCGTCGAGGATCGCGACGAGCGACACCTCGGGCAGGTCCAGACCCTCGCGGAGCAGGTTGATGCCGACCAACACGTCGTACTCGCCCTTGCGCAGCTCGCGCAGCAGCTCCACCCGGCGCAGGGTGTCGACCTCGGAGTGCAGGTAGCGCACCCGGACGCCGTTCTCCAGGAGGTAGTCCGACAGGTCCTCGGCCATCTTCTTGGTCAGCGTGGTGACCAGCACCCGCTCGTCGCGGTCGGTCCGCAGCTTGATCTCGTGCATCAGGTCGTCGATCTGCCCCTTGGTCGGCTTGATCACGACCTGCGGGTCGACCAGCCCGGTGGGGCGGATGACCTGCTCGACGAACTCTCCCTGGGCCTGTTCCAGCTCCCACGTGCCCGGGGTCGCCGACAGGCAGACCATCTGGCCGACCCGCTCCAGGAACTCGTCGAAACGCAGCGGCCGGTTGTCGGCGGCGCTGGGCAGCCGGAACCCGTGGTCGATGAGCATCCGCTTGCGGGAGGCGTCACCCTCGTACATGCTGCCGATCTGCGGGATCGTCACGTGCGACTCGTCGACCACCGTGAGGAAGTCGTCCGGGAAGTAGTCGAGCAGGGCGTGCGGCGGGCTGCCGGGCAGCCGCCCGTCCATGTGCATCGAGTAGTTCTCGATGCCGGAGCAGAAACCCACCTGCCGCATCATCTCGATGTCGTACGTGGTGCGCATCCGCAGCCGCTGCGCCTCCAGTAGCTTGCCCTGGCGCTCCAGCTCGGCCAGCCGCTCGGCCAGCTCCGCCTCGATGTCGCGGATCGCCCGCTCCATCCGCTCTGGGCCGGCCGCGTAGTGCGTCGCCGGGAAGATCACCAGCTGGTCGACCTCGCGGACCACGTCACCGGTCAACGGGTTGAGGTAGTAGAGCTTCTCCACCTCGTCGCCGAACAGCTCGATGCGGACCGCCAGCTCCTCGTACGCCGGGATGATCTCCAGCGTGTCGCCGCGGACCCGGAAGGTGCCCCGCTGGAAGGCCATGTCGTTGCGGGTGTACTGGATGTCGACCAGCCGGCGCAGCAGCTGGTCGCGGTCGAGATCCTGCCCGACCTCGACCCGGACCGCCCGGTTGAGATATTCCTCCGGGGTGCCCAGACCGTAGATCGCCGAGACGGTCGCCACCACGATCACGTCGCGGCGGGTGAGCAGCGACATCGTCGCCGAGTGCCGCAGCCGCTCGACCTCCTCGTTGATCGAGGAGTCCTTCTCGATGTAGGTGTCGGTCTGCGGAATGTACGCCTCGGGCTGGTAGTAGTCGTAGTACGAGACGAAGTATTCGACCGCATTGTGCGGCAGCAGCTCGCTGAACTCCTTGGCCAGCTGCGCGCAGAGCGTCTTGTTCGGGGCGAGCACCAGGGTGGGGCGCTGCAGCCGCTCGATCAGCCACGCGGTGGTGGCGCTCTTGCCGGTGCCGGTCGCGCCGAGGAGCACAGTGTTGCGGTCGCCGCGCCGCACCCGGCGCTCAAGGTCGTCGATGGCGGCCGGCTGGTCGCCGGCCGGCTGGAATTCACTGACGACCTGGAAGCGGCCGTCGAGCCGGGGAATGTCGAGCGCCATGACCTCAACGGTACGCCGCAGGTCCGACAGGTTCGGCCGTCGCGCAGGGTGCGTGATCGGCTTCGATATTCCCATTGTGTGGCCCATGTCACCGGGGCTACCCTCTTCATGTAGGCCGCTCGCGGCGGCCGACCGGGCCGGAGGCCAGGCCATCATCAGGCCGGCCGCCCCCGGCACAGCGGTCGCAGCACCCGGCTCGTCCGGCGTGCGCACCCGTGTGGTCGCGCTCGAGGCGCAGACCGGCCGCCGCGAGCGCCCCTGCCGCGTCACCGCCCTCTCGTTCCCCCTCAGCTCGTCACCCCGTGCCGTCCCGCCCGTTTCACATCCGTGGACACCTCTGAAGGCCCGGCGCGCGGCCCCTCCCCCGACACCACCCGCGCTGGCAACGCAGTCCGCGCCAGCGGGCCGTCCTCCTCCGACCCCGACGGGCACCCGCGCGAGACGGCCGCCCCCGACACCGGCAGCGTCCGACCCTCCCGAGCGAGCCGTCGTCGGCGTACGGTGCTGCTGCTGCTCGCCCTGACCGCGGTGACGTCCGCGACGGCGCTGGTGGCCGGGCTGCTGAGCTGGGGTCCCGACCCATCCGCGCCGGCCCGACCGCTGACCGTCGCCGAGGCCGAGCGGCTGGCCGCCATGCGGGTCACCAACCTTCGGGACCTGCGCGCCGGCGTCCATGTCACGGTCGGCGCCGGCGCCGCCCGTACCGAACTGGTGGGCTGGGTGGACTGGTCGCGGCCCCTGCTCTACCTGGATGTCGGCGGGCCGGGGGCCGGTGCCGAGCGTGGCCTCCTGCAGAGCGCCGGGTCGGTGCTGGTCACCCGACCGGACCCGGCGGCCGTGCCCACCCCGGCCGCGCCGCCCCTGATGCCACCGACGGACCGCTGGCGGCTGCACCACCTGACGCCCGGCGCGGGCCTGGCACCGGTCCTCGACCTGCTCCTCGGCCTCGCCGCCGACCGTCCGGACCCGTCCCCGGCGATGAACGGTGGCGACGCCCGCTGGGTCGCCCGGGACGTGGTCGCGGCCGGGCCGGTCGACGTCGTGCAGGCGCCGCTGCCCACCGCGACCCCACCCAGCCCCGGCAGCGCCGCGACGGGCGGCACGGCGGCGACCGGCCCGGACGGGTCGACCCGCTACTGGCTCGACCGGGACGGCCGACTGCACAAACTGGTGACCCGGTTGCTCGGCGTCGGGCCGGTCACGGTCCTCCTCAACCGGATCGACCGTCCCACGCTGCGCCCGGTCGACGCGCTCGGCGGCCGACCCGGGCTGCCGCGCGCGCTCACGGACGCGGAGCAGCGCCGGCTGGACCGGCTGGCCGCCCGGCTGCGCGGCCAGGGCGGTGCCACGCTGACGCTGACCGCGCCGGTGGGCACGGACACCAACCTGCGGGGTGCCGGCTGGTTGAGCTGGGCCGCCCGCACCGCGTACGTGGCGGTCGCCGACCTGGGCGTACCGGGTCGCCGGACCCTGCTGCACCGCGACGCCGCCGGCCTGTCCCGGACGGACGTGCCGGCCGAGACCGGTGGCGGTGGCACCGCCGAGGCCCCGGGCCGGCCACCGTTTCCGGTCCCGGGCGGATCGTGGCGGCCCACCCGGTCCCCCCGCGACGACCTCGACCTGCTGGTCGACGCAGCGGTGGCCGCCGCCGGGCCGGTGGCGCTGCGCGGCGCCGCCGTACGGGTACGCGAGGACCTCGCCGCCGGACGGACCGTGGACGTCGTGGAACTCCGCACGGCCGACGCGCGCCTGCGCTACTGGATCGACCGCGACGGTTCGCTGCGCCGGGTGGAACTGCACACCGGCCCCGGCGCGTGGGCACAGGTGGACCTCAGCCCCGCCGTGGTGCCCCGCCTCAACCCGCCGCCGCGCGCCACCCCACCGAGCCGCCCGCCCCGACCCGGAGCACGCTGACCACACGCACTCGGGTTGGTGGCACGGCTCTCAGGGTCGCCAGCCGGTCCGCGCGGCCCACTGCTCGGCCCGCAGGTACTCCTCGTCGAACCAGGGGTCGCCGGCCGTGCCGGAGTCACCGGGGTGCGGCGCCGCGTCGACCAGATCCCGCTTGAACAGCAGGTACGTGGCCCGCTGATCCGGATCGGCGCGGAGGTGGTCACGCATGAGCAGCGCGTACCGCCAGCCGGGCGACTCGACCTCCCGCAAGTGCAGGCGCACCGGGCGACCCGGGTCGGCGCTGCCGTGCAGCCGCTTCTCCCACCGACCTCGGCCGGCCGGGCGCGGATCGTCCCACCAGTGCCCCGGCACGCGGGGAAACCCCGCGTTCGCCAACCGGTCGGCCAGCGGTCCGTCGGCGTCGGCGAGACTGGGCACGGCCACCTGCACGTCGATGACGTCGTCGGCGGCGAGCCCGGGTACCGCGGTCGCACCGATGTGGTCGATCCGCAGATCCGCCGGGGCCAGCGCGTGACGGATCCGGGCGGCCAGCCGCGCGTACTGCTCGGGCCAGCTCGGATCGGCATCCACCCCGTCACTGCGGCTCGGCAGCGGCACGGCTCGCCGCTGCCGCAGGTTGTGCTCGTAGGGCTGCAGCCGCTGCCGCCACAGCGAATCCACCGCGGCGTGCAGCGCCACCAGACTGCCGTCATTGGTCAACACCACGTCCGCCGCGGCACGTCGGCGGGCGTCGTCGGCCTGCGCGGCGATCCGCCGCTCGGCCTCCGCGCGGTCCATCCCCCGGTCGCGCATCAGCCGCTCCAGCCGGGTCGGCACGGCCGTCTGCACCACGACCACCAGGTGGTACGTCGGCGCGAGCCCCACCTCCACCAGCAGCGGTACGTCGTTGACCACGATCGCGTCCGGTGCCGCCGCGGCGACCAGCTCGGCCGTACGCGCCCGCACCCGGGGATGGGTGATCGCCTCCAACCGGCGGCGGGCGGCCTCGTCGGAGAACACCACGGCGCCCAACGCGGCGCGATCCAGCGCGCCGTCGGCGCCCAGCACCTTCTCCGAGAAGGTGGCGACGATCTGCGCGAGGCCCTCCGTGCCCGGCGCGACGACCTCCCGGGCAACCTGGTCCGCGTCGACGAGCACCGCGCCCAACTCCACCAGCCGCGCGGCCACCGCGCTCTTGCCCGACCCGATTCCGCCGGTCAAACCCACCCTCAGCACCCGACCAGTCAACCGGATCACGAGCCTCCCCGCCAAACCCACCCGCACCCTGGTCCCCAGCCCAGGGTCTCCGTAGGCCGGTATGACCCGCATCGCCCGCGGACCCCGCGCCAACGCCGCTGGCGCGAGGCACGGGCGGCCAGCGTTGAGCGGGTGCGGGTATGGCGAGGGCCCCGCCCCCGGCGATCGGAAAGATCGCGGGGACGGGGCCCGTCGTCGTTCAGCGGGTCACTTACCGCCGGCGAGCTTCTCCCGCAGAGCGGCGAGCGCCTCGTCGGTGGCCAGGGTGCCGGCCGGCTCCTCGGCCTGCCGGCTCGGGGCCGGGCTGGACGAGGAGGTGGTGCCGCCACCGGCAGCCGGAACGGCCGGAGTCGGGTTGGCAGCGGCCTCGGCGTCGGCGGCGCGAGAGGTCTGCACCTGCTTGGTGTGGGCCTCCCAGCGCTGACGGGCCTCGGCGTACTGGTTCTCCCAGGTCTCGCGCTGCTTGTCGTACCCCTCGAGCCACTCGCCCGTCTCCGGGTCGAAGCCCTCCGGGTAGATGTAGTTGCCCTCGGCGTCGTACGTCGCGGCCATGCCGTAGAGGGTCGGGTCGAAGTGCTCCTCGCCCTCGACGAAGCCCTCGTTGGCCTGCTTGAGCGACAGCGAGATCCGGCGGCGCTCCAGGTCGATGTCGATGACCTTGACCATGACCTCGGAGCCAACCTGGACGACCTGCTCCGGGATCTCCACGTGGCGCTCGGCCAGCTCGGAGATGTGGACCAGGCCCTCGATGCCGTCGTCAACCCGGACGAACGCACCGAACGGCACCAGCTTGGTGACCTTACCCGGCACGATCTGCTGGATCGCGTGGGTGCGGGCGAACTGCCGCCACGGGTCCTCCTGCGTCGCCTTCAGCGACAGCGAGACGCGCTCGCGGTCCAGGTCGACGTCCAGAACCTCGACCTCGACCTCCTGGCCGACCTCGACGACCTCGGACGGGTGGTCGATGTGCTTCCAGGACAGCTCGGAGACGTGCACCAGACCGTCGACGCCGCCGAGGTCCACGAAGGCGCCGAAGTTGACGATCGAGGACACGACGCCCTTGCGGACCTGGCCCTTCTGCAGCTTGTTGAGGAACTCGGTGCGCACCTCGGACTGCGTCTGCTCCAGCCAGGCCCGGCGGGACAGGACCACGTTGTTGCGGTTCTTGTCCAGCTCGATGATCTTGGCCTCGAGCTCACGCCCGACGTACGGCTGCAGGTCGCGCACGCGCCGCATCTCGACCAGGGACGCGGGCAGGAAGCCGCGCAGCCCGATGTCCAGGATGAGGCCACCCTTGACTACCTCGATGACCGAGCCGCGGACGACACCGTCCTCGTCCTTGATCTTCTCGATCGTGCCCCAGGCCCGCTCGTACTGCGCCCGCTTCTTGGAGAGGATCAGACGACCCTCCTTGTCCTCCTTCTGGAGGACCAGGGCCTCGATGTGGTCACCAACCGTCACAACCTCGGCGGGGTCCACGTCGTGCTTGATCGACAACTCCCGAGAGGGGATGACACCCTCGGTCTTGTAGCCGATGTCGAGCAGGACCTCGTCCCGATCGACCTTGACGACGGTGCCTTCGACAATGTCGCCGTCGTTGAAGTACTTGATGGTCTCGTCGATCGCGGCGAGGAATGCCTCCTCGGAACCGAGATCGTCGTGGGTGACCCGGGTGGCGCTCGAGGGGGCCTCGATGCTGCTCGTCATGTGGGCGGTTGCTCCGGTCGGATGGGTTGTCACAGCAGGCTGGTGTCGCGGTGACCTGTTCGCGCCAGCGGATCCGTCGCCGGGCACACCGAACGATCACCTAGTGGGATCATGATGTGCTCCGTCGACCGCGCACCTGCTCCCTGCCGAGACACACGATCCGCGAGCGCATCGTCTAGCCTACCGTGCGCATTACCACAGCGTGCAAGCCCTCCCGACTCGTCGCCGCACCATGACCTGCGAAAGCCGAACAATCGCCCGGAAACGACCCCTCCTGTCTCGTACGTCACAGCGGCCCCAGGCACCCCGAGGGGCGGGCCGGCCGGACGGGCCGCGCGCCACTCCTCATCGACGCGATTACCGGAAAATCAGCGCTGCCCACCGGCCCCAGCACCACGACTTCGCGGAAACCGAGTCGATCAGGCCGCGCCGCCGCCCCCTTCGAGTTCACCGGGGCCTAGCGTGGGCGCGTGGATGACGACAGCCGGGTGACCCGGCGCCGGGTGGGTGACGCCGAGGCCCGGCGGGCCAACCGCGGCTGGTGGGACACCGACGCCGACGACTACCAGGCCGAGCACGGAGGGTTCCTCGGCGACGTGGACTTCGTCTGGTGTCCGGAGGGGCTGCGCGAGGCCGACGCCCGCCTGCTCGGCGACGTGTCGGGCCGGCGGGTGCTGGAGGTGGGTTGCGGCGCCGCGGCCGCCGCCCGCTGGCTCGCCACCCAGGGCGCGCGTCCGATCGCCTTCGACCTGTCCGCCGGCATGTTGCGGCACGCCGCACAGGCCGCAGACCGCACCGGGGTACGCGTACCGCTGGTGCAGGCCGACGCGCTCGCCCTGCCGTTCGCCGACCGTTCGTTCGACCTGGCCTGCACGGCGTTCGGCGCGATCCCCTTCGTGGACGACTCGGCGGCCCTGCTCGCCGAGGTGCACCGGGTGCTGCGCCCGGGCGGCCGGTGGGTGTTCTCCGTGACCCACCCGATGCGCTGGATCTTCCTCGACGATCCCGGCGAGGGTGGTCTGACGGCCGTGCACTCGTACTTCGACCGCTCCCCCTACGTCGAGCAGGACGACGCTGGCGTCGCCACCTACGTCGAGCAGCACCGGACCCTCGGTGACCGGATCCGCGAACTGGTCGGCGCCGGGTTCCGGCTGCTGGATCTGGTGGAGCCGGAGTGGCCGGAGGGACACGAGGGGATCTGGGGGCAGTGGAGCCCGCTGCGCGGACGACTGTTCCCCGGCACCGCCATCTTCGTCACGGAGAAGCCGGCCGGGTGAGCACCTCGCACCCGCAGTCCGACCTGTGTCCCATCGATCGCCGGTAGGCTCGTCCCATGAGCGCCGAGCCCATCCCGACATCACATGGCCCCTGGTGTCCGGATCCGATGCGGCAGCAGCGTGCCGACTACACGCTGGAGGATCTGCTCGCCCTGCCGGACGACGCCCCCCGCGTCGAACTCGTCGACGGAGTTATCCAGGTGACACCCTCCCCCACCCTGGGCCATCAGAACATCTCCAGCCTGTTGTGGCTCTGGCTGCACAGCCACGCACCGCAGCACCTCGGCGCTGCCCAGGCCATCGGTGTCAAGCTCAGCCACAACACGAGCCGACAGCCCGACGTGCTGTTGCACCGTGCCGGCGTGGCGTCCGTCCATTCCATCCTGCAACCGAAGGACGTCGTGCTCGCCGTCGAGGTCGTCTCGCCCGGCACGCGACGGATCGACCGGTTTGCGAAGCCCGGGGAGTACGCCGCCGCCGGCATCCCGTTCTACTGGCGGATCGAGCAGGACCCGGTGCACGTGTACGCGTACCGGATTGGCGACCGGTTCGGGCCGGGCGGTGAGCGGCAGTACGAGCTGGTCGCCGACGGGCCCGACGTGATCGAGCTGACCGAGCCGTTCGACATCAAGCTGTCCGTCGCCGAGATCACCCCCTAGCCGTTTCGCCCCGGCGGTGTCGGGTAGCCGAGGGCCATGGCCGAGCAGAGGTTCCACGAGGGCGACCAGGTCTCTTGGTCGGCCCACGGCAGCCGCGCGTACGGCGTGGTCCAGGAGGAGATCACCGACCGGACGCGGATCCGCGGGCGGGCTGTGAACGCGGCCCCCGACGATCCGCAGTACCGGGTCCGCAGTGACGGTACGGGCCGCGACGTGGCCCACCGCCCCGAGGCGCTGCGTCATGAGCAGAGGTGACGACGGCCGGGACACCTACCGGGAGTTCACCGAAGCGGTGAACATGAAGCCCGGCGAGCTGTCCTCCTGGCTGGAGACCGACGAGTCGAAGCAGGTCGGCTGGCACAAGGGTGGTCACTCCGGCGGCGGCGAGTCCGTCGGGCACGAATCCGGCAGAAAGATCATCAATCTGTTGCGCCGCAAGCGCGCCGACCTGTCCGAGGGCGACTACAAGCACATGCGCAAGGTGGTCGGCTACGTCCGCCGGCACATGGCCCAGCGCCCGTCCGGCGAAGTCCGCGACACCAAGTGGCGCTGGTCCCTCATGAACTGGGGCCACGACCCCATGAAGTAACCCCAACCAAACAAGGATCACCAACAAGGACGGACCGAGATCAACCTACGGGGCGACGGCCGGCAGCAACGCGAGCAGGGCGACCCGGTAGGGGGTGCGGGGGGGCCCCCCCCCCCCCCGGCCCCACCCCCCCCCCCCCCCGCCGCGGGGGGGGGCCCCCCCCCCCCCCCCCCCCCCCCCCCACCAACAACTA
>NZ_JBIDDK010000003.1:0-452607 GCF_043205095.1 Micromonospora sp. NPDC047557 | reverse complement strand
GCCGGGGGCCCCGGGGGGGGGGGCGGGGGCCCCCCCCCCCCCCCCCGCCCCCCCCCCGCCCCCCCGGGGGGGGGGGGGCCCCCCCCGGAACCCCCCACCGCAACCACGAAAGAATCAGTGATCCGCGCTGTTCCAGTCCCGACCCTCGCCGACCGACACCTCCAGCGGCACCGACAGCGGGTACGCCCCACCCATCTCACGCCGCACCAGCGCCTCCAACGCCTCCCGCTCACCCGGGGCGACCTCGAAGACCAGTTCGTCGTGCACCTGCAACAGCATCCGGGAGCGCAGGCCGGCGTCGGCGAGCGCGGTGTCGACGTGCAGCATCGCCACCTTGATGATGTCGGCGGCCGAGCCCTGGATGGGGGCGTTGAGAGCCATCCGCTCGGCGATGTCGCGGCGCTGCCGGTTGTCGCTCACCAGGTCGGGAAGGTAGCGGCGGCGACCCAGAATCGTGGAGGTGTAGCCGTCCTGACGGGCCTTGGCGACCACCTGGTGCAGGTAGTCACGCACTCCGCCGAAGCCGGCGAAGTAGTTCTCCATCAGGCCGCGCGCCTCTTCGGTGTTGATGTTGAGCTGCTGGGACAGACCGAACGCGCTGAGCCCGTACGCCAGGCCGTAGTTCATTGCCTTGATCTTGCGCCGCTGGTCCGGAGTGACCTCGTCGACCGGCACGCCGAAGACCGACGAGGCGGTGGCGGCGTGGAAGTCGGCCCCGGAGTTGAACGCCTCGATCAGCGCGTCGTCCGAGGAGAGGTGCGCCATGATCCGCATTTCGATCTGGCTGTAGTCGGCGGTGAGCAGGCACTCGTACCCCTCACCCACCACGAAGGCCCGGCGGATGCGCCGGCCTTCCTCGGTGCGGATCGGGATGTTCTGCAGGTTGGGCTCGGTCGAGGAGAGGCGCCCGGTGGCCGCCACCGTCTGGTTGAAGGTGGTGTGGATCCGGCCGTCGTCGGAGACGGACTTGAGCAGGCCGTCCACCGTCGACTTGAGCTTGGCGACGTCGCGGTGGCGCAGCAGGTGCGCCAGCACCGGGTGCGGCTGCTGCGCGTAGAGCCACTGCAGGGCGTCGGCGTCGGTCGTGTAGCCCGTCTTGATCTTCTTGGTCTTCGGCAGGCCCAGCTCGGTGAAGAGGATCTCCTGCAACTGCTTGGGCGAGCCGAGGTTGAACTCTCGGCCCACCGCCTCGTACGCACCCTGCGCGGCGGTCTTGACCTCGCCGGCGAAGTGCGCCTCCAACTCGTGCAGGTAGTCGTTGTCGGCGGCGATGCCGGTGCGCTCCATGCCCGCGAGCACCCGCATCAGCGGCAGCTCCACCCCGGCCATCAGCCGCGCGGACTGCTCACCGTCACGGGACAGCTCGGCGTCGATCGCGTCGGCGAGGTCGAGGGTGGCGCGGGCCTGGAGCATGAGGTTCTGCTCGGCCACGCTCTCGTCGCCCAGCCCGTCGAGGGTGAGCTGCCCGGTCTCGGGCGCGTCCACCCGCAGCTCGCGGTGCAGGTAGCGCAGGGCCAGGTCGGTCAGGTCGTAGGACCGCTGGTCGGGACGGGCCAGGTACGCGGCGATCTGGGTGTCGCGGACGATGCCGGCCAGCTCCCAGCCGTGTGCGGCGCAGGCCAGCACCGCCGGCTTGCTGTCGTGCAGCACCTTGGGCCGCTGCGCGTCGGCCAGCCAGGCCGCGAGGGCGCTCTCGTCGGAGGCGTCGAGCCCGGTCGGGTCCACCCAGGCGGCCGCGCCACCGGCGCTGGCCAGCGCCAGGCCGGTGATCGAGGCGGTGTGCCGGCGGTTGGGGCCGGTGTCGAGCTTGACCGCGAGCCCGACCGGGGTGCCGGTCGGGGCGTGCGTGCCCAGCCAGGCGGCGAGCCCACCCGGCTCGGTGAGCACCTCACCGGTCAGGTCGAAGCCCGACTCGGCCTCCGGCTCGACGGCCTCCAAATATTGGTAGAGGCGGTCGCGCAGGATGCGGAACTCCAGCGTGTCGAAGACCTGGTGCACGGCCTCCCGGTCCCAGCCGGCCCAGCGGGTGTCCTCCGGGCGCAGCGGCAGCTCCAGATCGGACACGAGCCGGTTGATCTCGTAGTTGCGGATCACGTCGGCGAGCCGCTCGCGCAGGCTGTCGCCGGCCTTGCCCTTGATCTCGTCGGCGCGGGCGATCACGCCCTCCACCCCGCCGTACGTGGTGATCCACTTGGCGGCGGTCTTCGGGCCGACGCCGGGGATGCCGGGCAGGTTGTCGCTGGTCTCGCCGACCAACGCGGCCAGGTCCCGGTATTGCTGCGGCCCGACGCCGTACTTCGCCTCGATCGCCGCCGGGTCCATCCGGGCCAGGTCGGAGACGCCCTTGCGCGGGTAGAGGACGGTGATCTGATCGTCGACGAGTTGGAACGCGTCGCGGTCGCCGCTGCTGATCAGCACCGACATGCCCTGGTCGCGGGCCTGGCAGGCGAGCGTCGCGATGACGTCGTCGGCCTCGAAGCCCTCCATCTCGACCACCGGGATCTGCAGCGCCGCCAGGACCTCCTTGACGAGGCTGACCTGGCCCTTGAAGTCGGTCGGCGTCTCGCTGCGGCCGGCCTTGTACTCCGCGTACTTCTCCGTGCGGAAGGACCGGCGGGAGACGTCGAAGGCGACGACGATGTGGGTGGGCTGCTCGTCGCGCAGGACGTTGATCAGCATCGAGGTGAAGCCGTACACCGCGTTGGTCGGCTGACCCGTCGTGGTGGAGAAGTTTTCCACCGGCAGGGCGAAGAACGCCCGGTATGCCAGGGAATGTCCGTCGACGAGGAGCAGGCGCGGCGTCGTAGCTGTCACGGCAGCGACTCTAGTCCGTCGCACCGACAACCCCGGGTGGCGGCACCGCGCCGCCGGCGCGAAAACACCCACCACGGCACGTACGCCGACGGCCGGCCGCCCGCGAGGGGACGACCGGCCGCCGGATGCGGTGGCTCAGGCCACGCCGAGGTACGCCTCCTTGACCGACGGGTCGTGCAGCAGGTCCTGGCCGGACCCCTCCTTCACGATCCGGCCGGTCTCCAGCACGTAGCCGCGGTGTGCCCGGGAGAGCGCCTGCTGGGCGTTCTGCTCGACCAGCAGGATCGTGGTGCCCTGCTGGTTGATCTCGGTGATGATGTCGAAGATCTGCCGGATCACCAGCGGTGCCAGACCCATCGACGGCTCGTCGAGCAGCAGCAGCTTCGGACGGCTCATCAGCGCCCGACCGACCGCGAGCATCTGCTGCTCGCCGCCGGAGAGGGTGCCACCGGCCTGCTTGCGCCGCTCGGCCAGCCGGGGGAAGAGGGTCAGCACCCGTTCCAGGTCGGCGGCGATGCCGGCGGAGTCCCGCCGGGTGTACGCCCCCATGTCCAGGTTCTCCATGACCGTCATGCCGGGGAAGATCTGCCGCCCCTCCGGCGACTGACACAACCCCCGCACCACCCGCAGGTCGGCCCGGAGCTTGCTGATGTCCTCACCGTTGAACGTGATCTTCCCGGTGCTGAGCGCCCTGGTCCCGGAGATGGCCCGCATCGTGGTGGTCTTACCGGCGCCGTTCGCGCCGATCAGGGCCACCACCTCACCCTCGTTGACGGTGAGGCTGATCCCGTGCAACGCCTCGATCCGGCCGTACGCGACGGCGACGTTCTCGAGCTCAAGCAGGCTCATCGGCGGGCTCCCCCAGGTACGCGGCGATCACCTTCGGATCGCGGCTGACCTCCGCGGGCGCACCCTCGGCGATCTTGCGGCCGAACTCCAGCACCACGATCCGGTCGGTGACACCCATGACCAGCCGCATGTCGTGCTCGATGAGCAGGACGGTCAGGCCCATGTCACGGATCTTGCGGATCAGGGTGAGGAGCTCCTCCTTCTCCGCCGGGTTGAAGCCGGCGGCCGGCTCGTCCAGGCAGATCAGCTTCGGCTCGGTGGCCAGCGCGCGGGCGATCTCCAACCGGCGCTGGTAGCCGTACGGCAGGTTGCGCGCCTCGTCGTTGGCCCGGTCGGCGATCCCGACGAAGCGCAGCAACTCGAGCGCCTTGGCCTCCGCCGCCCGCTCCTCCAGGATGTGCCGGGACAGGCCGAAGATCTTCGCGGCCGACAGGCGCACCTGCTGCCAGGTCCGGGCGATCCCGGACGCGGCGGTGACCTGCGGCAGCTCCTCCGGCTTGGGTCGCACCCGGTAGAGCCGGAACAGCGCCCCCGGCACGCTTGTCTTGTGCCGGGAGTCCGTGCCGACCATGACGTTCTCCAGCGCCGTCATCTCCGGGAAGAGACGGATGTTCTGGAACGTCCGGGAGATGCCCAACTGGCTGATCTGGTGCGGCTTGCGGCCGGTCACCTTCTGGCCCCGGAACCGGACCGCGCCCGACGTCGGCTTGTAGACCCCGGTCATCACGTTGAAGCTGGTGGTCTTGCCGGCGCCGTTCGGCCCGATGAGGCCGAGGATCTCGCCCTCGTAGATCTGGAAATTGATCTTGTCGAGGGCGACCACGCCGCCGAAGCGGAGCGTGACGTCGTCGACTTCGAGAAGCACCTGCCGAGGCCCCGGCTGAGTCGGGATCTTCGGCGCTGACGTGCTGGTGGTCTGGTCAGACATGAGCGGGCACCTCCTCTGCCTCTTCCGCGCGGTCCTTGAACTCGCGGGCACGCCGCCGGCTCGGGACCAGGCCCTGCGGACGCAGGATCATCACCAAAACCATGGCCAGGCCGAAGACCAGCCACCGGTAGTCGGCGAAGTCGCGGAACCGCTCCGGCAGGTACGCCAGCAGCACCGCGCCGAGCGAGACGCCGATCATGTTGCCGGAGCCACCGACCACCACCATCGCGACGAAGAGGATGGACAGGTTCGCGTTGAACTGGGTCGGGTCGATGAACGCGTTCCGGCTGCCGAAGAGGAAGCCCGACAGGCCGCCGAGCGCCGCGCCGATGGCGAACGCCCAGAGCTTGAACTTGAACGGGTAGACACCCATCACCGCGGCGGCGTCCTCGTCCTCGCGCACCGCCAGCCACGCCCGGCCGACCCGGCTGTGCTCCAGCCGGCGAACCAGGAACACCATGATCAGCACGAACGTGATCGCCAACCAGTACCAGGGCTTCGCGTCGATCAGGCCGAAGACCTTGTTGTCCGGCGACGGCGCACCCTCCGGACCGGGGATGGCCGAGATGCCCACCGGGCCGTTGGTCAGACCGGTGGCGTTGCGGGCCACGATCCGGATGATCTCGCCGAAGCCCAGCGTCACGATGGCCAGGTAGTCACCGCGCAGCCGCAGCGTCGGCCAGCCCAGCAGCACCCCGGAGATCATGGTCAGCACGATCGCGATGAACAGGCAGATCGCCCAGGTCACCGCCCACGTCGGCGGGAGGTTGAACTCCTGCTGGATCCACTTCACCACCGGGGAGTTCACCGAACCGAACAACGCCACGCTGTACGCGCCGATGGCGAAGAAGCCGATGTAGCCCAGGTCGAGCAGGCCGGCGAGACCGACCACCACGTTCAGGCCGATCGCGACCAGCACGTAGATGGCGCAGACGAAGAGCACGCCCGCCCAGTTGTTGCCGCCCTCGATCGAGTCGGTACGCAGCCAGGTCAGGCCCGGAATGCCGAGGAGCGGCAGGTAGTAGAGGATCGCCACGAAGGCGGCCAGCCCGAGGGCCTGCTGCCACTTCGTGAGCGCCCGCCAGCGGTCGCCGATGCCGGTCAGCAGCGTCACCCGCCGCTGATCTGCGGAGCGAATCTTGTTGATCATGCGCGGGCCCTCCCGAGCGACTCGCCCAACAGACCGGTCGGCCGGAACATCAGCACCACGATCAGCACCACGAAGGCGATGACGTCCTCCCAGTTGGACGCGAAGAGCGTGGCGCCGTAGACCTCGACGATGCCGAGGAAGAGGCCACCCAGCAGCGCGCCGCGCAGGTTACCGATGCCGCCCAGGACCGCGGCGGTGAACGCCTTCAGGCCGAGCACGAAGCCGATGCTGTTCTGGGTGAAGCCGAACCGCATGCTCCACAGCAGCGCGGCCGCGCCGGCCATGATGCCACCCAGCACGAAGATCAGCATGATGACGCGTTCCTGGTTGACGCCCATCAGCGCGGCCGTCTCCGGGTTCTGCGCCACCGCGCGCACGCCCCGGCCGTACCGGGTGCGGTTGATGAACCAGTCGAGCAGCGCCATCATCACCACGGCCGCGACGAACACGATCACCTGGATGTTGGTGATCCCGGTGTTGCCGATGGTGAACAGGGTTTCCTGCTGGATGATCGTCGGCATACCGACGATCTGCCGGGGCCGGCCGAACACATCCGGCAGCGCGCCGCCCAGCAGCTTGGGCAGCACCTGCCCGAAGAGCTCCACGAACACCAGCGAAAGACCGATCGCGGTGATCAGGAAGATCAGCGGCGGCGCGTTCTTGCGCCGCAGCGGCCGGTACGCGACCCGTTCGAGCGCCAGAGCCGTACCGCCCGAGGCGACCGCCGCGACGATGAGGCCGAGCACCAGGAACAGGATCGCCTGGCCGACAGGGGGGTTATTTTCCACGCCGAGCTGGTTCCACAGGATCAGCACCGCGAAGGTGCCGACCATGAAGACCTCGGAGTGCGCGAAGTTGATCAGACGAAGGACGCCGTAGACGAGTGTGTAACCAAGGGCGATCAGGGCGTAGATAGCGCCCTTGGAAAGGCCATCGACCGTGTGCTGGCCGAGATGACCGATCAGTTCATCGAAATGCACCGGGGGTCTCCTTGAATCGAGTGCGGCCGGGGTGAGACACCCCGGCCGCACTCCATCGCCATGGCGTCAGCTGAGCTTGAGCTCCTGCAGCGGCTCGATGGCCTCGCCCTTGATCTGGTAGGCCCAGATGACGACCTTCGACGGGTCGACGTCGCCCTTGGAGTCGAACTTGATGTACTTCGACACACCCTGCTTGTCGTACGCCTTCACGTACGCCAGGATGTCGGCCCGGGTCTTCTTGCCGTCCTTGAAGGCGTCCAGGTAGATCTTGGCGGCGTCGAAGCCCTCCGCACCGTAGGAGCCCGGCGCGATGCCAAACTCCTTCTGGTAGTCGGCGGAGAAGGTGCCGCCAGCCTTGTCGGCCGGGAGGCACGGGCAGGTGATGATCGCGCCCTCGGCACCGCCGGAGGCGCCCTTCGGGAACGCCGGGTCGTACAGACCGTCCGGGCCGACGAACTTGGCCTGGACACCGGCAGCGCGCATCTGCTTCACGAGCGGGGCGGCCTCACGGGTGTAACCGCCGTAGAAGACGTAGTCCGCCTGCGCGGCCTTGATCTTGGAGATGGTGGCGTCGAACTGCGCCTGCCGCTCCTGGATCTTGTCCTTGTTGACCACCAGCGGGCCGAGCTGCTTGCCCAGCTCGTCGGTGATGCCGGCACCGTACGCGCTGGCGTCGTCGATCATGAAGACCTTCGCGGCGTTCTGCGCCTTCAGGTAGCTCGCCACCGCGCCGGCCTGCGTGCCGTCGTTGCCGACGACCCGGAAGAAGGACGTGTTGCCCTTCTGGGTCAGGTCGGTGCGGGTGGCCGACGGGGCCACCATCGCCAGGCCCGCGGCCTGGTAGATCGGCATGGTGGCATCCGACTCACCGGAGAAGTGACCACCGATGACACCGAGGAACGAGTTGTCACCCGCGATCTGGTTCGCGAACGGGGTCGCGACAGCCGGGTCACCCTGGGTGTCGAAATCCTGCATGGTGACCTTGCAGTTCGGGTTCGCCTCGTTGAACTGCTTCACGGCGAGCTTCGCGCCGTTGAGCGACGGGATCACCAGACCCGCGTTGTCACCGGTGAACGCGCCGAAGATCGCGATCTTGCCACCGCAGTCACCGGACGCGGTCCCACCGTCGCCGCCACCGGAATCCTGGCAACCTGCCGCGACCACCAGGGTCGCGGCGAGCGCAACGGTGCCCAGCGCCCGTACATAGCTTCGCCTCACGGCTTCCTGACCTCCTCCAGATGCGGACGCGACTGACCCGTAGTGACGGCGACAGCACGCAGACCGCAGATCCACCCACCCCGCAGGGACGCCCCCTGCGTAACGGCTCGTGATGGCGGAGCGTACCGACACCGCATACCGTCCCGGAAGGCCTGAACGCGGGGTCTGCGAAACCGTTACGAAGACGCGGGCAATCCTGTCGATGCGCGTAACAGGTGAATCCGTCGATCGGTCCTTAAGCCCACGGTCGGTCTGAGCGCCCGCCCACCCACCCGGACCGACGGAGCCCACCGAAAAGACAATCTGACCTGCGCAAACAATCCGACAGTCGGCCGCCCGGCCACCGGCCCCACCCTCAGGTGCCCACCCCGCCCGCCCACCACAACCCGGACCGCGAACCGTCGTCCACCGCCAGCCACCACCGGTCACCCACCGCGACCAGCGCCACGTCCCGGTCGGCACCCGCCGCCACATCGAGTGGCATCGCGGCCTCCCGCCACGATCCACCCCGATCCGTCGACACCCACACCGAGTAACGCGCACCGTCCGTCACTGCGGCGAACAGCCGATCACCGGAGGCCACCAGCGACGCCACCTGCGGCACCCCCGCCGCGGACCGCCGACCGAACGCCCCCGCCGCCACCCAGCCCGCCGCCTCCTGACGCCACGCGCCGAACGTCGCCCCCCGCAGCCCGACGGCCACCGGCACCCCGCCGGCCAGCACCACGCGCTGCAACTCCTCGTACTCCGGACCACCCGGCAACACCGTGCGCTGCCACGACCGCCCGTCCGGCGACGACCACACCGCCGGGTCCCGGTCGATCCGGCCCGCCGGCAGCAGACCACCCACGGCCAGCCAACCCGACGACGTCGCCGCCGCGTCGAACGCCCAGGTCACCCCTGTGCTGTCACTCGCCAGCCCCGGCGCGCCCTCCACCAGCGCGAACTCCGCCGCCTCCGGTGACGACACCCAGGAGGCCGCACCCGCCGAACGGTTGCCCACGATCAACCAACCCGACGGACCCGCCGCCAGGCGGGACACGTTCACCGCCTTCGGCCCGCCGTACGTCTCGAAGGACGCCTGCACCTCGACCAGCGCGCCGTCGGCCACCTGCCGCCATGTGCTCACCCGCGGGTAGCCGTGCGCCCCGCCGACCTTCGCGCCGATCACCGCCGCCCGGCCGTCGCGGCACGCCACCGACGACAGCACGTTCTGCTTGCCGTAGAACGAATCCGCCCGCACCGGCAGGACCGTCCACGCCGTACCGTCCACGCTGGTCCAGACCGCCGGGCGCGTGCCGCCAGCGGCGTCCGCGACCCCGCCGACCAGGAACCACCGGCCCGCGCACGCCGCCACGTCGCGTACCAACAGGCGGCCCGCGCCACCCGGCGGCGCCGGCAGCGTCAACGCCTGCCACGCCGGCCGCAGCATGGGCGCGGCGGCAGCGGACGACCGCTCACCGGTCGGCGCGGCCGGCCCGTCACAGCCGGCGAGCAGCAGCGCGAAGAGGCCGAACACCGCGATCACCCGTCGGACGGACACCCGTCGATGCTAACCACCGCCCGTCGTGCGCGGTGACCCCCGAGCTGGGCAGACCCGCTCAGACGGTCGGCTGCTGCGCCACCTCGCCGCCGGCGGTCTCCGCGAGGATCCGCTCGGCGACCTCCTTCATGGTCATCCGGTGGTCCATCGCCGTGCGCTGGATCCACTTGAACGCCTGCGGCTCGGTCATCCCGTACGTCGTCATCAGCGCGCCCTTGGCGCGCTCGACCGTCTTGCGGATCTCCAGGCGGTCGGTCAGGCTCGCGACCTCGGCCTCCAGGGCCGCGACCTCCGAGTAGCGCGACAGCGCGATCTCCACCGCCGGGACCAGGTCACTCTTCTGGAAGGGCTTCACCAGGTACGCCATCGCGCCCGCGGCCCGCGCCCGCTCCACCAGATCCCGCTGGCTGAACGCGGTCAGGATGATCACCGGAGCGATCCGGGCGCCGGCGATCCGCTCGGCGGCGGCCAGCCCATCCATGATCGGCATCTTGATGTCGAGGATGACGAGGTCAGGCTTCAGCTCCTCGGCCAGGCGCACGGCGGTCTCGCCGTCGCCGGCCTCCCCCACCACCTCGTAGCCCTCTTCGACCAGCATCTCGGCGAGGTCCAGCCGGATCAGCGCCTCGTCCTCGGCGATCAGTACGCGCCTGCGCTCGGCATCCGTCGGCATCTCAGCCACCAGCCCTACCCCCACCATCGATCACTGCACGGCTACCACCCATGCTCCCGCATGAGAGTAGTCGGGTACAGTAGGCGCCACCCGCCGGGATGGTGGAACGGCATACACGGAAGTCTCAAACACTTCTGCCCGAAAGGGCTTGCGGGTTCGAATCCCGCTCCCGGCACACTTGTCATACAGCTGTTCGACGATGTGGACGTGCATCCACCGCAGATGCGGGCACAGGCCCGCGCACTCCGCGTTCGCGGACACAGCATTTCTTCCGTAGCTCGGAAGCTCTCGTTGCCGTACGCAACCGTCTGGCACTGGTGCGTCGACCGACCCGAACCGGCGCGGCACGGCACGGAGCTGCGCTGCTTCCGATGTCGGCCGGATATCGACAATCCGACCAACCCCGCGGCCTACGCCTACCTGCTCGGTCTCTACTTGGGCGACGGCCACCTGGTGACGACGGCGCGTGTTCCGGTGTTGCGCATCTACTGTTCCAATGACTGGCCCGGGCTGATCGAGGCGTGCGATGTGGCCATGCGAGCCGTGTTGGCCTCGAAGGTGCAACGGGTCCAGAAGCAGGGTTGCGTGGGCGTACAGAGTTACGGCCTTCACTGGCCCTGCCTGCTCCCGCAGCACGGTCCTGGCAGGAAGCACGAGCGACCGATCGTCCTCGCCGACTGGCAAAGGCCGATCATCGAACAGCACCCCGGCGACTTCCTGAGAGGGCTGTTCCACTCCGACGGCTGCCGCGTCGCCAACCGGGTGACAATGCGCGGCAGGGACTACGTCTACCCGCGCTACATGTTCACCAACGAGTCGACCGACATCATGGGGCTCTGCCAGTGGAGCCTCGACCTGCTCGGCGTCGCCTGGCGGATGAACCGCCGCAACTCCCTCTCGGTGGCGCGGCGCAACGCGGTCGCCGCGCTGGACCGGCACGTAGGCCCCAAGTCCTGACCCGCCGCCAGGTCACCCGCCCAGCCCTGGTGATCATGAAGTTGTTGCGCCGACACGCCGACATCGAGGGCAATAGCTTCATGATCGACCGGCGGAGTGGGTGGCGGACGTGCCGTGCGTGGGAGCCTGTGCGGGTGTTGACGACGGAGGGCGGGTACTGATGCGGGTGGTCATCTTCGGTGCGACCGGGATGGTCGGCCAGGGCGTGCTGCGGGAGTGTCTGCTCGCCGAGGACGTGCGGGAGGTGCTCACCGTCGGCCGGAGGCCGACCGGTCGGCAGGATCCGAAGCTGCGGGAGCTGACGGTCCCCGACGTGGGTGACCTGGAGGCGGTACGCGCGGAGCTCACCGACGTCGACGCCTGCTTCTACTGCCTGGGCGTCTCGTCGCTGGGTCTGGACGAGGCGGCGTACACCCGGATCAGCTTCGACTATCCCCTCGCTGCGGCGCGGGTGTTTGCCGAGGTGAGTCCGCAGGTCACGTTCGTCTACGTCTCGGGTGTGGGGACCGACTCGACCGAACAGGGTCGGGTGATGTGGGCGCGGGTCAAGGGCCGTGCCGAGAACGCGATCATCGACCTGCTGCCCAACGGGTATGCCGCGCGGCCGGGCTTCATCCAGCCGACGCACGGGGCGGTGTCGAAGACGCGGTGGTACCGGTTGGGGTATGCGGTCACCCGTCCGCTGTTCCCGCTGTTGCGGCGCCTCTTCCCCAACCAGGTAACCACGACGGACGGGATCGGTCGGGCGATGCTGCGGGTGGCGCGGGAGGGCGCACCGACCCGGGTGCTGGGCAACCGCGAGCTGCGCTGATCAGGCGATCGTGTCGAGCGCCTGGGCGAGGTCGGCGCGCAGGTCGTCGGGGTCCTCCAGGCCGACGGAGAGGCGCAGCAGCGCGCCGTCGGGCTTCGCGTCGCCCTCGACGGGCCGGTGGGTGAGCGACGCGGGGTGCTGGATGAGGGTGTCCACGCCGCCGAGGGACACGGCGTGGGTGATCAGCCGGCAGGCGGCGGCGACGGTGGCGGCGGCGGGTGCGCCGCCGCGTACCTCGAAGGCGAGCAGGCTGCCGGGTCCGGACATCTGGCGTCCGACGAGCGCCGCCGGGTCGTACACCGAGGGGTGGTGCACCCGGTGTACGGCTTGGTGGTCGGCGAGCCAGCCGGCGAGTTTCTCGGCGGTGGCCTGTTGGGCGCGGACCCGCAGCGGCAGGGTCTGCAGGCCGCGGTGCAGGAGGTAGCCGCCGAGGGGGTGCAGGATCGCGCCGGTGACGGCGCGGACCTGGCGCAGTCGGACGGCCCAGTCGGCGTCGCAGGCGACGACGCCGGCGAGGACGTCGCCGTGCCCGCCGATGCTCTTGGTGGCGCTGTGCAGGACGAGGGTGGCGCCGTGCCGGGCGGGTTGTTGGAGCACGGGGGTGGCGACGGTGTTGTCGACGAGCAGGGGTACGTCGCCGGCGGCGGTGGCGAGGGCGGCGATGTCGACGAGGTCGAGGGTGGGGTTGGCGGGCGTCTCGATGACGACCAGTGCGGTGTCGGGGCGGACGGCGGCGGCGACCTGGTCGGGGTGGGCCCAGGTGACGGTGGTGCCGAGCAGGCCGGTGGCGAGGACGTGGTCGGTGCCGCCGTAGAGGGGTCGGACGGCGACGATGTGGCGGTGGCCGTCGCGGGTGGCGGCGAGCAGGGTGGCGGTGAGGGCGGCCATGCCGCTGGCGAAGGCGACGGCCTGGGCGGTGCCCTCCAGTTCGGCGAGGGCGGTTTCGAAGCGGGCGACTGTGGGGTTCCAGAGCCGCTGGTAGACGGCGCTGCCGTCGGCGGGGAGGGTGCCGCCGGTGGCGAGTTGTTCGTAGGCGTTGCCGCCGTCGTCGACCGACGGCAGTGGGTTGGTGGTGGAGAGGTCGATCGGTGGCACGTGCACACCGAGCGTGCGCAGGTCGTCGCGGCCGGCGTGTACGGCCCGGGTGTCCACCGTCGTCATGGCGGTAGCGTCGAACATCCGGCGCCGAGAGGGCAATGGGTTGGTGAATAATTCTGAGATGAGGGCTGGCTTCGTCAGGAGATTCGGTGGAGGATGCTCGGATGCCCCCTGAGCCGAACGAAGTGCGGCCGTATCCGGCCCTGGACGAGGTGGACCGCGCGATCCTCACCGAGCTGGCGGCGGACGGCCGGTTGCCGAACAACGCGCTCGCCGAGCGGGTGGGGGTGGCGCCGTCGACGTGTCTGACTCGGACACGGGCGTTGCGCGAGCGCGGGGCGATCCGGGGTTTCCACGCCGAGGTGGATCCGGCCGCGCTGGGCCTGCCGTTGCAGGCGCTGGTGTCGGTGCGGTTGACCGCGCACGAGCGGGCGGCGGTGGACGCGTTCCGGGCCCGGTCGGTGCGCCTGCCCGGGGTGGTGTCGGTGTTCCACGTGGCCGGCGCGGAGGATTACGTGCTGCACGTGCGGGCGGCGTCGGGTGACGCGCTGCGGGACTTCGTGCTGGATCATCTCGCGGTCGATCCGGTGGTGCAGCACACGCAGACCAGCCTGATCTTCGAGCAGGCCCGCGGGGTGGGGTGAGCGGCGGCCGGAATGAATGGGCAGGCCAGGGAGTTGGCACTGCGTGTGATCACCGTACCGTTGTCTGTTCTTGATCTTGCCCCGGTCGCCAAGGGCACCACCGCTGGCGCGGCCCTGCAGGCCACCACCGAGCTGGCCCGGCGCACCGAGGAGCTGGGCTACCACCGCTTCTGGGTGGCCGAGCACCACAACATGCCGGCGATCGCCAGCTCCGCGCCGGCGGTCCTGCTGGCGCACCTGGCGGCGAACACGTCGACGATCCGCCTCGGCTCGGGCGGGGTGATGCTGCCCAACCACGCGCCGCTGGTGGTGGCCGAGCAGTTCGGGACCCTGGAGGCGCTGCACCCGGGTCGGATCGACCTGGGCATCGGGCGGGCCCCGGGCACCGACCAGGTGACCGCGCTGGCGTTGCGCCGCACCATGGAGGGCCTGTCCGCAGAGCACTTCCCGCGCGAGCTGACGGACCTGATGGACTACTTCAGCGGGGAGAAGCCGGGGCAGATCATCGCCACGCCGGGTCGCGGTGAGCAGCCGGCCATCTGGCTGCTCGGCTCCAGCGGTTTCAGCGCCCAGCTCGCCGGCCTGCTCGGTCTGCCGTTCTCGTTCGCGCACCACTTCAGCTCGGCGAACACGCTGCCGGCGCTGGCGCTGTACCGGCAGAACTTCCGGCCGTCGCAGTGGCTGGACAAGCCGTACGCGATGGTGGCCGTCAACGCGGTCTGCGCCGAGACCGACGAGCGGGCCGAGTGGCTGGCCGGTCCGAGCGCGCTGTCGTTCCTGAAGCTGCGCTCCGGTCGACCGGAGCCGCTGTCGACGCCCGACGAGGCGGCGGCGTACCCGTACACCGAGATCGAGCGGGAGTTCGTGCTGGCGCGGCGTGACGGTCAGGCGCTGGGCTCGCCGGAGACGGTGCGCCGGCAGTTGACCGAGTTGCAGGAGCGCACCGGTGCGGACGAGCTGATGCTCACCACCCTGGTCTACGACGTGGCCGACCGGGTGCGGTCGTACGAGTTGATCGCCGAGCAGGTGGCGGGGGGTCTGCGCCGGGACGCGTGAAACACGATCTTCACGTCAGCGTCACCCCCGCGACCCGGACGGTGCCTAATGTTGGTGCCGGTGGTGGTACGGCATTCCCGGTCGGGACGGGTCGGGAATGCCGCGGTGTGGAGCACCGGGCTGCAGCTGTGCGGATTCCGCGGCTGCGGCCCGGTGCCTGCCACCTTAGGCGAACCCGATCAGGACCGCCAGAGTCAGATCAGCGTAGGTAGATGTTCGGGGTCGGTGGGCTAGCCATCTGGTCGCCAATGAAGAACCCCGGGTGTGGCGGCTGGTTGTAGGCGGTGTTCTGCCACGCGATCGCCACCCGGTACTGCGGGTCGTGCATCAGGGTGTAGATCCGGGTGCTGGTCGGAGTGGGCGTGCTGTAGATGCGCAGCGCCCGGCTGTCGGTGGTCCGCCAGATCACCTCCTCGCGCCAGTCGCCCAGGATGTCGCCGGAGAGCGCGGGCGTGGACTTGGTGCCGTTGTTGGACGCCACCCCACTGCCGTCGAGCAGCCGGGTCTCGCCGCTGGTGCCGTACTTGTCGATCTTCGTGGCGTCCAGCAGCTCGCGGACCGGGTCGCCGTCCCACCAGGCGAGGAAGTTCATCGACGACGGCTTGCGCCCCACGTTCTGCCCGCGCGTGTTGGCCAGGCCGGCAACCGCCGCCGACCACGACTCCGCGCCGGGGCTGCCCGCCCAGATGTCCGCGGAGACACCCCGGCCGTTGTCGCCGGAGGCCGGCGTGGACCACAGGATCTGACCGGTACGGGCGTCCGCGAACCAGGAGCTGGGCTTGCTCGCGTCCTCGTCGACCTTGAACACCTCCAGGCCGGCGCGGCCCGGGTCGAGGTCCCCGACGTGCAGGGCGTCGCCGTGCCCGTTGCCCGTCGAGTAGAGCAACCGACCGTTGTCGTCGATGGTGGCGGCGCCGTAGACGATCTCTTGGCGGCCGTCGGCGTCGACGTCGGCCACGGAGAGCTGGTGGTTGCCCTGGCCGGCGGCGGCGCCGTTGCCGGAGGCGTTCGAGTCGAACGTCCAGCGCTTGGTCAGCGTGCCGTTGCGGAAGTCCCACGCCGCGATGACCGCCCGGGTGTAGTAGCCCCGGGCCATGATCAGCGAGGGACGCTGACCGTCCAGGTAGGCGGTGCCGGCGAGGAACCGGTCCACCCGGTTGCCGTACGAGTCGCCCCAGGACGACACGGTGCCGCGCGGCGGGTCGTAGTTCACGGTGGATGCGATCGCGCCGGTCTGACCGTTGAACATGGTCAGGTACTCCGGGCCGGAGAGCACGTAGCCGCTGGAGTTGCGGTAGTCCGCCGACGACGAACCGATGAGCTGACCGGTGCCGGAGCGGGTGCCGTCGGCGGTCTTCATGGCCACCTCGGCGCGGCCGTCGCCGTCGTAGTCGTACACCTGGAACTGGGTGTAGTGCGCGCCGGCGCGGATGTTGCGGCCCAGGTCGACCCGCCACAACCGGGTGCCGGTCAGGGTGTACGCGTCGACGTAGACGTTGCCGGTGTAGCCGGACTGGGAGTTGTCCTTGGCGTTGGACGGATCCCACTTGAGCACGATCTCGTAGGTGCCGTCGCCGTTGAGGTCGCCGACGGAGGCGTCGTTGGCGCTGTAGGTGTAGCTCTCGCCGCTGGGGGTGGTCCCGCCGGCCGGCACCTGCAACGGCACGTCCAGGTAGCCGTTGGCGAACTGCAGGGCGGGCGCGGACGCCGCCTGCTCGGCGCCGCCCACCACGGCCCGCACGGTGTACGCGGACCCGGCCGCCTCGCCGCTGTCGAGGTAGCTGGTGGCGCCGGTGATCGGGTTGGCGTTGACCCTGGTCGAGCCCCGGTAGAGGTTGAACGCCACGCCGGAGGTCTCGGTGCCGAGCAGCCGCCAGGACACCAGGTTACCGCTGCCGGAGCGGACGCTGATCAACCCTCGGTCCAGGTTCTCCATCTGCTTCGCCCCGGCCGGAGGCGTGGTGGGTGGCGGCGTCGTCGGCGGTGGGGTGGTCGGGGGTGGCGTGGTGGGCGGTGGCGTGGTGGGCGGTGGGGTGGTCGGGGGCGGGGTGGTCGGGCCGTCGGTGCCCGCCGCCCCGGTGCACGTGACGCCGTTGAGCGCGAAGCTGGCCGGCGCCGGGTTGCTGCTCGTCCACGAGGCGTTGAACCCGAACGAGGCGGTGCCGTTGGTGGCGAGGACGCCGTTGTAGTCGACGTTGCGCGCGGTCACCTGGGTGCCGGACTGGCTGACGGTGGCGTTCCACGCCTGGGTGACCTGCTGGCCGGCGGCGTACGACCAGGTCAGGGCCCAGCCGTTGACCTCCTCGCCGAGGTTGGTGATGGTGACGTTGGCGCCGAAGCCGCCCTGCCACTGGTTGGTGACCTGATAGTCGACGCGACAGCCGACGGCGGCGGCCGAGGCGACGACCGTGCCGACGGCGCCGGCCACGACGGCGGTGGCCGTCGACGCGGCGAGCACGATCAGCCGTTGTCGTAACGGGTGCATGAACTGCCTCCGGAGGATCCGGTGATGACCGCTGTGGTCCACCTGCCCTGCCCGGGAAGCACGGTGAACGGCCCGCCGCCGCGGCGACGAACGGCGATCTGGTCGGGGTGAAACGCCCTGGAACTCGCGGATCCGGCTCAGCCGCATCGTAGGGCAAGCGCTTTCCGCTCCGCAATATCGATGGATGTCACGCCACGCGGCTCTTGACCCTCCCCCGCGCCGCCTGATCAACTCGTCCGGGTGAGCGCCCCGCACATGGACCCGGACGAGTTCCGCCGCGCCGGCCACGCCGTCGTCGACTGGATCGCCGACTACTGGACGACACTGCACGAGCGTCCGGTCGCCCCGGCCGACCCGCCCGGGACGGTGGCCAAGGCCCTGCCGAGCGCGCCACCCACCACCGGCGGCGAGCTGGTCGAGGCGGTCCTCGCCGATCTGGACGCGATCGTCCTACCGGGGCTGACCCACTGGCAGCACCCGAGCTTCTTCGGTTACTTTCCCGCGAACACCTCCGGCCCGAGTCTGCTCGGCGACCTGGTCAGTTCGGGCCTCGGCGTGCAGGGCATGCTGTGGGCCAGCAGCCCGGCCTGCACCGAGCTGGAGACGGTCATGATGGACTGGCTGGCCCAGCTGCTCGACCTGCCGCAGCGCTTCCGGTCGACAGGCGCCGGTGGCGGCGTCATCCAGGACTCGGCCTCCTCGGCGACCCTGGTGGCCACCCTGGCCGCGCTGCACCGCGCCAGCGCGGGTCGCTGGCGCGTCACCGGAATCGACAGGCGCTATCGCGCGTACACCTCCGTGCACGGGCACTCCTCGATCGAGAAGGCCGTACGGATCGCCGGGTTGGGCGGTGACGGGATCCGGCCGATCGACGTGGACCCGGACACCCAGGCGCTGCGCCCCGACGCGCTGCGGGCCGCGATCGAGGCGGACCTGGCCGCCGGGGACGTACCCGCCATCGTGGTCGCCACCATCGGCACCACCTCCACCACCGCCGTCGATCCGCTGCCCGAGATCGGGGCGATCTGCGCCGAGTACGGAATCTGGCTGCACGTGGACGCGGCGTACGCGGGCGCCGCCGCCGTCTGCCCGGAGCTGCGCTGGTCGCACGCCGGCCTGGAGTACGCAAACTCCTACTGCTTCGACCCACACAAGTGGCTGCTCACCGGCTTCGACTGCGACGCGTTCTGGGTGGCCGACCGCGCCGAACTGATCGAAGCGCTGACCGTGCTCCCGGAGTTCCTGCGCAACGCCGCCTCCGAATCCGGGGCGGTGATCGACTACCGGGACTGGCAGGTGCCCCTGGGCCGCCGCTTCCGGGCCCTGAAGCTGTGGTTCGTGCTGCGCTGGTACGGCGCCGAAGGGCTGCGGGCGCACATCCGCTCCGGCGTGGCGCTGGCCGCCCGGTTCGCCGACCGGGTCCGCGCCGACGACCGGTTCGAACTGGCCGCGGAGCACCCGTTCTCGCTTGTCTGCTTCCGGCTGCGCGCCGACGACGACACCAACGCCGAGCTGCTGGCCCGGGTCAACGGCACCGGACGCGTCCACCTGACCCACACCCGGGTGGCCGGCCGCTACACGCTGCGGCTGGCCGTCGGCGCACCGCAGACCACCGAGGCGCACGTCGACGAGGCGTGGGCGCTGCTCGCCGAGGCGGCGGACACGCTGCTGGCCCGCTGACCTACGGCCGAAAGCGCTGCCGGTCGTCGGGGGCCGCGGGAGCGCCGCTGGTCGGCGCCAGGTCGCCGGCATCGCGGCCAGCGCAGGGCATCACCCACGGAGCCGGGACTCGACTGAGCGATATACCTGTGAGTCATCAATATGACTCACAGGTATATCGCTCACCGGGGACAGTGCGCCCAGGGGGTCAGCGGGCGGCCGGGGTAGCGGCCGCAGTGAGCCCGACCGGCGCGTGAGCGTCCGCCTCGCCCGGCTTGGCCGTACCCGAGCCGGACGAGGTCGGCGCCGCAACGACTGCCGACGGTCCGGTGGCGGTCGCGGCGGTGGCGCGGGCTCGGCGGGTACGGCGTAGGGCCCGCACGGCGAAGACCAGCGCGGTCAGCCAACCGGCGGCCAGCAGGGCGTACAGGGTGGGGCGGAGCGGGCCGTCCAGCTCGGCGGACCGGATCAGGGTGCGAGCGTTGGTCAGCACGATCACGCCACCGACCGCCGCGCCCAGCAATTGGGCGGGCACGATGCGTACCAGCCAGGCGGCCAGCGGGGCGGCGATGAGCCCGCCGATCAGCAGGGCCACGACGGTGGGGAGGAGGAACCCCTCCGTGCCCAGCCCGATCAGGAACCCGACGCTGGCGGCGCCGGCCACGACGAACTCGGCGGTGTCGACCGAGCCGATCACCTTGCGGGGCTCCATGCGACCGGAGACCAGCAGCGCCGGGGTGGCGACCGGGCCCCACCCGCCACCGCCGGTCGCGTCGACGAAGCCGGCGACCAGGCCCAGGGGGCCGAGGAAACGCCCGCGCAGCCGCCCGCCGGCCCGGTCGGTACGCAGCGGTCGGGCGAAGCGCAGCAGCAGGTACGCGCCCAGGGTGAAGAGGATGGCGGCCATCCACGGCGCGGCTGACTCGGTGGAGATCGAGCTGAGCAGGGTGGCCCCGGCGAACGCGCCGATCGCGCCGGGCAGGGCGATGCGGGTCATCACCCGCCAGTCGACGTTACCGAACCGCCAGTGCGCGACCCCGGCCGCGAGCGTGGTGCCGATCTCGGCCAGGTGCACCGACGCCGAGGCGGCAGCGGGAGCGACCCCGACGACCAGCAGCAACGTGGACGAGGTCAACCCGTACGCCATACCGAGCGAACCATCGATCAACTGCGCGACGAGCCCGACCAGAGCGAGGACCAGCAGCTTGCGCACGAGCGCCCCCTGACTTTTCGGCATCTCCTATCGACTTGGTCGACAATGCGGTACGGGGCAGCCGGGGTCAAGCCCTCGACCGGGGGATGGGACGCCATCGCGAGGCGCGGCCGGGCCGGACCGCCACACGACGTACCCCGGCAATGCGACGCATTCCCGCAGACCAACCGCCCGGACGCGCCCCCGCGCGGCGTCGCGACCGCGCACGCTCCTGCACCACGGCAAGATCTTGGACAGTTTCCGTTCAGCGCAGACGGAAACTGTCCAAGATCTCGCGGAAGCAGTGGTATCGGGCCCGGGATCGGCCGCGCTCAGGTGCGGGCGCGCGGGTCGGCGGCCAGCTCGGTGACGCGGGCGGGCAGAGTGCAGGCGCGCGGGCCGGCGGCCAGCTCGGTGACGCGGGCCGGCAACGTGCCGGCTGCCAACTCAGATCCAGGCGCGCGGGTCGGCGGCCAGCTCGGTGACGCGGGCCGGCAACGTACCGGCGGCGACGTCGGCGACGCTGACCAGTTCGAGGATCTCCCGCTCGCTGGCGCGCAGCGCGATCCAGACCTCCTGCAGGGCACGGGCCGGGCCGTGGTAGCCGAGCTGTTCGGGGCGCTGCCCCCGGACGTGCGCGAGCGGCCCGTCGATCACCCGGATCACCTCCGCGAGGGAGATCTCCTCGGCCGGACGGGCCAACCAGTAGCCGCCCTCCGGGCCGCGCTGGGCGTGCACGATGCCGCCCCGACGCAGTTGCAGCAGGATGCTCTCCAGGAACTTCGGCGGGATCTCCTGCGCACGCGCGATCTGGTCGGCGGTGACCGGCCGGCCCCGCCCGGGGCCACTGGCCATCGCGGCGAGCTCGGCGGCCGCGCGGAGGGCGTAGTCGACCCGGGCGGAGAGACGCATGCCGGCAAGGTTAGCCCGCAGGTCATCCGGCCGGGTCGGCGACCCTCGGCGGATCGGTCACGCATCGACGATTAGCCAATAACGTCGGACGCCGTGATCCACTACCCGGTGGGGCCCGGAATGCTGATTCGGCGCGTCCTTATGCTGGGCGGGCGGTATTACTGCCGGACTGGTTACGAGGGCTCGGCAGGACATTGATAAACACCCGGTTCCACCCGGGGGGAAGGCAACACGATGACCGATGTCGCCACACGCACCTGGGATGGCATGACCATCCCGATCGCCGGCACCTATCGCCTCGATCAGGCGCACAAGCGGATCGGTTTCCTGTCCCGCCACATGATGGTGAGCCCGGTCCGCGGCGAGTTCGCCGAGGCGAGCGCGGAGATCTTCCTGGCGGAGGATCCGCTGCGCTCCGGCGTGACCGCCACCATCGCGGCGGCGAGCATCTCCACCGGGAGCGTCGACCGGGACACCCACCTGAAAAGCGCCGACTTCCTCGATGCGGAGCGTTATCCCACGCTCGAATATCGAAGCACGGGCATTAACTGGCAGAGCAACGAGGACCCGATTTTCTACTGGGCCCGCCTGCGAAACCACCGATTCGGCGGACGAGGCAGAAGTCACAATCCCCCGCCGCAGTCCGAGCCCAATCGATTTGTGCTCACCGGCGAATTGACGGTAAAGGGGATCACTCGCGCGGTGGACCTTCAGGTGAATTTCGGCGGCGCCCGTCGTGACCCGTACGGTCAGAACATCTTCGGATTCAGCGCGACCGCCGAGATCAACCGGGAGGACTACGGCCTGCTCTGGAATGTGGCTCTGGAGAGCGGCGGCGTTCTGGTCGGGAAGACCGTGCAGATCGAAATCGCCGGCGAGGCCATCCACGCGGCGTGACCGGGCCGCCGGCCCCGAGGGGGGCCGACGGCCCAGGGCCGACGGATCAGGCGCCGACGCGGCGCAGCAGACCCTCCTGCACGGCGCTGGCGATCTGTCGGCCGTCCGTCGTGAACATCCGGCCGGTGGCCAGCCCTCGCGCGCCGGACGCCGACGGGCTCCAGCAGTCGTAGAGGAACCACTCGTCGGCGCGGAACGGCCGGTGGAACCACAGCGCGTGGTCCAGGCTCGCGCCGACCACACCGCCCGGCCCCCACACCTCACCGTGCACGGAGAGCACCGAGTCGAGCAGGGTGAGGTCCGAGGCGTACGTGAGCGCGCACGCGTGCAGCAGCGGGTCGTCGGGCAACTTGCCGTCGATGCGCATCCAGACCCGCTGGTGCGGGTCGGCCGGCCGGTCGCCGGGGCGGACCCAGCCGGGCTCCCCCACGTAACGCACGTCGATCGGGCGGGGGATCTGCCCCCAGATGCCCAGACGCTCCGGGTAACGGGAGAGCCGGTCGGACATCGTCGGCACGTCCTGCGGGGCAGGCACGTCCAGCGGCGCGGGGGCCTGGTGGTCCAACCCCTCCTCGGCCCGCTGGAACGACGCCGACATGAAGAAGATCGGCTTGTCGTGCTGGAGGGCTACCGCCCGGCGTACCGAGAAGGACCGGCCGTCGCGGATGTTCTCCACCTGGTACTCGATCGGCTCGACCGGGTCGCCGGGGCGGACGAAGTAGCCGTGCAGCGAGTGCACGAACCGCTCCGGGTCCACCGTGCGGCCGGCTGCGACCAGCGCCTGACCGGCGACCTGGCCGCCGTACACCCGCTGTGGGCCGACCGGGGGGCTCATCCCCCGGAAGGTCATCTCCCCGGTCGGGTCGAGGTCCAGCACTTCCAGCAGCTGGTCGACCGCTGCCTGGCCGATCGCGACCCGATCGTCGCTCACTGCAGCGCCCGCGCCGACGCCGCGTCGACCAGCGAGCCGAGCTGGTGGACGCGCAGAGTGTTGGTCGAGCCGGGGGTGCCGGGCGGGCTGCCCGCCACGATCACCACGTAGTCACCCGGGTTGGCCCGGCCGAGGCCGAGCAGCGCCTGGTCGACCTGGCGGAACATGTCGTCGGTGTGCTGCACGAACGGCATGAGGAAGGTCTCCACGCCCCAGGTCAGGGCGAGCTGGTCACGCACCTCGGGGACCGGGGTGAACGCCAGCAGCGGCAGGTCGCAGTGCAGGCGGGAGAGCCGCCGGACGGTGTCGCCGGTCTGCGAGAAGGCGACCAGCGCCTTGGCGTTGATGGCCCGGGCGATCGACGAGGCGGCCACGGTGAGCGCGCCGCCGTGGGTACGCGGGTCGTGCTGCAGCCGCGGCACGCCGATCGAGCCGGCCTCGGTGGTCGTCACGATCTTGGCCATGGTGCTGACGGTGAGCACCGGATACTTGCCGACGCTGGTCTCGCCGGAGAGCATCACCGCGTCCGCGCCGTCGAGCACCGCGTTGGCCACGTCGGAGGCCTCCGCCCGGGTGGGGCGGGAATTCTCGATCATGGAGTCGAGCATCTGGGTGGCCACGATGACCGGCTTGGCGTTTTCCCGGCACAGCTGCACGGCCCGCTTCTGCACCAGCGGGACCTCGTCCAGCGGCATCTCCACGCCGAGGTCGCCACGGGCGACCATGACGCCGTCGAAGGCCAGCACGATGGCCTCCAGGTGGTCCACGGCCTCCGGCTTCTCGACCTTGGCCAGCACCGGCCGGAACACGCCCTCCTCGGCCATGATGTTGTGGACGAGCTTGATGTCCTCGGCCGAGCGCACGAAGGACAGCGCGACCAGGTCGACGCCGAGCCCCAGGGAGAAGCGCAGGTCCTCGGCGTCCTTGTCCGACATGGCGGGCACGCTGACCGCCACGTTGGGCAGCGACACGCCCTTGTTGTTGGAGACCGGGCCGCCCTCGGTGACCAGGCAGCGGATGTCGTTGCCGGTGACGTCGCTGACCTCCACGGCGACGCGGCCGTCGTCGATCAGCAGGCGGTCACCGGGCTTCACCTCCTGCGGCAGCTTGCGATAGGTGCAGGAGACCCGCTCCTTGCTGCCGAGGATGTCGTCGCCGGTGATCACGACGGAGTCGCCGGTGCGCCACTCGTGCGGACCGTCGGCGAACCGGCCGAGCCGGATCTTGGGCCCCTGCAGGTCGGCGAGGACGGCTACCGGCTTGCCGGCCGCCTCGGACGCCTCCCGGACCAGTCGGTAGACCGCCTCGTGGTCGGCGTGGCTGCCGTGGCTGAAGTTGAGCCTCGCCACGTTCATGCCGGCCTCGACGAGGCCCCGGATGCGTTCCGGGGACGAGGTGGCGGGACCAAGAGTGCAGACGATCTTCGCGCGGCGTGTCACGCCCATCAGGCTAGTCTCTCCTTCAGGTCGGACTCGGGGCCGACCCCTTGCAGGCAGCGGAACAGGTGTCCAACAACGCGCGGTGCGCGTCGGGCCGGCGGGCGGAACCGCACCGGGAACGTTGTGGCGACGGGCAACGGCGACCGCGCGCCGGGAATCGTACGCCTGTCGCGGCGGGCGGTGTCGGGGCGCTCCCGGCGCACGCTCACTCCGGGTGCTCCGACGGCGGCAGCGTGGGCACGGCGGTGAGCAGGTCACGAGGGTCGTAGTGCCGCTTGGCCCGGCGCAGACGCGCCCAGTTCGCGCCGTACGCGAGCCGGACCCGTTCGGTCTCGGTCGGGGCGAGCAGGTTCGGGTAGCCCCCGGGCAGGGCGAGCGGGGCGAGCGCCGCCGACGTCTGCTCGGCCCACGCGAGGTGCGGTGCGGCCTGGCCGCCGGGCGCCCACACCGCGATGATCTCGGTCAGCAGGTGCTCGGCGCGCAGGCCGAACGCCGTGTCGCCGAGCCGGACCCGGGTGGCCGCGCCGTGGAAGTGGTGCAGGGCCAGCGCGGAGAACGGCGAGGTGACCTGCCGGGCGGCGTCGACCAGCACGTCGACCGCGCCGTCGGCGAGCGGTGGCAGCCAGCGGGTACGCAGCAGGTAGTGGTTTCCGTCGACCATCCCGCCGTCGAACATCCGCAACGCGTCCGCGTACGGCAGCGGGTCGACCTGGTCGACCAGCGGGGTGCCCAGCGCCCGCAGCCGGTCCAGCCACGGGCGGCCGGCGTCCAGGTCCGGGCCGCTGTAGAAGGGGCACACGAAGACCACCGGTTCGCCGGCCGGGCCGGGCAGGAACCCGGCCATGACGGTCAACTCGTCCGGGGCGTCAGCGAGCAGCGCCGCGTAGCCGCGCAGCACGGCCGGCGCCTCGGCCAGTGCGAACATGATCATGCCAGCGAGCACTGCGGGCAGCTGGTGCGCCCGGTACCGCAGCTCGGTGACCACGCCGACGTTGCCGCCGCCGCCGCGCAGCGCCCAGTACAACTCCGCGTCGTGGCGCGGGTCGGCGGTGACCCGACGACCGTCGGCGAGGACGACCTCCGCGCCGAGCAGATTGTCCAGGGCCAGGCCGAACCGCCCGCAGAGCGGGCCGTACCCGCCGGCCAGGGTCAGCCCGGCCATGCCCACGTCGCGGACCACACCCGTGGGCACCACCAGGTCGTACGGGGCGGCGGCGGCGAGCAGGTCGGCGGCGCTGGCACCGCCGGCCACCGTCACCGTGCCCCGGTCCGGATCGACCCGGACGGTGCGCAGGCCGGTCAGGTCGAGCACCAGGCCACCGTCGCGCAGTGCCCGGCCAGCCCAGTCGTGCCCGCCGGAGCGGACCGACACCGGCAGGTGACACCGGGCGGCGACGCGAACCGCCGCGGCCACCTCGTCGGCGTCCAGGCAGTGGGCGACCAGGGCAGGCGTACGGTCGACGGCGGCGTTCCATAGGCGGGTGGCGGTGTCGAACCCGGGTTCGCCCGGCTCGTGGAGGCGGTCACCGAGCAGGGCACGCAGCCGCGCGGCGGCGGACGCGACATCGGGGGTGGCGGCGGAGCTCATGGCGTCTCCTCGACCGGGCCCGGCCGATGACGCCGGGTGCGCCCCGACCGCGATCCTCGGTGCGCGCGACCGTAGCACCGGGGGACGCCGCAACGCCGTCACCATCACGACACCCGTCGCTGGACCGACCGTCAGCTCTCGGCCTTGACCAGCGGAAACTCCAACGAGCCGGCCGGGCAGAGGAAGGTCAGCACGTCCACCCGGTAGAGGCCGGCCTGCACCGCGGGGTCGGCCTCCAGCACGCTGCGCACGTCGTCGACGCTGCCGGTGCGGGCCAGCCCGAAGCCGATCGGCGGCTCCGGCGTACGGGCCGGGCCGTCCACCGAGCCCGCGACCAGGATGATTCCGCTGCGCTGCAACGCCTGCATGTGCTCGGTGTGCTCGGCCTGCAACCGCTGCACGGTCTCCGGGGGCAGGGCCCGTCCGGCCGCGCCGGGATAGATCACGATGCACTCATACGTGTCGAGCGCGAAGTCGACCTGCGGCACTCCCGCCATGGTGCTCCCTCCGCCGTCGCGCCGGCACGCACCGGGCCGGCCGCCCGAGCCGGCGTCACCGGCACGCGCCCAGCGTCGCACGCCGACGACGGCGGTACCTGTCGCTCCGCGCAACTGCCCCCGGTCAGTCCACGGGTCGACGGCGACACGGCCACGGTCGGTGCTGGCGTGGCCGGGCGGCAGTCCGCCGCCCCGCCCGCCGGAATCCCGGCCGGCGGCGACCCGGCACGTCGGTCGGCCCGGGTGCCGGCACCGACTACGGTGGACGGTCCGGGTATCGGTGGTGGGAGGTCGGGATGCGCGACGACGAGCCGGTGTCGAGCCCACTGCCGTACGTCGAGGTGACCGACGAGGCGTACGCCACGCAGGCCGCGGTGGGCTTCCGGCCGCAGCAATTCGAGTTCGCGGTGGTGCTCAGTGGGCGGTGCCCCCGGTGTGGCCACCCGAGCACGACGACGCTCGTCGACGAGGCGTACCGCAAGGACGTTCCGCCCCCCGATCCCGGTTACCGCCCGCTGATGTGCGAGTGCGAGGCCGAGCACCCGGGGCGTCCCGCCGGGCTGCGCGGCTGTGGGGCGTACTGGACGCTGTGGCTGGAGGGCGAGGCGTGATCCGGCTTCGCCCGGGGCCGCCCGCGACCGTCGCCGACCTGCACCGCGCCCAGCAGCTGGCCGGCCTGCTGCGCGGCGAGCTGGAGCGCGTCCGCGCGGCGGCGGTGGCCTGGCGCAACGGGCTGGGTGGCCTGCTGGTGGCGCTGGTCGGGTTCAGCCTGATCCGGGGTCGCACCGACGTGACCACGCTCGCGGCGGGCTGGGGCGCGCTGGTCGGGGTCCTGCTGCTCGCCGCGCTGGCCGCGGGCGTGGCCGGGGCGCTCGCGCTGCTCCGCGCGGCGCACGGCCGGTTGACGGTGACCCCGGTGGCGGCTCTGCCGCCGGCCCCGCTCGGCGACCATCTGGAGGCCCTGGCGGCGGTCCGCTCCCTGCGGACCGGAGTGGGTCTGGTGCTGCTGTGCACCGCGCTGCTGGTCGCGGCCGTCGGCGTGACCTGGTACGCCCCCGCCCGCCCCGCCCCCGCGGCCGTCAGCTCCCCGGCCGTCAGCTCCCCGGCCGTCAGCTTCCCGGCCGTCAGCTCCCGGGCCGTCAGCTCCCCGCCGTCGACTCGCTAGCGCGCGGTGCGGCCAGCGCCCCGGGCCCGGCGGTCCGGCACGGCATCCGCAGCCGACAGCCTGCCCGCGGGTCGCCCCGAGCCCGCCCGTCGAGCGCGCTGTGCGCCTGCGCGGACACCATCAAGCAGGTCGGGCGGCCGTCAGGGGCCGAGGTGGGCGTAGCCGGCCCAGGTGTCCGGGTGATCCGGCAGGGCCTCGCGGAGGTGGCGGACCGCCGCGTGCAGGGCCACGGCCGCGCGGTCCGGCGCGATCCCTCCGGGCACTGACAACCCGTCGTACAGGTCCTTGCAGAGCCGCACGGTCAGCGTGTCCGAGATGGACCACAGCGCGCCGATGACGTGTCGGAAGCCGACCAGTTGGAAGGCCGTGCCGAGCGTGAGCGCCTCGTCGGGCAGGGCCGCCCCGCCGCGTACCGTCTCGCAGGCCGAGAGCACCGCCAGCGCCGCCGGGTTGCCGGCCGGCCGCCACAGGTCCCGGACGTGCAGCGCGCCGCCGGCCAGCTCCAGACGACCCCAGGCCGGGGCGCGCAGGTCCTGCGTGCCGTGACAGGACAGGTGGGCGACCGGCTGGTCGGGCAGGGCGGCGAGCACGGCCGCCGGGGTGGCCACCGGGCCGAGCAGTGAGCGGACCCGAGGCACGTGCTGACGGACGATCTCCTCCTCCCGCGCGACGCCGGGCAGGTCGGCGAGGCCGGGCGTCTGGGGCATGCCGACGAACACCGCCGAGTCGACAGGTTCGGGCCGGGCCGGGACGCCCCGGCGCGCGTGCGCCAGCGCCCGCAGCGACGCCGTGTACGACGGGACCACCCGGTCCAGCACCCCGTCGCCACCCTCGATCGGACCGGCCGCGTGCAGCGGCAGCAGGGTGAGCACCCCGGTGGGACACCACCACAACCGAGGCCACTCCCCCACCGACCCGCCCACCCCGGACGACGGCACGGCGGACGGTTCGGCGTCCGCCGGCGGCGGGGTGGGTGAAGGCCGGTCGAGTACGGGTGCGGCGACGACCCGCCACAGCCAGTCCAGTGTCTGGGCGACCTCGGCGCGGGCCGCCGATCGACGACGCTGCACCTGCGGCTGCGGGAGGTCCGGCGCCGCCGGTCCGGTGAGCACCTCGATCGCGGCCAGGAAGCTCGCCGTCCGGACGACCAGCTCGTCCAGGGTCAGCTCCGGCAGCGGCACCACGCTGACCAGTCCCTCGGCGACGACCAGCGCGTCGCAGCGCCGGGCAGCCACGTTGACCAGCACCACCGGACCGTCGGCGGCGGCCCGGGCCAGCTCGTCGAAGGGCGGTGGACGGAGGAAGTCGGCGAAGCCGGGCCGGTCGCGGATCTCGGTCAGCAGCTGGCGTCGGCGGGTGGCGAGGTCGTACCGCTGCTCCGGGGTCGGCCCGGCGGTCGCTGTCAGCCCGGCCGCCGCTGCCACCCCGGCCGGCGTGGGGAAGTCGTCGAGGGCGTCCTGGAGTTCGGCGAGGCGGGCGGCCAGCCGGGGGGCCTGCGCGCGCAGAGCGGCCAGGTCGGCGCCCGCGTCGTGGGCGCGGGTGAGCAGGACCCCGCGGCCGTACTCCAGCAGCTCGACCGCGCGCTCCGGGTTGTCGAGGGCGATGGCGACCGCCGCGGCGTCGCTGGCCAGCCCGGGGAAACGCCCGAGCAGGCGGGTCTGGTCGTCGGGGTCCATGCCGTGCCAGGCCACCAGGTCGATCAGCTCGATCGCGGTGGCGTACCCGTCGAGCGCGGCCGGAAGGTCGCCGGCCTGGGCGACGTGCGCCGCGTACCTGCTGGCGGCCACCGCCCGCAGCAGCGATGGGGCGGACTCGACGTCGGCGGCGGCGCGCAGCGCGGCCGCCGCCTCGGCGAGCGCGTCGGAGCCGCCGACACCGGCGGCCCCCGTCGCGGCGGAGCTGGGATCGGAGGTGGCGACCTCGGCCACCGCCTCCAGGGCGGTGGCGAGATTGCTCAGACACATGGTGCGGGCCGGATGCTCGGGGGGCAGCTCGTCGACCGCTGCCCGGTACGCGGCCAGCATGGCGGTGGCGTCGGCGTGACCAGCGCGGTAGCGCAGCAGCAGGGCGTTGGCGAGGTTGGTGAGGATCCGGTAGCGGTCCGCGCCGACCGACTGTCCCTCGCTCAGTCGCCGGAGCAGTCGAATCGCCGTGTCGAGCGCCGGCAGGTCGCCGTGCAGGCGGTGCCGCAGCAGGTGGGCCAGCGCGTGGGTGCCGAGCGTCTGGGCGTACTCGCTGGGGGTGGCCTCCTGTTCGGCCAGCTTGGCGGCCTCGCGCAGGGCGGCCACCGCGGCGTCGGAGTTCCCGGCGACGCCGGCCGCGACCTGGTCGGCGGGCTCGCCGCCGGCGGGCAGTGCGCCGTCGAGGAAGAGTTCGACCCGGCGGTTCAGGGCGGCGCCGTAGTTGGTCAGCGCCGGCAACCGGTCCGGGTGCCCGGGTGGCGTCGTGTCGATCACCTGCGCCAGCACCTGGATCGCCTCGGTCAGGGTCGCCAGGTCCTGGGTCGAGGCGAACAGCGCCTGCAGCACCAGGCCCAGGTTCGAGCGGTACCGGGGCAGGGACGCGGCGTCCGGCCCGGCGGCGGCCACGGCCGAGCGCAGCGCGACCGCGGCCGGCTCCAGCAGCGCCGGCTCTCCGGCCAGGTCGGAGAGTTCGCGCAGGGTGTTGCCGAGGTTGTTGAGCACATGGTGACGCAGCGGGTCGGTACGCGGAAGCAGGCGTTCCGCCTCGATCAGCGCGTCCCGCGCGGCGCGCAGCGCGCTCACCCCGCCGAGGTCGGCGTGGCCGAGCGCGAGCGCGTAGCCGAGATCGGCGAGCCGACGCACCCGTTGGCCGGGGTCCCGGGCGGCGGCCACGCCGGCGCGCAGCACCCGTACCGCCTCGGTGACGTCGTCGGCCCGCCGCCGCAGCTCGTAGCGTGTCGTCAGCAGGCCGGCCGTGGCGTGGCGCAGCTCTTCGCGATCCATCCCGCCGGGTGTCGACCCGGAACCGGCGGCGGCCCGGTACGCGTCGATCGCCGCGTCGAGGTCGACCGGATCGGCGGCGGCCTGGTGCCGGTCCGCGAGCAGGGTGGCGAGCCCGACCTGCGCGGTGCCGGCCAGCTCGGGGTCGAGCCCACCGAACCCGGTCAGCGCCGACCGGTACGCCTCGATCGCGGAGTCCCGGTCGGCGGGCGTCCGGCCGCGCAGGAACCGCTCGGCGAGCGCCGCGCCGTGCAGCGCGGCGACCCGGGGATCGCCGCTGCCCCGAGCCGCGGCGAAGGCGTCGATCGCCTCGTCGAGGTCACCCGGGCGCCGGTGCAGCCGCCACCTGTCGCGCAGCCGCTGGCCGAGATTGATCCGCGCCATCGTGCGCACCGGCGTGCCCGTGGCGGCGGCCCGGGCCGCGTCCCGCAGCACCGTGATCGACTCATCCAGCGCGGCCGGGTCGCGGTCGACCTCGTACGTGTCGCCCAGGACGTTGCCGAGGTTGAACAGCCGCACGGGACGTTCCGGATCGCCGAGGCCGGTGGCCTCCAGGCTCTCCCGGTGCGCCGTCACGGCCGCCGGGAGGGCCCTTCGTCGGTCGAGGTGCTGGAACTGGTCGCGGTGGACCTTGCCGAGGGCGGACAGGTAGTGCAGGCGCTCCGGCGCACCGGCCGGCGTACCGTCGAGGGCCTGGCGCAGCAGGGACTCGGCCCGGTCGGCCGCCCGGTAGTCGCCGCTGGTCTCCGCGGCGGCCATCAGCATGACGGCCTCGACGTAGCGGGCGCCGGCGGCGTCGGCGCCCGACCCGGCCGACCGCAGGCCGGACCGGGTCGGCGGCGCGTCGGCGCGTGGGGCGCCGCCGCTGGCCGGTCGGTGCGCGTGCAGCAGGGCCAGCATTGCCGGCGACACCCGCTGCGGGGCGAAGCGCAGCAGGAACTGGGTGAGCCCGAGCGCCTGGCCGAGGTCGTCGGCGTCCTCGCCCGGGGGCAGCAGTTGGTACCGGTACCAGTGCAGGCAGGCCAGGAGGAACACGCCCTCGGCGACCCGCTCGGGCAGCGGCCCGTCCGTGGGCGTCGCGGTCACCAGGTCGACGACGGCCTCGGCGTCGCGGATCGCGCCGGAGTCGAGGACCGCCCGGTGGTCGCCTGTGGTGTCGAAGCGGTCCAGCCGCTCCCGCAGCCGACCGACCGGGTCGGGTCTGAACCGTCGCCACATCGCGCCTCCCCCGGCCGGCCGCACCGACTCGGATCAGGCGTAGCAGACCGGACAGCACGGGCGCTAGCGGCAGGACGACAGTGGTCGCGTGCTGCCGTGTCGACGCACACAATCGGGCGAGCGGCGGCATGATGGCCCGCTCCCGGGGGATGATCACGAGGTGGTGGGTTGTCTGTCTTGCCCGCCGCGACGAAGACGATTGGGGATGCGCGTATGGCCACCGACATCAGCAAGCAGCCCGCGAAGGCGTCCGGCACGTACCGGATCGGGGGCGACGTCACGGTCAACCGGCTCGGTTACGGGGCGATGCAGATCACCGGGCCGGGTGTGTGGGGTGATCCGAAGGACCCGGCCGAGGCGCTGCGGGTGCTGCGCCGGGCGGTCGAGCTGGGCGTGACGTTCATCGACACCGCCGACTCGTACGGCCCGTTCGTGTCCGAGCTGCTGATCCGCGAGGCTCTGCACCCGTACGCCGACGACCTGGTCATCGCGACCAAGGCCGGGCTGACCCGCTCCGGCCCGGGCGACTGGCGTCCGGTGGGCCGGCCGGAGTACCTGCGTCAGCAGTGTGAGCTGAGCCTGCGTCACCTGGGTCTGGACAGCATCCCGCTCTACCAGCTGCACCGGATCGACCCGCAGGTGCCGCTGGCCGACCAGTTGGGTGAGCTGGCCCTGTTGCAGCAGGAGGGCAAGATCCGCCACATCGGGCTGTCCGAGGTGAGCGTCGAGCAGATCGAGCAGGCCCGCGCGATCACCACGATCGCCTCGGTGCAGAACCTCTACAACCTCGCCAACCGCAGTGCCGAGGACGTCCTGGAGTACTGCGAGCGCAACGACCTCGCGTTCATCCCGTGGTTCCCGATCGCCACCGGCGAGCTGGCCCGGCCGGGCGGCCCGCTGGACGCGATCTCCACCGAGCACGGCGCGTCGCCCGCGCAGCTCGCGCTGGCCTGGCTGCTGCGCCGCTCGCCGGTGATGCTGCCGATCCCCGGCACGTCCTCGGTGGCGCACCTGGAGGAGAACGTGGCCGCGGCCGACGTGCGGCTCACCGACGACGAGTTCGAGGCGCTGACCAAGGCGAGCTGACCAAGCGAGCTGAGCGAGGCCGTGCGGGTGGTCCCGGCCGGGACCACCCGCACGGCTCTCAGACCGCGAGGCAGTTGGGTCGCACCGGGCCGTCGGTCAGGGCGCCGCGCACGATGGTGTACGCGGTCCCGTCGAGCACCAGGCTGAGGTGCCCGACCAGCCGCAGCGGGCAGTACGCCTGGATGAGGACGTTCGTCGCCCCGTCGTTGACGGCGGCGTTGCCGGTCGGACGGACCAGCTCGTCCTGGAGTGTGCGGACGGTGGTGTAGCGCACCGAACCCGGGGTGTCGTCCCCGGCGTTCAGGTCGGCGAGAAATGCGGAGCCGATGGTCATCTGTTGGCAGGCCACGATGCCGGCGCAGCTGCCGAGGCCGAGAAACGCCACGATGTTGGCGACGTAGGTGCCGTACTGGGGCGAGCCCAGACTGACGTACCGGCCGATGTTGGCGGTGCCGCCCAGGCGCTTGAGGTAGTAGCGGCTGACCAGGCCGCCCTCGGAGTGGGCGACGAGGTCGATGGTCGCCGCGCCGGTGCTGGCACGCACCTGCTCCACGTAGCCGGCGAACGCGCGGGCCGAGGTGGGGATGTCACCGAGGCCCAGCCCGGGCAGCTGGTAGATGAAGGTGCGGTAGCCGTCGGCACGCAGCCGGGCGGCGATCGGCTCGTACGCCACGGCGACGCCGCTGAGCCCGCCGACCACGATGACCGGGTTGGCCGCGGCAGCGGCAGCGAAGGCGGCGGTGGAAGCCGGGGCGCTGGCAGCCGGGGCGGCGGGGGCGGTGGGGGTGGCGGCCGTCGCGGTGCCGGCGGACGCCAGCAGCGCGGCGGTGGCCAGGGACACGACGAGGACGGTCTTTCGGAGCAGCATGGCTGCACCTCCGGGGGGAGGCACCCGGCGAACCGGGCAGGTGGGTGGGGGTGTCCGGTCGACCGTGCGACGATGATGCACGTCACAATTCAGAAACGTCAATGACTTGTTACGCGCCGGTAACCCGTTGTTCCACCGACGGCGCAAACCGGCAATTCGATTCCGCTCCACAGCGGACACCCGCCGCTGTGGGCCTACCCCGCCTCGCAAAAGCGTCGGCGCCCTCGACCAGGCACATCGGGACCGGGGGCAGGCGCACGCGGAGCCGGTGGCCGAGGCCGCGCAGCGCCATCAGGACCGGCAGTCCGGCGCAGCCGAACGCCGCCTGATCGAGCTCTACACCCGGGCCGTCGAGCTGCTCGGCAACGACAGCGCGGCCCGGTCGCCGGCGGGCAGCATCGTCGAACGGCTCGACGAGGAGTCGCTACTGCTCGTCGACCGCCGACCCGCGCTCAGCGCACGGCCCGCTGACGCGCGCTCAGCGGACGGTCGCGCTGACGGGTTCTCAGCGGACGGTCGCGCGCAACCCGTCCAGGGCGACGCCGAGCACCCGGTCACGCTGCTCGGGTGCGGGGAACTGGGCCATCGTGAGGCCGCTGATCAGGCGCACCACATCGTCGAAGCCGACGTCGTCGCGTACCACACCGGCAGCCTGGGCGCGGCGCATCAACGGCTCGCCTGCGGCGTAGATCTCCGTCCGGCAACTGGCGAAGATCTCCGAGTCGTGCAGCAACTGCTCGGCGAGCGCCCGCTTCGTGGCGACGTACGCGACGAAGCGGTGCAGCCACGCGACCAGCGCGTCCCACGGAGGCAGCTCGGCCAGGTCGGCGGCGGAGGCGCTCAACGCACGGACCTCCTCGACGTAGACGGCCTCGAACAGGTGCCGGCGGGTCGGGAAATTGCGGTAGAGGGTGCCGATGCCCACCCCGGCCCGGCGGGCCACGTCCTCCAGGGAGGCAGCCGCGCCGTTCTCGGCGAACGCCTCGCGCGCCGCGGTGACCAGGGCGTCGTAGTTGCGCCGCGCGTCGGCCCGCTTGGGCCGCTGCGCGAAGACCTCGGGCATCTGCCCCGCGCTGGTCATGACGTGCGTCACCTCACCTTGGTTGCATCCGGAGGCACCCCTCCGCTAGCTTAGTGGAGGCACCCCTCCGGACATGCCGGAGGACAGCCTCCGCTTAGCTTACCTCGGAACCCGCCCGATCCGCCTGGCCACCCGATCGCCCGGACCCGACAGATCTGCCCGCCTCCGACGACGGGCGACAAACCTCCTTCCGTACCACATCAGGAGTTTTCTCTCGTGTCAGTGACATCCCGACGCAGCTCGCGTCGGCTCACCTTCACCGTGCTCGCGGCGGGCGCCGGGTTCTTCGCGATGCTCCAGTCGTTGATCACCCCGGTGCTGCCGACCATCCAGCAGGACCTACACACCTCGCAGAACACCGTGACGTGGGTCCTGACCGCCTACCTGCTCTCCGCGTCGATCTTCACGCCGATCCTCGGACGGGTCGGCGACATGGTCGGCAAGGAGCGGATGCTTGTCGTCTCGCTCGCCGCCCTCGCCCTCGGCTGCCTGGTGGCCGCCATCGCGCCGAACATCGGCGTGCTCATCGTCGCCCGGGTCGTGCAGGGCATCGGCGGCGCGGTCTTCCCGCTGTCGTTCGGCATCATCCGCGACGAGTTCCCCGCCGCGCGGGTCGGAAGCGCCGTCGCCGCCATCTCGGCGATCGTCGCCGCGGGCGGTGGCCTCGGCGTCGTGCTCGCCGGCCCGATCGTGGCCGCGCTGGACTACCGCTGGCTGTTCTGGATTCCCATGGTCGTGGTCGGGCTGACCGCCGTCGCCGCGCACCTGTTCGTGCCCGAGTCGCCGGTGCGAACCCCCGGTCGGATCGACTGGCGTGCCACCCTGCTGCTCTCCGGCTGGCTGGTCGCGCTGCTCCTGCCGATCAGCCAGGGCGCGGCCTGGGGCTGGACCTCCACCCGGGTGCTCGGCCTGCTGGTCCTCGCCGTTGTGCTGCTGATCGGCTGGCTGACCGCCGAGGTGCGCTCGACCAACCCGCTGATCGACATGCGGATGATGCGCCTGCCCGGCGTGTGGACCACCAACCTGGTCGCCCTGCTCTACGGCGCGTCGATGTTCTCCGTGTACGCGTTCCTTCCCCAGTTCGTGCAGACCCCGACCGCCGCCGGCTACGGCTTCGGCGCCAGCATCAGCCAGGCCGGCCTGCTCATGCTGCCGATGCTCGTCGCGATGTTCGTCGCCGGTCTCGTCGCCGGCCGGCTCCAGGCCGTGTTCAGCGCCAAGGCGCAGCTCGCCACCGGCGCCGCGTTCAACGTGGCCGCCTCCGCGATGCTGGCCGCCGCGCACGACACCCGCTGGGAGGTCGCCATCGCCGGTGGGCTGGTCGGTCTCGGCATCGGCCTGGCGTTCGCGTCGATGGCCAACCTGATCGTCGGCAGCGTGCCCGCCAGCCAGACCGGCGTGGCGACCGGCATGAACGCCAACATCCGTACCATCGGCGGCGCGATCGGCGCGGCCGTGGTCAGCGGCGTGATCACCGCCCACCCGCAGGCCAACGGCCTGCCCCGGGAGGCCGGCTTCACGATGGGGTTTCTCGTCCTCACCGCGATCGCCCTCGCCGCCGCGCTCGCGGCCTTCGCCGTCCCGTCCGCCCGGCGGGCGTCGGCCGGTCGCCGGCCGTCCACCGCGACGATCGTCGAGTCCGAGCTAGCCGGCGAGTTCGCCACCATGCCCGCGACCCGCTGAGGTTCGCCGGCAAGTCGGAGCCCGGGCGGTCCGCCGCCCGGGCTCCGGCATGCTTCGGGGGTACGCTGGCCGCTCCCTTTGTCGTTTTCAGGATGAGCTGATGCCCGAACTGCTGACCACCGACCGCATCGAGGAGATCGGCGCCCTGGGCGTCAAGAGCCCGGACCCGGCCGCGCTGGTCGCCGAGCTGGTGAGCGCCGTCGACGAAGGACGCCTCGCCGACCCCGACGACATCGGGTACGCGCTGCTCGTCGCCGCGGACATCCTCGATCAGGCGGGTGACCTGGCCGACGCGCTCGCCCTGGCCACCCGCGCCATCGCCGAACAGCCCGACGAGGACGCGTACGCCCGGTCGGTGCGCGGTGGTCTGCTGCTGCGCCTCGGCCGCTCGGACGAGGGCATGGCGGAGCTGACCGAGCTGCGCCCGTTGCTGGAGACCAACCCCAACGCGACCTACCTGGTCGACGAGCTGGCCGAAGCCGGCCACACCGACCTGGCGCTGGAATGGCTGACCGGGGCGCTCGACACGATCCTGGAACGCACCCGGACCCAGCAGCACGAGTCCGAGGACGCGCAGGACGAGGCCGCGGCCATGATCTACGGGCTGACCCAGCGGCGGCACCACCTGCGCGAGGAGATGGGCCTTCCGCACGACGAGTACGACAACCTCGCCGACCGGCTGCGCGCCGCGAGCACCCACGCCCTCGACGCGCTCGACGACGGCCCCGCGACGCTGCTGTACTGGCCGGAGGCCGAGTTCAACGCGTTGCTGATGCGCTGGCCCGGGCTTGTCGACAGCTACCCGAAGACGTGGGACGAGCACCGCACCCAGATCGAACGCGCGCTCGCCGAGGCCGCCAGACTGGGCGGCGCGGACCTGGGCGTCGTCGCCGGCACCGTCGCGGGCCTGGCGGCCTTCGCCGGCGACGACCCCGTCGACGAGGAAACCCTTGACGAGTACGCCGACAGCCTCGACGAGGTGGGCCTGACGTCCTGGCCGCCCGGGCGCAACGACGCCTGCTGGTGCGGATCGGGCGCGAAGTACAAGAAGTGCTGCCTGCCCCGCTCGCGCGACTGACCCGCACGGGTGCCGGGGCACTTTCCCCGGAGAGACGTATACCTGTGAGTCATATTTATGACTCACAGGTATACCGCTCTCACCCCCGTCCGCACGGACGACCTTCGTACCCGCCGCATCGATGGTCGTGGCCGGTCCAGCGCGTGGCATTCCGCGTACGATCGACACCTCCGCTTCAGCCGGGCGGATTCGGCGATGGAGGCGATGGCGTGACCGCGCAGGAGCAGCACGAGACGATCGAGGACAGTCCGGTCGGCTGGGTGGCCAAGCACATTCGGCGGTATGTGGAGACCGACGGCGCCGAAGGCGGCACCTTCCAGGGCTACCCCGCGCTGCTGCTCACCACGCGGGGACGCCGCTCGGGCGCACTCCGCCGAACCGCGTTGATCTATGGCCGCGACGGGGACGACCACCTGGTGGTGGCGTCCAACGGCGGCGCGGCCACGCACCCCGCCTGGTACCTCAACCTGAGCGCCGACCCGACGGTGGAGGTCCAGGTCGGCGCGGAACGGTTCGCGGGTCGCGCCCGGACGGCGTCCACCGAGGAGCGGGCCCGGCTGTGGCCGGTGATGACGAAGGTCTTCCCGACGTACGCCCGCTACCAGAGGGACACCGACCGGGAGATCCCCGTCATCGTCATCGAGCGGACGTCCCCGCAAGACTCGACGATCCATTGATCCGCGTCAGCGCCGCAGAGGGCTATGGTGACCGCAGGTAAGCACCTACTCCGATAGGAGAGCCGCCGTGCGCCGCATCACCACCACCATCGCACTGCTCGGGCTGTCCCTGTTCGCCCTGTTGACGCCGTCGCCGGCGAGCGCGGCGAGCACCGTCGAGGTCACGTCCGCGACCCTGGTCGCGAAGGGTGTCGCCGTGGACCTCACCCTCACCGTGACCTGCGACGCTGGCCTCTCCGGCGGCGCGGAGCTGATCCTGCGCCAGCGCTCGGGCAACCGGGTGGCCTACGGATCGGGCTGGGCGCCGGTCAGCTGCACCGGCCAGCCGCAGGCAGTGACCGGACGGGTGTACGCGGAAGGCGGCGGCTTCGCCTTCAACCGCGGCGTGGCGCTTGCCAGCGGCGGCTTCGAGCTGTGCGGCCAGGACGTGTGCGACTACCCGCGCTTCGAAGACGAGGTCCGCATCACCCGCTGAACCGTGCCGTCGCCATGCAGCGCCGGCGAACAGGTCAGGATAGGGAAGATCACCGCTGCGGACGACAACGTGATCGACATTGATGTCGGCGTCTTGTCACCCGTGTCGACCAGCGAGCTTTGCGGCCCAAGTTACGTGTGCGGGACGGATCAGGCACGCCCGTCACCCCGCCGCCTCCATGGCGGCCCAGATCTCATCGAGATAGTCCCACCAGCGCTGGTCATCGAGCCGGAAGCTCGTGAGCAGAAATCCACCGACTACGAGGATGTTGCCGACGACATCCGCGCGGGCGGTCGAACTGGCAACAATGTTGCCGCTGGTGGCTGCGGCTAGGAGCCTGGCCAGATCTTCACGTCGACCGAGGTCAACCCATGGGGACTCGCTGGCGATGATCTTGTCGGCCAATTCCGATAGCTCAGCCTCGGTCGCGCCGTTGCGGAATACATCCTTGACGATGAACCCGACGACGAAGACGGCATAGCGCACGGCCATTTGAGCCTCGTCCTCGTTCAGTCCTGCGAACGCCGCCGCGAGACGGTCACCGTCCTTTGCGATGACAGCACGGTAAGCCTCTCTTACCGCCCCCTCCACACGCTCGTCAACCTGCATCGCCGTTCCTCCGCTTCTGACGCCTGTCCCACCAGGTCGTGACTGTATCGACAGTGGATCCGAGTATCACGAGGCCAACACCCACGATCTTGTTCGGTGCCACCAGCACACCGAGCATGCCGCTGGTCAGCCCGACTCCCTGCGGTGAATAGGCGACGACTGCATCTACCCGGCGCTCCCATCGAGGAGCTTCAGAATCCTGCTCGCGCGGTTGGAGGGCGTCCGGAGATGGACGAGGAGGTCGGCCGAGCCCTGGCTCAGGCGGTGGAACTGCTGGTCGCACGGGTGGCAGGTGGGTTGCGCTACCACCACCCGTGGTCAATTTCCCAGCGCGCGGACCTTGGCGATCGTCTCCTGGACGTGCTGCTTGGCCGGCTCGCCACCCTGGGACGCCTGCGCCAGAGCCTGGCGGTACGCGTCGATCATGCCGACCAGCGGCCCGGCGGCGACACCTTCCAGCGCACCGGCGACAAGGGTTCGCGCCTCGGCCGCGTCCTGCGCTGCCGCTGCGGTCTTGGCCTTCGCCTCATCGAGCTTCTGCGACGCCGCCGCCAACTTCGCGATGATCTGCGCTGCGCTCACGCGCACCCTCCCCCTGGTCGACCATCGCCTCCGCCACCGCACCGGCGGAGACCACAAGGGAGCGTACGAGATCCGCGCACCCAGCGCGACCGCTCGATCGCCCAATCATGATGTGCGAGGTGCCCCCGCCGCCGCCTGGCGAAGATCACCTGACGCTGACCAGTCAGGGCAGGCCCTCGGCAACTGGTACGCATCAAGTGATCAAGGATTGGACGACGAACCCCAGCCGGAATCTCTAGATCTTGGACACTTTCCGTTCTCGGCTAACGGAAACTGTCCAAGATCTGGCCGGGTTCACCGAGACCGGGGCGCGACCGATCAGCGGTCGGCGACGAACACGCCGAGGCCGTGCACGCCTTCGACAAGGCCCTGAGTTTGCAGGACGAGAATCGCTTGCCGCACGACACCAGCCGAGACGCCATGTTCAGCACGAAGCTGGGCGGTGGACGGGAGCTTGTCCCCTGGGGCGAGTTCACCGGACGCGATCTGCTCTCGGATTTGATCCGCGAGCTGCGCCCACTTGGGCTTGGCGGGCATCTTGTCTCCCTGGTCTGCACCGCCATTTGATCACACCCCACTAGTCAGGACAAGAACGGACTAGTTTGTCGTTGACTTATACATACTAGTGTGGCAAAGTTCGGTCCTGCTGGCTCCCTGGTCTGCAAACCCGGAGTTGGTTCTTTCCACCGCGCAGGAAGCGCCCGGTCGGCCGGTCCCCCCGTCCGGCCGGGCGTGCCGGGGCGTGCCCGCACGCCGCCCCACCGCATCGCCGCCTGGCGGCACGTGCCGCCACGAGCAACGCCCTGACCAGCAAGGAGACGACCGGACGGGAGCACCCGATGCCCGATCGACCCGACGACCAGCCCACCGACCCACCCTCCCGACACCCGCCAGCCCAGCGTCTCGTGTCCAAGCAGGACGTCGAGGACGCCGACGACACCCTCTTCGCCCATCCGCCGCGCGTGGTCCGTAGGTGGGTCTGCGGCTGTGGTAGGGACTACCCGTGCACCGACGTGCTCTTCGCCCGCCTGGTCAAGGCCACCGCCGAGGCGGAGCAGTGAACTGCCGAGGCCGCCGTTGAACGCGGATGATCTGCGCGACGCCTGGCTGGCCACGATCGCCGCCGCCGACCGGGCCGGTGCGCACCTGCACGGTGCGGGGCCAGCCGGCCGGAGGCTGCCCTGGCAGGAGGCGGTCACCGAGTGTTGGCGGGCGCTCAGTTCGGTCTACGCCGGCCTGGCCGCCGATCGGGCATCGCCGGTGACCGCGACAGCGGGTGAGCTGCTCGCCGGGCTGCGCGCGGCTCGGGTCGACGCTGACCGGGCGGCCGCGCTGGCCGCCCGTACCCGGTGGCGGTTGGCGGCGGCCGAGGACCGGCTGCGGCGTACCCACATCGTGGCGGACGCGGTCGCGGCCCGGCACTTCGCGGCGGCCATCACCCGGTTGGACCTGGTCGTCACCCGGCTCGCGATCGGCGGCTGCCGCATCGACCGCTCGGTGGCGGCGTTGACCGGCGAGCCGGCCGCCCCCGCGCCCCACCCGCCAAAAAGGACCGCCAGCACCAGCACCAGCACCAGCACCAGCACCAGCACCAGCGAGATCGCACACGGCTGCCGGGTGGCGAGCGGCCTGGTGACCAGGCGACATCGACGGAAGAACCCACTCACGATGATCAGGGGGCGACAGTGGTGAACGACCCGCACGCAGCGCTGCGCGGCCTTCTGGCGGGACGGCTGCGCGGGCACGAACGGCGGCTGCGCCGGTTCACCGAGGCGGACTGGCGGCGGTACGCGGACCTGCTCGCCGGGGCGCTGTTGGTGGCGGTCCGGCGGCGGTTCGTCGCGGGCCAGGACCGGGCGCCGGTGATCCGGTTCGTGGCGTCCGCGCGGGAACGCTACGACGTCACCGGCATGGACGTCGAGCCGGCGCTGGCCGAGGCGTTGGTGTGGGCGGCGCTCGGTGAACGCCCTCCGGTGCCCGACGACGCGCCGGCCATCGTCGCCCGGACGGTGCTGCTGCTCGGCCTGCTGGAGGACGAGGGCTGCACCGACCAGGAACGGGACGCCGTCCTCGCGGCGGCGGCGCACGCCGCCGACAACGCCGCACCGGGCGGGAATGAGCACCAGGCCGGAGCGCGAGACCAGCAGGAGACCCGCTAGGAAGCCGCTGCGCAGGGAACCAGGACAACAATTGTCCGACGACTCTGGCACTCTGGCGGGCATCACGGCGGGGAGGAAGGGACCACGGGGTGGAAGGGCTCGGCCGCACCCAGCGGCCACTGGACCACGACCAGGTGCAGCGCTTCGTCGCGGCGTCGTTCGGCGCGGACCGCCGGGTCGTCGACTGCGGGCCGATCCTGGGCGGCAGCTTCGCTACCGTGTGGTGGGTGGCGCTCGACGACGGGCGCGAGGTCGTGTTGAAGGTGGCACCACCGCCCGACGCGCCGCTGCTGCGTTACGAGCGTGGCCTCGCCGCCGCCGAAGCCCGGTACTTCCGCCTCGTGTCCACGCACGCGCCGCAGGTGCCCGTGCCGCCGCTGCTGCACCATGGCAACGATCCGGAACTCGGCGAGTGGCTGGTCAGCGGCCTGATTCCCGGCCGCTCGCTGTGGGAGTGGGCCGAGGGCGAGCAGCACCTCGACGACACCCCGGCCCGCTACGACTTCGGCGTCGCGATCGCCGCGCTGCACCGGGTCAGCGGCGACCACTACGGGTACGACGGCGGCCGGGCGAGCGGCACGACGTGGCGTGCGGCCTTCGCCGCCATGCTCGACGACGTGCTCGCCGACGCGGCGGACTGGGACGTGCGACTCCCCACCTCGCCGGATCGGTTCCGGGAGTTGCCCGAGCGGTACGCGTCGATCCTGGACCAGGTACGACGGCCGGCGCTGCTGCACTTCGACGGCTGGGACGGCAACGTACTGGCCGAGCCTACGCCCGGCGGCAGCCTGGGCCTGCGCGGGATCGTCGACGGTGAACGGTTCCTCTTCGGCGACCCGCTGATGGACCTGGTGTCGCCCCTGATCTACCGGCGGGCGGAGGACGAACCGGATAACCCGTTCCTGCGGGGCTATCGGGCCGCCGCGCCCGATCCGGTGGTCTTCGACGAGGCCACGCTGCGTCGGCTCAGCCTCTACCGCCTGCACCTGTACCTGCTGATGACTGTCGAGATGCCCAGCCGGGGCATCACACGCCAGACCAGCCCGGACCGGTACGAGCGACTGGCCGACCTGCTGGACCACGAGCTGACCGAGCTGCGGCGTCCGAGCCCGTCGGCTCTCGCGGGCGGTACCGGCTGACGTTCTCCTAGGAGGTCGCGCAGCACGCCTGCCGACGCGCGGCCGGGGCTCAGCGGAGGGCGCGGAACAGCAGCAGGTAGGCGCAGTAGCCCAGCGGCACCAGCAGGAAGCAGATCAGGAACCCGAGCGGCAGGTAGCGCGGCGGGGTGCCGGCGACCATCGCCGGCCTCCCCCACCGGCCCAGCACCAGGTAACCCCCGAAGAACGCCAGCGCCGGCAGCCCGGCACAGATCCACGCGCCGAGGGTGAAGCCGTCGACCAGGCCGACCCCGGAGGCGAGCACGAGGGTCAGCATGAGCACCCCCGCTGCCGCTCCGCACGCGGCGTAGACGGCGACCGCCCGCGCGAGCGGCGACCACGTCGGCAGCAGCGCGGGCCGCTGGGCCAGCAGCTCGGCCTGCTGCCCGTGCCGGTCCGCCTCGTCGGCCATCCGCCGGGCCAGCTCCAACTCCACCACCGGGTCGACCGCCGCCGCACGCTGCGCCGGCACCCCGGCGCCCGCCGGGCCCAGCGCCGTCGGCAGCGCCAGCCGCGCCTGCAGCGCCGGCACTTCGGGGTACGCCCCGACACCCGCCCGCCCCGGCACGCCGGCTGCGCCGGCGGACCCGCCGTCCCCCGATCCGCTCACCATGGGCGAGCCGGACCCCGCCGGCGGACCAGGCCAGGTGGCGGGGTCACCGGCCGGGCCGAACCCCGCGGGCGGCGAGCCGGGCCGGGTGGCCGGGTCACCGGCCGGGCCGGTCGCCGGCGGCGAGCCGGGCCAGGTGGTGGCCGGCCCGTTTGCTGGCGGGCGGGGCGGGCCGCCTGCACTCGATCCCGGCGCGTGGTTGCCCGGTGCGGCGGTCGGGCCGGCCGGTGGCTGCTCGATGCCGATCGCGCGGCCGAGCTGGTCGAGGCGGTGGCCCTGGGCGGTCAGCCGCTGGTGCAGGTAGTCGGCGGCGGCGTGCAGGTCGCGGCGGCGCTCGGACTCGGCTGCGGCGTCCCGCTCGCCCGCGCGGCGGTGCTCGGCGAGCTGTCGGGCCAGCGCCGCGTACTCCTCGAAGGACACTGTCAACGCTCCCCGTGCGGCTCGTGCCCGTCGCGGGCGAACGGCACGATCAGCCTGGTGCGCTGGTCGTGCCGGTCGACCAGCAGCGCCCGGTCGGCGCGCGGTGTGTAGGCCAGGTCGTGCACCCCGAGGTGCAGGGCCAGCTCGGCGCCGGGCACGTTGAGCGCGACGAGGCAGGCGACGTCGTCGCGGTTCTGGGTGCCGCCGAGGTCGTCGGAGAGCCGCCGCAGGCCGCGCCACCAGCCGAGCAGGTGCACGCCCTGGGCGGGGCCGTGGCGCAGCAGCGTACGCAGGTCGTCCAGGCCGGAGCGGAACGTGACCGGGTCGGCCGCCCCGAGGACCGGAGCGGCGGCGTCCATCCCGAACACCACCAGGTATTCGCGGCCGGCCGGCTCGGCGGCCAGCGTGGCGATCCGGTCGCGCAGCCCGGCCGCGTCGAGGCGGTGCACCGGGTGACCGGCGGCCCGCAGCGCGGCCTCGGTCTCGGCCGCGATCGGGTCCGCGGCGGTGACCAGGGAGGCCACCTGGAACCGGGCGTCGCCGGGGGTGTGTTGGCGGGCCACGCTCAGCGCGGCGGCGCGCAGCACGTCCGCGCCGGCCGGTGCGGTGCCCACCACGGCGAGGTGCCGGCCGGGGGTGGAGTCCATCAGGAACAGCGCCGTGGTGCCGTGCACGTCGACCGTCCGGCCGACAAGCGCCATGGGGCGTCGGCCACCGGGGCGCAGCCCGGCGAAGGTGGGATCGTCCTCGACGCGCGCCGCCTCGTACCCCTTGAAGACCGCCGGGGCCCGCGAGCCCGGCGGGCGGGCCTGCCACAGCTCGTGGCGCAGCGCGGCGAGGTCGGCCGCGGCGGCGTGCGCGTCGGGGAAGCGCAGCACGGTGTCGGCGCCCACCGCGCCGGCGGCGGTGTTGACCACGGCGGAGCCGATCGGCAGGGCCGCGGCGGCGTCGTTGAGCTGGTCGAGGACACCGCCGCCGCCGGGCAGCGCCACCCGCAGCGCGAACTGCCCGAAGATCGCCTCGGCCCGACCGTAGAGCGCCTCGATGCCGGTCATGCTCTGACTGGCCAGCACCAGGTGGATGCCGTACGAGCGGCCCTTGCGGGCCAACTCCTCCAGCAGGTCGACCGATTCGCGGGCCAGCGCGTCGTTGCCGGCGAGCAGCACGTGGAACTCGTCGATGACGGCCACGATGCGCGGCAGCGGATTGTCCCGCGGCAGGTCGGCGAGCTTGGTGACGCCGTGCCGCTTCAGCGCGGTGGCCCGGCGCTGTGCCTCCCGGCGCAGCTCGCGCAGCACGGCGAGGCCGTACTCGCGGTCGGATTCGATGCCGACGGCACGAGCGTGCGGCAGCCAGGACGGGTCACGCCCGGTGGGCACGAACTCGGTGAAGCTGACGCCCTCCTTGAAGTCGAGCAGGTAGAGCTGCAACTCGGCCGGCGAGTAGCGCGCGGCCAGCCCGTAGAGGACGTCGAGGAGGAAGACGGTCTTGCCGGCACCGGTGCGGCCGCCGACCAGCCAGTGCGGGGTGGCGTCGTCGAAGGCGACCGTCAGCGCGGTGTCGAAGGCGACCGTCAGCGCGGTGTCGAAGGCGACCGTCAGCGGCGCGGGGCCGGCCCGGCCGACGACGGTGCGCAGCCCGTTGGCCGCCGACTCGGCCCATCGTCGCTCGGGCAGCAGCTCGGCGAAGGGCAGCGCCTCGGCGCGGCGGGCGGCGGCGCCGAGGTGCTCGGCGAGCGCGCGGACCGAGGCCGGCGGCGGGTCGCCGTCGAGCAGCACCGGGGCGGCGAGGCCGCTGCCGTCGGCGCTGAACGGAACGCCGGGCGGGTCGCCGACGTGCGCGTACCCCTCGCTGACCCGCAGGGCGGTGGTGCTGCCCAGCGGCGGCGCGGTCTCGCCGGGCAGCCGGGACGGATGGCCGGCGAGGAGCACGCAGACGGCGGCGGCCGGGCCGGCGTGGGTGAGCGCGGCGAGCCGCGCCAGCTCGCGCGGCGGCGGGGCGGCGGTGGCGACCACCAGCAGCAACTGCCGGGTGGAGGGATCGGCGTGCTGGGCGGCGCGGGCGTGCCGTTCGGCGGCGGTCAGCAGGGCGGCCACCTCGGCCTCGCTGGTGGCCGGCGGGTCGAGCACGCCGGCGTCGAGCAGCGGGCGCAGCGGGCCGAAGGTGGCGCCCAGCGCGGCGGTGTCGATGCCGGTGACCCGGACCCGACCGGGTGGCGCGGTGGCGACCAGCCGCAGCACCAGCGCCCGCAGCAGCGCGGCGACGCGCCCGTCCCGGGCGTCGGTGTCCAGTGCCAGGTGGTGGCCGCCGCCGAGCGGCAGCAGGACCGGGAAGCCGCCGTCCGGAGTGGACGCTTGGCCAATACGCACCGCGGCCGGTGTGTCGGTAAGCGCGGTGGCGCCGGGGGTCGGGGTGGCCAGCGCGCCGCCGAGGCGCGCGAGTCGGGCCACGAGGTCGCCCCCGCCCGCCTGCGGCGGCGGAGCAGGTGCCGCGCCGAGCACGCCTCGGGCGGCATCCAGGTGTACGCGGGCCGCCCGGTGGGCGGTGACCGCCTGCCCGTACGCCGACGCGAGCCTGCCCACGCTCTGCCTCCCACGCCACGGCCGTCCGGTTCGCCGAAACCCTAACGGACAGCGGTGACACCGGGACAGTAGCGACCCGCGCTTTCGCGACGGCCGACGCCGTGACACGCCCGCAGCGCGCCGGGCCAGCGACGTTCACAGTTGTCGATTAGGTTTGCGGTGCGTACACCCGATGGAGGGAGTCCACCTCGTGCGACGAGTCCTCACGGCGGCCACCGCCGCCCTGACCCTCACCACCGCCGGCACCATGCTCACCGGCGCACCCGCCCCGGCCGCCCCGACGGGCTGGGGCCGGCCCGTCGTCTCGGTCGCGCCGCAACCCGGCGCTCCCGGCCTGGGCGACACCTACTTCCCCGACTACGGCAACGGCGGCTACGACGTCTCGCACTACGACGTCCGGCTGCGCTACGACCCGGCCACCGACCGGCTCACTGGCACCACCACCATCCTCGCCACCGCGACGCAGGACCTCTCGGCGTTCAACCTGGACTTCCTGCTCGACGTCGAGTCGGTGCGGGTCAACGGCTGGGAGGCCGGCACCGCCAAAGCGGGGGCGCACGAGCTGGTGGTCACCCCGGCCCGCACGATCACCCGGGGCCAGCAGCTCACCATCGTGGTGCGCTACAACGGCATCCCGTCGGAGACGCTGGTCGGTGGCTACACCGGTTGGACACGCACCGACGACGGGGCGCTCGCGGTCAACGAGCCCGAGTCGGCGTGGTGGTGGTTCCCGAGCAACGACCACCCGCTGGACAAGGCCACCTTCGACATCTCCGTCTCGGTGCCCACCGGCGTCGAGGTGATCAGCAACGGCGTGCAGCCCCGCCCGCCGGCGGCCGAGGCCGGCAACCGCACCCGGTGGATCTGGCGGACCACCTCCCCCACCGCCACCTACCTGGCCTTCATGGCGATCGGTCAGTACGACATCGTCACCGACACCACACCGGGCGGTCAGCCGGTGATCAACGCGTACAGCACCTCGCTGGGGGCGCTCGGGCCGGCCGCGCGGGCCAGCATCGAACGGACCGGCGAGATCGTCGACTGGGAGAGCGGGATCTTCGGCCCGTACCCGTTCGAGGCGCGAGGTGGCGTGGCCGGGCCGGTGGACGGCATCGGCTTCGCCCTGGAGACGCAGACCCGCCCGGTGTACGGCCCGGGCTTTTGGCGTCGCGGCGCCAACACGTACGTGGTGGCCCACGAGAACGCCCACCAGTGGTTCGGCGACTCGGTCTCGGTGGCCGACTGGCGCAACATCTGGCTCAACGAGGGCTTCGCCTCGTACGCCGAGTGGCTCTGGTCCGAGGAGCAGGACGAGGGCACCGCGCAGGAGGTCTTCGACTTCACCTACGCCAGCTACCCGGCCGATGACGAGTTCTGGCAGGTGCTGCCCGGTGACCCGGGCGCGGACCGGGTCTTCGACAACGCGGTGTACGACCGGGGCGCGATGACCCTGCACCAGCTCCGGCTGGCCGTCGGCGACGACGCGTTCTTCGCGATCCTGCCTGCGTGGACGGCCGAGCACCGGTACGGCAACGGCACCATCGAGGAGTTCCAGGCCCTGGCCGAGCGGATCTCCGGTCTGGACCTGGACGAGCTGTTCACCACCTGGCTGTTCACCGCGGGCCGGCCCGACGTGGCCAGCGCCGCCCGCAAGGCCGCCCCGCCGGCCGAGCCGAAGTCCTGGGCCAAGATCCGCGAGTCCCACGAGGCGCACCGCCTGCTGTCGCACTAGCAGCAGTCCTCACCCGCAAGGCCCGTCGCCCCGGCGGCGGGCCTTGCGGCGTCCCCGCTGGTCCCGCCGCAGCGATCTCACCCACCACCGCTGCGTCCGCCGTCGCCCTCCCGCACGCGTCCTTTGCTCTGCTTCAACGGACGCAACACCGGTTGTCCGACTATCGGACGCGCGGTGTTGCGTGGAGTGAAGCAGAGCAAAGGACGCGTGGGGGGAGGCTGGCCTCCGGGCCAGAATCGTCGCCAGCGGTCGGAGTCAGGTGGGCGGCTCTCAGGACGCCGACGCCGCCGAACCGCCCACGGTCGCCGGGGACCCCGCCGCCTCGGCCGTGCTGGCCTCGACGGCGCGGATGTGCCGGTAGGCGAACCAGAGCGGCGGGAACGCCCCGACCGCGAAGGACAGGTCGATGAGCGTCCAGAACCACGGGATGTCCCGGATCGGGCCGCAGATCAGCGCCAGCGGAACGATTCCCGCGCAGGCGATCATGCCGACCTGCACCACCCAGACGTTGCGCACCGGGTCACGCAACGGCCCCCAGAACGCCACCGCAAGCACCAGGTGGGCGAAGGCCAGCCAGTCGGTGCCGTAGAGCAGGAACGGGTAGTCCTGCCCCGCCGTCACGAGTCCGGTGTGGACCCGCTCGATCCAGTCGACCAGCGCCGGCATCTGGCCGGCGAGCGGGTCCAGCGCGCGCAGCAGCCAGCGCACCTCGATCTCCAGCGGGAAAGCGGTGGCACCGCTCAGGAAGAGGCCGATCAGCACGATCCACAGCCACCGACGCGTACGCCGCAACCGCTCCTCGATGTCCATGACCGCAGCGTAACGATGATCTTGGCACCGCTTCGTCCCGCCAGCGGTGACCGCTGTCTCACCGGCGTGGGGGGGGGGGGGGGGGGGGGGGGCCCCCCCCCCGCCCCCCCGCCCGCGCCCCCCCCCCCCCGCCCCCCGCCCCCCCCCCCGCCCCCCCGCCCCCCCCCCCCCCCCCCCCCCCCCCCCCCCCCCCCCCCCCCCCCCCCCACGGCTCCGGAAACTCCTCAGCGAACGGCGAGTCAGCGAACGGCGGGTCAGCGAACGGCGAGGGGCTGCGCGGCCGGGCTGACCGGCGCCGGCAGGGCACCGGCGCCACCCAGGTAACCGTGGATCGCGGCGGCCGCCGCGCGCCCCTCGGCGATGGCCCACACGATCAGCGAGGCGCCCCGGTGCATGTCACCGGCGACGAACACGCCGTCGGCGGCGGTCTGCCAGTCGTCGCGGGCGTCGATCGCACCCCGCGGGTTGCGGGTCACCCCGAACTGCTCCAGCAGCGGCTGCTGCTCGGTGCCCTCGAAACCGATCGCCAACAGCACCAGGTCCGCCGGCAGTTCCCGCTCGGAGCCCGGGACGACGGTGACCATCCGCCGGCCGTCGCGCTTCTCGACGGTCACCTCGGCGATCCGCACCGCGCGCACCTGACCGGCGCCGTCGTCCACGAACTCCTGCACGGCCACGGCGAAGACCCGCTCGCCACCCTCCTCGTGCGCCGGGTAGCTGCGCAGGATCCACGGCCACGTCGGCCACGGGTCCCGGGCCTCGTCGCGCTCCTGCGGCGGCTGCGGGTACAGGTCGAGCTGGTGCACGCCGGCGGCGCCCTGCCGGTGGGCGACGCCCAGGCAGTCGGCCGCGGTGTCCCCGCCACCGATGATCACCACGTGCTTGCCGGCCGCGTCGATCGGGGTGCCGTCCGGCAGCACCGCGCGGGCCGCCCGACCCTCGCCGGTGACCGCCACGCCAGGCCCGCCGCCGGCCGCCGTGGCGACCGCGCGATTCGCCGCGACCAGGTGCGCCATCGCCTGGTGTACGCCCCGCAGCGCCCGCCCCGGGGTCTCCGGGGTGTCCCGGCCCTGCAAGGCCCCGCAGGCCAGCAGCACCGCGTCGTGCTCGGCGCGCAACTGCTCGGCGGTGACGTCGACGCCGACATTCACGCCGGTGCGAAAGCGCACCCCCTCGGCGGCGAGCTGCGCCAACCGGGCGTCGATGTGCCGCTTCTCCAACTTGAAGTCGGGGATGCCGTACCGGAGGAGGCCGCCGATCGCGTCGTCGCGCTCGTACACCGTCACGGCGTGACCGGCGCGGGCCAGTTGCTGGGCGGCGGCCAGGCCGGCGGGCCCGGAGCCGACCACGGCGACCGACCGGCCTGACGGCGCCGGCACCGGACGCGGGGTGAACCCGCGCGCCGCGGCCGCGTCGGCGATCTCCACCTCGACCTGCTTGATGGTGACCGGCTGACCGCCGGCGATACCCAGCACGCAGGCCGCCTCGCAGGGCGCCGGGCAGAGCCGGCCGGTGAACTCCGGGAAGTTGTTGGTGGCGTGCAGCGACTCCACCGCGGCGTCCCAGTTGCCGGTGCGGACGAGGTCGTTCCAGTCCGGGATGCGATTGCCCAGCGGGCAGCCGTCGTGGCAGAACGGAATGCCACAGTCCATGCATCGCGTGGCCTGCTCGCGGATGAGTTCCTCGCCGGCCGGCGGGTACACCTCCCGCCAGTCGCTGATCCGCACCGGCACCGGGCGGCGGGCCGGCAGCCGCCGGTCGTAGCGCAGGAAACCGTTCGGGTCAGGCACGTGCCACCTCCTGGGCAGCCACCCGCGGGGCGGGCGGCACCGGCATCGCCGGCACAGCGGGCGCGGTCAGTTCTGTCATGACCGCGTCGTCGACATCGCGGCCGGCTGCTTCGGCGGCCCGCATGATCTCCAGCACCCGGCGGTAGTCGCGGGGTACCACCGCGGTGAACTCGGACACCGCCTCTGGCCAGCGCTTGAGCAGCTCCTCGGCGACCGCCGACCCGGTCTCGGCCACGTGTCGCTGCACCAGCTCGTGCAACAGCGCCTGCTCCTGCTCGCCCAGCGGCGCCAGGTCGACCAGTTCCGTGTTGACCCGCGCGGTGTCCAACAGGTGCACGAACGCCGTCCCGCCGGACATGCCGGCGGCGAAGTTGCGGCCGGTCGCGCCGAGCACCACCACCGTGCCGCCGGTCATGTACTCGCAGCCATGGTCGCCGACGCCCTCGACGACGGCGACCGCGCCGGAGTTGCGGACCGCGAACCGCTCCCCCACCCGGCCGCGCAGGAAGACCTCGCCCGCCGTGGCCCCGTACAGGATGGTGTTGCCGGCGATGATCTGATCCTCCGCGCGCTGCCCCGGCTCTGCGTCGGGGTCGAGGAACGGCGCGGCGGCGTCCGGACGGACGATGAGCCGGCCCCCGGAGAGGCCCTTGCCCACGTAGTCGTTGGCGTCGCCGTGCAGACGCAGCGTCACCCCGCGCGGCAGGAACGCGCCGAACGACTGCCCGGCGGTGCCGTGCAGCACGAACTCGACGGTGTCGTCCGGAAGGCCGCCCCCGCCGAAGCGGCGGGTCACCTCGCCGCCGAGCATCGCGCCGACGCTGCGGTGCTCGTTGCGCACCGCGACTTCGACGCGGACCGGCGCGCCCTCGGACAGCGCCGGCCGGGCGAGCGCGATCAGCTCGTTGTCCAGAGCGTGCTCCAGGCCGTGGTCCTGGGCGCGCACCCCGCGGCGGGCAGCGCCGGCGGGCAGTTCCGGCAGGTGCAGGACGGGTGCCAGGTCGAGCCCGTGGGCCTTCCAGTGCGACACCGCCGGGGCCACGTCGAGCAGTTCGGTCTGCCCGATGGCCTCCTCGATGGACCTAAAGCCCAGCTCGGCCAGGTACCCCCGAACCTCCTCGGCGAGGAACAGGAAGAAGTTCTCGACGAACTCCGGCGTGCCCGTGTACCGCTCGCGCAGCACCGGGTTCTGGGTGGCGATGCCGACCGGGCAGGTGTCCAGGTGACAGACCCGCATCATCACGCAGCCCGAGACGATCAGCGGCGCGGTCGCGAAGCCGAACTCCTCCGCGCCGAGCAGTGCCGCGATCAGCACGTCCCGGCCGGTCTTGAGCTGGCCGTCGACCTGCACGGTGACCCGGTCGCGCAGCTTGTTGAGCAGCAGGGTCTGCTGCGCCTCGGCCAGCCCCAGCTCCCACGGGGTGCCGGCGTGCTTGAGCGAGTTCATCGGGGACGCGCCCGTGCCGCCGTCGTGGCCGGAGATCAGGATGACGTCGGCCTTGAGCTTGGCCACACCGGCGGCGACGGTGCCCACACCCACCTCGCTGACCAGCTTGACGTGCACCCGGGCGGCCGGGTTGACGCACTTCAGGTCGTGCACGAGCTGGGCGAGGTCCTCGATGGAGTAGATGTCGTGGTGCGGCGGCGGCGAGATCAGGCCGACGCCCGGAGTGGCGTGCCGGGTCCGGGCGATCCACGGCCAGACCTTGTTGCCGGGCAGTTGGCCGCCCTCGCCTGGCTTCGCGCCCTGGGCCATCTTGATCTGCAGGTCGTCGGCGTTGACGAGGTATTCGCTGGTGACACCGAACCGGCCGCTGGCGATCTGCTTGACCGAGGAGCGCCGCAGCGGGTCGTGCAGCCGATCAACGTCCTCGCCGCCCTCGCCGGTGTTGGACTTGCCGCCGAGGCGGTTCATCGCGATGGCGAGCGTCTCGTGCGCCTCGGCCGAGATCGAGCCGTACGACATGGCGCCGGTGGCGAACCGCTTGACGATCTCGGTGGCCGGCTCGACCTCCTCGATCGGCACCGCCGGGCGGACCCCGGTGCGCAGGGTGAACAGCCCGCGCAGCGAACCGGCCTGCGCGGCCAGCGCGTCGACCTTGGCCGTGTACTGGCGGAAGACGTCGTACTGGCGGCTGCGGGTGGCGTGCTGGAGCAGGAAGACCGTCTCCGGGTTGAACAGGTGCAGCTCACCCTCGCGGCGCCACTGGTACTCGCCGCCGACCTCCAGCCGGTCGGAGCCGGCGGTGCCGGCCGGCGGCCAGGCCAGCGCGTGCCGGGCGGCCACCTCGGCGTGCACACCGGCCAGCCCGACGCCGCCGATCCGGCTCGGGGTGCCCCGGAAGTAGCGGTCGACCAGGCGGGTGTCCAGCCCGACCGCCTCGAAGACCTGCGCACCGCAGTACGACGAGACCGTCGAGATGCCCATCTTCGACATGATCTTCAGGACACCCTTGCCGAGCGCCTTGGCGTAGTTGCGCACCGCTGCCACGGGCTGCACTCCGGCCAGCGTGCCCGTGGTGATCATGTCCTCCACGGACTCGAACGCCAGGTACGGGTTGACCGCCGCCGCGCCGTAGCCGATCAGCACCGCCGCGTGGTGCACCTCCCGGCAGTCGCCGGACTCCACGATCAGCGCCGCCTGGGTACGGGTCTGCTCCCGCACCAGGTGCTGGTGCACGGCGGCGGTGAGCAGCAGCGACGGGATCGGCGCGAGATCGGCGTTGGAGTCCCGGTCGGAGAGCACCAGGATGCGGACGCCGTCCTCGATGGCCTCGGAGACGTGCCGGCAGATCTCGATCAGTCGCGCCTTGATCCCGGCGGCGCCCTCGCGGATGCGGTACAGCCCGGAGACCCGCACCGCCTTGAAGCCGGGCAGGTCGCCGTCCTCGTCGATGGAGAGGATCTTCGCCAGCTCGTCGTTGTCGATGATCGGGTGCGGCAGCACGATCTGCCGGCAGCTCGCCGCGCCCGGGTCGAGCAGGTTGCCCTCCGGCCCGATCGTCGACGCCAGGCTGGTCACCAACTCCTCGCGGATGGCGTCCAGCGGCGGGTTGGTGACCTGGGCGAAGAGCTGGTGGAAGTAGTCGTAGAGCAGCCGCGGCCGGGTGGACAGCGGCGAGATCGGGGTGTCCGTGCCCATCGAGCCCAGCGGCTCGGCGCCGGTACGGGCCATCGGCGCGAGCAGGACCTTCAGCTCCTCCTCGGTGTAGCCGAAGGTCTGCTGGCGGCGGCGCACCGAGTCGTGGGTGTAGACGGTGTGCTCACGGGGCGGCAGGTCGTCCAGCTCGATCAGCCCGGCGTGCAGCCACTCGCCGTACGGCTGCGCGGCGGCCAACTCGGACTTGATCTCGTCGTCGTGCACGATCCGCCCGGCCACGGTGTCGACCAGGAACATCCGGCCCGGCTGGAGGCGCCCCTTCGCGACCACGTGGGCGGGATCGAGGTCGAGCACGCCCGCCTCCGAGCCGAGCACCACGAGGCCGTCGTCGGTCTGCCACCAGCGCCCCGGGCGCAGCCCGTTGCGGTCCAGCACCGCGCCGACGATCTCGCCGTCGGTGAAGGCCACCGACGCCGGACCGTCCCACGGCTCCATGAGGCTGGCGTGAAAGCGGTAGAAGGCCCGCTTGGCCGGATCCATCCCGGGGTCGTTCTCCCACGCCTCCGGGATCATCATGAGGACCGCGTGCGGCAGGCTCCGCCCGGCCAGGTGCAGCAGCTCCAGAACCTCGTCGAAGTTCGCCGAGTCGGAGGCGGCGGGGGTGCAGACCGGGAAGACCCGCCGGATGTTGCCCGGCACGTTCGGCGAGCGCAGGAGCGCCTCGCGGGCCTGCATCCAGTTGCGGTTGCCCCGGATCGTGTTGATCTCGCCGTTGTGGGCGATGAACCGGTACGGGTGCGCCAGCGGCCAGGACGGGAAGGTGTTGGTGGAGAAGCGGGAGTGCACCAGCGCGATCGCGCTCTCCACCCGCTCGTCGCGCAGGTCGGGGTAGAACGCCGGCAGCTGGTCGGGCGTGAGCATGCCCTTGTAGACCATGGTGCGGCTGGACAGCGACGGGAAGTACGCCGGCACGCCCCGCTCGGCGGTCTCCCGCTCGGCCTGCTTGCGCAGGCAGAAGGCCACCCGGTCCAGGTCGATGCCGCTCAGGGCGGAACCGGCCGGCCCGGCGGGCGAGTCGGTGAGGCGGTGGGCGGCCACGAAGACCTGCCGCACCCGGGGCATGGCCGCGAGGGCGGTGTCGCCGAGCCCCTGCGGCTCGATCGGCACGTCCCGCCAGCCGAGCAGGTCCGCGCCCTCGACCAGCGCGTACTTCTCGACCACCCGGCGGGCACGGGCCTCGGCAGCGTCGTCGTCGGGCAGGAACACCAGGCCCGTGGCGTACTCGCCGGCCGGTGGCAGCGTGACGTCGGCGACCGCGCGCAGGAACGCGTCCGGGATCTGGATCATGATGCCCGCGCCGTCGCCGGTGTTGGGCTCCGCGCCCCGGGCACCCCGGTGGTCCAGGCGGCAGAGCGCACCGAGCCCGTTGGCGACGACCGCATGGGACCGTCGGCCGTGCATGTCCGCCACGAAGGCCACCCCGCAGGCGTCGTGCTCCTGCGCCGGGTCGTAGAGGCCCTGGGCGGGCGGATGGGGGCCGGGCGTCGGGGACGCCTGCGGGCTGTGCGGGTGCGGCTGTGTCACGTCCGCGTACGGCTGAGCCACCGGGCCTCCTGTCGTCACTCAGGTTGGATCATGGTGGGGACGACGTCGGCCCGTGGGTCTATTGAGTCTACGTTAGGGCTGGGGGCACAAGGCCACTCAAGATTGATCACACCGTCCAGAGTCTGGGACGTGTAGTCTCGCGCGGTGGATTCGGTGCACAAGGACATCTTCGACCGGTTGGAACGTTTCTACGACGCGGTGCCCCGCGACGTCGCCGGTGCCGAGGAGCACGGCGGGTTGGTGCTGTTCGTCCGCGAGGGTGCCGGTTGGCCGTTCTACGCCCGGCCCCGCATCGGCGCCACCGAGGCACCGTCCCTGGCCGACGTGAGCTCGGTGCGGGAGCGCCAGCGGGAGCTGGGCCTTCCGGAGGCCTTCGAATGGGTGCACGAGACGACCCCGGAGCTGCTGGCGGTGGCCCGCTCGGCGGGGCTGAACGTGCTGGAGGCCCCGCTGATGGTCCTGGACGAGACCGCGCTGCCCGACCCGGCGACGCTGTCCGACGTACCGGTGCGGGTGCTGGCGGCGGACTCACCCGACTTCGCGGCCGACGTGGCCGCCCGGCGGGCGGTGGCGGCCGTGGCGTTCGGCGCCGCCGGCACCGCCCCCGGCCCGGCCGGGCCGGCCGAGCGCGACGCGGCGGTCACCGAGTTGGAGCTCGCCGCGCTGGATGAGGAGCGGGCCCGGATCGCCGACGGCCGGCGGATCTCCGCGCTGGCCGGGACGCCGACCGAGGGCGCGCTGGCCAGCGGCATGGCGATGCGGGTGGACGACGTCGCGGAGATCGCCGGGGTAGCCACCCTGCCGGCCGCCCGCCGTCGCGGCATGGGCGCCGCGCTGACCGCCACCCTCGCCCGCGAACTGCTCGCCGCCGGCACCGACCTCGTCTTCCTCTCCGCGGGCAGCGAGGAGATCGCACGGGTCTACCTGCGGGTCGGCTTCCGCCGCATCGGCACCGCCTGCATCGCCGAACCCGCCGCCCTGATCCCCTGAACCGCACGGTTTCCCAGAGCCACGGGGTTTCGCAGAGCCACGCGGTTTCGCAGAGCTACGCCGTTTCGCGGCGCCACGCGGACGGTCAGGCCGGCGGACGCCACTGCGCCGCGGAGGCGGCGGCGCTGGAGAGCAGTCGCGAGTTGATGGTGCCCAGCGCGGCGTCGCGGGCGCGCAGCGCCAACCGGCCCCGGGTCTGGAGCACCGCCGACATGCGCCGGGTCTGGCGGACCACGGTCGCCGCCCGGGGACGGCGCACCCGGTCGTACGTCTGCACGGCGTCGGGCAGGCGGGCCTCGCGCAGCAGCGAGGCGAGCGTCGCGGCGTCCTCGAAGGCGAGGCAGGCGCCCTGGCCGAGGTGCGGCGGCATGGCGTGCGCCGCGTCGCCGAGCAGCACCACCCCGCCCGGCCCGACTCCGAAGCCGTAGGCGCGGGGCAACGGGCGCAGCTCACGGACCTCCTGCTGCACCAGGTCGCTCGGGTCGGTGGCGTCGAGCAACGCGGCGATCGGCGCCGGCCAGCCGGCATACCAGCGGCGCAGGAGGGCGAGCTGGGTCTCCGGCGGCTCGGGGCGGGGAGCGCCGGCGGCGGTGGCCACCCAGTAGATGCCACCCCGGCTGGAACCGCCCGAGGAGCCACGCTCGCCCAGCGAGGCGGCCACGAACCGGTAGCCCGCGCCGAGGACCTCGCCGGCGATCGGCTGGTCGGCGGGCAGCCGGGGCGCCCGGTACCAGGGGATGACCGCGCGCCAGGCCGCGCAGCCGGAGCTGACCACACCGGACTCGGGGGCCAGTTGGCGACGGATGACGCTGTCCGTGCCGTCCGCGGCGACCACCAGGTCGGCCTCGATGGTGTGCCGTCCGTCGCTCACACCCGGGCGTTCGCCCGGCTCGACGCGAACGTGGCGCACGGTCACCCCGGTACGCAGCTCGACCCGGTCACCGAGGCCGGCGATCAACGCGTCGTGCAGATCCTCCCGGTGCACCACCACCGGCATCCGGTCGGCCGGCGTCGGCCGGGGTTGCACCAGCCAGTGCCCGTCCGGGCGGCGGACCCCACCGTCGGGCAGCGGGGTGGCGATGGCGGCCAGACCGGCACCGAGGCCGAGGGCCTGCAACGCGCGGACGCCGTTGGGCCAGAGCACCACGGCGGTCGGCTCGGGGCGGACCCGCTCGGCGCGGTCCAGCAGGGTGACCTGCCAACCGGAGCGGGCCAGCGCGCCGGCGACCGCGAGGCCTCCGACCCCGGCGCCGACCACCACCGCGCTTCGCATCGGTGCCGCCCCCGCTCAGCTGTCCCGGTCGGCGGGGCGCACGCCGGCGGCGTCGGCCCGGTCCTCGTCGCGCGCCTCGCGCGGGTCATCCACCGGCCCGTCGGCGCGGGCGCTGGCTGCCTCGTCGTCGGTCGCCTCGTCGTCGAGCGGCTCGGCGCCCTCGGGGCGTACGTCGTCGGCCGCCTCCGGCGGCGCCACGCCGGTGTTCCGCCAGGTGTCGTACTGCTCCTCGCTGACCACCCGGTAACCCTCCGGGGCAGCGGCGCGCGCGCCGGTCTGGCCTTCGGAGAGGTCGACCTGGGACAGGTCGGACGTGGTGGGCGGCGTGGGGGTGGCGGCCGGGCCGATCGGGATCAGGTACTCCCGGGGGCCACGGACCCGCACGAAGTAGATCAACGCGCCAAGGAAGACCAGGGCGGCCGTCCAGACGTTGAGCCGTACGCCGAAGATCTGGTTCGCCTCGTCGCTGCGCATCAGCTCGATCCAGAACCGGCCGGCGGTGTAACCCATCACGTACAGCGCGAACGCCCGGCCCCGCCCGAGCCGCAACCGCCGGTCCAGGATGAGGACCAGCGCGACCACGCCCAGGTTCCACAGCGCCTCGTAGAGGAACGTCGGGTGGTAGAGGCCGGGTTCGAGGATCGGCTGCCCGGCGTCGTCCCGCAGCGCGTGCCCCGGGTTGTCCGGGTCCATCCGGTGGATCTCCAGGCCCCACGGCAGCGTCGTGCGGCCACCGAACAGCTCGTTGTTGAACCAGTTGCCGAGCCGCCCGACGGCCTGGGCCAGCGGCAGCCCGGGCGCGAGCGCGTCGGCCACCACGCTGAACGGGATGCCCAGCTGGCGGGCGGCGATCCACGCGCCGATCGCCCCACCGGCGACGGCGCCCCAGATGCCGAGACCGCCCTCCCAGATGGCGAACGCCTTAAGCGGCTCACCACCGGCGCCGAAGTACTTCTCCGGGGAGGTGATCACGTGGTAGATCCGGGCGCCGATGATGCCGGTCGGCACCGCCCAGACGGCGATGTCGAGCACCGCGCCGGGCGCGACGCCGCGCTGACGCAGACGGCGTTCGGTCACCCAGCAGGCCAGCACGATGCCGGCGATGATGCACAGCGCGTACGCCCGGATCGGGACCGGCCCGAGCTGCCATACCGCGGTGCTGGGACTGGGCAAGGCTGCCTGGGGGGACAGCGAGGCGATGGTCACGGGTGCACACGCTACCGCTGCGCACCCCCGCAGCGGCACCCCGGGCCGCCGTGCGCGGATCCCGATGACTTCTGGTTTGCGCCGCCGTACGCTCTTTGTCCATGAGCGCGCTCACCTGGGCGGTCGCCGCGGTCGTCACCGACGCCGCCGGCCGGGTGCTGCTCTGCCGCCAGGGCCGAGGCCAGCGCCGGTACGCGTTGCCCGGCGGCCGGCTGCGCCCGGCGGAGAGCCCGGTACGGGCGGCGCTGCGCGACATCCGCGCCGAGACCGGCTGGGAGATCGACCTGGTCGACCTGGTGGGCGTCTACCACCTTGACGGCCCGACGACGCACTCGCGAGCCGGGCGGGCCGGCCCGCTGCCGGACATCCTGGTGCACGTGTTCCGCGCGCGTGTCGTCGAGGGCCGGCCGAGCGCCGACCCGCCGCCGGGCTGCCGGCTGTCCTGGCACGCCTCCGGGGCGCTACCCGAGGCCGTCACCCCGCTCACCCGGGCGGCCGTCACCGACGGGCTCGCCGGCCGCTCCGGCGTCCTGCGCCGCGTCTCCTGGGCGCTCGACACCGTCACCCCCACGCCGCCGGGCCGCCCCACCGGGGAGGACCGGCCTGCCGCGCCGGACCGGCCTGCCGCCGCCCAGGACCAGCCCACTGCCGAGAACCAACCCGTGCAGGCCCGGCCGATCGCGGATCGCGATGAGCGGTCGGGGGCCGGTCAGCCGCCGGAGCAACGCGGCGAGCCGGCAGCGGACCCGTCCCTTCTGCCCTGACTCCGCACTCGCGCCGGCCCGGACCAGCGGGGGGTCGCGAATCGTTGATGCCTGCGCCTCGGGGAGCACACCTGCCGAAGAGCCGTATACCTGTGAGTCATAAAAATGACTCACAGGTATACGGCTCTTCAGCGAAAGGCAGGCCCGGCGCTCATGCCGTCCGTTGCACCGGCCAGCCGAACGGGGGCCAGCGGTACAGCGCCGCGCGGTCGAAGGGCCGGCGTTCGGGCCCGGGGCCGAGTTCAGCGGGCGGGGTTGCGGACGCCCTCGGCGAGTTCGGCGCTGAGGGTGCGCAGCGCGGCCAGCCCTTCGGCCTCGGAGGAGGCGTCCAGCACACAACGGACGAGCGCGCTGCCGACGATCACCCCGTCGGCGTACCCGGCGACGGTGCTGGCCTGCGCTCCGGTGCCCACGCCCAGCCCGACACCGACCGGCAGGTCGGTGACCGCGCGAACCCGCGAGACCAACGTGGGGGCGGCGTCGGACGTCCGCGCCCGAGCGCCGGTCACCCCCATCACGGCGGTGGCGTAGACGAAGCCCCGGCAGTTGTCCACGGTCATCGCCACCCGGGCGTCGGTGGACGACGGCGACACCAGGAAGGTGCGGTCCAGGCCGTGCGCGTCCGAGGCGGCCAGCCACTCGGCAGCCTCGTCGGGGATGAGGTCCGGCGTGATCAGGCCGCTGCCCCCGGCGGCGGCGAGGTCGCGGGCGAACACGTCCACGCCGTACCGCTCGATGGGGTTCCAGTAGGTCATCGTGACGACTGGCGCGCCGGTCGCCGCGACCGCCTCGATGATGCGCAGCGTGTCGGACGTCCGGACGCCGCCGGCCAGCGCGATGTCGCTGGCCTTCTGGATGACCGGGCCGTCCATCACCGGATCCGAGTACGGGATCTCCACCTCGATGACGTCGACGCCGGCCTCGACCATCGCCGTCATGGCCGCGATGCTGCCCTCGACGGTCGGGAACCCGGCCGGCATGCAGCCGACCAGCACGGCCCGCCCGTCGGCCCGGGCCTTGTCGAAGGCCACCCCGATGCGGCTCATCTCAGTGCTCCTTGTCGAGGATGCCGAAGTAGTCCCCGGCGGTGTGCACGTCCTTGTCGCCCCGGCCGGAGAGGTTGACCACGATGGTGGGCTCCCGGCCCAGCTCGGCGGCCAGCTTCGGAGCCAGCGTGACGGTGCCGGCGAGGGCGTGCGCGCTCTCGATCGCCGGGATGATCCCCTCGGTGCGGCAGAGCAGCTCGAACGCGGCCATCGCCTCGGCGTCGGTGACCGGCAGGTAGCTGGCGCGGCCGGTGTCGTGCAGCCAGGCGTGCTCGGGCCCGACGCCCGGGTAGTCCAGGCCCGCGGAGATCGAGTGCGACTCCAGCGTCTGCCCGTCGGCATCCTGGAGCACGTACGTGCGGGCGCCGTGCAGCACGCCCGCCGACCCACCGGTGATGCTGGCGGCGTGCCGACTGGTGGTCACCCCGTCGCCGCCGGCCTCGAAGCCGTAGAGCCGCACGTCCTCGTCGGGGACGAAGGCGTGGAAGATGCCCAGCGCGTTGGAGCCGCCGCCGACGCAGGCGGTGACGGCGTCCGGCAGCGCGCCGGTCAGGTCGAGGCACTGCTGGCGGGCCTCGTCACCGATGCCCCGGACGAAGTCACGGACCATCGCCGGGAAGGGGTGCGGCCCGGCGGCGGTGCCGATCAGGTAATGGGTCTCGTCGACGTTCGCCACCCAGTCCCGCATCGCCTCGTTCATCGCGTCCTTGAGCGTGCGCGAGCCGGTGGTGACCGGGACGACAGTGGCGCCGAGCATCCGCATCCGGGCCACGTTGAGCGCCTGCCGCTCGGTGTCGACCTCGCCCATGTAGACCACGCACTCGAGGTCGAACAGGGCGGCGGCGGTCGCGGTGGCGACGCCGTGCTGGCCCGCCCCGGTCTCGGCGATCACCCGGGTCTTGCCCATCCGCTTGGTGAGCAGTGCCTGGCCGAGCACGTTGCGGACCTTGTGGGCGCCGGTGTGGTTGAGGTCCTCACGCTTGAGCAGCACCCGCGCGCCGACCTTCGCGGAGAACCGCCGGGCCTCGTAGAGCAGCGACGGCGTGCCCGCGTAGTCGCGCAGCAGCGCCCCGAACTCGGCCCGGAACGACTCGTCCGCGATCGCCGTACGCCACGCCCCGTCGAGCTCGTCGAGCGCGGCCACCAGGGCCTCGGGCACGAACCGACCGCCGAAGCGGCCGAAGTGGCCGGCGGAGTCGGGCTGCGAGCCGGCCACCGGGGCCAGCGCATCGGCGCTCATCGGAAATCCTCTCGGTGGGGCGTCACACCGGCGCGGGTCAGCGCACCGGCCGGGGCGTCGCCGGGTGGTTGCCGGCGTTGACCAGTTCGGCCACCGCCTCGCGTGGGCTCTTCTGCGTGACCAGGCCCTCGCCGACGAGAACCGCGTCCGCACCCGCGGAGGCGTACCGGATCAGGTCGTGCGGTCCGCGGACGCCGGACTCGGCGATCTTGACGACGCTGCTCGGCAGGCCCGGCGCGATCCGCTCGAACACCGACCGATCCACCTGAAGGGTACGCAGGTCACGGGCGTTGACCCCGATCACCTGGGCACCGGCCTCCAGGGCGCGGTCGGCCTCCTCCTCGTCGTGGACCTCGACGAGCGCGGTCATGCCGAGCGACTCGATCCGCTCCAGCAGGCCCATCAGCACGTTCTGCTCAAGGGCGGCCACGATCAACAGGACCAGGTCGGCGCCGTGCGCGCGCGCCTCGTGCACCTGGTAGCTGGAGACCACGAAGTCCTTGCGCAGCACGGGCACGGTGACCGCGGCCCGGACGGCGGCCAGGTCGTCCAGCGACCCGCCGAACCAGCGCCCCTCGGTCAGCACGCTGATGGCCCGCGCCCCGCCCGCCGCGTAGTCGACGGCGAGATCGGCCGGATCGGCGATCTCGGCCAGCCGGCCCTTCGACGGCGAGGAGCGCTTGACCTCGGCGATGACCGCCACGCCGGGCTTACGCAACGCCGCGTACGCGTCCAGCGGCGGCGGCGCCGCCGCGGCCAGCTCACGGATCCGTTCCAACGGAACCTGCTCCTGGCGACGGGCGACGTCCTCGCGCACGCCAGCCAGGATCTCGTCGAGCACGCTTACGGACGCTGCCTGACCGGCCTCGTCCCCCTCCGCGTGCGCATGCTCAGCAGTCACCAACGGACTCCCCTCTCCGGGTGTCATGGGCCGATGCTAGGGGCAGCCGACCGACGCCGGGAGCCGGGGGTATGGCGCTGCTCACGAAAAGGGCTGCGGCATAATGGCCGACTTGCCGTGAACGGGATGTCACGCAGCGCCACCTCCCGGTATCGACCGCCGTCGTACGACGGGGCCCGGCGGCCCCGGTCGAACCGGGCCGACCCATCGATCATGCCACCGCTTCCGGTCCACCGCCCGACGACAACGACACCGGTCGATGCTGTGAGCAAGCTCAAGGCCGAACGGCCGGTGCCAGATCGCGGGCCTGGCGGGACAGTTGACCGGGCGGTCACCCCGGCGAAACGTCAGCCGGCCAGCATCGTCCTCGGGCAGACTCGATGACGCGCCTGCCCGACCGTCGCCAACTCCTCGTGCGGGGTGACCAATGAGCATTGCCGAGTCGAACCCGAGCATCGGACTGACCACCATCTCCCGGACCGTGGCGTCCCTCGCCGTCGGCGTGGTGCACACCCTGGAGCGAGCCGTCGTCGGCGAGAGCCGGATGCGCACCGCACGCGGCAACGCCTGGGAGGCGGTCTGCGCCGACCGGGCCCGCGCCGACCGACGCGCCGAACTGGACCGCCTGGTGGCCGAACTGACCGCCGCCCGCGCCGCCGCCGCCCGAACGCAGCGGGAGCGTCAGCCGGTCGGCTGATCAGCCGGCCGTCGGGTCCTCGCCCCGGTCCAACGCGTCCCAGGCCTCGGTGGTCCGCCGCCCGGCCATCCGGCCCGGTGGGGCGACCGTCGTGGGCGCACTCTCCGTTACGGTCCGCGTCGGCCGCTCATACCGGGCGCCCATCGCCGGCCACACGCCGCCCCGCAGCGCCGTCCACCCGCCGCCCACGGCGGCGAGCAGACCGCCGAGCAGGCAGAGCGCCGGCCACTGCCGGCTCACCACGCCGTCGAGATCGGCGACCAACCCGTAACCACCACCGGCCGCCACCGCCAGGCCCAGAACGCCCAGCAGCACACCCAGCAGCCGCCGCACCCGGCCCCGGGTGGCCAGCACCGCGCCACCGCCGGCCAGCGTGACCAGCGCCAGCGCCGGCAGCCACGGCAGCAGGGCGGCCCCGCTGCGGGCCTCGCGCACCGGCGGCAGCGGCGCCGGCCGCTCGGTCACCTCGACCGACCAGCCCCGGGTCGCCGCCCACAGCGCCAGGGCCGCGCCCGCCAGGCAGAGCAGCATGGCGTACGTCAACTGACGCCGACCCCCCACGCTCACCGGACCGACCTTTCGTTCGCGACTGCGGGGCTCCGCTGCGCTGCACTCCTCGCGCTCACCGGGCCGCCCTCAGCGTTTCCGCCGCGGCGATCGCGGCCAGCACGGCGGCGGCCTTGTCGCGGGTCTCCTGCTCCTCGGCGGCCGGATCCGAGTCGGCGACCACCCCCGCGCCGGCCTGCACGTAGGCGCGGCCGGCACGGATCAGCGCGGTCCGGATGGCGATCGCCATGTCCAGGTCGCCGCCGAACCCGAAGTAGCCGACCGTGCCGCCGTAGAGACCGCGGCGTACCGGCTCCAACTCCTCGATGATCTCCATGGCCCGCACCTTGGGCGCCCCGGAGAGCGTCCCGGCCGGGAAGGTCGCGGCGAGCGCGTCGAACGCGGAACAGTCGTCACGCAGCGTGCCGGTCACGGTGGAGACGATGTGCATCACGTGGCTGTACCGCTCGATGGTCGCGAACTCGGGCACCTGGACGCTGCCCGGCTCGCAGACCCGGCCCAGGTCGTTGCGGCCCAGGTCGACGAGCATCACGTGCTCGGCGCGCTCCTTGGGGTCGGCGAGCAGCTCGGCGGCGAGCCCCGCGTCCGCCGTCGAGGTGGCACCGCGTGGCCGGGTGCCCGCGATCGGATGCAGCAGCGCCCGACGCCGCCCGTCCGCACCGGCGGTGACCTTCAGGTGCGCCTCCGGCGACGAGCCGACGATGTCGAACCCGTCGAAGCGCAGCAGGTACATGTAAGGGCTGGGGTTACTGGTGCGCAGCACCCGGTAGACGTCCAGCGGATCGGCGTGCGTCACCCGCTCGAAGCGCTGGGACAGCACGATCTGGAAGCACTCGCCCGCCCGGATCGCCTCCTTGGCGGCCTCCACCGCCTTGACGTAGCCACCCTCGGGCGTACGACAGAGGACCTCGTCGGCCGGCGGACGCTCGACCGTGGAGATCATCGGTGGGATGGGTCGGGACAGCGCCGTGGTCATCGCGTCGAGGCGGCCCACCGCGTGGTGGTACGCGGCGGTGACCTGCGCGTCGCGGCCCGGGGTGTCCAGCGGCGGCAGCACCGCGTTGGCGACCAGGATCGCCGAGCCGTCGTAGTGGTCGAGGACCACCAGGTCGGTGGCGAGCATCATGCCCAGCTCCGGCACGCCCAGGTCGTTCTCGGTCAGCTCGGGCAGCCGCTCGAAGCGGCGGACGAGGTCGTAGCCGAGGTAGCCGACCATGCCCCCGGTCAGCGGGGGCAGACCGTCGGACGGGTCCCCGAGTGGGCCGGCGAGCGCCGCGACGGTGTCCCGCAGCACCCGCACCGGGTCGCCGTCGGTGGGCAGCCCGGCCGGCGGCTGGCCGAGCCAGGTCGCCACCCCGTCCCGCTCGATGAGGGTGGCGCTGCTGCGCACGCCGATGAACGAGTACCGCGACCAGGCCATGCCCGCCGAGCCGACGCCCTGTTCGGCCGACTCGAGCAGGAACGTGCCGGGGCCGCCGGCGAGCTTGCGGTAGACACCCACCGGGGTCTCGGCGTCGGCCAGCAGGCGTCGGGTGACCGGCACGACGCGCCAGCGGGCAGCCACGTCGGTGAAGGTGGCCAGGTCGGGGCTCACCGCGCCGTCGGTCATGTGCCGGCCCCTGTCACCGGCAGCTCGGTGAAGAAGCAGGTCCGGTGCCCGGTGTGGCAGGCCACGCCGACCTGGTCGACGCTGACCAGCAGCGCGTCGCCGTCGCAGTCCAGCGCGACCGAACGCACGTACTGGTGGTGGCCGGAGGTGGCGCCCTTGACCCAGTACTCGCGGCGGCTGCGCGACCAGTAGGTGGCCCGGCCGGTGGTGAGGGTGCGGTGCAGCGCCTCGTCGTCCATCCAGGCGACCATCAGCACCTCGCCGGAGTCGTGGGCGCGGACCACGGCGGCGACCAGACCGTCGGCGGTGCGGCGCAGCCGGGCCGCGATGGCCGGATCGAGCTGGGACGGACGGACCGGCGCCGACGCCGCCGGGCCGCTCGGATCGCTGGGGACGCCGGTCACCGGCGCGTCAGGTACGGGCACAGTTACCCATTGTCCTGCACGCGGCGCGGGCACCGGCGACGACTCCCGCCGAGCGTGCGGCGGGTGACCCACGGGCCGGGCGAGCTGGGCCACGTAGCGGTCCAGCCGGCCGTCGACCAGGGCGTCGGCCAGGTCGGCGCCGGCCGCGTCGGCGATCTCCCCGGCGTACGGGCGGATCAACGGCAGGATCCCGGCGACCAGCCGTACGGCGGCGGCCCAGAGCTGCCCGGTGCCGCCCGGACGCAGCCCGAGGCAGAGCAGCATGTCGTCCCGGTAGCCGGCGGGGGCGACCGGCAGTTCCAGGGCCGCCGCGAACGCCGCCCGCCGGGAGGACACCCGTACCGACGGGTTCGCCGGGCGCAGCACCGACGGGCAGAGCCGGGCGAGGTCCGCCACGGCCAGCCGGACCCCGAGGCGGTCGGCAGCGGCCCGGGCGGCGGCGGCCTTGCCGAGCATGGCGATCAGCTCCTCCAGCCGGGGTGGCTCGGCGGGCTGGCAGAGCACCGGCAGGTCGATCCGGGGCCGCCAGTGCGGGTCGGCCCAGAGCAGCCGGGCCGGCGCGGTGACCGGCAGCCCGAACGCCCAGTCGGCCGGTTCACCGAGCCGGTGCACCCAGGAGCGGACGTCGCGGGCGGCCACCGAGACGTGGGTGACCCGGCCGGCGGTCTCGGCCAGGTACGCGCGGCGGGCGGCGTACGGGGAGCCGCCGACCAGCACGTCGAGGTCGACGTCGCTGTGCGCGGTGGCGGCCCGTCGGGCGTGACTGCCGCGCAGCAGGATGCCGACGACCGGCCGCTCAGCGGCGTCCCGCAACCGCGCGGCCCAGTCCTCAAGAAATCCGCTGTGCGGTAACGGAGCGTGACCCACGGCGTCATCGTGCCGTACGCCCGATCGGTACGCAATGCCCGTTGCCGGACCTGCTGTCCGGTCCGAAGCCTACTGCCCGTTGTGATGCTGGGCGCGACGGCGGGCGGTGTCGGGGAAGCGGGCTGTTGCGCGGACGGAGTTATCTCATCTAGCGTTGAGTTCAACAGACGATGAGTTTTCGGAGGTGCGTGATGGACGACGCGATAACCGTCCGCGACCTGGTGGTCGACCGGGGCGGACGGCGGGTGCTGGACGGCATCAGCTGCGCCGTTCCGCGCGGCGCCGTCACCGGCCTGCTGGGCCCCAGCGGCAGCGGCAAGACCACGTTCATGCGCGCGGTGGTCGGCGTGCAGGTGGTCAGCGCGGGGACGGTCACCGTGCTGGGCCAGCCGGCGGGCACCCCGGCGCTGCGCAACCGGGTGGGCTACCTCACCCAGGCGCCGAGCGTCTACGCCGACCTGACCGTCCGGGAGAACGCCCGGTACTTCGCGGCCCTCTACGGCCGTGGTCGTGCCGAGGCCGACGAGGCGGTCAGCGCGGTCGGGCTGGCCGAGGCGGCCGGCCAACTGGTCGCCACCCTCTCCGGTGGTCAGCGCAGCCGCGCCTCGCTGGCCTGCGCCCTGGTCGGCGACCCGGAGCTGGTCATCCTCGACGAGCCGACCGTCGGTCAGGACCCGGTGCTGCGCGCCGACCTGTGGGCCCGGTTCCACGCCATGGCCGCCGCCGGCACCACCCTGCTGGTGTCCAGTCACGTCATGGACGAGGCGGCCCGCTGCGACCGGCTGCTGCTGATCCGCCAGGGGCGGCTGATCGCCGACGACAGCCCGGCCGCGATCCGCGCCGCCGCCGGCGTGGACGACCTCGACGAGGCGTTCCTGCGACTGATCAAGGCCGGCGCGGCGGACGCGCCGGCCGGACGGGAGGCATCGTGAACCCGCGGATCCTGGCGGCCACCACCGGCCGCATCCTGCGTCAGCTCCGGCACGACCGGCGCACCATCGCGCTGCTCGTGCTGGTGCCGGCCGTCCTGCTCACCCTGGTCTACTTCATGTACGTCGACCAGCCGACCCCGCCGGGGCAACCGTCGACGTTCGACCGCGTCGCGCTGGTGATGCTGGGCATCTTCCCCTTCGTGATCATGTTCCTCGTCACCAGCATCGCGATGCTGCGGGAACGCACCTCCGGCACCCTGGAACGGCTGCTCACCACCCCGCTGGGCAAGCTCGACCTGCTCTTCGGGTACGGCATCGCGTTCGGGCTGGCCGCCGCCGTGCAGGCCGCGGTGGCCGCCGGTGTGGCGTACTGGATCTTCGATCTCCGCACCGTCGGAAGCAGCGGTCTGGTGATCGGGATCGCGGTGCTCGACGCGGTGCTCGGCGTCGCCCTCGGCCTGCTGTGCAGCGCCTTCGCCCGCACCGAGTTCCAGGCAGTACAGTTTCTGCCGGTCGTGGTGGTCCCTCAGCTGCTGCTCTGTGGACTGTTCGTGGCCCGCGACCAGATGGCCGGCTGGCTCCAGGCGCTCAGTGACGCCTTCCCCCTGTCGTACGCCATCGAGGCGTTGCAGGAGGTCGGCGCCAACGCCGAGCCGACCGGCACGATGTGGCGGGACGTGGGCGTGGTGCTCGGCGCGGTGGTGCTGGCGCTGGTGCTCGCGGCGGCGACCCTGCGCCGGCGCACCGGCTGACCGACCGGCGGCGACCCGCGCCCCGCGGGTTGCCGCCAGCCGTCGGGCGACCGGCGGCGTCAGCGGACGAAACGAAGGGCGGCGATGACGCGGCGGACCGGCCGGCGACCCGGCAATCCGGACACCCGGGAGGCGATCCTCGACGCGGCGCGGGCGGCGTTCGCCGAGCGCGGCTTCGACGCCGCCTCGATCCGCGGCATCGCCGCCACCGCCGGGGTGGACCCGGCGCTGGTGCACCACTACTTCGGCAGCAAGGACCAGCTCTTCCTGGCCGCGATGCAGTTTCCGGTCGATCCCGGCGAGGTGCTACCGACGGTGCTCGCCGGCGACCGGAACGCCATCGGCGAGCGACTGGTGCGGGCGTTCCTCGGCATCTGGGACTCCCCGGCCGGCAGTGCGGGTGTGGCGCTGATGCGTTCCGCCGTGAGCAACGAGTGGACGGCCCGCCTGCTGCGCGAGTTCATCACCACGCAGGTGCTGCGTCGGGTCCTCGACCAGCTCGACGTCGATCCGGCCGAGCTGCCGTTGCGCGGTTCGCTGGTCGCCACCCAGCTGATCGGGCTGGCCATGATGCGGCACGTGGTACGGCTGGAGCCGGTCACCTCGGCGGACCGGGAGACGCTGGTCGCCATGATCGGCCCGACCATTCAGCGCTACCTCACCGGGCAGTTGCCGACCTAGAGCGTCCTTCAGCGGGGCGGGTGGGCGTCGGCCGGGCGACGCAGCGGCGGCAGGAGGCGGCTCAGCTCGTCGGGCTCGGCCAGCGGGCACGGGAACGCCAGCCGGACGCGCCGCCGCGCGCCGGGCCGCCCGAGGGCGACCACCAGGCCGTAACGGTCGATGCGGACCACGCGCGGCGGCCCGTCCGGGGTCTGCTCGGTCAACCCGAGTTGCCGGCGCAGGTAGTTGGTCACCTGGTCGGCGTCGCGCTCGGCGAGGTCGGCCAGCAGCAGCGCCTCGAACGGGTGCACCGGGTCCGGCTCGGCCTCGGCGTACTCCCCCGGGTCGATCCGGTGCACGACGCCGGCCCGCTCCCAGCGCACCTCGGCCACCTCGAAGCGGAACAGCCGGAACCGGACGCCCACGTCGAGCAGGTCGCCGGTCGGCTCGACCGCGGCGAAGTCGAGCGCCGCGCGGCGTGCCTCCTCGTCGTGCAGTTCGGCGGCCCAGCCGGAGACCCAGGCCCGCCCCAGCCCGGGAGCGCCGGCCGCGGGCGGCAGGTCGAGGACGTCCAGAACCACGGCGACGTCGGCGCCCCCGGCCACCGGCCGCAGCGCGGCGCCCAGGTGGCTGGCCACCGGCACCAGCAGCAGCACCCGGCCGTCAGGATCGGTCACGTGCCGGGCGTGGTGCGGGCCAGGCCGGCGGGCCAGGTGGACGAGACCGGGCAGCCGACCGGCGACGAGGGTACGAACGATCTCGGCGGGGCTGGGCCGCATGGCGCGACCTCCTTAAGAGGTTAGGCTTACCTAACCCGGAGCGTAGAGCACCCGTTCCACGGCGTCCAGCAGCCTGGCACTTCGTTACCGGGTCTGCTCCAACCAGGAGGCGTACAGCAGGCCGTAGACCGAGTCGGCGTCGTGCACCAGCTCGTCGTGCGGGCCGCGCTGCACGATGCGACCCCGGTCCACCACGATCACCTCGTCGGCAGCCTGCGCGGTGGAGAGCCGGTGCGCGATGGCGAGCGTCGTGCGACCCCGCGTAACGGCGTCCAGGGTGCGTTGCAGCCGCACCTCGGTAGCCGGGTCCACCGCGCTGGTCGCCTCGTCCAGCACCAGCAGGTCCGGATCGGCCACGTACGCGCGAGCCAGCGCGACAAGCTGCCGCTCCCCGACGCTCAACGCCTCGCCACGCTCCCCGACGGGCGTGTCCAGGCCGGCGGGCAGACCGTCCAACCAGTCCGCCAGGCCCAACTCCGTGAACGCGGCGCCGAGCTGCTCGTCGGTCAGCTCCGGCCGGGCGAACCGGACGTTGTCCCCCACCGTCGCGTCGAAGAGGAACCCGTCCTGCGGCACCATCACCACCCGGGAGCGCAGCGAGTCGAACCGCACCTGCGCCAACGGCACCCCGGACAGCAGCACCGCCCCCGCGGACGGGTCCATCAGGCGGGTGAGCAGCTTCGCGAAGGTCGTCTTGCCGCTGCCCGTCTCGCCGACCACCGCCACCCGGCTCTTCGCCGGGATCTCCAGGTCGATGTCGTGCAGCACCGGCGGGCCACCCGGATAGGCGAACCGCACCCCGGCGAACCGGATGTCCAACGGACCGGCCGGCAGGTCCCGTCCCTGCTCCCCCGGGTCCGCCACATCCGGGGCCACGTCGAGTACGTCCAGCACCCGCCGCCAGCCCGCGATCGCGTTCTGCGCCTCGTTGAGCACCTCGGTGGCGATCTGCACCGGCTGGATGAACAGCGTCACCAGGAAGAGGAAGGCGGTCAGCTGGCCGATCGACAGCGTGCCGTCCACCCCCAACGTCACCCCGAGCACCACCACGCCCGCCAGCGCCAACCCGGCCGCGAGCTCGCCGACCGAACTGCCCACGATGCTGATCCGGATCGCCCGCTGCTGCGCCAGGCGCTGATTGTCGATGGCGTCGTCCAACCGCCGGGCGGTGCGCCCCGCGATGCCGTAAGCCCGGATCACCGGCGCGCCCACCACGCTCTCGCCGATCGCGCCCAGCAGCGTGCCGGTGCGCTGACGCACCGTCGCGTACGCCGCGCCGAGGCGACGCTGCAACTGGCGGATGACGAGCACCGCCGGCAGGAACGCCACAAGCACCACCAGGGTCAGCTGCCAGGAGTACGCCAGCATGACTGCCGTCGTCACCACCAGCTGACCCAGGTTGACCAGCAGGATCACCCCACCCCACTGAAGGAACTGGGTGATCTGGTCGACGTCGCTGGTCACCCGCGAGACCAGCGACCCACGCCGCTCCGACTGCTGGTGCAACATCGACAGGTCGTGCACGTGCCGGAACGCCCGCGTCCGCACATTCGCCAACGCCGTCTCGCTGACCGTGAACAACCGGCGCATCATCAGATAGCCGCAGGCCGTGGTGACCACGAGGATCGCCGCGGTGACCGCCACCACCGACCAGACCACGTCGAGGTCCAGACCACCGACGATGCCGCGGTCGATGCCCTGCTGCACCGCGACCGGAACGGCCACCCGGCCCACCATGTAGACCAGGGCCAGGCCCAGCGTGGCGGCCAGGCCGGTCCGCAGCTCCGGGGAGAGCGCCAACCCCCGCCGCAGGGTCTGCCAGGTCGTCTCCGTCCGCGCGTCCCGCTCGTCGTTCGTCACCGTCGTACTCAATGGTCCACCTCGATCTCCAGGCCCGACGGCAGCTGCGCCACCTCGTCGTCGTACGCGCGCTCCTGCGCGCGGTCGACCTCCGCCTGCTCGTACGCGGTGACCAGGTCCACGTAACCGGGAACGGTGGCCAGCAGCTCGGTGTGCGTGCCCCGGGCGATCACCCGGCCCTGCTCCACGTAGACGACCTCGTCGGCGAGGGCGATGGTCGCCCGGCGATACGCCACCACCAGGATCGACGCGGCCGGCACTCCCGGCTCACCCGCCGACGCCCGCAGACCGGCGAGGATGGCCGCCTCCACGCGGGGATCCACGGCGCTCGTCGCGTCGTCGAGCACCAGCAGGCGTGGCCGCCCGGCCAGCGCGCGGGCCAGCGTGAGTCGCTGCCGCTGGCCGCCGGAGAGCGAGGTGCCCCGCTCGCCGACCATCGTGTCCAGTCCCTCCGGCAGCGCGGCGACGAACCCGTCCGCCTCGGCCAGGCGCAGCGCCGCCCAGACGTCCTCGTCGTCGATGCCCGCCCGGTCCAGGGCGACGTTGGCCCGCACGGTGTCGTCGAAGACGAACGGCACCTGCGCGACAAGCGCGACAGTGCCGGCCAGCGACGCGGCGGTCAGGTCGCGCACATTCACGCCGTCCAGCTCGACGACGCCCGAGTCCGGGTCGACCAGGCGTACGGCCAGCGAGGCGATGGTGGACTTCCCGGCGCCGGTCGGCCCGACCAGCGCGACCGTCCGGCCGGCCGGCACGGTGAAGCTGACCTCGCCGAGCACCTGCGCGCCGGGCTCGTGCGCCTCGGCGGGCGGGTAGGAGAAGTGCACGTCGGTGAACGTGAGCGTGGCCGGCCCCGGGGTGGCCGGGTCGAGCACGTGCTGCCCGTACGGCATCTCGCCGGTGGCGTCGAGCACCCGGCGCACCCGGTCCCAGCCGGCGACGCTGCGCGGCAGCTCGGCCAGCACCCAGCCGATGGCCCGCACCGGGAAGGCCAGCACGGTGAAGAGGAAGGCGACGCTGACCAGCTCGGTGACGCTGATCGCGCCCTGGCGCAGGCGGAACGCCCCGACCACCAGCACCGCGAGGGTGCCGAGGCTGGGCAGCGTCTCCAGCAGCGGGTCGAAGACGCCCCGCAGCCGGCCGACCGCGATCAACGCGTCGCGCAGCTCGCCGGCGCGACCGGCGAACCGGGCCGTCTCCTGCGCCTCGCGGCCCATTGTCTTGACCACCAACGCGCCGTCGAAGCTCTCGTGCGCGATGCCACTGACCTCGGCGCGCAACCGCTGCGCCCGGGCCTGCCGGGGCGCCATCCGGCGCGAGTAGACCACGTTGAGCGCGAACAGCGCGGGAAAGACCGCGAGGCCGACCAGGGCGAGGGCCCAGTCGGTGGCGAACAGCGAGACGATCGCGCCGACCAGCATCACCAGCGTGCCCACCGCGAAGGGCAGCGGAGCGATCGGATACCAGGCCGCCTCCACGTCGGAGTTGGCGTTGGAGAGCAGCGTGCCGGTGGCGTTGCGATGGTGCCACGACAGCGGCAGGTCCAGGTAGCGGCGGGTGACCCGGCGGCGGTAGGCGGCCTGGAGCCGGTACTGCATGTAGCCCGCGCCGAGCCGGCGGCCGAAGATGCCCACCACCCGCAGCACGCTGATCCCGAACAGGGCGATCGCCGCCAGCGCCAGGGTGCCGACGCCCACCTCGCCCCGCGCGATGGCCGGCACCACCACGTCACCGACCACCGCGCCCACCACGTACGCGCTGACGATGACCATCGAGCCGAACAGCACACTGCCGATCACGGCAACCGCGAAGATCCGCGGCTGCTCCCGGATGGCCTGCCGCAGAACCCCCAGCCCCCTGCCGAGCACGTCCCGACTTGTCCTGCTCGCCACGCTCTCCCCCGCCGTAAGCCACAATTATCTCCCTCATCCTTACCGCTGCGGGCCGGCACCGCCGACCCGGACGGGATATGTCGACCGTCACGTACCGGACGTACGGGCCCAGGGGCGCGACCGGGCGTTCGCCGGCGCGCGGCGGCGGGTCGGCGGGCCTACGATCGGGCCATGTCGCGGTACGCCCGAGCCGAGCGCGAGGCGCTGGCCGATCTCTTCCTGGCCCTCGGGCCCGACGCGCCGACGATCAACGAGGGCTGGGCGACCCGTGACCTCGCCGCGCACCTGGTGTTGCGCGAGCGCCGTCCGGACGCGGCCGGCGGGATCCTGCTGGCGCCGCTGCGGGGGCACGCCGAACGGGTCCGCCGACGGCTCGCCGCCGGGCCCTACCCCGAGCTGGTGGCGCAGGTGCGCCGGCCGCCGGTGTGGAGCCCGATCAGCAACCCGCTGACCGATGAGCTGGTCAACACGGTGGAGTTCTTCATCCACCACGAGGACGTGCGGCGGGCCGTCCCGGGGTGGCAGCCGCGCGAGCTGTCCCGCGGTTTGCAGGCCACCCTGTGGAAGCGGGTCGCCCCGCTCGCCCGGCTGACGCTGCGCCGCTTCCCGGCGGACCTCTACGTGCAGGCGCCCGGTCACGGCGAGGTCTCCGTCGGCCGTGGTGGCGAGCGGCTGCGACTGGTGGGCGCCCCGGCGGAGTTGACCCTGTTCCTCTCCGGCCGGCAGCGGGTGGCCCGGGTTCAACTGGACGGTTCGGCGACGTCCGCGCGGCAGCTCCGCAACGCCAGCCTGGGCATGTGACTTTCTGCGCTTAATCGGTCACCTAGGGGCTGGACAACTGCCGCAGTCCTAGCGATGCGCGCCGATACCTCCTCCCGTACGCTTCACCGCGCCGTTCCGCGCCGGGGCGGCACGATGTGGGGGCACACGATGCGGAGCTTCGCGATCTCGGCGCTACGGGAACCCTCCTTTACGGCGGGGCGCCACAAGTCCACGGATCGGGTGGCCAGCGAGAGCGTCGAGTGGGCGCGCGCTCTCGGGTTGGTCAATTCCGGTCATCAAGTTCATCGACTACAACGGGCGGACGCCGCCGGCCTGGCCGGCCGGGCCTGCCCGCAAGGGCCGACGCAGGGGCTGCGGCTCCTCACCGACCTGATCTCCTGGCTCTTCGTCATGGACGACACCTGCGACGAGGACGGCCTCGGGGCCGACCCGGGCCGGCTGGCGCCGGTCATCGCCGCGCTGCTCGACGTGCTGGACCGGTGCGGCGACCCGCTCGCGGAACTGCCGCCGGACGCCGGCCCGCTGGGCGCCGCGCTGCACGACCTGTGCCGCCGGATCCGGGCCGAGGGTCGGGCGCCGATGCTGCTGCGGTTCGTCAGTCAGGTGCGCCAGTATCTGCTGGCGCTGCTCTGGGAGGCCGCCAACCGGGAACGCCGGCGGGTGCCGGGGTTGACGGAGTACGTCCAACTGCGTCGGCACATCGGCGGCGTGCACCCCTGTCTCACCCTGACCGACCTGGCGTCGGAGCAGCCACCCGAGCCGGTCCGGCGTGCCGATCCGGCGCTGGCCGCCCTGGACCTGCTGGCGGTGGACCTGGTCTGCTGGTGCAACGACCTCTTCTCGTACGGCAAGGAGAGCCGGACCGACCCGGACGCGCACAACCTGGTGACGGTCATCGCCCAGGAGGGCGGTCTGGCCGAGGCGGACGCGTTACGGGCGGCCGCCGACCGTTTCAACCGGGGGTTGGCGGCGTACCTGGCGGCGGAGGAGAGGTTGCTGGCCAGCGGTGTCGAGGCGTTGCACTCGCCGCTGGCCACGCGGCGCAACTGGGTCCGGGCGACCTACGACTGGTCACTCGTGGCGGCCCGCTACGCCTGATCCGAGGTGTCGGCCGGCGGGCCAGGGCAGCCAGCCGATCACTGGCACTAGCCGACGCCCGGTGCCAGGCAATACTCTTCGGTAACCACTATGACGTGACGACCGTCACGCCACCACCCCCGAAGGCGGCTACAGCGATGGCTCTCGATGTACCGTACCGTTCCATCCCGGACATGTTCCTCAAGCGCGTGGCGGCCACCCCCGACCGGCATGCGTTCGCGTCCCCGACCCCCGACGACTCGGGCCCCGACTGGCTGACCTGGGAGCAGGTCGGCCAGCGCGCCAAGGCCGTCGCCGCCGGCCTGCACGCGCTCGGCGTCGGCCAGGAGAATCCCGTCGCCATCCTCGCCAACACCCGGCTCGACTGGGTGGTCGCCGACCTCGGCATCATGTGCGCCGGCGGGGCGACCACCACCGTCTACCCGACCACCGAGCCGGCGGACGCGACATTCATCATCGCTGACTCCGCCTCGCGGGTGCTCTTCGCGGAGAACCCGGCGCAGGCCACCAAGATCGCCGGAGCGGCCCTGCCGGCGCTGACCCACGTGGTGCTCTTCGACGGCACCCCGGACCCGAACGCCGCGGTTCCCCAGCTCACCCTGGCCGACCTGGAGGAGCAGGGCACCCGCGCGCTGGCCGCCGAGCCCGATCTGATCGACATGCTGGTGGCCGGCATCGGCCCGGACCACCTGGCCACGCTGATCTACACCTCCGGCACCACGGGCCAGCCCAAGGGTGTCGAGCTGCTGCACGGCGGCTGGTGCTGGGAGGCCGTGGCGCAGGCCGAGGTCGGGCTGCTGCGCGACGACGACCTGCAGTACCTGTGGCTGCCGCTGGCCCACTCGTTCGGCAAGACGTTGCTGTGCGGCGCGATCCACGTCGGTCTGCCCACCTACGTCGACGGGCGGGTGGACAAGCTGGTCGACCTGCTCGCGGTGATCCGGCCGACCCTGATGTGCGGCGCTCCCCGGGTCTTCGAGAAGGTCTACAACCGGGCGGTGACCACCGCGCAGGGCGCCGGCGGCGCGAAGGCGAAGATCTTCGCCTGGGGTGTCCAGGTCGGCAAGGAGAAGGTCGCTCTGGAGCAGGCCGGCAAGCCGGTGCCGGCCGGGTTGAAGCTGCGCTACGGGCTGGCCGAGAAGCTGGTGTTCAGCAAGCTCCAGGCCCGCCTGGGCGGCCGGATGCGGGTGCTGGTCTCCGGCGCCGCTCCGCTGAGCCCCGAGATCGCCACCTTCTTCGCCGCCGCCAACCTGCCGATCTCCGAGGGCTACGGCCTCACCGAGACCAGCGCCGGCAACTTCGTGAACCCGCCCTCCGGGCTGCGGATCGGCACGGTCGGGCAGGCGATGGGCGACCTGGAGTGCCGGATCGACACCGATGGCGAGATCCTGGTCCGTGGCCGGCCCGTGATGCGCGGCTACCACAACCTGCCGGAGGAGACCGCCGCCGCGTTCACCGAGGACGGCTTCTTCCGCACCGGTGACATCGGCAGCCTGGACGAGCAGGGCTACCTGCGGATCACCGACCGCAAGAAGGACCTGGTCAAGACCTCGGGCGGCAAGTACATCGCGCCGTCGCACATCGAGGGGATGTTCAAGGCGATCTGCCCGTACACCTCGCAGGCGGTCGTGGTCGGTCAGGCCCGCAACTTCTGCACGATGCTCGTCACGCTGGACCCGGACGCGATCCGGGGCTGGGTGGCCGGCGGCCCGCTGGAGGGCCGCGACTATGCCGAGATCGTCGCCTCGCCGGAGGCGCTGGCGATGGTCGAGGAGTACGTCGCCCAGCTCAACGCCAAGCTCAACCGCTGGGAGACGATCAAGAAGGTGGCGATCCTGCCGCGCGACCTGACGATCGAGGACGGCGAGATCACCCCGTCGTTGAAGATCAAGCGACGGGGCGTGGAGAGCAACTTCGCCGCCGAGATCGACAAGATGTACGCGGGCACCCTCGCCGAGCTGTAGAAACGGTCCGCCGGTGGCCCCGCACCCGCTCGGGTGTGGGGCCACCGGCGCGTCGACCGGGGGTCGGCCGGGCTCAGGCGATGACGGACGGCTCCCGCCACCGCTGCCGGCCGGTCCGGTCCAGGTCGTAGCGGACCGTGGCGATCCGCTCCACGGCCTCCACCAGGTCGGCGGCCGGCAGGGTGAACGGCAGCCGCAGGAAGCGTTCCAGGGTCCCGTCCAGACCGAACCGGGGGCCGGGCGCGAGCCGGACGCCGACCTCCTCGGCGGCGCGGGCGAGCGCGCTGGAGACCGGGCCGTCCAGTTCGGCCCAGAGGGTCACGCCGCCGCGCGGCACGGTCACCCGCCAGTCCGGAAGTCGGTGCGCCAGCGCGGCCAGCAACGCGTCGCGCTGGGCGGTGAGCTGGGCCCGGCGGGCGGCGACGATGGCCGCCGCGTCGTTGAGCAGGTGCACCGCGACCAACTGGTCCAGCACCGGGCTGGACATGTCCACACCGACCCGGACGGCGGCCAGCCGCTGCACCTGCGGGGCGGAGGCGCGTACCCAGCCGATGCGCAGGCCACCCCAGTACGGCTTGCTCATTCCCCCGATGCTCACCACCCGGGAGTGCCTGTCGAACGTGGCCGTGGGCGGGGGCAGCTCGGTGTCGTCCAGCGGCAGGTCCACGAAGGACTCGTCGATGATCAGGTCGGTGCCGACGGCGTGGGCGGCGGCGACCACCTGCTCGCGCAACGCGGACGGCATCAGGTGCCCGGTCGGGTTCTGGAACTCCGGAATCAGGTACGCCAGCTTGGGCCGGGTCTGCCGCAGGCTGCCCAGCAGCAGGTCGGGTTCCCAGCCACCGGCGTCGGAGGACAGCCCGTGTGTCGTGATCCGGGCCCGCCGGCTGGCCAGCGCGGCGAGCGCGTTGGGGTAGGTCGGGGATTCGACGAGCACGCTCCCGCCGGGCGCCAGGGCGAGGCGCAGCACCAGGTCCAGGGCGTGCTGGGTGCCACTGGTGACCATGATCTGGTCGGCCGAGGTGGGCAACCCCCGCGCGGTGTAGCCGGCGGCCACCGCCGCGCGCAGCTCGCCGATCCCGGTCGGGTGGTAGCCGGCCCCGCCCAGGTAGCGGGGCAGATCCTCGGCGGCGGCCCGCGCGGCGGCGAGCAGCTGCGGCGGGGCCGCCAGCGCGGCGACGCCGAGGTCGATCATCTCCCGGTCGTCCAGCGGGGTCCACAGCCCGGTGCTGGCGACCCGGTGGTTGCCGGGCAGCATCGTCCAGCTGCCGGCGCCCCGGCGGCTGGCCAGATGCCCGGTCTCGCGCAGCTCCCGGTACGCGGCGGTGACCGTGGTGCGGCTGATCCGCAGGGCCTCGGCCAGCTCGCGTTCCGCCGGAAGGCGCACGCCCAGCGGGAGCCGGGCGTCGGCGAGCAGGCCGCGCACCGCGCCGGCCAGGGCGGCGTAGTCGGGACTGCGACGACGGCCCGGCAGGGCGTGCCACTGCCCCAGCAACCGGGCCAATTGGACGCCTCGCACCTGAGCTGTCATGGCCACTCCTCGGATATTGGCCTCTTCCTCCGGGAGGATTGGCACCTAGGGTGGCATGCATGGCACTGATTGGCAATCTGCGGCAGCGGCCGGTGCGACGGCTCACCCAGCTCTACGCCGGGCTCGTCCTCTACGGGGTCAGCATGGCCCTGATGATCCGCTCCGACCTGGGCCTCGACCCGTGGGACGTCTTCCACCAGGGGTTGTCCAAGCTGACCGGGCTCTCCTTCGGCACGGTCACCATCGGCGTCGGCGCCCTGGTGCTGCTGCTGTGGATCCCGCTGCGCCAGCGGCCCGGCCTCGGCACCGTCAGCAACGTGGTGGTGATCGGCCTGGTGGTGGACGCCACCCTGGCCCTGCTGCCCACCGGCGGCCCCCTCGGCGTCCGCATCGCTCTGCTGATCACCGGGATCGTCGCCAACGGCGCGGCCACCGCGCTCTATCTCGGCGCCCAGCTGGGTCCGGGTCCACGCGACGGGCTGATGACCGGCTTCGTCGCCCGCCGACCCGGGCGCTCGATCCGCCTGGTGCGCACGGTCATCGAGGTCACCGTGCTCGCGCTGGGCTGGCTGCTCGGCGGCACGGTCGGCCTCGGCACCATCGCGTACGCGCTGACCATCGGCCCACTGGCGCAGTTCTTCATCCCGCTTGTCGCGGTGCCCGCGCTGGACGCGACCCCTGGCCACCCGTCGGGCGCCACCGCGGGCGACCCACCGGGCGCCGCTCCCGCCCCGGCCGCCTGAGCGCTCACCGACCGTCCACGGGCCGGCACGCACGATGGTGGAAACGGGCTCGTTGGAGGGTGGGTGTTCCCTTCCGCGACGCTCGCCGTCATCATCACTGCATGGGGGAGAACGGTTGGCGCTGGAGCGACGCCTGGATCTTCGTGTCGTTGGTGATCGCGAGCGGGGCCGGGCGGCACCGACGGTCCGCGACGAGTCGTCGGCCGGAGGGCGTACGCCTGACCGACGTGCTGTCCACCGCCGATCACCTCAACCAGGCGATTCCGCAGCGGCACGAGGTGGAGGCCGCGGTGCAGCGGCTGGTCGGCGCGGGTCTGGTCACCGTCGCCGACGGCTGGTTCCGCATCACCACCGAGGGTGAGCAGCTCTGGCGCACCCGGCCGCGCGCCGGGGTGGCGACGATGGTGGACACCGTGCAGGGCGTGCTGAGCCGCCGGCACGCGCCGGGCCGCGCCGACTGGATCCTGGACGAGGCCGAGCACGCGGCGGCCGTGCAGGAGTACGCGGTCCGGTCGATCCCCACCCCCCGCCGGTCACCCGAGGGCCACTCCGGCAGCCACTGACGCACAACGAGATCTTGGACAGTTTCCGTTGTCCGCTAACGGAAACTGTCCAAGATTGCCAAGGTGAACGCCGCGCCGACGGGCACGGCCGGGGGTCAGCGACGCCGGACCGGCGCGACGGGTAGCCGTAGGACGAGCAGGTGCATGGGCGTGCCGTCGGGCATCGCCGATCCGCCGACCCACTGCCACCCTGCCCGCTGGTAGATGGCGCGGGCGGGTGCGGCCGGGTTGGCCGCGAGGGTCGCCCACGGCTCGGACCGCCCGTCAAGGAGCCGGCGCATAAGTTCCGCGCCGATACCCGTGCCGCGCCGATCGGGATGCACCACCCACTCCATCACCGCGAACTTGTCGGCGGCCCGCAGGTCGTCGGGAGGCTCGACGTCGGCGCGCGTCCACCACCGTCCGGCGGGCATCGTCCACCCGTACGCCGCCCCCACCAGCACGCCCGCGTCTTCGGCGGCCACGAGGGTGAATCCTGGGCGTCGCGTCTCGCCGGGCAGAGCCGCGGCGAAGCCGGCCACCTGCTCCGGTCCCTCCGTGTAAGGCGGCTCCGCGTAGACGACCGCGTACAGGCGGACCAGCGCCGGGAACACGGCCGCGGCCGATTCGGCGGTGTGCACGGTGTACGTCACCGGCATAGCGGATGAGCCTAAGCCCGAACCCGGTCGGCGAGATCAACGAACGCGGGCCGCGACCGCTCAATTGTGGGTACGACATCCGTGACCTGCGCGGCCACTGACCGCAGCACGTGGTTGTGCAGATGGACTGGCAACGCATCGAGGGTGTCGGCGGCGTACCGCAACCCGTCGGGGATGTGCCCGCCCCGAATCAGCCGGGCAGCCTGATGCAGTTGCACCTGCGCGCGTAGCCGCGCCTGCGACGCCGGATACAGGTCGAGGGCCCGCTTCTGCGTTGCCTCAGCGTCGACCAACCGGCCGGCGTACGTGAACACCCACGATTCGGTGTGGTGAATCCGATGCTCCGGCCACCCCCAGAGCGACTCCACGTCGCCCACGATCGAGGCCGGCAACCGCTCGGTGAGGTCGGCGAGCTGCCGCACCGTCGCCACCGCCTCCGCATGCCGCCCGGCCAACGACAGGGCTTGGGCCCGGCCGGCGAGCAGCCCACACGCCGCCGACGTGGCCTGTCGGCCTAGCAGGGGCAGCATCTCGTCCGACAGGGCAACGACAGCCGACGGGGGGCGTCCGTCGTAGCAGCCGTTCACCACATCCCACGCCCGCACCAAGACCCGGGTCTCGGTGTCCCCGGATTCGTCGGCGACCCGTTGGGCGGTCTGCCACCAGCGGCGACCCAGCACGGTCTGCCCCGAGGCGACAAGGCTCAACGCGACGATGACGGACAGGCGCGCGGCAGCCCGAAGGAGCCCCGGGCGGCGCGCACCGGTCTCAGCGGCGATTTGGTGTTGCAGCACGGTCAGGTCAGCAGCCAGTTGGGCCATCAGCGCGGGATGGGCTTGCCGGTAGTAGCCGTGGCCGTAGTCGGCCGCGATCTGCTCCCACTCATCGTGGTCGGGGGTCACCGCGTCGCCGAGGCCGTGGCGCAGGGCTTCCAACCCGGCCAGGGGCGCGACGGCGGGGGCGGCGGCCAAGGCGGTCATGGCACGCAGCATGGTGCGTCTGTGCATGTCGGTGGCACCTGCGCGCTCGTTTCGGTACGCCTCGATGAGCGCGCCGTCAGCGCCCAAGTCCCGATCGCAGGCCGTGGCCAGCGCCTGGGTGGGGCGGCGTTCACCGCGCTCTACCTGAGAGATGTGGCTGTACTGGAAATGGACGAGCGAACCGAGCTGCCGCAGGGACAGCCCGGCGCTCTCGCGATGCCGTCTGAGTAGCTGCCCGAAGGTGTCCATTCCCGACCCCCAGCGTGTGCAGGAGCGTGTGCACACCGCGCACGCCTGCCGTAGGCCCAGCTTAAAGGCCACGCTCGACATGTCAGTCCATCTGGCACAGCAGCTTCCGGCGGAACTGACGGGAGCTGTCGCTGCTGTTTCCGATGATGCCTACCCCTTGCCCTCGGAGCCGAGCATGACCGACATCCTTCATGTGCCTGCGGGCACCCTGCTGCACCTGCTGGCATGGGAGATCAGCCCGAATCCCACCAACCGCGACGAACTGGTGTGGGCGGTGATTGTGGACCAGCAGCCGGTCGCCGGGATGGTGCGAATGCGAGGGCACACGTGTGCCGGACCCGTACCGGATTGTGCCGGCGGGTGGTGCTTCGAGGCGCAGGTGTCGGTCGCGGCGATCCGCGCGAACATGGATGGAGCCCGGTGAGTGCGCCCAGCCCGAAGCAACTGGCCCGGTGGTGGCGGGTTCTGGCCGAGCATGAGCCGCGACACGGGCGATGCCCGGTTTGCGGCACGTGCGCTCGGTGCTGGGCATGGGCGGGAGCGTTCGCGGATCTGATCGCGCACGACGCGTACCACCTGGGGCCCGGCGCGGACGGCGGCCCGGCGCGGCTAGCGCACCGGGTGACCGCTGCGGCGCAGGGCGTCCTTGACCTCGCCCACCGTCAGCTCGCCGAAGTGAAAGACGCTGGCGGCGAGGACCGCGTCGGCGCCGGCCCCGATCGCCGGCGGGAAGTGCGCCACCTCGCCGGCCCCACCGCTGGCCACGACCGGCACGTCCACCACGGCCCGGACCGCGCCGATCAGCTCCAGATCGAAGCCCGCCTTGGTGCCGTCGGCGTCCATCGAGTTGAGCAGGATCTCCCCCGCGCCCAGCTCGGCCACCTGCCGCGCCCAGCGCACCGCGTCGAGGCCGGTGCCGCGCCGGCCACCGTGGGTGGTGACCTCGAACCCGCTGGGCGTCACCCCGGCCGGGGCACGGCGTACGTCGAGGGAGAGCACGAGCACCTGCCGGCCGAACCGGTCGGCGATCTCGGCGATCAGCTCCGGCCGCGCGATGGCGGCGGTGTTCACACCGACCTTGTCCGCGCCCGCGCGTAGCAGCGTGTCGACGTCGCCGACCTGCCGGACCCCACCCCCGACCGTCAGCGGGATGAAGACCGACTCGGCGGTGCGGCGCACCACGTCGAGCATGGTGCCCCGGTCGTTGGAGGACGCGGTGACGTCGAGGAAGGTCAGCTCGTCAGCGCCGGCCCGGTCGTACGCGGCGGCCAGCTCCACCGGGTCGCCGGCGTCCCGCAGGTCGAGGAAGTTGACCCCCTTGACCACGCGCCCGGCGTCCACGTCGAGACAGGGGATCACGCGCACCGCCACCGTCATGCCGCCAGCCTATCCTCCGCGCATGGCACGACGGCCGACCCGACCGGGCCGACCGCCGTGCGCCACGTGCGGGTGCTCACACCTGGACGAGCATCTTGCCCAAGTTCTCGCCGCGCAGCAGGCCGAGGAACGCCGCCGGGGCGTTCTCGATGCCGTCGACGACCGTCTCGTCGTAGGAGAGCTTGCCCTCGCGCAGCCAGCCCGCGACGTCGCGGACGAACGCGTCCCGCAGGTGGTTGTGGTCGCGGACCAGGAAGCCGCGCAGCGTCAGCCGCTTGCCGATGACCAGCGACAGGTTGCGCGGCGCAGCCGGCGGCTCGGTGTCGTTGTACTGGGCGATCATGCCGCAGATGGCGGCCCGGCCGTGCAGGTTCATGGCCGAGATCGCCGCCTCCAGGTGGTCTCCGCCGACGTTGTCGAAGTAGACGTCGACGCCGTCCGGGGCGGCGGCCCGCAGCGATTCGCGGACCGGCCCGTCGTGGTAGTCGAACGCGGCGTCGAAGCCCAGCGCCCGCAGCCGCTCGACCTTGGCGGCCGAGCCGGCGCTGCCGATGACCCGGCCGGCGCCCTTGAGCTTGGCGATCTGGCCGACCAGGCTGCCGACCGAGCCGGCCGCGGCCGAGACGAAGACCGTCTCGCCGGGCTTCATCGCGGCGACCTCCAGCAGACCGGCGTACGCCGTCAAGCCGGTCATGCCGAGCACGCTCAGGTACGCGCTGGCCGGGGCGACGCTCGGGTCGACCGGGCGGGCGGCGGTGGCGTCGAGCAGCGCGTACTCCCGCCAGCCGAGCCCGTGCAGGACGGTCGCCCCGACGGCGATGTCCGCCGACTCGCTGGCCACCACCTCGCCGATCGCGGCCCCGTCGAGCGGCGCGTCGAGCGCGAACGGCGGCACGTACGACTTGACGTCGTTCATCCGTCCCCGCATGTACGGGTCGACGGACATGAACTGGTTGCGGACCACGATCTGGCCCGGTCCGGGCGTCGGGACGTCGGTCTCGACGAGCCGGAAGGTGTCCTCGGTGGGCCAGCCCTCGGGGCGGCTGGCCAGGTGGATCTCACGGTTGCTGGTCATCGGGTGGTCGTCCTCTCGTCGGCGGGTGGGGTCTGGGTCCGCGACGTCAGGCGGCCAGGGTCTCGCGGACGGTCAGCGCGACGTCGATGTTGCCGCGGGTCGCGTTCGAGTACGGGCAGACCTGGTGGGCCTGCTCGACGAGCTGCTCGGCGGCGTCGCGGGCGACGGCGGGCAGGTCGACGACGAGCCGCACGGTGAGCCCGAAGCCACCGCTGCCGTTCGGGCCGATGCCGACCTCGGCGGCGACCACGGAGCCGGTCACGTCGGCCTTGGCACGCCGGGCCACCACGCGCAGGGCGCTGTGGAAGCAGGCCGCGTAGCCGGCGGCGAAGAGCTGCTCGGGGTTGGCGGCGCCACCCGCGCCACCCATCTCCTTCGGCACCGCCAGGTCGAACGCGAGGGTGCCGTCGGAGGTCTCGACGTGGCCGTCCCGGCCATCGCCGGTGGCGGTCGCGGACGCGGTGTAGAGAACCTGCATGAGAGTCACTGCTCCTTCTGTCGGTGGATGGTCTCGGTGACCCGGGTGAGGGTGTCGCGCAGCGCGACGAGCTCGGCGATGCCCAGCCCGGTGGCCTGCGCGATCCGCAGCGGGACGTCGCAGAGCTGCTCACGCAGCGCCCGGCCCTGCTCGGTGAGGCCCACCTCGACCCGCCGCTCGTCGCGCGACGACCGCCGCCGCACCACCAGGCCCGCCCCCTCCAGCCGCTTGAGCAGCGGGGAGAGCGTGCCGGAGTCCAACCGCAGCTCGGCGCCCAGCTCGGACACCGTCGGCGCGTCGTCGGGGCGTTCCCAGAGCACCAGCAGCACCAGGTACTGCGGATAGGTCAGCCCGAACTCGTCGAGGATCGGCCGGTACACGTCGGTGAGGGCGCGCGACGCGGCGTAGAGCGCGAAGCACACCTGCCGGCGCAGCACCAGGTCATCGGTCACCCGTGAACCGTAGCCCGCAATTAAGTTGCGCACAACCGATCAGGCCGGACCGCGGCCGTGACGAGGGCCACCGGCACCTCAGCGGTCGCCGACGTACGCCTCCAACTCCACCTCGACCAGATGCTCCGGGTCGAGCAGACCCGCCACCACCACAAGCGTCGCCACCGGGCGGACCGCCCCGAAGACCGCGTTGTGCGCCCGGCCCACCTCGTCGGCGTGCAGCCGGTCGGTCACGTACATCCGGGTCCGGACGACGTCACCCGGCTGCACGCCCACCTCGGCGAGCGCCGCCAACCCGATCCGCAACGCCTGCGCGGTCTGCGCGGCGGCGTCCCCGACGTGCGCCACCCGACCGTCGACGGTGGCCGTACAGCCAGCCGTCCAGGCCAGGTCACCGGCCCGGACCACCCGGGAGTAGCCGTAGCTCTGCTCCCACGGCCCTCCCGAGCCCAGCCGGGTGACCGTCACGCCTCGGCCAGGGTGCGCAGCGCCTCGGCCACCGTGAACGCGCCCGCGTACAGCGCCTTGCCGGCGATCACGCCCTCCACGCCCAGCGGCTCCAGCGTGGCCAGCGCCCGCAGGTCGTCCAGGGTGGACACGCCACCCGAGGCGATCACCGGCCGGTCGGTACGCGCGCACACCTCGCGCAGCAGATCCAGGTTCGGGCCGCGCATCGTGCCGTCCTTGGTGATGTCGGTGACCACGTACCGCGTGGCGCCCGCCTTGTCCAGGCGCTCCAGCACCTCGTACAGGTCACCGCCGTCACGAGTCCACCCCCGCGCGGACAGGGTCTGACCGCGTACGTCCAGCCCGATGGCGACCCGGTCGCCGTACTCCCCGACGACCCGGTCGCACCACACCGGGTCCTCCAGCGCGGCGGTGCCGATGTTCACCCGGCTCGCCCCGGTGCCCAGCGCCGCGCGCAGCGACTCGTCGTCACGGATGCCGCCGGACAACTCCACCTGCACGTCCAACTGGCGCACCACCTCGGCGAGCAGGTGCGCGTTGGTGCCCCGGCCGAACGCCGCGTCCAGGTCGACCAGGTGGATCCACTCCGCGCCGTCGCGCTGCCAGGCCAACGCGGCGTCCAACGGGTCGCCGTAGACGCTCTCGCTGCCGGCGGCGCCCTGCACGAGCCGGACAGCCCGGCCGTCGGCGACATCCACGGCGGGTAACAGGGTGAGACTCAACGTCTTCTCCTCGATCAGGTACGACGGTCCAGAGCGATCACCACGATCGCCGGGAGTACGAGCAGCAACAGCACGATCAGCGCGACACGCAACGCCAGATCGTCGACGAACGTCCAGATCAGAATCATCGCCGCTGCGGTGAGCAGCACGATCGCCGCCCGCTCACCCCGCGTGTGCCGAGCCAGCCGGCCCGTGCGGCCCCGGCGCAGCTGCGGCGTCAACCGGCGGACGACCGCGCGACGGCGCTGCCGACGCGCCACCCGGCGCTGCCGGGCCGCGCGCTCCCGCGCCAGGTCGGCCTCACGTTCGGCCCGTCGACGGGCCCGCTCCCGGCTCACCGCGACGCCCGCCCGCCGGACGCCGGGCGGTGCCGGCGCTCAGTCACCGGCGGGCAGGGTGGCGAGCCAGTTGCGCAGCAACGCGGCTCCGGTGTCGGCGGACTTCTCCGGGTGGAACTGCGCCGCCGACAGCGGCCCACGCTCCACCGCGGCCACGAAGTCGGTGTCGTGGTGGGCCGTGGTCACCACGGCCCCCGCGGCCGCCAACGCCGCCGGGTCACCCATCGCGTACGAGTGCACGAAGTAGAACCGGCTCTGCGTCGGCAACCCGGCGAACAGCACCGACCCCCGGGGCGCGCGAACCGTGTTCCAGCCCATGTGCGGCAGGCGGTGCGCCGCCAAGCGGGTCACCCCGCCGGGCAGCAGCCCGAGGCCCTTCGTCACCACCCCGTGCTCCTCGCCGTGCTCGAAGAGCACCTGCATGCCCACGCAGATGCCGAGCACCGGGCGGCCCGCAGCCACCCGCTCCGCGATCACCGGCCCGGCGCCGAGCGCCTCGATACCCGCCATGCACGCCGCGTAGGCGCCCACACCCGGCACCACCAGACCGTCCGCGTCGGCCGCCGCGGCGAGGTCGTCGGTCACCCGGACGGTCGCGCCCGCCGCGGCCAGCGCCCGCTCCGCCGAGCGCAGGTTGCCCGATCCGTAGTCGAGCACCACCACGTCGGCGGTCACGACCCCGACTCCGGAATCAGCCGGAGCACCCCGGCGGCCGTGGCGAGCAGCGCGAGCAGCGCGGTGATCACCACGGCGCCCCTCGGCGCGCCCTGGCGGTGCAGCGACCACGCGCCGCCCACCAGCACCCCGGCCAGGATCAGCAGCAACGTCGGCAAGGCGGCACCCATCAGAGCGCCCCCTTCGTGCTCGGGATCGCGCCCGCCGTCCGCGGGTCGATCGCGGTGGCCTCGCGCAGCGCCCGGGACACCGCCTTGAACTGGGCCTCCACCACGTGGTGCGCGTCCGGGTGCCCACCCGGACGAGCCGCCCGCAGCACGTCGACGTGCAGGGTGATCCGGGCCGCCTGGCCGAACGACTCCCAGATGTGCCGGGTCATGCTGGTCGGATACACCGGCCCGATGTACGGGGCCAGCACCGGCTCGTCGTGCACCACGTACGGCCGGCCGGACAGGTCCACCGCGGCCCGGACCAGCACCTCGTCCATCGGGACGGTCGCCGAGCCGTACCGCCGGATGCCGGCCTTGTCGCCCAGCGCCTCGTCGAACGCGGCGCCCAGCGCGAGCGCGGTGTCCTCCATCGTGTGGTGGGCGTCGATCTCCAGGTCGCCCACGGTGCGCACGGTCAGGTCGTAGCCGCCGTGGCGGGCGATCTGGTTCAGCATGTGGTCGTAGAAGCCCACGCCGGTGCTGATCTCGGCGGCGCCGGTGCCGTCGAGGTCGATCTCGACGAGGACCTTGGTCTCCTTGGTGATCCGCTCCACCCGGGCGGTCCGGCTCATTGCATACCTTTCGGTCGCGACTGTGGGGCTCGCAAGCTCACTCCTCGCGCTCCCATCGCACAGTCTCCATTGCAGCTAGGAAGGCGTCGGTCTCGGCGGGAGTGCCGGCGGTCACCCGCAGCCAGCCGGGCAGGCCGACGTCGCGGACCAGCACCCCCTGCGCCAGCAGCGCCTGCCAGGCGGCGGCCTGGTCGCCGCCGGACTCGAACAGCACGAAGTTGGCGTCGCTGTCGGCCACCCGCAGGCCGCGTTCGCGCAGCGTCGCGACGATCCGGTCCCGCTGTGCCATGATCGCGCTCACCGTACCCAGCAGGGCGTCGCGGTGGGCCAGCGCCGCGCGGGCGGCGGCCTGGGTCAGCGCGGACAGGTGGTACGGCAGACGGACCAGCTGCACCGCCCGCACCACCGCCGGGTCGGCGGCCAGGTAGCCCAGCCGGCCACCGGCGAAGCCGAACGCCTTGCTCATCGTGCGGGTGACCACGAGCCGCGGGTGCCCGGGCAGCACCGCGAGGGCGCTGACCGTGCCCGGCCGGGCGAACTCGGCGTACGCCTCGTCGACGACCACCATGCCGGGCGCGACGTCGAGCACCGCGGCGACCACCGCCGGATCCAGCGCGGTGCCGGTGGGGTTGTTCGGCGAGCAGAGGAAGACCACGTCGGGCCGGTGCTCGCGGACCTGGGCCACCGCCTCGTCGGCGGTCAGCCCGAAGTCGACGCCGCGCTCGGCGGGCACCCACCGGGTGCCGGTGCCGAGGGCCAGCAGCGGGTGCATCGAGTACGCCGGCACGAAACCCATCGCGGTGCGCCCCGGCCCACCGAACGCCTGCAACAACTGCTGCTGGATCTCGTTCGAGCCGTTTGCCGCCCAGACGTGCTCGACGGTCAGGCCGTGCCCGAGATATTCGGCCAGGTCGGCGCGCAGCGCCACCGCGTCCCGGTCCGGATAGCGGTTCAGGTCGCGCAACTCGGCCGCGAGCGCCTTGCCGATCGCGTCGACGACCGGCTCCGGCACCGGGTAGGAGTTCTCGTTGGTGTTGAGCCGCACCGCCACGTCGAGCTGCGGCGCCCCGTACGGCGACAGCCCGCGCAGGTCGTCGCGGATCGGCAGATCATCGAGCGAGGTCACGCCACCCCTTTCGGGAAACGGGCCTGCACGGCCTGGCCGTGCGCCGGCAGGTCCTCCACGTTGGCCAGGGCGACCACGTGCGGGGCCACCTCGCGCAGCGCGGCCTCGGTGTACTCGATCAGGTGCACGCCGCGCAGGAACGACTGCACCGACAGCCCGGACGAGTGCCGGGCGCAGCCGCCGGTGGGCAGCACGTGGTTGGAGCCGGCGCAGTAGTCGCCGAGCGACACCGGCGACCAGGCGCCCACGAAGATCGCCCCGGCGTTGCGTACCCGCAGCGCCCACTCCCGGGCGTCGACCGTCTGGATCTCCAGGTGCTCGGCCGCGTACGCGTCGACCACCCGCAACCCCGCCTCGAGGTCGTCGACCAGGACCACGCCGCTCTGCTCGCCGGTCAGCGCCGTGGTCACCCGCTCGGCGTGCTTGGTGGAGGGCACCTGCCGGGCCAGCTCCCGCTCGACCGCCTCGACGAGCGCCACCGACGGGGTGACCAGCACGCTCGCCGCGAGCGGGTCGTGCTCGGCCTGACTGATCAGGTCGGCGGCGACATGCGCCGGGTCGGCGCTGTCGTCGGCCAGGATCGCGATCTCGGTCGGGCCGGCCTCGGCGTCGATGCCGACGACGCCCCGCAGCAGCCGCTTGGCGGCGGTCACCCAGATGTTGCCCGGGCCGGTGACCAGGTCGACGGGCTCGCACCGCAGCGCGCCCGCCGGGTCGACGGCGGACCCGTACGCCAGCATCGCCACCGCCTGGGCGCCGCCCACGGCGTAGACCTCGTCGACGCCGAGCAGCGCGCACGCGGCCAGCACCCGGGGGTCGGGCAGGCCGCCGTTGTCCTTCTGCGGCGGGCTGACCACCACCAGGGAGCGCACCCCGGCCGCCTGGGCCGGCACCACGTTCATCACCACTGTCGACGGGTACATCGCCAGGCCGCCGGGGACGTAGAGGCCCACCCGGTCGACGGGCAGCCACCGCTCGGTGACCGTGCCGCCGGGCACCACGCGGGTCGTGTGGTCGGTGCGCCGCTGGTCGTCGTGCACCCTGCGGGCCCGGGCGATCGACTCCAGCAGCGCGGCACGCACGGCCGGGTCGAGCACACCCTCGGCCTCGGCGATCGCCTCCACCGGCACCCGCAGCACCTCCGGTGAGATGCCGTCGAACCGCTCACTGGCCTCCCGGATCGCCGGGTACCCATGCTCCCGGACCGCCTCGACGAGCGGCTTGATCCGCTCGACGGCCACCGACACGTCGAGCTGGGCACGGGGCAGCAGGCGGCGCGGGTCCACGAGACCGTCGCGCAGGTCGATCCGATTCAGCACCCTTGCGAGTCTAGGCGGCCCGCCCGGAGCTCACCCCAGTCGCCCGCTCGGCGGGACGGTGAGCCGGGCCACGCCGCCGCGGACGCGATTGGTTAGGCTCGACCACGTGACCGCACGGCTGCCGGTGTTCCCGCTCGCAACGGTGCTCTTTCCCGGGTTGGTGCTGCCGCTGCACATCTTCGAGGAGCGCTACCGGGCCCTGGTCCGGCACCTTGTCGACCTGCCCGAGGGCGCGTCCCGCGAGTTCGGGGTGGTGGCCATCCAGGCCGGCTGGGAGGTCGCGCCCGCCGGGCCCGGCGCCCGCGCGAGCGCCGGTGTCGGCGACGTCACCCTGCACGAGGTGGGCTGCACCGCCGAGCTGCGCCAGGTCACCGAGCTGGCCGACGGCGGCTTCGACATCGTCACTGTCGGCCGCCGTCGCTTCCGGATCGCCGACGTCGACGACACGTCCGCGCCCTACCTGACGGCTGCGGTGGAATGGCTGCCCGAGGCCACCGGGCCGGACGAGGTGGCCGACCTGCTGGCCGCCCGGGTGATCGCCGTGTTCCGGCAGTACCTGGGGCTGATCCGCCCCGACCCGGAGGAGATCTCCGAGCAGCTGCCGGAGGATCCGACGGTGCTGTCGCACCTGGTGGCGGCCACCGCCGCGCTGACCGTCGACGACCGGCAACGGCTGCTCGCGATCGACGACACCGCCGCCCGGCTCCGCGCCGAGCTGCGACTGCTCAACCGCGAGGCGGCTCTGCTGCGCCAGGTGCGGGCGGTTCCGGTGCCGCTGTCGGAGCTGGCGTCCCCGCCGACACCCAACTGAGGGCCGCCGGGTCCGGCTCCGGCCGCAGGCCCGGCCAGCGCGACCAACCGGCCAGCAGGGTGTACGTGACGGCGGCGCCGAACGCCGGCAGCAGCAGGTTGCCGTGCGGCACCGGCAGCACGCCGAAAAGCCAGTCGATTCCGCCGGCGCGCAGGTCGGCGGGTTTGGTGAACGCCTGCCCGGCCGGGGCGGTGTCCAGCAGCCGGTCGAAGGTCGCCAGCCCGACCCGGCGCCCCACCTGCCAGGCCACCGGGGCGGCGGCCAGCGTGCCCAGCACCACGGCGAGCAGCCCGACCGGGCCGCGCTGCCGGCGCAGCAGGAACCACAGGGCCAGCGCCGCGAGCACCCCGAAGGCCAGCCCGAGCAGGCTGAACCAGCCGTCCGCGGCGATCGGCTGCTCCGGCTGGGGATCGGCGTAGATCGCGCCCTCGGCGGTCTTGAGCACCGGGGTGTCCGGCGCGAGCACGGCCCAGAGCAGCCCGAGCGGCCCGCCCAGCACGGCCAGGGCGAGCACGACGCCGAGCACCGTCGCCACGGTCCGCAGCGGCCGGCGCGGCTCGTCGAAGGTCAGCTCCAGCTCGCTCTGGTACGCCGTCGAGGCGGGACCCGCACCGAAGTCGAACCCCGGCGGTGGCGCGGCGGGTGGCGGCACGGCCGACTCGCTTTCCGCGGGCGCCGCACCCGACGGTGGGGGTGGGGCGGGCCGGTCGGCGTCGTCGACGTGCCGCTCAGGGTCGGGGTTGTCCGGGCTCACCCGATGATCCTCTCAGGCCCCGAGACGGACCGGGGCGCCGGTGGCGGCGAACCAACTCACCGGGCGAACGGCTCCGCCATGGCCGCGGCGGCGCGCAGCCACGCCTGCCGGGTCTCCGGCTGGAGCTGGTGGTACTCGATCGACGAGCCGGTCTCCAACGCCGGGTCGTACGGCACCACGGCCACCGCGCGGGTACGCGTGGCGAAGTGCCGCTCCAGGTCGTCCTGCAGGGGCGAGCGGCCGGGGGTGGGGCAGGAGATGAGGGTGACCGCGTTGTCGGCCAGCTCGCCCATGCCCTCCTCGTGCAGCAGGTCGAGCATCCAGTCGGCGCTGAACGCCGCGTCCTCCCGGGGCACGGTGGTCACCACCAGTTGGTCGGCGGCCTGCATCACGGTGCGCCAGTTGGCGCTCTCCACGTTGTTGCCGGTGTCCACGCAGACCACGTCATGCGTACGCCGCAGCAGCTCGAGCACCCGCTTGACGGTGAACTGGTCGAGCCGCTGGGCGAAGCGCGGGCTCTCCTCGCCGGCCAGCACGTCGTACGAGCCGTCGGAGGCGTGCCGCAGGTAGTCGTCCAGCCGCTCCAGCAGGGTCGCGCCCTCCAGGATCTCGATCTGGGCCAGGTCACCGATCAGGTGCCGGATGGTGCGCGCGTGGCGGGCGCTGCCGGCGCGCAGCCCCAGGGTGCCGCGCAGCTCGTTGTCGTCCCACGCCAGCACGCCCCGCCCCCGGACGCTGCCGACGGTGGCGGCGGCGAGCACCGTTGCGGTGGTCTTGTGCACCCCGCCCTTGGGGTTGGCGAACGCGAACACACGGGGTGTGCCCAGATCGCGGCGGAGCACGCCGGTGGCGCGTTCCAGCTCCTGGTCGACGCCCTGCGGCCGCCACTCGATCCGGGCGGGGTAGCCGCGCTCGGCGATTGCCGAGCCCGGCGGCGGGGTGACCGGCGCGGCGGGCGGCGGAGTGACCGGCGGGGCGGGCGGCGGAGTGACCGGTGGCGGCGCGACCGCCGGGACCGGCGGGGTCACCGGCGGCGCGGCGCTCGGGTAGCCGGTCTCCGGCTGGTAACCGGTTTCCAGCAGCGCGTAGCGGGACTCCCCCGCCGGGTTGCCCGGCCGGTAGCCGTTGTCCAGGAGGGCGTAGCGCGACTCGGGCTCGGCCCGGCGCGGCGGCGGCTCGGGCTCGGCCTGGTAGCTCGGGTCGGCGCGGTACGTCGGCTCGGCCCGGTAGCCCGGGTCGGCACGGTACGTCGGCTCGGCCCGGTAACCGGGGTCCGCGCGGTACGTCGGCTCGGCGCGATAGTCCGGCTCGGCCCGGTACGCGGGCTCTGCCCGATAGTCCGGCTCCGCCCGGTACGCGGGCTCGGCCCGATAGTCCGGCTCCGCCCGGTACGCGGGCTCGGCCCGATAGTCCGGCTCGGCCCGATACGCGGGCTCCGCCCGGTAGTCCGGCTCGGCCCGGTACCCAGGCTCGGCCCGGTAGGCGGGATCGACCCGGTAGGTCGCCTCGGCCCGGTAACCGGGCTCCTGGCCGTACGACAGATCGGCCGGATGCCCGATGGCCGACGCCCGCCCCGCGTAGCCGTTGGGGGCCGCGCGCCGCGGCAGTGGGTCCGGCGGCGCCTCGTCGGCCCGGCGCTCGGGCTCGGGCTGCTCAGCGGCCCGACCGCCCAGCCGGGCGCGGTCCAGCAATGCCCGCCACCTCGGCGCTGGTTCGGCCGGCCGGCCCCAGCCGGTCTCACTGCCCTCCACGGCCCGCCCTCCCAGCACCATCGATCTCTGTCTGACAGGCTACGAACCAAACCCTATTCGGACCACACCTGAGCACGCACACCACCCGGCGCAGATCACGACGGGGAGGGCGTCAGCAGCCCCTCGTCGATCGCGTCCGGGGAGGTGGCGACACCCGGCGGGGCCGCCTCGGTGGGTTCGGCCGAGGGCGACGCGGGTGACGGAATCGTTACGAGCGGTGCGGGTTCCGACGATTCGCCCATCGGCACCGGCGGCATGGGCGTGCTCGACGTCGGCCCGCCACTCGCCAGCGTCGTCGGCTCCGGGCTCGGCCCGGTGTCGGCCGGCGGGCGGACCACGTCGCGCTGCTCGGGCAGCGGCGGCGTGAAGACCGTACGGTCGAGTCGGTACACCTCGGGCGCCGGATCGACGGCCCGCACGTCAGGGCGGGAGGCCACGCCCCGCAGCACCTCCGGCGCCGCGCGCACCACCGCCGCGTAGACGCAGGCGCAGCCGGTGCGGTACGCCGCCGCCTCGGCGCTCGCCACGTCTGCCCCGATGACGTACCGCTGGCGCAACTCGCGCTCGGCGGCGCCGTCGCCGCGCACCTCGGCGGCCCTGGCCCGGTAGTCGGCGGCCTCGCCGTCCTTGCGGGCGGCCACCTGCGCCATCTGAGCGACCACGTCGTCCGGCATTCGCGACGCGGGGATGCGGACGATCTCGGTCTGCCGCCCGGGCAGCGGCACCCGGCCGAAGACCGTCGACACCGACACGTCACCGAGCACCGCGGCCAGCCGCTGCGGCGGCAGGTACGCGTCGAGCATCACCAGGGCGTACGTCCCGTCCCCGGTGGCCGGGGCCGTCGGGCTCAGCGCGGCCAGATCGGCCGCGGCCGAACGCAGGTAGCCGGGGACCCAGTCGCCGTCGGCCACCCCGACGCGGGTCACCTCGCCGACCGTCCGGTCGCCCACCGGAGCATCGTCGGCGGCCCACACGGCGGTGCCCAGCACTGCCGCCACGGAGAGCACGGCGGCCCAGGTGAGCACCCCGGACCGCCCCGACCGGTCACCGAGACGGGCCACCGCCCGGGTCAGCGGCGGCAGCAGCCGTTGGTCCAGCTGCCGCAGCAGGTCGCCGGCGCGCACAGGCGGGATCCCCTCGTCGGATCGATGTCGGGTGGTCGCCGCTCAGTCACGCAGGATCTCAAGCGCACGTTCCAGGTCGTCAGGGTAGTCGCTGACGAACCGGACCTCGTCCCCCGAACGGGGGTGCAAAAAGCTCAGTTCGCGGGCGTGCAGCCACTGTCGGGCCAGGCCGAGACGGGCCGAGAGGGTGGGATCGGCGCCATAGGTGAGGTCACCGACACAGGGGTGCCGCAGCGTGGAGAAGTGCACCCGGATCTGGTGCGTCCGGCCGGTCTCCAGTCGCACGTCGACCAGGCTGGCCGCCGGGAACGCCTCGAGGGTGTCGTAGTGGGTGATGCTCGGCTTACCGCCGGACACCACCGCCCAGCGGTAGTCGTGGGTGGGGTGCCTGTCGATCGGCGCGTCCACGGTGCCCCGCAGCGGGTCCAGGTGCCCCTGCACCACCGCGTGGTAGCCCTTGTCCACCTCGCGGTACTTGAAGGCCCGCTTCAACGCCGTGTACGCCTGCTCGCTCTTGGCCACCACCATGATCCCGGTGGTGCCCACGTCGAGACGGTGCACCACGCCCTGCCGCTCGGCGGCGCCGCTGGTGGAGATGCGGTGCCCGATCGCGGCGAGGGCACCGATCACCGTCGGGCCGGTCCACCCCGGGCTGGGATGCGCGGCCACGCCCACCGGCTTGTCCACCACCACGATGTCGTCGTCGGCGTACACGACGCGCAGGCCGGGCACCGCCTGCGGCACCACTGTCGGTGGGGCGACCGGGGCGGGCAGCGTGACCTCCAGCCAGGAGCCGGCCTTGACCTTGTGCGAGTTGGGCCGGGCAGCGCCGTCGACGAGGGCGTCGCCCGCGTCGACCAGGGCGGCGGCTGCGGTACGGGAGAGGCCGAACAGCCGGGACACCGCCTGATCCAGGCGCATGCCGTCGAGACCGTCGGGCACGGGCAGCGAACGGTGGTCGCCACCTGCGGCGAACGTGGAGGTCATGCCCGCTCCCTCTGCTCGGCGTCGGCGGTGGCGTCCGCGTCGGCGGGGGCGCCGTCACCGCCGGCCCGCCGGCCGTCACGCTGGCGACCGGTCAGCTCCAGCAGCACGGCCAGCAGCACACCGCAGACCAGCGAGCTGTCGGCCAGGTTGAACACCGGGAAGTACTCGCCGTACGGCCCGAAGACGCTGATCATGTCGACCACGTGGCCGTGGAACGGCGCGGGCGCCCGGAAAATCCGGTCCATGAGGTTTCCCAGCGCGCCACCGAGCACCAGGCCGAGGGAGATCGCCCACGGCAGGGAACGCAGCCGCAGCGCCATCCAGACGATCCAGCCGACCACGCCGATGGTGATCAGCGGGAACACCCAGGTGTAGTTCGCACCGATGCTCCACGCGGCGCCGCTGTTGCGGGTCAGGCTCAGGTAGACCAGCCCGCCCAGCACCCGGACCGGCTCCCGGTCGCTGAGCGCGGCCAGCGCGAGGTGCTTGGTCAGCAGGTCGGCCAGCAGGGCCACCAGGGCCACCCCGGCGAGGATCGCGACAGCCCGGGGCCGGGGCTTGCCGCCGCCCGGGTCGGTACGGCCGGGTTCGGCGGGCGGTGCTGCGGTCATGCGCTCCCCATCGAGGTGTGTCGGCGGTGATCGCTCACCGTCTCATCGCAGACGGGGACCGGGCGTCAGCGCCGCTCCTCCAACTGCTTGCACGTCACACACAGGGTGGCCGACGGGAAGGCGGCGAGGCGCTCGACCGGGATCGGGTTGCCGCACCGCTCGCACCAGCCGTAACCACCCTCGTCGAGGCGCTCCAGGGCGCGCTCGACCTGCGTGATCCGTTCCAGAATGCTGTTGGCGAGAGAGATCTCCTGCTCCCGCTCGAACGTCTTGGTGCCGGTGTCGGCCTGGTCGTCCCCGGCCGAGTCCGTCAACCGATCGCGCTGCAGCTCGGTGATCTCGCTCAGCGTCTGATCGTACTCGGCGCGCAGCTCGTCCCGCCGCGCCGCCAGCGCCGCCCGGATCTTCTCGGTCTCCGCCGCGCTGCGGGTGGCCTTGGCCACCGGCTTGCGGCCGGCGGTCCTGGTGTCGGCTGGCTTCGCCATGGGTCGCTCCTCGGCCGCGGAGCCGCTCGGTCGCGGCACCTGGTCAGGGGCGCCGACGAAGGCGTCCCCCAAGTACGAAAAGGGGCGCACGGCGACGATGGCCGCGCACTCCGGAGGTTGGCAAGAATACGGAACGTACAGGCGTCCGACAACGTGGCGCACCGTCGCACCGCTCAACAGCCCCGAGCCCTGCCTAACCGGGGCAAAGGGAACGCTAGCAGATCAACCGACCGCCTCATCCCCGTACTCGCCAAACCATCGGGCCAGCCGACCGCGTCGGCTGACCGCCCGCAGCCGCCGTTCGGCGGCGTCGCGCACCCCACCGGTGGCGACGATCAGCAGGCTGTCGCCGGTTTCCAGCCGGGTGTCCGGGCCGGGCACGAAGCCCACCCCGTCGCGCAGCACCAGGGTCACCGAGGCGCCCAGCGGCAACCGCAACTCGTCGACGTGCACGCCGGCCAGCCGCGAGCCCGGAGGCACCTCAAGTTGGAGCAGATCGGCCCGCATCCGCTCCAGTGGCGCGGTCTCCACGTGGATCTCGGTGGCCTCGGCCGGCGCGGTGGTCCCCAGCCAGCGGGCGAACGGACCGAGCGTGCTGGTCTGCACCAGCGTGAAGATCACCACCAGCACGAAGACCGCGTCGAAGAGGCGCTCCGCGCCCGGCACCCGCTCCGAGAGCGGAATGGTGGCCAGCACGATCGGCACCGCCCCGCGCAGCCCGGCCCAGGACAGGAACGCCTGCTCCCGCAGGCCGAGCCGGAACGGCAACGCCGAGACGGCCACCGACAGCGGCCGGGCCAGCAGCACCAGCGCCAGACCGGCGACCACCGCCGGCAGCACCGCCGCGTCCAACCGGCCCGGCGAGACCAGCAACCCGAGCAGCACGAACAGCCCGATCTGGGCGACCCACGCCAGCCCGTCGGCGAAGCCGAGGATCGCCTGCCGGTGCGACAGCCGGGCGTTGCCCAGCAGCACCCCGGCCACGTAGACGGCGAGGAAGCCCGAGGCGTGCAGCACGGCGCCGGCGGCGTACGCCAGGACGGTGATCCCCACCGCCGCGATCGGGTACAGCCCGGCGGACGGCAGCGCCGCCCGGCGCAGCGCCCACGTGCCGGCGAGGCCCGCGCCCACGCCCACCGCCGCGCCGACGCCCAGCTCGTAGCAGACCAGGCCGACCTCGTACCACCACGGATGCGACCAGCCCGCGTGCGACAGCAGCACCACCAGCAGCACCACCGGGGCGTCGTTCATGCCCGACTCGGCCTCCAGTGTGGCCACCAGCCGCGGTGGCAGCCGCAGCCGTCGCAGGGTGGCGAACACGGCCGCCGCGTCGGTGGAGGAGAGCACCGCGCCGTAGAGCAACGCCAGCCGCCAGTCCAGACCCAACAACAGGTGTACGACGATGCCGACCACCACGATGCTGACGATCACGCCGACCGTGGAGAGCGCGGAGGCCAACCCGAGGACCGGGCGCAGCGCGCTCCACCGGGCGGTCAGGCCACCCTCGGCGATGATCACGATGAGCGCGCAGAAGCCGAGGGTCCGGGTCAGCTCGACGTCATCGAAGCGGATACCTAGCCCGGCCTCGCCGATGGCCACGCCCAGCGCCAGGTAGAACAGCAGGCTGGGCACCCCCAGGCGGCTGGAGAGCCGGACGGCGCCGACCGCCACCAGCAGCACGGCCGCGCCGAGCAGCAGCGCGATGTCCAGCCCGGGCGTCACGGTTGCCGAGCCCGGGCGGTCCTCACCCTGCGGATCCGTCGCGCAGTCGGTGCAGCACGTCGGTCAGCTCGGGGCCGGGCCGGTCGACGACGAACAGCTTGTCCCGGCTGGTCGCGCCGGTGCGCAGCGACACCGTGGCCGCCCGGACGCCCAACGCGTCGGCGAGGGCGCGGCGGGCCGCCTCGGTCGCCCGGCCGTCCACGGCGCGAGCGTGGACCGCGATCACCAGGGCGGGCCCGTACGTGCCGTCAAAGCGGCCGCCAACGGTGTCGCGGGAGGCGCCAGGCTTCACCCGTACCGCGACGGTGAGCGCGTCCTGCGGGGGCACCGACACGGCTCTCAGATCGGCCGGGCGTCGGTGAGCAGGGCGGTGGCCGGCGCACACGTCGCACACGGCGTGAAGCCCAGCTCGACGGCCTCGGCGACTGCAAGAGTCTCGGGCACGCGGCCGGCCAGGCGTCGGCACCCGGCCAGGTGGTAGCGGGGCCGCCCGTCGACCACCACGACGGGGTCGGACAGCCGGGCGACCCGGGCCGCCTCGGCAGGGGTGATCGGCTGCTCGGCCGGCTCGTCGGCCAGCGCGTCGATCGACGTCGTGTCGGAGGGGTACGCCTCGTCGCCGCGGGCCACGAAGGGCGATGCCGGGCTGACGGGCGAGGAGCGTGACCCGTCGGTCGGGGTCACGAGCGGCGCCTCGGGCTCGAACGGCGGGGCCGCATCATAGGGCGGGGCCGTGTCAAAGGGCGGGGCCGCGTCGGGGTCGGACGGCGGCTCGGGTGGTTGCCGCCACCCGGTGCCGCCGTTGCCGACCGTCGAAGGTACGTGCTGGACCGGCACATCCGGCTCGGCCAGCGGTGGACCGTACGCGAAACCCGGCTGGGCCTGGCTGGCCCTGCGGAATGTCGCGCGGTCCCGCGGACCGGCCCGACCGGGATCCGCCGTCGCGCGGTTGGCGGCTGCCTGGCGGGCGCCCACCACCAACGCGACGGCGGCCAGCAGACTGGCCGCGATGGAAATGGTCAACAGAACGCTGGAGCCACCGGCCAGACCGAACACCAGCAGCACCACAGCGACGAGGATGAGCAGAAGACTCGCGACTATCACGGCTCACCCCCGCCGCGTCGTACCGTCCAGGCAGGGCCGGCGACCGTCACCATCTGCGGACAGCGATCGCCGGCCGGTGCTCAGCGTCCGGCTTCGAGGGCGCCGGAGCGCCCGCCGCCGTACGAACCGGCGAGACCTGCCGCCGCCAGCCCGTTGCCGCCGGCGACCCGGCCTGCCTCGGAGCGGGTCATCTCGGCTTCGAGGCCCTGGCCGCGACCGTCGAGGTCCCGCAGCTGGCTCTCCAGGTACGCCTTGAGCCGGGTGCGGTACTCGCGCTCGAACTGCTTGAGCTCCTCGATGTGCTTCTGCAGGGCCGTGCGCTTGGCGTCCAGGCCGCCCATGGCCTCCTGGTGCCGCTGGCGGGCGTCCCGCTCCAGGGCGTCGGCCTTCGCGCGCGCCTCGCGGGTCACCTCCTCGGCCTTGCTCCGGGCCTCGGACAGGAGCTGGTCGGCCTCGCGGCGCGCGTCGGACACGTGGTCGTCGGCGGTGCGCTGGGCCATCATCAGCACGCGGAGGGCCTGCTGCTCACCGTCACCGGTGACGCCGCCAGCCGGGCCGCCGGTCGCGCGGACCTGCTCCAGCTCGGCCTGCATGGCGCGGGCGGCCTGCTCGGCAGCGGACTTGTCGCGCTGCACCCGGTCCAGCTGGGCCTTGACGTCGTTGAGCTCCGCCGCCAGCCGGGCGTCGCCGCCGGGGCCGGCGGGGGCACCGCCACGGCCGCCGCGCTCCACCTGGGCGCGCAGCTCGTTGTTCTCCTCGATGAGACGGGCGAGCTCGCGCTCCACCTCGTCCAGGAAAGCGTCGACCTCCTCCTCGTCATACCCCCGCTTGCCGATCGGCGGTTTTTTGAAGGCGACGTTGTGGACGTCGGCCGGGGTCAGCGGCATCGAAACTCCTCGGGTCAGTTGCGGCCGCGAAAGCGCGTCGGTCATCAGGCAGATGCCCTGATCGACGGCCCTAACACGAACTCCATCAGCACGAACAGGATAACCAGGAGCACAAGGGAGGCCAGGTCGATGCTCACGGTACCAATTCGCAGCGGAGGGATCACACGCCTCAACGCGTTGAGAGGGGGATCAGTGACGCTCCACACGGATTCCAGTCCTGCCGATGCGCCGCGTCCCGGCTGCCACCGCCGGCCGTACTGCAGAACAGCGCTCAACACGAACCGGGACAGAAGAAGAAGCAGGAAGACATAAAGGACCAGATACAACACTTGCAGTAAGATCGACAACACGGTCAGCGACGTCCCTCGGGTCGGGCGGGGTCAACTCAGGCTGAAAAAACCGCCCTCAGCGATCTTGGCCTTGTCCTCCGCGGTGACCTGGACATTGGCCGGTGAGAGCAGGAACACCCGATTGGTCACGCGCTCGATCGTACCGCGCAGCCCGAACGCCAGACCGGCCGCGAAGTCAACCAGACGGCGGGCGTCGGCCTCATCCATCTCGGTGAGGTTGATGATCACTGGTACGCCGTCGCGGAAGTGCTCACCGATGGTGCGCGCCTCGCGGTAGGTGGTCGGGTGCAGCGTGGTGATCTGGTACCGCTGCTCCTCCTCGGGCACGGCCACGCGCTCCCGCGTCGCGGCCTGCGGCGCGAGGGCCAGATTGTCGCGCGTGTGGTACGTCAGCGCGCCCGACGTGTCGCCGGCCGAGGACCGCGTGATCGACCGTACGCTGGACCGCTCGGCCCGCTCCGGACGCTCACCGTCACCGCGGTCGGACTCGCCGCCGCGCCCGGTGGACCGCTCGGAGAGCCGGCCCCGCTCGCTGGAGCGCGGCCGGGGAGCCGGTGGCTCCTCGGTGTCGTCGTCGTCCTCGTCGGCGAACTCCTCGGCGTACCGGCTCTGCCGGTACCGCGAGTCGCGGTAGCCACCCTTGTCGTAGCCACCGTCGTCGTAGGCCCGCTCGTCGTCTTCCTCGACGAGACCGAGCCAGACCCCCGCCTTGCGCAGTGCACCCATCCCGCGCCCTTCCGTCCGCCGTGCGGCACTCGCCCCCGTGCCATGTCGCCCGTCGCGAGTGGACAACCATGCCCATCGGACCGGAACGGCAATCCCCCTGGCGCGCGATTCGCGTCGCGCGTCACGACCCCCACAAGGATCCGCCGCCCTGAAACAACACTGATGTAATTTGCCTGTCTCGCGGTCAGGCTACCGCAGCGTGGGACGCATTCCGAGCAACGCGCTACCGACGCGGACATGTGTCGCGCCGTATCGGATCGCGATTTCCAGGTCGCCGCTCATTCCCGCCGACAACGCTGTCGCTCCCGGATGGAGGGTCCGAAACGCCTCGGCCACCTCGGCCAGTCGGGCGAAGGCCCGCTCCGGCGACCACCCCAGCGGCGCCACCGCCATCAGACCGGCCAACCGCAGCGCGGGCGCGTCGGCCACCGCCGCGGCGACCGCCTCCAGCCCTGCGCCCTCATCGGCCGAGTCGGGCAACGCGCCGCCGCGCGCCGGGTCGCCGTCGATGCTCACCTGCACCAGGGCGTCCAGCGGCCGTTCCCGCTCCGCCGCCGCGTTACCCAGCGCGCGGGCCAGCCGCACGCTGTCCACCGAGTGCACGACGTCGGCGTAGCGGACGACCGAGCGGGCCTTGTTGCGCTGCAACTGCCCGATGAAGTGCCAGCGGGGGCGTACGCCGGCCGCAGCCACCTCGGCGGCCTTGCCGGCCGCCTCCTGGTCGCGGTTCTCCCCCATGTCGGTCACCCCGAGCCCGGCCAACGCCAGCACGTCCCCGGCCGGGTACGTCTTGGTCACGGCGATCATCGTGACGTCGGTGTGGTCCCGGCCCGCGTCCGCGCAGGCGTCGGCGATCCGGGCTCGCACCTGGGCCAGGCCAGCCGCGAGTTCGGCGCGGCGGTCCGGTCGTACCGTGGCTGAACTGTCGGTCATCGGCGGCGCTCAGGAACCGTTCTTGAGAAAGTCGGGCACGTCCACGTCGTCGAAGAGCACCCGGCGCGGCGACTGGGCCGGAGCCGGCAGGGTGGCCGGCGGCGGCACCGGGGTGCTCTGCGGCGCCGGCTGGTTGGTGTTGGTCTTGCGGGTCGGCTCGGCCGCCTTGTACGCCGGCGTGCCACCGTCGAAGCCCGCCGCGATGACCGTCACCCGCACCTCGTCGCCGAGCGCGTCGTCGATCACCGCGCCGAAGATGATGTTGGCGTCCGGGTGGGCCGCGTCGGTGACCAGCTGGGCCGCGTCGTTGATCTCGAACAGGCCCAGGTCGGAGCCGCCGGCGATGGAGAGCAGCACGCCGCGCGCGCCGTCCATGCTCTGCTCCAGCAGCGGGCTGGAGATGGCCGCCTCGGCCGCCTCGACCGCGCGGTTCTCCCCGCGGGCGCTGCCGATGCCCATCAACGCGCTGCCGGCGCCGCTCATCACGCTCTTGACGTCGGCGAAGTCCAGGTTGATCAGACCCGGGGTGGTGATCAGGTCGGTGATGCCCTGCACACCGGAGAGCAGCACCTGGTCGGCCGTGCGGAAGGCGTCCATCATGCTGATGTTGCGGTCACCGAGCGCCAGCAGCCGGTCGTTCGGGATGACGATCAGCGTGTCGCACTGGTTGCGGAGTTCGTCTATCCCCGTCTCGGCCTGCACCTGGCGGCGCTTGCCCTCGAAGGAGAACGGGCGGGTCACCACGCCGATGGTCAGCGCGCCGAGCTTGCGGGCGATGTTGGCCACCACGGGCGCGCCGCCGGTGCCGGTGCCGCCACCCTCGCCGCACGTCACGAACACCATGTCGGCGCCCTTGAGCACCTCTTCGATCTCGTCGCGGTGGTCCTCCGCGGCGTTCTTGCCGACGTCCGGGTTGGCCCCGGCCCCCAGGCCACGGGTCAGCTCCCGGCCGACGTCGAGCTTGACGTCGGCGTCACTCATCAGCAGCGCCTGGGCATCGGTGTTGATCGCGATGAACTCGACGCCCTTGAGCCCAACCTCGATCATCCGGTTGACGGCGTTGACGCCGCCGCCCCCGATGCCGACGACCTTGATGACCGCCAGGTAGTTGTGCGGAGGTGTCATCTCCGGTCCTTTCCTTCGAGATTGGCTTCGGCCGACCGGGTACGGCGTGGCCAGACCAGCGGCCGACGACAGCTGTCACCAGCGAGAGTCAGGGGTGAACCCTCACCCTCTACTAGAGGCTTACAGTTATGTCAACCACTGAAGCTCTTCGGGGCAACGTAAGCGCCACCACGCGATGAGCCAAGGACCCGACCGGCGTGTCGCCGCCGGAGCGCGACTCGTCACGTCCGGAGCACGCTCGCCGGTCAGCGGAAGGTCACCACGTCCGGCGCGCTCACGTCGATGCGCTTGCTGTCCTCGTCGAGCAGCGCGGTGGCCACCCGGGCCTTGTCCGTACCCCGCGTGGCATCGCCCCAGACCACCGTGCGGTCTCCGCGCAGCCGCAGGCTGATCCGGGCCAGGCCCTCCACCTTCAGCTCCACCAGCTCGGCCCGCAGTTGTGGGGTCAGCGCCCCGAGCACCTCCAGCGCGGCCCGGGTGTCCGGGTCGTCGGCGGCGGGCCGGGTCACCCGCACCAGCGGCAGCCCGGCGGGGCGGCGGGCCACCGTCTGGAACGCCACGCCGCTGCGGTCGACAAGCGCGAACGCGTCCGCCTGCGGCACCACCGCCACCGCCGTCCGCTCGGTCACCCGGACCACAAGCGTGCCCGGCCAGTCCCGCGACACGGTGGCCCGCTCCACCGGCGCCAACGCGCCGACCCGACGCGCGGCGGCCGCCAGATCCACCCGGGCCAGTGGCACCCCGTCGGGCACCCCCACCGCGTCGCGCACCTGCACGTCCGTGACCAGCTTGGCGCCCTCGACCGTCACCGTGCGGACCCCGAACAGCCCGGTACCGAGGACCGTCCAGGCGACCATCCCGAGCAGGGCCAGCACCCCGGCGGCCACCGCCCACGGCAACGCCGCCCGCATCCGACGCTGCCGGGCCCGGGCCATGAAGCGGCGGGTCGACGCCGGCACCGCGTCGCTGCCAGCCCGGACCAACTGCCAACGCCGGACCGGACCGCGCCGTGGGGCGCCGCCGTCGGCGCCGCTGGTCCGCCCTCGGGCGGGGCCCGGGCTCATCCGGCCGTGGGGGCGGCGCCGTCCGGTGCGGCGGCGCCACCGAGCGCCGCCCCGTCGCCACCGGCCGTGGACCCGCCGGGCACCGGCTGGCCGATCGCCGGGGTCGTGGCCACCGGGTCGACAGTCGCCCCCGGCGCGGACTCGGCGGTACGCGCGCCCAGGGCGGCCAGCAGCTCGTCACCCATCAGCGAGATCGGCGGAGCGCCCATGGTCACCACCACGTCCCCCGGGCGGGCCCGACGGACCACCTCGACCGGCGCGGCATCCCAGGAGTCGACGAACACCTTCCGCTCGGCCGGCAGCGCCACCGCCTCGATCAGCGCCGCCGAGCCCTCACCCGGCTGGCGCAGCTCGCCCGGCCCGAAGACCTCCAGCAGCACCACCTCGTCGGCGATGGCCAGCGCCTCGGCGATCTCCGCCTGGTTGTCGCGGGTGCGGTACAGCCGGTACGGCTGGAAGACGACGATCAACCGCCCGTCGCCGGCCACCTCGCGCAGCGTCTGCATCGCCAGCGTCATCGACGTGGGGTGGTAGGCGTACTCGTCGTAGACCAGCACGCCGTCCGCGACGCCCTTGCGCTCGAAGCGTCGCCGCACGCCGGGGAAGACCGCCAGCGCCGCCTCCGCCGCCTCCAGCGGCAGCTTGAGCAGGTACGCGGTCAGCACCGCCGAGGCGCTGTTGAGCCCCATGTGCCGCCCCGGCACCGGCAGCCGGAACTCGCCCAGCGACCGGCCGTCGATCGCGGCCAGGTAGCGCACCCCGCGCGCGGAGGAGACGATCTCGGTCAGCCGCAGGTCGGCGTCCTCGGCCGCGCCGTAGGTGAACACCCGCCGCCCCTCGGCGCGCAGGGTCGCCGCCAGCCGCCGACCGCCCGGGTCGTCGGCGCAGGTGATGATGAACCCGTTCGGGTCGGTGAGCCGGGCGAACTCGACGAACGCCGCCTCCAGCGTCGCGTAGTCGCCGTAGGTGTTCAGGTGGTCCGGCTCGACGTTCGTGATGATCGAGACGTACGGGCGGTAGATGAGGAACGAGCGGTCGCTCTCGTCGGCCTCCACCACGAAGTACTCGCCGGTGCCGTGGTGCGCGCCCGAGCCGACCTCGGAGATCTCCCCGCCGATCACGAAGGACGGGTCGACCCCGGCCTGCTGGAGCACCATGGTCACCATCGACGTGGTGGTGGTCTTGCCATGGGTGCCGGCGACCGCCACCGCCCGGCGACCGGTCATCGCCGCGGCCAGGGCCTCCGAGCGGTGCAGCACCCGCAGGCCGCGTCGACGGGCCTCGACCAGTTCCAGGTGGTCCTTCGGGATGGCCGAGGAGTAGACGACGGTGTCCACCCCGTCGAGGTTGGTCGCCTCGTGGCTGAGGTAGATGGTGCCGCCGAGCGCCCGCAGACCCGCCAGCGAGGGCCACTCGCGCAGGTCGCTGCCGGAAACCCGGATGCCCCGGGTGAGCAGCAGTCGGGCCACGCCGAGCATGCCCACCCCGCCCACGCCGATCAGGTGGACGGCGCCCAGGTCCTCGGCGGTCAGCGTGCCCGCCGGGGTGAACTGAGCGGTCACCGGGCCACCGCCTCGAGGACGAACGACCGCAGCGCCTCGTCACCGTCGCGCCGCCCGTACGCCGACGCCGCGGCGCCCATCGCGTAGAGCCGTTGCGGATCGCGGATCAGCGGGATCACCGCGCGCTCCAGCCAGTCCGGGGTCAGCTCCCCGTCGTCGACGAGCAGCCCGCCGCCGGCCTCCACCACGGGCAGCGCGTTGCGCTTCTGCTCCTGGTTGCTGTGCGGGTACGGCACGAAGATCGTCGGCAGGCCGATCGCGGCCACCTCGGCGACGGTCATCGCACCGCCCCGGGCCAGCATGAGGTCGGCCGCCGCGTAGCCCAGCTCCATCTCGGACAGGTAGGGCAGCGTCACGTACGGCACCGGCAGGTCGGTGGGGATCGGCACCGGCTCGTTGCGGGCCCCCATCACGTGCAGCACCTGCACACCGTTGCGGGCCAGCTCCTTGGCCGCGCCGGAGACCGCCAGGTTGATCGAGCGGGCGCCCGACGAGCCGCCCGCGACGAAGAGCACCGGCAGGTCGGGGCGGAGCCCGAAGTGGGCGCGGGCGGCGTTGCGCAGCGCGTACCGATCCAGCGAGGCGATGCTGCGGCGCAGCGGCACCCCCACCACCGTCGCGTCGCGCAGCGACTCGGCCTGGCTCGGCTGGTGCGGGAAGCCGACCGCGATGTTCTTGGTGAACTTCATGCCCAGCCGGTTGGCCACGCCCGGCGGCACGTTCACCTCGTGGATCACCATGGGCAGCTCGCGGCGCCACGCGGCCAGGTAGGCCGGCACCGAGACGTACCCGCCGAAGCCGACGACCGCGTCGGCGCGGACCTCGTCGATCACCTTGCCCGCGGCGCGGGCCGCGGTCCACATCCGGCCCGGGGTACGCACCAGGTTCATGTTCACCGACCGGGGCAGCTGGTACGCCGGGATCTGCCGCAGGTCGTAACCCTGTGGCGGGATCAGCTCGTTCTCCATGCCCTTGGGTGTGCCGAGGCAGGTGATCCGGACGCCCGGGTCGTGTCGGCGCAGGCAGTCGGCGAAGGCGAGCAGCGGGTAGATATGCCCCCCGGTGCCACCTCCCGCGAGCACCACCGAACGCAGCGGACCCATCAGCGTCTCCTCTCGCTCGCCGTACCCTGGCGGCTCCGGCCCTGCCGGGCGCCGCGCGGTGCGGCCTGGTCGTCCTGGCGCCGCTCGCGGGACCGGGGCACGGACCCTCGGCCAGCCGGCGGCGACGCCGGTCGGCGACGCCGGCCGGGAAGCGGCGGCAACGGGGCCCAGAGTAGTCGGACCCACCGGGCCGGCGGACGGGCATGCAGTGCTCTGGCCGCATCGGGTTCGGCGCGGGCGAAGGACGCCAGCATCCCGATCGCCGCCAACGTCACGACCAGGGCACTTCCACCGTCGGAGATGAACGGCAGCGGCAGGCCGGTGATCGGCAGCAGCCCCACGACCCCACCGACGTTGATCACCGCCTGGCTCACCAGCCAGGTGGTCACCGCGGCGGCCGCGAGCCGCCGGAACGGGTCCTCGACCCGTCGGGCGATGCGCAGACCGGTGTACGCGAGCACCGCGAACAGGCTCAGCACCACCGCGCAGCCGATCACGCCCAGCTCCTCGGCGATGATCGCGAAGATGAAGTCGTTGTGCGCGGCGGGCAGCCAGTCCCACTTGAGGCTGCTCTTGCCCAGCCCGACGCCGAACCAGCCGCCGTGCTCGATGGCCAGCCGGCCCTGGTAGATCTGGTAGCAGGGGTCACCGCACTGCTCCGGGGGCGGCGGGTTGAGAAAGAGCGTGAGCCGCGCCAGCCGGTAGTTCTCCGCGCCGCGTTCGCCGGAGCCGGCGCCCAGCGAGGCCACCGCGACGAGCAGGCCGACGCCGAGCAGCCCGACCACGGTCAGCGCCCCGAAGACCCGCATCCGCACGCCGGCGGCCCAGAGCAGGCCGACGACCAGGGCCAGCAGGCAGAGCATGGTGCCCACGTCGTTGTAGCCGACCAGGACGAACAGCAGGCCGATCACCGGGAAGAGCGGAGTCGCCAGCTCTCGCCACCAGCCCAACGCGGCGCCCTTGCGGGCGATGATGTGCGCGCCCCACAGCACCAGCGCGAACTTGGCCAGCTCGGAGGGCTGGAGCTGGATGCCGCCGACGAACAGCCAGAGCAGCTCGGCGCGCAGCGGGCCGAGCTGGGCCGACTCCTGGCCGGCCAGTCGGGCGTACGCGAGCAGCAGGTTGAGCACCAGCAGCAGCACGACCGAGGTGATCAGCAGCGGCCGGCCCAGGGTGCGGTAGGTGCTGGCGGGCAGGCGCTGACACGCCCAGAACGCCCCGATGCCGATCACCGCGAAGATGGCCTGCTTGGTCACCGAGGCGGACGCGTTGCCGTCCTCGGCGTAGTCCTTCACGCTGGTCGCCGAGAAGACCATGGTCAACCCGATGAGCAGCAGCAGGCCGGCGCTGGACAGCAGCAGGTAGTAGGACGCCAGCGGCCGGTCCAGCAGGCCGCGCAGCGCGGCCAGTCCGCCGGCCGCGTCGAATCCGCGCAGCGGAACAGCGCCGCCCTCCGGCTCACGCCCCGTCGAGCCCGCCGTACGCCCCGCGGCGCCCGGCTCACGCGCTCCCCGGCCCGGCTCACGCGCCGCGCCTTCCGCCGGACGCGCCGCTCCGTCCGCCTCGCGGGCCGCGCGGTCGGGCTCGCGGGCGGCGCGGTCGGGCTCCGCCGCACGCGCCGTGCCCGGTGACCGTCGCGGTCGACCGGCTGTCCTGTCCTCGGTGCCTGGTTCCTCCCCCACCCGGACATCATCACCGTTCGGCACGCCCGACAGGCCCACAACGATGCACCGGGCGTGTCGGGCATTCGGCCCCCAGGGAAGGTGCCCGGCCCCTTTGCTCTGCTTCAACGGACGCAACACCTTTGCCGCGCGAGTGTTGCGTCAGTTGAAGCAGAGCAAAGGAGAGTTCGACCACCCTGCCACCCGACCGGCTACGCGCACACCGCATCGCCGCCCGCCCGGCGGTCGGGCGGGCGGGCGGGCGGGCGGGCAGGCAGGCGGACAGGCGGGTGAACAGGGTGGATCAGGTCATGTTGGCGAGGAACTCGCTGTAGAACAGGCCCAGGGCGATGGCCACACCGATGCCGGCGATGATCCAGAACCGGACCACGATGTTGACCTCGCTCCAGCCGGCCAACTCGAAGTGGTGCTGCAGCGGCGACATCCGGAACACGCGTTTGCCGGTGGTCCGGAAGGAGATGATCTGGATCACCACGGACATCGTGATGATCACGAAGAGCCCGCCGATGATCGGCAGCAGCAGGATGGTCCGGGTGGACATCGCCATGCCGGCGATCAGGCCGCCCAGGCCCAGCGCCCCAGTGTCACCCATGAAGATCCGCGCCGGGGACGTGTTCCACCACAGGAAGCCCACACAGGCCCCGGCCGCGGCCCCGGCTATCAGCGCGATCTCCAACGGGTCACGGACCTCGTAGCAGTACGGCTGGGTGTAGCTCGGGTCGGCGCACCAGTGCCGGTACTGCCAGAACGCGATAAGCGCGTACGCCGCGAGGACCATCACCGAGGCGCCGGTGGCCAGACCGTCCAGACCGTCGGTGAGGTTCACCCCGTTCGTCGCGGCCATCACCACGAAGATGAAGATGATCACGGCGCCGACCTTGCTGACCTCCAGGAAGTCGATGTCCCGGATGAAGCTCAGCGTGGTGCTGCCCACGGTCTGGGTGTTGGTGGCCTTACCCGTCGCGTCGGTCATGGTGCTCGGGAACCACAGCGCGATGACTCCGAAGACCGCGCCGACCAGGATCTGGCCGAGCAACTTGCCACGCTTGTTGAGACCGGCGCTGTTGCGCTTGCGCACCTTGAGGAAGTCGTCGAGGAAGCCCACCGCGCCGGAGAACACCATCAGCCCCAGCAGCACCAGCGCCGTGATGGTCGGCTCCACCTGGGCGATCTGCGCGTCCGGCAGCGTGGTCAGCGCCAGGTGCCCGGCGACGTACGCGATCACCGTGGCCAGGATGAAGACCACGCCGCCCATCGTCGGCGTGCCCTTCTTGCCCTGGTGCATGGCCGGGCCGTCAGACCGGATCGGCTGGCCGGCCTTGAGCCGGGTGAACACCTTGATCGCGATCGGCGTGCAGAACAGCGAGACGACGAAGGCCACCCCGATGGCGACGATGATGGCCCTCATCGACTGGCCTCCTCGGCGGCGTCGGCGCGCAGGGCGTCGGCCACCTCCCAGGTCCGGTACCGGGAACCCTTGACCAGGACGACGTCGCCCGGCCGTAGCTCGCCCCGCAGCACCTCGACGGCCGCCGCCTGATCGGTGAGCAGCACCGACTCTCCTCCCCAGTTCGCTACCGCTGTCGCGCCTTCGTGGATCGGCGCGGCCGGCTCACCCACCACGAGCAGCCGGTCGACACCCAGCTCGGCCGCGAGACCGCCGACCTCGGCGTGGCCGTCGCGCTCGAACGGGCCCAGCTCGGCCATGTAACCGAGCACCGCGACGGTACGCCGCCCCCGACCGAGGCTGGCGAGCGCCCGGAGCGCGACCGCCATCGAGGCCGGGTTGGCGTTGTACGAGTCGTCGATGACCGTCACCCCGTCGGGCCGGTCGAAGACGTCCATCCGCCGGGTGGACTTCAGCCCCAGTTCGCCGAGCGCCGTGGCCAGGTCGGCCAGCGGCATGCCCAGCTCCCGGGCGACCGCGGCGGCGGCGAGGGTGTTGCCGACCTGGTGACGACCGGTCAACGCGAGCCGCACCGGCACCCGCCCCTCCGGCGTGACAAGGGTGTACGACGGGTGCCCCCGCTCGTCGAGCGTGACGTCCTCGGCGCGCAGGTCGGCGTCCGGCGCCTCGCCGTAGCGGACCACCCGGGCCCGGGTGCGAGAGGCCATGGCGTCCACCCGGGGGTCGTCGGCGTTCAGCACGGCGAGGCCGTCGGCCGGCAGCGCCTCGACCAGCTCGCCCTTGGCCAGCGCGATGTTGTCCTGCGAGCCGAACTCGCCGATGTGCGACGTGCCGACGTTGAGCACCACCGAGATGCGGGGCGGCACCAGCTCACACAGGTAGCGCACGTGCCCGATGCCGCGGGCGCCCTTCTCCATCACCAGGTAGCGGGTGTCCGGCCCGGCCAGCAGAGCCGTGTACGGGTGACCCAGCTCGTTGTTGAACGACCCGGGCGGGGCCACCGTGGCGCCGAGGCGGGCGGTGAGCTGGCCGATCAGGTCCTTCGTGGTGGTCTTGCCCGAGGAGCCGGTCACACCGATCACGGTCAGCTCGGGCAGCCGGGCCACCGCCGCGCGGGCCAGCCGGCCCATCGCGGTCAGCGCGTCGTCGACAAGCACCATCGGCACCTCGGGCACCTCGCGGGTGCCGAGCACCGCCACCGCGCCGGCCGCCAGCGCCGTCGCCGCGTAGTCGTGCCCGTCGACCTTCTCCCCCGGGAAGGCCACGAAGAGCGAACCGGGCCCCACCTTGCGCGAGTCGAACTCGACCGAACCGGTGACGGTGGCGGCCGGGTCCGCGTGCACGAGCCGCCCGTCGACCGCCGCGGCCACCTCGGCCAGGGTCAGCGCGATCACCGCTGACCCGCCCGGTCGGAGAAGCGGGCCCGCAACGCGTCGGCCAGCTCGGTGCTGTCGTCGAACGGGAACATCTCGCCCGCCACCTCCTGGCCCCGCTCATGGCCCTTGCCGAGCAGCGCGATCACGTCGCCCGGCTCGGCCAGTCGGACCGCCTCGTCGATCGCGTCCCGGCGACCGGCCACCTCGATGATCCGGGCGGCTGTACCCGCCCGGTACGCCCCGGCGAGCACCTCGGCGCGGATCTCCGCCGGGTCCTCGGTACGCGGGTTGTCGTCGGTCACCAGCACCACGTCGGCCCCCTCGGCCGCGGCGGCGCCCATCACCGGGCGCTTGCCCCGGTCGCGGTCCCCGCCGGCGCCGATCACACAGATCAACCGGCCGGCGCTCAGCTCGCGCAGCGCGGCCAGCGCGGCCACGATCGCGTCGGCCTTGTGCGCGTAGTCGACGACCCCGCGTACCGGCCCGACGACGTCGACCAGTTGCAGACGGCCGGGTACGCCACCGCAGGCGGCCACGCCGGCCGCCGCGGTCGCCGGCTCCACCCCGGCGCCCACCAGGGCGGCGATCGCCAGCAGCGCGTTGGCCACGTTGTGCCGCCCGGGCAGCGCCACCCCGGCGGCCAGCACTACGCCGTCCGGGCCGTGCGCGGTGAACCGCTGCGCGTACCCCTCGCCGTCGACACCGTCGGCCCACCAGGTCGCGGACGGGTCGCCGGCCGCCGAGTAGCTGACCGTCGCCGGCTTGTAGAGCGGCTTGAGCGCCGGATCGTCGTGGTTGAGCACCTCGACCGCGCACCGGCCGTCGAAGAGCTGCGCCTTGGCGGCGAAGTAGTCGGCGCTGTCGGCGTGGAAGTCCAGGTGGTCGGAGCCGAAGTTCGTGTACCCGCCGACGGCGAAGCGCACCCCGCCGACCCGGCCCATGGCCAGGGCGTGGCTGGAGACCTCCATGACCACGGCGGTGACGCCGCGCTCCCGGGCGGTGGCCAGCATCGCGTGCAGGTCGGTCGCCTCCGGGGTGGTGCGCACGCTGTCGATCACCAGATCACCCAGCCGGGTCTCCACGGTGCCGATCAGCCCGGTGGTGTGCCCGGCGGCGCGCAACCCCGACTCGACCAGGTACGCGGTCGAGGTCTTGCCGGCGGTCCCGGTCACGCCGATCACGGTGAGCGCCGCCGTCGGGTCGCCGTACACCGCCGAGGCCAGCTCGCCGAGCACCGCGCGAGGGTCGGGCACCACCAGGGCGGGCAGGCCGCTCGCCGCCGCCAGCTCGGCGCCGGCCGGGTCGGTCAACAGGGCCACCGCGCCGGCCTCGGCGGCGCCGACGGCGAACTCCGCGCCGTGGCGGCGGGCGCCGGGCAGGGCCGCGTACAGGTCGCCGGGGCGGACCTCCTGGCTGGCGTGGGTGGCACCGGTGACGACCACGTCGGCGGCGTCCGCCGGGAGGTCGACGGCGAGCCGGACGGCGAGGTCACCGAGCCGGACGCCGGTCACGGTACGTGGACGTGGATTGCCGGGCACGGCGTCAGACCCTACCCGGTCGCCCGGTTCCGGCCGCACAGCCGCCCCGGTGGTTCGTCGGCACTCACCGATGATGTCGCCCCTCCGCTGGTCAGCGCGGAAAGACCACGAACTTGGGTGCGGAACCACTCGGGGACGGCGGCACGCGGTAGTGACGCAGCGTGAACTGCATCATGTCGCGGAACGCCGGGTTGGCGATCGCCGCGCCCCCACCACCGGGCGCGTACACGAAGACCGCGATCACGTACCGGGGCTTCTCGGCGGGGGCCATGCCGATGAAGGAGGACACCTCGCCCGGCTGCTTCTTGCCGTCCACCAGACGCCAGCCGGTGCCGGTCTTGCCGGCGACCCGGTAGCCGGGGACCGCCGCCAGGGTGCCGGTGGCGCCCTCGACCGTGGTGACCGCCTCCAGCATGGTGCGCAGCGCCGCCGCGTTCTGCGGGCTGAGCACCGAGCGGGTGACCGGCGCCGGCGCGGGGGTGCGCTTGCCGTCCGGGCCGATCGTCTCCTTCACGAGGTGCGGCTGCACGTACGTGCCGTCGTTGGCGATGGCGGCGTACGCGGCGGCCATCTGCAACGGCGTGGCGTCGACGCTGTGCCCGATCGGCACCGACCCGGCCGACGACCCGCTCCACTCATCGGCTGGCAGCAGCCGGCCGCTGGCCTCGCCGGGCAGGCCCTCGCCGGTGGGCTTGCCCAGCCCGAACCGCTTCTGGTAGTCGATCAGCCGGTCCCGGCCGAGCAGGTCGGCGACGGTGATCGCGCCGACGTTCGACGAGAAGGCCAGCATCCCGGGCACGCTCATCTTGCGGCCGTTGGCCGGGTGGGTGTCGGAGAACCAGGTGTCCCCCATCTTGATGCTGTTCGCGATCGGCAGCGTCGTGTCCGGGGTGATCACCCCCTCCTGCAGCGCGGCGCCGTAGGTGATCGCCTTGTGCACAGAGCCGGGGTCGACCACGAAGCTGGTCGCGGCGTCCTCGCGGGCGACCGGGTCGCTGTCTCCCGGCTTGGCGGCGTTGTAGGTGGGGTCGCTGGCCTGGGCCCGCACCTCGCCGGTGGCGACGTCGATGATCACGGCGGCGGCGGTCGCGCCTCGCTGCCCCGCCATCCCCGCGCTGAGGATCTGCTGGCAACGGAACTGCAGGTCCCGGTCGATGGTGAGGGTCAGCGAGCTGCCCGGCTTGGCCGGGGTCGTCTTGCTGTAGCCGCCGGGGATCGGCGCGGCGAGGTCACCGAGGCCGGCCTCGTACACCCGCTTGCCGTCCTGCCCGGCGAGCAGCTCGTCGTAGCGGGCCTCCAGCCCCTCCAGCCCGACCATGTCCTGGCTGGTGAAGCCGATCAGGTTGGCCGCCAGGTCGTCGCCGGGCACCTCCCGGCGCTCGTCGCGGTGCACACCGATGCCGGGCAGCTCCAGCGCCAGCACCTGCTTGGCCGCCGGGATCTCCACCCCCCGGGCCAGGTACTCGAACCGCGACGGGTTGCCGTTCTCCAGCTTGCGGGGCTTCATCAGGTCGGTGAGCTTGGACACCGGAATGCCGAGCAGCGGCGAGAGCGCCTTGGCGGTGGCGGGCCGGTCCTCGATCAGCGTCGGGTCGGCGAACACGTACCGCGCCTCGACGCTGTGGGCCAGCGGCTCGCCCCGGAAGTCGTAGATAGCGCCGCGCGGCGCGGGCAGCTCGACCGTGCGGGTCCGGTCGGCGACGCCACCACCGGCGTAGGCCGGGGTGTCGACCGCCTGCAGGAAGATCAACCGCACCCCGATGACGACGAAGAGCGCCAGGGTGAGCACGGTGCCCAAGCGCAGCCGCAGCCGCGGGTCGGCGAGCTTTGGCGGGCGCGGCGGCTTGCGCGACGGCCGGCGGGCCGCCGGTCGGTCGGCGCGGCCGGGCGCGCGCGGCGTGGTGCGGCGCCGCGGCGGCGGCTCGTCGCCGGCCGGGCCGCGCGGGGTGCGCGGCGCGACGGTGCGCACGACGCCGCCCCGGCCGGCCGCCGGAGCGTCCCGCCGGCCCGAACGGGCGGCGGCCCGGCCGCCGTCGAGCACCTGCAACGCCGGCCGGAACGGGTCGCCGGACCGGGTGCTGCGCGGGGTACGTCGCTGCTCGGCGGCCCCGCCGCGCGCCGGTGTGCCCTCGCGGACGGTCCGGCCCCTCGGGGTGTACGCGCGGGCGCCGGAGATTCCCCCGATGCCCGGCTCGCCGGCCCGCGACTCCTCGTCGGCGGGCCCGGCCGCACGCGAAGAACCGCGCCGGGACCCCTGGGGGTTCCGGCGCGGCTCGTCCGACCTCGGTGGCACCGGTCAGCCTCCCGCGCCCTGGCTGGTGACCGACGGCTGGCCGGTCGCCGGCTTCGGCACGCCGATGGTCTTGCCGTCCGGCATCCGGATGTACGCCGGCTCACCGGCGTCCACCAGACCCAGCCGACGCGCCTCGGCGGTCAGGTTGCCCGGCGCCTCGTACTCGGTGATCTGCTTGTCCAGCTGCTGCTTCTCCAGGTCCAGTCGGGCCTGCTGCTGCTGCAGCTTCTCCAGCCGGAACGCGTTCTCGTTGATCTTGGTGTTGACCGCCAGGATGCCGAGCACCCCGCCGACCACCAGCACCACGATCAGCGCCGCGAACGGCGCACGCGGCACCGACACCGGCGGCGGCGGCGCCACCCGCAGCCGAGGCGAGCGAGCGGTCGCCGCGACGCTGGCCTTCTCGGCCGGACGCAGCGCAGCGCTGCCCTGGGTCGGGAACTCGCGCGCCCCCCGGGCGCGAGCCTCCCCCTGCCGGTTGACTCGATCGATGCGTGGCGTACCGTTCCCCACGCGCGGGGCTCGCTCCGCCGCGGTCCGGCCCCCCGACCGCGGTGCGCGCTGCCCGCCGCCGGTGACGTCCCGGCGGTCGCGCTTGTCAATGTTCATGTCCCCTCCCCCTCTACATCCGTCCCTCTGCCGTCCCGGTGCCCCTGATCCCCCACGGATCAGGCTGACCCAGTGCCCGGTTGGTGCATCCCCTTCACCCTGCGGCGGGACCGTTCGCGGTCGGTCCGCGCCTGTTCTGTCGCGTTCGGGTCGAGTCGTTCCGCGGCCCGCAACCGCACCGAAGCGGCGCGCGGGTTCGCGGCGACCTCCTCCTCCCCGGGCAGTTCGGCGCCCCGGCTGAGCAGCCGGAACGTCGGACCGGACCCGGGCAGCTCAACCGGGAGGTCGATCGGGCCCTTACTGCGGACCCGATCCGCGAGCGCCGCCTTGGTGAGCCGGTCCTCCAGCGAGTGGTAGGACAGGACCACCATGCGACCGCCCACGGTCAAAGCGTCGAGCGCGGACGGCAGCGCCGTCTCCAGCGCTGCCAGCTCTCTGTTTACCTCGATCCGTAAAGCCTGAAACGTTCTCTTTGCCGGGTGTCCGCCCGTTCGTCGCGCTGGTGCCGGGATGGAGTCCCGGACCAGCTCCGCCAGCCGCGCGGACGAGGTGATCCGGGCGCGTTCGCGCTCCCGGATGATCGCCGAGGCGATCCGGCCGGCGAACTTCTCCTCGCCGTACACCCGCAGCACCCGCGCCAGATCCGGATGGGCGTACGTGTTGACCACCTCTTCGGCGGTCACCCCCCGCGTCTGGTCCATCCGCATGTCCAGCGGCGCGTCCTGCGCGTACGCGAACCCGCGGTCGGGCGCGTCCAGTTGCAGCGACGAGACACCCAGGTCGAACAGGATCCCGTCGATGCCCGGATAGCCCAGCCGCTCCAGCACCTCGGGCAGCTCGTCGTAGACGGCGTGCTCCAGGTGCACCCGGTCGGCGAACCGCGCCAGCCGGACCCGCGCGTGAGCGAGCGCCTCGGTGTCCCGGTCGAGCCCGATCAGGACCGTCTCCGGGTGCGCCTCCAACACCGCCTCCGCGTGCCCGGCCAGGCCGAGCGTCGCGTCGACGTGCACCGTCCGGCCGCCCCGACCCAGCGCGGGGGCCAGCAGCTCGAGACACCGCTCGAGCAGCACCGGCACGTGCGTGCCGCGCAACTCCCCCATGTCGACCCCCACTGGTTGAAACGTCCGTTCTTCTCGCGCGCCTGCCGTGGCGACGGCGCTGCCGTCGTACCGCCAGATCCCCATCCGCTCCCGCCGGACACCGGACGCTCGCCCGATGACTGGATCGTGCGCCTGGCACCGGGGAAGGGGTGCCAGGAACTCGAAAGCGGCTGGAGATCTCGCAGTACGTCGGGCGCCGTTCCGCCCTACAGACCGCCGGGCAGCACCCCCTCCTCAATGTCGGCGAAGTCGTCTTCGCTCTCGGCGAGGTAGGTCTCCCAGGCGACCTTGTCCCAGATCTCCACCCGCGTGCTCGCGCCGATGACCACCAGGTCACGGTCGAGCGCGGCGTACTGGCGAAGGTGTGCCGGAATCGTCACGCGGCCCTGCTTGTCCGGCACCTCGTCGTGCGCGCTGGCGAAGAAGACCCGGCTGTAGGCCCGGGCCGCCTTGTGCGTCATCGGCTGCGCGCGCAACTGCTCCGCGATCCGCTGGAACTCGGGTGTCGGAAAGACATAGAGGCAACGATCCTGCCCTTTGGTGACCACGACACCCCCCGCCAGCTCATCCCGGAACCTGGCCGGAAGGATCAACCGGCCTTTGTCGTCCAGGCGCGGAGTATGGGTGCCGAGGAACATCCGGCCCTACCCCCTCGCCCTTGAGCGGCGTTCGCGGCGCCGCTGACCCCCCGGGCCGGTGAGCCCTCCCGGCCTCACCATTGGGCCCCACCTTACTCCACTTCCCTCCACCTGCAACCAGATTCGCCCGCGTGGCGCGGCCGATTCACGCGCAAAACCGCACGTCACACGGGGTGGAGCGGGGTGGAGGGCCGGAGCCCTCCCCCGGCGTGGTCCGCTTTCCGACATAGATCGACTCCGTCCGGTGGAGCGCGAGCCGCCCACCCGCGCCGATGCCACGGCCGAACGGTTCACCGTCGGCGGCGATCTGGTGAGGCGGGCGGTCCGGTAACCTCGCTCGCGTGACGGACGCGAAAATGCCCCTACGGGCCAAGGTGGCCAGCTCCGTGTCACGGACCGCCGCGGCGCTCTCCCGGGCCGCCGGCCGTGGCGACGGATCGGTGATCGGCGGATGGATCGGGCTGAAGATCGACCCGGAGCTGCTGGCGCACCTGTCGGCCGGACGCGCCATCGCGCTCGTCTCCGGCACCAACGGCAAGACGACCACCACCCGGTTGACCGCCGCCGCGGTCGGCGTGCTCGGCCGGGTCGCCACCAACTCCTTCGGCGCCAACATGCCCAGCGGGCACACCTCGGCGCTGGCCAAGGCCGGCAGCACCCCGTACGCGGTGCTGGAGGTCGACGAGCACTACCTCGCCCAGGTGCTGGAGTCGACCGAGCCGCACGTGGTCGCGCTGCTGAACCTCTCCCGCGACCAGCTGGACCGGGCCAAGGAGGTCGCCATGATGGCGCAGCTCTGGCGCGCGGCGCTGGTCCGGCACACCGACGTACGGGTGGTGGCCAACGCCGACGACCCGCTGGTGGTCTGGGCCGCCACCCCGCCGGGCGACCCCGCCCGGGGCATCAACCCGCCGCACGTGACCTGGTTCAGTGCCGGCCAGCGCTGGCACGACGACTCCTGGGTCTGCCCGGAGTGCGGCTCCACCATCCAGCGCTCGGGCGAGCAGTGGTGGTGCACCGGCTGCCCGCTGCGCCGACCGGAGCCGAACTGGGTCGTCGAGGACGAGGGCGTGCTCGACCCCACCGGCGCCTGGCACAAGGTCTCCCTCCAGCTGCCTGGCAAGGTCAACCTCGGCAACGCGGCGACCGCGCTGGCCGTGGCCGCCGAGTTCGGCGTACGCCCGGTCGACGCGGTGTCCCGCCTCGGCATCGTCACCTCGGTGGCCGGCCGTTACGCGCAGGTCGACAAGGACGGGCGCAACATCCGGCTGCTGCTGGCCAAGAACCCGGCCAGCTGGCTGGAGGCCTTCGACATGGCCGACGACGCGCCGACCCTGCTCTCCATCAACGCGCGCGACCCCGACGGTCTGGACACCTCCTGGCTCTACGACGTCGACTTCGCCCCGCTGCGCGGGCGGCAGGTGCTGATCACCGGCGACCGGGCCTACGACCTGGCGGTCCGACTCGACGTCAACGACGTACCGTTCCAGCACGTGCGCACCTTCGACGACGCGATCCGGTCGGTCCCGCCCGGGCGGCTGGAGGTCATCGCGAACTACACCGCGTTCCAGGACATCCGAGCGGAGTTGGACCGTGTCATCTGAGAGCCTGCGCATCGTCTGGATCTACCCCGACCTGCTGTCCACCTACGGCGACCGGGGCAACGCCCTGATCCTCGCCCGACGGGCCCGCCAACGCGGCATGCCGGTCGAGGTGCTGGAGGTCCGCTCCGACCAGCGGCTGCCCGCGACCGCCGACATCTACCTGGTCGGCGGCGGCGAGGACGGCCCGCAGGCGTTGGGCGCCCAGCGGCTGATCGCCGACGGCGGTCTGCACCGGGCGGTCGCCCAGGGGTCGGTGGTGTTCGGCGTCTGCGCCGGTTACCAGCTGCTCGGCACCTCCTTCTTCGCCAAGGGTGTGCAGTGTCGCGGGCTGGAGCTGCTGGACCTGCAGTCCGACCGCGGCGAGAGCCGGGCCGTCGGCGAGCTGGCCGGTGAGATCGACCCCCGACTGGGCCTGCCCCCGCTGACCGGTTTCGAGAACCACGGCGGTCGCACCCATCTCGGTCCGGAGGTCGCCCCGCTGGCCCGGGTCACCACCGGGATCGGCAACGACGGCGCCACCGAGGGCGCGTGGCGTGGCAAGTTGCTGGGCACCTACTCGCACGGCCCGGCCCTGGCCCGCAACCCGGCCCTGGCCGACCTGCTGCTGCGCTGGGCCACCGGCGCACACCAGCTGCCGCCACTGGACGACACCTGGTCGGACCGGCTGCGCAACGAGCGCCGCGCCGCAGTGGCCCCCGCCCGGGCATGATCCGAGCCGTCCGGCGGCTGCTCCGGCAGCCGTCGGCCGCCCGGTTCGCCCTGCTCGTGCTGCTGATCGGCGGCTGCGGGCTGCTGCTGCTCCTGGTGCCCCGGCCGGATCCGGCGCACCTGCCGGAACTGGCCGACCAGTTGGGCCGCCTCGCTCCGGTGGCGGCCATCCTCGGTGGGGCGCTGCTGCTGGTCGCGCTGGTTCCCCGTACCTTCATCACGCTCGCCGCGGGCGCGATCTTCGGCCCCCTGGAGGGCGCGGCGTACGCCCTGGGCGCCGCGCTGGTGGCGGCGGCGATCGGGTTCACGGTGGGCCGGCTGCTCGGCCGGGAGTTCGTCGCCGAGCGGGTCCGGGGCCGACTGGCCCGCCTCGACGGGTGGTTCGCCCGGCAGAGCGTGGTCGGCGTGGTCACCGTCCGGCTGCTACCGATCGCCGGCTTCGGCCTGGTCAGCTACGGCTACGGCACGACCGGCGCCCGGATGCTTCCGTTCCTGGCCGGCAGCGTGATCGCCGCCGCGCCGACCGCCTTCGGCTACGCCGCGATCGGCGCGGCCGTCAGCTCACCCGGCCACATCAACTGGTACGCCGCCGCCCCGGCCAGCCTCGGCCTAATCGCCAGCGTCGTGCTCGTCCAGCAGTGGTGGCGCGGCGAACGACGCCGCCGCCGGATGCCGGTGTGACCATGTCCCGCCCGACCGGCGGCAGCGCCGAAGAGCTGACCAGCGGCGGCGACGCCGAGGAGACGCTCACCGGCGGCTTCGTCGCCGAGGTGGTCCGCGTCGGCGACACGGTACGACGTACCCCGCCGGCCAACCTGGACTTCGTCGGTGCGCTGCTGCACCACCTGGCCGAGGTGGGCGCGGACCTTTCGCCCCGGCACCTGGGCGTCGACGACCGCGGCCGGCAGGTGCTCAGCTACGTCGCCGGACGGGTGCCGTGGCGGGACCGGGAGGATCCGGGGTTCTTCGCCGACCCGGCGCTGATGCGGCTGGCCGAGCTGATCCGGCGGCTGCACGACGCATGCGCCGGCACCGACCTGGCCGGCGACGCCGAGACCGTGTGTCACCGCGACCTGTCGCCGAAGAACACCGTGTACCGGGACTCTCCCGCCGGGCCGCTGCCCGTGGCCTTCATCGACTGGGACCTGGCCAGGCCGGGCCGCCGGATCGAGGACGTGGCGTTCGCCGGCTGGCACTGGGCCCCGCTGGGCGAGGGCGCCGATCCCGCCGAGCTGGGCCGGCGGTGTCGCGTGCTCTGCGACGCCTACGACGCGGCCGGCCCAGGGCTGCTGCCCCGAGCGGAGCTGGTGGACCTGATGCTCGACCAGATCGAGAGCACCTGGCGCACCATCGACACCAGCACCGACCCCGCCATGCGCCGCCTCCGCGAAGCAGGCACGAGCACGCTGATAGCCCACTGGCACGAGTGGCTGCACACCCACAGCGCCGTGGTACGAGGGTCGATCATGGAGTTGTGGTGGTGAACAAACCCCTAGCCAGGGGATGAACCGGCCACCACAACTCCATGATCGACGCGAGCGGGGCTGGGCCCGGAGTTACACCACCACGGAGACCAGACGGCCCTTCACCACGATGACCTTGCGGGGTTCCTTGCCGGCCAGCGCGGCGGCCACCGCGTCCAGGGCGGTCGCGCGGACGGTCTCCTCGGAGGCGTCGGCGGGGACCTCGATGCGGCCACGGACCTTGCCGTTGATCTGCACCGGATAGGTCAGCGTCTCGGCCACCAGCAGCGCCGGGTCGGCGGTCGGGAAGTCCGCGTACGTCAGCGAGGTGTCGTGGCCCAGCTTGCGCCACAGCTCCTCGGCCACGTGCGGGGCGAACGGCGCCACCATCAGCACCAGCGGCTCGGCCACCTCCCGCGGCGTGGCCGACAGTCGGGTCAGCCCGTTGGTCAGCTCAATCAGCTTGGCGATCGCGGTGTTGAACCGGATGCCGTCCATGTCGCCCCGGACCCCGTCGATCACCTTGTGCAGCAGCCGACGGGTCGCCTCGTCGGCCGGGGCCTCGGTGATCCGCAGCGCGCCGGTCTGCTCGTCGACGATCGCCCGCCAGACCCGCTGCAGGAACCGGTACGAGCCGACCACCGCCCGGGTCTCCCAGGGGCGGGACACCTCCAGCGGGCCCATCGACATCTCGTACACCCGGAAGGTGTCCGCGCCGTAGGCGGCGCACATGTCGTCGGGGGTCACCACGTTCTTCAGCGACTTGCCCATCTTGCCGTACTCGCGGTTGACCGTCAGGTCGCCCAGGTAGTAGGCGCCGTCGCGTTCGACGACCTCCTCGGCCTGCACGTAGCTGCCGCGCGAGTCGGTGTACGCGTACGCCTGGATCATGCCCTGGTTGAACAGCTTGCGGAACGGCTCGAACGACGAGACGTGCCCCAGGTCGAACAGCACCTTGTGCCAGAACCGCGCGTACAGCAGGTGCAGCACGGCGTGCTCGGCGCCGCCGACGTACAGGTCGGTGCCTCCGCAGTCGCCCTCGCCGCGCGGGCCCATCCAGTACCGCTCGTTCTCCGCGTCGACGAACCGCTCGCTGTTGGTCGGGTCCAGGTAGCGCAGCTCGTACCAGCAGGAGCCGGCCCACTGCGGCATCACGTTGGTCTCGCGGGTGTAGCGCTTCGGCCCGTCACCCAGGTCCAGCTCGACCTCGACCCAGTCCCGCCGCCGCGACAGCGGGGTCTCCGGGTTGGAGTCGGCGTCGTTCGGGTCGAACGTCTTCGGGGAGAAGTCGTCCACCTCGGGCAGCTCGACGGGCAGCATCTCCTCCGGCAGGGCGATGGCCGCGCCGGTCTCGTCATAGACGATCGGGAACGGCTCACCCCAGTAGCGCTGGCGGGAGAACAGCCAGTCGCGCAGCCGGTAGGTCACCGCGCCGGTGCCGTGCCCGTTCGCCTCCAGCCAGGAGATGATCGCCGCCTTGGCGTCGGCGACCCCCAGGCCGTTCAGGTCCAGGCCGCGCTCGGGCGCGGCGCTGTTGATGGCCGGTCCGTCCCCGGTGTACGCCTTGCCGTCGAAGCCCTCCGCCGGCTGCACGGTACGCACGATGGGCAGCTCGAAGACCTCGGCGAACGCCCAGTCCCGCTCGTCCTGCGCGGGCACCGCCATGATCGCGCCGGTGCCGTAGCCGGCCAGCACGTAGTCGGCGATGAAGATCGGGATCTGCCCGCCGGTGACCGGGTTGGTGGCGTACGCGCCGATGAAGACGCCGGTCTTCTCCTTGCTGTCGGACTGCCGCTCGACGTCGGTCTTCGCGGCCGCCGCCTTGCGGTACGCCTCGACGGCCTCGGAGGGGCTGGCGTGCCCGCCGGTCCAGGCGTTGATCGTGCCGTCGGGCCAACTGGCCGGCGCCAGCGTGTCGACCAGCTCGTGCTCGGGCGCCAGCACCATGTAGGTGGCCCCGAAGACGGTGTCCGGGCGGGTCGTGAACACCCGGATCGGCTCCCGGGTGGTCGGGAAGTCGATGTGCGCGCCGGTGGAGCGACCGATCCAGTTGCGCTGCATGTGCTTGATCGCCTCGGGCCAGTCCAGGCTGTCCAGGTCGTCCAGCAGCCGGTCGCCGTACGCGGTGATCCGCATCATCCACTGCTTCAGGTTGCGCTTGAAGACCGGGAAGTTGCCGCGCTCGGAGCGCCCGTCGGCGGTGACCTCCTCGTTGGCCAGCACGGTGCCCAGCCCGGGGCACCAGTTCACCGGGGCCTGCGAGACGTACGCCAGCCGGTGGTCGTCGACGACCTGGCGGCGCTCGGCGACGCTCAGCTCGGCCCAGGACCGGCCGTCCGGGGTGGAGCGGTTGCCGCCCTCGAACTCGGCGATCAGCTCGGCGATCGGCCGGGCCCTGCCGGCGTCGCGGTCGTACCAGGAGTTGAAGATCTGCAGGAAGATCCACTGCGTCCAGCGGTAGAAGTCGGTGTCGATGGTCGCCACCGACCGGCGCTCGTCGTGCGCCAGCCCCAGGCGGCGCAGCTGCGACTTGTACCGCTCGATGTTCGCGACAGTGGTGGTCCGGGGGTGGGTGCCGGTCTGCACGGCGTACTGCTCGGCGGGCAGGCCGAACGCGTCGAACCCCATCGCGTGCAGCACGTTGCGCCCGGCCATCCGCTGGTAGCGGGCGAAGCAGTCGGTGCCGATGTAGCCCAGCGGGTGGCCGACGTGCAGGCCGGCGCCGGACGGGTACGGGAACATGTCCAGCACGTACAGCTTCTCCGCCCCGGCCCGGGGGTGGCCCGGGTCGGCCAGCGGACCGGTCGGGTTCGGTGCGTGGAAGGTGCCCTCGCGCGCCCAGGTGTCCTGCCAACGGGTCTCGATCTCGTCAGCCAGGGCCGCGGTGTACCGGAACGGGGGGATGTCGCCCGCCGGTGCGGCTGCCTCACTCATCGTTTCTCCTCGCTTCGCTTCGCTTCGTCTCGGCACCGCCGGGCCGGACCGGCGGCGGGCACAAAAAAGCCCCTCGCGCAGGAGGGGCCGCCGTGCTGTCGCGCGTTCAGCGCATCAGCACGGCCCGGTAAGAAGCAGGAAGACTCCGGCCATGTCCGGCAGTGTACCCCGTCGCCGACGGGACCGGAGGAACCGCCGGCCGCGGTCGGGCCGATCCCCCAACTCGGCGAATATCCGTGCGTAAGCGGCGGACTACCTGCGGGGGTCGGCGATAACGACAAACATGGTTAGCCTGAGAGGCCAGTGAGAATCCTGCGGCAAACGAGGCTCGACGTCGCGAACCCAACGGCGGGTCCAGGTGCTCTCTACAGAGCTGCCGTGACGGCGACGAGGAGGAGGCCCGTGACACAACAGACCTGGGACGAGGTGGGCGGCCTGTTGCCGCACGACGAGTTCCGCGCCGCCAGCGAGGCCATCGTGGCCAACATCGAGCAGGTCATCGAGGGTAAGACCGCCACCGTGCGGCTGGCCCTGGCCGTTCTGCTCGCCGAGGGTCACCTCCTCATCGAAGACGTACCCGGGGTCGGCAAGACCAAGCTGGCCAAGGCCCTGGCGCGGTCCATCGACTGCACGGTGCGCCGGATCCAGTTCACCCCCGACCTGCTGCCCAGCGATGTCACCGGCGTCAGCGTCTACAACCAGGAGACCCACGACTTCGAGTTCCGTCCGGGGGCCGTCTTCGCCAACCTGGTCGTCGGCGACGAGATCAACCGGGCGTCGCCGAAGACTCAGTCGGCGTTGCTGGAGTGCATGGAGGAACGGCAGGTCACCGTCGACGGCGTGACCTATCAGCTACAGACTCCGTTCATGGTCATCGCCACCCAGAACCCGATCGAGATGGAGGGGACGTACCCGCTGCCCGAGGCGCAGCGCGACCGGTTCACCGCCCGGATCGCCATGGGTTACCCCGACGCCGGCGCCGAACTGGCGATGCTGGACGGGCACGGCGGCACCGACCCGCTGAACGAGCTGCGGCCGGTCTCCGACGCGGACATCGTCCGGCAGCTCATCGCCACCGTCCGGCAGGTGCACGTCGCGGACGCCGTCAAGCAGTACGCCATCGACCTGGTCACCGCCACCCGCGAGGCCCCCGACCTGCGCCTCGGCGCGTCCCCCCGGGCGACCCTGCAACTGCTGCGCACGGCCCGGGCGGTCGCCGCGCTGGAGGGCCGCGACTACGTCCTCCCCGACGACCTGCAGGCCCTGGCGGTGCCGGTGCTCGCGCACCGGATCATCCCGACGGCCGACGCGCAGCTCGCCCGGCGCACCACCGACGCGATCGTCTCCGAGCTGGTGCACCGACTGCCGTTGCCACACGACAGGCAACGCAGCCCCTACGACACCCGGCCCGCCACCGGCAACGGTCGCGCGCCCTACGAGCCGCGGAGGCCGTGACGTGCGTGCCGGGCTGCGCGGGTTGACCACCCGCGGGCGCTCGTTCCTCGCGGCGGCGGTCGCGGCGGCGATCTCGGCCGTCATCCTGGGCGAGAAGGACCTGCTCCGGGTGGCCGTGCTGCTGGCCATCCTGCCGCTGCTGGCCGCCGCCTACGTGGGTCGCAGCCGTTACAAGCTGGCCTGCAACCGGTCGCTGGACCCGCACCGGGTCCCGGTCGGGGCCAACTCGCGGGTGGTGCTGCGCCTGCAGAACCTCTCCCGGCTGCCCACCGGCACCCTGTTGCTGGAGGACCGGCTGCCCTACGCGCTGGGCAGCCGGCCACGGGTCGTGCTGGAGCGGCTCGGCGCGCACCAGGCCAGCTCCGTGGCGTACACGGTCCGTGCCGACGTGCGGGGCCGTTACGACGTGGGCCCGCTGGTGGTTCGGATGACCGACCCGTTCGGTCTCTGCGAGCTCACCCGGGCGTTTCCCAGCACCGACCACCTGACGGTCATCCCGCAGGTCACGCCCCTGCCGTCGATCCGGCTCCCCGGGGAGTACGCGGGCAGCGGCGACAGCCGGGCGCGGTCGGTGGCGGTGCACGGCGAGGACGACGCGGCGACGCGGGAGTACCGCCGGGGCGACGACCTGCGCCGGGTGCACTGGAAGTCCACGGCCCGCACCGGCGAGCTGATGGTGCGCCGGGAGGAGCAGCCCTGGGAGAGTCGGGCCACTGTCGTCCTGGACACCCGCGCGTACGGCCACCGGGGCGACGGCCCGACGGCGAGTTTCGAGTGGGCGGTCTCCGCCGCCGCCAGCATCGCCGTGCACCTGCGGCAGGCCGGCTACAAGCTGCGCCTGGTCACCGGCTCGGGGGTCGACGTCGACGCCTCGGAGGGCGGCGGCGACGGTGTGCTGCTCGACCACCTGGCCGAGGTCCGTCTGGACCAGCGGGCCGACGTGACCGGGCTGGTGCAGCGGGTTCGGCAGCGCGCCGATGGTGGTCTGATCATCGGGCTGTTCGGCATGGTCAGCGTCGCCGAGGCCGAGTTGCTGGCCGGGCTGCGGGGCAACGGCGCGACGTGCGCCGGTTTCCTGTTGGACAGCTCCACCTGGCTGAGCCTCCCGGAGAAGGCCCGCGCCGAGGCCGAGCACGCGCACGGCGCCGCGGTGCTGGCCATGGTGCGCAGTGGCTGGCGGGTGGTCGGCGTCGACCACGGCAGCCGACTGCCCGCGCTGTGGCCGCAGGCCGGCCGAGGATCTCAGGGCTTCGCCCTGCGCGCCGCGCTGGCCGAGACGGTCGCCGGCGGCGTGCGATGAACGGAAGGTTCCCCTCATGATCGCCAGCCGGAATACCGGCGCGGTGGCGGCCGCCGCGACGCTGCTCGCCGCCGCGCCGCTGTCGGCCATCTTCCAGACCTGGACGTGGCTCATCCAGTGCGCGATCGCGGTAGCCGTGGTGGCCGGGGTCGCCGCGCTGACGCGGCTCGTCCGCGCACCGCTCTGGGGTCAGGTGCTCGGCATGCTGGCCGCCCTGTTGCTCGCGCTGACCTGGCTGTTCCCCAGCGGCAGCGAGCTGCTGACCTTCCTGCCCACGCCGGCCACGATCGAGCATTTCGGCGATCTGCTCGCCGGCTCGATGCAGGACATGCGCTCGTACGGCGTCGAGGTTCCGGACACCGACCCGCTGCTGTTCATCACCGTGCTCGGCGTCGGCGGGGTGGCCGTGCTCGTGGACGTGCTGGCGGTGGGGCTGCGCCGGCCCGCGCTGGCCGGGCTGCCGATGCTCGCGATCTACTCGGTGCCGGTCGCCGTCTACGTGGACAGCGTCCCCCCGGCGCCGTTCGTGGTGGGCGCGGCCGGTTACCTGTGGCTGCTGGTCACCGACAACGTCGACCGGGTGCGTCGGTTCGGCCGGCGGTTCACCGGCGACGGTCGTGACGTCGACGTGTGGGAGGCGTCGCCGCTGGCCTCCGCCGGCCGTCGGCTCGCCGTGGCCGGCGTGGTGGTGGCCGTGGCGCTGCCACTGGCGGTGCCCGGCATGACCGCCGGGCTGCTCGACACGCTCTCCGGCGGCACGGGCAACGGCAGCGGCACCGGCCGGGGCGCGGGCGGCTCGTCCGGCCGGATCGACCTGTTCGCGTCGCTCGCCGGGCAGCTCAACCAGTCCGAGGTGGCCGACCTGGTCAAGGTGACCACCTCCGAGCCGAACCCGTTCTACCTGCGCTACGCGGTGGCCGACGAGCTGCGCCCGAGTGGTTTCCAGGCCCGCAACCCGAGTGGCAGGCCGGCCAACCGGGATCTGCCGGACCCGACCGAACGGGCCGGCCAAGGGGTGCAGCAGGTCCGCTACCAGGCGACCGTCGAGGTCACCAAGAGCCTCAGCATGTCCCTCATGCCGGTGTACGCCGAGCCGGTGCGCACCGAGGACCTCAACGGCAACTGGTTGTACGACCCCAACCAGCAGGTCGTCTTCTCCAACCGGGAGAACTCCCGGGGTCGCAAGTACTCCTTCGACTACGTCCGCTCGACGTACACGCCTGCGGCGCTGCGGGCCGCTCGGCCGCTGCCCGCCGACCATCCGGTCCGCCGCCAGCTGACCGCCACTCCCGTGCCGGTGCCCGAGGTAGAGGAGCTGGTCAAGGGGTTGACCCAGGGCAAGCGCACCGACTACGACCGGGTGCTTGCGATCTACCAGCACTTCTCGGCGGACAACGGCTTCAGGTACCAGCTCAGCACCGAGAGCGGCAGCAGCGGCCAGGACATCGTCAACTTCCTCACCAACAAGGTCGGCTACTGCCAGCAGTACGCCGCCGCCATGGCCTGGCTGGTCCGGTCGGCAGGCATCCCGGCCCGGGTCGCGTTCGGGTTCACCAACGGCAGCAAGCGCGACGGCGACACGTACACGCTGACGAACCTCAACCTGCACGCCTGGACGGAGGTCTACTTCGACGGGATCGGCTGGGTGCCGTTCGACGCCACCCCGGCGTACGGCGTGCCCGGCTCCACCCGGTCGCCCTGGGCTCCGGACACTGACGCGCCTGAGCCGTCCAGCCCGGAGACGGGCGCCACGGACAGCCCGACCGGCCCGGACTCGTCGGCCGGGCCGGCCGGCCCGGACAACGCCGACCGCGACACCGACTCCGGGCTCTCCCTCGGCGGTGAGAAGCCGGCCGAGCAGCCGCCGGTCTGGCCATGGTGGACGGCGGGCGTGCTGGCCCTGTTGGCGCTGCTGGCGGTGCCGGCGCTTCGTCGCCTGGCGCTGCGTCGGCGGCGGGGCGGCCGGGCGGACGCCACGGTGGCCACCGCGACGCCGGACGACACCCCGTCGGCCGACGGCAAGCCGGTGATGGTGGTCGAGGCGGACGCCACTCGCGCTCGCGCGGACGCGCACGCCGCCTGGGCGGAGCTGCTGGACACGATGGTCGACTTCAAGGTCCGGGTGGACCAGACCGAGACGCCCCGGGCGACCGCGGACCGGCTGGTCCGCGATGCCCTCGCCGACGACACGGCGGCGGTCGGAGCGGCACGGCTGCTCGGCCGGGCGGAGGAGCGGGCCCGGTACGCGCGGGACCCGCTGACCGGCGAACCGCTGCCGCCGGCGCTGCGCGCCGTCCGCGGCGCGCTCGCCACCCGGGCGGATCGACGGACCCGACTGGTCGCCACCGTGCTGCCGCCCTCGGTGCTGTTGCGGTGGCGGATCGCCCTGGCGGACGCTTCCGGCCGCCTGGTGGCGCTGACCGGGCGGATCCGCTACCGGCTGCTGCGCTGGAATCCGCGGCGGATGCTGGCCGAGCGAGCGGCCCGCTGACCGACGTCTGTCACGTTCGGGGCGACGGCCGGCGGCCGTCGCCCCGAATGTTTGTTCGACTCCGGGTCGGCGATGTGGGCGGATCCGAGCCTCTGGAAACGCCACATCGGCGACCTGGCCTGGATCTTCGCGCCCACCGAAGACGCGCGCGGAGAGCGGCGTGCATGCGCGGGAAGCGGCGGGCGCGCGCGGGAAGCGGCGGGCAGTCGGAGAGGGTGGCGGGGCGCACGGATACGACAGTGGTCGCCGGGGCGTTCCCGGCGACCCGCTCGTCGCGGTGTACGGCCCGCCTCAGCGGCGGGACGGGCTCAGCGGTGCCCCTCCGGGCGCTGCCGCCACCTGTCTTCCATCCGGTCCAGGATCGACCGGCGGCGACCGGACCGGCCACCGCGGGGACGACGACTCGTCGTGCCACCCACCACGTGCAGGTCAGGTGACTGCGCCCGCCGGTGCGACTGCACCGCGAACGCGGCCGACGCCAGCATGACGACAAAGCCCGCCACCGCCAGCGGTGGAGTCTTGATCACCGCGCCATAGACCAGTAGAGCCAAGCCAGCGATGATCACGCCGGCAGCGACGAGCAGGCGACGCCGCGCGTGGAAGCGCGGATCGCTGGCGCGCACGGCCGAGGCGAATTTGGGGTCCTCGGCAAGCGACCGCTCGATCTGCTCGAACAGCCGCTGCTCGTGCTCCGAGAGCGGCACGGCACTCCTCCCCGGTCACGTTGGTCGGGCCCACTCGGGCCGACAGACCGTGGCAGCCAACCGGCTGCTTACCCGCAAGTCTACGAGGGGGGTCGCGCGTCGGAAAGCGGGACGACCTACGGGTGGGGCGGATTTTCCTTTCGATGGGCGTCACGGTCGCCCATCAGACTGGCCGGACCTATGACGGACCGCCCGAATCGGGCAGCAGCGGCGTCCGCGGCAGCTTCCGCCTCCCGCCAACCGCGCTCGGGCGCGCCGAGGGTGAGCTGCCGGGGAGCGCCCTGCGCCAGGGCGAGCCCTTCCACCCGGACACCGACGAGCCGGATCCGCTCGCCCGGGTCCAGTGCGGTGTAGAGCGCCCAGACCGTGTCGAACATCTCGCGGGCCGTGTCGGTGGGCACGCCGAGGGTGCGGGAGCGGTTGACGGTGCGAAAGTCGGCCAGCCGCACCTTGAGGGTGACCGTGCGCCCGACCTGGCCGGAACCGCGCAACCGGACGCCGACCTTCGCGCTGAGCGCCAGCAGGGCCCGGCGGATCTCCACCGGGTCGGCCACGTCGGCGTCGAAGGTCACCTCGGCGCCGATCGACTTGTCGACGTGCTCGGGGGTGACCCGCCGCGGGTCACGCCCTGCGGCCAGCTCGTGCAGGTGCGCCGCGGACGCCGCGCCCACCGCCCGGCGGAGCATGCCCAGCGGTGCCGCGGCGAGGTCGCCGACGGTGGCCAGGCCGAGCCGGCGCAGTGTCTCGGCGGCCCGCTCCCCCACGCCCCACAGCGCGTCCACCGGTAGCGGGTGCAGGAAGTCGAGGACCTGCCCCGGAGGCACGACCAACAGGCCGTCGGGTTTGGCCCGGGTGGAGCCCAGCTTGGCCACGAACTTGCTCGGCGCCACCCCGACCGAGCAGGTCAGCCCCTGCTCGTCGACGACCCGACGCCGGATCAGCCGGGCGATGGTCGCCGGGGAGCCGAACAGTCTGCGGGCCCCGGTCACGTCGAGGAACGCCTCGTCGAGGGAGAGCGGCTCGACCAGCGGGGTGACGTCCCGGAAGATCTGCATGACCGCCCGGGACGCGGCCGTGTACGCGGTGAAGTCCGGAGGCAGGTAGACCGCGTGGGGGCAGCGGGCGCGGGCCTGGCTGGTCGGCATCGCGCTGCGGACCCCGTACCGGCGGGCCTCGTAGCTGGCCGAGCTGACCACGCCGCGCGGCCCCACCCCGCCGACGACGACCGGCCGGCCGCGCAGCTCGGGCCGGCGGCGCACCTCGACGGCGGCGAAGAAGGCGTCCATGTCGACGTGCAGGATCGGGCTGGCGGAGTCATCGGCGTCCGGCCCGAAGCGCGGATCGTCGCCCCGGGGCAACGACTGGCTGCGACCCATCCCGGCAGGTTAACCCGGGGGTACGACAGCACCACCGGCCGACCGGCCGGACCGCACGCCGCTCAGCCCCGCACGACCAGCAGCGGCACGGTCAGCTCGGCGGCGGTGTCCGCCCCGTGGTACGCGACCAGCTTCGACGCCATCGGCCGCTCGGTTCGGCTGGCCATGACGGCGTACGTGTCGTTGCAGGTCACCACCACGTCGCCGATCCGTTCCAGGTGCTCCTCCGGCACCGGCCCGAACCAGCCGGTGGCCACCACCTCCGCCCGGGTACGCACCCGCGCCGCGTCGCCGAGCACCCCCGACCAGGCGGCCGCCACGTCGTCGACCGCGCCCGGCTCGACGTGCAGGTAACGCACCCGGGCCTCGCCGGCGACCACCCGGACCCCGTCGCGCAGCCGTGGGTCGGTGTCCAGGTCGAAACGGTGCGTCAGGGGCACGTCGAGCTGCCCGTGGTCGGCGGTCACCAGCAGCGCCGCGTCCGGTGGCAGCCCGTCGACCAGCCGGGCGAGCAGGTTGTCCACCTCGGTGGCGGCGACCCGCCAGGGCACGGAGTCGACTCCGCTGAGGTGCCCGTGCCGGTCCAGGTCGGCGTGGTAGCCGGAGACCAGGGTCGGCCCCGGACCGACGGACAGCGCGGCCAGCATGGTGGCAGCCACCTCGTCGGCACCGGCGGCGCCCCGGAAGTCGCCGCCCCGGTTGGCGGCCACTGTCAACCCGCTACCGCCGAACTCCGGCCGGCTCACCACGCTCACCGCCACCCCGGCCGCGCGGGCCCGTTGGAGCTGCGTGGGCACCGGCTGCCAGCGCAGCGGCGACGGGTCGGCGGCCCAGTCGGTGTGGGTGAGCACCCGGTCGGTGCCGGGCACCCGCACGGTGAAGCCGAGCACCCCGTGCGCTCCGGCCGCGACGCCGGTGCCCAGCGTCACCAGGCTCGTCGGGGTGGTGGACGGGAAACCGGCGATGAGCGGTCGACCCACCGTCGCGGCCAGCCCGGCGAGGGTCGGCGCGTGCGGCGCCGCGGTCGGCACCTGGTACCAGCCGAGCCCGTCGATCAGCAGCACGGCGATCCGGCGTACCCCGGCCAGGGCGGGGGCCAGCCCGAGCGGGTCGGTCGACCCGGGAACGCCCAGCACGGCGAGCGCGCTGGGCAGCACGTCGGCGAGCCGGTCCCCGCTGTGCGCCGGGCCGAGGACGGCCAGCGGCGGCAGCCCACCACCCGGCGCGACGGTCATGCCGGCCGGCGGGCGAACAGGTGCAGCTGGGCGGCCAGGTCCCGGTACGGGGACTGCGCGGCCAGCGCCAGTTCCAGCTCGACCAGGGCCGCGGACTGCCCGTCGGCGACCGCGGCTGGCAGCAGGTCGGCCAGTACGCGTACCCCGTGGATCTCCTCGACCGCCAGCCCGGCGGCGGTGAGCAGCGCGGCGGCGCCGAGGGCGTCGTAGCGGCGGCGCAGTGTGTCGCGCGGCCCGGCGGTGCCGGCCGGGTCGGCGGCCAGCGCCGCCGCGACCTCCAGATGGCCGTTCATGGCGCGGCCCAGCACGGCGGCGGCCCGCCCCGCGACCAGGACGCTCGCCGCGCCGGCGGGGCGCAACGCGCTGGCCAGCGCGGCGACCACCGGCGTGGGGTCGTCGACGACCTCCAGGACGGCGTGGCAGAGCACCAGGTCGACGCTGGCCGGCTCGACCAGCCCGGCCAGGGCGTCGCCGTCGCCCTGCACGGCCGCGATCCGGTCGGCGACCCCGGCCTCGGCGGCCCGACGGGTGAGCGCCGCGAGGGCGTCCGGGCTCGCGTCGACGACGGTGACCCGGTGCCCGGCGCGGGCCAGCGGGACGGCGAACCCGCCGGTGCCGCCGCCCACGTCCAGAACCGTCAGCTCGGCGTCGCCGCGCCGGTCCAGCTCGGCGCGGAGCACCGACCAGATCACTGCGGTACGGGGGGTCAGCGGCGGCCCGGCGAACCGGCCTCGGGTCTGCTCCACCCGGTCGAGCCTAGTGGTCAGGACTCGGTGCCCTCGACCGCGTCCTCGGCCCGGGACCGGCGCTCGTTGGCCACCGGACCGTTGGTCACCTCGTACTCGCGGGGGTCGGTGAGGTGCGACGGCATCCAGCCGGAGCCCAGCCGGGTCCTCCGGGAATTGGCGATTCCGCCGCCGGTGTACGTGTGGTTCCCCATCACTTGTCATTCCCCCTCACGGATCACGGGCCGCTCTGCCCGCTCAGGACGAGTCTCCCGCCCGGCGACGCCGAAAACCGTAATGTGGATCACTGGATCAGCGGAAGTCACGGGACGCGGGGCTGACCGGCGGCTCGATCGCGTCCAGCCGGTCGGCGACCAGGTTGGTCACTCCCTCGTGCCGTTGCAGCCGCCCCCGGACCACAAGCGCGGCGCTGGTGCGGGCCACCCGCCGGTAGCGCTGCCACAGCCCCGGTGAGCAGGTGACATTCAGCATCCCGGTCTCGTCCTCCAGGTTGAGGAAGGTCACCCCGCCGGCGGTCGCCGGGCGCTGCCGGTGGGTGACGATGCCGCCGACCCGGATCCGCTGACCCGGCTCCACCCGACCGAGCCGGGCGATCGGTACCGCGCCGAGCACGTCGAGCTGCCCCCGGATGAACCGGGCCGGGTGGCTCTCCGGCGACAACCCGGTGGCCCACACGTCGGCGACCAGCCGATCCACCGCCTCCATGCCGGGCAGCGTGGGCGCCGCCGCGCCGGTCACCGTGCCGGGCAGCCGGCCCGGGCGGTCCTGGGCCGCCGCGCCGGCCGCCCAGAGCGCCTCCCGCCGGGTCAGCCCGAAACAGGCGAAGGCGTCCGCGGTGGCCAGCGCCTCCAGCTGCGCGGCGGTGAGACCGACCCGCCGGGCCAGATCCGGCATGTCGCGGTACGCCCCGCCGGCCGCCCGCTCGGCCTCGATCCGCTCGGCCACCTCGGCGCCGAGGGTACGTACGCTGGACAGCCCCAGCCGGACGGCCGGGCCGCCCAGCCCCCAGGCGTGCGGCGGCTCCCCCGGCCCGCTGCCCCACCGGGTGTCCGGGGTGGACTCCAGCACCGCCAGCGCCCCACTGGCGTTGATGTCCGGGCGGCGGACCTCCACCCCGTGCCGGCGGGCGTCGTCGACCAGGGTCTGCGGGGAGTAGAAGCCCATCGGCTGGGCGTTGAGCAGCGCCGCCAGGAACGGCGCCGGGTGGTAGCGCTTGAGCCAGGAGCTGGCGTACACCAGGTAGGCGAAGCTCATCGCGTGGCTCTCCGGGAAGCCGTAGCTGGCGAACGCGGTGAGCTTGCGGTAGACGTCGTCGGCCAGCTCACCGGTGATGCCCCGCTCGGCCATCCCGGCGTAGAGCCGGTCGGCGATCCGGGTCATCCGCTCGACCGAGCGTTTGGCGCCCATCGCCCGGCGCAGCTGGTCGGCCTCGGCGGCGTCGAAACCGGCCAGGTCGATGGCGAGCTGCATCAACTGCTCCTGGAACAGCGGCACACCCAGGGTCTTCTCCAGCGCGTTGCGCATCAACGGGTGGGCGAAGGTCACCGGCTCCTGACCGTTCTTGCGCCGGATGAACGGGTGCACCGAGCCGCCCTGGATCGGGCCGGGCCGGATCAGCGCCACCTCGACCACCAGGTCGTAGAACTCGCGGGGCTTGAGTCGGGGCAGGGTGGCCATCTGGGCGCGACTCTCCACCTGGAACACCCCGACCGAGTCGGCCCGGCAGAGCATGTCGTAGACCTCCGGGTCGTCCAGCGTCATGTCGCCGAGGTCGAGCCGGGACCCGATCATGTCGTAGCCGTAGTGCAGCGCGGAGAGCATGCCGAGGCCGAGCAGGTCGAACTTCACCAGGCCGACGGCGGCACAGTCGTCCTTGTCCCACTGCAGGACGCTGCGACCGGGCATCCGCCCCCACTCCACCGGGCAGACCTCGATCACCGGACGGTCGCAGATCACCATGCCGCCGGAGTGGATGCCCAGGTGCCGGGGGAACGTCTGCAGCTCGTTGGCGTACTCCACCACCTGCTCGGGGATGCCCTCGACGTCGACCGTGGCGACCGAGCCCCACCTGTCGATCTGCTTACTCCAGGCGTCCTGCTGACCGGGTGAGAAGCCGAACGCCTTGGCCACGTCCCGTACCGCCGACCGGGGCCGGTAGGAGATGACGTTGGCGACCTGGGCGGCGTGCTCCCGGCCGTAGCGGGTGTAGACGTGCTGGATCACCTCCTCCCGACGGTCGGACTCGATGTCCACGTCGATGTCCGGCGGACCGTCCCGCTCCGGGGCGAGGAACCGCTCGAAGAGCAGCCGGTGCCGGACCGCGTCCACGTTGGTGATCCGCAGCGCGTAGCAGACCGCCGAGTTGGCCGCCGAGCCCCGCCCTTGGCAGTAGATGTCCTGCTCGCGGCAGAACGAGACGATGTCGTAGACCACCAGGAAGTAGCCGGGGAAGCCGAGCTCCTCGATCATGTTCAGCTCGTGGTCGAGCTGCGCGTACGCCGTCGGGTGGGCCTGCGGCGGCCCGTAGCGCTCCCGGGCCCCGTCGGCGGTCAGCTTGCGCAGCCAGCTCATCTCGGTGTGCCCCGGCGGCACCGGGTACGCCGGCAGTTGCGGCGCGACCAGTTGCAGGTCGAAGGCCAGCTCGGCGCCGAACTCGGCGGCCCGCGCCACCGCGCCCGGGTACGCGGCGAACCGGGCCGCCATCTCCGCGCCGCTGCGCAGGTGGGCGGTGGCCGCCGCGGGCAGCCAGCCGTCAATCTCGTCGAGGCTGCGTCGGGCCCGGACGGCGGCGACCGTGGTGGCCAGCCGACGCCGGCCGGGGCTGGCGTAGTGCACGTTGTTGCTGGCCACCGTCGGCAGCCCGGCCGCGGCGGCCAGCTCGGCGAGCGCGTCGTTGCGGTCGGCGTCGACGGGATGCCCGTGGTCGGTCAGCTCCACCGCCACCGTCTCCGCGCCGAAGAGCGCGGTCAGCCGGTCCAGTTCGCGGGCCGCCGCGTCCACCCCCTCGGTGAGCAGCGCGCCCGGCACGTGCCCCTTGCGGCAGCCGGTCAGCACCAGCACGTGGTCGCGCAGCTCGGCGGCGACCTCCTCCAGGTCCCCGTAGATCGGGCGGCCCTTCTCCCCGCCGCGCAGTTGGGCACGGGCGATGGTGGTGGCCAGCCGGGCGTACCCCTCGTGGCCGTGCGCGAGCACCAGCAGGTGCGCGCCGTGCGGGTCGGGTTCGCCGTTCTGCGGGCCGGGCAGCCCGAGGGACAGCTCCGCGCCGAAGATGGTCGGCAGGCCCAGCGTGCGGGCCGCCTCGGCGAAACGGACCACCCCGTAGAAGCCGTCGTGGTCGGTGACGGCGAGCGCGGTGAGCCCCAACCGGGCCGCCTCCTCGGCCAGCTCCTCGGGATGGCTTGCGCCGTCGAGGAAGCTGAAGTTGGTGTGCGCGTGCAGCTCCGCGTAGGGCACCACGCCGTCGGGGCGGGGCAGCTCCGGCGGCTGGTACTGCTCGCGCCGGCGACTCCAGGCCGGGGAGTCCCCACCGTCGGCGTCCACGGCGAGCGGGTCCACCACGTGCAGGTGCCGCTCCTCGCGCGATCGCCCGCCGCCGGAGCCGCCGCTGGCCCGGCCGGAGAGCACCCGCTCCAGCTCCGACCAGGGCATCTTCGGGTTGTGAAAGCTCATCCGGCCGCTCCGCCCGCTCGGATCGCGCCACCCGCGCCGCCCGCTTCTGCCGGCCTAGCGGCGGTGGCACGACCGACCAGCCGCCCGGCGGTGCGCGACCCCGCCAGCGGCAACAGCCACCGTGAGCGGTATGACTGTGAGTCATATTTATGACTCACAGTCATACCGCTCATCAGGACATCTGCCTCCCGGCCAACGCCGGTCATGGGCCGACCTGACTCAGTCATAGATCGCCTCCACCAGCCACTGCCCGGACTCCACGGCGAGCAGCAGAGCGGTGCCGTCGGCGAGGCTGACCTGGAACCGTGCCCGGCGGCGAGCCTCGGCCGGCGCCCACCAGCGCTCGTCCACCGGCCACGGCCCGGCCCAGCCCACGATCTCCGCCGGTCGACCGTCGCCGACCACCAGCCGGGCGGGAACAGCGCTCACCGCCAACCGCGCACTGATCACCACCGGCTCACCGGCGGCGTCGTGCACGGTCGCGGCGAGCGGGCTGGGCAGCACCACGGCGGGCGCGGGCGGCGGCAGCCGGCCCGGCCACGGCGGAACTTCGGGGCGGGCGGGGAGGCGTTCGTCGCCCCACGGCACCAGGCGTACCTGGTCGGCCGGGGAACGCCCACCGCCGAGCACCGCCGTGACCACCGCTTCCGGGCCGAGGATGCCCTGCACCCGACTCAATGCCCGCTGCGCCCTCTCCCGCTCCTCGCCCGTCTCCCCCCAGAGGCCGGTCTGCAGGCCGGCCTGGGCGATCACCCCGTCCGGGATCAGCCGCAGCCGGATGATGCCGGCCGTCGGCCGGGCCGGTCGGGCACCGGCGCGGCCGTTGCTGCCGGAGAGCCAGCCGTCGAGCTGCCAGCGCACCCGGTCGGCGATGGCGGCGGCGGTGAGCAGGCCGTCGTGCCGCCACACCCGGTGCAGCTCCTGCCCGTGCTCGGTGACCGCCTCGATGCCGAGCCGGGTGCAGGCCAGCCCGTGCCCGGCGAGCCGGTCGTGCAACTGCTCGGCCAGCGCGCGGGCGGCGAACGCCGCCGCGTCGACCCGGTCGATCGGCTCGTCGTACGCGGAGGTCACCGTCAGGTCGGTCGGCGGCTGCCGGACGGCGAGCGGGCGGTGATCCCGGCCGGCGGCCAGCCGGTGGGCCAGCGCGCCGTCGAACCCGAACCGGGCCAGCACGTCGCCGGCCGGTAGCGCGGCGAAGTCGCCGAGGGTCCGCACCCCCAGCCGGCGCAGCAGATCGGCCAGTGCGGACCGACCGAGCGCCTCGACCGGCATCCCGGCCAGGAAAGCCGGTGTTCCGCCCGGCTCCACCACCCGGCCGGCGCGGGCGGCCAACCCCGCGGCGAACACCCCGTCGGCGATGCCCACCTGGCTCTCCACCAGACAGGACTGGGCGACGTGCTCGATGAGCCGCTCGGCGGCCGCCTCCTCGCCGCCGAGGTAGCGACTCGGGCCCCGGGCGGCGACCGCGCAGGCGCCCGGACGGACCACCTCGACGCCGGCGACCAGTTCCTCCAGCGCGGCGACCACCGGCTCGAACGCCCGGGCGTCCCGGCCGGGGTCGTACTCCACGACGGTGAGCTGCGGGCAACGGCCCTGCGCCTCCCGTTTGCGCAGCCCTCGGCGCACGCCCTCGGCGCGGGCCCGCTCGGAGCAGGCGACCACCCGGTTGGCGTGCAGCACGGCGACCGGACCGGTGGCCGGCACCCCGTCGACGATCTCGGCGGCGAGCACCGGCCAGTCCGGGCACCACAGCAGCAGGGTCCGGATCGGCGAGCCGGTCACCCCGACCCGACCAGGGCGAGCGGCACGGACGGACGGCCCACTGTCGACCGCACCGCCCGGGGAATGACCCGGGTGAGCTCGGCACCGGGAAGCCAGACCTTGATCTCCTTGGGGCGGGCGGCCGCTCCGCGCCCGCGCGCCGAGACGGTGACCTCCCGGCGACGCAGCCGCCCCCGACCCTGGCCGAGCCCTTCCCAGACCCCGCGGACCACCTGCAACGTCACGTCCGCGCCGTCCCACCGGCCGTACGGAACGAGCACGCTGCCGCGCTGCCGGGCCCGCGCGGCCAGCCGGGTGGCGACCGAGGCGGAGACCGCGGCGGGTACGGCGGTGACCACGACGTCCACCCCGTCGATCAACGCGGCGACCACTGTGGCCCACTCGGGGCCGGGATTCGGCACCAGGGCCAGCCGGTCCAGGGCGATGCCCAGCTCGGCTGCCGCACCCGCGCCGAACGTCGGCACTCCGACCACTGCGCACCACGAACCGGCCCGGGACGCCTCGGCCAGCAGGGCCAGCACCAGCGAGGTGCCGCCACTGCGTCGGGGCTGACCGGCGGCGACCGCGATGGTGCTGCCGCGGCGCAGGCCCCGGTTGGGCAGCAGGCCGGTCAGCTCGGGCGCCACCGGTAGCACCCGGTGGCCGCCGACCGGATCGGGTGCGCTCGCCGGGCGTACCAGATCGGCCAGTGCGGCGGAACCGACCACCATGCGGCCCGCCATTGGACCAACTCCCCCGTCGTTGCTGTGGAACAGATCAGGACCGACGCACCGTGACGCCGGCCGCCCGGCTTCCCTTCCAGGCGGTCGGCGTCACGGCGGGCTCATGCGGCGAGGCCGTCCAGGGCCGGTTGGTGTGCCACGCCGAGCGCGCTCTCCACCACCGTGACGAACTGTTCGGCGGCGCGGAGCAGATCGTCGGCCTCCCGGGCGCTGACCACCCGGGGGATGCCGGCTTCGGCGGCGGCTCGCTTGCTGGCCCCGGCGGCGAAGAACCGGGCCCACTCGTCGAGCTCGGGGGCGACGGCGCAGAGCAGGACCCAGACGCTGGTGATCCGGTTGCGCCGGCTCGGGGCGGGCCGGGCCCGGGCGGCGAGCAGGGCGGCCGCCGCACGCAGCGCCGCCAGGTGGGCGGCCGCGTAGCGTAGACCGTCAGGTCGGGTCTGGCCGGCCTCGACCAGCCCACGGCGGGCCAGGGTGAGGAGCTGGGCAGGGGTGCGGTGCGGCAGCACGTGCGCCGGCACCGTCGGTGCCTGAGCCGGGTTGGTCGGCATGGACTGTCTCCTCCACATGGCCGGGGCGTCGGCCGGGGCAGTGGTGCCGCCGACGAGACGCCGAGGTCGGGTGGTGCGGAGGAAGACGCACCGGGGGTGGCCGGCCGGGTGTGGATGCTTCCCCACACCACACCCGGCCGGCGTACCGGCGGGTTCGTCGCCCGCCGCCCGGGGGTCGTGGGCGGCGGGCGACGCTCCTGCCTGACGGGACCGGGCTCGCGACTGCCCGGAAACCCAGGTGCGGCCCGCGAAGCCACACCGCCCGGAGCTGGCGCCGCGAAACACCGCGCTCCGGCTGGTTGGAACGGGCGTTCGAGGCAATCGAACACTCGTTCTAACTGCTCCTGACAGTACACCTCCCCTCCGACGAAAATGCAACGTGTGACGCGCCGAGGCTCGCCGTCCGTACGCACCGGAGTGAACCGGCGCCGGCGGACCGGGAAGAATGTCCCCATGCAGCCACACCCGAACGTACGGGCGGTGCAGGACGCGCTGGACGGCGCCGGTGCGCGCGACGGCGCCGGCCAGCCCAGCACGGTCCGCCTGCTGCCCGACGCGGTGCACACCGCGGCAGCCGCAGCCGACGCGCTCGGCGTCGAGGTCGGCCAGATCGCCAACTCGCTGATCTTCGACGCGGACGACTCGCCGCTGCTCGTGCTCACCTCCGGCGCGCACCGGGTCGACACCGCCGGCCTCGCCGCGTCCATCGGCGTCACCCGGCTGCGCCGGGCCACCCCGGAGTTCGTCCGGAAGCACACCGGGCAGCCGATCGGTGGGGTGGCCCCGCTCGGGCACCCGCAGGCGCTGCGCACCCTGGTGGACACCGCGCTGGCGGCGTACCCGCAGATCTGGGCCGCGGGCGGCGTACCGCAGGCGGTCTTCCCGACCACCTACGCCGAGCTGCTGCGCGTCACCGCCGGCGTCCCGGCCGAGGTGGCGTGAGCGAGCCGCGCGAGCGAACCGGCCGGCACAGCAGCGCCGTACCGGAGCTGGTCACCCTGCACGTGTGGCGGACCTCCCGCGGCGCGCTCCCCCGGGCGCTGACCCGGATGGCGGTGGACCCGCGTCGACTGCGGGCCCTGCCGGGCGTCCGGTTCGGCAAGCTGCTGGGGACGGGGACCGGCACCGGCTTCGGGCCGGGTGACGCCGACCTGACCCGGTGGGCGGCGCTGACCGTCTGGGACTCCCCCGCCGCGGCGGCCGGCTTCGACGACTCGCCGGTCGGACGCGCCTGGGCGCGGATCGCCCACGCCCAGGCCCGAGTCGACCTGCGCCCGCTGAGCAGCCGGGGCGAGTGGTCCGGCCAGCGACCGTTCGGCGAGCCGCCGGGCGGCCGGGTCACCGGCCCGGTGCTGGCGCTGACCCGGGCCCGGTTACGGGCCCGCCGGGCGGCCACCTTCTGGCGGGCGGTCCCGCCGGTGGCCGCCGCCCTGCGCGACGCGCCCGGGTTGCTGGCCCGGTTCGGCGTCGGTGAGGCCCCACTGGGATGGCAGGGCACGGTGAGTGTGTGGCGCGACCCGACGGACCTCGTGGCGTTCGCGTACCGTCACCCGGAGCATCGGGCGGCGATCATGCGAACCCCCACCGCGGGCTGGTACGCCGAGGAGCTGTTCGCCCGGTTCGAGGTACGTGACGTGGTCGGCGACCGGACGGTCCTCGGGTGGGTCGCCGACGGCGACCAGGCGACAGTGAAAGGTGGACGGGCATGAGGTTGGTGCGCTGGACGCCGGACGATCTCGTCCGACGGCTGGACGACGTGGTGGCCGTCTACGGCGAGGCGATGGGGTACCGCACCGACCTGCTGGAGGCCCGGCGCGGCTACATCGCCACCCACGTCCGCCGGCCCGGGTTCCGGGCCGTGGCCAGCCTGACCAGCGAAGGTCACCTCGCCGGCTTCGGGTACGGCTATCTGGGCGGTCCGGGCCAGTGGTGGCACGACCAGGTGCACCGGGCGCTGGACGCCCCGACCCGCAAGCGCTGGCTCACCCACTGCTTCGAGGTGGTCGAGCTGCACGTCCGCCCTCCGGCGCAGGGGCACGGGCTGGGCGCCGGGCAGTTGCGGGCGCTGCTCACGATGGCCGAGGGCGACACCACACTGCTGTCCACGCCGGAGGCCGAGGAGCAGACCTCGCGGGCCTGGCGGCTGTACCGGCGGTTCGGCTTCGTCGACGTGCTGCGCGACTTCCACTTCCCCGGTGACGAGCGGCCCTTCGGCGTACTCGGTCGAGACCTGCCGCTCGAGCCCGCCGCGTCATGACCCGGCGGATCTCCTGGACGCTGCTCGCCGTCCTGGTGCTCGCCCAGATCTGCTACCCGCTGACCACCGGCCCCACCCGGGCCGGGCTGACCGTGGCCACGGTCGTGCTCGGCTGGCTGCTCTCGGTCGGCCACGCGCTGCTCAGCCGGGGGCCCCGGGTGGCGGCGGCGCTGGTCGCGGTGGCCACCGGCGGCGGGTTCGCGATCGAGGCGATCGGGGTGGCCACCGGTGTGCCGTTCGGCAGCTACGACTACTCCGGTGAGCTGGGCCCCAAACTGGCCGGGGTGCCGTTGATCATCCCGTTGGCCTGGACCTGGATGGCCTGGCCGGCCTGGCTGGCCGCGGTCCGCCTGACCGGCGGCAGCGGCACGCCGACCGGCAACGGCACGTCGACCGGCAACGGCACGCCGCCTGGCCACGGCACGCCGACCGGCCGGTGGGTGGGCCGGATCGCGCTGGCCGCGGTGGGGCTGGCCGCCTGGGACCTCTTCCTCGACCCGCAGATGGTCGCCGAGGGCTACTGGGTCTGGCGGGACGCCACCCCGGCGCTGCCCGGCCTGGCCGGCATCCCGGTCAGCAACTACCTGGGCTGGCTGCTCTTCGCGGTGCTGCTGATGAGCGCGCTGCGCCCGCTGGCCGGCCCGGCCGCCGAGCACACCGACCGGCGGGACCACCCGATGCTCGCGCTGTACCTGTGGACGTACTTCTCCAGCATCCTGGCCCACGCGGTCTTCCTGGACCTGCCCGCGTCGGCGCTCTGGGGCGCGGCCGGCATGGCGGTCACCGCCGTGCCGTTGGCGGTGACCCTGCTGCGCGCCCGCCGGCCCCACCACGCGCGCCGAGACGACCACCAACCGCACCGCCCCGGCGTCGACGCGACCAGATGACCGTCCTCTTCGCCCTGCTGCTCGCCGTCGCCGCGCTGACCGGGCACACCTGGGTCAACGCCGCCCGATGGCTGCGCCGACCCACCGATCGGCCGGATGACGTCGACGAGCCGGTGGCCGTACTGCTGCCGCTGCGCGACGAGGCCACCCGGGTAACGCCCTGCCTGCGCGCCCTGCTCGCCCAGCGTGGTGTGCCGGCGCTGCGCATCGTGGTCCTCGACGACGGGTCCACCGACGGTACCGCCGAGGTGGTCCGCGCGGTCGTCGGCGACGACCCGCGGGTCACCCTGCTCAGCGGGGTCGCCCCGCCGCCGGGCTGGCTGGGCAAGCCGCACGCCTGCTGGCAGTTGGCCACCCGGGCCGACCCGGCGGCCACCGCGCTGGTCTTCGTCGACGCCGACGTGGTGCTCGCCCCGCACGCCGTGGCCGCGGCGGTCACCGAGCTGCGCGCCGCCCGCGCGACGCTGCTGTCGCCGTACCCCCGGATCGTGGTGGCGACGGTGGCCGACCGGCTCGTGCAGCCGCTGTTGCAGTGGTTGTGGCTGACCTTCCTGCCGCTGCGGGCCATGGAGCGCTCGCGGCGGCCGTCGCTGGCCGCGGCGGGCGGGCAGTTCCTGGTGCTGGACCGGGCCGGCTACACCGCCGCCGGCGGGCACGCGTCCGTCGCCGACAAGATCCTGGAGGACGTCGAGCTGGCCCGGGCCGTCAAGCGCGCCGGGAGGCGGATCGCCCTGGCCGACGGCTCCCGGCTGGCCACCTGCCGGATGTACGACGACTGGCCGCAGCTGCGCGACGGGTACTCGAAGTCGCTGTGGGCGTCGTTCGGGCACCCCGGCGCGGCGGCCGCCGTGGTGACGCTGCTGCTCCTGCTCTACACCGCCCCGCCGCTGGTCGCGCTGGTCGGGCTCGTGGCCGGCGCGGCGCAGGTGGCCGCCGTGGGCCTGGCGGGCTACCTGCTCGGGGTGGCCGGGCGGGTGCTCACCGCCCGGGCGACCGGCGGCCGGTGGTGGCCCGACGCGCTCGCACACCCCGTGTCGGTCGTGGTCCTCGGCTGGTTGACGCTGCGGTCGTACCATCTGCGAAAGCGACGCCGCCTGACCTGGCGGGGCCGCCCGGTCAGCTAGGAGGGCGCGGCATGGCGCGGATCGTGGTCGTCGGCGCCGGGGTGGGTGGCCTGGCCACCGCCGCCCGGCTGGCCGCAACCGGGCACCAGGTGACCGTCTTCGAGGCCGCGGACACGGTCGGCGGCAAGCTCGGCCGGTACGCGCACGACACTCCGGCCGGGATGTTCCACTTCGACACCGGGCCGAGCCTGCTCACCCTGCCCGAGGTCTTCCACGACCTGTTCGAGGCGACCGGGGCAAAGCTCGATGAGTACCTGGACCTGACGCCGCTGGACCCGATCGTCCGGCACGTCTTCGCAGGTGGCGGCCCGACCCTGGATTCGTGCACCGACCCGGTGGAGTTCGCCGCGCGGATCGGGGCCGCCCTCGGCGACCGGGCGGCGGCCGACTGGCAGCGGCTGTGGCGCCGGGCCGCACGGGTGTGGGAGGCGTCCTCGCGGGACATCCTGCGCCGTACCGTCGACTCCCCCCGCGACCTCGCGTCGCTGGCCTGGCGGGTGGGCGACCTGGCCGCCATCGCCCCGGGCCGCACCCTGCGCGGGCTGGGCCGCCGGCACCTGTCCGACCCGCGGCTGCGGATGCTGCTGGACCGGTACGCCACCTACACCGGCGCCGACCCGCGGCGGGCCCCGGCGGCGCTGGTCGCGGTCCCCTACGCCGAGCTGACCTACGGCGGGTGGTACCTGCGCGGCGGGCTGGGCACGCTCGCCGACGCGCTGCTGACCCGCTGCCTGGACCTCGGCGTGGTGGTGCAGACCGGCACCACTGTCACCCGGATCGACGCCGCGGGCGGCCGGGTGCACGGCGTACGCCTCGCCGGCGTCACCGCGCCGGTGCCCGCCGACGTGGTGGTGGCCAACGTCGACGCGCTCACCGTCTACCGCGACCTGCTGCCACACGCGCGCCGGCTGGCCGGCCTGACCGATCGCAGCCTCGCCGGTTTCGTGCTGCTGCTCGGCGTCTCCGGCAGCACCGGCCTGGCGCACCACAACGTCTTCTTTCCGCGCGACTACGACGCGGAGTTCGACGCGGTCTTCGGCGATCCGGGGCGGGGCGTCCGGGCCCGACCGGCGGCCGACCCGACGGTGTTCGTCACCGTGGCCGACGATCCGATGGTCCGCCCCGCCGGGCACGAGGCGTGGTTCGTGCTGGTCAACGCCGCCCGGCAGGGCACCGCCGGTGGCGCTGTCGACTGGCGACGCCCGGGGCTGGCCGACGCGTACGCCGACCGGATCCTGGATGTCCTGGCCGAGCGCGGCGTCGACGTGCGGGACCGGCTGCTGTTCCGCGAGGTGCGCACCCCCGCCGACCTGGACGCGACGACCGGGGCGCCGGGCGGCGCGATCTACGGCACCGCCGGTGGCCTGCTCCGCCCGGCCAACCGGGGCCCGGCGCACGGGCTGTGGCTGGTGGGCGGCTCCAGCCACCCCGGCGGTGGCCTGCCGATGGTGACCCTCTCCGCGCAGATCGTCGCCGACGAGATCGGCCCCGCCTGGTAAGACCCGTCGGGGCCGCTCAGCCGGCGTCGAGCAGCGCGCGGCGGACGGTGGACAGCAGCTGCCCCAGCCCGAAGCCGGCAAGCAGCACCCACACCGCGGTCGCCATGGTGATGGTGCCGGCGGCGAGCTCCGGCTCGATCAGGCCGGCCAGCCCGGCCACCACCAGGCCCGCCAGCGCGACCGAGACCCGCGTGGGTCGTTCGCCGACGGTCACCGCGCCGATGTCGCGCATCCCGGCGGAGACCGCGCGGGCCCGGACGTACTCGTGCAGCCAGGACAGCGCCCCGGCTGCGACGACCAGCGCGCCCGGCGCGCCGACCAGCCAGAACGCCAGCAGCCACGCCACCTCGCCGAGCCGGTCGGCCAGCGAGTCGTAGACGTAGCCGAGCCGGGTGGTGCGGCCGGTGGCGACGGCCACCGCACCGTCCACGCTGTCGGCCACCGCGGCGAGCAGCACGAACAGCGCGCCGAGGAACGGGCCGTCGCCCGGCCGGGTCGCCAGCAACGGTACGCAGAAGCAGAGCAGCACCCCCGCCACGGTGACCGGGGTGGGGCCGACCCGCAGCCGGCCCAGCACATACCCGACGTGGTATGCGAACCGCAGCCAGGCACGCACCACCGGCGCGGCGACCCGCGGGTCGAACCCGCCGTGCAACCGCGCCCACGCCGTGGCGTACTGGTCCCAGTTCAGCTGTGTGCCCACCTGAGGATCAACCGTCGTGCCGGGCGTCAGGTGTCGCAGAGTCCGCGTTCACACCCGCGCGCCAGCCTTGAGGTTCTGCCAGACCTCTCGGGTGGCGGTGGACCGGTTGAGGGTGATGAAGTGGATTCCCGGAACGCCCTCGTCCAGCAGTCGACGGCACATGTCGCTGGCCTGCTCGATGCCGAGCCGGCGCACCGCCTCCGGGTCGTCGGCCACCCGCTCGAAGCGCGCCGCCAGCGCCGGCGGGAAGGGCGCCCCGGACAGCTGCACGGACCGCTCGATGGTGCCGATCTGGGTCACCGGCATCACCCCGGCCAGGATCGGGGTGTCGCAGCCGGCGGCGGCCACCCGGTCGCGCAGGCGCAGGTAGTCGTCGGCCTCGAAGAACATCTGCGTGATCGCGAACTCCGCGCCGGCCCGGCACTTGCGGACGAACTGTGCGGTGTCGCTGGCCACGTCGGGTGAGCGGGGGTGCTTGTACGGGAAGGCCGCCACACCGACGCTGAAGTCACCGGAGTCGCGCACCAGCCGGACCAGGTCCTCGGCGTAGTCGACGCCCTCGGGGTGCCGGACCCACTCGCCGCTCGGGTTGCCCGGCGGGTCACCGCGCACGGCCAGCACGTTGCGCACCCCGACCCCGGCGAGCCGGCCGATCACGTGCCGCAGCTCGGCAACGGAGTGGTTGACAGCGGTCAGGTGGGCCATCGGCAGCAGGGTGGTGTCGGTGGCGATCCGCTCGGTCACCGCCACTGTGGTGTCCCTGGTCGAACCGCCCGCGCCGTAGGTGATCGACACGAACGAGGGGCGCAGCGACTCCAGCTCGCGGATCGCCTGCCAGAGCAGCCGCTCCCCCGCCTCGGTCTTGGGCGGGAAGAACTCGAACGAGAAGGTCGGCTGGCGGTCACGGATGAGCTCCCCGATCGCCGGCTGCGGATTGGGGAGTACCGAGGGAAGACCGAGCGCCACGACCCGACTCTAGCGGGAGACGCCACCGGGACCCAGGAGCTTCCCACCGCCGTACGGGAGTCGGTCGACCCCGGCCGTGCGGCGCGGCCAAGCCATCTGCGGCGGACTCCACGAACTCAGGTCGGATAAACAGCGAACGTCTGGCGATGGCATCACCTCTGCTGTCGAGCTGGTAACAGTCGATCCAGCACCAACCGTCGTAGGTAACCCAGTCAAGCCTTCTGATGACCCGAACGGTTATCGGGCTCATGAATTGAACGCTGACCTTCCGATCAAGCCGGAGAACGTCACCGGCCTTCACGGCTGCTTCCTCGCTCGCCAGAGCTTCAGGGTCAGTCCAGCGGCCCTGAGCTTTGGACAGCCATCCTGCCGGCAGCGTGGGCAGGTCTTGCGGATGTGCAGATCCACTATGAAGCCGGCCATGATCACGGGGAACGGTGGCTCCGGCCTGATCTCCTCAAGCATCATGGCGATCGTCTCGTTGGTTGCGTCGCTTCACGGCCGGCCGCACGCTGGTGGGATCACCCTGCTTCCGTGGCGGCGCAGGAGGGTCGCACGCCACGGGCTGATAGGCCGAGCGCTCGACGACGTCGACCGACTCGTCAGGACGTTGGAACCACTTCCATCGACGCATGCGCTGCCTCCCGAGACTCCTTGGGTGGCCGACACGCAGTGCCTACCCCTAGATCACTCAGCGTGCCGACCACACTGCAACCGTAGGCCTGTCTAGGCAACCTGTCTAGACAGGTAATGTCGTGTCATGGCGAGCAAGCGGTCGGAAAGATCGGGAGTACGGTGACGGGCGTGCCTACCCCGCACCCACAGCCGCGGCGCTACCGGCAGGTTGCCGACGAGCTACGCCACCGGATCGAGGCCGGCGTCATCGCCCCCGGCTCCTTGCTGCCCAGTGAATCGACCTTGATGGCCGAGTTCGCAGTCGCGCGCGGGACCGTTCGTGAAGCCCTGGCGCTGCTGCGGGCAGAGGGCTTGGTGATGACAGAGGTTGGACGAGGCACCTACGCCCGTCCGATCATGCCCGTGCGTCGACTCGCTTCCGAGAGGTACCGCAAGGAGCTGGAGCAGGTCCGCAGCGGCGAGCTTGCAACGTCCTTCACTGCTGATCAGCAGATCGAGTGGTCTGCCTACAGCCTCGATAGGAGCTTCTTGGAGGTGCCGGCTACCGAGTCCGTGGCCGAACTGTTCGGGGTGGAGCAGGGGACGATGCTATTGGAGCGCCACTTCCTGTTCCGCACTCACGGCGTGCCGCAACAGATGTCCGTCTCGTCGCTGCTGCTCGACATGGTCGCCGGCACCCCGGTAGCCGACCCGGAGAACGAGCCCTGGCCAGGTGGCAACACGTCCCAGCTCCTCAGCCTCGGGCACACCGTCACTGGCATCCGTGAGCGGCCGCGATGGAGGATGCCGACGCCGGATGAGGTTGAGGCTCTCCAAATCCCTGGAGGCGTTCACGTCGTGGTGATCACTCGACAGACGTATGTCGGTGAGCGCGTGGTCGAGGCGGCGCACATCGTCAGGCGTGCGGATCTGGTGGATCTGGATTACTGGATCGACCTCACCTGAACCGATTCCGCTCCTGAGTTGAGGCAATTTCCAACCGGGCGCGGGGAACGGCAGCGGCGCGCACCCGGGGGTCTGACAAGGGAAGTCATCGTACCCCCGGGGGTAGGAAAGACGTGGGGCAGCGGAATCCGGCCGACGTACGGCCGGGTGGCTGACGCTATGGGTGTCAGCACGCGGTCGGCTCAGGACTGAGGCAACCTCTGTGCAGATCGCGAAGGAGGCGCCAGGCGATGGAGCCGGCCATGAGCCGGCTTCATCTTCTGATCTTGCACCGCTCTGCTAACCGCTGACCTCACCTTCGATTGTGTTGCTCATGCTGCGCATGTAGATGTGCTCACCGTCGATGCACTCCCACCGGCCGTCCGGATCAACCCCGGTACCGATGGCTGCTCGTACCTGCTCAAAGTTGGCAAGGCGGATTCTTGGGGCGTAAAACTGAACGCGGCCGACGTCGAAGCGGTTATCGCCAAACTTCATACCGAATGAATCAAACCGAGCCAATAGAGCTCCGCCCTCTGGCGTGAAACTCTCGTCGGCAACGAGCTCTTCCAACTTGTCGTGATGGAACTGCATCTTGACCGTGTGGTACGGCCACTGCGCTCTGCCGTGCCGTACGAACTCAACCAGCGTTTCAAGCTCTTTAAGGTCTTTCCGGGTAAGCCCCTCGGGGATGGGGAAAAGTTGCCCAAAATGCTTTTGCAGCTCGTCGAGCGCAGTGATGAGGCGCACAAGCAAATCTTCATCTCGAAAGATTGGCTCCATGACTTCACATTCGCCAAACGGAATTCCCATGCGTAGCACCATGCGGTTGCCGGGTTGCACGGCGGCGATGAAGTCCGCTACCGGCCGGGTCGCCCAAGGGAACAAGCCAATCGGCGAAGACACCTGAAAGTTCAGCGACGGGCCACTTGCCCGCACATCGGGATGTTCAAGGAGGAACCTAGCTGTGAGCAGGCCAGAAGGATCAGCCCCGGTGATCGTATATCCGCGTGCCCCGCCCACCCGCTGAGAGAGCTGGACAGTAATGGAGGCAGCGATCTTGCCGCCAGGGGTTAGGACATCAAGAGTGCAGGGGATAGGTAGTCCGCTGTTGTCCTCTACGGACTTGATCTGAATCTCTTTGGTTTCAGGCGCCCGGTCCCAGCCGAACGCAAGTCGGGTCTCTTCCGAGGCATCAACGTTGAACTCCTGAACGAACTTTCCTGGAACGGTCACGTCTCCGCCGAAGTCCATTACGTGCCTCAAGTCACGTTCGACTTCGGCTGCTTCCGGGTCGTCTGGCGAGAATGCGAAGACGGGCTTTAGACTGATTGGATCATCTTGAGCCGCTCCGGGATACCGCTCCCGGAAAATGAAGGTCATCCCATCGGGCCCGGAAGCGAAGTCAGCGATCCAGTAGGGTGAGAGATCGCGGGATCTTTGAGTAAGGATGCCAAATCGGCCCGCCAGGTCCGGTAGGCCTGACGCGAGAACGGCCTTCTCCTTGTCGAACTCGCGCGCCAGCTCTAGTAGCCGATACTCGCCACCCTCGACCATCCGTCGAAGGTCCTCTCGCGATGCAAAGTGCCCGTCCAGCCAATCCACTCCCCACCACTCTAGTTGAATTGCAGGGAACTTTCGCTTCAGCTCTTCGAACCACTTCTCCTCCTTCGGAGAGTGATTCAGTGGCAGGATTAGAACCCAGCGATTCGGCTCATGCGCCGCTGCGGCGCGCAGTGAAGCTTCGATTTTTCGTTGCTGTCCCTTCGTTAGCCTCTCGCTGTAGGACTTGATCTCAAAGATGACAAGCCCGTCCTGGGTGCGAAGCGTGCTGTCGCGTCCGCCATCTCCGCCGGAACCATCCATCGCTTCCGCGCCCGGATAGGTGCTGCGGAGCAACGCCTGAACCGCGCGTTCAAACTTCCTCGGGTCTAGACGGTGCCACTGGATCATGACGGTGCTCCCGGCGCACAGGCGTTCGAAGGCTGAGTGGACACTTTACCGGGGAGTGCTGCTGCGATCACTGACTGGCAGTGTGTTTGAGGAGGGCGATAGCTCGCCTGCTTTGGGCAGGGCATTCGGCCGGTAGGTGGGCCGATGGGCAGAATTGACAGTTAACGGTCCAGTTGCGACATAAGCGTTCACCCAGCAAGCGGTGGAAGGGTCGCCGTCAGTGGCATCGACGAGCAGCCCTGGACGTGATCTGTACTGAGCGGGGTAGCGGCGGTGCTGACTGCCCTGACTGGACTGCTCGCAACCCTCGCCCGGTAACGCCGTGAGGGAGGGTGGCCCGGCCGCCCCTCCCTGCGTGTCACTCGCCCCGACGCGATGTCGGGAGGCCCAACGGTGGCGGCCACTCTCCATAGGTATTCGTGCTATCCCGTGAGGATGTTGACCAGGACACCTGCGGGGATCGATGCAGCCACGCCAGCAAGGAACCACCAGAGCTGCGCCCGTTGACCGCGTTTGTCCCTTAGCTGTATGAGGGCAACCAACTCCGCGAAGCCCTCGTCCTCGCCCGCCGTACCCGCCCCCTCAGCAGGTGCGTTTAGTTCGGCTCGTCGCTGCCGTCGTATCCGGCTGGTGCGTGATGGCGTGTCTGTGACGGCAGAGCTGGGCCAACGCTTGGGGAGTTGATCACCTCTCCAGACGTCTTCGTCTTCCTCTAACCAGCTACTTCCTACCCGCGAGGTAAGTTTCGACCATTCTTGAAGAAGGTGTTCTAGCCCGGCCTGCCGCTGTCGTTTTTCTGCCCACCAGAGCCTGCCCGCAAGGCCGATCAACAGCAAGTCAGCTAGAGCTGCCAAAAGCGACCATGGCTGCGGAAGGCCGTACGCCCCGGCTCCTGCCCCTGCCGCTGCCGCGATCAACACCTTGGGCACGTTCCTCATGCCCACTATTCAAGTGCCTTACGTCCGCGGATTGTGACGGCTAGCGGACAGTAGCGTTGAGTGCCTGGCAGAGCCTCCGCGGGGTGATCCCGAGGCGGAGGCCACGCGCTCCCGGGTCGCCCCGTGGTCCGCCAGCATCCCCACGGCCAGGCGGCGGGTTTCCGCTACCGGGCGGCGGACCCTCCGGGGAGTGGTGAGGGTCTGCTCAGGTTCCGGGGCTGCGGGCCCGATAGGGCCGTCCGTAGGGCCGTCCGCGGATTCCTCCGGGGGTGTCGGCAGAGGCCGGCAGCTTTCCGGGCCTTCGGGGCCGTTTCCCGTTGCTGGGCAACAACTTCCGCCGAAACAATGGCGACACCCTTCCCGGACCGGGCCAACACCTCAATCGTCAGGAGCAGGGCCACGGCGGGCCAGGCGGAACTACCCGGGCCACCGGGTCAGGGTCGGCAACTGTGACGTTGGCGGCCAGGGAAGCGGCTACGCCGACCAGGAACGTCAACCAGGCGGACCACCGGGACCGCCTACCGTCCCGAGGGCCAGGGCGGCAACCAGAATCATGGCGGAAACCCGGGTAGCCACGTTGGCGACCCGGCGCACGACCAGGCGGCCAAGCTGAACCAGCTTCGCTAGGGCCTGCTGCACGGTGCGGACGGATACGCCCGCGTACCCAGCAATCGTCGCCACGGACGGCCAGGCGTCCCCGTCGCGGTTGCTGTGAGCGGCGATAGCGACCAACACAAGCCGCTCATTGGGGCGGAGGTCACGGGATGCCAGCAGCGCCACCTTCACTGCGGCAGCACCGCCAACGGCGGGGAAGGCCGTCGTACCCCAGGGGTAGGAACCGTCGTACCCCAGGGGTAAAAATGAGTGGCGCGGGAGGGGCGGTGGGGGCGGCCCCGGGGGTCCGGCGCGGGGGTCACGCAGCCGAGAGGTGCACCGGTCCCGTCCCGTCGGACGGGTGGGTGTCACCGCGCCGACGCCCCGCCGGGAGGACCCGTGACCTCGTCCCCACCGCCGCACCGCACCCAACTCGGGCCGCTGCTGGTCCGGCATCGGCTGGCCCGGGGGTGGAGCCAGCGGCGCACCGCCGCCGAGTTGTGCGCCGCCGCGGGCGTGCCGACGTTGAGCCGCCACGAGGTGTCCCGGTGGGAGCGGCAGCGACGCGTACCCGGCGGGTTCTGGCTCGGCTGGCTCGCCGTCGTGCTGGACATACCGGCGGCGGTGCTCACCGAGGCGGCCGTGCGCACCCGGCGGACCGGCCCGCCCACGGCCGGCGGGTCGGGCCGACCCGGCGCGGACGGTGCGCGGCCGGCCGGGCGGACAGGTCCGGGCCGTACCGGCGGGAGTACGCGTGGCGGTGGAGCGCGAGCCGCGGCGACCGGCTAGCGTCGTGGCGTGACCCACGCTGCTCCCGTGTCCCCCGTCGACCGTGCCGGCCTGCGGGAGCGGGTCGACAAGGCGCTCACCGAGTTCCTGGCCGGCCAGCGGGCCCGGTTGACCCGGGTGGACGAGGCTCTCGTCCCGGTGGCGGAGGCGATCGAAGCCTTCGTGCTCGGTGGCGGCAAGCGCCTGCGCCCGGCCTTCGCGTACTGGGGGTTCCGGGGCGCCGGCGGGGTGGACGGCGACCAGGTCCTCACGGCCCTCGCGGCGCTGGAGTTCGTGCAGGCCAGCGCCCTGATCCACGACGACCTGATGGATCGTTCCGACACCCGGCGCGGCGAGCCGGCGGTGCACCGGCGGTTCGCGACCCGACACCGGGCGGCCGGCTGGGGCGGCGACCCGGACGGGTTCGGCGACTCCGCCGCGATCCTGCTCGGTGACCTCTGCCTGGTGTGGTCCGACGAACTGCTGCACTCCGCCGGCCTGGACCTGCGGGCGGTGGCCCGGGCCCGGCCGGTCTTCGACGAGATGCGCACCGAGGTCACCGTCGGGCAGTACCTCGACGTGCTGACCCAGGTCACCGGGGACACGTCGGTGGAACGGGCCAGCAAGGTCGCCCGGTACAAGTCGGCGAAGTACACCGTCGAGCGTCCGCTGCTGCTCGGCGCCGCGCTGGCCGACGCGGGCGAGGACATCCGGACGACCTACTCGGCGTACGGGTTGCCGTTGGGCGAGGCGTTCCAGCTCCGCGACGATGTGCTGGGGGTCTTCGGTGACCCGGCGCAGACCGGCAAGCCGGCCGGGGACGACCTGCGCGAGGGCAAGCGCACCTATCTGGTGGCGGCGGCCGTGGAGGCCACCGACGACGCGGGCCGGGAGCTGCTGCTCAGCCAGCTCGGCGATCCGGGCCTGGACGAGCAGGGCGTGGCCCGGCTACGCGAGCTGATCGACGCGAGCGGGGCGCTGGCCCGTACCGAGCAGCGGATCGTCACGCTCACCGACTCCGCGCTCGCCGCGCTGACGGCCGTCGACCTGGACACCGAGGCCCGCCAGGCCCTGGTGGACCTGGCCATAGCGGCAACCCGCCGAGCCGACTGACCCCGTCTCGCTCCCTCCCGGGGCGCGTCGATCATGAAGTTGTTGCCCACGCGCGCGGCGTGTCGTGGCAACAACTTCATGATCGGCGGTGGATCTGGAGGCCCGGGAGGGTCTAGAAGCCGAGGGCTTGGGCTCGGCGCTTGACCTCGCGGGCCTGGTCGCCGGAGAGGGCCGCGGCCGGGGTGTTGCCGGGAAGCGTGTCGTCCGGCTCGTAGAGCCAGCGCAGCGCCGCCTCGTCGTCGTAGCCGTTGTCGGCGAGCAGGTTGAGCACGCCGGGCAGGTGCTTGAGAACTGTCTCGTTGGCCACCAGCTCCGCGGGTATCCGGCGGATGCCGTCGCGGCGGACCGCCAACAGCTCCCGGTCGCGGATCATCTGGTGCACCTTGCTGATCGACACGTCGAGCCGCTCGGCGACGTCGGGCAGGGCGAGCCAGCCCGCCGGGTCGGTGGGGCCGGCGAGCTCGGGGCCGGGTACGGCCTGGTCGGGTACGGATTCGGTCACCCGATCACCCTGCCACGCCGCGGCCGGCGAGGGCCACCGGCACCCCGCACGGCCAGTCCGCTCCCGCCAACGGGCACCGTCGGTGAGCAGCGGATCAGGGCCACCACCGAGGTGGCGATCACGACGGGACGGACCAGGGACGACTCCGGGCTGTAGCATCCTGTTCAACTCTCACCCCCTGGACACATAGACTCCCTGCCGATGGACACACAGGTCGCCGACACGTTGCTGGGCTCGCTGATCGACGGGCGCTACCGCATTCGCGGTCGCGTGGCCCGTGGCGGCATGGCGACCGTGTACACCGCCACCGACGAACGCCTCGAGCGCACCGTCGCAGTCAAGATCATTCATCCGACCCAGGCGCCCGAGGCACGGGCCCGGATCGCCAACTTCGTGGCCCGGTTCACCGACGAGGCGAAGACCATCGCCCGGCTGACCCACCCGAACGTCGTCGCGGTCTACGACCAGGGCACCCACGCCGGTCTGCCGTATCTGGTGATGGAGTACGTCCGCGGCCGTACGCTGCGCGACGTGCTGGCTGAGCGACGCCGGCTCAACCCGGACGAGGTGCTGGCCATCGCCGAGCAGATGCTCGCCGCGATCGCCGCCGCGCACCGGGCCGGCCTCGTGCACCGCGACGTCAAACCGGAGAACGTGCTGGTCGCCGAGGCGCCCACCGGCGGCGTCGCCAACCTGGTGGACAGCGTCGTCAAGGTGGCCGACTTCGGGTTGGCCCGCGCGGTCGAGGCCAGCGCCGACGAGGAGCAGGGCAACCAGCTGATGGCCACCGTGGCGTACGTCGCCCCGGAGCTGGTCACCGAGGGTCGGGCCGACCCGCGCACCGACGTCTACTCCGCCGGCATCGTGCTGTTCGAGATGCTCACCGGTCGGGTGCCGTACGACGGGGACCGTCCGGTGGACGTGGCCTGGCAGCACGTCGACCGGGATGTGCCCGCGCCCTCGACGCTGGTGCCCGGCCTGCCGTCGGCCCTCGACGCTCTGGTCCAGCGGGCCACCCGGCGTGATCCCGCCGCCCGGCCCGCCGACGCCGGCGCGCTGCTGGCCGAGGTTCAGGTCGCCCGGGACCGCCTGGGTGACGTCAACAGCACCAGCACCGCCGTACTGCGTCGGGTGACGGACGAGCCACCGGTCTCCCAGCCGACAATGATGGTCGCCACGGTTCGCCCGGCCGAACGGCCGACCTGGGCCCGGCTGCCGGAGGGCGCCAGTCAGGGGCCGGGCCGGCGGCGGGCCGCACCGGAGCCGTCGGAGGGTCTGGGAGGCCGGCTCGCGGCGCTGCGCACCACGGTGCTGGGCAATCCGCAGGGCCGGCTGGCCGTCGCCGCCGTGGTGGTGACGCTGGGCCTGGTGGCCGCGCTGGGCGGCTGGTGGTTCGGCGTCGGCCGCTACACGTCCGCCCCGCAGCTGGTCAGCCTGAGCAAGGCCGACGCGCAGGCCCAGGCCGAACGCGCCGGCCTGACCCTGGCGTACGGGGAGCCGCGCTACGACGAGAAGGCTCCGAAGGACAGCGTGCTCGGGCAGGACCCGGCCTCGGCCAGCAAGATCGTCAAGGGTGGCACGATCACCCTGACCCTCTCGCTGGGTCCGGAGCGCTTCCCGGTACCGGACGTGATCGGCAAGGAGTACGAGCTGGCCGAGGCCGATCTGGTCAACGTCAAACTGGTGGTGGCCAAGGGCACCGCCCGCTACGACGACACCCTGCCGGCCGGCGTCGTCCTGGACAGCTCCCCGAAGGTGGGGGCCGAGGTCAAACCGGGCACGAAGATCACCCTCATCCTGAGCCGAGGCCGGGCGCCGGTGTCGGTGCCGAACCTGGTCGGCAAGAGCCTCACCGATGCGCGGGCCACCCTGAGCGGGCTTGGCCTGGTGCCGGTGGAGACCTTCAAGGACTCCGACAAACCCAAGGACGAGATTCTCAGCCAGAGTCCGGCCGACGGCGCGGGCGTGGAGAAGGGCACCCAGGTCAAGCTGGAGATCAGCAAGGGTCCGCCGCTGGTCGTCGTGCCCCGGGTGATCGACCTGCCCTGCCCGCAGGCCAAGCAGTTGCTGGAGAGCCAGGGCTTCCCGGTGACCGTCGCGTTCAACCCGAACGCCACGGTCCGGATCCAGGCCCCGGGTGAGAATTCGCAGGTGCCCCCGGGCACCCCGGTCACCATCACGTGTTTCTGATGCCGACGCTTCGTTCGCGGCCGGTGGGCGCGCACACTCCGACCTCCGGTGGGTTGGCGAAGGCCGCCCTGCCGTACGTCGACGCGACCGGCGCCGAGGCCGTGCAGGTGTACGTCTCCAACTCGCGAGGATGGGCGCTGCCCCCGGGTGACCCGGCGCAGGACGCGCTGTTCCGCGAGGGCTGCGCCGAGCGGGGCATCCCCGCGTTCATCCACGCCTCGCTGCTGGTCAACCTGGGCTCACCCACGCCGGCCACGGTCGAGAAGTCGGCGCAGACGCTGGCGCACGCGCTGCGCCGGGGTGTGGCGATCGGCGCGCGGGCGGTGGTGTTCCACGCCGGCAGCTCGGTCGACGAGGGGTACGCCGAGGCGGCGATGCGGCAGGTCCGTCGTGAGCTGCTGCCCCTGCTCGACTGGGCCGCCGAGGCCGGTGGGCCGATGCTGCTGGTCGAGCCGAGCGCCGGTGGCGGCCGCTCGCTCGCCTCCCGCGTGGAGCAGCTCGGGCCCTACCTCGACACGGTGGACCGGCATCCCATGCTCGGGGTCTGCTTCGACACCTGCCACGCCTGGGCCGCCGGGCACGACCTGGCCGCCGAGGGCGGGATGACCGCGACCCTGGACACGCTGGTGGCCACCGTGGGGCCCGACCGGTTGCGGCTGGTGCACGCCAACGACTCGAAGGATCTGTGCGGCTCGACCCGGGACCGGCACGAGAACATCGGCAAGGGCACCATCGGCGAGCCGGCCTTCGCGGAGCTGATGGCCCATCCGGCCACCGCCGGTGTCCCCGTGGTGGTGGAAACCCCCAGCGAGAAGCAGCTCGGCCACACCGCCGACATAGCAACCCTCACCCGCCTACACCCCTGACCCCCCACCCCCACCCGGCCCCGGGCCCTCCGGGCCCCCGCCCCCAGGGGTGATCAAGAGCTTTGCGTCAGAATCCGGTCTCCGGATGACGCAAAGCTCTTGATCAACAGGGGGTGGGTCAGGCGGCCAGGATCTTGGTCAGGGCGGTGGCCGCTCGGTCGATCGCGGTGTCGTCGACGCCCAGGTGGGTGACCAGGCGTGCGGTACGGGGGCCGAGCACCGAGACCAGTACGCCCTCCGCGCGTGCGGCGGCGGCCAGGGCGCGGGCGTCCAGCGCGTGCTTGGTCAGGTCCAGCGGGACGAGGTTGGTGCGGACCGCGGTGGCGAGCACCCCGAACGGCGCGACCGCCTCGGCGAGCCGGGCCGCCTTCGCGTGGTCCTCGGCCAGCCGGTCGACGTGGTGCGCGAGGGCGTACCGGCCGGCGGCGGCGAGGATGCCGGCCTGGCGCATGCCGCCGCCCATCCGCTTGCGGATCAGCCGGGCCCGTTCGATCTTCTCCGCGCTGCCCACCACCAGCGAGCCGACCGGCGCGCCGAGCCCCTTGGAGAGGCAGACGGACAGCGTGTCGAAGAGCCGGCCGTACTCGGTCAGGGGCACCCCGTCGGCGACGTGCGCGTGCCAGATCCGGGCGCCGTCGCAGTGCAGCGCCACCCCCGCGTCGTCGGCGACACCGCGCAGCTCCCGCAGGGTGGCCAGCGGTATCACGCCGCCACCGCCGCGGTTGTGGGTCTGCTCGACGGCGATCGCGCGGGTGGGCACGGCGAAGTAGCCGTCCGGACGGATCATCCGGGCGACCAGCTCCGGGTCGATGTCCGCGCCGACAGCCGGCCAGGTCCGCGAGGAGATCCCGCCGTACGCGGCGGCGGCGCCGATCTCGTACGTGACGACGTGCGCGTCGGCGTCGCAGAGCAGCTCGTCACCGGGCGACACCAGCAGTTGCAGGGCGATCTGGTTGGCCATCGACCCGCTCGGGGCGAAGAGCGCCGCCTCGTGCCCGAACAGCGCGGCGACCTCCGCTTCGAGGGCGTTGACGGTGGGGTCCTCGCCGTAGACGTCGTCACCGACCTCGGCGGCGGCCATCGCCTCCCGCATCCCGGCGGTCGGCCGGGTCACCGTGTCGGAACGCAGGTCAACAAGATCAGCCACGGTCATCCCTTCGGTTGCCGACGGCCGAGCCGACGAGCTCAGCCACGCAGCATCTCCGCCACGAGGAAGGCCAGCTCCAGCGACTGCTGGGTGTTCAGCCGAGGATCGCAGGCGGTCTCGTACCGGTCGGGCAGGTCGAGGTCCTCGATGCCCTGGGCGCCGCCGAGGCATTCGGTGACGTCCTCACCGGTCAGCTCGACGTGGATGCCACCGGGGTGGGTGTCCAGGCCACGGTGCACCTCGAAGTAGCCGAGCACCTCGTCGACGATCCGGTCGAAGTGCCGGGTCTTGTAGCCGTTGGACGACTCGTGGGTATTGCCGTGCATCGGGTCGCACTGCCAGACCACCTTGGCCCCGGAGGCGGTGACCTTGGCCACGATCGGCGGCAGGGCGTCGCGGACCCGGTGGTTGCCCATCCGGCTGATCAGGGTGAGCCGGCCGGGGATGTTGTCCGGGTTGAGCTTCTCGCACAGCTCTATCGCCTCGTCCGGGGACGTGGTCGGGCCGAGCTTGACGCCGATCGGGTTGGCGATCCGGGAGATGAAGTCGATGTGCGCGCCGGTGATCTGCCGGGTGCGCTCGCCGACCCAGAGGAAGTGCCCGGACAGCCCGTACGCCCGGCGGTCGGAGACCCGGGTGAGCGCCCGGTCGTACTCCAGGGCGAGGGCCTCGTGAGAGCAGTAGAGGGTGACGGTCCGCAGCGCCTCGTCGTCGGTCATCCCGCAGGCCCGGATGAAGGCCAGCGCCCGGTCGATCTCCCGGGCGATCGCCTCGTAGCGCTCCCCCGCCGGGGAGGTCTTCACGAAGCCCTTGTTCCAGTCGTGCACGGCGTGCAGGTCGGCGAGCCCACCGGCGAGGTACGCCCGCAGCATGTTCATCGCGGCGGCCGAGTTGGCGTAGGCCCGGATCATGCGCTGCGGGTCGGCGACGCGGGCGGCCGGGTCGGCCTCCAGCGAGTTGATCATGTCGCCGCGGTAGGCGGGCAGGCCACGCGCGTCGGTCGGCAGCGAGCGGGGCTTGGTGTACTGGCCGGCGACCCGGGCGACCTTGACCACCGGCAGCGACGCGCCGTAGGTGAGCACGATCGCCATCTGGAGCAGGGTGCGGGCGTTGGCCAACAGGTGGCTCTCGGTGTTGTCGGCGAAGGTCTCGGCGCAGTCACCGCCCTGGAGCAGGAACGCCTTGCCCTCGCAGACCAGGGCCAGCTTCTGCCGGAGCTGGTCCACCTCGTAGGGCGCGACGACCGACGGCACGGTGTCGAGCACCTTGCAGACCTCGGCGACGGCGGCCGGATCGGACCACGGTGGGGTCTGCTCGCGGGGCAGCTCCCGCCAGCGGTCCAGACCGAGGGCGGCGTCCTCGGCGGAGTCGACGGTCGGACGGCTGGTCTGCAGGCCCGGGCTGCCCACCGCGGGATGGCTCAGCTGATGCCACTCATGGCGCATGAGAGAAAGCGTACGGCGACCGGGGGCGTACCCGGGCGGCGAGGGGGACGGTTCCGGCAGATGGGAGATCAATCCCACCGATGTCGGTCAGTCAGGACACCGGTGAGGCGCCGACCCCGTTCGGCGACGGGCTGGCGGGGTTACCGCCCGGCGCCTCCCCGGCGATGCACCAGTCGCCGCCGTCGCGGGTGACGGTGAACACCAGCGGGCGGGTGACCTTGCTCTTGCCGGCGGTGACCGAGACCGAGACGCTCACCTCCTGGCCGCGCGGGCCGGACCGGACGTCGGTGATGGCCGCCTCGGGCACCTCGAAGTGGTCGGCGAAGTCGCCGTTGGGGCCGGTGGCGGCGAGGTCGAACCCGTCGTGCAGCAGCTCGCAGAGCTGGCTGCGGCCGGCGGCGACGTCCTTGGCGGTCATCGCGTCGAGGTACGCCTGCACGCGCTCGCGGGACCGGGTGCCGGCCTCCTCGGCGGGGGCACGCTCGGGCTTGGCGGTCGACTCGTCCTTGTCGCCGCCGCCGATTCCGCAGCCGACCAGGGCGGCCGGGAGCAGCACCAGCCCGGTGGCGGCGGCCGCCAGCCTGCGGTGGATCGGGCGCATGACCACCTCCGTCGACGGGGAATCGAGACGTGCCGAGCCGCGAGTCTGCCACATCGGGCCCGACCTGCCCAAGGCCGACGGCCCGGCCGACCCGCCTGAGGCCGGCGACCCGGCCGACCCGCCCAAGGCCGACGGCCCGGCCGACGCTGGGCGTCGACCGGGCCGGTACGGCACGGGCGGGGAGAGGCGGTGCGGGCCCCTCCCCGCCGTGTGGGTGGTGCGTCGACCGTCGGCTCAGCCGAGGCCGCCCTTGATGGCGCCGATGAGCTCGCCGTTGCTGGTGTCGCCGGAGAGCTCCCAGAAGAACGCGCCACCGAGGCCCTGGTTGTTCGCGTACGTCATCTTGCCGTTGATGGTCGACGGGGTGTCGTAGCTCCACCAGTTGCTGCCGCACTTGGCGTACGCGGTGCCGGCGATCGTGCCGGTGGCCGGGCAGCTGTTCTTGAGGACCTTGTAGTCCTCGATGCCCGCCTCGTAGGTGCCCGGTGCCGCGCCGGTGGCGCTGCCGCCCGGTGCGGCCTGCGTGACGCCCGTCCAGCCCCGACCGTAGAAGCCGATGCCGAGCAGCAGCTTGTTGGCCGGGATGCCCTTGCTCTTGAGCTTCTGGATCGCCGCGTCGGAGTTGAAGCCCTGCTGCGGGATGCCGGTGTACGAGGTGAGCGGCGAGTGCGGCGCCGTCGGGCCCTGGGCGTTGAAGGCGCCGAAGTAGTCGTACGTCATCGGCATGAGCCAGTTGAGGTTGCCGATGGCGCCGGCGTAGTCGGTGGCGTCGATCTTGCCGCCGTTGCTGCCGTCCGCGGTGATCGCGGCGGTGACCAGGGCGCTGGACCCGAACCTCGACCGCAGGGCGCCGATCACGTTCTTGAACGCGTTGGGGCCGCTGGCGTCGCACTGCAGGCCGCAGGCGTTGGGGTACTCCCAGTCGACGTCGATGCCGTCGAAGACGTCCGCCCAGCGCGGGTCCTCGACCAGGTTGTAGCAGCTATCGGCGAACGCGGCCGGGTTCTGGGCGGCCTGGGTGAAGCCGCCGGACCAGGTCCAGCCGCCAAACGACCAGATCACCTTGAGGTGCGGGTTCAGCTGCTTGAGCTTGCGCAGCTGGTTGAAGCTGCCGCGCAGCGGCTGGTCCCAGGTGTCGGCGACGCCGTCCACGCTCTCCGCCGCCGTGTACGCCTTGTCGTAGTCGGCGTAGCTGTCACCAATGGTGCAGCGACCGCCCGTGGTGTTGCCGAAGGCGTACAGGATGTGGGTCAGCTTGGCGGCCGAGCCGCTGGTCTGGATGTTCTTGACGTGGTAGTTGCGCCCGTAGACGCCCCACTCGGCGAAGTAGCCGACGACCTTCTTGCCGCCCGTGTTCGGCGGTGGCGTGGTAGGCGGAGCGGTCGTGGGCGGTGCCGTGGTGGGCGGTGCGGTCGTGGGCGGCGCCGTGGTGGGCGCTGCCGTGGTCGGCGGGCTGGTCGGGGTGCCGCCGCCGCACGGTGCGCCGTTGACGGTGCAGTTCAGCGGCGCCTTGTAGGCGCCGGTGCCGTTGTAGCCCCAGCTGAACGAGGCGCCCGGCGCGAGCCCGCCGGCCCAGCTCTTCTTGACGGCGACGTAGTGGTTGCCGCTGCTGGTGACGTCGGCGTCCCACGCGCTGCTTATGGTGGTGCCTGACGGCAGGTCGAACTCGATGCGCCAGGTGGCGACCGTGGCGCTGGAGCCGTTGGTCACGGTCACCTTCGTCTCGTGACCGGTCCCCCAGTCCTGCGCCTTGGCGAACGTGGTGGTGACCGAGCCGGCGCCGAACGCGGTCGTCATCGGCACCGCCGCGACGGTCACGGCGACCACGGCACCGGCCCAGAGGGCCCGGCGGAGCGATCTTTTCATGAGGCGTCTCCCGAACTGTTAGGAAACTTTCCAAAAGAGATGGTGAGACGGTACTCACGCCGTCATCAGTTCGTCAAGATGTCCATGTTTCGATTTCTCCTGGTGCGTGGACTGCGCCCCGTCGCGCCCCTCCCCGGCGGCTCGTCGCCCGGCGCGTAGCCTCGGCTCATGACCGTCTTCGACATCCCGATCGACGCCCTCAGCGGCGGGCCCGCCGACCTCGCCCAGTACCGGGGCCGGGCAATGCTGGTGGTCAACGTCGCCTCCCGGTGCGGCCTCACTCCGCAGTACGCCGGCCTCCAGACCCTCGCCGACACCTACGCCGAGCGTGGCCTGGTGGTGCTGGGCGTGCCGTGCAACCAGTTCGCCGGGCAGGAGCCGGGCACCGCCGCTGAAATCAGCGACTTCTGCCAGGTCAACTACGGGGTGACTTTTCCGCTGACCGAGAAGGTCGACGTGAACGGGCCCGACCGGCACCCGCTCTACGCCGCGCTGGTGGACACTCCGGACGCCGACGGGCACACCGGGGACGTCCGCTGGAACTTCGAGAAGTTCCTGGTCACCCCGGACGGCACGGTCGCCGCCCGCTTCGCCCCCACGGTCGAACCCACCTCCGAAGACCTCCGCGCGGCGATCGAAAAAACCCTCCCCACCCCCGCCTGACCCACCCACCCCCCTGACCCCCCGGCGATGATCAAGAGGTTTGCGTCAGCGGCGAGCCTCCACCTGACGCAAACCTCTTGATCACCAGGTGAGGGGGGCGGCGGCGCGCGGACCGACCACCGTCGGGTGGCACATTCCTGCGGGACCGGTCGGCGGTCAGCGTGCGCAGTACGGTGTGCAGAACCGGCTCGCGGCGCAGCCAGGCGTCCGCGCCGGCACTCGCCGGCCGGCCGCGCAGCCGCTCGGCGTCGGTCAACCGGAATAACCCACCGTGCCGGTCGGGAATGCGTCGTGGGTGGACGAAGTTGGGAAGAAGCATGACAACCGTGGGACTGATCGGCAGCGGCAACATCGGCGGCACCCTGGCCCGGCTGGCGGTGGACGCCGGCTACGACGTGGTGGTGAGCAACTCGCGCGGGCCGGAGACGCTCACCGGCCTGGTCGACGAGCTGGGCGCGCGGGCCAGCGCCGGCACGACGCAGGACGCAGCACAGATCGGTGACCTGGTGGTGGTCAGCGTGCCACTCAAGGCGTACCGGGCGGTGCCCGCGCAGCCGCTGGCCGGCAAGGTCGTCATCGACACCAACAACTACTACCCCGAGCGCGACGGGGCCTTCCCCGAGCTGGACGCCGGTGAGATCACCAGCAGCGAGCTGCTCCAGCGGCACCTGCCGACCTCACGGGTGGTCAAGGTCTTCAACAACATCTACTTCAAGGCCCTCGCCGCGCTCCCCCGGCCGTCCGGGGCGGCCGACCGCAGCGCTCTCGCGATCGCCGGTGACGACGCCGCCGCGAAGGCCGAGGTGACCGCCTTCCTGGACCGGATCGGCTACGACGCGGTCGATGTCGGACCGCTGGCCGAGGGGTGGCGTTACCAGCCGGACACCCCGGCGTACGGCGTGCCCTACTCCGCCACGCCGACCGACTGGCAGAGCCCCGCACCGGGTGACGCCGAGAAGCTGCGCGCCGCGCTGGCCGCCGCCACCCGCTGAGCACCGCCGCCGTCCTGGGACGACCGCCTACCGGGTGGCCGTTTCCAGGGCGGCGGCGAGTTCGTCGTCGTAGCTGGCGATGGGCTGACCGTCCACGGCGTACGCCACGAGTCTTCCCTGCGCCATGCTCGCCGACCGGAACGAGAACGTCCGCGTACCGGGGTAGGCCGCCAGCAGGGGAATGTCCCGGGGCGCTCCGCCCGGGGCGGAGTAGTACGCCAGCCGGGCCACCCGCGGGGAGACCACACCGTTGACCCGGACCTTCGTCTTCTCCGCCCGCGTGCCGAAGGTGACCGGCGCGTCGGTGGCATAGGCGGCGCACTCGGCCGGGCTTCGACAGACGAAGAAATACCGCGGATTGACGACGTCGCCGAGGGTGTACGCCTTGAAGGTCGGGTCCGCTCCGGCGGGCAGCGGTTGCACGGCGAAGAAGGCGAGAGCCACCGCGGCCGAGACGCCCACCCGCAGCCAGGCCCGGCCGGCGGCGGATCGCCGGTTGCTCCGGGCGGTCGCGACCGCGACACCGCCGAAGCCGGCCAGGCACAGCAGGCACACGCCGACGGCACGGGCGTTCTCGAACAGGAACTGCACGCCCGGCCGCGTCGACACCGGGCCGAGGACGGCCCCCAGCGAGACGACCATGGCGGCGAGCAACGCCGCACCGGCCACCCGCTGGGTGATGCCGGACGCGCCGACCAGCAACATCGCGGCGAGCACCGGCCACACCTGATGGTGGGTCCAGGACACCGGGGACGCGGCCACCGTGGCGCAGCCGACGAGGACCGCCGCGTGCCCCGGGCGGCCCTGCCCGGCCAACTGCCGGGCGCGCAGCAGCGCCGCCGCGCAGATCACCGCCACCAGCCCGGCCCAGAGCACGGGCAGCGCCCCCTCGTCGACCCCGATGCGCAACAGCATCCCGTGCACCGACTGGTTGCCCAGCGAGGCCAGGTTGCCGATCCGTGAGGTCTGCCGGACCGCCTCGGTCCAGTAGGTCCAGCTCTCGCCGGGCAGCACGACCGCCGCCAGCCCGGCACAGGCTCCGAACGTCGCCACCGCGCGGCCGGCGTCGCGGTAGCGTCCGGTGGCGAGGAAGTACGCGACGAACAGCAGCGGGGTCAGCTTGATCGCCGCGGCCACCCCGACGAGCACCCCGCGCAGCCGGGGTGGGACGACGCCCATCCCGTCGAGCAGCGCCAGCAACACGATGAAGATGCTGACCTGCCCGAAACGCAGGTTGCTCTGCACCGGCGCCGAGAGCATCAGCACCGTGGCGGCCACCGCGACGAGCAGCGGGCGGTGCGACCGATCAGTGCTCAGCGCGACGCCGACCAGGCCGGCGATGGCGACGACCGCCGCGCACGTCGCCACCAGCCAGACGCCCTGGAGTACGCCCTCGCTGACGGCGGTGATCGGGCCCAGCACCAGGGCGGCGAACGGCGGATAGGTGAACGGCCCGCCGTTTCGGGCACGGTACTCGTACAGCGGCCGGCCGGCGTGCAGATCGGACAGTGCGCCGTAGTAGATGTGCAGGTCGCTGAGCCGGTCGCCGCGCCTGAGCACGAGCACACAGGACACCAGCGCGACGACGACGAACGCCGCCCACGCCAGCGCCACCCGGCGATCCCGCATCGCCCGAGGATAGGCGAACGCGAGGCCGTGCGACGGCCCCGTCAACCGTTGGCCGCGCAGTCCAACGCCGACGAGCACGGCCTCGACTGTCGGGCGAGGGCGCTATTTCTGGAAGAGCACCGACGCGACGTCCGCCACGACTCCGAGAGCCCAATCCAACTGCGGACAATCGTGCTGACCTTGACACTCCAGGCAGCCGCCCGTCTGCCAGGGCCGATCATGCGCTCGGGACCAGTGCGCGTCGAGGACCCGCTCCGCCATGAAGAGTTCGGTCGCCCTGGACACCGGCTCGTCGATCGCCATCGTCCGCACCTTTCCCGAGGTCACGAGATGCACACCCTGGAGGGCGGAGGCCATGCGTCGCGCCCTCCAGGGTGGAGGGATCGAAAACCTCGGGGTGCTGAAGTCCAGAAGCGTCCGACCGCTGTCTCACTGTATCCACTGTCTCACTGTAGTCAAGTTCTCACTGTGCTCAGTCGAGTCGCGTCGTCACTTGTCCTGCCCAGGTCCCGGCTGGAAGCATGATCTTCGCTGAAGTCCAGGAGAGCCGATCATGCCTACCAGGCCACCGCACTACCTCCGCGTCGCCGACGACATCGCGCGCAGAATCAACTCCGGGGAGTACCCGCCCGGCCATCAACTGCCCTCGGTCTCGGAAATTGGCGAGATTTACAACGTGGCACGGTCGACCGCCTACCGGGCCGTACGCGAACTGCACCAGCGAAACCTGGTCTACGGCCAACAGGGGCAGGGCGTCTTCGTCGCCGAAGCGGAGTAGTCGGCGGCGAGGGTCCGACCGCGTCTGCCCGGCTTCCTCGCAGTGCGGTAGCGGCACCAACCCCGCGTCCAGAGTCGCCAAGCGGCGCGGCGCGGCGGGAAGAAACATCGCGCGGACAACTTGCGCCGGAGTCCCACACACGGGACTCTGTCCGTGGGTTGCCGCCCGCTCACCGAACGTGCCTTCCGGAGGCGACATGCACACGCTCCGTACCACGTCCCGCCGGCTGCTGGCCGGCGCTGGCGCGCTCCTGCTCGGCACCGCCCTCGCCGCCGCCGCTGCGGCCCCGGCCAGCGCGGACACGGTCGGATACGTCCGGCTCGCCCACCTCTCCCCCGACACCCCGGCCGTCGACGTCTACCTGGCCGCCCCCGGCGCCGCGAAGCCGAGAGTGTTCCCGGGCGTCGGCTACGGCGTGGTCTCCGACTACCTCCAGCTGCCCCCGGGCCGGTACGCGGTGGCGATGCGCGAGGCCGGCACGCCCGCCAGCGAGCCGCCGGTGCTCACCACCGAGGTGGCGGTGACAAGCGGCGGCGCGTACACGGTGGCCGGTGTCGGTCGGCACGCCGACCTGGGGCTGCGGGTGCTCACCGACGATCTGAGCGCTCCCGCGCAGGGCCGGGCCAAGGTGCGCGTCGTGCAGGCGTCGGTGCGCACGCCCGTCCTCGACGTGGCCGCCGCCGACGGGCCGACGATCGCCGACGGCGTGCAGTTCGCCACCACCACGGACTACCAGCAGGTCGAGCCGGGCACCTGGAAGCTGCGGCTCACCGGCGCGGGCGGCCCGAGCACCGACGCCGAGGTGCGGCTCACCGGCGGGGCGGTCTACTCGCTGCTGGTGCTCGACGACAAGCAGGGCGGGCTCACGGCCGAGCTGCGCCGCGACGCCGAGGGCGGCACTGTCGTACCGGCGGGCGGTGTGGACACCGGCGCGGGCGGCACGTCCGACGCCGGGTTCGGCGCGTACCCCCTGATGGCCGGCGGGTTGGCCGCGGTGGCCGGCGCGGCGAGCCTGCTCCTGTGGCGCCGGCGGCGGCGCACGACCTGGTGAGCATCGGGCCCGCCGCCGCGATCCGGCGGCATCGCGACCGCCGGGCGCCGCTGGCCGCGCTGGTCGCGGCCGGCGCGGCGGTCTGCCTGGCCGCCGGCACCGGGGTCGGGCTGGCGACGACCGGCCCGCCGCTGCCGGCCGCGAGCTGGCACCCCGGCTGCGCCGACGGCTGCCCGTCCGTGGCCGCGACGCCGCGACCACAGGGTCCACCCACGCGGGTACGCGTGCCGCGCATCGGCGTCGACTCGGCGCTCACGGTGCTGGGCCTGGACCGCGCCGGCGTCCTCGTTCCGCCGACCGAGTTCGACACGGCCGGCTGGTATGGCGGCGGCCCGGCGCCCGGCGACACCGGCCCGGCCGTACTCGCCGGGCATCTGGACTCGCGCAGCCGCCCGGCGGTCTTCGCCCGGCTCGACGAGCTGCGTCCGGGTGACCGGGTCCAGGTGTGGCGCGGCGGGCGGTGGCTGTCGTTCCGGGTGACCGGGTCGCTGCGTACCCGCAAGGACCGGTTCCCGACGGCCGTGGTCTACGGCCCGACGCCCGGGGCGGAGCTGCGCCTGGTCACCTGCGGGGGCGACTTCGACCGGCGGCGCGGGCACTACCGGGACAACGTGGTGGTGTTCGCGGTCGCCGACGGCTGATCAACTCGGCTTGCGGGATGTCGGGGTGTCCGGCTCGGCCCGATGCCCCGGATTCCCGGATCCCGAGTCGATCACCGCACCGCCTGGCGGGGCCGACGTCAGACCGGGCGGCGGCCGACGTCAGACCGGGCGGCGGCCGGCGAAGCCGCACTCGGCGCGGTGGTACCAGCGCACGTCGGAGTCGCCCTCCAGCCAGCACCAGAGCACCGCACGGCCGGCCCGCTCGCCGGGGAAGTCGAGCAGCACCGGCGCGATGCCCTTGACCTGGATCTCGTGCTGGTGCAGCTCCTCGACGACGGCGTGCAGCCGGGCCTCCAGCCCCTTCACCTCGGCCAGCCCGCCGAGCGCGCTGACGCCGTGGTCGGCCAGGTCGACGCGCAGCTCGGCGAGGTCGGCGCGGAGCCGGATCAGCTCGTCGACACGCGGCTGCAGGGTGGCCACCAGGTGCCGGGCCTGAGCGAGTGTGAACACGCCGCCAGTATGCGGCACGTGCCGTGCCGCGCATGCCCCGCGACATGTCGGTCGGCGGGTACGGGCCGCTCGGCGATCGTCAGTCGGCCTGGGCGGCCAGTTCGCGGGCGCGGTCCCGGGCGGCCTCCAGCGCGGCGAGCAGCGCCGCGCGTACGCCGTGCTTCTCCAGCTCGCGGATCGCGGAGATGGTGGTGCCGGCCGGCGACGTGACCGCCTCGCGCAGCTTGACCGGGTGCTCGCCGGAGTCGCGCAGCATCACGGCGGAGCCGATCGCGGTCTGCACGATCAGCTCGTGCGCCACCTGCCGGGGCAGCCCGAGCAGGATCCCGGCGTCGATCATGGCTTCGACCAGCAGGTAGAAGTAGGCCGGGCCGGAGCCGGAGAGCGCCGTGACCGCGTCCTGCTGCGACTCGGGCACCCGGATCGTCTGGCCGAGGGGCTTGAACATCTCCTCGGCCAGGGCGAGGTGTTCCCCGGTGGCGTACGCGCCCGCCGAGATGGCCGTCATCGCCTGGTCGACAAGCGCCGGGGTGTTGGTCATGACGCGGACCACCGGGGTGCCCTCGGGCAGCCGGCGGTTGAAGAAGCTGGTGGGCAGGCCGGCGCAGAGCGAGATGACCAGCTTGTCGGCGGGCACCTTGGGGCCGATCTCGTCCAGCAGCGCGGCGGCGTCCTGTGGCTTGACCGAGACCGCGAGCACGGCCGCCTCGTCGACGGCGGCCAGGTTGTCGACCACCCGGACGCCGTAGCGGGCGGTCAGCTCCTCGGCGCGGGCCGGTCGGCGGGCGGTGGCGAGCAGCCGCTCCACCGGCCATCCGGAGCGCAGCAGCCCGGAGAGCATCAGCTCACCGATCTTGCCCGCGCCGATCACCGCGACCGTGTGCACCTCGGCTGACATCTCGGCCGTACCCCCTCGCGTCGGGTCGCGGCGTGGCGGGCGGTGGGCCCGATGCGCCGCCGAACGTCGGGTCGCGGCGCGGCTGGCCCCGTGGCCCGCCGCGCCGCCTACCATCGATCAGCTGCCGAAGAAGACCTCAGCCTCGGCGTACCGCTCCAGCGGCACGGTCTTCAGCTCGCGGGTGGCCTCCGCGAGGGGCACCCGGACGATGTCGGTGCTCTGCATCGCGACCATCTTGCCCCAGTCGCCGTCGTTGACCGCGTCGATGGCCTGCAGGCCCAGGCGGGTGGCGAGCACCCGGTCGAAGGCGGTCGGGGTGCCACCGCGCTGGATGTGGCCCAGCACCACGGTGCGGGCCTCCTTGCCGGTCTTGGCCTCCAACTGCTCGGCCAGCCACTGGCCGATGCCGCCCAGGCGGACGTGACCGAACGAGTCCAGCTCCTGGTTGTGCAGCACCATCTGACCGTCCAGCGGCTGGGCGCCCTCGGCGACCACGACGATCGGGGCGTACTGGTGCTGGAAGCGCTTCTCGACGTAGCCGGCCACCTGGTCGACGTCGAACTGCCGCTCGGGCAGCAGGATCACGTTGGCGCCGCCGGCCAGGCCGGCGTGCAGGGCGATCCAGCCGGCGTGCCGGCCCATCACCTCGACGACCAGGGTGCGGTGGTGGCTCTCCGCGGTGGTGTGCAGCCGGTCGATGGCCTCCATCGCGATGTTGACCGCGGTGTCGAAGCCGAAGGTGTAGTCGGTGGCGCCGAGGTCGTTGTCGATCGTCTTCGGCACGCCGACGACGTGCACGCCCAGCTCGTAGAGCTTGGTGGCCACGCCGAGGGTGTCCTCGCCGCCGATCGCGATCAGCGCGTCCACGCCCTGGCTGGCGAGGTTGTCCTTGATCCGCTCGACGCCGTTCTCGATCTTGAACGGGTTGGTCCGGGACGAACCGAGGATGGTGCCGCCACGGGGCAGGATGCCGCGGACGTCCGCGATGCCCAGGGGACGGGACAGACCCTCCAGCGGGCCCTTCCAACCGTCCCGGAAGCCCACGAACTCGTGACCGTAGGTGGCGACGCCCTTGCGGACCACCGCCCGGATGACCGCGTTGAGACCTGGGCAGTCGCCGCCGCCGGTGAGCACGCCGATACGCATGATCCGCTCATCCTCCTGGAGCATCAGGTAAAGCCCGATATGCCCCAGGTATGTGTCAAGTCAGACCATCGGCGCCATTGCCGGCCCGGGGCGGGCCGTCACTGCGAACTGTAGTCGGCCTACCTGCGCGACGACAGCGCGCCCCGGGGGCGGCGGGTCAGTAGGTCACCTCGTGGTTCTCGCCGGGAGCCGGTGGGTGGCCGGTGACGGCGGCCTTGGCGAAGCCGAGCAGGTTGACCACCCTGCTGCTCGGCGACTCCCAGTACTCGGCGGAGCTGGCGTGCACCTTGATCAGGGTCAGGCCGGGCGTGTCCAACCCGTCCGGGAACCAGGCCTTGAGCAGCGGGTTCCACAGCCGCTTGGCACGCTCGGCGTCGAAGCCCTCATTGGCGGTGCCCGAGACCGACACCCAGGCGTTGTGCTTCTGGTCCGAGAAGGCGACGTTGACCTCCGGGTTCACCCGGATCTGGCGCACCTTGGCGGAGTCTGCGTAGGCGAAGAACCACAGGTCGCCGTCGAACTCGGCCTCCTGCAGCCCCATCGGCCGGCTCACCTGCCGCCCGTCCACCGCGATCGTGGTGAGCATGCCGATGCGTGCGGCACGGATCAGCTCGGTGACCCGCGTCCGGGCCTCGGCGACGCTTGTCGGCTCGTTGCTCATGGCACTCTCCCTCGGCTCGACTGGTCGAACCGTTGCCCGGGACAGAACCGGTCAAACCTCCAAACGTACGACGACTCTCAGCGCGCCGTCATCGCCCGCCAGCGGGCCAGGTTGTGCCGGGCGTCGACCAGGGCGTCGTGCCGGGCCGCGTCCGCGTCCGGCAGGGTCGGCCGGCCCCGGTCGTCCCAGAGCTGCCGCAGGTCCTTGGTGAACCGGGGGATCTCCCGGGGCAGCGCCGGCATCGCCCCCCAGAGCTGGGCGAGGACCACGTGGTCGTACGCCGCGTACCAGGCCCACAGCTCCAGCTGCTCCCCCGGCCGGTCGCGGACCGGCTCCATGAGGAAGTCGTACAGGTCGTCACGGATGCGCTCCCGCGAACGCCAGGCCCGGTCCGCCGGAGACGGCAGCCGGTCCAGCACGTTACGCCGGACCCAGGGCACGGCACGGGAGTCGTCGAACTCGGTGGAGACCGCGTAGAACTCGCGGCCGTACTCGTCGACGACGCCGATCGACACGAGGTCGACGATCCGGCCGTCCTCGATGAACTCGCAGTCGTAGAAATAGCGGTAGACCATTCCGGCCATCCTCGCCCACGGCCGGCCGGCGGCGCCCGGCGGGGCCCCGGGTGCGACCCACGGTCGGTCCGTCGCGGACCAGCGCCGACCTGCGACCGAGGGCCGGCGCAGGGAGTACGCCGCAGCTCGCGACGGTCACGGAAGTGCTTCGAGGGGTGTACAGCAAGCGACCGGACCGTCATGATCTGATGTGTACCGCTACCGGACGCCGAATCGGTGTCAGTTCACCTTGTCAGGGCCATCAGGTTCACCCGGTGAGCGATTGTGTGGTCCATGACCGGGGAGGGGTTGGGCCGTGGAGATGCGCCTGCCGGAGCCGGGTGACGCGCTCACGGGTGTCGAGATGTTCGCCGGGTTGGAGCCCGAGGTGCGCCAGCGCGTCATCGCGGCCGCTGTCCCGCGCACCTACCGCAAGGGTCAGTTGCTCTTCGTGGAGAACGACCCGGGCGAGTCGCTGATCGTGCTGCGCCGCGGCGCGGTCGCCGTCTTCCGCACCGCGCCGACCGGCGAGCGGGCGGTGCTGTCGGTGATCCGTCCGCCGGACGTGCTCGGCGAGGTCTCCCTGCTCGACGCCTCCACCCGGTCCGCGTCGGCCGAGGCCATCGAGGACTGCGCGGCGCTCGCGCTCTCCCGGGGCGCGTTCATGGAACTGGTGCACTCCAACCCGCGCATCCTGGACGCGGTGATGCGCTCGCTGGGCGGCCTGATCCGTCGGCTCACCGAGCAGAACGCCGACCACGTCTTCCTCGACCTGCCCGGCCGGGTCGCCAAGACACTGGTCCGGCTGGCCGGCGAGAGCCAGGCCCCGATGATCACGATCGAGCTCAACCAGAGCCAGCTCGCCGAGATGGCCGGTGGTTCCCGTCAGAGCGTCAACCAGGCCATCGGCTCCTTCGCCAGCCGGGGCTGGCTGCGGACCGAGGGGCGCCGGATCGTGGTCACCGACGTGGCCGCGCTGCGCCGCCGCGCCGGCATGAACGACCGCTGAGCCACACCTCCGCCGCGCCGGCATGAACGACCACTGAGCCGCGTCGACGGGCAGCGCACCTCGACACGACACGGCCGGGTCACCCGTGGGCGGCCCGGCCGTGTCGTCGCGTCACCGACGCGTGGTTCAGACTCCGGAGCTGCCCGGGCCGGCCCACTTGTCCGGGCCCTTGCCGTCGCCGCCCGGGCCGTGGGACTGCTCACTGACGATGCCCTCGGCCTGGAGCGTGGCGAGCGTGGCGGCGTCGACGTCCACCGACTCACCCGCGGAGTGGTTGACCCCGTTGCCGTCGGTCCAGTCGCTCTCCAGCTTGACGTACACCATTGACCTGTCCCCCTCTGGTCGCTGATCGAAGATGTGGCGGACTGAATGTAGTCCGCCGGACCCTTGGTGGACTGTCCACAAGCCAACAGGCCGGTACCTGACAGCCGCGCGGGCGGTGATACTCCCTGTGACGGGACGACGGGGGGCGTCGGTCCGGATCGCCATGGAGGGTGTGTCATCGCCGCGCAGTGTGGGCGCTGTGGACGCACGGCCGCCGACGGTGACCGCTTCTGCGGTGGCTGCGGCGCCGAGCTCGGTGCCGTCTGCCCGCACTGCCTTCGCCCCCTCGCCTCGGACGTCACGTTCTGCACGTCGTGCGGATCGCCCCGGCCGGGCGCGGACCGGCCGGTCGCCGTGGCGCCGCAGGAGGATCGCCGCCGGGTGAGCGTGCTCTTCGTCGACCTCATCGACTTCACCCCGTACGTCGAGCGGGCCGACCCGGAGCAGGTCCGCGGCATGCAGACCGGCTTCTTCTCCGCGGCCCGCCGGGTCGTCGGCCAGTACGGCGGGGTGGTGGAGAAGTACATCGGCGACGCGGTGATGGCACTGTTCGGCGCCCCGATCGCCACCGAGACCGACGCGCTGCGCTGCGTCCGGGCCGGGCTGGAGCTGCAACGGGTGCTCACCCGGTTCGCGCCGACCGGCAGCACCGAGATGCGGTTCCGGGTGGGGGTGGCCACCGGGGAGGCACTCGTCGACGTTGCCGCCGCCCGCGACGGCGGGCAGGCGATCGTTGCCGGCGACGTGGTGAACACCGCCTCCCGCATGCAGTCGGTCGCGCCACCGGGCGGGGTGCTGGTCTGCGGCACCACGCACGCGCTGACCAGGGACACGATCCGCTACGAGGAGCAGCCCCCGGTCACCCTGCGCGGCAGGTCGTCGCCGACCGAGGTGTGGCTTGCGCTGTCGCCGCTGCGCCGCCTGCCGACCGACCGGGAGCCGGACACCACGCCGCTTGTCGACCGCGAGCACGAGCTGGGCATGCTGGTCAACGCGCTGCACCGGTCGCTGCGCGACCGGCTGCCGCAGGTGGTGACGATCTTCGGCCGCGCCGGCATCGGCAAGAGCCGGCTGCTGCGCGAGCTGTACCGGCACACGGGCCGGCTGGTGGACGAGCCGCTGACGTGGCGGACGGGGCGCTGCCCGCCGTTCGGGGAGAACGTCACGTTCGCCGCGCTGGCCGACATCGTCAAGACCGAGGCCGGCATCCTGGACACCGACCCGGCCGCCAGCGCGGCGCAGCGGCTGACCGCCGCCGTGAACGAGCTGATCGGCCCGGGCGAGCGGGACCGGGTGGTGGACGCCCTACGCCCGCTGGTCGGGCTGCCCGGCACGCCGCTGCCGGCGGAGGAGGCCGAGTCCGCGTGGCGGCGGTTCCTGCTGGCGTTGGCCGCCCGCCGCCCCACCGTGCTGGTCTTCGAGGACCTGCACTGGGCCGACGACGCGATGCTGCGCTTCGTGGAACTGCTCGGGGCGGCGGCCCGCGAGGCGCCGCTGCTGCTGCTCTGCACCGCCCGCCCGGAACTGGTCGACCGGGACCCGAGCTGGGCCGGGACCATCACCGGCTCGGTGACCATCACCCTGCCGCCCCTGCGCGACACCGGCATCGCCGCCCTGTACGCGCACCTGTTCGGCCAGGCGGCGTTCTCCGCCGACATGCTGACCCCGCTCATCGAGGTGGCCGGCGGCAACCCGCTCTACGCGCACGAGTACGTCCGGATGCTCATCGAACAGGGCGCGCTGCGCCAGTCCGGGCGGGGCTGGTCGCTGGACAAGCAGCTCGAACTGACCATGCCGGAGAGCGTGCACGCGGTGATCGCCAACCGGGTGGACCTGCTCGACGCCAAGGACCGCTCGGTGCTGCTGGCGGCCTCGGTGGTCGGGGTGCAGTTCTGGCCGGGCGCGGTGGCCGCCGCGCTGGGGCAGCCGGTCGAGTCGGTCGAGCGTGCGCTGCGCCGGCTGGAGCAGCGCGACTTCGTGCACGAGCAGGCCGCGTCGACGATGGCGGGGCAGGCGGAGTTCCGGTTCCGGCATGTGCTGGTGCGCGACGTCTGCTACCAGCGGCTGCCGCGCACCGAGCGGGTGGCCCGGCACGAACGGGCCGCGGACTGGCTCGACGCGCTGTCGCAGAGCCGCGACACCGACCTGGCCGAGGTGCTCGCCCACCACCGCTGGGCGGCCCACGAGATCGCCCGCTCGCTCGGTATGCAGGTCCGCCGGTACGCGGGGCCGGCGCGGCAGGCGCTGCACCGGGCGGCCCGCCGGGCGTACGCCCTGCACGGGCTGGACGCGGCGGCGAGCCACGCGGGTCGGGCGCTGGGCCTGGCCGACGACAGCGACCCGGTGGGCCGGCTCCAACTGGAGCTGCTCAGCACGGAGATCTCGTTCTACCGCGACGGCAACGCGTTCCTCTCCGGCGGTGGGCCGGAGCAGGTGCACGCGCTGGCCGACCGGCTGGCGGCGCACGGCGACGACGCGTGCGCCGCGCGGGCGTGGACGCTGCTCGGCCAGGCGGCGTGGCTACGCGCCGACCGGGGTGAGGCGCTGGCCTGCCTGGATCACGCGGTCCAACTGTTCGAGCAGCTACCGGACAGCCCGCAGAAGGCCGACGCGTACGCCGAACTGGCCCGCCTGCACATGCTCAACTACGAGCGCGACCCGGCCGTGTCGGCGGCGGACACGGCGGCGGAGATCGCGGAGCGGCTGGGCCTGACCGAGACGCGCACCAACGCGCGGATCACCGCGGCCACCGCCCGCTACCAGGCCGGCGACCGGGTCGGCCTGGACGAGTTGCACGCGATCGTCGAGTTCGCCCGCGCCGGTCAGCTGCTCGCGCTGCCCCGGGCCACGCAGAACCTGGCCTGGGCCATCCGTGAGGAGGGCGACTGGCTGCGCTCGGACGCCCTGCTCTCGGCCGCGCCGGAGCGTACGGCCAGCGGGCAGACGCTGACCACCAGCTATTCGGCCGAGGCGATGCGGGCCTGGTTCGAGGGCGACTTCGGCGGGCTGCTCGCCGCGGCGGAGGCGTTCGTGGACACGCCGACCGGCAGTTGGGACATGCAGGTACGGGGGCTGCGCTGCTGCCTGCTCGTGCTGCGCGACGATGAGGACCCGGCCGACCTGGCCGACGCGCTGGCCACCGCCCGGCGCAGCGGCTTCCACCGCCCGCGCTGGACGATGCTGGGCATGGCGGCGCTGTGCCGGGCGTTGCAGGAACGCCACGCCGAGGCGGCGGAGCTGATCGACGAGCTGGACCGGTCCTGGTCGGCCGTGCCGGCGCTGGCCAGCGGGGAGTGGATCGCCGCCGCCGCGTACGCCGCCGCCCTGGCCGGGCGGGACACCGCCGTGCGGGTCCGGGCGATGCTGGACCGGGTCGGGCATCGGACGCCGTGGTCGGAGGCGGCGCTGCGGACGGTGACGGCGGCGGTGGCGGCGGCCGACGGCGACCACCGGCGGGCGGCCGAGCTGCACCTGGCCGCCGCCGAGACGTACGGGCGGATTCCGGACGTCAGCGACCGGGTGCTGGCGCTGGCGCTGGCGGCGGCGGAGCTGGCCCGCGCCGGCGACCCGGCGGGCGCCCGGGAGCCGCGAGCCGAGGTCCGCACCTTCGCGCTGCGCAACGACGCCCCGGGCCTGCTGGCGCTGGCCGGCCGGCCGATCAGCCCGACCGGGCCGGCCGTGGCCTGCTGAGACGACTCAGGCGGGCACCGGCTTGAGCTTCTGCGCGTAGATGTCGACGTACTCGCGGCCGGAGAGCTCCATCAGCTCGTACATGATCTCGTCGGTGACCGCGCGCTCGACGAACCGGTCGCCGGCCAGCCCCGCGTAGCGGGAGAAGTCCAGCGGGGCGCCGAAGCGGATCCGCACCCGGTCGATCCGGGGGATGAGCGTGCCGGGCGGTTGGATCTCGTCGGCGTTGAGCATCGCCACGGGGACGACCACCGCGCCGCTCTCCAGCGCGAGCCGCGCGACCCCGGTCTTGCCCCGGTAGAGCCGCCCGTCCGGGGAGCGGGTGCCCTCGGGGTAGATGCCGGCCACTCCCCCGGCACGCAGCACCCGCAGCTGGGTGTCCAGGGCGGCGCGGGCGGCCTGGCCGCCGGAGCGGTCCACCGGGATGGTGCCGGTGCCGACAAAGAACATCTTCGTCAACCAGCCCTTGATCCCCTTGCCGGTGAAGTACTCGGCCTTGGCCACGAAGGTGACCTTCCGCGAGATGATCAACGGGGTGAAGATCGAGTCGGAGAAGGAGAGGTGGTTGCTGGCCAGGATCACCGGCCCGGTCGCCGGCACGTGGTGCAGGCCCTCCACCTGCGGGCGGAAGATCAGCTTGAGCAGCGGACCGAGGAGAACGTACTTCAACAGCCAGTAGAGCACCGGCGTCCTTTCCCGTGATGTGCCCGCGACAGCGCCAGCCGTCGTCGCCGACGAGCCTACGAAGCCAGCGCTCGCACCACAACGGACGTTGACGCCTCTCATTCTCCCGATCGTCGGAGGGCTCGGCGGCGCGGCGTGGGCGGGTCGAACCACCCGGTCGCCGACGATCACCGAGATCGCACGTGTCGCGCAAGAACGGACAAAGAGCCACCGCCGCGACCTGCGACAGTGCCCCTGACTTTGGAAGACGCGACACAACGCACTCCCGGAACCGGCCTCCGACGTGTCACGATTCAGAGCACGGCGTGCGGACGGGCGCCGAGGGGGCAGGGGCGGCCGCGCCGATGGCGCGTTGAGGAGGATTGCCGGGTGTCAGCGGGTGGGGCCCGCCGGGGACGGCGGGACAACGGGCTCGACGCGAGCGAGTACGCCGTCGTCGGCGACGTCGATCCGCGCGTCGGCGAGCACCTGCTCGACGTGCTGGCCGCCGGCGGCATTGCCGCCTACCTGCAACCCTCCGCCGACCTCAACCCCGTCACCCGCACCACCACGGTTCCGGCCCGCCCGGTCGACCGGCTCTACGTCGACCGCTCGCACCTGACCACGGCCCGCGACTACCTCACCCAACTCGCCGACGAGAGCGCCCCGGAGCAGCCGCCGGCCCGCGACGAGCCGGACATCGACGCCGAGTGGGCCCGGATCGTGGCCGGCTTCCACACCACCTCGACCGCCGACGAGCGCCCCTGGCCGGCAGCGGAGGACGTGGACGAGCGCGACGACCGGGAAACCCGGGACGAGCCGACGGCTGGTCCGCTCGCCCGCTCCGGCGCCGACGAGGCCGGTCCGACCGCCACCGACGTCCGCCGCCTGCCATCGGCCACCGACTTCTCCGGGATCTCGGTCGGCCGGGGCACCCGCGGTGACGAGCCCTCGCTGCTGGACGGTCTGGACACCTTCGGCGCCGATCTGCCCGACGACGACGAGGACGAGGGTTACCACCCGCCGCCACCCCCGCCACTGCCGCGGATCTCCAAGTACGCGGTGGTCGGCGCGCTCGCGGTGGTCGTCGGGTTCGTGCTCTTCCTCTTTCCGTCGCTGCTCCCGGTGGACCGCTCGGCGGTCACCCTGTTCGGGTTCACCGGCATCCTGGCCGGCTTCGTCACGCTGATCTGGCGCCTGCGCCCCGGCGACGAAGACGACGACGACCCGGACAACGGCGCCGTCGTCTGACTCCCGCGCCCGCCGACCGCATTCCGGGACGACAACGCCCCCGTCCGGGGCGTAACAATGGTGTAACTTACTGTCAGTAGGAATACCGCTGTACGTCACTTCCCCCGCTGACTGACCGGTTTTTCCTTGCTCGTGGCGGTCAGTCCTCTGCTGATCGGAATGCCCGAGATGCGACAGAGTTCCCTCGTGGTGGTGGCCAACCGCCTCCCCATCGACGACAGCCAAGCGCCCGACGGCGCCTGCGAGTGGCGCCGCAGCCCGGGTGGGCTGGTCAGCGCGCTGCACCCCCTGCTCCGGCACACCCCGGCGACCTGGGTCGGCTGGGCCGGGGGCACCGGGGCCGCGCCCGCCCTGCCGGACGTGGACGGCGTCCACATGCACACCGTCGCCCTCAGCCACGAGGATCTGCGGGACCACTACGAGGGTTTCTCCAACGCCACCCTCTGGCCGCTCTACCACGACGCCGTCGAGCAACCCGAGCACCACCGCCGCTGGTGGGAGGCGTACCAGCGGGTCAACCAACGCTTCGCCGAGGCGACCGCCGAGGTGGCCGAGCCGGGCGGCGTGGTCTGGGTGCAGGACTACCACCTGCAGCTGGTCCCCGGGCAACTGCGCGCGCTCCGCCCCGACCTGCGCATCGGGTTCTTCCTGCACGTGCCGTTCCCGCCGCCGGAGCTGTTCATGCAGTTGCCCCGTCGAGCGGAACTGCTGCGCGGCATGCTCGGCGCCGACCTGGTCGGCTTCCAGCGCGCCCAGGCGGCGCACAACTTCGCCCAACTGGTCACCCGGGTGCTGGAGCTGCCGGCCACCGACCGCCGGATCGGGATCGACGACCGGGTCGTGCGCATCGGCGCCTTCCCGGTCTCCATCGACACGGCCGAGATGGCCGCCCTCGCCGCCCGCCCCGACGTTGCCGCGCGGGCCCGCCGCCTGCGCCAGGACCTCGGCGACCCCCGCCAGGTCATCCTCAGCGTCGACCGGATGGACTACACCAAGGGCATCGAGCAGCGCCTCAAGGCGTACAGCGAGCTGCTCGCCAGCGGCGACGTCAAGGTCCGCGACACGGTGTTGGTGCAGGTCGCCATGCCGAGCCGGGAACGCGTCGGGCAGTACCAGATCCTGCGCGAGCGGATCGAGCGCGAGGTGGGCCGCATCAACGGCGAGTTCGGCCGGGTCGGCGAGCCCGCCATCCACTACCTCACCCAGCCGTTCGACCGGGCCGAGCTGGCCGCGCTCTACCGGGTCGCCGACGTGATGGCGGTGACCCCGCTGCGCGACGGGATGAACCTGGTCGCCAAGGAGTACGTCGCCGCCCGGGTGGACGACACGGGCGCGCTGCTGCTCAGCGAGTTCGCCGGCACGGCCGCCGAGCTGTCCCAGGCGTACCTGGTGAACCCGCACGACCTGGAAGGGCTCAAGCAGGCGCTGCAAACGGCGCTGCGGGCCAGCCCCGCCGACACCACCGAACGCATGCGGGCCATGCGCGCCCACCTGCACCAGCACGACATCCGGGCCTGGGCGCGCTCCTACCTGAGCGCGCTGGACGAGCGCGGCGCCCTGGTCGGCCGCCTCACCAGCGCCGACGGCACCCCGCTGGTGCCGCGCCCGGCGACCCGGGCCGCCTCCGCGACGCAGCACGCCGGCGGCTGACCGGCGCGACCATTCATCGCGAAGCGGGCTCCTTCTCCAGCCAGTCCAGGATCGCGTCGATCGGCTCGGCCCAGCGCGCGTCGAGCATCAGGTCGTGCCCCATGCCGGGGAAGAGCAGCGGAGCCGAACCGTACCGGCGGGCGATCCGCGTCAACGTCGACGCCGGCACCACCCGGTCGTCCGGGCTGCCCAGCACCAGGACCGGCGGCGTGCCCACGGCCGGCTCGGCCTCCGGCTCGCCCAGCAGCGCCCACTGCGCCCGCCGACCGGCCCGACCCAGCCGCGCCACGTACCGCCGGGCCTCCTCGTCGGGCAACTCGCGGCTGAACAACTGCGTGCGGCTGAGCCGCAGCGGCCCGCCGAACACCGCCGGCAGCGTCCCGGCCGGGTTGCGGCGCACCGCCGCGGAGAGCACCCCCCAGCCGCCGAAGACCGGCGCCACCAGCACCGCGCCGCGCGCCGGGTAGCGCGCCAACGCGTGCGCCACCACGAGCGCCCCGGCGCCGTGTCCCACCAGCACCGCCTGGCGCGGCAGGCTCGCGGCCACCTGGACCACATCGTGGGCGTACGCGCGCAGCGTCGCCTCCGGCGCCGGCTCGCTGCCGCCGTGCCCCCGCAGGCTCAGCGCGTACGCCGGAAAGCCCCGCGACGCGGCGTGACCCAGCCAGTGCTCGGCGAACGCCCACGCGCCGTGCCCGAACCCGGGAACGAAGAGCAGCGGAGGACGCCCCTCTTCCACCTCGGGAACGGCGCTGAGCACCTCGCGTCGCGCCGGCCGGACCGGCCGGGACCACTCCCGCCCCCGCATGATCCGCAGCTCGCTCACTGATCCTGCCTTCCGTTCGCGACTGCGGGGCTCGCAAGCTCACTCCTCGCGCTCACTTGGCCTCCAGGTCGTGCAGGGCGCGCTGGACGGCGCGCAGGTAGTCGGCGTGCCCGACCTCGAACCAGTGCCGGCTACTGTCCTTGACCTGCCCCGAGTAGCGCTCCCCGGCCCGGTCGCGCACCCGCTGCGCGAACGCCGCGGCCCGCTCGGGCCGGTCCCGGCGGGCCCGCAACAGCCGAGCGAAGAGCACCGTCTGCCAGTGCGCCAGGGTGAACATCCCGGAGTCCGGTTGCACGAGGCCGGCGACCGCCAGCGTGGGGTGCCCCGGCGTGAAGGCGTTGAGCCAGAGCGTGGGCCGGCCCGTGCCGGCGCTGTCGCCGAACACCGACGCGTCGAGGAACTCGAAGCGCGGCAGGTAACCGGTGGCGAAGATGACCAGGTCCGGGTCGATCTCGCGGCCGTCGGCCAGTTCCACGGCGTACGGGCGGAAGCGGGCCAGGTCGGGCACCGGGGCGATCCCGCCGTGGCCCACGTAGTAGACGAGCTGGCTGTTGGCGATCGGGTGCGTCTCGTACACCCGGTGGTCGGGCTTGGGCAGGCCGAAGCGGGTCAGGTCGCCGACGGTCAGGCGCAGCGTCCAGTGGTAGAGCCACTGGCGGACCCGCAGCGGCACCCTCAGCGCCAGCAGGGCGTCGTTGACCTGGTCGGCCGGGCGCCCGAGGACGTACTTCGGGGCGTACCAGTAGCCGCGCCGGGTGGAGTGCCAGCACCGCGACGCCTGCTGGGCGGCCTCGACGGCGATGTCACAGCCGGTGTTGCCGGCGCCGACCACCAGCACCCGCTTGCCGCGCAGCTGCGCCGGGTCCTTGTAGGACGACGCGTGCATGATCTCGCCGCGGAACTCCTCCAGCCCTTCGTAGCGGGGCAGTTTCGGCGACCAGTTGTGCCCGTTGGCGATGACCACGGCCGCGTATCGGGAGGTGCGCTCCGGCCCGTACCCGCCGGTGGAACGGGTGGTCACGTCCCAGCGGTCCCCCTCGGCGGGCTCCACCCGGATCACCTCGGTGCCGAACCAGACGTGCGACCGCAGGTCGAAGTGGTCGGCGTACCGCTCGAAGTACGCCAGGAGCTGGCTGTGGTGCGGGTAGTCCGGCCACGAGTCCGGCATCGGGAAGTCGGGGAACTGGGTGAACGGCTTCGACGACAGCAGGTGGGTGCTCGCGTACACCGGGCTGCGGTCGTGTCGCCAGTTCCAGGCGCCGCCGACGCCGGTCTCCCGTTCGTAGCAGTCCACCCCGAACCCGTGCTCGCGCAGGTTCTTGATGGCCGTCAGGCCGCTGGCCCCGGCCCCGATGACGCAGACCGTGTCGCCCCGGTCGGAGAGCGGACGGCCGTCGGGGCTCTGCGCGGACGGGGTCGCATCCGGGTCGGGCCGGCCGTGGTCGGTGGAGGTGGACACCGGGACATCTCCTTTTGTGCGGCACGGGTGCCGGTCGCCGCGAAATCCTCTCCACATCGGAGCCGGATGTCCAGCCCTGGCGCGGACCGATCGGCGGGTACCGGCCGGTGGGGGTCAGCCGGCGGTGGGCAGCAGCAGGTCGACGAGGACCGGGAAGTGATCGCTGGCCCGGCGGGTCTGCGGGGTGTCCACCACGTCGTAGTCGACCACGCTGATCCGGGGATCGACGAAGAGCGCGTCGATGCGGCGGCGCGGGTCGGCGCACGAGTAGGTGAGCCGGTCCGCCCGGTCGGCGGCGATCGCCGCGTCGGTCAGGCCACGCGCCACCGTGGCCCACGCCGGCCCGTCCGGACCCTCGTTCAGGTCGGCCCCGGCCACCACCGGGCTGCTCGCCGCGTCCAGCCCTCGCCGGAACTCGGCGGCCTGCGCCGGCCGCTCGGTCGGGTCGGTGGACAGGTGCGATCCGGCGAGGGTGAACCGGGCGTCGCCGACCCGGCAGTCGGCGTACGCGGCGCCGCGCAGGTGTCGGCCCGGGGTCAGCGGGAAGCGCTGGCAACGGGTGCCGCGCACCTGCACCCGCAGGCTGGTCAGCAGCAGGTTGCCCAGGGCGGGCAGACCCCCGGCGGCCACCACCAGGCCGAACGACTCGGCCAGGGTGGCGGACTTCTGCCGCCACCGGAACCGGCGCGGCCCCTCCTGCACGATCACCACGTCCGGCCTCGCGGCCCGGACCACCGCCGCCAGCGCGGCGGTGTCGTCGCGCTGGCTGTGGATGTTGTACGACACCACGCGCAGCGGTACGCCGGAAGCCTCACCCATCGCCGACCGCCTCAGATCCGGCGGGCCAGGTCGGCCGCGCCGATCACCCCTGCGCTGTTGCCCAGCTCGGCGGGGAGCACCTCGGCCACCGGCAGGCGCCCCCGCTGGGCGAGCGCGTCGAGGTACGAGCGGCGCGTCGGGCCGAGCAGCAGGTCACCGGCGTCGATCACGCCGCCGCCGACGACCAGGGTCTGCGGGTCGAGGATCTGCGCCATGTCGGCGAGGCTGGTGCCCAGCCACCTGCCGATCTGCGCGAACGCCTCGGCGGAGACCGGGTCGCCGCCCTGCGCGGCGGCGGTCACCATGTGGCCGGTGATCGCCTCGGCCTCGCCGCCGGCCAGGTCCAGGAGGGCCGCGGCCCGCTGCGGTTCCTGCCGGGCGCCCGCGCGGGCGAAGCGGACCAGTGCGCTGCCGCTGGCGTACTGCTCGATGCAGCCCAGCCGCCCGCAGCCGCACTGGTGCCCGTCCGGTACGGCCAGCATGTGGCCCAGCTCCGCGGCGACGCCGTGCGCGCCGCGCATCAGCTCGCCGCCGAGCACGATGCCGCCGCCGACGCCGGTGCCGATGGTGAACATGATCATGGAGTCGTCGGCGTCCCGGGCCGCGCCGTAGCGGAACTCGGCCCAGGCGGCCACGTTGGCGTCGTTCTCCACGATCACCGGCAGGCCGACGGCGCCGCTGACGTACTCGCGCAGCGGCTCGTCACGCCAGGCCAGGTTCGGGGCGAAGAGCACTGTCGAGCGGGTGGCGTCGATCCAGCCGGCCGCGCCGATTCCGACGGCCTCGATCGTCCGCCCGGCTGCCAGCTCGCCGACCAGCTCGATGATGACGTCGCGGGTCTTGCCGACGTCATCGGCGGGAGTGTCCCGTCGGCTCTGCACGAGAACCGTGCCGGTGTCGTCCACGACACCGCCGGCCACCTTCGTGCCACCGACGTCGACTCCGATGGTCAGCGTCACCGCTGCCGCTCCCCTCTGCTGTGCTGTCCGGTCCGCGCGCGCCGATGACGCGCCGGTCCGGATTGCGATGTCCCGCGCTCAGGCGCCGCCGCCCGGCGCGTCCGCGCCGGTGTCGTCGGACGCCCGCGTCGCGGGCACCACGGGTCGGCTGGTCGGCGCCGGCGCGACCACCCACCCGGCGTCGTCGACGGGTGCTGCGGTGGCCGGGGCGGGTGGGTCCGCCGTCCGGGTGGCGGCCGACCAGACATCCCGCTCCGGCGCCGGCTGAGAATCATGCCCGGTGCGGGTGGCATCGCGCCACACGTGCTCGTCGTCGGTCTCGGCGGACCGGTCGGCCGGAGCGAAGGGTGGGGCGTCGTCGTCGCTGCTCGTGGCGGACGTCGGCTGCGCCGGCGCGGTCGGCTGCGGTGCGGTCGCCGGAGGTGGCTCCGGCGGCGCGAACGCGCGGAGCAGGCTGGCCACGCCGGCCGCGAGGTCTCCGGCACCGGTGGCCAGGCGTTCGGCGAATTCCGGACTCGGATCACGCAACGCGGCGATGCCGCGACAGACCGGGCAGACACAGCATTCGGCCGAACCGGTGGCGAAACCACCACCGCCGTGGGCGCCGCCGCCCGCAGCGGCACTGTGACCGAGGACACCGGCCAGCATCCCGCCCAGCGGGCCGAACGCGCCGCCCACCGACCCGCCGGAGGCCAGTCGCGCCCCCGCGAGCAGGGTGGCGACCAGTCGCTCCGCCTCTTCCCGGGCCGAACCCGGATCCGTTCCGCCCACCCTCGGCTCCTCTACCCTGCCGCCGGACGCGTCACTGCGCCGCACCGGGTGCTTCTACCCGGCGCTTGAGCTGCTTCAACGCGGTGTCCATGATCATTTTCTCGGCCTTGCGCCGAAACATGCCGAGCATCCCCACCGACAGCTCGACCTCCAGCGTGTACGTCACCGTGGTGCTCCCGTCCGGGTTCGCCACCAGGTCGTACGAGCCGCGCTGGCTCTTCTGCATCTTCGAGGGGGCGAGCAGGTGCCACTCGACGCGGGACAGGTCCTCGGCGTACTCGTAGGCGAGCACGTACTCGTCGGCCATCACCCCGGCGTCGATGGCGAACCGCACCTGGCTGGCGTAGCCGTCCTCGTACTCCTCGATCACCTCGGCGTGGCGCACCGCCTCGGTCCACTCCGGGTACCTCGGAAAGTCGCAGATGACCGCCGCCACCCGGTCCGGTGACGCGCCGATGATGATCGACTGGGTGGAGGAGTCCGCCATGGGGGGAGGCTACCCGGCGGGTACCGCCCGCACGCCGCGCCGCCCCCGCCGGGTAGGTTTCGACAGAGCCGAAGACCGTGGATGGGCAGCGGCCGGCCAGTGCGAGCACGAAGGAGTGCAGGTGCGCGAGTTCTCCGTTCCGCCGATCGTCACCGTTGGCGACGCGGCCAACCTCACCGATCCGGTCTGGGACAACGCCGAGGCCGCGCCGGACACGGTCCAGTTCGCCCGCGCCACCCGCTCGGCCGACGGCAGCGGCACGACCTGGGCCGAGGTGACCTGCCTGGCGTTCCGCGACGAGGTGGTGGCGGTGGCCCGGGGCCTGATCGCCGCCGGCGTCTCCCCGGGCGCCCGGGTCGCGCTGATGAGCCGGACCCGCTACGAGTGGACGCTGCTCGACTACGCCATCTGGACGGTCGGCGCGGTCACCGTGCCGATCTACGAGACCTCCAGCGCCGAGCAGGCCGCCTGGATCCTGGCCGACTCCGGCGCGGTCGCCGCCGTGGTGGAGACCGACGCGCACGCCGACCTGGTCGCCGGCGTCCGCGACCGCCTGCCCGAGCTGGTCCACCTCTGGCAGATCGACCGCGGCGGGGTCGACGAGCTGGTCACCGCCGGCGCCGCCGTCGAGCTGGCCGAGGTCGAGCAGCGCCGCAAGGCCGTCCGGGCCAGCGACCTGGCCACGATCATCTACACCAGCGGCACCACCGGCCGCCCCAAGGGTTGCGTGCTCACCCACCGCAACATGTACGCCGACATCGCCAACGCGGTGCCGGTGCTGCCGAACCTGTTCAACGCCGGCGCGGCCACCCTGCTCTTCCTGCCGCTGGCGCACGCGTTCGCCCGGCTCATTCAGATCGGCGTGGTGCAGGCCCGGGCCACCCTGGCGCACTGCGCGGACACCAAGAACCTGGTCGGCGAGTTGCAGGAGTTCCGCCCCACCTTCGTGCTCTCCGTGCCACGGGTGTTCGAGAAGGTCTACAACGCGGCCAAGCAGAAGGCCGAGGCCGACGGCAAGGGCGGCATCTTCGCCCGCGCCGAGCAGGTCGCCATCGCGTACAGCGAGGCTCTGGAGACCCCGCGCGGGCCCGGCCTGGCGCTGCGCGCCCAGCACGCGGTCTTCGACCGGCTCGTCTACCGCAAGCTGCGCGCCGCGCTCGGCGGGCGGTGCCGCGACGCCATCTCCGGCGGCGCTCCGCTGGGGCCCCGGCTCGGTCACTTCTTCCGGGGCGTCGGCGTGACGATCCTGGAGGGGTACGGGCTGACCGAGACCTCGCCCGCGGCCGCCGCGAACCTGCCCACCGGCACCCGGATCGGCACCGTCGGCCGGCCGCTGCCCGGCGTGACCGTCCGGATCGAGGACGACGGCGAGATCCTGATCTCCGGCGACCTGGTTTTCCAGGGCTACTGGCACAACGAGGCGGCGACCGCGGAGGCGCTCAGCGCCGACGGCTGGTTCCGCACCGGCGACCTGGGCCAGCTCGACGCCGACGGCTACCTGAGCATCACCGGCCGCAAGAAGGAGCTGATCGTGACCGCGGGCGGCAAGAACGTCGCCCCCGCGGTGCTGGAGGACCAGGTCCGCGCCCACCCGCTGATCAGCCAGTGCGTCGTCGTCGGGGACGCGAAGCCGTTCATCGGCGCGCTGGTCACCATCGACGAGGAGGCGTTGCCGACGTTCCTCGCGAGCGCCGGACTGCCCCCGGACACCCCGGTCGAGAAGCTGCGCGAGCACGAGGGTCTGCGCGCCGAGGTCCAGTCCGCGATCGACACCGCGAACCAGTCCGTGTCGAAGGCAGAGGCGATCAAGGTCTTCCGGATCCTGCCCCGCGACTTCGCCGAGGCGACCGGTGAGCTGACCCCGTCGCTGAAGGTCAAGCGACAGGTCGTCCACAAGACGTACGCGGCGGAGATCGCCGACATCTACCGCGGCTGACTACCATCCGTCACGTGCCCGCATCCGCATCCGCCCCACCACATCCGCATCCCCTCGCCGCGGCCGCCCGCCTGGTGATGCTGGCGCTGGTCGCGATCCTGACCCTGTTCGCCACCCGCGACGTCACCCAGCTGTGGTGGATCGCGCTGCTGGCGGTCGCCGGAGCGCCCTCCCTGCTCGCCCCGCAGCACCGGCTGATCGGGCCGCTGAGCCGGGTGGCCGAGGTGGTGGTGCTGGGGCTGGCCGCGAGCCAGGTCGCCGCCGTCGCGTCGATCGGGGGCACTGTCGACGGGCTCGGCGCCTCCGCGGTGCTGCCCTACCTGGCGGTGCCGGTGACCGTCACCGCCCTGCGCCGCCGCTTCCGCGAGGGCGCGGCGCTGCTCGCGGTGACCGCCGGCACGCTGCTGGTCAGCGGCGCGTTGACCCAGGTCGACGGCGGGCGTCAGCTCGGCCAGGTGGGCTACCTCGCGGTCTGCGCGCAGTGGCTGATCCTCGCCGCGCTCGGGCTCTACGCGGCCGGCACCCTGCACCGGGTGATGGCCGTCCGCGCCGACGGCAAGCCCCAGCCGTACGCCGAGGCGACCCGGCTGCTGACCCAGCTGCGGACGGTGGCCCGGCAACTGCCCGGGGCGACCCTGGACCCGGGCGGCATCTCCGAGCACCTGCTGGAGGAGCTGCGCACGGTGGCCCGGGCGGACCGGGGCGCGGTGCTGTCGGCCAGCGGCGGGGGCCGGCTCGTGGTGCTCGCCCAGGCCGGGGTGGACCGGGTGGACTGGGAGACGACCCTGGACGCGGACTCGGCGATCGCCGACGCCTGGGCCAGCCAGCAGGCCACGACGGCCGCCCGCTCGCAGTCGCGCTCCCACCGGGGTGGGGACGTGTCGGCGCTGATCGTCCCGCTGGTCGCCGGGGTGCGCACGGTGGGGCTGGTGGTGCTGGAGGCGGACGTCGCGCAGGCGTACCCGCCGCCGGTGGTGTCCCGGGTGACCGGGCTGACCCAGCCGGCCGCGCTGCGGCTGGAGGCGGCGCTGCTGTTCGACGAGGTCCGTTCGCTGGCCACCAACGAGGAGCGTCAGCGGCTGGCCCGGGAGATCCACGACGGGGTGGCGCAGGAGCTGGTGATGGTCGGCTACGGCATCGACAACGCCCTGGCCACCGTCTTCGACGACGCGGACGAGACCGCCGAGGCGCTGCGTACGCTGCGCGGCGAGGTGACCCGGGTGATCCAGGAGCTGCGGCTGAGCCTGTTCGAGCTGCGCAGCGAGGTGGACCGCCAGGGCGGCCTGGCCGCGGCGATCGCCGAGTACGCCCGGACCGTGGGCGCCTCGGGCGGGTTGCGGGTGCACCTGTCGCTGGACGAGTCCACCGCGCGCCTGCCGGCGGCCACCGAGGCCGAGTTGCTGCGCATCGCGCAGGAGGCGGTGACCAACGCCCGCAAGCACGCCGGAGCCTCAAATCTCTGGGTCACGTGTGAGGTGGACCCCCCGTACGCTCAAATTGAAGTGTCGGATGACGGTCAGGGGATGGCTGACCAGCGCCCCGACGGACGGTACGGTCTTGCGATCATGGCCGAGAGGGCGGAACGTATCCGGGGCCGGTTGGAGATCAGGCCGCGGCAACCCAGCGGCACGACCGTGGCGGTGGTTCTCGGCACCTCGTCCCGGCGCGACAACGTGCGCGACAGCGCAGCACCAGAAGGGGAGTAACCCGAGGATGACCACAAGTCCGACACCGGCCACCCGCACCAAGGTTCTCCTTGTCGACGATCATGACCTGATTCGCAAGGGCCTGCGGCACGCCTTCGAGCGCGACCGTCAGTTCGAGGTCGTCGGCGAGGCCGCGACCGCGGCTGAGGGGGTACGCCAGGCCGGCGCCCTGCAGCCGGACGTGGTGATCATGGATCTGCGACTGCCCGACGGCAGCGGCCTGGAGGCCACCCGCGCGCTGCGCAAGTCCAGCGCGTCGATGGGCATCGTGGTGCTGACCATGTACGCGGGCGACGACCAGCTCTTCGGCGCCCTGGAGGCCGGCGCGAGCGCCTTCGTGCCGAAGACCGCCCCGGCCGACGAGGTGGTGGCCGCCGCGCGGCACGCCGCCTCCTCGCCCAGCGCGTTCACCGCCGCCGACCTGGCCGAGGCGATGAAGCGTCGGCTCGCCCCGTCCGGCCCGCAGCTCTCTCCCCGGGAGGGTCAGGTGCTGCGGCTGCTCGCCGACGGGATGAGCGTGGCGGGCATCGCGAAGCAGCTGTTCGTGAGCGAGTCCACCGCCAAGACCCACATCTCGAAGCTCTACGAGAAGCTCGGCGCCGCCAACCGGGCACAGGCGCTGATGACCGCGCTGCGGCTCGGCCTGCTCGAAGCGCCGGACGCCCCGAAGTTCTGACCCGCGCCCGCTCGTCGAGCGGGACACCGCGATCGAAGGTCCGTGCCGGCCCACCGCCGGCGCGGACCTTCGCGTATCGACCGACGTCGGCGGGAATTCGGCGGCACGCTATGGTCTGGCGGGTACGTCGGGGGCAGAATACCCGCGCGGGCGACGACGCCCGCGTCGCGGACTCAAGGGGTTGAACGCATGCAGCGGCCGGACTGGGCACCCGACACCATCGACATCGAGCGCCCGAGCGTCGCGCGGATGTACGACTACTACCTCGGCGGATCGCACAACTTCGCCGCCGACCGGGCCGCCGCGCAGGCGATGGTGGCCGCCGTCCCGGAGGCGCCGCTGATGGCGCAGGCCAACCGGGCGTTCCTGCGCCGAGCGGTCCACCACCTCGCCGAGGCCGGCGTCCGACAGTTCCTCGACATCGGCTCGGGCATTCCCACCGTCGGCAACGTGCACGAGATCGCCCAGCGCATCGACCCGGAGTCGCGGGTGGTCTATGTGGACGTCGATCCGGTCGCGGTGGCGCACAGCCGGGAGATCCTGGCCGGCAACGACCGCGCGGTGGTCGTACAGGAGGACCTGCGGCACCCGGAGCGGATCCTGGCGCACCCCGACGTCCGCAAGCTGCTCGACCTGAGCCAGCCGGTGGCCGTGATGATCGTGGCCGTCCTGCACTTCGTCTCCGACGACGACCGGCCGGCGGAGCTGCTGGCGACGCTGCGCGACGCGTTGGCGCCCGGCAGCTACCTGGTGCTGTCGCAGGCCAGCGACGACGGGCGCAGCGAGGACGAGCGCGCCGAGGCCGAGCGGGTCTACCGGCGTACCGACAGCCCGCTCTGGATCCGTAACCGGGCCGAGCTGACCGCGCTCTTCGACGGGTTCGAGCTGGTCGACCCGGGCGTCGTCTGGGTGCCACAGTGGCGACCGGACACCCCGGAGAGCGCGGAGGACGCCGAGCGCGCGGTCTTCATGGGCGGCGTCGGACGACTCGGTGACTGAGTCGCCCGGGGAGGCCACCCGCCCGGGCACCTTCGCCCGCGCATGGGCCAAGGCGGTCTCCGGCACGAGCTACCTGCCGATGACCCAGGCTCAGCTCGAGGCCCTGCTGCACCGGCTCACCGGGCAGCTGGCCGGCGCGCTGCTCGCCGAGCCGTTCGACCTGCGGGCCGGGCACCGGGTCGGCGCCGAGTTGGTCGCCGCGCACATCGCGTCCGCGGAGGGGCTGGGTCGTACGGTCGAGGTCATCCAGCTCCGGCTCGTACGGGACCTGGGACTGGTGGCCGAGGACGTCGAGGACCGGATGGCGCGGTTGCTCGCCGCCGTGGCGACCGGCTACGCCCGCGCGCTGCGCGACCGGACGCTCGACGAGCAGGAGTCGATCCGCCGGGCCGCCATGATGGCCCGGACGCAGGCCGAGCGGGCGCTGCGGGCCAGCGAGGCCCGATTCCGCCACCAGGCCACCCACGACCCGCTCACCGGCCTGCCCAACCGGACGCTGTTCACCGAACGACTCACCGCCGCGCTCAACGAGCCGGGCCGGGGCGCCCAGCGCATGGGGGTGTGCTTCCTCGACCTGGACCGCTTCAAGGTCGTCAACGACAGCCTGGGGCACCAGGTGGGCGACCGGCTGCTGACCACGGTGGCCGAGCGGCTGCGCCAGGCCCTCGGTGAACACCTGGTGGCCCGCCTCGGCGGCGACGAGTTCGTCATCCTGGTGGAGGACGCCGGCGGCACCGACGCCGTGGTGGAGGTGGCCGAGAGCGCCCTGGCCGCGGTCCGCACACCGGCGGTGGTCGACGGGCACGAACTCCAGGTCACGGCGAGCATCGGCATCGTCGAGCGGCAGGTGGCCGGGGCCACCCCCGGCGACCTGATGCGGGCGGCCGACAGCACTCTGCACTGGGCGAAGTCGGCCGGCGGGGCGCGCTGGGCGCTCTACGACGCCGAGCGCAACCGCCGTGAGCTGGCCCGCTACGCCCTCTCGGCGGCCATCCCGGCCGCGCTGGAGCGGGGCGAGTTCTACCTCGACTACCAACCCCTGACCTCGCTGCGCGACGGCCGGCTGCTCGGCGTGGAGGCGCTGGTCCGCTGGCGCCATCCGGAGCTGGGCGTCCTGCGGCCGGACAGCTTCATCGCGCTGGCCGAGGAGACCGGCCTGATCGTGCAGCTGGGTGGGTGGGTGCTGGCCGAGGCGTGCCGGGAGGCGGAGGCGTGGTCGGCGGAGGGCGTCCAGGCGCCGTTCGTGAGCGTCAACCTGGCGGTCCGGCAGGTGCACCGGCCCGGCCTGGTGCAGGAGGTCCGCACGCTGCTGCGCCAGACCGGCCTGCCGCCCGAGCGACTCCAGTTGGAGATCACCGAGAGCACGATGATGAGCAGCGCCAAGGAGCCCGTGCGCGCGCTGCGGGTGCTTGCCGATCTCGGGGTACGCATCGCCATCGACGACTTCGGCACCGGCTACAGCAACCTGGCGTACCTGCGGGACCTGCCCGTCACCGAGCTGAAGGTGGCCGGGGAGTTCGTGGCCGGCCTGCGCTCGCCGGCGGTGGGGCGTACCGACGAGCGGATCCTCGCCTCGCTGGTGTCGCTGGCGCACGCGCTGGACCTGACGGTGACCGCCGAGGGTGTGGAGACCGCCGGGCAGGCCGAGCGGCTGCGGGCGATCGGCTGCGACGCCGCCCAGGGCTGGCACTTCGGCCGGCCGGCCCCCGCCGACCGCATCCTGGCCCGCATCCGCTGAATCCCCCGCACGGCCCGTAGACATCGTCTACGTCCGCCTGGTAGACACTGTCTATGAGCGAGGGGGAGGCGGGCCTGCGGGCCCGACTGGTGGCCGCCGGGGTGGACCTCGTGCTGAGCGAGGGCCAGTCGGCGGTGTCACTTCGGGAGATCGCCCGCCGGGCGGGCGTCTCACACGGCGCCCCGCGCCGCTACTTCCCCACCCACGTCGACCTGCTCTCCGCCATCGCCCGGGAGGGCTTCGCCGACCTCACCGCCCGCGTCGAGGAGACCCTGCGCGCGGCCGGCACGGGTCCGCGTACCCGCTTGGTCGCGCTGGCCCGGACGTACCTGGACTTCGCCGCGGCGCACCACGGCATGTTCGAGCTGATGTTCCGCCACGACCTGCTGGCCAGCAGTCGTCTGCGGCTGCGCGAGACGAGCCTGCCGCTGTTCACCCTCCTGGTCGACCTGGTCGCCCAGGCACGCCAGCCGACCGACGCGCCCGCCCCGGTGCTGGCCGGCGCGCTCTGGGCCAACCTGCACGGCATCGCCCAGCTCTGGGCCTGGGGCAGCCTGCCGCTGGCCACCGGCGTCACCGACGACGACACCCTCCTGCGGGCCGCGCTCGACGCGCACCTCGGCCCCGCCCCGCACTGAACCGGGAGAAGACGTGCCCCTGCTGTACGACATCGGCAAACTGACCGTCGGCACCACCCTGCGGCTGGGCTGGCGGCCCCGCGTGGAAGGGCTGGAGCACCTCCCCCGCCACGGCGGCGCCATCCTCGCCGGCAACCACCTGTCCGTCGCCGACGAGGTGTTCCTCGGCTGCCTGACGCCGCGCCACGTCACCTTCTGGGCCAAGGCCGAGTACTTCACCGGCCGAGGCCCGAGCGGCTGGCTCAGCCGGCGGATCGTCGCCGGCATGGGCGCCATCCGGGTCGAGCGCGCCGGCGGCCGGGCCGCCCTCACGGCCCTCGACGCGGCCGTGCCGGTGCTGCGCGCCGGCGGTCTCGTCGCCATCTACCCGGAGGGCACCCGGTCCCCGGACGGGCGGCTCTACCGCGGTCGGGTCGGCATGACCCGGCTGGCCCGCGACGCCGAGGTGCCGATCATCCCGGTCGGTGTGCTCGGCACCGCCGAGGTGCTGCCGGTCGACGCGCGGGTGCCCCGCCGACACCCGGTCACCCTGCGGTTCGGTCCGCCGATCCCGGTCGCCGGCCGCATCACCGGGCCCCGCGACATCCGGACGATCACCGATGAGGTGATGGCCGCGATCCAACGGCTCACCGACCAGGAGTACGTGCCGCGCTACGCCCCGCCCCGGCCGGCCCGCAGCTGAACACGGGCGGCGGTCAGCCGGCGAGCAGAGCCGCCATCCGCTGTGCCTGCGCCTCCCAGCGCCACTCCCGCTCCACCCACGCCCGGCCGGCTGCGCCGAGTTGGCGGGCCAGATCCCGGTCGGCGAGCAACCGGGCGACCCGGTCGGCGAGCTGGGCGACGTCCCGGCCGCGGACCACGTACCCGGTCTCGCCCTCACGGACCGCGTCCGGGGCGCCGCCGGAGTCCCCGGCCACCACCGGCAGACCGGTCGCGGACGCCTCTAGGTAGACGATGCCCAGCCCCTCCACGTCCAGGCCGCGGTTGCGGGTGCGGCAGGGCATCGCGTAGACGTCGCCGGCCGCGTAGTGCGCCGGCAGCGCGGCCGCCGGCACCGAACCGGTGAACACCACGTCCCGCTCGACGCCCATCTGCCGGGCCAGCTTCTCCAGGGTCGCCCGGTACGGACCGCCGCCGACGATCAGCAGCGCCGCGTCGGGCACCCGGCGGCGGATCTCCGGCAGCGCCCGGATCAGCATGTCCTGACCCTTGCGCGGCACCAGCCGGGACACGCACACCACCACCGGCCGGTCGGTCAGCCCCAACCGGGCCCGGACCGGCTCACCGTCCACCGTCGGGTGGTAGGTGTCCACGTCCACCCCGGGCGCCAGCCGGCGCAGGTCGGTCACCCCGTCCAGCACGCGGGCCAGCCGGACGCGGGTGTACTCGCCGAGGTAGGTGGTCACGTCGACACCCCGACCGATGCGCCGCAGCGCCGGCCGGCCAGCCGGCAGCGCCGCCCAGCCGACCTCGTGGCCGTGGGTCTGCGCCACCACCCGGCGTACGCCCGCCCGGCGGCGCAGGCCGGCCGCGAGCAACCCCAGCGGGGCCGCCGCGCCGAACCACACGGTGTCGCAGTCGTACGCGCGGGCGAGGCGGGCCGCCCGGCGGGCGATCAGCGGGGTGGGCAGCAGCACCCGGGTGCGCTCGCGGATCACCTCGAACGGTTGGTCGGCGTCGAACTTCGCGGCGCCGCGCCAGCTCGACGCGTACACGACCACCGACCCGGCTGGCTGACGCACGGCGAGGTTGTGCACGAAGGACTGGATGCCGCCCGGACGGGGCGGGAAGTCGTTGGTGATCAGCAGCGTGCGGCTCATCGGCTGGCCTCCCGGGCGTACGCGCGGGCGGCGGCCATCCGCTCCACGGTGGACGGATGCGAGGCCGAGTAGAGATATTCCCAGCGTGGCGGGTCGGGGTCGCCGAGGTTGACCGAGCCGAGGCGGCGTTGCATCGACTCGAAGGCCACCGGGTCGCGGGTGAGCGCGAGCGCGTGCGCGTCGGCTCGCGCCTCCACCCGCCGCGACATCAGCGCCTGCACCGGGGTGGCGACCAGGCCGGCCACCGTGACCAGGGCGATCAGCAGCGGAAACGCGCGCGGATCGGCCACCGAGTCGACGCCGGCCAACCGCAGCAGCAGCCCCCGCGAGCCGAGCAGGTAGAGCGCCACCACGGCGGCGGCCGCGCCCAGCGCCCCGGTCAGCGTGCCCACCGCCACGTCGGAGTCCTTCGCGTGCCCCAACTCGTGCGCCACCACGGCGGTCACCTCGGCGGGCGTGGCCTCGTTCAGCAGCGTGTCGTAGACGACCACCCGGCGGGTCGGCCCGAGGCCGGAGACGTACGCGTTGACCGCCCTGGTGCGCCGCGAGGCGTCCGCGACCAGCACGTCGCGCACCGGCACCCCGTCGCGGGCGGCCATGCTCATCAGCTCGGTGCGCAGCGGACCCTGCTCCATCGGGGTGAACTTGTTGAAGACCGGCTCCACCAGCACCGGCAGCACGAACGAGAGCAGCACCACCAGCAGGGCCGCGCCCGCCGCGCCGAACGCCCACCACCAGCGCGGCGCGAACCGGATGACCGCGTAGAAGCCGAACAGCGCCACCGCGCCGATCACGGCGCTGACCGCGTACGACTTGAGCAGGTCGACGGCCCAGCCACTCCATCCGTTGGTGCTCAGCCCGTAGCGGGTCAGCACGCTCTGGCGCCACGCGGAGAACGGGAGGGTGAGCAGGTCGGCGACGAGCACCGCGGCGAGACCACCGAGCACCGCCCGCGCGATCCAGTGCCCACCGAACGGCCGGCCCACCAGCTCGACCAGGCGGCTGCCCAGCGGGGTGAGGCCGAGCGCGACGGCGATCAACAGCCCGACGGCGAGCGCGGCGTAGCTTCCGGGGCGCAGCGCGGCACGGAACGCACGCCCCTTGGCCACCTGCTCCGCCGGGAGATCACGCAGCGCGGCGAGCTGGTCGGCGCGGGGCGCCGGTGGCCGGTGCCAGGGAATGAACAGCGCGGCGGTCACCAGCAGGGCCACCGTCAACCCGGCCAGCGTCAGCAACGCCCAACCGCGCGGGGTCACCGGGGCCCGCCGTGCTCGCGTCGTACCCCGTTCATCCCGCCGCTCCTCCCGCCGTGACCGCCCATCCTATGGCCCGCGAAAAGCCCGCTTCGCCCACGGTGTCGCGCTCCGGCGACGCGGACGGCCGTGCGGGAACTCAGGCCACCCGGCGGACCCGGCGTACGGCGACGTCGGGCCGCGCGGGCGCGGCCAGCACCTCGACGTCGAAGCCGGCCCGGGCGAGCACCTCGATCGCCTCGACCTCGGCGGCGACCAGCCCGGCCGCCGGGGACGTCTCGTCGAACAGGGCGGTCAGCGGGCAGCCGGAACAGCCGTCGGCCCGTTTCGCGCACCCGTCGCAGTCGATGAGCATCACGCCTCCTGATCGCTGGCGATGCGCGGTCGACGCCCTGTCGTCGTCGCCCGAGCACCGTCGGTCACATCGACGCTATCCACCGGGTACGACAGAAACCCCGTCCGACCGCCCGTTGGGGGCGAGATCCACTCCAGATCAGCGAAATCGGGGTATCCCGGCCGACCGGACACCCCGACATCGCCGACCTCGTGTCGATCAAGGTGCCGGGGTAGCCCACGGGCCCTCGATCGTCGTCGATCCAATCGCCGGTCAACTGCCGGTCAAGCGCCTGTTCCCTCGACCGGGGCCGCTGCGATCGTTGCCCTACGGCCGATCCACCGCCCGCCGAGGGTCCACCGACGCACCTGCCGGGCTGGGTGCAGCCGGCCGTCCACGTTGATCCATCGGAGGATTCGAATGCGCGGACCATCCTCGACCACACGCTCCCGGCTCCCGGCCGTCGCGCTCCTCGCGGCCATCGCGACGGCCGCGGGCGGGCTCGTCGCCACGCCGGCGCAGGCCAGCTCGGCATTCGGCTGCAACTACCCCCGCGTCTGCTTCTGGGTGACCGGGAACCCGTACGACGGCGCCGCACCGACCGCGTCGTTCCAGGACAACTACTACCAGACCCTCGGGTCCCGGAGCAGGGGCGCGGACTGGGTCTACAACAGCCGCAACGACGACGGCGCGAAGATCTTCTACTCCAACGGCGACTGGGTCTGCGTCTCCCCGGGCGAGCTGGCCTACCTCGAGCCGTACGGCTACGCGGTGGCCCTCGACATCATGGACTCCCCGTACTGCTCCTACTGACCGCTCGCCGGAGGTTGAAGACATGAATCCACGACGTCTCCTGGCCGCGTGTGCCGTCACGGTGACCGCTGCGGTCGGCCTGGTCGCCACACCGGCGTTCGCCGGTGGCTACTTCCAGACGAAGACGGACCTGAACCTGCGCTACTGCCAGTGGCTGAACAACTCGCAGTGCTCGGTCATCCTCACGATCCCGAAGGGCCAGTCGGTCTACCTGAACTGCTGGGCGACCGGCTCGTCGGTCAACGGCGACACCGTCTGGTACAACGCGTTCTACGGCAACGCGAACGGCATGCTCGCCGGTGACTACATGTACACCGGCCACGACCCGAACCCCGCCGTCTCCCGCTGCGGCTGACACGCGATCCGGCCGCTGGCGCTGACGCGCCAGCGGCCGGATCAGGACGTCACGGGTAGTACACCCGAGGGCTGGTGAAGATGCCGTGCAACGTTCCGCTGCACGTGTAGACCTCGACCACCGCCACGGCGGAGCCCTTGAAGTTGTTCATCACGTTGACGTTGCGGCTGATCGGCCCGAACCGGCCGGTCCGGTTGAGGTCGTAGTAGATCCAGGAGGTGTTGCCGTTGTTCGTGGTCCGCAGCTGGAGGTACGCCGTGCACCGGGACCCGTCCGGTGTGGCGTTCATGTAGAAGTCACCCACCACGGTCTGGTTGGAGCCCTGGTACGAGATGCACGAGCTGATCGGGTAAGCGCCGGTGCAGCCGCCACCCGAGGCCGCCAGGGCCGGTCCCGGGGCGACGAGGAGCGCCGCCAGTGTGACAACCGTGCCGAGGATGGTGCCCAGCAGTCTTTTTCTCATACCGTTCGCCTGCCTTTGTCCGGTGCCCGACGATGGCGGGCGGATGCGGACACCGTCGCCGACCGAACCTGCAGGAACCTCGCCGGATTCTTGCCCGCCCCGACGGCTCGGCCCGGGCACGCGGTTCAGGAGCGGGCGAGGCGGCGCAGCAGCGAGTCGGCCCCCAGGGGGTACGCGCCGTGCCGGCGTACCCCGTCGGCGACCTCGCGGTCGGACGAGACCACGACGACCGGGCGGCCCGCCGGCTCGGCGCGGACCAGGCGGCGGATCAGCTCGTCGGCGGTCTCGCCCTTGCGGGAGAAGAGCACCCGGACGCCGCGGGGCGCGGGCGGCAGCCCGTGCATCCGTTCGGCGCCGTCGAACACGACCGTGACCTCGTCGCCGGTCTGCGCGGCGATCCCGCCCAGCCCGGTGATGAGGCGCTTGCGCTGCTGCTCCAACGACATCTCGCCGAAGCCGCGCTTGGTGACGTTGTAGCCGTCCACCACGAGGTGCGCCCGGGGCAGGGCGAGCAGCTGGTCCAGTCGGGCCGGATCGTCGGTGTCGCGGGCACGGGCGGCCGGGCCGGCGGGGGCGGTGCCCGGCTGCTCGGCGAACGCGTCGGCGACGAAGTCGGCGGGGAGCTTGTCCACCGGGTCGAGCGCCAGCTCCCGGCGCAGCCCGACGGCGGCCTGACCGATGGTCTCCAGCAGCAGCCAGAGGCGGGCGTCGTCGACCGAACGCGCCTCCTTGGCGCTGGCCCGGGCCACCCCGGCGGCGGCCTCCGCCTCGGCGAGCCGGGCGCGGGCGCGGCGGAGTTCGGCGTCCACGTCGGCGCTGGCGCGTGCGGCCCGGCCGCGTTCGGTGGCCAGGAGTTCGGTGGCCCTGCGCTCACGGGTCTGCGTCTCGCGCAGGGTACGGGCCAGCTGACGGGACTCCTCGCGGAGCTGGCCCAGCTCCTCGCGGACCCGCGCCAGCTCGTCGCGGAGCTTCTCGGCCTCGACCCGGGCCACCGCCCGGTCGTGTTCGGCGCGGGTGGCCCGCTGCTCGGCCTCGCGGACCAGTTCGGCGACGACGGCGCTGTCCGCCTCGGCGCGGACCGCGGCGCCGCTGGCGTCGATCAGCTCCCGCCAGCCACGGGGTCGGGCCAGGTAGGCCAGCGCGGCCACCTCGACCGGGTCGGCGACGGCCGGCGCGGTGCCCTCGACCACGGCCGCGCCGAGGTCGCCGGCGTCGGCCAGCACCCGGGCGGTGACCCGCTGCCGGAACAGCGGGTCGGCGGTGAGCTGGGCGGCGATGGCCGGGGCGCCGAGCCGGGCGCGGCGGTTGGGGGCGAACTTGGCCACCCGGCGCAGCGGCACCGGCACCTCGTCGGCGGGCAGGGTGGGCAGCACGGTGGCGGTCAGCGCCACGATCCGCTGCCGGACCGGCTCGGGCAGCGTCGGCTCCGGCTCGACCGCCGGGTCGCCACCCGAATCGGCAGGTGTGTCACTGCTGTCCGGATCGCCCACGGCACCGTCGCCCGCGACCGGATCCTCCTGCGGGAGGTGGTCGTCGTACGGCTCGGTGAGGGGCATGTGGCAAGTCTCCCACCGCGACCGGGCCCACCGCCCGGTGAGTGAGCCGATCTCTCATCCTAGCCCCATGGTGACTGCTGGGACGGCTGCGACGGGAGTGTCGGACCGGGGCGCTAGCGTGCCGCCGATGGCACAGGCGGAGTACGTCCAGGAGTCACTGGCCGGTCTCGACCCGGCGGTGGGCGGGGTGGACCCGGCCCTGCCGCTGTACGCGACGACCTTCGTGGTGGTCGACCTGGAGACGACCGGCGGCGCACCCGACGGCGGCGGCATCACCGAGATCGGCGCGGTCAAGGTGCGCGGAGGCGAGCACCTGGGCGAGCTGGCCACCCTGGTCAACCCGGGGCAGCCCATTCCGCCGTTCATCACCGTGCTGACCGGGATCACCCAGGCCATGCTGCTGCCGGCGCCGCCGATCGAGCAGGTGCTGCCCAGCTTCCTGGAGTTCATCGCCGACGCGGTGCTGGTCGCTCACAACGCCCCGTACGACGTGGGTTTCCTCAAGGCCGCCTGCGCGAAGCACGGGTACCGCTGGCCCAATCCGCGCGTACTGGACACGGCGGCGTTGGCCCGGCGGGTGCTGACCCGCGACGAGGTGCCCAACCGCAAGCTGGGCACCCTGGCCGCCTACTTCCGCACCGCCACCCAGCCCACCCACCGGGCGCTCGACGACGCGAAGGCCACCGTCGACGTGCTGCACGGGCTGATCGGCCGGCTCGGTGGGCACCGGGTCGACACCGTCGGCGACGCCATCGAGTTCGCCCGCGCGGTCACCCCGACGCAGCGCCGCAAGCGCCACCTGGCCGAGGGGCTGCCCAAGGTCCCGGGCGTCTACATCTTCCGGGCCGCCGACGACCGGCCGCTCTACGTCGGCACCTCGGGCGACATCGCCACCCGGGTGCGCAGCTACTTCACGGCCGGCGAGAAGCGCGCCCGGATCTCCGAGATGTTGGGCGCGGCCGAGCGGGTCGAGGCGGTGGAGTGCGCCCACTCGCTGGAGGCGGAGGTCCGCGAGCTGCGGTTGATCGCCGCGCACGCTCCGCCGTACAACCGGCGGTCGAAATACCCGGAGCGGATGGTCTGGCTCAAGCTGACCGACGGGCCGTACCCCCGGTTGTCGATCGTCCGGGCCCTCTCCCCCACGGACACCGCCTACCTCGGGCCCTTCACCTCCCGGCGGGCCGCCGAGCTGGCCGCCGCCGGCTTCCACGACGCGGTGCCGCTGCGCCAGTGCACGCACCGGCTCTCGCTGCGCACCGTCACGCCGGCCTGCGCGCTGGCCGAGCTGGGTCGCTGCCCGGCGCCCTGCGAACACAAGATCACCCCGGAGGAGTACGACGACAGAGCAGCCGGGCCGTTTCGCACCGCGACCGCCAGCGACCCGCAGCCGGTGGTCGACGCGCTGCTGGCCCGGATCGACGTGCTCGCGGCCGACCAGCGCTACGAGGAGGCCGCCGTGGTGCGGTCCCGGCTGGCCGCGGTGCTGCGCGCCACCGTGCGGATGCAGCGGCTGGCGGCGCTTACCGGGATCGTGGAGCTGGCCGCCGCCCGACCGGCCGCCCGGGGCGGCTGGGAGCTGGCCCTGGTCCGGCACGGTCGTCTGGCCGGGGCCGGGGTGTCCCCGCCCGGCGTCCACCCGCGACCCACGCTGAACGCCATCCGCGCCACCGCCGAGACGGTGTCGGGCGGGCACGGCCCGGTGCCGTCGGCCACGGCGGAGGAATCCGAGCGCATCCTGTCCTGGTTGGAGCGGCCGGAGACCCGGCTGGTCGAGATGTCGTCCGGTTGGTCCTCGCCGGCGGGCGGGGCGGGCCGCTTCCGTGACCTGCTGGCGAAGGCCGAGAGCGGGGCGTCGCACCAACTCTCGACCGAACGCTCATGACCAACTGACCGATCGGACTACGTCGACTCCCTTAGGCTGTTAGAGAAGTGCAGTCCTGCCCGTTTCGTGGGCCTGCTCCCGATCGCCCGGTCCGGCGGTCGCGGAGCCGGGGTGAGGAGGTGTCCCTCGTGGACGTCGACGCCGGACACGGCGCCGCCCTGGGGGGCGCCCTGCCGACCCGGTCGGGTGAGCTGCCCCTGACCCGCCGACTGCGGTCGTTGCTGACCTGGCCGACCACCGACTCCGACCCGGTGACCCACCTGGTCCGCACCCATCGCGGCATCCACGCGGGCACCGACCCCGCCGTGCTGCGCCGGGCGTACACGATCGCGGAAAACATGCACCGCGGCCAGTTCCGCAAGAGCGGGGAACCGTACATCACCCACCCCCTCGCGGTGGCGCAGATCTGCGCCGAGCTGGGCATGGACACCACGACCCTGGTGGCGGCGCTGCTGCACGACACGGTCGAGGACACCCGCTACACGCTCCAGGCGCTGTCGGAGGACTTCGGCGGCGAGGTGGCCCACCTGGTCGACGGGGTAACGAAATTCGACAAGGCGTTCTACGGCAAGGCCGCCGAGGCGGAGACGATCCGCAAGATGATCGTCGCGGCCGCCAAGGACGTCCGGGTGCTGATCATCAAGCTGGCCGACCGGCTGCACAACATGCGCACGCTCGGAGTGCGCTCCGCGGCGTCCCGGGAACGGATCGCCCGCAAGACCCAGGAGGTGCTGGTCCCGCTCTGCGACCGGCTGGGCATCCAGACCCTCAAGCGCGAGCTGGACGACGTGGTGCTGCTGCACCTGGAGCCCGAGGAGCACGCCCGGCTGGCCCGGCACGTGCACGATCGGCCCGGCTGGGACTCCTACCTCGACGCGGTGGTCACACGGGCCCGGGTGGCGCTGCGCCGCAGCCGGGTCGACGCCGAGGTGAGCCCGCGCCCCCGGCACCTCTACTCGATCTGGAAGGACACCATCGCCGGCGGCCACACCGCACCGTACGACCTGCCCCGCATCTCGGTGGTGGTCGACGGTCCGGCCACCGACTGTTACGCCGCGCTGGGCGCGATCCACGGCACGTGGCGGCCGATCCCGGGCCGTTTCAAGGACTTCATCGCCTCACCGAAGAACAACCTCTACCGCTCGCTGCACACCAGCGTCTGCGGCCCGCAGGACCGCACGGTGGAGGTGCTGATCCGCACCGAGGAGATGCACCGCTCGGCCGAGTACGGCATCGCCGCCGACTTCCGCTTCCCGCGCTCGGGCAGCGGCAGCGCGGCCGCCCGGGCCGAGCAGTTGGACTGGCTGCGCCGCGTGCTCGACTGGGAGCCGGACGCCGCCGACCCGGCACAGTTCTACGAGTCGCTGCGCTGCGACCTCGCCGAGGGCCAGATCCAGGTCTTCGCCGACGGGCGTCAGGTGGTGCTGCCGGCCGGCGCCACACCTGTCGACCTGGCGTACGAGCTGGGCAGCCAGCGGGGCGACCACTGCCTCGCCGCCCGGATCAACGGCCGGCTCGCGCCGCTGAGCTCGGAGCTGGACGAGGGCGACGTGGTGGAGATCTTCACCGAGAGCGACGGTGACAACGGCTTCGAGGCCGGCGTGGCGCCGCGCGGCCCGCGCAAGGAGTGGCTGAGCTTCGTCAAGTCGCCGAACGCGCAGATGCAGATCAACAGATGGTTCGCCGAGCACACCGAGCCGGGCATCACGATCAGCGACAAGGTCCGCCTCGGTCGGGCCACCATCGGGCTCGCCCTGCGCCAGCACAACCGCGGCCTCGCCAGCGACCTGCCGCTGCTGCGGCTCTCCGAGGAGCTGGGCTATCCCGACCTGGAGACCCTGCTGGTCGCGGTCTTCGACCGGGTGATCGAACCGGACACCGTGGTACGCCAGCTCATCGACCTGGTCGACCATCGACAGTGACCCGCCCAGCCCCAGCGCGTCCGAAGGACATTCGTGACCACTAGCCTGGGGTCATGATCCCCCGTTCCCGCGCCACCGGTCGGGCCATCTTCTACCAGGCCTTCTACCGATTGCCGCTGCCGGTGCGCCGTCGCCTGGTCAAGCTGGCCGTGCCCAAGTACATCGTCGGGGCGGTCACCCTGGTCCGTGACTCCGAGGCGACGGGTGCGGGCCGACTGCTGATGCTGCGCCAGCCCCCCGGCAAGGGCTGGTCACTGCCAGCCGGCCTGCTCAACCGGGCCGAGCCTCCGGTCGTGGGCGCGGTCCGCGAACTGTTCGAGGAGTCCGGCATCCGGCTGCCGCCGTCCCGGCTGCGCCCGGCGGTGCCGAACGCGATCGTGCACGCCAAGGGCTGGGTGGACATGGTCTTCGAGACGGAGGTGCCGGCGTCCAGCACAGAGCTGGTGGTCGACGGCGCGGAGGTCTTCGAGGCCGCCTGGCATCCGCTGGACGACCTGCCCAAGCTGACCTGGCCGACGGCCCGGCTGCTCGCCTACTACGACATCGGGCCGCTGGCCGGGCAGTTCCCGCCCCCGGTGCCCGACACCGCGCCGTGAAAGGAGCGGGCGGGCCGGCGGACCTCTGCGCGGTCGTGCTCGCCGCGGGTGAGGGCACCCGGCTGCGCCCGCTCACCGCACGGGTGCCCAAGGCGCTCTGCCCGGTCGGCAACGTGGCACTGCTGGACCGGGCGCTGGACCGCCTGGCCGGCCTCGGCCTGAGCGGTCCCGCACGCGTCGCGGTGAACGCCTGCTACCTCGCCGACCAGGTGGTCGCGCACGTCGGCGATCGCGCCCACCTGTCGGTGGAGCCCGGTGACCCGCTCGGCACCGCCGGCGGGGTGGCCAACCTGCGGGACTGGATCGACGGCCGGCCGGTGCTGGTCGGCAACGCCGACGCGTACCTGGCCGACCCGGCCACTCCCCCGGGCCCCGACGTGGCCGCGCTGCTGGACGGCTGGGACGGGGAGTCCGTCCGCCTGCTCGGGCAGCCCGCGGCCGACCCGAGGGCGCCCGGCACCTTCGCCGGGCACTGCTTCACCGGGTTCTCGCTGCTGCCGTGGCGGCTGGTCCGCGACCTGCCGGTGGTCTTCTCCGACCTGGTACGCGCGGTGTGGCGGCCGGCCGAGGCGGCCGGCGCGCTGGAGGTGGTGCCCTACCCGGGCACCTTCTACGACACCGGCACCCCCGCCGACTACCTGGCGGCCAACCTGCACGCCGCAAGGGGCAACGTGCTGGTCGACCCGGCCGCCACGGTGACCGGGCGCTGCGTGGAGTCGGTGGTCGGCGCTGGCGCACGGGTCGACGGCGACGTACGCCGCACCGTGGTCTGGCCGGGCGCGCTCGTGCGCAGCGGCGAACGGCTGCACGACGTGATCCGGTTCGGGGACGCCGGCACCGTCCAAGCCGCCCCGCACGGCTGACCCGCGCGCCCGCGCCGCCGGGCCGGCCGCTCGCCGCGCCCGTGGGCGGACCGCTCGCCGCGCCCGCGGGCCGACCGCTCGCCGGATCCGAGGCCGACCACTCGCCGCGCCCCCGGTCCGAAAGACCCGCAGGCCGACCGCTCGCCGTGCCGCCGGCTCCGCGGTCGACAGACCGGTCGGTTCGGCGCGTCGGCGCGCCGGCGGGATGATTCGTGTGAGCGGTATACCTGTGGGTCATATTTATGACTCACAGGTATACCGCTCGTTGGCGACACGCCTGCCCAAGCCGTGGGCATACCTGGAGCGACGGCTGATGGCGACAGCGCCGGGCACCCGACACCCGAGCAACGGCGACGGGCGCGGGAGGACGGGGCGCGGGAGGACCGGCTCGCGAGGACGGGTGCCGGGTGCACCCGACCCCGGTCCCGGCGGGAACATCTAGCATGGGCAGCGACGCCAACGAACGGAGAATTGCCCCGTGATCACCGCGATCGTGCTGATCGACTGCGCCACCGACGCGATCCCCGAGGTGGCGGAGACCCTCGCCAATGTCACCGGCGTCAGCGAGGTCTACTCGGTGGCCGGGCACGTCGACCTCATCGCCATCGTCCGGGTCCGCGAGTTCGACCAGATCGCGCAGGTCATCGCGGGCAGCATCTCCAAGGTGCCGGGTGTGCTGAACACGGAGTCGCACATCGCGTTCCGGGCGTACTCCCAGCTCGACCTTGAGGAGACGTTCGCGATCGGCCTCGCCGACGCCGACTGACCCGCCGGGCCGCGTGGACGGCCGCCGCCGGACGCGGCGCGGCCGGTCCACCCGTGCGGGTGGACCGGCCGTCTGCTGCCGCTACGTCAGCTTTGGCTGGGCGCGGGCCGCTCGGTCGTGCCGAGGCCCGGTTCCGGGGACTCGGTGATGCCACCCGGAGCGGGCGACTCGGTGGTGCCACCCGGAGCCGACGACGAGGTACCCGGGCTGGGCGTACCGCTGGCGCTGGCCTGCGGGACCGGGATGCCCAACTGGTTGGCGAGCTGGACCAGCTCGTCATAGTGCGTCTGCAGCGTCGGCAGGGCGGTCTGGGCCAGCTGGACCACCGACTGCTCGGAGCCCTGCGAGATCTCCGTCTGGGTGGCCTGGATGGCCTGGACGTGACCGGCCAGCTCACTGGTCACCCAGAGCCTGTCGAACTCCGCGCCGCTGACGTTGTTCAGCTTGTCGATGACCGCCTGCTGGTCGGTCGTGGGCTCCTTCGGCAGTTCGACGTTGAGCTGGGACGCGGTCTGCTGCACCGTCTGGTCCAGCTGGGTGTGGTCGGTCTTGAACATCGCGCCCAGGTCCTTGACCCCCTGGTTCTGGCCCTTCTGCTGAGCCAGGTCACCGGCGGTGATCTCGAACAGGTTCACCTGGTGCAGCGCCTGCAGATACTGGGTGTCCTGCGTCGACGGCTGTGCCGCAGCCTGCGCGGCCGCAGCCGGCGCGACGCCTACCAGCACCAGCGCGGCCAACAGGCCGAGGCGTTTGAGACCCAACATGCTTCCCCCCCTTGAGACGTTGGACCGCACGGATACCCGGCTCACGGGGGTTATTCCTGCGATCGCCCGACGCGCGGGGTCGACCGGTCCCGCCGTGGCCGTCCGACTCCTGCTCGGATGGGCGACGGGACACCGACAACGACGTGACGCCCGCCGGAAGTCCGGCGGGCGTCACGTGACGGTGCTGTCGAGAGGTCAGTGGCGGCTCTCGCCGCTGCCGATCTCCGCGCGCTCGGGCCGGGGCTCGACCGGCGGGTGACCCGGCGAGACCGGCGCCTCGACCGGCTTCTCGATCGGGTAGAAGAAGCCCCGGACCGCCGGGCCGAGGGCCCCGAGCCGGTTCATCTTCTTCGGCACGACCCAGCCGACGTAGTCCAGCTCACCGTGGCCGTCCGCGTGCCCGTTCGCCGCGCTGAGCGGCTGGTGCACCTCGACGAACCGGCCGTCCGGCAGGCGCCGGATGATGCCGGTCTCCACGCCGTGCGCGAGCACCTCCCGGTCGTGCTGCTGCAGGCCCAGGCAGAGCCGGTAGGTGACGTAGTACGCCAGCGGCGGGACCACCAGCAGGCCGACCCGGCCCGCCCAGGTCATCGCGTTCAGGCTGATCTGGAACTTGTCGGCGATCACGTCGTTGGCGCCCGAGAGCGTCAAGACGACGTAGAAGGAGACGGCCATGGCGCCGACGGCCGTACGGGCCGGAACGTCGCGGGGCCGCTGGAGCAGGTTGTGGCTCTTGCGGTCCTTGAGGTGCCGGGCCTCCAGGAACGGGTACATCGTCGACAGGCCGACCAGGATGCCGGGCAGCACGACCGTCGGCCAGAACAGCGGCGGGATGACGTAGTGGTCGCCGATCGGGATGTTGATTTCCCAGGCCGGCATGAGTCGGGTCGAGCCGTCGAGGAACATGACGTACCAGTCGGGCTGGCTGGCGGCCGAGACCACCCACGCCTCGTACGGGCCGAACAGCCAGATCGGGTTGATCTGGAACAGACCGCCCAGCAGCGCGATGACGCCGAAGACGACCATGAAGAAGCCGCCCTGCTTCAGCGCGTAGCGGGGGAACATCCGTTCGCCGACCACGTTGCCGTTGGTCCGGCCGGGGCCGGGCCACTGGGTGTGCTTCTGCTTGAAGACCAGGCCCAGGTGGGCGCTGATCAGCGCGAGCAGCAAACCCGGGATCAGCAGGACGTGGGCGATGAAGAACCGGCTGATGATGATCGTGCCGGGGAACTCGCCACCGAAGATCGACGACGTGAGCCAGGAGCCGATCACCGGGATGGACAGCATGATCGCCGAGGCGATCCGCAGGCCGGTGCCGGACAGGCCGTCGTCCGGCAGCGAGTAGCCGGTGAAGCCGGCCAGGAAGCCGACCCAGAACAGCAGCGAGCCGATGATCCAGTTGGTCTCGCGCGGCTTGCGGAATGCGCCGGTGAAGAACACCCGCAGCATGTGCACGACGATCGCGGCCATGAACAGCAGCGCCGCCCAGTGGTGCATCTGCCGCATCACGAGGCCGCCGCGGACGTCGAACGACAGGTCCAGGCTGGAGGCGTACGCGGCGGACATCGGCGTGCCCTGCAACGGCGCGTAGCTGCCGTCGTAGACCACCTCGGTCATCGCCGGCTCGTAGAAGAAGGTGAGGAACACACCGGTCAGGAGCAGCACGATGAACGAGAACAGCGCGATCTCGCCCAGCAGGAACGACCAGTGGTCCGGGAAGACCTTGTTCAGCAGCCGACGGAGCGGAGTGGCCACCTGGAAGCGGTCGTCCACCCCCACCGCGGCCTTGCCCGGCGTGGCTGCCAGGTCAAACTTTCGACGCTTCATGGCCGCTCCCAGAAATCAGGCCCGACGGTCTCGGTGTAGTCGGACTTCGCCACGAAGAAGCCCTCGGAGTCCACCTCGATCGGCAGCTGCGGCAGCCGCCGGCTGGCGGGGCCGAAGACGGGCCGGGCGTTGTCGGTGATCAGGAACTGGGACTGGTGGCACGGGCAGAGCAGCCGGTTGGTCTGCTGCTCGAACAGGCTCGCGGGGCAGCCGGCGTGCGTGCAGATCTTGGAGAACGCCGCGTAGTTGCCCCACATGTAGTCGCCGTGGCCGACCCGCTCGTTGGCCCGGCGCGACTCCTGCGCGTCCGAGTCACGCAGGTGGATCAGCAGCGTCGGCGAGTCGGCGTGCCGGTTGCTCACACCGTGCTCGATGCCCGGGAAGACCGTCAGCTGACCACCGGTGCTGATGTCCGCCGGGCGTACCGGGCGGCCGTCCTCGCGGACGAGGCGGATCCGCTCGCCGCCCTCGGCGGCGGCGAACCCGGTGGTGAACATCTGGTTGTTCTTGTGCGGCTGCGAGATCAGACCGCCGACCAGCGGCGCCGCCGCGACCGCGGCGACCGGCGCGAGACCGGCCAGCAGCGAGATGCCCAGCAGGGGACGACGCTTCACACCCAGCTCGTCGGCCATGTAGAGCATGGTCTGGCCGGTGATGGTGCGACCGTCGGCGTCCACCGCGCCCTCGTGCCGGTCCTGGATCGAGACCTCCTTGGGCAGCAACTTCTTGCCCCAGGTCAGGATGCCGAAGCCGACGGCGAGCAGCGCGATGCCGAGGGTGGCGCCCAGCAGCGGCGTGTAGAACTTGTCGCCGCCGCGGCCCGGCGCGTACTGCCACGGCCACCAGATGTAGATGGCCAGGAACGCGGTCGCCGCCAGGCCGGTGATCAGGAAGAAGCCAGCCACCACCCGGGTCAGCCGACGCTCGGCCTTCGTGCCGGGCAGCACCTGCGGCTCGTAGTGCACGATCTCGATGTCGTCCCGACGCGCGCCCTCACGGACGATGTCGAACCGGGTCAGCCGGGGGTCGTTCACGTCGAGCGGCTCCTGGCCCTGCGGGGCCTGGTGCTCGGTGTGCGTGCTCATGCCGTCACCTCGCTACGGGTGGCGCCGAGCGGCACCACGGCACTGAATCTGAAGATCCGCTCGGTCACGACTTACCCGCAATCCACAGGCTAGCGAACACGAGCGCCACAATGCCAACCAGGAAGATCGCCAGGCCCTCGGTGGACGGCCCGTACCGACCGAGGTTGAACCCGCCCGGGTCCTGGTCGGTCTTCAGCGTCTCCTGGATGTAGGCGATGATGTCGGCCTTCTGCTCCGGCGTGATCTGGTTGTCACCGAACACCGGCATGTTCTGCGGGCCGCTCAGCATCGCCGCGTAGATCTGGCGGTCGGTCGCCGGGTGCAGGCTCGGGGCGAACTTGCCCGACGAGAGCGCGCCACCGCCACCGCCGAAGGCGTGGCACTGCGAGCAGTTGATTCGGAACAGCTCGCCGCCGGCCGCGACGTTGCCGTTCTCGCGGAGGTCGTCACCCTGCGGGACGACCGGGCCGCCACCCAACTCCTGGATGTACTGGCCGAGCTGACGGGTCTGCTCGTCGGTGAAGACCGGGGGCTTGCGGTGCGCCTGGGCCTCCTGGCGGGCCAGCGGCATACGGCCCGAGCTGACCTGGAACTCGACCGAGGCCGCGCCGACGCCGATCAGGCTCGGCCCGCGGCCCTCGACGCCCTGGGCGTTGCGTCCGTGGCAGGTCACACAGCTCACGTCGAACAGCGCCTTGCCCTCGGCTGCGGCGCCGGTCAGCGGCGGATTGTCCTGCGCCTGGGCACCGGGGGCGAAGACGGTGTAGGCGCCGCCGGCGATCATCAGCGCGGCGAACAGCCGGACCGCGGCGCCCAGCCGGCGGCGGCCCCTGCTGCGCGCGGCGGGCCGCCCGCGCAACCGCGCGAGCAGGCCGCGTCGGCGGTCGTTGTCAGAAGTCATGAGCTGTGTCCTTAACCGGTTGGACCTTGTCTCAGGGGACGGAGCAGCGGCGCGGTTCGTGACGCGCCAAGATCACTGAAGCCAGTAGATCATGGCGTACAGGCCGATCCACACGACGTCGACGAAGTGCCAGTAGTACGACACGACGATCGCCGAGGTCGCCTGCGCCGGGGTGAACCGGCCCATGGTCGTGCGGACCATGAAGATGATGAAGGCGATCAGACCGCCGGTCACGTGCAGGCCGTGGAAGCCGGTCGTCAGGTAGAACATCGAGCCGTAGCCGTCCACGTTGATCTTGACGCCGTCCTCCACCAGGTGGCGGTACTCGTTCACCTGGCCGAGCACGAAGATCAGGCCCATCACGAAGGTGACGGTGAACCAGCGTCGCAACGCGTGCACGTCACCCTTCTCCGCCGCGAAGACGCCGAGCTGGCAGGTCACCGAGGACAGCACGAGGATCACCGTGAAGGTGGTCGCGTACGGGATGTTCAGCGACTCGGTGTGCTTCTCCCACTGCTCCGGCGCTGCCGCGCGGATCGAGAAGTACATCGCGAAGAGCGCCGCGAAGAACATGAGTTCGCTGGAGAGCCACACGATCGTCCCGACGCTGACCATGTTGGGTCGCGTCAGAGAGTGGATCCGGCTCTTGTCAATGGCTGGGGCCGCAGTCACGCCGTCATTATTGCCCCTGACCGGGGCCGGCGATCAGCGGGGTGGCAAACCTGCGCCTTCCGTGGCCCGAGTGTCAGGGTCCGGTTCGCCTGGCCTAGCCTGAAAAGCGTGCTGCACGTCGATAGGATCCTCGCCGCCACCTCGGCCGTCCCGGCCGATGTGCTCGCGGCCACTCCGGCCGGCCCGTCGGCGCTCGCCGCCGGGGCCGAGGCGACCCCGCCACCGTTCACCGTCGGCGCGGTGCTGACCGAGACCCGGCTGGACAGTTGGCTGGCCCTCGGCCTGGTGCTCGCCGCCGGCCTCTACCTCTACGGGGTGCACCGGCTGCGCGTCCGCGGGGACCGCTGGCCGATCGCCCGTACGGTGTTCTTCCTCGGCCCCGGCCTCGGCGGTATCGCGCTGGTCACGGTCAGCGGGCTGCACGCCTACGACACCGCGCTGCTGTCGGTGCACATGGTCCAGCACATGGTGCTCTCCATGGTGTCGCCGATCTTCCTGGCGCTGGGCGCACCGATGACGCTGGCGCTGCGGACCCTGCCGGTCGGGCCGCGCAAGCGCCTCCTGGCGATCGTGCACAGCCGCGTCGCCCGGGTCTACAGCTTCCCGCTGGTGGCGTTCGCCATCTTCGTGGTCAACCCGTTCGCGCTGTACTTCAGCGACCTGTACCGCTTCACCCTGGAACACGCCTGGGCACACGAGCTGGTGCACGCGCACTTCATCATGACCGGCTGCGTGTTCTTCTGGCCGCTGCTCGGCCTCGACCCGCTCCCGGGCCGCTGGCCGTACCCGGCGCGGGCCCTGCTGATGCTGCTCTCCGTGCCGTTCCACACCGTGCTCGGGCTCACCATCATGCAGAGCACCACCCTCTTCGGCGGCGACTGGTACCCGTCGCTCAACCTGAGCTGGGCGGACCCCAAGGCCGACCAGGTGGTCGCCGGCGGCATCCTCTGGGCCGGCGGTGAGTTCGTCAGTGTGACCATGCTCGCGGTGCTGGTCGTGCAGTGGGTGAAGCAGTCCGAGCGGGAGGCCCGCCGGGTGGACCGCGAGCTGGACCGCCAGGAGGCCCGCGAGCGCGCCGCCGACGCCGCGACGACCTGAGCTGCGCAGACGGTACGCCAGCGGCCGAGCGTCGGGCGGGATGTCGGCTACGTCACGTCGACCGGTACGATCGGCGGGCAGCTACGAGGTGGGAGCCTGTCAGCCATGAGCGATCGTCTGTGCACCGTCCTGCTCTACAGCGACGACCCGCAGGTCCGTGACCGGATGCGGCTCGCTGTCGGCACCCGGCCCGCACCCGGGCTGCAGATCGAGTTCGTCGACGCGTCGACGTACGCCGAGACCATCCGGCTGGTCGACGACTACGAGATCGACCTGCTGGTGCTCGACGGCGAGGCGAGCCCCGGCGGCGGCATCGGCATCGCCCGCCAGATCAAGGACGATCGGGACGACGCCCCGCCCACCTGCCTGGTGATCGCCCGGGCCGCGGACCGATGGCTGGCCGCGTACGCCGAGGTCGACGCGACGCTGGTGCACCCGCTCGACCCGGTGACCACCGGCAGCACGGTGGCCGAGCTGCTGCGGACGCACGCACCCGCCTGACGTCCCCCGCTCTCCGGCACCGACACGGCGCCGGATAAGCCGGCGCCGATTCCAGCCCACCCGCACTTCGTACGCTCGGGAGGCCCGCCATGGGCGATCGGACCTGGCCGCACCTGCTCAACTCGCTGCTGCGCGGCGAGGAGCTCTCCACCGCCGACACCGCCTGGGCCATGGGCGAGATCATGGCCGGCTCGGCGGGCGCCGCGCAGGTTGCCGGCTTCGCCGTGGCGCTACGGGCCAAGGGTGAGACCTCGGCCGAGCTGGCCGGCCTGGTGGAGACCATGCTGAGCCGGGCCGTCCCGGTCGACCTTCCCGACGACCTGCGCTCGACGGCTCTGGACGTGGTGGGCACCGGCGGTGACCTCGCCCACACGGTCAACATCTCCACCATGGCCGCGCTGGTCGTGGCGGGTGCCGGCGTCCGGGTGGTCAAGCACGGCAACCGGGCCGCGTCGTCCTCCTGCGGCACCGCCGACCTGCTGGAGTTCCTCGGCGTCCCGCTCGACCTCGACCCGGACGCCATCGTGCGCTGCGTCACCGAGGCCGGCATCGGGTTCTGCTTCGCCGCCCGGTTCCACCCGGGGATGCGGCACACCGGGCCGGTCCGCCGGGAGCTGGGCGTCCCCACCGTGTTCAACTTCCTCGGCCCGCTGACCAACCCGGCCCGCCCCCGCGCCGGCGCCGTCGGCTGCTTCGACGCACGGATGGCGTCGGTGATGGCCGGCGTGTTCGCCGCTCGGGGCGACTCGGTGCTGGTGATGCGCGGCGAGGACGGGCTGGACGAGTTCACCACCGCCGCGCCGACCCGGGTGTGGGCGGCGCAGGGCGGCACCGTACGCGAGGCTGTGCTGGACGCGACCGACCTGGGTGTCCCCCGGTCCACCCTCGGCGACCTGCGCGGCGGTGACGCCGCGTACAACGCCGGGGTGGCCCGTCGCCTGCTGGCCGGTGAGACCGGCCCGGTGCGCGACGCGGTGCTGGTCAACGCGGCGGCGGCGCTCGCGACCCAGGGTCCGCTCGACGGCGACCTGACCGAGGCGCTGCGCGCCGGCCTGGACCGCGCCGCCGACTCCATCGACTCGGGCGCTGCGGCGGCCACTCTGGACCGCTGGATCGAGACCGCCACCACCACCTGATCCGCTGCCCCGGGGCGCGTGCTGCGTGATCGACTCGGGTTCCTGGAATCCGGGGTGTTCGGCCGGCCCGGACACCCCGGATTCACCGATGTCGGGTGGATCACGTCCGGTGGCGTCGGGGCCTGCGGGACGGCGCGTGACCGGCGGGCGCGGGGATTTGTCGGACCCGCGTGGGAAACTACAGGCGAGTAGTTCTCCGCTTCCGTTGTGCGTCGCTGTCGCATTTCGGGGGCGGTTCGCCTGGAGTAAGAGGAGACGCCCGTGTCGCACCGCGATCTCTACTGCGACGTCTGCGAGGGCGTGGCACCGTTCGAGGCGCCGCCCTGCGTCGACGGCCACGGCAGCGACTGTCCCGAGCTGATCTGCACCGGTTGCGGTGCGGCCGTGGTGATCGCCACGTTCGCCGCCCCCGTCACCCGGCTCGCCGATCGCCGACGTCGCCAGCCCACCCGCCGCCACGCCGCCTGACCCGCACCGCCCCGACCGGCGGCACCCCGGTGCGCCACGACGAAGGCCCGCTCCCCGGACGGGGTGCGGGCCTTCGTGGCGGTACGGGGTCGGTCGCGTCGCGGCGACCGGGTCAATCAGTGCTCGGCGGTGCGCCGGGTGCCGGTGTAGTACTCGAACAGCAGGCCGCAGGCGGCGAAGACGACCGCCAACAGGCCGGCGCCGATCAGCCAGAACTGCCAGAACACCATGCCCAGCGCGGCGGTCGCGGCGGCCAGCGCCAGACCGAACGGCCAGTAGCTGCCCGGGCTGAAGAAGCCGACCTCGCCGGCGCCGTCGGAGATCTCGGCGTCTGGCCGGTCCTCCGGGCGCAGGTCGATACGGCGGGAGACGAACCAGAAGAAGCCGCCGCACATCGAGCAGAGCAGGAACGACAGCAGCAGGGCGACGGTGCCCACCCACTCGATGTTGCCGGACTCACCGTGCGTCCAGGCGCCGTAGAGGACGGTTGCGCCGAAGAGGAACAGGGCGATGACCAGGAAGATACGCCACTCGGTCTTCATGCGGCTGCCTCAGCTTCCCGTGCCGGCCGGAGCGTCGTCCGGGTTGAAGTTGCTCTGCGTCCGTCGGGTGTCGAACGGCTGCGTGGTCTCCGCGTACGGCTGCTCACCGATCGCGGCCAGCGCGTCCTGAGTCGACTTGCCACTCTGCTTGGCCGCGAGGAACTGGTCGTACTTCTCCGGCGAGACCACCCGCAGCTCGAAGTTCATGAACGCGTGGTAGCTGCCGCACAGCTCGGCGCAGCGGCCGACGTACGCGCCCTCGGCATCCAAGCTGGAGACCTCGAAGACGTTGCGGATCTTGCCCGGCATGACGTCCCGCTTGAACAGCAGCTCCGGCACCCAGAAGGAGTGGATGACGTCGCGGCTGGTTTCCTCGAACCGGATGGACCGGTTGGTCGGCAGCACGAGCACCGGGATGACCTCACTGGTGCCGAGCGTCGAGGCGGTGGTGCGGGCCTCAGTGCCCTGACCGTCGCGGTAGTTGAACTGCCAGTTCCACTTGAAGGCAACGACCTCGACCGTGACGTCCGGGTTCTTCGACAGCTTGTCGACGTCGGTCTGCACGATCGCCGTGTAGTAGAAGAGCACGGAGACGATCAGGATCGGCGCGATGGTGTAGAGGAACTCCATCGGCAGGTTGTAACGGGTCTGCACCGGCAGCGCGTTACCGCGCTTGCGGTAGCGCACGACACACCAGAAGATCAGGCCCCACACGAAGACGCCGACCGCGAGCGCGGCGACGCAGGAGGCGATCCACAGGTCGTACATCCGGTGCGACTCGGCCGAGATGCCGCCCTGCGGCCAACCGAAGCCGTCGAACGTCTCACCCACGTCACAGCCCGTGAGCAGAACCAGCAGAGCCACGCCCCCGAGACCGAGCCCGGCCAACCGACCAGCACCGCGTCCCCGGCGTCCACCGACCCCTGGGGCAGCACCGTGCCGTACGGCCGACGGCCGTACCTCCGAACTCCTTGCGACCACCTGGTCCTGCCTCCCTAGCGCGCCGCGGTGCGTCTTTCCTCAGCACCGGCGGCAAAGGCGTCACCGACGGTCGCAGATTACTCGACCATGACGGACTCGGCCGTGGTGGGGTCACTGTCCGCCCCCATCGAGGGGATCCTGGGCATAACGTCGCGATAGCGTACTGATCCGTGAGCGCCTCCTCGGTCTACCTGGACGCGGCGACCGCCGCGCCGCTGCATCCGGTCGCCCGGCAGGCGCTGCTGGCCGCCCTGGAAGACGGCTGGGCCGACCCGGGAAAGCTCTACAGCCAGGCACGCCGCGCGCGGCAACTGCTCGACGCCGCCCGCGAGGCGGCCGCGCAGACGCTCGGCGTCCGCGCCGACGAGCTGTCCTTCACCAGCAGCGGTACGACGGCAGCCCACGGCGCGGTGCTCGGCGGCCTGGCGGGACGGCACCGGGCCGGGGCGACGCTTGTGCACTCCGCGATCGAGCATTCCGCCGTCCTGCACGCCGCCGAGCGGCACGTCGCGGCCGGCGGCGTCGCCCACGCGGTGCCGGTCGACCGGGTGGGCCGGCTGGATCTGGCCGCCTGGTCGACGGCCGTGCAGGCGCCGGGGGTCGCGCTGGCCGCGCTGATCACCGCCAGTCACGAGGTGGGCACCGTGCAGCCGGTCGCCGAGGCGGCGGCCGTCTGCGCCGACGTCGGGGTGCCGCTCTACGTCGACGCGGCGCAGTCGGTCGGACGGGTACCCCTGCCGGCCGGTTGGTCGATGCTCAGCGCCAGCGCCCACAAGTGGGGCGGGCCGCCCGGGGTGGGGCTGCTGGCGGTCCGCAAGGGCACCCGCTGGGAGTCGCCCTGGCCGGCCGACGAGCGGGAGGGTGGGCGTACCCCCGGGTCGGTGAACCTGCCCGCGGTGGTGGCGGCGGCGGCGAGCCTGCGCGCGGCGGCGGCCGACGCCGCGGCCGAGCGGGCCCGGCTGGCGCCGCTGGTGGACCGGATCCGGACGCGGGTGTCGGCGGAGGTGCCCGATGTCGAGGTGGTCGGCGACCCGGTGCTGCGCCTGCCCCACCTGGTGACCTTCTCCTGCCTGTACGTCGACGGCGAGACGCTGCTGCACGCGCTGGACCGGCGGGGGTTCGCGGTGTCGTCCGGCTCGTCCTGCACGTCGTCCACGCTGCGGCCGTCGCACGTGTTGGAGGCGATGGGGGTGCTCTCGCACGGCAACGTCCGGGTCAGCCTGCACCGGGACACGACCGAGTCCGACGTCGAGCGGTTCCTCGCCGAGCTGCCCGGGATCGTCGCCGGGCTGCGCGCCGACGCCGGGGTGGTGGGACTGTGACGATGCCGGACGAGGTGATCGACTGCCGGGGCCAACGCTGCCCCCTGCCGGTGATCGCGGCCGCCCGCCGGATGCCGCAGGTGCCGGTCGGCACGGTGGTCCGGGTGCTCGCCGACGACCCGGCCGCGGCGGTGGACATCCCCGCCTGGTGCCGGATGCGTGGCCAGGAGTTCCTTGGCGCGGTGACCGGCCCGGACGGCCCCGCCTACGACATCCGCCGCACCCACTGACCCACCCCTCACCCCGCGATCTTGCAGTTTGCGCGGACAAAACCGCGCAGAAGCCGCGAAACAGCGACAGAAAGTGCAAGATCGCCGGGGTGAGGCGGGTTACGGGAGCAGGTGAGGGCGTACCTCGTCGGCGGCGGTGTCGCCGTAGGACTCGGCGAGGCGCTTGACGAACAGGTCGCGGCGGACGTCGTACTCCTGGGTGCCCACCGTCTCCAGGACCAGCGTGGCCAGCAGCGAGCCGACCTGCGCGGCCCGCTCAAGGCCGAGACCCCAGGAGAGCGCGGTGAAGAAGCCGGCCCGGAAGCCGTCGCCCACCCCGGTCGGGTCGACCGCCCGGATCTCCCGGGCGATGGGCACGTGGATCGGGTCGATGCCGCGGCCGGCGATCTCCACGCCGTCCTTGCCCAGCGTGGTGACCCGCACCTTGACCAGGTCCAGCAGCTGGTCGTCGGTCAGCTGCGCCTTGCTCTGCAGCAGCGACTTCTCGTAGTCGTTGGTCATCAGGTACTCGGCGCCCTCGATCAGCGCCACCACGTCCTCGCCGGGCATCCGGGCGAGCTGCTGGGAGGGGTCGGCCGCGAAGGCGTACCCACGGCTGCGGCACTCGGCCGAGTGCCGCAGCATCGCCTCCGGGTCGTTCGCGCTGACCAGCACCAGGTCCAGCCCGCCGAGCCGGTCGGCGACGGGGGCCAGTTCGATGTTGCGCGCCTCGCTCATCGCACCCGCGTAGAACGACGCGATCTGGCACATGTCGGTGTCGGTGGTGCAGACGAACCGCGCCGTGTGCGCCACCTCACTGATGTGCACGGAGTCACAGTCCACGCCGTGCCGCTCCAGCCAGGAGCGGTAGTCGGCGAAGTCCGCGCCCACCGCCCCGAGCAGCACCGGGCGCAGCCCGAGCTGCGCCATGCCGAAGGAGATGTTCGCCGCCACCCCGCCACGGCGGAGAACCAGGTCGTCCACCAGGAAGGAGAGGGAAACCTTGTGCAGCTGATCGGCGATGAGCTGGTCGGCGAAGCGACCCGGGAAGCTCATCAGGTGATCGGTGGCGATCGAGCCGGTCACGGCGATCTTCATGTCAACCCTCAGGGTCGGGAGCAGGGCGCGGTCAGCCTACCGGCCCGGCAACCCGGACGTGTCCGGTCGGTCGGGCAACGGCAACCGCCCGTCCACCCGTGCGCCAGGGTCACCCGGGACCGCTCCCACCGTCACCCCGTCACCCCGACACGACGACGGGGCCGTCCCGCAGGACGGCCCCGTCGTCGGTGGTGCGTGGTGCGCGACTTAGTTGAACGAGTCGCCGCAGGCGCAGGAGTTGCCCGCGTTGGGGTTGTCGATGGTGAAGCCCTGGGCGTCGATCCGGTCGGCGAAGTCGATCGTCGCGCCGGACAGGTAGGGGGCGCTCATCCGGTCGACGACGACCTCGACGCCACCGAAGTCGCTGACGACGTCACCGTCGAGCGAACGCTCGTCGAAGAAGAGCTGGTACCGCAGGCCGGAGCAGCCACCCGGCTGCACCGCGACGCGGAGCCGCAGGTCGTCGCGGCCCTCCTGCTCGATCAGGGCCTTGACCTTCTGCGCCGCGACGTCGGTGAGGACGACGGAAGTAGGGGCCTGGGCCTCGGTCGACTCGGTCTGCGCTGGCGTGGTCACGTGGAAGTCTCCCTGCGCGGTTTTGGGTCCGGACGCACTGGCCAACGCCGCGCGCCGTCCAGTGATTCCCGGTTGTGGTCCAGTTCCGATCGTACGCCGCCCCGGCCGGACGTACCCGCGTGGCGGGACCAGCGCCCCAGGTCGGCCCGGACGCGACGGCCTGGACCGGGTGGGTCGAGCGCTCAGCGGCTCCACTGCCGGGCCAGTCGGGCGCCCAGCTCGCGCAGCCCGTCGGCGGGACGGCTCAGCGCGGCGTCGAGCCCGCCGGCCTGCTCCCCACCGAAGTGCTCGACCAGGCTGTACGCGTCGGTCACCCCCACCGAGGCGGCCTCCCGTCGGCCAGTGCTGACCTGGCCGGCCACCACCACGCAGGGCACCCCACGGTCCCGGGCGGCCCCGGCCACCCCGGCGACGACCTTGCCGCGCAGCGACTGGTGGTCGAAGGACCCCTCCCCGGTGATCACCAGGTCGGCGGTGTCGAGCGCGGCGTCCAGCCGGGTGGCCCGGGTGACCAGGCCGATGCCCGACTCGCAGGCGCCGCCGAGCGCGAGGATGGCCGCGCCGAGGCCGCCGGCGGCCCCACCGCCGGGCAGCGCTCCGAGCCCCGCCGGGCAGCCGGGAAGGTCCCGCTCCAGCACCGCCGCGAAACGCTCCAGGGCCGCGTCGAGCAGCAGGACGTCGGCGCGGTCGGCGCCCTTCTGCGGGCCGAACACGTTGCTCGCGCCGTGCAGGCCGAGCAGCGGGTTGTCCACGTCGGTGGCGGCGACCAGCCGGGCGCCGCGCAGCCGGGGAGCGCCGTCGAGCGCGTCGACCAGGGCCAACGCCGCCCCGCCGTACGGCAGCGCCGCACCCGTGGCGTCCAGGGGGGTCGCGCCCAGCGCGGTGAGCATGCCGGCGCCGGCGTCGTTGGTGGCGGAGCCGCCCAGCCCGATCACCACCGTCCGGGCCCCGCTCTCCACGGCGGCGGTCACCAGCAGACCCAGCCCGTACGACGTGGTGGTCTTCGGGTCGCGCTCGGCTGCGGAGAGCAGGTGCAGGCCGCAGGCCTGCGCGCTCTCCAGGTAGGCAGTCGTGCCGTCGGCGGTGAGCAGGATCTCACCGGCCGCCGGCCGGCCCAGCGGGTCGACGGTCGACACCATCACCCGCCGGCCGCCGAGCGCCTCGGCGAGCACCTCCACGAAGCCCGGCCCGCCGTCGGCGAGCGGCCGGATCAGCAGGTCGTCACCGTCGGCGACGCTGCGCCAGCCGTCCGCCACCGCGGCGGCGACCTCCGGTGCGGGCAGGGTGCCGGCGAACTTGTCGGGGCAGAGCAGCACGCGCATGTCGAGCAGTGTGGCAGCACACACCGAGCGGAGCTGCGGCGCGCTCGCGCTGTGGGACCATGGGCTACGTGACTTCGACCTGGGTGGAACCCTCCAACACGGCGACGGCTCTGCTGCTGCTCGGCCGGGGCAGCGACCCCGACACCGAGCGCGGCGTCGAGTGTCCGGGCGACCTGCCGGCGCCCAGCGACCCGGATCTGGTGGCCCGTGCCACGGCGGCGAAGGCGAAGCTGGGCAGCAAGGTCTTCGTGCTGGGGCACCACTACCAGCGCGACGAGGTGATCCAGTTCGCGGACGTGACCGGCGACTCGTTCAAGCTGGCCCGGGAGGCCGCCGCCCGGCCGGACGCCGAGTACATCGTCTTCTGCGGCGTGCACTTCATGGCCGAGAGCGCCGACATCCTCACCACGGACGCCCAGCGGGTGATCCTGCCCGACCTGGCGGCCGGCTGTTCGATGGCGGACATGGCCGTGCTGGGTCAGGTCGAGGCAGCCTGGGACACGCTCGCCGAGCTGGGCATCGCCGGCGAGACCGTGCCGGTGACGTACATGAACTCCTCGGCCGACATCAAGGGTTTCGTCGGCCGCAACGGCGGCGTGGTCTGCACCTCGTCCAACGCCAAGCGTGCCCTGGACTGGGCGTTCGAGCAGGGCTCGAAGGTGCTCTTCCTGCCGGACCAGCACCTGGGCCGCAACACGGCGGTGCTGGAGATGGGCCTGTCGCTGGACGACTGCGTGCTCTACGACCCGCACAAGCCCGGTGGCGGGCTCACGCCGGAGCAGCTGCGCGACGCCAAGATGATCCTGTGGCGAGGGCACTGCTCGGTGCACGGCCGGTTCACCCTGGAGAGCGTCAACGACGTGCGGGCGCGGGTGCCCGGGGTCAACGTGCTGGTCCACCCGGAGTGCCGGCACGAGGTGGTCACGGCCGCCGACCACGTCGGCTCGACCGAGTACATCATCAAGACCATCGAGGCGGCGCCGGCCGGCTCGGAGTGGGCGCTGGGCACCGAGCTGAACCTGGTCCGCCGGTTGGCGCTGGCCCACCCGGACAAGCAGATCATGTTCCTGGACAAGGCGGTCTGCTACTGCTCGACCATGAACCGGATCGATCTGCCACACCTGGTCTGGGCCTTGGAGGAGCTGGTGGCGGGCCGTGTCGTCAACCAGATCACGGTCGACGCCGACACCGCGCACCACGCCCGGGTGGCACTGGACCAGATGCTCGCCCTGCCGGGTGCGTGATCACTTTCCGTGACGCCCTTGGTACGCAAAAGTGCCGGATCACCGATTAATGCCACACACGCCGGTGTGACCGAGTCCTTTTTCGTCACCGAGGGCTATGCTGCCGGAGCGAGGACGCAAGCGGGCCGTTTCGATATGGCCGCATCCGGGGTAGCGACAGAGTTCAGACTCCCCACCATCAACACAGCAGCACCGAAGCGCTGGAGGTTGCGTTGACCGACGACGTCCTGATCGTGCATGGAGGCACTCCGCTCGAAGGGCGGATCCGCGTGCGCGGCGCGAAGAACCTGGTTTCGAAGGCGATGGTCGCCGCACTGTTGGGCGACAGCCCGAGCCGGCTGTTCGACGTGCCGAAGATCCGCGACGTCGAGGTGGTCCGGGGTCTGCTCGGTCTGCACGGCGTCAAGGTGACCGACGGCGCCGAGGACGGCGAGCTCGTCTTCGACCCGGCGAACGTGGAGAGCGCCAGCACCGACCAGATCAACGTGCACGCCGGTTCGAGCCGGATCCCGATCCTGTTCTGCGGGCCGCTGCTGCACCGGCTCGGGCACGCGTTCATCCCGGATCTGGGCGGCTGCCACATCGGCCCGCGCCCGATCGACTTCCACCTGCAGGCGCTGCGGGAGTTCGGCGCGACTGTCGACAAGCGGCCCGAGGGGCTGCACCTGTCCGCGCCGAACGGGCTGCACGGCACCAAGTTCGCCCTGCCGTACCCGAGCGTCGGCGCCACCGAGCAGGTGCTGCTGACCGCGGTGATGGCCGAGGGCGTCACCGAACTGCGCAACGCCGCGGTGGAGCCGGAGATCATCGACCTGATCTGCATCCTGCAGAAGATGGGCGCGATCATCAAGGTCCACACCGACCGGGTGATCGAGATCCAGGGCGTGCCGAAGCTGCACGGGTACACCCACCGGCCGATCCCCGACCGGATCGAGGCCGCCAGCTGGGCCGCGGCCGCGCTGGCCACCCGCGGCCACGTCGAGGTGCTCGGCGCGCAGCAGGCCGACATGATGACCTTCCTGAACATCTTCCGGTCCGTCGGCGGCGAGTACGAGGTCACCGACACCCGGCCGCCGAAGCTGGGCGACCCGGGCCAGGAGGGCGGCATCCGCTTCTGGCACCCCGGCGGCGAGCTGAACGCGGTGGCGCTGGAGACCGACGTCCACCCCGGCTTCATGACCGACTGGCAGCAGCCGCTGGTCGTGGCGCTGACCCAGGCCCGCGGCCTGTCGATCGTGCACGAGACGGTCTACGAGCAGCGGCTGGGCTACACCGAGGCGCTGAACTCGATGGGCGCCAACATCCAGGTCTACCGGGACTGCCTCGGCGGCACCCCGTGCCGCTTCGGCCGGCGCAACTTCAAGCACTCGGCGGTGATCGCCGGGCCGAGCAAGCTGCACGCCGCCGACCTGGTCATCCCCGACCTGCGGGCCGGTTTCAGCCACCTGATCGCGGCGCTCGCGGCCGAGGGCACCTCCCGGGTGTACGGCGTCGACCTGATCAACCGGGGCTACGAGGACTTCGAGGCGAAGCTCGCCGACCTCGGCGCGCACGCCGAGCGCCCGTAACCTCGTCACACCTTCCGCGCCCGGTGCACCGCGATGTGCACCGGGCGCGAACCGTTGGCTACCCTTGCCGCGTGCCGTCGCTCTTTCGCCGCAAGTCCACCGACCTCGTCGACGAGGCCGTCTCCTCGGTGACCCCCGAGGAGACCGCCGACCGTCCCCGGGGTTACACCCCGGCCAAGGGTCGCCAGACGCCGAAGCGGCCGACCGTCGGCCGTCGCCCGGCCGGCCCCACGCGCCCCCTCACCAAGGAGGAGGAGCGGGAGCGGCGCCGCCAGCTGCGTACCGAGGCCGCGGCCGAGTTCCGCCGCGAGGGTGGCCCCCGCGACCGGGGCCCGGAGCGGCTGCTGGCCCGCAACGTGGTCGACTCCCGGCGCACCGTCGGCACCTGGTTCTTCGGCGGCGCGTTGATCGTGCTGATCGGCTCGAACGCGGCGATGCCGGCGCCGGTGCGGCTGATCTCCAACGTGCTCTGGGGCGCACTGGCCCTGGGTGTGGTCGTCGACTCGCTGCTGATCTGCCGCAAGATCGGCAAGCTGGTCCGGGAGCGCTTCCCGAAGACCGACCAGCGGATGGGCTCGCTCTACCTCTACGCCGTGATGCGGTCGATCACCTTCCGGCGGATGCGCGCTCCGGCCCCCCAGGTCAAGCTCGGCGACAAGGTCTGATCCCCCCTCACGGCAGGCCGAGCAGGCGCAGCGCCGCCGTGGTGCCGGCCGCACCGACCACCACCAGCACGAACGGCACCCGCCGCCAGGCGAGCAGCACGCCGACCAGCACCCCGGCCGGACGGGCCCAGCCGGCGAACCGGCCCGCCTCGGTCAGCGCCGCGGTGGCGGCGAGGGCGGCGAGCAGCGCGGCGGCGCACACCGGCAACAGCCGCTGGGACCACTCGGGCAGGTCCAGCCGGTCCCGCAGCAGCACACCGGCCAGCCGGAAGCCGTAGGTTCCAGCGGCCAGCGCCAGGATCACCGCGATCAGCACGTCCGCTCCCCCGCGCGCTCGGCGCCGACCGGGGTGGGCGGGGCGGGGCGGGCGCCGTCTCCCGGATTCGACCGGCGGTGCAGGGCGATGACGACCGGGCCGGCGAGTGCGAGCAGCACCGGCAGCCCGGCCGGCAGCACCGGGGTGGCGACGACCGCCAGCGCGGCCCCGGACAGCGCCGCGTGGCGGGTGTCCCGGTCCCGCAGGGACGGCAGCAGCAACGCGATCAACCCGGCCGGGAAGGCGGCGTCCAGGCCCAGCGCGGCCGGGTCGCCGACCGTGCCACCGGCGAGTACGCCGAGCAGGGTGCCCGCGTTCCAGGCCAGAAAGAGCAGCGTGCCGGCCAGCCAGAACGCCCGGCGTCGAGCGTCGCCGGCCGGTCGGGACAGGGTGAACGCGGTCGTCTCGTCGGTCATGAGGTGACTGCCGAGCAGGCGGTGCCGCAGTCGGGGTCCGAGGCTGTCGCCGAGGGCTAGGCCGAACGGCAGGTGCCGGGCGTTGAGCAGCAGCCCGGCCAGCACGGCGGCCAGCGGGCTGCCGGCGGCCACCAGGCCGACCGCCATGAACTGCGCGCCGCCGGCGTAGAGGACCGCGGACATCGTCAGGGTGGCCCAGACCGGCAGCCCCGCGGCGATCGCCACCGCTCCGAACGACGCACCCACCGCGATCATCGCCGCACCGAGGGCGAGCACGTCGCGAAACATCCGCGTGTCCGATGTTCGTTGTACCGTACGCATGGTTCACCATGGTGAACACGTCTGTGGTGTTCGTCAAACCGAACGTTGATCCAATGGAGCGAACGCATGCCTCCCGAACCGGCCGCCCCGCTCGCCACCATCGCCGCCGCCCTGCGCCGGGAACGGGAACGGGTGGGCATCTCGCTGACCGAACTCGCCCGCCGGGCCGGCATCGCCAAGTCCACCCTCTCCCAGCTGGAATCGGGGACCGGCAACCCGAGCGTGGAGACGCTGTGGGCCCTCGGCGTGGCGCTCGGCGTGCCGTTCAGCCGCCTGGTCGAGCCCGCCGACGACGGCGTACGGGTGATCCGCGCCGGGGAGGGGCCCCGGGTCCGTTCCGAACAGGCCGACTTCGCCGGGACGCTGCTCAGCGCCGGCACGGCGCACCTGCGCCGGGACGTCTACCTGATCGAGTTGGAGCCGGGCGCGGTCCGGGAGGCGGACGGGCACACGCCCCGCAGCATCGAGCACGTGGTGGTGGCCGCCGGACGGCTGCGCGTCGGCCCCGAGGCGGGCACCGTGGACCTCGGTCCGGGTGACTACGCGACGTTCCCCGGCGACACACCGCACCGGTACGAGGCGCTGGTCCCCGGCACCTTCGCCGTCCTCGTCATGGAGCATCCCTGACCCGATGCTCCGGTCCACCCAGCCGGCGGGTGGGGTATCGTCAAAGGTCAGATTGGGTTATTGACCTAAATGTCCGGAACCATCGGATAACGTTTGCGCTCGTGGGCGGTGCCACAGTGGCGGTGAGCGAGCCCACGCCGTTACCCTCCATCCGCAGCCACGCCCTGCCGAAATGGGCGACCCAACCGGCACGCGAGGCCCCAGCGCGACAATGTGCAACGAGGTGACAACGCCGTGAGCGAGCGGACGCGAGCCGGCCACCGGGGCGTGGCAGGCGGCGACCGGACGCCCATGGGCCAGCGGGGCACTACCGCGGCCACCGCACCGTCGACGGGGAGCGGCCACGCGGCCGGGTGTGGCGACGGGCTCGACGGATGAACGGCCGCTACACCGACCGGTGGCGGGACCCGAACGAACCGTCCTGGGTGGTCGAGCCGACCACCGAGTGGCACCCCCAGTTCCCCGGCCAGCGCTACCCCGGCGACATCGGCGCCACCCACCAGCCGGCCCCGCCGCGCGGACGGGCGACAGTGGTCGGTCGTACCGAGGTGCCGCCGCTCGCGCCCACCCGACCGGACGGCACCTACCTCGGCCGCTCCTGGGCCGACGAGCCTCCGGGCGAGCCGGCCCCCAACGGCCGGTGGGGGGCGGACGACGAGCCGGGCGAGACACCCTCCTACGGCTGGTCACGCAGCGACGAGCGCCCCGCCGACACGACGCACCACCCACGGCCCGAGACCCCGCAGTACGACCATGAGCCGTACCGCCGGCCGCTGCCCGAGCCGCCCCGACGGGAGGAGCGCCGCTCCCCCGAGTCGGACCGGCGGACCGCCTGGTCCGACCGGCGTCCCGGCGACGACCGGGGACCGGCTCGGGAGGCCGCCTGGCACCGCGAGCAGCCCACTTCCGAGCGGTACGACGGCCGCCCGCCCCGACACGAGCCGGCCGACCGGGACCGGGCATACCCGACCGCGCCACCCGTCTCCCCCGGGCCCTACTCCCCCGCACCGCGCAGTGACTCCGGCTGGGTGCCCGAGCCGGACGAGGCGCCGCGCCGGCGCGGCACGTCGGAGCGGCCGGCCGCGAGTCACGACCGGCACCCCGGCGACGGGTACGGCACTCGACCGGCCAGGGGCCACGACGGCCGCCCGACCGACGGCTGGGCCGCCGAGGGGGCCGGCCAGTGGGCACCCGTCGACAGCCGCTCCCGCTACCGCGCCGACGGCCACCCCGACCGCCTGCCCGACGACGCCCGCCGCCCGGAACGCCTGCCCGACGACGCCCGCCGCCCAGAACGCCTGCCCGACGACGCCCGCCGCTCGGAGCGGGGCGTTGCCGACGGCCGGTCCCGCGTGGACGCCGGCCCCGGTGCGCCCACCGATCGGCAGCGCCGGCCGGACGAGGCATTCGGCCCGCCACAGACGTCCGAGGGCGGACGGCGGCGCCGCCCCGAACCGGAGGCACCGGAACAGCCCCGCCGCGACGACGAGCGCCGCCGTCCCGATGTCGAGCCGCAGCGGCAGCAACCCCGCGAGGCGGCAGCCCGCACCGAGGCGTACCCGGACCGTCGCGCGCGCGAGAACGCCCGGCCGGAGCGGTACGGCGAGGAGCCGTACCGCGAGGAGATTTACCGCGAGGAGGCGTACCGCGAGCCCCGGTCGCAGCCCGGCCCCCGGTCGGGTAGCGGCCTGCCCTGGCCGCCGCCCGGTCCGGTGCACCCGGACCGCACACGGGAGCCGGGCTACCGGCCCGAGCCGCACCGCGGCGCTGAGCCGGAGGTTCCGCCGCGGCCGGCGACGCGACCCGCACGGCCACCGGTGGAGCCGCCCCGGTACGACGAACGGCCCGCGCGTCCCGCCGCGACGGTGCCGCCCACCTCCGGCCGGGCCACGCCGTTCCCGCCCACACCCGTCTCCCCCGCCGCGCCAGGCACCGGCCGGGCGACTCCGGTTCGTCCGGTGTCGCCGGAACGACCGGTGTCGCCGGCACCCGTGTCGCCCGCCGCGCCCGGCCCGGACCGGCCGGTGTCCGCGGCACCCGTCTCCCCCGCCGCGGCGGATTACGGGCGGCAACCGTCCACGTCGTCCGGTCGTCCGGAGCGCGACCGGCCGGTGTCGGCCGCACCGGTCTCCCCGGCGGACGTCCCCGTCTCCGGTCCACCGGCCGCCCGGCTGCGGCTGGAGTTCCTGCCCGCCCCGGTGGATCCTCCGTCCCCGGACGAGCGGCCGGAGTCGCCGCAGCGGCCCGAGCACCGCACACCCGCCGAACCGGCTCCGACTGCCGACTCTCGCGCCACCGCGCCACCGCGCTATCCCGGCCCGGACAACAGCTCGCACCCGACACCACCGGTCCGTCCTGCCCCGCAGGACCAGCCCTCGCACGCGACACCCGGGCAGCGGCCATCGCCGCCTGCCGATGACCGCCCGCCGGTCACGCCCCCACCGGCCTGGCAGCGGCCGGAGCAGCCCGTCACCCCCGTGACGCCGACGTCCTCGGCGCCCGCGCCGGACGCCGAGCCGGCGCTTCCGATCGCCCCGGGCGTACCGCGTCGCTACGTGCCCCCGGTGCCCTCGGAAGTGCCCGCGCCGACCGCTGCGGAGCCAGCGGAGGCGTCGGTCCGGGGGCCGGAAGCCTGGTTCAGCCCCGGCGCCCAGCCGGTCCTGTCCGACGAGGACGAGAACCCGGCGGACCAGCGGCCGACCGAGGAAACCGAGACCACCACCGTCGCCGAGACGACCGAGGACTGGAGGCCCGGCGGCGGGTCGGCCGGCTCGCCACACGCCGAGGACGCGCACGCCCGGTCGGCGGCGTCCGCCCAACCGCTAGTCGGTGACCCCGCAGCCGACCGGCGGCCGGACCCGGCCGTCGAGACCGCTGCGACACCGATCTCCGGACCGCTCGCCGACCCGGTGTCCGCACCATCAGCCGATCCGACCGCCGCCCGCCCGGCCCCACCCGACTCGGCCGAGCCCGTCTCGGCCCCGTCTGTCTCCACGCCGCCGGACTCGGCCTGGCCCATCTCGGCACCGCCGGCCCCCGCGCCGCCGGACACGACACGGCCCGTCTCGGCACCGCCGGCCTCCACACCACCCGACTCGGCCTGGCCCATTTCGGCACCGCCGGCCTCGGCCACCCCGATGGAGGTGGCCGACGGTGAGCGTCGCCCCCGGGTCGACGACCTCGCCACCCACGTGGAGCCTTCCACCGAGCCGACCTCGAACGACGCACGGGAGCCGGTCTCCGGACCGCCGGCACACCCGGTCTCCGGTGCTCCACGCGCCTGGTCGGACGACCTGGTCGACGATGCGGACAACGCAGCAGCGACCGTCGAGCCGGAATCGGGCGAAATCCACCGTCCGCACAGCGGCGAGCCGTACGACGAGGCGCCGGAGCACCACAGCGAACTCGCCCCCGACGACATCCACCAGGTCACTGGTCCGACGAGCGCGCCGACCGCCGACGCATCCACCGACGCGTCGCGGGACCGCCTCGCCGACGCCGAACCGTGGGACCGGCCGGCATCGGCGCCGCCCGCGTCGAGCAACGCGTACACATCGACCGCCAGCCCGGACCCGAATGCCGACCCGGCCGGGCCCGGTCCGGCGACCGAGGCGACGCGCACCCCGCCGCCCGAGCCGTCGGCGGAACGGCCCACCGCGGCAGCGCCCGTGTCCGCACCGCCCGCACCGGAGCCCGTACCCCCGGCGGCACTCGCACCGCCCGTCTCCGCACCGCCGGTCTCCGCACCGCCGGCCGCGCAAGCACCCGTCTCCGCACCGCCCGTCTCCGCGCCACCCGCCGGGCAAGCGCCCGTCTCCGCGCCACCCGCCGCGCCCGTGTCTCCCGTCTCCGCCGTACCGCTCGCTGGCATTCCCGGGCCGCGCAGCGGGTCGTCCGACCAGGACGCGCCGGTGTCGGCGCCGCCCGCCACGGCACCGGAGCCGCCCCGTCGTTCGCTGGCCGATCAGGGCGACCCGGAGCAGGTCCTGGCCGCGTACCGCTGGCGGCTGGACCCGGTGACCCTGCGCGAGGAGCTGACGGAGCCGGACGCCATGCGGGCCATCCGGCGGCGGTTGACCGAGAAGCTGGGCTCGGCTGTCGACAACAAGGCGCGGGCGCGGCTGCTCAGCCTGCGCGCGGTCGCCTCGCGGATCCTCGGCGACCTCGACGACGCGTTGGCCGACGGCCGGCTCGCCCTCACCTACGCCGAAGCCACCGGCGAGCTGCGCCGGACCGCGCTGGCCCAGGCCCGGCTGGCCCACGTCCTGCGCTGGCGGGGCGACTACGCCGAGGCCGACCAGCTCTTCGCCGAGGCCAACTCGATCGAACTGCCCGACCGGCTGCGCGCCGCCCTGCACGAGCACGCCGGGCGGTGCTGCTATGACCAGGGCCGGCTGATGGAGGCCTGCCACCACTTCGAGCGGGCGCTCGACCTGCGCGGGGCCGGCGACGCCGAGCTGCTGGACCGGATCCGGGTGGCCCTCGACGCGGTCACCGCGCGCGCTTCGGCCGACGGCTTCGGGCCGTACCCCCGGAGTCGGGAAGAGGTGCTCGACCGTGACCGGCCCCCGCAGCCGGACCGGGACGGACCGCTGTGGGGTTACACCGACCACGCTGGCGACGTTGTCATTCCCGCCCGGTACGCCGAGGCGCAGCCCTTCCACGACGGGCTGGCCTGGGTCCGGCGGCCGGACACCGACCGGTGGTCCCTGATCAACCTGCTGGGTACGACGGTGATCCCGCCCTCGTTCCGGGCGGTGCGCCCGTTCAGCGACGGCCTGGCCTGGGTGGTCACCGACGGCGGGTGGACGGCGATCGACCCGACCGGCGCGGTGCAGGTTCCGCCCAACTTCGCCGACGTACGGCCCTTCCGTCGAGGGCTGGCCGCGGTGAAGCGCGAGGGGTGGGGTGCGGTCGACCGGACCGGACGGATCGTGGTGCCGACCCGATACCACGGCTTCGTCACCGAGCTGACCGACGCGGGTCCGGTGGACGGCTTCACCGACGAGGGTCTCGTGGTCGTCGACGTGGCCGGCCGGCGCGGTGTGGTGGACCGGACCGGCGCGGTGCTGGTCCAGCCGTCGTACCCGATGGTGGTCATCCACCCGGTGGCGTTCCTGGTGGTCAGCGGTAACGGTCGGTGGGGCGCGCTGGACCGGCGCGGTGGGCCGCTGATCGACCTGGTGCACCCCGATCGCGCGGCGGTGCTGGAGGAGATCGACCGGCTGTTGACCGACGCCAACCCGGTGCTCTGAGTCGTCGCGAGTCGTCGCTCGGCGATCGTGATCCGCCGGAGTTAGGGTCGGGGCATGGAATTCCGACACCTGGGCCGTTCCGGCCTGATGGTCAGCGAGATCTCGTACGGCAACTGGATCACCCACGGTTCACAGGTCGAGGAGGACGCGGCGAACGCCTGCGTCCGGGCCGCCCTCGACGCGGGGATCACCACCTTCGACACCGCCGACGTGTACGCCGGCACCCGGGCCGAGGACGTGCTCGGCCGGGCGCTGCAGAACGAGCGTCGCGAGGGCTTGGAGATCTTCACCAAGGTCTACTGGCCCACCGGGCCGGGTCGCAACGACCGCGGCCTGTCCCGCAAGCACATCATGGAGTCGATCAACGGCTCCCTGCGCCGGCTGCGCACCGACTACGTGGACCTCTACCAGGCCCACCGGTACGACTACAGCACGCCGCTGGAGGAGACGATGGAGGCGTTCGCCGACGTCGTGCACTCCGGCAAGGCGCACTACATCGGCGTCTCCGAGTGGACCGCCGAGCAGCTGCGGGCCGCCCACCCGCTCGCCCGGGAGCTGCACGTCCCGCTGGTCTCCAACCAACCCCAGTACTCGATGCTGTGGCGGGTCATCGAGACCGAGGTCGTGCCGGCCAGCGAGGAGCTGGGCATCGGCCAGATCGTCTGGTCGCCGATGGCCCAGGGCGTGCTCTCCGGCAAGTACCTGCCGGGGCAGCCGCCGCCGGCCGGCTCCCGTGCCACCGACGAGAAGTCGGGCGCGAACTTCATCTCCCGGTTCATGAACGACGACGTCCTGACCCGGGTGCAGCAGCTCAAGCCGCTCGCCGAGCAGGCCGGGCTGAGCATGGCCCAGCTGGCCGTGGCGTGGGTCCTGCAGAACCCGAACGTCTCGTCGGCGATCATCGGCGCGTCCCGCCCCGAGCAGGTGCATGACAACGTCAAGGCGGCCGGGGTGAAGCTCGACGCCGAGCTGCTCAAGGCCATCGACGAGATCGTCGAGCCGGTCACCGAGCGGGACCCGTCCAAGACCGAGTCTCCCGCCGAGCGGCCCTGACGCGGTTCCGGTCCGGTCGGCGCACCCGCGCCGGCCGGACCGGACAGCTCAACTCAGCTCTGCCAGAACCGGATCAGGTCCAGGCCGGCGGCGTACAGCCACGACGGCAGGCCGAGCAGGTCACCCACGGCGAAGACCGCGTCGAAGAACCAGCCGCCGATGCGCGGGTTCCACAGCAGCGCGAAGAGCAGAAGGAAGCCGTACGGGGCAAACAGGTCGTACATCCGGCGCCACTGCGGATTGAGCCACGGCTGGATCATGTTGCCGCCGTCCAGGCCGGGCACCGGCAGCAGGTTGAGCACGCTCGCGGTGAGCTGAAGGAACGCCAGCAGCGCCACCCCGGCCCAGAACTCCACCGGGCCACCCGAGGACGTGCCGAGTCGCACCGCCAGCACGAGCAGCAACGTGAACAGCACGTTGGTCGCCGGGCCGGCGAGGCTGACCAGGGTGTGGCGCAGCCGACCCGGGATGGCGTGCCGGTCGACCCACACCGCGCCGCCGGGCAGACCGATGCCGCCGAGCAGCACCACCACCACTGGCAGCACGATCGACAACAGGGGGTGGGTGTACTTGAACGGGTTGAGCGTCAGGTAACCGCGGTGGGCGATGTCCCGGTCGCCGGCGCGGTAGGCCACCACGGCGTGGGCATACTCGTGCAGGCAGAGCGACACCAGCCAGCCGGACACCACGAACAGGAACACGTCGAAGCGGACGCTGCCGTAGCTGTTCCAGGCCAGCACCCCGCTGACCGCGAAGAGCGCGACCAGGCCGAGGAAGACCGGGCTGGGCCGGAACGCCGCCTTGGGCACGCCGAGCACCAGCCCGTCGGCGCCCGGCCGGTCGTAGGCCATCACTCGGCCGTGGGCAGCAGGCTCATCCGGTACTCCACCCGGTCGTCCTCGACGAGCGCGACCGAGGTGACGCCGGACGCCGCGAGCTCACGCCAGGTCTGACCGATCCAGGATTCGGCGTCGGCCTGGCTGCCGAACGACTCCGCCGGGCCCTCCACCGTCTGACCGTCAGTGCCCTCGTACCGCCAGCTCCACGCCATGCCGCGTCTCCCCTCGCCGCTGAAGTCCCCGTGGGACGAACCCCCGCCAGCGTAGTCGGCCCGGCGCGCAACGGCCGCTCGCTCGCCCCCGCAGCAACCCACGGGTTGATCAACCCACGTCGGTGCGGGCCGGTACGGTGGCTCGGTGCTGACACGGGGAGTGCTGCTCGGCGACCGGTACCGGCTGGGCGAGCGGGTGGCGACGGGCGGGATGGGCGCGGTCTGGCGCGGCACCGACGTGCTGTTGGAGCGCGAGGTGGCGGTCAAGGTGCTGCTGCCGTCGCTGGTCGCCGATCCCGAGTTCACCGCCCGCTTCCGCGCCGAGGCGCGGATGCTCGCGGCGTTGCGGCACCCCGGCGTGGTCGCGGTGCACGACGTCGGGCAGGCGGCGCTCGCCGACGGCGGCCGGGTCGACTACCTGGTGATGGAGTACGTCGAGGGCGAGCCGTTGTCGGCCCGGGTACGCGCGGCGGGTCGACTGGACGCGGCCACCACCATGTCGGTGCTGGCGCAGGCCGCCGACGCCCTGCACACCGCCCACCTCGCCGGCATCGTGCACCGGGACGTGAAGCCCGGCAACCTGCTGGTCAAGGCGGACGGTCGGGTGGTGCTCGTCGACTTCGGCATCGCCCGGTCCCGCAGCATGGCCGGGCTGACCGCCGCGAACATGGTGCTCGGCACCGCCGCGTACATGTCTCCCGAGCAGGCCACCGGTCAGCCGGTCGCCGCCGCCACGGACCTCTACGCCCTCGGGGCGGTGGCGTACTTCTGCCTGGCCGGGCAGCCACCGTTCGACGGCGACAACCCGCTCGCGGTGGCGTTGCGGCACGCCCAGGACGAGCCAGCCCCGCTGCCGCCGAACACGCCGCCCGCGGTGGTGGCGGTGGTCGCGCGGGCGATGGCCAAGCGGCCCGCGGACCGGTACGCCAGCGCCGCTGAGCTGGCCGCTGCCGCCGCCGATGCCCGCGACGCGACCCTGGCCAGCATCCCGCCCTCCGCCCGCCCTCCGTGGGCGGTGGCCGCACCCGCCCCGCCCGTGGTGGGCGCCACCACCCCGCCGGCCGTCGCGCCGCCGGTTCCGGGCGCCATCCCGGCCGTCACGCCGCCGGCCCCGCCCGTTTCGAGTCCCACGCCGCCGCCCGTGCCGACCCGCGCGCCGACGCCGCCGCCGGTCCCGCCCACGGACCCGGGCCTGCCACCGGCCTTCCGGGCCGGGATGGTCCAGATCCGGCCAACCGAGACCGGGCCGACCCGCGAGGATCCGCTGCCGACGTCATCAAGCCGGCGACGTGGGCCGCTGCTGGTCGGGGTGGGCGCGATCGTTCTGATCGCGCTCGTCGGCGGGGCGGTGGCGGCGCTGCGACCGGACGCCGGGCCGGACCGGACGACCGGTCCGGCGGCGCTGACCGGTGAGTCGACGTCGGGCACCGGCGTCGACCTGCCGACCGCGGACACCACCACCCCGGCACCGCGGGCCAGTGGCACGCCGAGCGCCGACCGGACCGCGACCGCCACACCGACCGGCGGCGACCGATCGGGTACGCCCGCCAGCGGCAGCCCGGTCACCCGCAGCGCGGCGCCGGGGACCACGCCGACCGGGGCGGCCAGCGGCAGACCGACGTCCAGTGGCAGCCCGGCGGGCCGGCCCAACCCGTACACGGCGGCGCAGACGTGCGGCAGCGGCTATCAGGTGATCGACTCGGCGACGCTGACCGACGGTGGCGGCCGCCGTCAGGGTCGCGTCTACCTGCTCTACCACTCGGGCAACGGCAACAACTGCGTGGTCACCCTCAAGGACACCGCGGTCGGGGCCAGGACGGCGGCCTCGGCGTACCTGGAGGTGCAGGGACGGGCCCGCAGCACCGACAGCGGCTCGTTCGACTACTACGCGGGCCCGGTGCGGGCCTCCGCCGCCGGCGCGTGCGTGAAGTGGGGCGGCGCCACCGGCGGGGTCAGCTACGGCAGCGGGTTCGAACACTGCGGCTGACCACCCACGACCCTGGCAGCACCTCCCTCTCGCGCCCAGGACGGCCGGGCGCGAGAGGGAGCCGGCAGGCAAGATCGCCGGCTCTCACGGGGGAAGCGGACGCTTGCCTGCAATGGACGCGGAACGGACTTTCGATCGTCGGCAGGGCTGGGGCGACGTGCCCAGACCCGGGGCATGAGAACTAAGGTACGGACATGTCCGTTGACGGGTGGAACACGGTCCTGGTGCTCGGCGGTATCCGGTCCGGCAAGTCCGAGTTCGCCGAGTCCCTGGTCGCCGACGCGCCGGTGGTTCGCTACATCGCCACCGCCCCGGAGGGCGACCCGGAGGACACCGAGTGGGCGACCCGGCTGGCGACGCACCGCGCCCGGCGACCGGGCAGCTGGACCACCGAGGAGACCGCCGCAGAGCCGCGTCGGCTGGCGGACGTGCTCGAATCCGCCGAGCCCAACGAGACGCTTCTCGTGGACGACCTGGGCGGCTGGGTGACCGTGCTGCTCGACCCGGAGTACCAGCCCGCCGACGACGTGGCGACGATCGCCGAGCTGGCCGAGGCGATCCGCACCTGCGCGGCGCGGGTGGTGCTGGTGAGCCCCGAGGTCGGGCTGTCGCTGGTGCCGACCACCCCGCTGGGCCGCGCGTTCACCGACGCGCTCGGCGCGGCCAACCGCGCGGTCGCCGACGCCTGCGACGCCGTGGTGCTGGTGGTCGCGGGCCAACCGGCCTGGCTGAAGCCGGCACCCTCCACCGCCGCCGCTGCCGCCCCGACCGTGAGCGCGTCGGCGAGCCCCGTGTCGCCGGCCGCGAGCCAGACCGGCACGAGCCAGACCGGCGCATTCCAGGCCGGCACGAGCCTGCTCGACGCCGAGCCCACCCCCGAGGTTCAGCTGCCGGACGTACTGACCCACACCCCGCCGGTCGCCCCGAACCAGGAGCCCGGCAACCCCTGGGCCGCGCCGACCATGGCGCTGCCGATGGTGGCCACCGGGCTGGTCATCCAGCCGGGCATGGAGCTGCCGATGCCCGACGACTACGCCGGTCCGCAGGCGGTGGACCGGCTGGCCACGTTGGACGTACCCGGTGCCGGGCTGGGTGTCCTGGACCGGGTGGTTGGCTTCGCCGCCGCCACCCAGGGCACGTCGACGCCGGCCGCCTGGGGTTCGGTGCGGGTGCTGCTGCTCAACGGCGACCACGCCGGTGGTGCGTCGGCCGGCACCGTCGCGGGCGAGTCGGCGCGTCGGGCCGCACAGGCCCGCGCCGGGCGGGGCGCGCTGGCCCGGCTGGCCGCCGAGAGTGGCGCGAGCCTGCAGGTGGTGGACACCCCCGCCGCCGCGCCGATGGAGACCCAGCCGGCCCTGAGCGGCGAGCAGGTCGAGTCGGCGCTGCGCTACGGCTGGCGGCTGGCCGAGCAGGCCGCCGACGCGGGCGTACAACTGCTGGTCCTGGGGGCGTGCGGCGCCGGCACCGAGGCGGCCGCGGCGGCGGTGCTGGCGGCCACGGCCGGCGCGGAACCACCGGCCGTGCTGGGCCGGGTGATCACCGACTCCGGTGAGATCGACGACGCGGCCTGGATGGTCCGCTGCGCGGCGGTGCGCGACGCGCTGCACCGCACCCGACGCTCGCCGCGCGGCGCGAAGGACGTGCTGTCCGAGCTGGGCGGCGGCGATGTGGCAGTGGCCACCGGCGTGCTGCTGGGCGCCACCGCCCGCCGGGTGCCGGTGCTGCTGGACGGGCCGGTCGGGCTGGCCGCCGGGATGGTCAGCCGTGACCTGGCCGGGCAGGCGCGGCACTGGTGCCTGCTGGCCGACCACGGCCAGCACCCCGCGGTGCGGCTGGCCGCCGACGTGCTCGGCCTCACACCCCTGCTCGACCTGCGGCTGGACCTCGGCGAGGGCGCCAACGCCCTGGTCGCGCTGCCGCTGCTGCGCTCGGTGCTGGCACTGGCCGCCGCGCTGCCGGTGCACCCGTCGCTGACCGGCGACACCGACGCGGACCGGGCCGACGAGCCGCAGACCGACCCGGAGCCCGACGACGCCGAGCCCGACTACGCCGAGCCCGACTACACCGACCCGGAGTTCGTCGAGCCGGAGCCGGCCGGGCCGGGCCCCACCCGCACGGGGGCGGACGAGCAGCCGGCGTCGGGCTGGCGTGCCGGCTGAGTCGCGGCTCGTCGCGGGCGCCCGGCTGGCGGTCACCACCTTCAGCACGTTGCCGGTACGCGCCGGCCGGATCGACCGCCCGGTGGCGGGTACCGCGATGGCGCTCGCCCCGGCCGTCGGCGCGCTGCTCGGCGTGCTGCTGGGCGGCGTCCTGCTGCTGACCGGCACCCTCGCTCCCCCGCTGGTGGCCGCCGGCGTGACGGTGGGCGCCGCCGCCCTGCTGACCCGAGGGCTGCACCTGGACGGGCTGGCCGACACCGTGGACGCGCTCGGGTCGTACCGGCGAGGGCCTGCCGCCCTGGAGATCATGAAGAAGCCGGACGTCGGGCCGTTCGGCGTGGTCGCCCTGGTGGTCGTACTCCTGGTGCAGGCCGCGGCGCTCGCCGACCTGGCCGGCCGGTCCTGGCCGGCGTGTCTCGCGGCGGTGGTGGCGGCCACCGCGGCCGGGCGGCTGGGTGTGACTGTGGCGTGCCGGCGGGGCGTGCCCGCGGCCCGGCCGGACGGGCTGGGGGCCCTGGTGGCGGGAACGGTCGGCCCGGTGGCGGTGAGCGTCGGCGCGGTCGCCGTCGTGCTGCTGGCGGTGCCCGCGGTGCCGGGCCGTCCGTGGCAGGGGCCGCTCGCCGTCGTCGCCGCGCTCGCCGTCGCGGTGCCGCTGCTGGCCCACGTGGTACGCCGGCTCGGCGGGATCACCGGCGACGTGCTCGGCGCGACCGTCGAGGTGGTCACCACGCTGGTCTACCTCGGTGTGGTGCTGTCCGCCTGAAGCCGGCGCGGCCGGCCGGGTAGCGTTCGGCTCGACAGCACCGGCACGGCCACCGGGGGAACCCAATGCTCATCACGGACGACTTCCTGCCCGTACCGGTGCCGGAGTCGCTCAGCGCGACCTACCTGGTGCCGATGGCGGGGCTGCCGAAGGTCAGCGCGAAGACGGCGGTGGCGGCGCTGACCGGCCGACTGGCCGAGCCGGTGCACGGGCTCGCCCGGCAGATGCTGGAGAGCCCGCTGATGAGCGTGGACACGCGGCCGATCGCCGAGTTCCCCGCGCTCCCGCCGGATCTGCTCACCGCGTTCGGCGCCACCGAGGCGCAGTTGGCCCGGCTGGCCGCGGCGACACACCTGGTCGTGGTCCAGGCGGAGTACCGGCCGGGCTGGCCGCCCGCGCACGAGTGGGCGGCCCGGGCGGTCGCGGCGGCGGTGGCGGAGTCCGTCGACGGCGACGTGGTGGACGTCTTCGGCCTCCAGTTCCTCGACCCGGCGACCGCCCTGCGCTCGCTCCCCGACGAGCAGGGCCGGATCCGGCTGGTCGACTGGGTGCTGGTGCCGTACTCCTCGGACACCGAAGGGCTGTGGTTCACCACGAAAGGGCTGCGGCGCTTCGGTCTGTTGGAGTTGCAGACCCAGGGGGTGCCCGACCATCTGACCCGCGCCTGGGGTGCGGTGATGACCGGGGCGGCCCGACGGCTGCTGCGAGACTGGACCGACGGACTCACCGGCGAGGAGGTGCCGGCGTTCGTGCAGCTGCCGGTGCTGGCCACGGTGACCGGGCACGACATCGCGGTGGCGTACGGCAACCCGGAGCAGCATGGCGCGACGGCCCCGGTGCTGCTGCGCCTGGAGCTGGACCCGGCGACCGACCCGGAGGCCGACTCGTTCCTGAGCCTCCGTCCGCCGGCCGGGCATCCCGGGCCGGACGGGCGCTACTACGCCGCCGCCTGCGCGACGTTGTTCTCCGGCATCCAGCCGGACGTGCGCTACGCGCGTTCCGGTGACGCGATGAGCCGCGCGGTCGCCACCGCCCGGGCCGCCCTGGGCGACGCCCGGGCCCGCTTCGTCGCCGGCCAGCTACCGGCCGAGTCGCAGCTGGTCGTCAAGTACGGCCTGCCGGGCGACGACGGCCCCGAGTACGTCTGGGCGGGCGTCACCTCGTGGGAGACCCCGGAGCGGATCGTCGGCGTCAGCGCCAGCGACGCCAACACCGACGAGAGCGTGCGCATCGGCGCCCCCGTGGTGGTGGAGGCGACAGACGTCGTCGACTGGGCCGTCCTGAACGCGACCGGAGTCATCGAGGGCGGCTGGACCCAGGCAGTCCTGGACTCCGGCGAACCCCCCACCACCCCAACCCCCTAACCCCGCTCCCCCACCCCAACCCCCCACCCCCTCCGCGTTGATCATGAAGTTATTGCCACCGCCATCGGCGTGTCGTGGCAATAACTTCATGATCAACCGAGTTGGCCCGTGCCGGGTTGGGGTTAGTGGGTTGAGGGGGTTACGAAGGGGGGTTTTTGGAGGCGCAGGGGGGCTTGGCGGCCTCGGATGTCGACCTGCACCTCGTCGCCGTCGGCCAGGTTGGCGTCCGTGTCGATCAGGGCCAGGGCGATGCCCTGCTTGCGGGTCGGGCTGAAGGTGCCGCTGGTCACCGTGCCGACCTGCTTGTCGCCCACGTGCAGGGTCATGCCGGGGCGCGGGATGGCGCGGTCGACGGCCACCAGGCCGCGCAGCGTACGTCGGGGGCCGGCGGCCTTCTCGGCGAGCAGCGCGTCGCGGCCCCAGAAGGCCGGCTTGTCCCACCCGACCGCCCAGCCCGAGCGGGCCTGCACCGGGGTGATGTCCAGCGAGAGGTCCTGCCCGTGCAGCGGGTAGCCCATCTCGGTGCGCAGCGTGTCCCGGGCGGCCAGCCCGCAGGCACGCAGCTCGAACGCCTTGCCGGCGGCGAACAGCGCGTCCCACACGGTCACCGCGTACTCCGCCGGCACGACCAGCTCGTAGCCCAGCTCGCCGGTGTAGCCGGTACGGCAGACGGTCAGTTCCACCTCGGCGAGGCTGTCGGTGAGGCCGGCGGCGTCGAAGCTCATGTAGCCGTGCTCGGTGGGCAGGTCGAGGGCGGCGAGCAGTTCGCCCGAGCGGGGGCCCTGCACGGCCAGCACCGCGTACGCCTCGTGCTCGTCGGTGATGGTGATCCGCTCCGGGGCGGCGGCGCGCAGCCGGCGCACCACCTCGGCGGTGTTCGCGGCGTTCGGGATGAGGAAGACGTGGTCCTCGGCGTACAGGTAGGCGATGATGTCGTCCACCACGCCGCCGGTGGCGTCGTCGCAGCACAGCGTGTACTGCGCTCGGCCGGGCCCGATGCGGCGCAGGTCGTTGCTGAGGCAGGAGTTGACGAAGTCGGCCGCGCCGGGGCCGGTCACCCGGACCTTGCCCAGGTGCGACACGTCGAAGACCCCCACCGCCGTACGCACCGCGGCGTGCTCCTTGAGCACCCCGCCGCCGGCGTACTCCAGCGGCATCTCCCAGCCCCCGAAGGGGGCGAACTTGGCACCGGCGGCGGTGTGCCGCTCGTGCAGCGGGGAACGACGCAGCCGGGTCGCGGCGGCGTCGGAGGTCACGTCGGTCATGGGTGGCAACTTACCGGGGGCAACGCCGCTGGTTAGCATCGGCGGGACCCCGTTGCGTGATCGACGGGACAGCCCTGACGTCCGGCGGGTAGGTTCCGCCGGAGACCTTCACCGCTGGTACGCGACGCCGCGACCGGCCCGGCCCGCCCGGAGTAGCTTCAGTGACATCACCCCGCACCACCAACCTGAGCCTGGTCGACACCGACCCGGCCGAGCTCGCCGTCGACGCGATCGTGATCGGCGTGCACAGCCAGACCGGAGAGCAGGGCGCCACCAGCGGCCTCGCCGGCAACCTGCTGCTCGCCAGCGGCGCGGAGAGCATCGCCGTCGCCTTCGACGGCAAGCTGACCGAGACTCTCGCGCTGCTCGGCGCGACCGGTGGGGCGGGTGAGGTCGTCAAGCTGGCCACGCTGGGCACCGTCACCGCCCCGCTGGTCGTCGCGGTCGGGCTCGGCCCGGAGCCGACGGGCGCCGCCCCGGCGCCGGAGACGCTGCGCCGCGCCGCCGGCGCGGCGGTCCGGGCCCTGGCGGGTGCGCCGAAGGTGGCGCTGAGCATGCCGCTGCCCGACGACGCGGACGCGCCGGCCGCGCTGCGCGCGGTCGCCGAGGGCGCGCTTCTCGGCGGGTACCGGTTCGCCGGCTACAAGACCCGTCCGCAGCCGACCCGGCGGGAGCCGGTGGCCGAGGTGCTGATCGCCGTTCCGGACGCCGCTGAGCCGGCCGCCCAGGCGGAGATCACCCGGGCGCAGGCAGTCGCCGGCGCGGTCCGGCTCAGCCGGGACTGGGTGAACACCGCCCCGAACGAGCTGCGGCCCCCGTCGTTCGCCGACGCCGTGGCCGCTGCCGCCCGCGACGCGGGCCTCGACGTCGAGGTGCTGGACGAGGCGGCGCTGGCTGCGGGCGGGTACGGCGGCATCATCGCGGTCGGGCAGGGCTCGGAGGCCCCGCCGCGACTGGTGAAGCTCACCTACACCCCGCAGGACGGCGGCAACGGCAAGCGGGTCGCGCTGGTCGGCAAGGGCATCACCTTCGACACCGGTGGCATCTCGATCAAGCCGGCGCAGGGCATGTGGGAGATGAAGTCCGACATGGCGGGCGCCGCCGCGGTGGGCGCGGCCATGCTGGCGATCGCGGCGCTGAAGCCGGCGGTCGCGGTCAGCGCGTACCTGCCGATGGCCGAGAACATGCCGTCGGGCACCAGCTACCGGCCGGGCGACGTGATCAGCATGTTCAGCGGCAAGAAGGTGGAGGTGCTCAACACCGACGCCGAGGGCCGCATGGTCCTGGCCGACGCCATCGCCCGCGCGTGCGCCGACGGCACCGACTACCTGTTCGAGACCTCCACCCTGACCGGCGGTCAGGTGATCGCGCTGGGCAAGCGGGTGGCCGGCGTGATGGGCACCCCCGAGCTGTGCGAGCGGGTCCGGACGGTCGGCGACGCCGTCGGCGAGCCGGCCTGGCCGATGCCGCTGCCGGACGACGTGCGCAAGGGCATGGACTCCGACGTGGCGGACATCTCGCAGGTCAACGCCGGGATGGACCGGGCCGGGCACATGCTGCAGGGCGGCGTGTTCCTGCGCGAGTTCGTGGCCGACGACGTGGCGTGGGCGCACATCGACATCGCGGGGCCGGGCTACCACTCGGGCGAGCCGACCGGCTACTGGACCAAGGGCGGCACCGGCGTGCCGGTCCGCACGCTGGTGCAGCTGGTCGAGGACGTCGCCGCCAACGGCTGACGGACGTGAAGCCGAGGGGCCCCTTGCGGGGCCCCTCGGCATTGTCAGTACTGGTCGGGTCGGCGCTTGCGGCGCTCGTTGAAGTCGCGCATCCGCTGCGGGTAGCCCATCAGCCGGACGTCGTACACCGGGATGCCCATCCGGTACGCGAAGCGCCGCGCGCCGTCCGGACCGTCGATGCGGCGGCGCGTCCACTCCCCGTCGTCGGCGATCAGGATGACAGTGGTCTGGGTGACCGTCGTCCGCGGCTCGATGAACGCCTCGACGCCGCGCCGGCTGCGGATGAAGTTCGCGAGATGGTCCAGATCGCCGGGATCGGCCGCCCGGTCGTGGCTCAGCACACGCGCCTGCTTCCGGCGCCGGAACAACCCCACCGAACCGCTCCCCCACGTCACGTCATCGACAACGGTGCCAAGGGTACGTGTCGATGACGTGTCGTTGGGCACCTCACTACGCACCCTGTGCCCAGTGGTGACAAGATGACCGAGGTGGGGTGTGTCCGTGTTACCCCTCCGTGACCCCCGATGCAGTGACGCGACCTGGGAGTTGGACGTGAGCGAGCCGAACGAAGCGACCTTCGACATCGTCATCCTCGGAGGTGGCAGCGGCGGCTACGCGGCGGCGCTGCGCGCCGCCCAGCTGGACCTGTCCGTCGCGCTGATCGAAAAGGGCAAGCTCGGCGGGACCTGCCTGCACAACGGCTGCATCCCGACCAAGGCGCTGCTGCACGCGGCGGAGATCGCCGACCAGACCCGCGAGTCGGAGCAGTTCGGTGTGAAGGCCGAGCTGGTCGGCGTCGACATGGCCGGCGTCAACTCGTACAAGGACGGCGTGATCTCCCGGCTCTACAAGGGTCTGCAGGGCCTGGTGGGCGGCTCGAAGAACATCACCTTCGTGGCCGGCGCCGGCAAGCTGGTCGGCAAGAACGTGGTCGAGGTGGACGGCAAGCGCTACACCGGCCGCAACATCGTCCTGGCCTCCGGCTCGTACGCCAAGAGCCTGCCCGGCCTCGAGGTCGACGGCGAGCGGATCATCACGAGCGACCACGCGCTGACCCTGGACCGGATCCCCTCGTCGGTGATCGTCCTCGGCGGCGGTGTGATCGGCGTCGAGTTCGCCAGTGTGTGGAAGTCCTTCGGCGCGGACGTGACGATCGTCGAGGCGCTGCCCCGACTGGTCGCCGCCGAGGACGAGGAGTCGTCCAAGGCGCTGGAGCGGGCGTTCCGCAAGCGGAAGATCAACTTCAAGGTCGGCAAACCGTTCGAGAAGGTCGAGAAGACCGAGAACGGCGTCAAGCTGACCATCTCCGGCGGCGAGACCGTCGAGGCGGAGCTGCTGCTGGTCGCCGTCGGTCGCGGCCCGAACACCGCCAACCTCGGGTACGAGGAGCAGGGCGTCACGATGGACCGCGGCTACGTGCTGACCGACGAGCGGCTGCGCACCAGCGTGCCGAACGTCTACGCCGTCGGCGACATCGTGCCGGGCCTCCAGCTCGCGCACCGGGGCTTCCAGCAGGGCATCTTCGTCGCCGAGGAGATCGCCGGGCAGACCCCGGCCGTCATCGACGAGGTCGGCATCCCGCGGGTCACCTACTGCGACCCGGAGCTGGCGTCGGTGGGTCTGACCGAGGCGAAGGCCAAGGAGCAGTACGGGGCCGACAAGGTCAAGACCTTCAACTTCAACCTGGGTGGCAACGGCAAGAGCCAGATCCTCAAGACCACCGGCTTCGTGAAGCTGGTCCGGGTCGAGGACGGCCCCGTCGTCGGCGTCCACATGGTCGGCGCCCGGGTGGGTGAGCTGATCGGTGAGGCGCAGCTCATCTACAACTGGGAGGCGTACCCGGCCGAGGTCGCCCAGCTCGTGCACGCCCACCCGACCCAGAACGAGGCATTGGGCGAGGCGCACCTGGCTCTCGCCGGCAAGCCGCTGCACGTACACGCCTGATCACCCACATCGCGGCGTCCGGCGACGGGCGAAGATCCCCCAGGGGAATGAAGGAGTCTGGAGAACATGCCGGTATCGGTCACCATGCCCCGGCTCGGCGAGAGCGTCACCGAGGGCACCGTCACGCGCTGGCTCAAGCAGGAGGGCGACACGGTCGAGGTCGACGAGCCCCTGCTCGAGGTCTCGACCGACAAGGTCGACACCGAGATCCCGTCGCCCGCGGCGGGCGTGCTGAGCCGGATCGTGGTCGGCGAGGACGAGACCGCCGAGGTCGGTAGCGAGCTGGCCGTCATCGCCGGTGAGGGCGAGTCGACCGGTGGCGGCGAGGCCGCCGGTCAGGAGCAGGCCCCGGCCGAGTCGGCGGAGCCGGCCGCCGAGCCGGCCGCCGCCGAGGGCACCGCAGACGAGGTGACGCAGGACGAGACCCCGGCCGAGACGCCGGCTCCGGCCGCCGCGTCGTCGGGCGAGGGCACCGCGGTGAAGATGCCCGCCCTGGGTGAGAGCGTCACCGAGGGTACCGTCACCCGCTGGCTCAAGCAGGTCGGCGACACCATCGAGGTGGACGAGCCACTGCTGGAGGTCTCCACCGACAAGGTGGACACGGAGATCCCGTCGCCGGTCGCCGGCACGGTGCTGGAGATCAAGGTCGCCGAGGACGAGACCGCCGACGTCGGCGCCGACCTGGCGATCATCGGCGTCGCCGGTGGGGCCCCCGCTCAGGCCAAGCCCGAGCCGAAGCCCGAGCCGAAGGCGGAGGCCGCGCCGGCGCCGAAGGCCGAGCCGAAGCCGGAGCCGAAGGTCGAGGAGCCCACCCCGGGCATGTCGTACAACGAGCCGGCCGCCGAGGCGGAGACCTCGGCGCAGCCGGCGCAGGCCGAGCGGGCCGCTCAGCCGTCCGGGCCGACCGCCGCGCCGCAGCGCCCGTCCGCCCCGGCGCCGGGTGGCGGCGAGGAGGCCGCCGGGTACGTCACCCCGCTGGTGCGCAAGCTGGCCAGCGAGCACGGCGTCGACCTGGGCTCGCTCAACGGCACCGGCGTGGGTGGCCGGATCCGCAAGCAGGACGTCCTCGACGCGGCCGAGAAGGCGAAGGCCGCCAAGGCCGCGCCGGCTCCGGCGGCACAGCCGGCCGCCACCGCGCCGGCCGCTGCGGCCAAGCCGGCCGCGAAGCCGCAGCCGAGCGGCAAGCGGGGCACCACGGAGAAGCTCCCCCGGATCCGCAAGGCCATCGCCAAGCGGTTGCACGAGTCGCTGCACGAGATGGCGCAGCTCACCACGGTGGTCGAGGTGGACGTCACCCGGGTCGCCAAGCTGCGGGCACAGGCCAAGGACTCCTTCGTGCAGCGGCACGGCGTGAAGCTGTCCTTCCTGCCGTTCTTCGCCCTCGCCGCCGTCGAGGCGCTCCAGACGTACCCGATCGTCAACGCCCGGATGGACCTTGAAGGTGGCACGATCACCTACCCGGAGGCGGAGCACCTCGGCATCGCGGTGGACACCGAGCGGGGCCTGCTGACGCCGGTCATCCACAACGCCGGCGACCTCAACCTGGGCGGCATCGCCAAGCGGGTCGCGGACCTGGCCGAGCGGACCCGGACCAACAAGGTCAGCCCGGACGAGCTGGCCGGGGCAACCTTCACGCTGACCAACACGGGCAGCCGGGGCGCGCTCTTCGACACCCCGATCGTGCCGTCGCCGCAGTCGGCGATGCTCGGCACGGGTGCCGTGGTGAAGCGGCCGGTCGTGGTCAACGACCCGGAGCTGGGCGAGGTCGTCGCGGTCCGGTCGATGGTCTACCTGGCCATGTCCTACGACCACCGGCTGATCGACGGCGCCGACGCGGCGCGCTTCCTGACCGCGGTCAAGGAGCGGCTGGAGGCCGGCAACTTCGAGTCGGAGCTGGGCCTGGCCTGATCCGCCGCAACGCCGTAAGGGGCGCCCCGGTCATCGACCGGGGCGCCCCTTCGTCTCCGCCGCTCAGCCCTTGAGCAGCGCGGTCGAGACCTCCCAGAGCCGCTCGGCGGCCTCCGGGTCCAACGCGTAGTCGGCGACGCCCGTGCGCCCGCCCGGCCGGGCGGGGGCGGCCTGCTGGGAGTCCTCGAAGTAGCGCCCACCCACGCCGTCGAGCAGCGGCGACGCGGCCACCAGCACCGACGTCGCGGCACCCTGTTCGACTGTCTTCCACGCCGCCGCGTTGCCCGCGCGCAACCGGTTCAGCTCCTCCTCGCTGACGTAGCGCTGGAGGTTGGTGCGGATCGCGCCGGGCATCAGCGAGTTGGTGAAGATGCCGTCGTCGGCCCAGCGGCGGGTCGCCTCCACGGCGAAGAGCACGTTGGCCGTCTTCGACTGCCCGTACGCCTGCCACGGCTCGTACTCGCGGCGGTCGTACTGGATGTCGTCGAAGACCACCGGCGAGCGCAGGTGGGCGGCGGAGCTGACCGAGACGATCCGGGCCCCGTCGGCGGCGGCGAGCGCCGGGCGCAGCCCGGTGGCGAGCGCGAAGTGCCCGAGGTGGTTGGTGGCGAACTGCATCTCCCAGCCCTGCGGGGTGCGGCTCAGGGGCGCGGCCATGATGCCGGCGTTGTTGACCAGGATGTGCAGCGGGCCGTCCCAGTTGGCCACGAAGTCGGCGATCGAACCCTGGTCGGCGAGGTCGAGCGGGGCGATCAGGACGTGGTCGTTGCCGGTGGTGCCGGTGATGTCGTTGGCGGCCTTCTGGCCGGCGTCGGGGTTGCGGACGGCCAGGGTGACCTCCGCACCGGCGCTGGCCAGGGCACGGGCGGTCTCCACGCCGATGCCGGACGATCCGCCGGTGACGACCGCCCGCCGGCCGACGAGGTCCACGCCCCGGATCACGTCCATGGCCGTGGAGTCATGGGCGAACGACGTGGTGATCGGGTTGCTCGTCGTCATGATCCATCCTTGTCCAGGGTGGGGCGGGCCGGTCGGCCCGCCGGTTCGATGGAAGCGGAGGCCGCGGTCCAGGCGTCTTCCCGTCCCGGACCGGAGGTAACGCTCGACCATCGTCCGCGACGCCGGTTGCCACCCGCGGAGGCGCTACGGGACTTGATGTCCCGGTTCGTCGACTACTTCGCCACGAGTCGGGGCATGGCCGACACGCCGGTGGACGGTCCGCGGTCCCGCGACGCGGGCTGACCCGTTCCGTCCTCCGAGCAGGCCGGACGCTGCCAGAGTGGGTCTGTGGGCGGCTACCGGCGGGGCGGAAAACTGGGACCGGCCGTCTCGATCGCCCCCGGCGCCCGGGTGGACAAGTTCGAGGTCTTCTTCGACCTGGTCTTCGTCTTCTCGTTCTTCATCATCACGCGGGCGACGGCCGCGAACATCTCCGGTCGACAGCTGCTGCACGCTTCCCTGGTGCTCGCCGTGCTCTGGTGGATCTGGGTGGTGCACAGCCTGGTCGCCACCCGGGTACGGCTGGGCGAGGGCTATGTCCCGGTGCTCATGGTGATCGCGATGGTCGCGCTGTTCGCGTTCGCGCTGGCGCTCCCGCAGGCGTTCAGCGATCCGAAGGGCAGCGCCGCCGGCCCGATGCTGGTCGCCATCAGCTACGTGGTGGTCCGTGGCATCCACTGGGTCCTCTACCAGCATGTCGTGCGGGACAGCCCGCAGGAGCGCCGGCAACTGCGCCGGTTCGCCCCGGAGCTGGCGGCCAGCATTGTCCTGCTGCTGGCCGCCGCGCTGATCCCGCCGCAGATCGCCGACCCAAACCAGGCCGCCATGGTCCGCGACGGGCTGTGGATCGCCGTGGTGGTGGTGCAGTACGCCACCGGTTTCCTCGTCGGCACCTGGGGCTGGGGGGTGACCAGTGCGGAGCACTGGACCGAGCGCTACGACCTCATCCTGATCATCGCGCTGGGCGAGTCGGTGATCTCCACGGGAGTGGGCGGCAACCTGCTCGGCAAGGCGGTCACCTGGCCGGCGGTGGCCGCCGCCGCACTCGGCATCGTGATCACCGCCGCCCTCTGGTGGGCGCACTTCGACTTCGTCGGGCCCGCTGCCCGGATCGCCCTGCACGCCGCGGAGGGCGGCCCCCGGGTGGCGATGGCCCGCGACGCGTACGCGTACCTCTACCTGCCGATGATCGCCGGGGTGATCCTCTTCTCCATCGGCAACGAGGAGATCCTGCACAAGACCACCGATCCGGCCGGCGGTATCGCGGAGAAGATCGAAGGGCCGGCGGTGCCGATGCTCTTCGGCGGGTTGATCACCTACTTCGCCGTCAACATGCTGTTCCAGCTGCGGACCCTACACACCGTCACCTGGACCCGCGTGGGTGTCATCGTGGCTCTCACGGCGGCCCTGCCGATCGGCCTGCACCTGCCGGCGCTGGGCTCGCTCACCCTCGCGACAGTGATCTGCGTCGGTCTGGTGGCCGTCGAGGTGCTGGTGATGTCGGGCTCCCGGCACGCGCTGCGGGCGGCCGTGTTCGAGGAACGGACGACGCACGAGGCCAACGAGGCCGCCTGGCGGGCCCGCTGGCACGACCCCCCGGAGCCCGACGAGCCGGGCACACCGGAACGCTAGACTTCGCCCAGCGTCGCGGTGCACCCGGCACGAAGGCCGCCGTGGGCATGGAGGCGCGGGGACAGCATGGGACGAACGTGCACCCGAAGAGTTCACCCGCCGACCGGCTCGCCGCCCTCGGCAATCAGATGATCGAGATCCACCTCTGGCTCGGCGCGGAGCTGGCCCGCCTGCGAGCCGACCTCGGCGGCTCCCCCACCGGCGACGCCCGCCCGTCGCGGGACCTGCGGGCCCACTGTCTGAGCTTCTGCGCCGCGCTCGGCCGCCACCACACGGGTGAGGACGCCGGGGCGTTCCGGGTCCTGGCCGACGAGGTTCCCGAGCTGCGCCCGGTCCTGGCCAACCTGATCGTCGACCACGAAGTGGTGGCGGGGATCCTCGGGCGGATCGAGGAGGTGCTGGGCGACGACCGGCCGCTGCCGACCGCTCAGGTACGCGCCGAGCTGGACGGGCTGGCCGCGCTGCTGGAGTCGCACTTCCGGTACGAGGAGAAACGGCTCGTCACCGCGCTCAACGCGCTCACCGGCCGGCCCGGGACGACCGAGGACCTCCTCGGCCTGACCCCGCCGGCCGCGCGACGGCCCGGTCCTCGCCGGATGCGCCCGGGCCGGGCAGGCGCTCGTAGAAGCGGATCTTCTCCCGGAGGTGGTCGTACTGGCGCTGGAGCAGGCGCATCTGCTCCTCGACCTGCGCCGCGTGTCGTTGCAGCAACTCGCGCCGCTCGTCGACGGTGTGCTCACCCTCGCGAGCCAGGGCCGCGTACCGGCACATCTGGGCGATCGGCATCCCGGTGTCGCGCAGGCAGCGGAACAGCACCAGCCAGCTCAGGTCGTCGTCGGTGAAGACGCGCTGGCCGCCCGCCGTGCGACCCACGTCGGCCAGCAGGCCGATCTTCTCGTAGTACCGCAGCGTGTCCAGACTGAAGCCGCTGCGCCGGGCGGCCTCCGCGGGGGCGTAACCGGTCATGTCTCGGCATGGTAGCCACCCCTTGACCTGGAGCGCACTCCAGGTTGGAGGCTGGTCCGCATGACGACGACACGAACGTTGGGACGCAGCGGCATCGAGGTGAGCGCGATCGGGATGGGGTGCTGGGCGATCGGCGGCCCGCTCTGGGGTGACGACGGCCAGCCGTTCGGTTGGGGAGAGGTGGACGACGACGAGTCGATCCGTACGATCCACCGGGCTCTCGATCTCGGGGTGACCCTGTTCGACACCGCCAGCAACTACGGCGCCGGGCACAGCGAGCGCGTCCTCGGTCGGGCCCTGGCGGGTCGCCGGTCCGAGGCGGTGATCGCCACCAAGTTCGGCAACGTCAGCGACGAGGCCACCCGGCGGGCGCTCGGCACCGACGCCAGCCCGGCGTTCGCCGTGCGCAGCCTGGAGGACTCGCTGCGGCGGCTCGGCACCGACCACGTGGACCTCTACCAACTGCACATCAACGAACTGCCGGTGCCCGCCGCGCTCGACCTGGTCGGCACCCTCGAGGACCTGGTCGACCAGGGCAAGATCCGGGCGTACGGCTGGAGCACCGACAACCCGGCCTCGGCGGAGGCGTTCGCGGCGGCCGGGGCGCGCTGCGTCGCCATCCAGCACGACGAGTCGGTGCTGAGCGACAACGCGGCGGTCCTCGCCGTCTGTGACCGCCATGACCTGGCCAGCCTCAACCGGGGGCCGCTGGCGATGGGCCTGCTCACCGGGTCGACCCGCGCGCTCGGCGCCGACGACGTGCGCGGTCGCGCGCCCGAGTGGTTGCAGTGGTTCACCGACGGCCGGCCCACGCCACGGTGGGCGGCACGGGTCGAGCAGGTCCGCGCGGCGCTCACCGCGGACGGGCGGACCCTCGCGCAGGGCGCGCTCGGCTGGCTGCTGGCCCGCAGCCCGCGCACGGTGCCGATTCCCGGCCTCCGCACGGTGGCCCAGGCCGACGAAAACCTGGCAACCCTGACCCTGGGCCCGCTCCCCCAGGAGGCGTATGCCGAGGTGGAGCGCCTCCTCACCGACCTCCGCCCCGCCGCGAGGGTCTGACCCTCCACCCGGCCCTCGCCGATCGTGCACGTGTTGTCCGGGCAGGACGACCTAGCTGGGCTGAACGACGAGACAAAGTGCAAGATCGGCGAGGAGTGGGGCCCGGGCCGCATCCGGGGGTGACGTTTTCGACGAAGATAAGGGCATGCGGATCCTTCTGGCCGGCGCGTCCGGCTTTCTCGGCACCCGGCTGGGCGACCGGCTCGCCGCCGACGGGCACGAGGTCACCCGGCTGGTGCGCCGACCGGCGCGCGACCCGCGGGAGCGGCAGTGGGACCCGGCGGCCGGCCATCTCGACCCGGCGGCGGTCGCCGGGGCCGACGCCGTCATCAACCTGGCCGGCGCGGGCGTCGGCGACAAGCGCTGGAACGACGACTACCGGCGGCTCATCCGGACCAGCCGGGTGGACAGCAGCAGCACGCTCGCGACGACGATCGCCGGGCTGCCGGCGGCCGACCGTCCCCGAGCTCTGCTCAACTCGTCGGCCGTCGGCTGGTACGGCAACACGGGCGACCGGGTCGTCGAGGAGGACGCGCCCGCCGGCGAGGGTTTCCTGGCCGACGTCTGCCGGGTGTGGGAGGCCGCGACCCGTCCGGCCGAGGACGCCGGCGTACGCGTGGTGCGACTGCGCACCGGCCTGCCCCTGCACCGCGACGGCGGGCTGCTCAAGCCGCAGTTGCTGCCGTTCAAACTGGGCATCGCCGGGCGACTGGGCAGTGGCCGGCAGTGGCTGCCGTGGATCTCGATGGCCGACTGGCTGGACGCGACCCTCTTCCTGCTGGCCCACGACGAGATCGCCGGCCCGGTCAACGTGGTGGGGCCGCACCCGGTGACCAACGCCGAGTTCACCCGGGAGTTGGCCCGCCAGCTGCACCGGCCGGCGATCATCCCGATCCCCGCCCTGGCCCTGAAGGTGGCGCTCGGCGGCTTCGCCCACGAGGCCCTGACCAGCACGAGAGTCCACCCCACCGTCCTGACAAAGGCCGCCTACCCCTACCACCACCCCACCCTCCCGCAAGCCCTTCAGGCGGCCCTCACCGCCTGAAGGGCGCGTTGATCATGAAGTTATTGCCCGCCGTCTCGGCGTGTCATGGCAATAACTTCATGATCAACGCAGGGCCCCGGGGGTGAGTTAGCAGCCGATCACCCAGTAGTTGGGGGCGGTCTGCTTGAGGGTGCTGGTGTAGAAGGTGTTGTAGAGGCCCATGCGCTGGTTGGAGCCGTTGGCGTAGGCGTAGCCGCCGGACTGGTACGCCCGGCCGGCCGTGACGTGCGCGTAGTTGGTCGCGGTTACGCAGGTCGCCGGCGTGGTCGGGGTCGGGGTCGGCGTCGGGCTGGCCGTGGGGGTCGGCGTGGGGGTGGCCGTGGGGGTCGGGGTGGGGGTGCTGCCGCCGCCGTTCAGGCCGAAGAAGAGCGCGTCGCGGTACGTCGAGCAGATGGTGTCCAGGAAGTACGCGCCAGCGGTGCCGCACTGGTCCGCGGCGGAGCCCGGGTCGACCGGGGTGCCGTGGCCCATGCCGGAGACCCGGTAGAGGCGTACCTCGTCGTTGCCGTACACCTCCAGGCTGGTGTTGCCGGGCAGCGATGACGTGCTGGTCGGCGTCTGCGAGATCCCTCGCACGTTGGTCCACTGGTCGCGGGACTCGGTGCCGTTGAGCGGGGTGACAGTGGTGTCCGACGTGCCGTGCCAGATGGCCACCCGGGGGCGCGGGCCGGTGTAGCCGGAGTAGGCGCCACGGACCAGGTCGCCCCAGGCGGCCGGGGTCTTGTCCGTGCCCGGGTTCATGCAGCTGAACGCGTTGACCATGCTCGTGGCGCAGCGGTACGGGATGCCGGCGATGATCGATCCGGCGGCGAACACGTCCGGGTAGGTCGCCAGCATGACGGCGCTCATCGCCCCGCCCGCCGAGAGACCGCTGACGAAGACCCGCGAGCCGTCGACCGCGAAGTTCGCCTTGGCGTGGTCGACCATCTGCTTGATCGACAGCGCCTCGCCCTGACCCCGGGTCGTGTCGCCGCTCTCGAAGAAGTTGAAGCAGGAGTTGGCGTTGTTGCCGGACGGCTGCTGGGCGACGATCAGCGTGAACTTCCACTGGTCGGCGTACTTCTGCCAGCCGGAGCCGGCGAAGTAGCCGGAGGCGTTCTGGGTGCACCCGTGCAGCAGCACCACTGCCGGGGAGTTGGCCGGCAGGTTGTCCGGCCGGTAGGCGTACATGGCGAGGTTGCCCGGGTTGGACCCGAAACCGGTGACCTGGGTGAGGGCGGCGGCCTGGGCGGGCGTGGCGAGGGTGATCGCGCCCGCCGCGGCGAGGACGAGCCCGGCGACCGCACCGAGCAGCCGGTTGAGGGTGGACGAGGAGCGGCGCACGGCAGCCTCCTGAGAGGGGCAGACTGTGAACTGAGTCACTGTCGAGTTGCCGAGACGTTACGACGATGTGTCGGCGCTATGACATGGGGCACACTCACACATTCACGGCAGCCGTTGTGTACGACGAAGCACGGGCAGCGGAGCCGACAACAACCGCCGGTCTGACCGGCTCGTCCAGGTCCGGTTGGTAACGTCCGCTGCGTGCCGTCCTCCCCGTCGCTGGCCACCGGGCCCGCACCCGCGTCGCCGCCGCGCGCCCTCCGGGACCGCCGGGCCGACCTGATCGTCGTGCTGGTGGCGCTCGCGCTCGCCGTCTGGGTGACCAGCGGCCTGTGGCGGGACCCGAACGTCCGCGCGATCACCGTCAACTCCAGCGACCAGGCGCTCTTCGAGTGGCTGCTGGCCTTCGGCGGGCACGCGGTCACCCACGGGGAGAACCCCTTCTTCACCTACCTGATCAACGTCCCGGACGGCGTGAACCTCGCGGTCAACACCTCGATCACGGTGTACGCGGTGGTCTTCGCCCCGCTCACGTACCTCATCGGGCCGCCGGCGACGTTCCTGGTGATCCTCACGCTGAACCTGCTCGCCACCGCGCTGGCCTGGTACTGGCTGCTGTCGCGGCACGTGGTGCGCAGCCGCCTCGCCGCCGGGGTCGGCGGCCTGTTCATCGCCTACTCACCCGGCATGGTCTCGCACGCCAACGCGCACCTGAACTGGACCGCTGGCTGGCTCGTGCCGCTGCTGATCTGGCGACTGTTCGCGCTGCGCCGTCCCGGGCACTGGCTGCGCGACGGGGTGATCCTCGGCGTCGTGGTCGCGGTGGCGTTCTCGATCGCCGCCGAAGGGCTGTTCTTCGCCGCCCTCGCGCTCGGCGTGTTCGTCGCCGTCTGGGCGCTGCACCCGGCCCACCGCGCCGAGGCCCGAGCCGCCCTGCCCACCTTCCTGCGTGGGCTCGGCGTGACCGCGGTGGTCGCCGGGGTGCTGCTGTCGTACCCGTTGTGGCTGCACTTCGCCGGGCCGCAGCGGTTCCACGGCACCGGCTTCGACCCGGTGATCCACTCCGAGGACATCGCCGCCTTCGCCGCCTTCCCCCGCCGCTCCCTGGCCGGCGAGGTCGGGCTGGGCACCTCGCTCGCGCCGAACCCCACCGAGGAGAACTCGTTCTTCGGGATTCCGCTGCTCGTGCTCACCGTGGTCTGTTTCGTCGCGCTCTGGCGACGCGCCGACCCAGGCCGCCGGGCCGTCCTCTGGGCGCTGGGCGTCGTCGCGGTGATCTTCACGGTGCTGTCCTTCGGGCCGGTGGCGAAGATCGACGGACGCCGTACCGACCTGCCGATGCCGTTCGACGTGCTCGGGCAGCTGCCGGTGGTGAACGCCGCGCTGCCCGCCCGGCTGGCCCTGGTGGTGGCACCGGTGATCGGGGTTCTGCTGGCGTACACCATCGATCAACTGCGGGCCGCGCCGCCCCGGCACCGTTCGACGGAGCTGGCCTGGGCGCTGGGGTTCGCGGTGGCCCTGCTGCCGCTGCTGCCCACCCCGCTGTTGACCCGGGAGCGGGAGCCCATCCCGCACTTCATCACGTCCGGCGCGTGGCGGCAGTACGTCTCCGACGGCAACACGTTGACTCCGGTGCCGCTGGCCGTCGACATCTACCCGGACGGGCAGCGCTGGCAGGCGTACGCCCTGTCGCACCGGCAGGGCGAGTTCGCGATCCCCGGCGGCTTCTTCCTCGGCCCCGGCGGCCCGGACGGGCGGGGCCGGATCGGGCCGGTGCCGCGCACCCTGAGCGCGCTCATGGACGAGGCCGGCCGCACCGGGCTGATGCCGATCATCACCGACGGCACGAAACGGGAGGTCAGCTCGGACCTGCGGCACTGGCGGATCGAGACGGTGGTCCTCGCCGACGAGGTGCACGGCGCGAAGTTCGACGTCGACGAGGCGGCCGTCCGGCGTACCGCCACGGCCCTGTTTGGCGAGCCGCAGCGGATCGACGACGTCTGGCTCTGGCGCATCCCACCGGCTTGACCGACCCTTGGTGAGACGTCTCACCAGGGATCGCAGCCGAGTGCGGGACTAGGCTGGATGCCGTGACGACGACGACCTCCGGCCTGACGGCCGTCCGCGCCGGCCTGCTCGACTACCAGGCCGCCTGGGACGAGCAGCGGCGCCTGCACGAGTCGGTGGTGGCGGGCGAGCGCGGCGACACCGTGCTGCTGCTGGAGCACCCGAGCGTCTACACCGCGGGCAAGCGCACCGAGCCCTGGGATCGGCCCATGGACGGCACCCCGGTCGTCGACGTGGACCGGGGCGGCAAGATCACCTGGCACGGCCCGGGGCAGCTCGTCGGCTACCCGATCCTGCGGCTGCCCGACCCGGTGGACGTGGTCGCCTACGTCCGCCGCACCGAGGAGCTGCTCATCGACGTGTGCGCCGAGTTCGGCCTGGCCGCCGGCCGGGTCGAGGGGCGCAGCGGAGTCTGGGTGCCCGAGGACGACCGAGGGCCGGCCCGCAAGGTGGCCGCCATCGGCATCCGGGTGGCCCGGGGCGTCACCCTGCACGGCTTCTCGATCAACTGCGACTGCGACCTGACGTACTTCGACCGGATCGTCCCGTGCGGCATCCGCGACGCCGGCGTCACCTCGCTCACCGCCGAACTGGGCCGCCCGATCAGCGTCGCCGACGTGCTCCCGGTGGTCGAGCGCCGGCTGTCCACCCTCGTCGAGGTCTGAACTTCCGGCCGGCGGGCCGACCGTCGACCAGAAAATCCGCACCGGGTGTCCCGTGGAGGGCCCGACCGATCGTCCCTATGGTGGAGTCGGCGACCAGCGCCGACTCGACACCTGAGGCCGGCGTCCACCGCCCGGCCCGGACGCGAGGAGCGGACATGCCCACCTACATCGCGCTGACCTACACCGCGGACGTCGACTGGAGCAGCCCCGAGCAGGCCGCCGAGATGGCCGAGTACCGAGAGTTCGGCGCGGCCGCCCGCGCGGTGATCCGCGGCGGCAGCGCGCTCTACCCGACGGCCACCGCGACCACCGTACGGGTCTCCGGCGGCAAGGGCGGCGACGTGCTCACCACCGATGGCCCGTACGCCGAGACCAAGGAAGCCCTGACCGGCTTCTACCTGCTCGAATGCGCGGACCTGGACGAGGCCGTGGCGACGGTCGCAAAGATGCCCGCGGCCTGGAACGGCGCGGTCGAGGTACGCCCCGTCATCCCGCTGTGACCCTGACCGGCGACGCGACAGCCGGCGACGCGACGACAGCCGGCGACGCGGCCGCGCGAGTGATCCGGGCCGAGCGTTCCCGGATCCTCGCCACGCTGATCCGCGTCACCGGCAGCGTCGACCTCGCCGAGGACGCCACGCAGGACGCGATCGTCCGCGCTCTGCGGACCTGGCCGCGCGAGGGTGTGCCGGCCAACCCACGAGCGTGGCTGCTGGTGGTGGCGCGGCGGTGCGCGATCGACCTGATCCGCCGGGAGGCCCGCCGCGCCGGGAAGGAGGCCGAGGCCCTGTCGCTGCTCGATTCCGCACCGGACTCGCCCGAGGCCGTCCGGGACGACCTGCTCCGGCTGATCTTCACCTGCTGCCATCCGGCGCTGTCCCTGGACGCGCAGGTGGCCCTGGCGCTGCGCACCCTCGGCGGGCTGGCCACCGCCGAGGTGGCCCGCGCCCTGGTGGTGCCCGAGGCAACCATGGCCAAGCGGCTCACCCGGGCAAAACAGAAGATCACCCGGGCGGGCATCCCCTACCGCGTCCCGGCGGCCGAGGAACTGCCGGACCGGCTTGCCGGCGTCGCCACCACCGTCTACCTGATCTTCAACGAGGGTTACACGGCCGGTGCCGGCGACGACCTGATCCGGGTCGGGCTGGCGGACGAGGGTCTCCGGTTGGCGCGGCTGCTGGTCGAGCTGATGCCGGACGAGCCGACCGTGCTCGGCCTGCTGGCCCTGCTCCTGTTGCAGGACTCCCGGCGGCTGGCCCGGGTCGACGACGGCGGCCGGCCGCTGCTGCTGGCCGAGCAGGACCGCTCGCACTGGGACCGGGCGGCGATCACCACCGGCGTCGCGCTGGTCGGTCAGGCGCTGCGCCGCACCCCGGACAATCCCGACCGGTACGTCGTCCAGGCCGCCATCGCCGCTTGCCACGCCCTCGCCCCGTCCTACGACCAGACGCCCTGGGAGGCGGTGATCTCCTGGTACGACGTGCTGCTCACGGTGCACGACACACCGGTGGTACGGCTGAACCGGGCGGCCGCCGTCGGCGAGCGGGACGGCCCCGCCGCCGGGCTGGCTCTGGTGGAAGCGATCGTCGGGCTGGACGGCTACCCGTGGTTCCACGCCACCCGCGGCGAGTTGCTGCACCGCCTCGGCCGGGCCGACGAGGCCGCCACGGCGTACCGGGCGGCGCTCGCACTGGACCTCAACGGCCCGCAGTCGGCCCGGCTACGCGACCGGCTCGCCGAGTGTGGGCGACGCTAACACCCCGGCCCCGCGCGTGTGACGCCAATTTTCGCCTCGCCGGTGTCAGGCGTCACAACGTTCCGGGCGTGACGCCGGTCGCCTGACGCACATAGACGCCCGCCATCCGGCGTAGGCTCGTTTTCGTGACGATCGAGCACTCCGCGCCGACGACCGGCCAGGCAGCGCGTACCGCAACGGCCGCCCCCGAGGGGCGTCGCCTGCTGCGGATCGAGGCGCGCAACGCCGAGACGCCGATCGAGCGCAAACCGCCATGGATCAAGGTCAAGGCCAAGATGGGCCCGGAGTACACCCAGCTGCGCGGGCTCGTCTCGCGCGAAGGGCTGCACACCGTCTGCCAGGAGGCCGGCTGCCCCAACATCTACGAGTGTTGGGAAGACCGGGAGGCCACCTTCCTCATCGGCGGCGACCAGTGCACCCGGCGCTGCGACTTCTGCCAGATCGACACCGGCAAGCCGGCCGAGTTCGACGCCGACGAGCCGCGCCGCGTGGCCGAGTCGGTGGTCTCGATGGGCCTGCGGTACGCCACCATCACCGGTGTCGCCCGCGACGACCTGCCCGACGGCGGGGCCTGGCTGTACGCCGAGACCGTCCGGCAGATCCACGCCCTGCAGCCCGGCTGCGGCGTCGAGCTGCTCATCCCCGACTTCAACGCCGTGCCCGAGCAGCTGGCCGAGGTCTTCGGCTCCCGGCCCGAGGTGCTGGCCCACAACGTGGAGACCGTGCCGCGCATCTTCAAGCGCATCCGGCCGGCGTTCCGCTACGACCGCTCGCTGGACGTGATCCGGCAGGCCCGCGCCGACGGCCTGGTCACCAAGAGCAACCTCATCCTGGGCATGGGCGAGGAGCGGGCCGAGATCTCCCAGGCGCTGCGCGACCTGCACGAGGCGGGCTGCGAGCTGATCACCATCACGCAGTACCTGCGCCCCTCCCCCCGCCACCACCCGGTGACGCGCTGGGTCAAGCCGGAGGAGTTCGTGGAGCTGCGCGAGGAGGCCGAGGAGATCGGCTTCGCCGGGGTGATGAGCGGGCCGCTGGTGCGCTCGTCGTACCGGGCCGGCCGGCTCTACAAGCAGGCGCTCGACGCTCGCGCCGCCACCCCGGTCGCCACCGCCGGCTGACCCGCCGACAGCGCCGCACGGGCCGTGCGGCGTCCGGGTGTCATGATCGTGCGATGACCGCCGGCGTACGCGAACAGCCGCGCGGCGCGGGACGACCGCGTGCGCGGCCCGGTTCGCGCCTCGGCCTGGTCGGCTGGCTCACCGCCCTGACCGTGCTCGCCGGGGTCGGCTACCGGCTCTGGCTGCTGGGCCACGCCACTCCCCCGACGAACAGCGACGAGGCCACCATGGGGCTGGCCGCGCTGCACATCGCCCGGGGCGAGGGTTTCCCGGTCTGGTTCTACGGCCAGCAGTACATGGGCACGCTGGAGGCGTACCTGGCCGCGCCGGTGTTCGCCCTGGCCGGCCCGTCCCTGTTCGATCTGCGGCTCCCCACGCTGGCGCTGTACGCGCTGTTCCTGCTGCTGACCTGGCGGCTGACGCTGCGGCTGACCGGGGACCGCTGGTTCGCCCTGTTGGCGGTGGCGCTGCTGGCGCTCGGCGCCGACCGGGTGGTCAAGAACCAGTTGATCGCCGGCGGCGGCTACCCGGAGATGAACGCGGCCGGGGTGGCGCTCGCCCTGCTCGCCGTCGACCTGGCCGCCGACCGGCCGGGGTGGCGACTCGTCCGCTGGGCGGTCTGGGGGTTCCTGGCCGGGCTGCTGCTCTGGGTCGACCCGCTGGTGCTGCCGTACGTCGTGGCGACCGGGGCGGTGCTTGTCGGGTTCCGCCACCGGGAGCTGCGCGGGCGGGCCGGAGCGCTGCTCGGGGCGGCGGCCGTGCTGGGGGCTGCCCCGCTGCTGGGGCACAGCCTGCTGACCGGCCGCAACCCGCTGCACGCGGTGCTCGCCGCCGGCGGGGCGGACGCCAGCGCGAGCTGGGCGGACCGGCTGCACGGCGGGCTGCTGCTCGGGCCGCCGCTCGGCATGGGGTTCTGCGGCCCCGGGTCCTGCGCCACCTGGCAACTGTGGTGGGCGTACGCGCTGCCGGTGCTGCTGGTCGTCGCCGCCGGCACGGCCTGGCGAACGCTGCGCCGCCCACCCGGCTCACCCGGCACGGACGGCTCACCCGGTGCGGAGGGCTCGGCGCCCCGGGTCGCGGCGGCCATGCGGCTGGCTCTCGTGCTGGCCGCGGTGGCCACCCTCGGCGCGTACACCCTGAGTAGTTCCTCCGGCCTCACCCCGGCGGAGAGTGCGCGCTACCTGTCCACCCTGCTCATCTCCGTGCCGGCGCTGCTCTGGCCGGTCTGGACGCTGGCCCGGCCCGGCCCCGGGTGGATGGCGGCCCGGCCGGCGGCGCTTGTCATCCTCGCCGCCACGCTGCTCACCGCCGCCTACGCCACCGGGCAGGCGGCGCGGACGGCCCCGGCGACCCGGGCCGCCGAGGCCCGGCACGCCGAGCTGGTGGCCACGCTGCGCCACCTTGGCGTACGACACGTCCGCGCCGGCTACTGGACCTGCAACCGCCTCACCTTCGCCAGCGCCGAGAAGGTGGTCTGCGCGGTCGTCGACGACAGTCTGCGCCCCGGCTTCGACCGCTACCCCGCGTACCGCCGCGAGGTGGAGCGTGCGGCGGCGCCGGCCTGGGTCGCGCCGATCGGCTCGCCGCTGGCGGCCCGGCTCGACGAGCGGCTCGGCACCGGCCCGGCCGACCTCGACCTGGTCACCCTCGACGGCTGGCGGATCTACCTGCCGCGCGGCTGAGGAGACCGGGCCGCCCTCAGCGGGGCACGGCGGGCTCGGCGAGCAGGCCGAGACGGCGGGCCAACGCGGCGGCCTCCCCGCGGTTGGTCACGTCCAGCTTGGCGATGATCCGGGAGACGTGCACGCTTGCCGTCTTCGGGGAGATGAACAGCCGCTCGGCGATCCGGCTGTTGCTGTGCCCCTCGGCGACCAGCCGCAGCACCTCCCGCTCCCGGGACGTCAGCAGATCGGCCCCGGCCCCGCCGTTGCCGGTCCCCCGCAGGCCGACCCGCCGTGCCAGGGTGGCGGCCGTCTCGGCCAGCGGCGTCGCGCCCAGCCGCCGGGCGATCTGGGCCGCCTCGGTGACCGCGGCCGACACCTCGTCGCGCTCGCCCGCGGCGGCGGCAGCCTCGGCCAGCCCCAGCAACGCCCGGCCGAGCGGGTACGGCTGCCCGTCGACGCGCCACGCCTGCACCGCCGCCCGCCACGCCGGCAACGCCTCGTCGTCGGCCGCCAGCAGGGCGCTGACCTGGGCGGCGTGCGCCCGCGCGGCCGGGTGTCGCGCCGGCAGGTCGGCCGCGAGCACGCCGACGGCGGCGGCCAGCTCCACGTCACCCACCCGGGCGGCGGTACGCGCGGCGGCGCTCAGCACCGGCCAACCCTCGCGGGGCAACTGCGGCAGGCTGTCGTCGGCCACCGCGACGCGAGCCGCGCGGACCGCCTCGACCTTGTCGTCGGCGGCCAGCGCCGCCTCGATGCCCAGCTCGTGCAGGGGCAGTCGATGGTTCGGCCACAGGTAGGGGCGGCCGAGGAAGGCCAACGCCCGATCGACCATCTCGTCGGCGCCCGGGTGTGCCCGCGCCAGCCGCAGACCGGCGCCCAACTGCAGCCAGTGCAGCCCGGTGACGCCGGACAGGTCGATCCGGGCGGCCTCCGCGCAGACCGTCTCGGCCTCGTCCCACCGACCCAGCGCGATCAGCGCCTCGGCCCGGTTGGACAGCAGGTACGCCCCGGTCGAGCGGCTGATTCCCACCCGCCGCGCCTCGGCCAGGCCGGCCTCGGCCGCCTGCGCGGACTCGGCGTAGTGGCCCAGCTCGCAGAGCACGTCCGACTGGAACACCTTGACCACCACGAGAGCCGCCGTGTCCCCGGCCGCCTGGGCCACGGCCTCGGCGTTGCCCAGCTCGGCCAACCGGTCGTCCAGCTTCTGGTGGCAGAGCAGGGCGATCCGGGTCGGCAGCAGGGCCAGCTCCTCGCCGAGCGCCTCGGCGTCCGTGCTCGCCTCGGCGGCGACCAGGGCCGCCTGCTCAGGATCGATCTTGACCAGGTGGGCGGCGACGTCGGCGAGCAGCCGGACGCGCTCCACCCCGAAGGGCCCGCCGGCCGCCAGGCGGTACGCCTCATCCAGCTCCCGCCGGCCGTCGCTCTTGCCGAGCAGGGCCATCAGCCGGCCCCGCTGGTCGAGCAGGCGGGCGGCGCGCAGCGGCGCGGCGTCGGCGTCCACCTCGGCCAGGCCGGCGCGGGTCAACGTGATGGCCCGACTGAAGTCGCCAGCCGTCACCGCCGCGTCCAGGGTCTGCTCCAGCAACGCCAGGTGGTCCATGCCGAGCAGGTCGGCCGCGTCGGGCACCAGCTCCCACAGCTCCAACGCCCGCTCCAGCAGTCGACGCTGCTCGGCGTAGGCGTACCGGTCGGCGGCGGCGCAGGCCGCGACCCGCGCGGCGACCAGGGCACGGGGGTGGTCGTGCGCCGCGTACCAGTGGTGGGCGATCTCGGCCGGAGCGCGGCCGGCGACGACCAGGTGCGGCTGGGCCTCGATCGCGGCGGCGAACCGCGCGTGCAGCCGGGCGTGCTCACCGGGCAGCAACTCGTCGTGCACGGCCTCGCGCACCAGAGCGTGCCGGAACTCGTAGTCGCCGTCCGGGTCGGCGACCACCAGTTGGGCCGCGACGGCGGCGCGCAACGCGTCCTCCAGCTCGGCCTCGGGCAGGCCGGCGACCTCGGCGAGCAGACCGTGGGCGAAGCGGGTGCCGCCGGCCGCGGCGATCCGCAGCACCCGCTGAGCCGGCTCGGGCAACCGGTCCACCCGGGCCAGCAGCAGGTCGCGCAGCGTCTCGGGCAGCGCCGCGCAGCCGAGCGGGGAACCGGCGACGGCCAGCTCCTCGATGAAGAAGGGGTTGCCCTGCGTACGGTCGTGGATGTCGTCGACGGCACGGGGCGCCGGCTCGCCGCCGAGCAGGTCGGCGAGGATCGCGCCGGTGCCGTCGCGGTCCAGCCGGCCCAGCTCGACCCGCTCGACACCGCGTGCCCGGTCCAGCTCGGCGAGGAACGGGCGCAGCGGGTGGCCACGCTGCAACTCGTCGGTGCGGTAGGTGCAGACCAGCAGCAGCCGGCCTGGCCGTGCGGCCCGGACCAGGAAACCGATCAGGTCCCGGGTGGAACGGTCCGCCCAGTGCAGGTCCTCGATGATCAGCAGCAGTGGCCGGGCGTCGGCGAGCCGCTGGAACAGTTCGGCGACCAGGTCGAACAGGTATCCACGTGGGGCGTCGGTCAGTGGTCGCGCGCTCGGCGCGGTCAACCCCGCCGGCACCCGGCCCAGCTCCGGCAGCAGGCGGGCGAACTCCGCCTCGTAGCCGGCGAAGACCTCCGCGCCGTCGGCGCGCAACACCGCGCGCAGAGCCGCGGCGAACGGGGCGAACGGCAGGCCGGCCTCACCCAGCTCCAGGCACTGGCCGACCAGCACCCGGGTGCCCGCGGCGGTGGCTCCGGCTGCGAACTCCTCGAGCAGCCGGGTCTTGCCCACGCCCGCCTCGCCACCGACCAGCACGGTGGCCGGCTCGCCCTTCCCGGCGCGGCCCAGCGCGTCCCGCAGCGTCGCGATCTCACGCTGGCGGCCGACGAGGACGGAACTGGCGGCACGTACGGTCACGGGACCGAGCATGCCATGACCGGACGAAACACCGGCCCCGCCGATCGGCCGGCGCCGCGGCGACAGGGCACCCGCCCCGGACCCGGGCTCGCCGCCCGGCGGCGCGGAGCCAGGCCGGTCCGCTGACGGCCCGGACCCGGACCCGCCGGCTGACGGCCCGGACCCGGGCGCCGGTCCGTCATGCCGGGCGGCCGGTGGGACGGGCCCGGGCCCGCTGGGCGCGGTGGGTACGGCGGTCGTGGTCACCGGCGGTCGTCACCCGTGCGGCGGGCCGGCTGGCGGCGGCCCAGCCAGGTACGACCCGAGCGGCGCGGCACCGACCGCGCCAGTCGCTCCGCCGCAGCCTCGGCCCGCAGCTCAGCGGCGTGGGTACGGTGCATGGAGAGCAGGAAATCTACGTCGTTGCCGAACATGTCGGGCTCCTTCGTCGCGTCGTCGTCTTCTGCTGACGACTCTTCGCGCGAAGGCCCCGGCCCGGCATGGGCACACCGCCTCATCTTGCCCGGCCGCACCCTCCTTACCCGCCAGGTCGGGGCGCCTCAGGCGACGTAAGGTACTCAGCCGGCCGGCACCCGGACGCGGATCAACGCGGCGGGCGGGGACCACTAGACTCTGCGGCATGGCAAAGCCCCAGGAGAAGGTCTCGTTCGGCCAGCGGCTGAAGCAGATCGGGATGGTGTTCCAGTTCACCGCCAAGCAGGACCGGTGGTTCGCGCCGCTGGTCGCCGCAGCGGTGCTCATCCCGCTCGCGCTCACCGTGGTCGCGGTGATCCTCTGGAGCTGGATCTGGCTGCCGCTGGGCATCCTGTTCGCCCTGCTCGCGGTGCTGATCGTGCTGAACCTGCGGTCCAACAAGGCGATGATGAACGCCGCCGAGGGCCAGCCCGGCGCGGCGGCGCAGATCATGGACAACATACGCGGCGACTGGCGGGTCACCCCTGCCGTCAGCTCGACCACCCAGATGGACATGGTCCACCTGGTCATCGGCCGGCCGGGCGTGATCCTGCTGGCCGAGGGCAACCCACAACGGGTACGCGGCCTGCTCGGGCAAGAGAAGCGACGGCTCGCCAAGGTCATCGGCTCCGCCCCGCTACACGACTACGTGATCGGTCAGCAGGAGGGCGAGCTGCCGATCCGCAAGCTGCGCACGACGCTGCTGCGGCTGCCCCGCGCGCTCAGCGGCAAGGACGTCAACGCGCTGGACAAGCGACTCAAGGCGCTCACCGCCCGTCCGCAGATGCCCAAGGGCGCGATCCCGAAGAACATGCGGCCGCCCGGCGGCGCCCGCCAGCCGCGACGCTGACCCGTACACCACAGAAAGAGCCGGGCCCGGACGGGTCCGGCTCTTTCCGCACCTAGCGCCCCGCGCCCCGCGCCCCGCGCCCCGCGCCCCGCGCCCAAGATCCGCGCAACATCCCCGATGTTGCTGCCTCCGACGCGCGGGAGGCAGCAACATCGGGGATGTCGTGTGGATCTTGCCGGGCCGGCCTGCGGGAAGCGGCCCATCGACGGGCACGCCGCGGATCTTGCCGGGGCCGGCCTGCGGGAAGCGGGCCTCGACAGGCGCGCCGCAAAGGTGACCGCCGAGCCGGCCAGCGAGGGCCCCACCGATGCGGGGCGGTGCGGGGTGGGGGCGCGGAAGTCCGGGTGTCGGGGCGCGTCAGACGCGCGGGGCGTCGACGATGACCGAGTCGACGAGGCGGTCGTGCACGCCCCGACGGTGCTCGTCCATGATCAGCGCGGGGACGACGAGCGCCAGCAGCACGCCCCGGGCCAGCGCGCGGAGCACGCCGATCCGACCCCCGTCGTGCCAGTTCACGCAGCGGACCTTGGTGATGTACATGCCCGGCGTCTGGGCGAAGAGGCCGAGGAAGATGCCGTACTCCAGGATCAGCACCAGCACCGGAGCCCAGCCGTCGCGTACCGGATCGGCGAAGATGTTGGCCACCAGCAGGCAGAGCACCCAGTCGATGATCAACGCTCCGAAGCGTCGACCCAGGCTCGGCGGGGTGAAGGTGGGATCGGTGGCCGGCGCTGCCGGGACGTGCGGATTGGTCACAGCGATCAAGGGTATCCGCGTCCGGATCCGGGCCTCGGAGCGCCGTCACCACTGCGTGCCGATTCGGGCCAATGGCATCAAGTGTCATTACACTGGCACAGCCGGTACGGCGTTCGCGCAGGCTGAGTGCGTGGACAGGAGCGTCGCTGACGCTCCGCGAGGGACGTAACACGGCAGAAACACTCAAGACATGGCCGGGCAACCCCCCGGTCTTAGCGTCGCCAGGAGCCTAGCCACCCCGTGGACGTGCCAGGAGGATGTGTGTTCGCCAATCCCGAGGAACTGCTGCGATACCTCAAGAACGAGGACGTGAAGTTCGTCGACGTTCGATTCTGTGACCTGCCCGGCGTGATGCAGCACTTCAACCTGCCGGTCGAGTCCGTCAACGACGACCTCTTCACCGACGGCCTCGCGTTCGACGGTTCGTCGATCCGCGGTTTCCAGGCGATCCACGAGTCGGACATGCTCCTGCTCCCGGACGTCGCCACCGCGTTCATCGACCCGTTCCGGGCGCAGAAGACCCTCGCGCTCAACTTCTTCATCCACGACCCGTTCACCCGCGAGGCCTACACCCGCGACCCGCGCAACGTCGCGAAGAAGGCCGAGGCGTACCTCGCCGCGAGCGGCATCGCCGACACCGCCTACTTCGGCGCCGAGGCGGAGTTCTACATCTTCGACTCGATCCGCCACGAGACCTCGGCGCACCAGTCGTTCTACTACATCGACTCGGTCGAGGGCGCGTGGAACACCGGCCGCGAGGAGCCGGGCGGCAACCGCGGTTACAAGACCGCGTACAAGGGCGGCTACTTCCCGGTGCCCCCGGTCGACCACTACGCCGACCTGCGCGACTCGATCGTGCGCCGGCTCGTCGACACCGGCTTCACCGTGGAGCGCTCGCACCACGAGGTGGGCACCGCCGGTCAGTCCGAGATCAACTACCGGTTCTCCACCCTGCTGCACGCCGCCGACCAGCTTCAGCTCTTCAAGTACATCGTGAAGAACGAGGCCTGGGCCAACGGCAAGACCGCGACCTTCATGCCCAAGCCGCTGTTCGGCGACAACGGCTCCGGCATGCACACCCACCAGAGCCTCTGGCTCAACGGTGAGCCGCTGTTCTACGACGAGACCGGCTACGCCGGCCTGTCCGACACCGCCCGCTGGTACATCGGCGGTCTGCTGCACCACGCGCCGTCGCTGCTGGCGTTCACCAACCCGACGGTCAACTCGTACCGCCGCCTGGTGCCCGGCTACGAGGCGCCGGTCAACCTGGTCTACTCGCAGCGCAACCGCTCCGCCTGCACCCGCATCCCGGTGACCGGCAGCAACGCGAAGGCCAAGCGCGTCGAGTTCCGCGTTCCGGACCCGTCGGCCAACGTCTACCTGGCCTTCTCGGCCATGATGATGGCCGGCCTGGACGGCATCAAGAGCAAGATCGAGCCGCCGACGCCGATCGACAAGGACCTCTACGACCTCCCGCCGGAGGAGTGGGGCGACGTCAAGCAGGTCCCGGGCTCGCTGCCGGCCGTGCTCGACTCGCTCGAGGCCGACCACGACTACCTGCTCGACGGCGGCGTCTTCACGCCCGACCTGATCTCCACCTGGGTCGACTGGAAGCGCGCCAACGAGGTCGACCCGGTTCGTCTGCGCCCGACCCCGCACGAATTCGCCATGTACTACGACTGCTGAACTGCCTACGACTGCTGAGCAGTCCCCGCACCACCGGCCGGGGGGGGGGGGGGGGGGGGGGGGGGGGGCCCGCGCGGGGGGGGGGGGGGGGGGGGCGGGGGGGGGGGGCGCGGGGGGCGGGGGGGGGCCCCCGGGGGGGCGCGCCCCCCCCCCCCCCGGCCCGGCCGCCCCCCCCCCCCCCGCCACCCCCCCCCCCCCCCCCCCCCCCCCCCCCCCCCCCCCCCCCCCCCCCCCCCCCCCCCCCCCCCCCCCCCCCCCCCCCCCCCCCGGCCCGTTTCGTGATGCCCCCGGGATACCTTCGCATCCGATATATTACGGCGATGGATATACCCCTGCGCGAACCCACATTCCTGATCCTCACCGCGCTCGCCACCGAGCCGATGCACGGCTACGGGTTGATCCGCGAGGTCGCCGCCCTCTCCGACAACCGCGTGTCGCTGCGCCCCGGGACGCTCTACGGCGCACTCGACCGGCTGGTCGACGCCGGTCTCGTCGAGGTCGACCGGGAGGAGGTGGTGGACAGCCGCCTGCGCCGCTACTACCGGCTCTCCCCCACCGGGGACGCCACCCTGAGCGCCGAGACCGAGCGGCTCCGGCGCAACGTCGAGGCCGCCACCAAGCGGCTGGCCGAGCGGGCCCGCACCGCCCGGCCCGCCACCCCGCGAATCGCCGGAGGGTTGGCATGACCGATCTTGAGCGCCGTTACCTGTGGCTGCTGCTCGCCTACCCCGCCGAGTACCGGCGCTCCCGTGGCGCCGAGATCGTCGGCACGTACCTGGACCTGGCCGCGCCGGGCCGCCGCTGGCCGGCGCCCGCGGACGCCGCGGACCTCCTGCGCGGCGGGCTTCGCCAGCGGGTACGCGCCGCCGGCGTGATTCACCTGGTCCCGGGCGTACGCCTCGCGGCCGCCGTGGCCCTGTTCACCGCCGCCATGCTCGCCGGCATGTGGACGGTGCTCGAACTGCGCCCCGCACCGCCGGGCTCCGGTGAGCCGTCGGTCGGGTCGTTCGTCTCGCTCGGCATCGTGGCGTGGGTCGGCTGGCTGCTCGCCGCGATGGCGCAGGCGCTGACACCGGGCCAGTGGCACCGACGCGCGGTCGCGCTCGCGGTGCTCCTCACGGTCGCGCTCATTCCCGCCGCCGCGCTCACCGACCTGCCCCGCCCGCCGCTGTTCGTGCTGCTCCCCCAGGTCGGGCTGGGGCTGGTGGCGCTCGGCGCGTCCCGCGAGTGGCCGGTGTCGCTGCGGGTGACGCCGCTGGTCGCCGCCGTCACCGGTCTGGCGGTGGCGGCGAGATGGACGCCTGCCAGTTTCGCCTGGACCTACCGCGCGGTGACGGCGGATCAGGCCCTGCCCAGCGCCGCCGTGGCGGTGCTCGCGATGGCCGTGCTGCTCGCCGCGGGACTGGCGCTGCGCGGCGACCACCGAGGCGGCTGGGCCCTGTTGATCCTGCTCACCCCGGTGGGCCTGCTGGCCCTGCAACCGCTGGCCGGGGCCGCGGACGGCATGCCGGCCGCGTTCCCCCCGAACTGGACGACGCTCGCCGCGACGGCTGTCCTGGTCGCACTGGTCGGCCCCGCCCTGCTGCCGGTGGCACTCGCCGTACGCACCCGGCTGGCCCGGCCCTCCATCCCCGGCCCGACCGGGAACACGCACCGCTGACCGTCCCCTGCTCCTGCTGCTGCTGCTGCTGCTGCTGCTGCTGCTGCTGCTGCTGCTGCTGCTGCTGCTGCTCTCAAGATCGTGCTCGATCCAGGTTGTCGTGGCACCGGCGGTTCGGCGATGCCACTACCACCATGTTCGAGCGCGATCTTGAGCAGCGGACCATCGACGTGGCGGGCGCTTCAGCCCGTTCTGCCGGATCCGAAGGAGCAGGAACAGGAGCAGGGCGGTCATCGCCACCGCGCCGGGGGCCTTCGTGAAGCGGGCCAGGTTGGTGCCGTCGGGCAGGGCCAGGAAGGTCGCCGCCCCGGCCGGCAGCACGAACCCGGTGGTCCGGGTGGCGGTGAGCGCGAGCAGCGCCAGCGGCCAGGTCGCGTACCAGGGGTGGAAGACCGGGGACAGGACCACCGTGGCGACCAGGGCCAGCGCCGCACCGCGCAGCGCCACCCGGGGACCGGTCAGGGCCGGATCACCCGAGGCCCGCACGGCCCGCCAGGCCCTTAGCCACAGGACCACCAGCACGATCGCGAGCAGCAGCAGCGCGATCCCCCGGACCACCGGCACCGCCCGCGGGTCCCGCCCGGCCAGCGCGCCGGCGTAGTCCACCACCAGGCCGACGGCGGTGGGCGGTGACGTCCACTGTTCGGAGTCTCCGCTGCGGGTCAACCCGCCCACCCAGCCGAAGCCGAGGCCGGACAGCGCCGAGGTGACCAGCAGCGCGGCCAGCAGGCCGCCGGCCAGAGCGCCGCCGTCGCGCAGCAGCGCCCGTACGGTGTGCCGGCCGTGCACCGCGGCCAGCGCGGCGAACGGGGCGACCACCACGGCGGTGGCCTTCACCGTGACCGCCAGGCCGAGCAGCAGGCCGGCGAGCAGCAGCGCGGCGGGCCGGCCCGGCCGGCGGATCACCACCAGCAGCCCGCACAGCAGCAGCCCGAGCATCGCGGCGTCGTTGTGCGCCCCGGCCACCAGGTGCACGCCGACCACCGGCGCGGCCAGCGCCAACCAGGCCGCCCGCCGGGTCGGCACACCGGCCGCCCGCGCCAGGCCGGGCAGGCAGTATGCCGCGAGGAGCAGGCCCGCCACGGCGATGACCCGCAGCGCCACGACCGTGCCGGTGAGGCCACCACCGACGCCCACCGCGAGCGCCGCGAGCAGCACGAAGACCGGCCCGTACGGGGCAGGCGTGTTCCGCCAGATCGGCGCCACCGTCTCCAGCCACGGGCAGCCGGCCGCCGCCACCGGAACCGCGTACGGGTCGACGCCGTGCGCGTACGTCCAGCCCTGGCAGGCGTACGAGTAGACGTCCCGGCTGCCCAGCGGCGGCGCGACCAGCAGCGGTAGGGCCCACAGCCCGGCGGTGACGTACGCCCACCGGCCCGACGGCGCTCCGGCGCGCAGTGACCACCAGGCGCCGACCAGCAGCGCCGTGCCGATGAGCCAGCAGGTCAGCGTCGCCGGGCCGTGCGGGGCTCGCCAGATCGACGCCGGTGTCGCGCCCAGCGGGGCGTCGGGCAGCGCCCCACCGAGATACCCGGCAACGGTGAGCAAGATCGCGCCGACCAGGCCGGCATACCGGGCAAAACGGGTCACCGAGGGACCGGAAAGCGGCGGCGGCGCGCCGGGAGTGGTCACCGGCGCACCGTCCCTCAGTCGGCGGCGACCGGCTGACGGGCCGCCCGAGCCGACCGTACCAACCGGATGACCAGCACGATCACCAACAGCGTCATCAGCGGCGCCCCGACCGACTTGGTGAACCGGGGCAGCCCGGTGCCGTCGGGCAGCACCAGGAACGACGCCACCAGCGCGACCACCGTGAACCATCCGGTACGCCGGGCGGTGGCCGCGAGCACGGCCAGCGGCCAGATCCAGTACCAGGGGTGGAACAGTGGCGCGAGGGCGACCGTGGCGGCCAGCGCCAGGGCGGCGTGCCACAGCGGCTCTCGGGTGCGGGCCCGCCACCACAGCCACACCAGCAGCAGCGCCAGCACGGCCATGCCGATCCCCCGGGTGACCGGCAGGGCGTCGAGGTGCCCGCCGAAGGGCACCGCCAGGTAGCCGACGGTCTGGCCGACCGCCGTGGACGGCGACGTCCAGGCGATCACGTCGCCGCCTCGGGCCAGGCCGCCGACCCAGCCGAAGTCCAGTCCGGCGGCGAAGGTCACCCCGACCACGACGGCGACCGCGCCGCCGACGACCCAGCCGCCGTGGCGGATCAGCGCGCGGATCGAGTACCCGCCGACGATCGCGGCCAGCGCGGCGAACGGCACCACGACCAGCGCCGTCACCTTGATCGCGGCGGCCAGTCCGAGCAGCGCGCCACCGGCGAGCAGCGGACCGGGGCGGCCGGGCCGCGAGGCGATCACCGCCAGCCCGGCGACCAGCAGGCCGACCATCAGGGCGTCGTTGTGCGCGCCGGAGACCAGGTGCACGGCGACCAGCGGGCAGGCGAGCGTCAACCAGACCGCCCGAGGAGCCGGTACGCCGGCTCGCCGGGCCAGCACCGGCAGGCTGACCGCGATCAGCGCCACCCCCGCCACGGCGATCAGCCGGAACACCACGATCGCGGCGGTCAGCGAGCCGGTGGCCTTGACCACCGCGCCGGCGAGCACCACGAACAGCGGCCCGTACGGTGCCGGCGTGTCCCGCCAGATGTAGGAGATGGTGTCCAGCCAGGGGCAGGGCAGCGCGGACACGCCCTGCTCGTAGGGGTTGATCCCGGCGGCGTAGCTGGCGCCCTGACAGGCGTACGCGTAGACGTCGCGGCTGGCCAGCGGCGGCGCGATCAGCACCGGCAGCAGCCAGAGCCCGACGGTGACCAGCGCCCAGCGGGTCGACGGCACGCGCTCGCGCAGCGACCACCAGGCGTACGCCAGCAGCGCGGTGCCGACCAGCCAGGCGGCGAGGACGAGCGGCCCGTTCGGGCCCTGCCAGATGCTGACCGGGGTGGGGCGCAGGGGTGACCCGGGCAGGGCGCCGCCGAGGAACGCGGCGACGGCGAGCAACGCCGATCCGACCAGTCCGGTCCAGCGCGCGAGGTGGTGAGGCACGCCGGACATGCTGCCAGTACGGTTGTCGCGGTACGGAGGTGGGCATGCGGCGCAGTCGGGTGGTGGCGGTGGCCACCGGTTCCGCAGTCGTGCTCGGCGCGCTCTGGCTGGCCCTGCCGCTGATGGGCTCGGACCTCGCCGCACAGGTCGCCCGGGCGGACTTCTTCGCCGCCCACGGCCTGACACCTATCGATCTGCGCTGGTACGGCGGGGTGCAGCAGTTCGGCTACAGCCTCGTGTCCCAGCCGGTGATGGCCCTGCTCGGCGTGCGGGTGACCGGTGCGCTGGCCCTGGTGGCGTCGGCCGCCGCGCTGGCCGCGTTGCTGACCCGCAGCCCGGTGCCCCGACCGCTGCTGGGCAGCCTGGTCGGCGTGGTCACGCTGACCGGCAACCTGGTCTCCGGCCGGGTGACGTACGCCATGGGTGTCGCGTTCGGGCTCGCCGCGCTGCTCGCGCTGACTCGGGGCGTACCCCCGCGTCGGCGGCTCGCGCTCGCCGCGCTCGGCGCGCTGCTGGCGTCGGCGACGAGCCCGGTGGCGGGCCTGTTCGTGGGCCTGGCGGGCGTGGCGCTGCTGCTCACCCGCCGCTACGCCGACGGTCTGACGCTCGCTGTCGCGGCGGCCGTGCCGCTGGCCGCGACCGCGCTGCTCTTCGGCGACGGCGGCTGGATGAACATCAGCCACACCGACACGCTGCGCGCGGTGGTGACCAGCCTGGTGGTGGCGGCGCTGGTGGCGTACCGGCCGGTGCGGTTCGGCGCGCTCCTGGCCGCCGCCGGGGTGCTCGCCGCCGCGCTGGTCCACACCCCGGTGGGGTTGAACGCGACCCGGCTGGCGACGATGTTCGCGCTGCCGGTGCTGGCCGCCGCCGCCCGGCCGCCGGCCTGGCTCACCGCCCGCCTCGCCCGCCGGCACGCCGACCGCGCCGCGACGCCCAGCACCGCCCCGCCCAACACCGCGACGTTGGGGCGGTCGCGGCGTGCCCGCCTGCTGGGCGCGGTGGGCCTGACCGCGCTGCTGGTGGCCGTCTGCGGGTGGCAGCCGCCGGTGGTCCCCGCCGACCTGCGCGGCATCGGCGACCCGACCAGCGCGCCCGGCTACCACGCGCCGCTGCGCGCGTTCCTGGCCGGGCAGCGGCTCACCGGCCGGGTCGAGGTGCCGCCGACGCGCAACTACTGGGAGGCGGCCCGCCTCGGCGAGGTGCCACTGGCCCGGGGCTGGCTGCGGCAGGCCGACATCGACCGCAACCCGCTGTTCTTCACCACCGTGCCCGGCGCGACCGGCACCGGCGTGCCGCTGACCCGGGAGAGCTACCGGGCCTGGCTGGCGGAGAACGCGGTGCAGTACGTGGCGGTGCCGGACGCCCCGCTGTCCTGGGTGGGACGGGCCGAGGCGGAACTGGTCGAGGGCGGCCTGCCGTACCTGACGCCGGTCTGGTCCGGCGCGCACTGGCGGGTCTGGGCGGTGGCCGACCCGACGCCGCTGGTCGCCGCGCCCGCCGAGCTGGTCCGCGCCGACGGCGCGGCGCTGACCTTCCGGGCCCCTACCGCCGGCCCGGTCGCGGTCCGCGTCCGCCACAGCCGCTGGCTGGCAGCGTCCGGTGGCGCCACCGTCTCCGCCGACGGGGACTGGAGCATCGTCACCGTTCCCCACGCCGGCGAGTACACCGTCGGCAGTTGACCGGCGCTACGCCTCCAGCACCCGCTGCGCGGCGGCGCGGGAGCGCCGGCCGGTGCGCAGGTACTCGTCGAGGAACTCCCCCGGGTCGTCGCGGCCGAGCAGCCGGACCACCCCGGCCAACTCCACCCCGTGCCGGGGCAGTTGGTCACCGGCGCGGCCCCGGACCAGCATCAACGCGTTGCGGACCTGCGCGGCCAGGGACCAGCCGGCGGCCATCTCGGCGGCGTCCGCCGGGTCGATCAGGCCGGCCCGCTCGGCCGCCGCGAGGGCATCGAGGGTACGCGTGCCGCGCAGCTCCGGGATCCTGCCTGCGTGCCGGAGCTGGACGAGCTGGACTGCCCACTCCACGTCGGCCAGCCCGCCCCGGCCCAGCTTGGTGTGGGTGGCCGGGTCGGCGCCGCGCGGCAGCCGCTCGGTCTCCACCCGGGCCTTGATCCGGCGGATCTCGACGACCTGCTCGCGGGTCAGCCCCTCGGCCGGATAGCGCACCGGCTCGATCATCGCCTCGAACTCGGCGCCCAGGTCGGCGTCGCCGCAGACGAACCGGGCACGCAGCAGCGCCTGTGCCTCCCACACCCGCGACCAGCGGGCGTAGTACTGCGCGTACGCGGCGAGGCTGCGCACCAGCGGACCCTGCCGGCCCTCCGGACGCAGGTCGGCGTCGACACCGAGCGGCGGGTCGGGGGCGGGCACCCCGAGCAGTCGCCGAAGCTCCTCGGCGATCGCGTGCGCGGCGGCGCTGGCCGCGCTCTCGCCGCTGTCGGCGGGCGGGTCGTAGACGAAGAGCACGTCGGCGTCGGAGAGGTAGTTCGACTCGTACCCGCCGAGCCGGCCCATCCCGATCACCGCGAACCGCAGCCCGGCCGGCGCCGGTTGGCTGGCCCGGGCGGCGCGCAGCGCGGCGGCGAGAGTGGCGTCGGTGACGTCGGAGAGCGCCGTGCCGACCTCTGTGATGTCGGCCAGGCCGACGGCGGGCCGCGTCGTGCCGTCCGGACGGGTCGGGCTCGGGGCGAGCGCGCCGGCGCGGCAGAGCACGTCGGCGCACGCCACGCGGACCAGTTCCCGGCGGCGCAGCGCCCGCACCGCGCGGGTCGCCTCCACCGGGTCGGTGTGGCGGGCCGCCGCCGCCAGGAAGCCCTCCCGCAGCACCGCCCGTGGGCGCGGCGCCAGCTCGTTCTCCTCGGCCAGCAGCCGCAGCGCCTCCGGATCGCGGGCGAGCAGGTCGGCGACGTACCGGGAGAGGGCCAGGACCCGGGCCAGCCGCCGGGCGACGGGACCGCCGTCGCGCAGCAGCCGCAGGTACCAGGGGGTGCTGCCCAGCTTGTCGGAGACCTTGCGGTAGTTGAGCAGCCCCCGGTCCGGCTCCGGCGCGTCGGCGAACTCGCTCAGCAGCACCGGCAGCAGGGTCCGCTGGATGGCCGCGGTACGGCTCACCCCGCCGGTGAGCGCCTGGAGGTGACGCAGCGCCCCGGCCGGGTCGGCGAAGCCGAGGATCTCCAACCGGTGCCGGGCCGCCTCCGGGGTGAGCCGCAGCCCATCGGCGGGCACCCGGGCCACCGACTCCAGCAGCGGCCGGTAGAGCAGCTTGGCGTGCAGCCGGCGTACCTCGGTGGCGTGGGTGACCCACTCGGCCCGGAAGCTCTCCACGGCGTTGCGTCCCGGCGTGGCCGTGAAACCCAGCGCGGCGGCCAGCCAGCGCAACGCGGACGGCTCGGTGGGCACGGTGTGCGTACGGCGCAGGGCCTGCAACTGGAGCCGGTGCTCGACGCTGCGCAGGAAGCGGTAGCCGCGCAGCAGCGACTCGCCGTCGGCGCGGCCGACGTAGCCGCCGGCGACCAGCGCGCGCAGCGCCGGGATGGTGCCCGGCGCCCGCAGCGTCTCGTCGCCGCGGCCGTGCACGAGTTGCAGGAGCTGGACGGCGAACTCGATGTCGCGCAGCCCGCCGGGACCGCGCTTGATCTCGCGTTCCAGCTCTTTCGGCGGGATGTTGTCGATGATCCGGCGGCGCATCGCGCGGACGTCCTCGACCGCCTCGGGTCGTTCGGCGGCCCGCCACACCAGCGGGGCCAGTTCGTCGATCCACTCCTGGGCCAGCGGCAGGTCCCCGGCGGCCGGACGGGCCTTGAGCAGCGCCTGGAACTCCCAGGTGCGCGCCCACCGCCGGTAGTAGGCCAGGTGGCTGGCGAGGGTGCGCACCAGCGGGCCCCGGTTGCCCTCGGGCCGCAGCGCGGCGTCCACCGGCCAGGCGACCAGCCCGCAGATGTGGATCAGCCGGGTCGCCACCAGGGTCGCGGCGGGCAGGTCGCCGTCCTCGGCCGCCACGAAGATCACGTCCACGTCGGAGACGTAGTTGAGTTCGCCGCCGCCGCACTTGCCCATCGCCACCACGGCCAGTCGGGGCCGCTCGGTGCCCTCCGCCAGCTCGTCGACGGCGATCTCGTACGCCGCGGCCAGCGTCGCGTCGGCCAGCGCGGACAGCGCCGCCATGGTCTGCTCCAGGGCCCGGCCGCCGGTGAGGTCGGCCGCCGCGATCCGCAGCAACGCCAGCCGGTACGCGGTCCGCAGCACCGCCACGGGGTTGCCGTCGCCGGCCGGTTCCAGTCGACCCTCGGCGATCGGCGCGAGCCCGTCCGGGGCGGTGCGCAGCGCCAGACAGTGCTCCGGGTTGGCCACCAGATGATCACCGAGCGCCGACGACGCGCCCAGGACGGCGATCAGTCGACGCCGCAGCCCGGGGTCGGCGAGCAGCTCCGCGATCAGCGGCGAGCTCGCGCCGCTGCCGCCAGGCGCGCCGTCGCCGCTGATGCGCCGTTCGGCCTCGACGATGCGGTGCAGTTGGCGTAGCGCCAGATCCGGGTCGGCGGCGCGGGACAGCGCGGCGAGCAGCTCCCTTGCCGGCTCGTCGACCGGCTCCTGCTCGACCGGCTGCCAGAGGCCCAACCCGTCCGGGCCGAGCAGGTCGGCGGCGCGGGCGCCGCCGTCGCCCTCGGCGACGCCGAAGCCGTAGCGGGCGAGCCGGCCCGGCGCCCTCGTCGGCCGGCTCATCAGTGCCCGAGCAGCGGCAGTCCCCGCCGCGTCGTGCTGTCGTCCAGCTCGCCGAGGGCCAGCGCCGCGAACCGGGCGGCGAACGGCTGCCAGACCTCCTCGACGTCGACCATCACCGAGTCGCAGGCCGCCACGACCAACTCCGGGTCGTAGCCCAGCTCGGCGAGCTGGGCCGAGTCGGTGGCCCAGTCGGCGATCATCGCCGTGTCACACTCGATGTGGAACTGCAGCCCCCAGGCCCGGTCGCCGAGCCGGAACGCCTGGTGCGGGTACCGGGTGGAGGCCGCCAGCAGGGTGGCGCCCCGGGGCAGCTCGGTGATCTCGTCGGAGTGCCACTGGAGCACGTCCGGGATCAGCGGCACGTACCGGAACAGCGGGTCGCCCTCCGCGGCGTCACGCCGACCGACCACGCCGGGGCCGATCTCCGGCCCGGACGGGCTCCGCTCGACCAGCCCGGCGTGCGCGGTGGCGAGCAGCTGCGCGCCCAGGCAGACGGCCAGGGTGGGCACCCGGTACCGGACCGCCTTGCGCAGCAGCCCCTCCACCGCCGGAAACCAGGGTGCGCCGGGCGAGCCGTCCGGCAGCGGGTACGCCTGCTGGTCGCCGCCGAGCACCACCAGCGCCGCGTACCCCTCCAGGTCGGCGGGCAGCTCGTCGCCGGCGTGCGGGCGGACCACCCACAGCTCCAGCCCAGCCTCGGTCAGCCACTCACCCAACCGGCGTGCGTCGTCCGTCGGGTCGTTCTCGATCACCAGCGCGGTTGCCACGCGTCGAGGCTAGCCGGTACGTCCCGCAGCGCCACGCCCCGCCACCCGGGTTCCCCGCCGCGCGCCGGGGTCGCTGGCCGGCGCGTGCACCGGCGTCGACGGCCGGCGTTCGCTGCTCGTCAGGCTCCGCGGTGTCGTTAGGCTCTGCGGTTGTGATCAACGAGGATTCGGCAGTCGTCCGCCCGCCCGTCCTGCGCCCCGGGGACACGGTGCTGCTGGTGTCACCGTCCGGGCCGACCTCGCCTGAGCGGGTCGCCCGGGGGATGGAGTTGCTCACCGGGTGGGGCCTGCGGCCGGTGCCGGCGCCGAACGCGTACGCCCGCCACGGCTACCTCGCCGGCACCGACGAGCTGCGGGCCGCCGACCTGAACGCGGCGTTCGCCGACCCGCAGGTGCGCGGCGTGATCTGCACCCGGGGCGGGTACGGCGCCCAGCGGATCGTGGACGCCATCGACATGGCCGCCGTCCGCCGCGACCCGAAGGTGGTGGCCGGCTTCTCGGACATCACCGCGTTGCAGCTCGCCCTGTGGCGGGGCGCCCGGCTGGCCGGGGTGCACGGCCCGGGGGCCGCCTGGCGGGACGAGCGGACGTCGCTGCGCTCCGCCGAGTCCCTGCACGCGGCGCTGATGACCACCGAGCCGGTGACCGTCGAGGCGGTGCCCACCGAGGAGACCTTCGGCGTACGGGTGCCGGGTCGCGCCACCGGCACCCTGCTGGGCGGCAACCTGTGCCTGATCGCCGCGTCGATCGGCACTCCGGACCTGCCCGATCTGACCGGTGCCGTGCTGTTGATCGAGGACGTGCAGGAGCCCCCGTACAAGGTCGACCGGATGCTCACCCACCTGCGCCGCGCCGGAGCGCTGGACGGGCTGGCCGGTGTGGCGGTCGGGCAGTTCACCGACTGCGGCGACGGCTGGGACACCACGATCGTCGACGTCCTCACCGAACGCCTCGGCGACCTGGGCGTACCGATCCTCGGCGGCCTCCCCATCGGCCACGGCCCCGACCAGCTGACCGTCCCGGTAGGCACCACCGCAACCCTGGACACCGACACCGGAACCCTGACGGTCTCCCCCGCCGTCCACTAGTCCCCGGCTCTCCCGCCCGCCTCCCACCGCGGTGATCAAGAGGTTTGCGTCATTTCCGGGCCGGATCGTGACGCAAAGCTCTTGATCACCGGGGTCAGGGGGTTGGGGTGGGGGTGGGGGTCAGGTGGGCTACCGCGCCGATCTCCAGGGCTGCCCAGACTCCGTCGGGGGTGTGGGTGATGCCGTGGGGTTCCGACTCGGGGGTGGGCAGGTCGTAGCTCTCGATCCGGCCGGTGGGATCGATGTGGCCGATCCGGTTGGCGCCCCACTCGGTGAACCACGCGCCGCCCGCCGGGTCGGCCACGATCGCGTGCGGACGAGCCGCCCGGTCCGGCAGCGGCATCTCGACGAGCACGCCGTCCGGATCGATCCGGCCGAGCTGACCGGCTGCGATCTCCACGAACCAGATGGCCCCGTCCGCGCCGAGCGCGAGGCCGACCGGCCCGGCGTCCGCGGTGGGCAACGGGTGCAGCGTCACCCGGCCGTCGAGGTCGATCCGGCCGATCGCGTTCGCCCGGTTGAGGGTGAACCAGAGCGCGTCGTCCGCGCCAGCGGTGATCATCGAGGCGAACCCGCCGGTCACCGGCAGCGGAAACGCGGTGACCGTACCGTCGGTGTCCACCCGGCCGATCGTGTCCGAGGTCATCCCGGCGTACCAGAGCGCGCCGTCGGGCCCGGCCGCGATGCCGCCCGGCCCGGTGCCGGCCGGCAGGGCGATCGTGCGCTGCTCGCCGTCGACGGTGAGCCGACCGATCCGGTCGTCACCGGAGCGGGTGAACCAGAGCGCGCCGTCCGGCCCCGTCGCGATGATCAACGGGCGGCCGCCGGCCGGCTCCAGCTGGTAGGTCCGGACCTCGCCGTCGGGCCCCAGGCGGGCGATTCCGCCGGCCTGGACCAGCGTCAGCCACAACGCACCGTCGGGTCCGACCGTGATGCCGTACGGGCCGGAGTCCGGCCCGGTGAGCGGAATCTCCCGAATCTCGACGGTCATCTCGAGGTGTCCCTCCGTTGGCGGCCACCAACCCTGACCGCCTGACCAACGACGACACAACCGATTTCCCCGCGCACCAGCCTCGACGGGCAGCCCGCTGCTCGATTTTCAGCTCGCTGACAGGGTCGCCACGGGTCGTGCCCAGAATCGCCGGTCACTGTCGGTGACGACATTGCCGCATCACCGAGATTCTGGAGGACTGCATGTCCCGCACCATCCGTAGGAAGCACCTGCTGGCCGGCCTGGCCACCGCGGGCGTCCTCGGCGTGGGGATCGCCGCCCCAACGATCGCGTTCGCCGCGGACACCCCGACGCCGACCCCGAGCGCCAACGCCGCCCCCGCTCCCGGAGCGAAGGCCGACCGGCAGGGTGAGTTCGCCGAGGCGCTCGCCAAGGAGCTGGGTGTCCCCACCGACAAGGTGACCGCCGCGCTGGAGAAGGTCCGCGAGCAGCACCGGCCCGCCGATCGTCCGGCGCGCCCGTCCGCCGAGGACCGGCAGGCCGCGCTCAAGGAACGGCTGGACCAGGCGGTCAAGGACGGCAAGCTCACCCAGGAGCAGGCCGACGCCATCACCAAGGCCGTCGAGGCCGGCGTCTTCCCCGGCCCCGGCGGCGGCCACCGTGGGCCGGGCGGCGACCGCGGGCCGGACGGCCACGGCGCTCCCGCGGGTACGCCGGGCAAGTAGCCCGACCGGTCGGCCTCCGACCACCCCGGGCAGGCGCGCCCCCTGGGGTCCCGCGTGATCCACTCCGTTTCGCCGATGTGGCGGTGTCCATCGCACTCGGACACCGCCACATCGGCGACCTGGGGGTCGATCACGCGGGCCGCGCGCGTCAGCCCTGGGTGGGCGGGGGTGCGAACACGCCGATGCGATTTCCCGTCGGGTCGAGCAGGTGGGCGAGCGTGAGTCCGCTGGGTGCGGTCCGCGCGGGCACCAGCACCTTCGCGCCGGCGGCCTCGGCCCGCCGGCAGGTCTCCGCCACGTCGTCGACCTGGGCGTAGAACACCGCGTAGTTCGGGGACGTCCCGTCGGTCGCCCGGATCGCCCCGCCGATCCCGGTGTCGCCGCCGGCACCCGTCACCCGATAGGACCCGCCGCTACCTGCGCCCTGCTCCTCGAAGGTCCAGCCGAACAGTTCGCCGTAGAAGCGTTCCGCCTCCTCCGGCCGGTCGGTGCCGATCTCGAACCAGGTGATGGGCGTCGTGGACACGTGCTGCCTCCAGAGTTGCCGGGACGGCGGTTCGCCGTCGTCCAGAGCAGTTTCGGGGCCGTCCGCGACACCGTCCTGTCGGTGTTTCCGGATCACCCGACGGAGATCGGTGCGTGACCGACCCGACTCAGACCAGGCTCAGTGGGCGGACCCGTTCGCGGGGGATGTCGAGATCCGTCAGGCGGAGCTCCCGGACCACCACCTCGGGCAGCGTCCGGACGTCCCCGATCCGGTCGGTACGGAAGCAGCGCAGTTCGTCGCGCAGCCGGCACCAGGCGAGCAGATACCAGTGTCGGGAGTTGCCGAGGTAGCCCAGCGGCTCGACGTCGCGCACCGAGTCGGTGCCGGCGCGGTCGGCGTACCGGATGCGCAGCACCCGCCGCGCGGTGACCGCGTCGGCGACGGTGGCCGGGACGGGCGTGGCCGGCCCGTCGCCGATCAGGTGCACCCGGCCGGCGAGGCGGTGCGCCTCGGCGGCGTCGGCGGCCGGCAGCACCGCCACCAGCTTGCGCAGCGCGGTGGCGCCCGGCCCGGCGAACGGGGTGCCGGCGAGCCGGTGCAGCGCGACGGCCATCGCCACCGCCTCGGCCGGGGTCAGGTTGACCGGCGGCAGGGTGCGGGCGCGGTCCAGGACGTAGCCGCCGGTGCGCCCGGGCTCGGCCCAGATCGGCACCCCGGCCTCCTGGAGCGCGCCGATGTCCCGCTCGATGGTCCGGCTGCTCACCTCGAAGTGGGCGGCCAGCCAGCGGGCGCTGCGGGGCCGGGGCGACACCGCCCGCAACTCCTCGACCAGGGCGTAGAGCCGGTCCGTGCGGTTCATGCCCGGCACGCTACGGCCGGGGTACGACGACGGCCCGGGGTCGACGAGCGGGCCCTGGACGCGGCGCGCTCAGGCGACCACGCTCAGGCAACCCCGCTCAGGCGACCGGCCTCAGGCGATGCAGGCGCAGACGATCAGAGCCGCGCCGAAGTGCGTGGCGGCGCTGACCCGGGCCGCCGGGTGCGGCTCGGACGAGCAGATGACCTCACCGAGCTTGCCGGGGGTGAGCAGGTCGAGCACGAAGAAGGCGAGCGCCATGATGGCCAGCCCGACGAGCCCGAAGAGCACTGTGGAGGCCAGCCCTCGACCAAAGTCGCTGTAGCTGGTCAGGATCGCCGTGAAGACGATGCCGGCGATGCCGAGCTGGTTGGCGGCGAGCAGCAACCCCGCGTTGGCGTTGCGCTCGACCCAGATCAGCTCCCGCAACCGCCCTGGGGTCAGCAGGTCGACGAGCCCGAACCCGGCAGCCATGAGCCCGACGCCCACGACACCGAACACGACGCTCTGCCAGGCACCGCTGAGCAGATCCTCCAGCACCGACTGCCTCCCGGCTCTCCGCCCGGAGGGGTACCGGCGCGGTGATCGAGACGATAGCGGCAGCGCGCCACCGCGTCAGCCCCGCGACTACAGCGCCAGGTAACGCTGCCGCTCGTACGGGGTGACCTCGCGGCGGTACTGCTCCCACTCGGCCCGCTTGTTCCGCAGGAAGAAGTCGAAGACGTGCTCGCCGAGCACCTCGGCGACCAGTTCGGATCCGGCCATCACGTCGATCGCCTCGGCCAGGTTCTCCGGCAGCGCCTCGTACCCCATGGCGCGGCGCTCGGCGCTGCTCAGCGACCAGACGTCGTCCTCGGCGCCCGGCGGCAGCTCGTAGCCCTCCTCGATGCCCTTCAGGCCGGCGCCGAGCAGCACCGCGAAGGCGAGGTACGGGTTGGTCGCCGAGTCCAGCGACCGGACCTCGACCCGGGCGGAGTTCGGCTTGCCGTACGCCGGGACCCGGACCAGCGCGGACCGGTTCAGGTGACCCCAGCAGACGTACGCCGGGCTCTCGGTGATCCGGTCCGGCAGGTGCTGCGGGAAGAGCCGCTTGTACGAGTTGACCCACTGGTTGGTGACGGCGGTGTATTCCCGGGCGTGCACCAGCAGGCCGGCGATGAACGACTTCGCCACCTTGGAGAGCTTCATCGGGTCGCCGCTGTCGTGGAACGCGTTGCGCTCGCCCTCGAACAGCGACAGGTGGGTGTGCATGCCGCTGCCCGGCTGGTCGGTGAACGGCTTCGGCATGAAGCTGGCCTGCACACCGGTGGAGAGCGCAACCTCCTTCACCACGTGCCGGAAGGTCATGATGTTGTCGGCGGTGGTCAGCGCGTCGGCGTAGCGCAGGTCGATCTCCTGCTGGCCGGGGGCGACCTCGTGGTGGCTGAACTCCACCGAGATGCCGATCCGCTCCAGCGCCAGCACGCCCTGGCGGCGGAAGTCGCGGGCCACCGCGTGGGTGGTGTGCTCGAAGTAGCCGCCGGTGTCCACCGGGGTGGGCACCGAGCCGTCCTGCGGGCCGTTCTCCAGCAGGAAGAACTCGATCTCGGGGTGGGTGTAGAAGGTGAAGCCCTTCTCGGCCGCCTTGGACAGCGCGCGGCGCAGCACGTGCCGCGGGTCGGCCCAGGAGGGACCGCCGTCGGGCAGCAGGATGTCGCAGAACATCCGGGCGCTCTCGCCGCTGACCCCGCCCTCGAACGGGAAGACCTGGAAGGTGGTCGGGTCGGGCATGGCCACCATGTCCGATTCGAAGACCCGGGCGAAGCCTTCGATGGCCGAGCCGTCGAAGCCGATGCCCTCCTCGAAGGCCGCTTCCAGCTCGGCGGGCGCCACCGAGACGCTCTTGAGCGTGCCCAGCACGTCCGTGAACCACAGCCGGACGAACCGGATGTCCCGCTCTTCCAGCGTACGGAGGACGAACTCCTGCTGACGGTCCACTTCCCCAACCCCTCGCGACAACTCTTTTGTCCGCCTTGGTCGGGCTGTACCCGACCTGACCGCCCAGTGTTCCCGGGCCTGGTTACGCAGACGTTACGCGAACCGCCGCCGTCCGTCCCCTCGCGTCCCGCCACCGATCCGGCGTGACCGTCGCGCGGCGCCCGCGCGTGGCCGCCGTCTCGTCCGACGGTACGGATTCCTCCGGCGATGCTGGGGCAAGATGAGGACATGCCCACCCTGCGTCTCGCACTGTCCCAGGTCAACCCGAGCGTCGGCGACCTCGCCGGCAACGCCGACCTGGTCCGCAGCTGGACCCGCCAGGCCGCCGACGCCGGCGCCCAGCTCGTGCTCTTTCCGGAGATGATGCTGACCGGCTACCCGGTCGAGGATCTGGTCTTCCGGCGTTCCTTCGTCGCCGCGTCCCAGGCCGCCGTCCAGCGGCTCGCCGCCGACCTCGCCGAGGACGGTCTCGGTGACCTGCCGGTCGTCGTCGGCTACCTGGACGCCGACGGGCCGCCGCAGATCAGCGGGGACGCCGAGCCGGGCCGGGGTGCCCGCAACGCCGCCGCGCTGCTGCACCGGGGCACGGTGGTCGCCCGCTACTTCAAGCACCACCTGCCCAACTACGGCGTCTTCGACGAGGACCGCTACTTCGTCTCCGGCGACCAGCTGACCGTGGTGCGGATCGGCGGGGTGGACGTCGCGCTGACCATCTGCGAGGACCTGTGGCAGGCCGGCGGCCCGTTCGCCGCCGCCCGGGAGGCCGGCGTCGGCCTGGTGGTCAACATCAACGGTTCGCCGTACGAGCTGAACAAGGACGACATCCGGCTGCCGTTGGTTCGCCGCCGGGCCGCCGAGGCGAACGCCGTCATCGCGTACGTCAACATGATCGGCGGCCAGGACGAGCTGGTCTTCGAGGGCGACTCGATGATCGTCACCGCCGACGGCGAACTGCTCACCCGCGCCCCGCAGTTCGTCGAGCACCTGCTCGTGCACGACGTCGAGTTGCCGGCCGCGACCACGGCCCCGGGCAGCCGGAACGTCGCGGACGGCATGCGGGTGGCGCACCACACGGTGGACGTGATCCCGCCCGCGCCGTCCGGCCCGGCCGCCGCCGGCGGTCTGATCGAGCCGGTGGCCGACGAGGCCGAGGTGTGGCACGCGCTGGTGCTCGGCCTGCGCGACTACGTCAACAAGAACAGGTTCGGGTCGGTGGTGCTCGGCCTCTCCGGCGGCATCGACTCGGCGGTGGTGGCCGCCCTCGCCGTCGACGCGCTCGGCCCGGACCGGGTGGTCGGGGTGTCGCTGCCCAGCCAGCACTCCTCCGAGCACTCCCGTGAGGACGCCGCCGACCTGGCCAAGCGCACCGGGCTGGACTACCGCGTCGAGCCGATCCAGCCGATGGTGGACGCCTTCCTCGCCAACCTGTCGCTGTCCGGGATCGCCGTGGAGAACCTCCAGGCCCGGGTCCGCGGTGTCATCCTGATGGCGCTGTCGAACCAGGAGGGCCACCTGGTGCTCACCACCGGCAACAAGAGCGAGCTGGCGGTCGGCTACTCCACCCTGTACGGCGACTCGGTGGGCGGCTTCAACCCGATCAAGGACGTCTGGAAGACGCTGGTCTGGCGGCTGGCGAAGTGGCGCAACGCGGACGCGGCCCGCCGCGGCGAGACCGCCCCGATCCCGGAGAACTCGATCGGCAAGCCGCCGAGCGCCGAGCTGAGCCCCGGCCAGCTCGACAGCGATTCCCTGCCCGACTACGACGTACTCGACCCGATCCTGATCGGCTACGTCGACGGCGACCTGGGCCGCGACGGGCTGGTCGAGTCGGGCCACGACCCGGCCGTCGTCGACAAGGTGCTGCGGCTGGTGGATACCGCCGAGTACAAGCGACGCCAGTCGGCGCCCGGCACGAAGATCTCCATGAAGGCGTTCGGCCGCGACCGTCGTCTGCCGATCACCAACCGGTGGCGCGAGCACGGCTGAGCCCGTCCTCCCGGGCCGGGTGACTGACCCGGCCCGGCGCGGCGGTCGTGAGTGACATCTTCCACTGCGCTCTGCCGTCACCGGGCCTGGCGGTGCGACGATCGCGACGGAACCCGGGGACCGCGCAGGCGGCCTCGAGGAAGGAGACAGTCATGACCGAGTCCACTCCCAACGAGGTGACCGCGCTGTACGGCGGACCGGCCACCCGTCGGGTCCGCACCCGCGACCTGATCGCCGCCAAGGAGCGTGGCGAGCGGTGGCCGATGCTCACCTCGTACGACCAGTACACGGCGGGGATCTTCGACCGGGCCGGCGTACCGGTGCTGCTGGTCGGCGACTCGGCCGCGAACAACGTGTTCGGCTACGAGACCACCCTGCCGGTGACCGCCGACGACCTGCTTCCGCTGGTACGGGCCGTGGTGCGCTCGACCCAGCAGGCCCTCGTCGTCGGTGACCTTCCCTTCGGCTCGTACGAGGAGGGCCCGACCCAGGCGCTGCGCACCGCCGTCCGGTTCATGAAGGAGGGTGGCTGCCACGCGGTGAAGCTGGAGGGCGGCCGACGCTGCGCCGCGCAGATCGCCGCGATCGTCGGGGCCGGCATCCCGGTGATGGCGCACATCGGCTTCACCCCGCAGAGCGAGCACACCCTGGGCGGCTACCGCGTGCAGGGCCGGGGCGACACGGCCGACGAGGTGCTGGCCGACGCGCGGGCGGTGGCCGAGGCCGGCGCGTTCGCGGTGGTGCTGGAGATGGTGCCGGGCGAGGTGGCCAAGCAGATCACCCACGAACTGGCGATCCCCACGGTCGGCATCGGCGCCGGTCCGGACACCGACGCCCAGGTGCTGGTCTGGCAGGACATGGCCGGCCTGCGCACCGGCAAGGCGCCGCGCTTCGTGAAGCGCTACGCCGACCTGGCCGACGTCCTCACCGACGCCACCCGCCGCTTCGCCGACGAGGTCCGCGGCGGCGAGTTCCCGGCCGCCGAACACACCTTCTAGAGCGCTGCACGGGCCACGGGCTGCGGGCTGCGGACCGCAGGCCGAGTCCACGGCACACGGACCGTAGGCCGAGTCCGCAGGTCGAGTCCACGGGCTGCAGTCCGCGGCCGTCACAACCGGCGATCTGCGTGGCGGTGTGCCCGTGTTGCCTGATGCCCGATCCTCGCCGGCCCCACCTCGTTTGGGCGCGACGAGGGGCGGCACGACCTGGAGGCGGCGGGGCCGGCGGCACGGTGTTCCCGTTCACCGGCTGGTCCCTCCGCTTCCAGTCTGAAGCGCTGACGGAGCAATCGATCTTGGTCGCTGAAAGTGTCGTACAGGTGTTCTAGTCTCAGGTCATGATGGAGGGGTTGGCGCAGGCAGAGGCCGCGGTCACGGCCTGCGCCAACCCGGCGGTCTGGGCCCTTTGCGCAGACGACCTCATCGCCGCGCTCGATGCCGCGCACCGCATCGAGCAGCGCCTCGCCGCCGTCAAGCTGGCCCTGATCAGAGAGTTCGACGGCCGGGGCGTGGCGACCGCGCAGGGCGCATCCTCCACGGCGCTGTGGCTACGCGAGCGCCTGCACCTCACCGTCCCCGCCGCCCGCCGCCTCGTCGACCTCGCCACCGCCCTCGACACCGGCAACCCCGGCATACGACAGGCACTGGCCGACGCCGACATCACGCTCGACCAGGCCCGGGTCATCGCCGACACCGTCACCACCGTCGAGGCCGCAGTCGGCAGCGCGGCCGCCGACAAGGCCGTCGGCTTGCTGGTCGAGTGGGCCGGGCAGTTCGACCCCACCCTGCTGCGCAAACTCGGCACCCGCATCCTCGACCACGTCGCCCCCGCCATCGCCGACGCCGCCGCCCAGGCCGCTCTCGACGCCGAAGCCCGACGAGCCGCCCGCGACCGCCACGTCACCCTCTCCACCCTCACCGACGGCCGCCTGCGCCTCACCGGCACCCTCGACACCGAAACCGCCGGCCTGCTCCGCGCCGCCATCGACCCACTGACCGCGCCCACCGGCCCCGACGACCAACGCTCCCCCGGCCAACGCCGCCACGACGCCCTCGCCGACCTGTGCCGCCTCAGCCTGCGTACCGGCGAGCTACCCGAGCACGGCGGCGAGCCCGCGCAGATCGTCGTCACCACCAGCTACGACGACCTCGGCCGGCAGCTCGGCGCAGGCACGTTGGACACCGGTCTCGAGCTCACCTCGGACACCGTGCGACGCCTCGCCTGCGACGCCGCCATCCTGCCCGCCGTCCTCGGCAGCACCGGCCAGACCCTCGACGTCGGCCGACAACGCCGCCTCATCACCGGCCCACTCCGACGCGCCCTCGTCCTGCGCGACCGCGGCTGCACCTTCCCCGGCTGCGACCGCCCACCCCGCTGGTGCGACGCCCACCACATCCACCACTGGGCCGACGGCGGCGACACCAGCCTGCCCAACGCGGTACTCCTCTGCGCCCACCACCACCGACACATCCACCACGGCGACTGGGCCGTCCGGTTGGGCGGCGACGGCCACCCCGAATTCATCCCACCGGCCTGGCTCGACCCCGAACAGGTCCCCCGCCGAAACCACTACCACCGACGGACGTGACCACACCGAGACAGCCAATCACCCCAGTCAGGCCGCCGTTTCAGCCTCGTTAGCTCGTGGCCAGATGCTGCGCGTGCGTGAGCCGACAAGGGGTGCCGTGGGGTGCAGCCTGGTGGCGCATGGGCCGAGCCGCCCGGCCTCGGCGCGACCGAGCATGGGCGGCTCGATCGGTAGCGACACCTAGTTTTCGCGCACCTGGCGAGTGTCGGCCAGGTCGAGGTACGCCAGCAGCCGCAAGAGCCCGCTCACATGCGAAAGGTCGTGCCACAGCGACACGACGCCCTCCGGATCATCCCGCTGTAGGAGGCTCGTCAGCCCTGCGAGGTCGTCGCTACTCTGCCCGCAGTCGATCTCCAACTCGGGCCGCTGAACCGTGCCAAATGCCGCGCTCAGGGCCACGTTCCAGTAGTAGTCAACGTCGAGCTGCGACAGCTGGATCTGCGGACCGAATCGGCTCTCCGCCGCGTCGAGGAGCAACGAGCACGCTCGGCGCAGATCCGCGATCCTCAGCACCCCATCAGCATCGGTCACGCCGCATGGTCCCTCAGGGCGCTGTCATCTGACCAGCCGATTCAGAGTGACCGGGCAGACCCTGGCCGTCCGGCCAAGAGCCGTGCGCCCGACCGTCCCTACCCGGAGCGGACGTGCGCTCTCAGAGGTCGGTGACGCGGATGCCGGCGTGCGCCTTGTAGCGCTTGTTGATGGCGATCAGATTCGCGGTGAACGCCTCGATCTGGTGGGCGTTGCGCAGCCGGCCGGCGTAGATGCCGCGCATTCCGGGGATCCGGGCGGCGAGCGCTCCGACGATGTCGACGAGCTCCCGGTCTTCGGTGCAGATCAGCACGTCGAGGTCGATCCGGTCGACCTCGGGGTCGGCCAGCAGCGGGGCGCTGACATGGTTGAACGCGGCGCAGACGCGGGAGTCGGGCAGCAGCGCGGCGGCCTGCTGGACGGCGCTGCCCTCGGCGACGGTGAGGGCGTGCGGGCCCTGCTTGTCAAAGCCCAGCGGGTTGACGCAGTCGACGACGATCGTTCCGGCGAGCGGCTCGGCGAGGGCGGCGACGGTGGCGGCGTGCCCGTCCCACGGGACCGCGATGATCACAACGTCGCTGCGGCGAGCCACCTCGTCGTTGGCCGCGCCGGTGATGCGGACGTCGGCCGGCATCCGGGGCAGAGCCGCGATCTCGGCGGCGGACTCGGCGGCCCGCTCCGCCGATCGGGAGCCGATCAGCACCGTCTGCCCGGCCCGGGCGAGCCGGTAGGCCAGGCCACGGCCCTGGTCGCCGGTGCCGCCGATGATGCCGACCGTCAGCCCGGACACGTCGGGCAGCGTGCTCGCGTCGTATGCCATGGGCTCATCCTCGCAAACCGCCCGGTCCGTCAGCAGCGCCAACCGCTGTGACAATCCCCGCTACCCGAACGAACCGCTCCCGAACGACACCGCTCCCGAACGACGCCGCTTCCGAACGACACCGCTCAGGCCAGCTCGAACAGCACCGTGCGGGCCGCCGGGTCGGCGGTGACCAGGCGGACCCGGACCCGTTCGCCGAGCGGCAGCGCGCCGAGGCAGCGGCCGCGTACCGGTGGGGCGTCCAGGGCCACCGTTCCGCCCGGCGGGCGGGGCCGGGACTTGCCGTTGGGCGGGGCGTCGACGTCGAGCACCGCCGCGTCGAAGGTTTCCCCCACCCGGTGCTCCAACAGCACCGCCTCGGTGAGCTCGACGGCGCCGCGGCTGGCCGCCGAGGCGGTCCGGTCGGTGCTGGCCATCACCTCGGGCAGCCGGGGCAGCGCCGCGCGGGCCCAGTCGGGCACCTCGCGGCCCGCGTGCAGGGCCAGGCAGACCTCGGTGGCGTACCGGTCGGCGAGGCGCCGCAACGGCGCCGTGACATGGGCGTACGCGGCGGCCACCCCGCCGTGCTCCGGCTGCTCGGGCCGAGTGCCGTCGAAGGCGGTGTACGCGGCGCCGCGCATCAGCTCGGCCGCCTGGTCGATGAACGCGGCGGAACGCGGCTGCGCGGCGTCCAGGCCGGCAATCACCTCACCGGGGCCCGCGCCGTCCGGCCAGTGCACGCCCAGCGGAGCGGCGGCCGCCCGCAGGCGTTGCACCGCCTCCGGCTTCGGTGCCGGCATCGTCCGCAGCAGGCCCACCCCGCCGGCGAGCATGATGTCGGCGGCGGCCATGCCGGTCAGCAACGAGATCTGCGCGTTGTGCTCCTCCATCGGCACCGGCCCGCGCAGCACCAGCCGCCAGCCGTCGCCGTCGGGCTCCACGTCCTGCTCGGGTAGCGGCAGGTTGATGGCGCCACGGCGCAGCCCCCGGGCGGTCAGCCGGTCGCCGATCTCGGGCAGCAGCGCGATCGGCTCGGGCAGCCGGCCTGCCTCGGCCGCCGCCTGCACCCCGGTGTAGTCGAGTTTCGCCCGGCTGCGCACCAGGGCGCGCTCCAGCTCGACGGCCACGGTGCCGCCGTCGGCGTCCAGGTCGATGGTCCACACCACGGCGGCCCGGTCGTCGTCGGGCAGCAGACTGGCCGCGCCCTCGCTGAGCGTCAGCGGATGCAGCGGCACGTTGCCGTCGGGCAGGTAGACCGTCTGCCCGCGCCGCCAGGTCTCCTCCTCGAGCGCGCCGCCCGGCTCGACATGCGCGGCGACGTCCGCGATCGCGTACCGCACCCGGTAGCCGCCGCCCGGCCGGCGGGCGAGGTGCATCGCCTGGTCCAGGTCGCGTGAGGTGGCCGGGTCGACCGTCACGAACGGTATGTCGGTGCGGTCGACGGACGGCCGGGGCGGCGCGGCAGCCGCCGCGTCGGCCTCCCGTTGGGCGGCGGCCGGGAAACCCTCGGGCAGGCCGAGTTCGCGGCGCAGCGCGCCGAAGTCGATGCGGGGCGCGAGTACGCGTCGGATGACCACGGGGTCAATCCTGACAGCGCCGCCGGTGATCCGCTTCCGGTGACCGGCCGAGATCTCCGTGGGTGTCGAGCCGAGGCTGCCTGCGCTCAGCCGGTCGCCTTGCGGGCGGTGCTGCGCGTACCCCGGGGGGTGGTGGCTCGTGCGGCGACCGGGCGGGCGGGTGACTTGCGGGCGGTCACCTTGCGGGCCGGCGCCTTGGCCGCGGTGGTCTTCTTCGCCGGGGCCTTCTTCGCCGCCGCCGTGCGGGCGGTGATCGACGAGGTGCCGGTCGCCTTCGCGGCCGGCGCCTTCTTCGCCGGGGCGTTGCGGGCGCCGCCGCTCGGGCGGGTGGAGGCGGTCTTCTTCGCCGCCGTCTTCTTGGCGGGGGCCTTCTTCGCCGCGGTCTTCTTCGCCGGGGCCTTCTTGGCGGCCGTCTTCTTCGCCGTGGACGCCTTGGTCGCGACCTTGCGCGCGGGCGCCTTCGCGGCGGCGGTGGTCCTCTTCGCCGCCGACGTCGTGGTCTTCTTCGCGGCGCTTGTCGTCTTCTTCGCCGTACCCGTCGTCCTGCTCGCGGCGGTGGTGCTCTTGCGCGCCGGGGACGTCGTGGTGCGCTTCGCGGCGGTGGTCGTCTTGCGGGTGGCGGGCGAGGTACGGGCCGGGGCCTTCTTGGCCGGAGCCTTCTTCGCCGCCGCGCTGGTCCTGGTCGCGGTCTTCTTCGCCGCAGCTGTCTTCTTCGCCGCCGCGGTCTTGGCGGCGGTCGTGGTGGCGGTGGTCTTGGTCGCGGCCTTCTTCGCCGGGGCCTTCTTCGCCGCCGTGGTGGTCTTCTTGGCCGGGGCACGCCCCGCGGCGCCGGCCGCCTTGCGGGCCGGCGCCTTCGCGGCGCCCGTGGTGGACTTGCGCACGGGGGTGGTGCGGCTCGCCGCCGTGTTGCGCTCCGCCGCGGCGGTCTTCTTCGCGGTGGTGCGTCGGGCGGCCGGACGGGTGGTGGCCTGCTGTGCTTCGGCCATCGTGGTTCCCTCCTCGGGGACGTGCTCTCGCGTGCGTCCTCGCGGAGCACGAACTACCGCGACGCGGGCCGTCCCGCGCCGTCTACCTGTCCTCCCCGGCCCAACGGGCGTCCTCGGCCTCCCACGCCTCGTTCCGCTCCTGCACTCGCTGCAGGGCGTTCTCCGCGTCGGCCGCCGAGTTGTACGGGCCGAGGACGTGCTTCGCCGGACACACGTCGGCGTCCGTCTCGACCCGGTGGTGCCGGGTGCACCAGTAGAACTGCCCATTACGTCCGCTGTCGCTCATGGGAATCACTGTGCACCGCGAACCGGCTGGCCGCCACCGGATCACACAAGTCGCCGGACCCTCTCCACAGTAGAGACGCTTACCGCGCTCCGGGCGAAAACACCGAAAGAAGTGCAGGTGGGGGCACTGGACGCGCGAGAACGCCGGTGACCGAACGGTCGATTCCCGAGTGCGGCGGTCCGGGGCAGGATTCGTGGCCGTGATCAACATGGCGACCGGCGCGGGGGCGTGCCCGGGATGCGGAACCACCACCACATCGCTTCGGGAGGCGGTGCCGTGGTGCCCCGGCTGCGAGTGGAACCTGGACGCCTACGACCCCGGGCGGCGCGAGCGCGAGTTCGGCTGGACCTGGGTCGACAGGTGGACCCACCGGTTGGCGTTCCAGGCGACCGGGCGGCAGTTCCGGCAGTTGGTCGGCCGTCCGCTCGGCGACGGCGGGTCGAATGCGGCACGGGCGCTGACCGCTGTGGTGTCCCTGCTGCTGGTTGCCGCCGTGCTCGCTCTCGCGGTCGTCGGCGGGTGGCTGATCGTGGCGTTTCCCTTTCCCAACCTGGCGATCGTGCTGGGTGTGGCGATGGTCGGCCTGGCGGTCGCCCTCCGGCCGCGCTTCGGCCGGGTGGACCCGGATCTGGAGGTGCTGTCCCGCGACCGGGCGCCGGAGCTGTTCGGGCTGATCGACGAGGTGGCCGCGGCGATCGGCGCCCCGACGCCGGACGTGGTCGGGGTCGACGGCGACATCAACGCGTACGCGAACGCGGTCGGGGTGCGACGCCGCCGGGTGCTGGGGCTCGGGCTGCCGCTGTGGGGCTCGCTTCCGGCCGGCGAACGGGTGGCGTTGCTCGGGCACGAACTCGGCCACTTCGTCAACGGCGACCCGCGTCGGGGTCTGCTCACCCAACCCGCGTTCACCATGCTCGCGTCCGCCGCCGACCTGTTCCGGCCGGTACGGAACACCGTCGGTGCCGGCCTGATCGAGATGGTGGGTGACGCGCTGGGCCGCGCGTTCCAGTGGGTGGTGTCCCGGGTGCTGTTCGGCGCGCACCTGGTGCTGGTGAGCGTGGCGCTGCGGGACAGCCAGCGCGCCGAGTACCTCGCCGACGACCTGGCCGCCCGGGTCGCCGGCACGACTGCCGCCACCGACCTGCTCGACGCCCTGCTGGCCGGCGAGTCGATGGCGCTGGCGGTACGCGTCCACTCGCGGGCGGGGCACGGCCCGGACCGCTGGCGATCGGCCTTCGCCGAGGCCCGGGCGGCGAGCAGCGACCGGCTGCCACTGCTGCGCCAACTGTCGGTCCGCGACGAGGCCTCGCTCTTCGCCTCCCACCCGCCGATCGGGCTCCGCCGCCGGATGCTCGCCGGACGCCCGTGGCAGGACCCGGCGGTGGTGCTCACCCCAGCCCGGATGGAGCGGATCGACGCCGAGCTCGCCGGGGAGTACGCGCGCTTTCGTCGTACCGTCGCCTGGTCGGGCTGAGCGCGGCGCGGCGCTGCCGGGACGGCGGCGGCCGCCCACGCGCGGCCTATGATCGCCCGATGGCGGTACCGGACTACATCGTGGGGATGCGCAAACACGTCGGCCACGACCTGCTGTGGCTGCCCAGCGTCAGCGCGGTGATCCGCAACGACGCCGGCGAGCTGCTGCTCGGCCAGCGCTCCGACGACGGACGGTGGTCGGTGATCAGCGGCTTCGTCGAGCCGGGCGAGCAGCCGGCCACCGCGCTCGTCCGAGAGGTACGGGAGGAGACGGGCCTGGACGTGACGCCGGTACGGCTGTCCAGTGCCGTCTCGCACCCGCACACCTACCCCAACGGGGACCACTGCGAATACCTGAACCTGGGCTTCGTCTGCCAGGTCGTGGCCGGCACCGCCCGGGTCAACGACGACGAGTCGCTGGCCGTGCGGTGGTTCCCACTGGACCGGCTGCCCGAGTTGGACAAGCACGCGCTGCTGGTCCTCGCCTACGCGCTGCGCGAGAACCCGTCAGCCGGCTACCTCCCGCCCGGCACGACCTGGGACGACGTCCCCGCCTGAGCCGCGTCCGTCAGGCCGCGACGCGCTCGACGGGGATCCACAGTTCGGCGTCCGCCGTGGTCCCGTCCGTGGACACCCGAACCCGGGAGATCTCCGGTCCCGGTCGGCTGCGGTACGGGTTGGACGGGAACCACTGGGTGAAGACGTCCCGCCACAGGTACTGCACGGCCTGCGGGAACGCGCCGGAGGTGGTGAACACCGCCCACGTTCCGGCCGCCACCGGCAACGCGTCCAGGTCCTCCGGTGGCGGGGCGCCGGTGACCGCCCCGTGCCAGTAGTCCAGCTCGCTGCCCTCGGCCCGACCGTCGGCGAGGTTGTCGCTGACGTTGACGATCCCGGCCGGCTCCTGATCGGAGAGCGCCTCGATCCGGGCGGTCGTTCCCGCGTCGATGCTGCGGATGAACGCGACGATCGCCGGGTTCATCCCCTCGTGCACCAGCGGGACCCGGGCCTTGCGCCCCACCAGCACGAACGCGTCCTTGGTGACGATGCGGTACTCCATGCTGCCACTCCCTTCCACGGTGAGTCGGAAGGACATCCGGGGCTGGGCGCGCAGCGCTGCCCCCGTACGCCGAGCTTCTCCCGGCCCCACGCCGTGCACGGCGTGGAACGCCCGGGCGAACGCCTCGGCCGATCCGTAGCCGTAGCGCACGGCGACGTCGAGCAACGTCCGCTCCCCCGCCAGCACGTCCGCGCCGGCGACGGTGAGCCGGCGCCGACGGATGTACTCCGACAGCGGCATGCCGGCCAGCGCGGAGAACAGCCGCCGAAAGTGGTACTCCGACGTCAGCGCGATCCGCGCCAGGTCGGCCACCTCGATCTGCTGGTCGAGGTGCCGCTCGATGTGCGCCATGGCCTCGTTGAGCCGCTCCAGCACCCGGGCCTCCTTCCCCTTACGAGCAGCAACGCTAGGCGGCAGGGCAGGTGGCAGACCCGACATCCGGTGCCCGCAACGGTCGGGTGGGCGGCGCACCGATCGCCCGTCGTATCCTGGCGGACTTTGCTTCTACCGGAGGTTGACGTGGCCGAGTATCCGCAGGACGTCGTGCAGCGCTTCCATGGCACCCCCGAGCAGGTCGACGCCGGCCTGGTGGGCGACCCGCCACGGACGTGGGAGTCCGTCGTCATCGAGGAGTACGACCCGGCCTGGGCGCAGCAGTTCACCGCCGTCCGGTCGTCGCTCATCGAGGCGCTGGGCGCTCTGATCATCGGGGTGGAACACGTCGGGTCCACGGCGGTGCCGGGCCTCGCGGCCAAGCCCGTCATCGACATCGACCTCGTCATCGAGGACACCGCCGAGGAGTTCGGCTATCTCCCCGCCCTGGAACGGCTCGGGTACCGACTCGTCCTGCGGGAGCCCTGGTGGCACGGGCACCGGATGCTTCTCAGCCCTGCCGAGGACGTCAACCTGCACGTCTGGCCGCAGGGTGCGCCGGAACCCGTCCGACACCGGCTCTTCCGCGACTGGCTGCGCTCGCATCCAGACGACCGGGAGTTCTACGCCGCGACCAAGCGCCGCCTCGCGCAGGAGACCGCGCACCGACCCCGTGGCTACAGCCTGGCGAAGAACGACGTCATCGACGAGATCTACGCACGCATCTTCGCCGCCTGATGACTCCATGTCGCCGGCGGATGCACGTCCCCCAGTCAGCGGTCACGCGTAGATCTTGGACAGTTTCCGTTAGCGGTTAACGGAAACTGTCCAAGATCTGGTGGTGGGCCGGGAAGGCAGGGCTGGCGGCCGGCGGCGTTCACGCCTCAGCGGGGTGACTGTTGCATGATCCAGGTGGGCACGGGCTCCGACAGTGAACCCAACGCCTCCCAGCCGGCGCGGCGGTACAGCTCGATGTTGGCGGGGTTGCTGGTCTCCAGGATCGCCGGCAGGCCGTCCGCGGCGGCGCGGGCCAGCCCGGCCCGCATCACCGCGCGGCCCCAGCCACGCCCGGCGCTGTCCGGGTGGGTGCCGAGGACACCGAGATACCAGAATGGGTACGTCGGCAGGGCCGCGTGCACGGCCTCGTCGTAGCCCTGGACGCGGGCCCGCACGTCAGCGGGGTATCGAGCCTCCGCCGGCGATGCGTGCCCGGCCGCCGGGGATTCAGCCGGGGGCTCCCAGATGGCGACGGACGCACCCCCGCCGATCGTCCAGATCGACGACCGGTGCACCCGCCTGTCGAAGAGGTTCCCGAAGAAGGTGGCGGCGTAGCGCGGATAGGTCGCCTCGTCGGGGAACAGGTGCCGCAGGACGGGATCCTTGACGAACGCGGCGACCAGCGAGTCGACCACCGCGGAACGGTCTGCTGGCGTGGCGATGGAGATCACGGGCGCTGTCACAGCAACCGACATTATCGCGTGCGGACGCCTTGACCCTGACACGGTGGCAGGACGAAGACTTGCCCCATGGACATCGACAGCTACCGACAGCACTCCCCGTACAGCGACCCCGGCCGGCATGGCGCACTGCTCGATGCCGTGCCCGCCGACATCGCCACCGTGGCGGCGACCGCCCGCAACGTGATCGTCCACTACCGCGCGGGCGGCGTCGAACTGCCCATCGACCGGCTCGACGAGGTGAACAGCCGCTGGGTGGACCGCATCCTCGACACCGACCAGTCCCGCTTTGCCCTGCCCCTGCGCACCGAGCGCCCGGCCGTCGACCGGGTGGCCGGCTGCTGCCGGGACCACACGCTGCTCTCGGTCGCGCTGCTGCGTCAGCACGGCATCCCGAGCCGCAGCCGGGTCGGCTTCGCCTCCTATTTCACGCCCGGCTGGCACCACGATCACGTGCTGGTGGAGTACTGGAACGGCGACCGCTGGGTCTGGGCCGACCCGGAGGTCGACCCGGCCGGCGACTGGCCGTTCGACGGCTACGACATCGACCCGACGGCAGGGCTCTTCGACTCGGCGGCGCGGGTCTGGTCGGCGTACCGGGCCGGGGCGATCGATCCCGACTCCTACGGCGTGAGCCCGGAACTACCGATCCGCGGCCCGTGGTTCATCCATGACTACGTCCTGCACGAGCTGGCCCATCGGCAAAAGGACGAGTTGCTGCTCTGGGACGGCTTCGGCGCGATGACCGACGACCTCGCCGACGCCGACCTCACCCTCGTGGACGAGATCGCCGCGTTACTGCTCGCCGCCGACGACGGCGACGAGGCCGCGGAGAAGGCACTCGCCGACCGGTACGCGACGGACGCCCGCCTACGCCCCGGCCCCCAGGTACGCAGCTTCTCACCGGTCGCCGGCACGGTGAGCACTGTCGATCTGCGCCTCAGCCAAAGGTGAAGGCGTACGCCTCGGCGCCGGGTTCGTCGAACGTGACCTCCAGGGTCCGCTCCCGGACCGCGCCGTCCTGGCGGACGAGCTGGTGGAGACGGCCGTCCTCCAGGACGCCGTTGCCGGCCTCGTCGACGTCGACGCCGTGGGACGGGCCGGGAGCCTCGCCGTCGAGGAGCACCCGGAACGGGATCGACCGTCCCGTCCCGGGGGCCAGCACGAGATGCGCGTCGCGGGCGTGGAACCGGAAGGCGATGCTGCCGCCGGCCCGGTCGACCACGACGTTCTCCGACCCGATCGTCCACTCCCCCGCGAGGGCCCACTGGTTGAGGGCCAGGGCATCGGGGAGGTCGTAGGCGCGGCGTTCGTCGAGCGCGGGGCCGTTGGGCGACGCGAAGTGTTCGCCGCGACTGAACCCGAGGTACGTCTCGGGCGTCCGCAGGTTGCCCCAGTCGGCCTCCGCCTCCGGACCGAGCCCTCGCACGGGTACGGGGTCGCGCTCGACGCCGAGCAGTTGCTGAAGCCTCCGCTCGGACTGCTCGTAGCGCCCCTCACCGAAGTGCTCGTCGCGGATGACCCCGTCGGTGTCGACGAAGTAGAGCGCTGGCCAGTACTGGTTGTCGAAGGCACGCCAGATCGCGTAGTCGTTGTCGACCGCGACCGGGTAGTCGATCGAGCGCGCCGCGACCGCCCGGCGCACCCAGTCGACCTGGTGCTCGAAGGTGAACTCCGGCGTGTGCACCCCGACGACGACGAGGCCGTCGTCGCGGTAGGCCTGCGACCAGGCCCGGACGTACGGTTCCTGGCGCAGCCAGTTGATGCAGGTCAGCGTCCAGAAGTTCACCAGGACGACGCGACCCCGCAGCTCGGCGGGGCCGAGCGGCTCGGAGTTGAGCCACTCGACCGCCCCGCCGAGCGGCGGCAGGTGCGCACGACCCAACTCGGCCATCTAGCGAAGCGACCGGAAGGCGGTGCGAACCTCTTCGGAGAAGATCTTCGGCTGCTCCCAGGCCGCGAAGTGCCCGCCCACGTCGAGCTTGTTGAAGTAGATGAGGTTCGGATACGCCTGCTCCGCCCAACTCTGCGGGGCCTCGTACAGCTCGTCGGGAAAGACGCTCACAGCCACCGGGACGTTGACGCCCTTGGCGGCGAAGAACGAGAGCTTGTTCTCCGCGTACAGGCGGGCCGCCGAGATCGCGGTGTTCGTCAACCAGTAGAGCGAGATGTTGTCCAGGATGTCGTCACGGGTCAGGCCCGCCTGGGCGCCGTCGAAGACCTGCGCGATGAGGGCCAGACTCTTCGCGTCGTGGTCGAGCAGGAAGGCCGCCAGGCCGACCGGCGAATCCGCCAGGCCGGTCAGCGTCTGCGGACGCGTCGCCATCATCAGGGCGTACGCGACGTGTTTCCAGACGTAGTTGGCTTCCTCGGCGGCCCGCATCTCGTCGGCGGACAGACCGGAGGGCAGCGAGCCCATGGCGTTGTTCGCGCCGGTGGTGTCGCCTTGGAACAGCAGGTCGATCTCGGGTGGGATCGCGCCGGGCATGTTGGTGTGGATACCGAGCAGTTCCGGAGGCGCCTGCACGCCCATCTGGTCCACGATTACCGCGCCCCAGTCGCCGCCCTGGGCGACGAACCGCGTGTAGCCGAGGCGCTGCATCAGCTCGGTCCAGGCGGTCGCGATCTTCTGCGGGTTCCAGCCCAACGCCGTCGGCTTGCCCGAGAAGCCGTGACCGGGTAGCGACGGGATCACCAGGTGGAAGGCGTCCGACGCGCTGCCGCCGTGTGCGGTGGGGTCGGTGAGCGGCTCGATGATCTTCAACTGCTCGATCACCGATCCGGGCCACCCGTGCGTGACGATGAGCGGAAGCGCGTCCTCGTGCTTCGAGCGCACGTGGATGAAGTGGATGTCCACCCCGTCGATGGCGGTCATGAACTGCGGTAGGGCGTTCAGCCGTGATTCGACCTTGCGCCAGTCGTACTCATTTTCCCAGTAACGCGCTAGGGCCTGGATCGTCGCGAGTGGCACGCCCTGCGACTGGTCGTCGACGATTTCCTTTTCCGGCCAACGCGTGGCCGCGATCCGCCGTTTCATGTCGTCCAGGTCCGCTTGCGGGATTTCCACCTGGATGGGGCGAATCTCCGTGGTGCCGGGACGGGTCTTCGTCTTGACCGCCATGCGTGCTTCCTCCCTGTCTGAGTTCGCGCCTCGCGAGGGGAATCATCGGGTGCGGGCATTGCCCGGACTTCTGCGCCAATTCCGAGAAGGGCACGCCACCGCCATATCTCGGAGCCTAGAACGCCGCACGTGGGCGCCGTGGCCATACGAGAAGTCACGGCGGTCGCAACGGACTGCGCACCCGCCGATCCGGGGCGTGACGGTTCGCTCGACGGCTTTGCGCTGCCGTGGCACGGTGCGGCAACATCAGCCGCCGTGACGGCACCAGGCACGGATCCGGAGAACGCCACCCCGGCCGGCGACAACGGCACGCCCCGGTTGAATCGGCGGGTCAGGCACTGGTTGGCCGGCACCGGGATCGCCGCCCTGGCCGCCGTACTCGGCGTCACCCTCGCCGTACGCGGCGGCGCCGCCCCGGCCTGCGCCGCGCCTCCCGCGGGCAACACCGTCCACAAGGGAACGGCGAGCTTCTACGACGCGGGCCGCTCGGGCGGCACCTGCTCCTTCCCGGGCCCTCCCGCGGACCGGCTCTACGTGGCCCTCGGCGCCTCGCAGTACGCCGGGGCGGCGGCCTGCGGCAGTTACCTGGACGTCAGCGGCCCGAAGGGCACGGTCCGGGTGATGGTCATGGACCAGTGCGGCGGGTGCGGACCCAGCAAGATCGACCTCTCCGACGAGGCGTTCGCGCGGATCGCCGACCGGTCGCAGGGCATCGCGCAGGTGACGTACCGGGCGGTGGTGGACCCACCGCTCGACGGCGGCCTCACCTTCCGGATGAAGGGCGGCGCGTCGCAGTGGTGGTTCGCCGTGCAGGTCGGCAACCACGGCAACCCGCTGCGCTCGGTCGAGGCGCAGGGGTCGAGCGGCGGCTTCCGCAAGGCGGCCCGCCAGGTCGACAACTACTGGACCATCGAGGACGGGATCGGTCCCGGTCCGTACACGATCAGGGTCACCGACGTGTACGGCCACCAGACGACCGCCACCGCCATCAAGATGGTCACGAAGCAGGTCCAGCGCAGCACGGCCTCCCTCGTCACTTCGACGCCGAGCAGTTCACCGTCGGCCTCGCCGAGCCCCACCATCGCGCCCTCGCCGACGCCGGCGGAGCCGACCGCACCAATAGCGACAGTCGAAGCCCTCGCCGGCGCAGCCCCACTCGACCGCCCCCGCTGCTGACCAGGCGAACGAGAAGGGCGACGCCGGCCCGCAGAGAGGGATACGTGTTCCGGGCAGCGTGAAATTGCTGCACTGCCTTGGCCTGCGCTGGAAAACCTCCGAACGTCCGGACCGCTAGGGCATTCCCGCGTAGCGGAGCGGCAACGGAGGTCGCGGCCGGCGCCAGACGACGTAGGCCATGATGACGGCGACGGTCAGAATCACCCGTCCAGCACCTCGGCCGATGTCTCCGATCCCCGCTGCTCGCCTGCGAGCGACCAGGCGACAAGCGCCACGCCCGTCATCGCGAAGGCGAGATAGAACGCCGAGAACACTCGTAGAAAGGTTCGGCTCGGCCGTCGACGGGGCATGGTCGGCACTTTAGAAGGGCCCAGCAACGCAGCCGGACGCGGCGGGATTCTGAGTTGCGTCGGGGCAGGTAGGGGGCTGAGTATCCGCGTGTGGATGCCGTGGTGCAGTGGGTTCGGACGTCGTGGACGAAGCGTTCGCGCGGCGGCATCGAGGCAACTCGGCGTAACGCGGCACCGGTTGCGTTCGCCCTGCCGGCACAGGCGATGCCGCTCACCCATGAGGTCAACCTGGCGGAGGCCGATGGGTTCGAGCCTCGCGCGGCCCTGGTAAGCGCGCCGTACCGGAGCGAGGTGCGTCTCCGGCTGGCGGACGGTCAACTCCGGGTTGAACTGCTGGCGTCGGCCTGGGGCATGCCGCGCCGTCACCGCCGGCCGCCCGCAGTGCGGCTCGCACACGGCCAATGGCTGCGCTGGCAGATCAACTACCGTTTCACCGGGATGAATGGTGGCGCGTGGCTGTACCGGCTGGACACCCTCAACCTGGCGCACGGTGTGGTTCCGGTCGACACCTTCCTCGGCGATCCGCCTCGATTCATCGACGAACGCGCACACATCTGGTAGCTACCCACGTGGGCGCGGTGCTGCGTGAACTCACCGAGCTGCTTTGGGGCGCGCCGAAGGCCCACGAAAGAGAGAAGAGACACTCTCTGACGCCCGTTGACAGGTGTTTCAGGCGAGTGACAGCGTTGTCAACGACTCATTTCCTCCATATGAGACGAGGAGCGCATCTTGCTCTATCGGAACTCACCGCGCCGCCGTGCGACAGCAGCCGCCACAGCCGGCATGCTCATCACAGGGCTGGCGCTCGCTCCGTCCGGGCCGGCGCAGGCCAGCCACCACCAGGCGCAGGACGCAGCCGTACGGTCGGGCAACGCACGTTTCGAGGTGCTGTCCCCGACCCTGATCCGCACCGAGTACCAGAAGGACGGCAGGTTCACCGACGCCGCCACGTTCAACGCCATCGGGCGCGACGACTTCCCCCGTACGCGTTTCACGAAGCACGTCGAGCACGGCTGGCTCACCATCGACACCGGCGCGATGACATTGCGGTACCAGGTCGGCTCGGGCGCGTTCACCGCCGACAACCTGACGGTGCGGCTCAAGACCGGCAAGCAGGTCGTGCAGGGCCAGCCCTGGGCCGACCACACCGCTCCGGCGTGCGCGTTCGGCGCGCTCTGCGAGGCCGAATCACTACAGCTGAACGGCCCCGGCGTGGCCACCGACCACAGGGGATACACCGGGCGCGGCTTCGCGGCCGGTTTCGCCTCGTCCGGCGACTCGGTCACGTTCGCGCTCGACGCGCCGGCTGGCGGCACCAAGCAGCTCTCCGTCCGTTATGCCAACAGCACCGGCGGCGACGGCCAGAACGTGGCCCGCACCCTGACGGTTCTCATCGACGGCGACGCCGGCCGTACGCTGGCGCTGCCGCCCACCGCGAACTGGGACACCTGGGGCCTGGCCAACGTGCCGGTCGACCTCACCGCGGGTCGGCACGAGATCAGCGTCGTGCGGGGCCCCAACGACTCCGGCAATGTGAACATCGACAGCCTCGCGGTGGTCAACCCGGGTGATCCGTTCCCGGCGCCGGCCGCGCCCGAGCCGCAGTCCCTGCGATTCGGCACGCTGGGAGAGGCCGAGACCGGCGCGCTGACCGGCGGCGCGAGGCCCGCGAACGACCACAACGGCGCTTCCGGTACGGGGTTCCTGGCCGGTCTGGAAAGCACCACCGCCGCCGTGGCGCTCACCGTGACGGATGTACCCGCCGCGGGTGACTACCAGGTGCAGATCCGCTACGCCAACGGCCAAGCCGGGGCGCAGCCGACCCAGACGCGCACCATGTCGGTGACGGCAGGCACGGCGGCGCCGGTCACGGCGACCCTTGCGCCGACCAGCGGGTGGGACTACTGGAACACCGTCTCCGTCCCGGTCCACCTCGACCGTGGCACCAACACGGTGACGTTGGGCTGCCCCACGGACACCAGTTGCAACGTCAACGTCGACACGGTCGCCGTCACGAGCAAGGACTCCCCGCTGCTCGCCCCGCACGCGCCGCTCGGCGGCTACCGCCGGGGCCTGGACGGCGTGACCGGTGCCGCGCTCACCGCGCCGGGTCTGCTCTATCAGGACGGCTGGTACCTGCTCGACGACTCGGCCTCGGCCCTGCGCACCACCAAGCCCCGGCCCGCCGCCGAGCAGGACGGCTACGTCTTCGCATACGGGCAGGACTTCACCCGTGGCCTCAAGGACCTGGCGACCCTGACTGGGCCCACGAAGCTGCTGCCCAAGTGGGCCTACGGGGTGTGGTACTCCGAGTACTACGACCGCACCGCCACCGAATTCCAGGACCTGGTGACCCGGGCCAGGGCTGAGGGCGTACCCATGGATGTTCTTGTCCTTGACACCGACATCAAGGCGCCGGACAAGTGGAACGGCTGGAGCATCGACCCCACTCGGATCCCCGACCCGAAGGCGTTCTTCGACTGGGCCAGGAAGCAGGGCCTGCACACCGGCATCAACATCCACCCCAGCATCCTCGGCTCGGACCCGAAGTTCGCGCAGGCGCAGGCCACCGCGAAGGGCAAGCTCCAGCGCGTCGGCTGCAACGGCGGGCCCGACTGCTACGCGTTCGACTTCGGCGACCCGGACCAGCTCACGGCGTACCTGCAGCTCCACGACGAGATGCTGCCCAAGGGCAGCAAGGGCCCGGACCTCTGGTGGCTGGACTGGTGCTGCGACAACACGAAGTCCTCCCTCGCCGGGGTGACCGCGGACGCGTGGATCAACCAGCAGTACGCCGACAAGACGGGCTTCGCGTTCTCCCGCGCGTACGGCTCGTTGCAGGCCGGCGGCTACGGCAGCCCGACCCCGGTGGCGACCGGCCCGTGGGCCGACAAGCGCACCACGCTGCACTTCACCGGCGACACCACCTCCGACTGGTCGACCCTGCAGATGGAGGTCGGCTACACGCCGGGTGAGTCGGCCGCGACCGGGCTGGCCGCGGTCAGCCACGACATCGGTGGGCACACCGGTGGCCTGAAGGAGCCGGGCAGCGAGCCGGGCAGCACCAAGCTGCCCGACGACCTGTACGCCCGGTGGGTCCAGTTCGGTACGTTCCAGCCGATCGACCGGCTGCACTCCAACCACAGCGACCGGCTGCCCTGGCAGTACGGCCCGGCGGCGAACGCGTCGGCCAAGAAGTTCCTCAACCTGCGCAAGGAACTGCAGCCGTACACCTACGCCGCCGCCAAGGAGGCCACCCGCACGGGTACGCCCATCGTCCGCTCGATGTACCTGGCGTACCCGAATGAGCAGGCCGCCTACGCCACCGCCGGCTCGGAGTACCTCTACGGGCCGGACTACCTGGTGGCACCGGTGACGACGCCGGGCACCACCGCCACGACGTCGGTGTGGTTCCCGCCGGGCAACAGCTGGACCGACATCTTCACCGGCAAGACGTACCGGGGCGGTACCACGCAGAACATCACCACCACGCTGGACACCATGCCGGTGTTCAAGAAGCACTAGACGCCTCACCAGGCTCGGGCTGTGGGCGCAGCCGGCGGTGACCGTCGGTAGCCTCCGTCGGGGCGGATGCGACATTGAGCGGTATACCTCAGAGGTATGAATATGACTCTGAGGTATACCGCTCAGAGCCGATGTGACCGGCGACGCCGACGCGCGAGGAACATCCAGCCGAGGAACCGGGCGTGGAGCGCGGGTAGATCAGGGCGCAACCCCAGGTCGTACGCGTCGTCGATCGCGTCGTGCATGCACGCGGCCAGGTAGAACGCCAGGGCGATGGAATGACCGTAGAACTCGGCCACGAGGGCAAGCCGAGCCGGCCCGCACGGCCAGGGCGCGGCGCAGTTGCGACACCGCCACGCCGGGCGCATCGGCAGGTGCGGGCGAGGGCGCGCGATCATCCGACCCGCACCGGGTCTCGCCGGCGTTTGGCTGGCCTGATCGGTGCGACGGGCAGGGCCTGCCACCGCACGCCGGCTCGCCTCACGTACAGCTCGCGCCGCGCCACCGCGTCGGCCGCCGCGTTCAGCTGGTAACCCTCGATCCAGACCCACCCGTCGTACGTGTGCCGCTCGGGCAGCTCGCGGATGACGCGTACGAGGATCGGGCGCAGAAACTGCACGCTCGCCGCAGTGGTCAAGTGGACGAGGTCGCCCGTCATGGTTTCTGCCGTGGCTGGACGCCGAGCGTGGCGCGCGACAGCTTCGTCTCTTCGAGCCACTACTGATCCCGGGCCTACTCCAGACCGAGAACTACGCCCGCGTCGTGATGCGCCTGAACGACCTCATGTCCGCCACAGAGGTCGACCAACAGGTGAGCGCTCGGATGAGCCGACACAAGATCCTCACCGGTGACAGCCCGCGCAGGTGGTGGCCGTGCTAGACGAGTCCACGCTTCACCGCGCCGGCGACGAGCACGCCGGCATCATGGCCGAGCAGGTCGCTCACCTCATCACCGTCGCCGAGTTGCCGCACGTTCACATCCACGTGATCCCGGCGGGCGCTGGCCTCCATATCGGGCTGTCCGGACCGTTCGCGCTGGCGCGAGCCGGCGACGGGGCCTGGGTGGGCACCTCGAAAATCAGCTCGGCGGGATCGCGTTCGACAACGAAGATGGGTTACATACTCTCCAGACGAGGTGGGAGAACGTGAGGAACGAAGCACTCCCGCGCCGACAGTCCAACGAGCTGATGAAGGAAGTGCACAGCCATCATGGACCTCACTAACGCAATCTGGCGCAAGTCCCGGCGCAGCGGTTCGTCTGGGGGCAACTGCGTCGAGGTCGCCGACAACCTGCCCGGTGTAGTCGGTGTGCGGGACAGCAAGGACCCTGCCGGTCCGGCCCTAACCTTCGGCCCGGCGGCCTGGCGGGCGTTCGTCACCCAGGTCGTCACACGGCCGTAAGCAGGGCCAGGCTCGCGAGCGGCGTCCCGCCGGACCACAGCGCAGCAATCGAACACGTCCCAAATCACCGCACTACCGCGCCGGCAGTCCATCGATCTGTTAGAGGAAGTTGAGAGCCATCATGGACCTCAGTAACGCCCGGTGGCGCAAGTCCACCCGCAGCGGCGCTAGCGGCGGCAACTGCGTCGAAGTGGCAAGCAACTTGCCTGGCGTCGTCGGCGTACGGGACAGCAAGGATCCTGCCGGCCCGGCCCTCGCGTTCGGCCCCTCGGCCTGGTGTGCGTTCGTCACCCAGGTCTCCAAACGGCCGCAACCGATGCGAGTCAATGAGAACGCCCGTGGCCGCCGGCCCGAGCGCGACGGTCTACACCGCGTCGGCTGCCGTTTCGAGGTGCCGCGCAACACTCATCAGGTTGAACGCGTGGTAGTAGGCCCGCGAGTCATCGCGCCACATCTCCGGCCGCATCCGCTGCCGGAGCGCCTCGACGGTCGTACTCAACATCTGCCGTTCGGCGGGAAGCAGTGACCCGCCTGCTGCCAGGGATGCAGTGACGCAGGCATCCAAAATGATCGCATCCGGGTCTGTCAGCAGCGCAGACGCCGTACGGCGACGCCAGTACCGCACGGCGTGCAGGGCAGCCTGTCCGGGGGCGCCGTACCAGCAGCGGGGGAATCCGTTCGGATTCGGATCGCTCGGGCGCGGGCTTCGCTGGCCACGGCGCTTGGCGAGCTTCCGCTCGGCGGCGTAGTCGCGGAGATCGGCATGCCAACCTGCACGACTCGCCACAAGAGCATCCAACGCGCGTAGCAACGCCGCCTCGTCGCGTTGAAACGGCCCAGCGATCTCCTCGAGAAAACTCAGCGTGGCGTGGAAGCCGATCGGCCGGTACAGCTGCACGCAAGACCTCAGCGCCGACACCCGGCGCCGGTAGGGCAGCTCGGCGTTGCGCACGTGGCGGGCGTAGGTGCCGAAACTCACCCAACGCACGCTAGACCGGCCGGTCCAGCCTGCCCACCCGACAACCCAGGCGAGAAGGACCGAGGGCTGAGACGTGATCGCGGCTCTGAGCTGGTGGGCGACGGACGAGTCGACCTGTACGCCGGATTCTGTGCGCGGCGCGTACCCCAAAGGGGTTTGCGCCGGCGGCGGCCATCCATCTCGGCCTGCCGTTGCCGGCAGGCTCTAGCGGCCTACCCGCAGACATCGGGCGGGCAGCCCTCAAGCGTCTGCGCCGGGTCGTCATCTTGCGGTGACGCCCTTGCTTGGCCTTGCTCCGGGTGGGGTTTACCGAGCCACCCCGGTCACCCGGGGTGCTGGTGGGCTCTTACCCCACCGTTTCACCCTTACCGTCCCCGTTGGGGTCGGCGGTCTGTTTTCTGTGGCACTGTCCCGCGGGTCGCCCCGGGTTGCCGTTAACAACCACCCTGCCCTGTGGAGTCCGGACGTTCCTCGGCGGCGGGCCGGAGCCCGCCGACGCGACCGCCCGGTCGACTCGTCCGTCGCGCTCTCATCCTAACGACGAGCGTGCCGCCGGTATTGCCACCCCGCCCGAGCAAGATCGCGCAGCTCAAGGGCGGCGGTCCGGCGAATACGCTTCGCGTGGCGGGCGCTAGCCTCGTGGGTCTATGGATCTCTCCCACGCCGCGCTGCTGCTCGCCGCCGGTGTCGCCGCTGGCACGGTCAACGCGGTGGCCGGTGGCGGTTCGCTGATCACCTTCCCGGCGATGATCGCGGTCGGGTTGCCGCCGGTGCCGGCGAACGTAAGCAACTCCGTCGCCGTGTTTCCCGGGTACGTGGCCAGCGTGGCGGGCAGCCGGCAGGACCTGCCGCGGCCTCGGGCGCTGGCCACGCTGGTGCCGACCACCATCGTGGGGACGATCGTCGGGGCGCTGCTGTTGCTGGCCACCCCGGCCCGCGCGTTCGAGCTCGTCGTACCGTTTCTGGTGCTCGGCGCGACCGCGGTCCTGGCCTTCCAGGACCCGCTGCGCCGGTTGGTCGGTCACCCCCGCGACCTGTCGCCACGGCGGCGAACGGTCGCGGTGCAGACGATGGTCGCGCTCGGCGCGGTGTACGGCGGGTACTTCGGCGCGGCGCTCGGGGTGATGCTGGTCGCCGGCCTGGCCCTGGTGCTGGACGCGACGCTGGCGCGGGTGAGCGCCATCAAGAATCTGCTCTCCGCGGTGGTGGGGTGCACGACGCTCGTGGTGTTCGCCCTGTTCGGCCCGGTGAACTGGGCGGCGGTCGCGGTGGTCGCGCCGGTCACGCTGATCGGGGGGTACGCGGGCGCCCGGCTGGTCCGTCGGCTGCCGCCGGTGCTGCTCAAGACGCTGATCGTGGTGTTCGGTACGACGATCGGCCTCTACCTGCTCTGGCGTGCCTTGCACTGAGCGGCGGCAACGCCAAGATCCGCGCAACTTCCGGGATGTTGCTGCCTCAGCGAGCCCGGAGGCAGCAGTTTCCCCGAAAGTGCGCGGATCTTGAAGCGAGCCCAGGGTCAGTACGCCTCGCCGACCGGCTCCTCCGCGGTGTTCTCGGCACTCGCGGCGCTGCGGTTCCAGCGGGACCACAGCACCCGCTCGCCGTAGCCGGCGGCCATCACGTGCGCGAAGGCCAGGTAGACCAGCACACCGACGGCGAGCACCCCGAAGCCGACCCAGAACGGCAGCGACAGCGAGCGCTCGGCGAGCTTGCCGGAGATGATCGGCGCGGGCGCGGCGGCGCCCCAGCGGACCAGGTTGAACGCGCCGGTGGCGAGCCTGCGGTCGCTGGAGCCGAGGCCGAGCGCCAGGTCGGTGAGGTTGGCGTTGGCCAGGCCCATGCAGAGGCCGGCGAGCACGAGCACCACGAGCGCCTCGGCGGTGCTGGTGGAGGTGGCGAAGAGGACCATGCAGACCAGCAGGCCGGCGATGGCCACGCCGACGGTCTGCACCGCGCCGATCCGATGGGCCAGCCGGTGGCCGATCAGCAGGATGCCGGTGGCCAGGCCGAGCCCCCAGCCGGTGAACGCGAGCCCCAGCGGGACGACGTCCAGGCCGAGGAAGAGCGGCGTGTAGCCGAGCACGACGAAGAACACGAAGTTGTACGCGGCGGTCACCACGCAGAGGGCGATGAACGCCGGCCGGCGGTAGGTGGCGAAGATCTGGCCGACGCGTACCGGGGCCTGCCGGTTGGTGGGCTCGCGGAGCTTGCCGGCGGCCACGCCGAGGGCGAGGACCATGAACACGCCGCAGACGAAGAACGGCAGCCGCCAGGAAACCTGGCCGAGCAGGCCGCCGATCAGCGGGCCGACGGCGAAGCCGAGGCCGAGGGCGGTCTCGAACAGACCGACCACCCATTCCCGGTCGACGGCCAGGTTGACCAGGACCACCATGGCGGTGGCGAAGAACATCGCGTTGCCCAGCCCCCAGACGCCGCGTAGCACGGACAGCTGGACGATGTTGTCGCTGAACGAGGCGAGGATGGCGGCCAGCCCGACCACCGAGACGCCGGTGATCAGCACCGGCTTGAAGCCGAACCGGCCGCTGGCGAGCGTCGCCGGGATCATGCCGAGGGCCATGACCGCGATGTACGCGGTGAACAGCAACTCGACCTGCCAGGCGGTGACCCCGATCGCCTCGCCGATGGCCGGCAGGATCGGGTCGACCACGGCGATGCCGGCGATCGCGAGAAAGGCCACCAGTGTGGTGGCGTAGATGGCACTGCGGTTCGGTTCGGAACGCCGATCCACTCCGACTCCTCAATTAGCTGTATCGTACAGGTACTTACGCTGTATCATACAGCTATGAACGACGACCAAGACGCGAGCACCCTCGGCCGGATCGAGACCGAGGTGGCCCTGTTGATGCGCTTCGGCGAGGCCACCCGGCGGGCCACCGGCACCGCCGAGCACCGGGTGCTGGACCGCGCGGCGTACGTCATCCTGCGCCACCTGGCCGACGCCGGGCCGCAGAACGTCTCGGCGCTCGCCGCCCGACTCAACCTGGACGGCTCGACCGTCACCCGTCAGGTGTCCGCGCTCCAACGGGACGGCCTGATCACCCGTACCCCGGACCCGTCCGACGGGCGCGGCACGGTCATCTCCCCCACCCCGGCCGGGCTACAGCGGATGGCCGCCGTGCAGGCCGCCCGCACCCGGCTCTACGGCGACATGCTGGCCGACTGGAGCGCCGAGGACCGGGCCGCCCTGGCGACCCTGCTGGGCCGCCTCAACCAGGCCCTGGTGAACCGCAACCGCCGCCGCCCCTGACCTCCACTCCCGCCCGCCCTACCAGCGCCCACACCCCGCCCGGCGACCCTCTCCGACCGACTGGCTCAGGAGAACGTCCGCCGCGCCCACGTGCGGAAGTCCGTGGTGGGCAGGCTGAGTGCCCGGGTCATCTCCGGACGAGCGGGGCTTCCGTTCTCGTTGATCTGCTCGACCGCGTTGACCATGGCGGGCAGCAGGCCGCGCTCGACGGCCTGCTGCGGGGTGAGCACGGGCGCGGTGATCGTGTGGCCGGTGACCTCAGTGAGGATGGCCGCGACCTCGGTCATGGTGAGCAGGTCGCCGGCGAGTTCGACGTCCAGGCCGTCGAGCTTCCCCGGCTTGGTGAACGCGATGGCCGCGGCTTCGCCGATGTCGTCGACGGCGATCCACGGAATCCGGGTGTTCGCGGCGAAGCCGGTGATGATCGTGCCGCTGGACCAGTCGCCGAAGAGGTAGGACCAGCCGACGAGGTTCTCCATGAAGGTCGAGGGCTTGAGGATGGTCCAGTGCGCGAAGCCACCAGAGCGCACCATCTCGTCGATGGCCTCCTTGCTCTCCCAGTAGTTTCTGTCCCACCGGCCCTCGGCCCAGCCGGGCTGGTTGCGGTGGAAGTCGCCGGCACCCGAGACGCTGCTGTGCACGACGTGCGACACGCCGGCGCGGCGCGCTGCCTCGACGACGTTGCGGCCGCGGCTCACCTCGGCATTGCCCTGCAGGTCCGTCACGTCGGGATACGGGATGGAGAAGAGACCGTCCATCCCGTCCGCCGCGGCGAGCAGCGACTCCACGTCGTCCAGGTCGCCCTTGACCAGTTCGGCGCCCCGATCCCGCAGCGCCTGGGCGCTGTCGGTGCCCAGATCACGGACCAGGGCACGAACCGGAACGCCCCGGTCGAGCAGCGCTCGGGCCGTGGCCCCGCCCTGCTTGCCCGTCGCGCCGATGACGAGAACAGCCATGATGCCTCCCGAGAAACAAGCGGGGTGGTCCCCCACTTCTCGTCGGCTACGATATGGGGGATCACCCCACTTCTGCAAGGCGGACCATGAGAGCGGACGCGCAGCGCAACTACGACCTCATCGTCACGGCGGCCGCCGAGGCGATCGCCCGCGACGGCGCTTACGCCTCGCTGGAGGAGATCGCCCGATCCGCCGGGGTGGGATCGGCGACCCTGCACCGGCACTTCCCCACCCGGTGGTCGCTGCTGCAGGCGGTCTTTCGCGGCTGTGTCCACAACCTGGCAACGCGTGCCGGAGACCTGCTCGCCGCCCCCGACGCCCTCGACGCGCTGACGACCTGGTTGCACGAGGTCACCGCGTACGCCACGACAACCCGCGGCCTCGCGGATTCGCTCCTGAACGAGCCCACCGACGAGACCGATGCCTGCGGCGCGACGCTCGTCGCCGCCGGTGAACCACTGCTCCGCCGAGCCACCGACGAGGGTTCGGTACGGCCCGACGTCACCATGGCCGACCTGATGATCCTCGCCAACGGCATCTCGCTGGCGGCGCAACCAATGGGCGCGGCCAAGGCGGAACACCTGCTGACCCTTGCCCTACGCGGGATCGGCTCAGCGAGCCAACCGCAGCCATGCGCCGCAGAAGCACCGCCACCCCGGTAGACCGACGCGAATCGGTCCGCCGGGGCGGCGGCGCTCGCCCGGGGGCGGACGCGTACGGGTTGTGGGGGTCAGGCGACCGGCTCGCGGGCCGAGTCGGCGTCGCGGTCGACGCCGGGGGTGACGCGGGGGTCGCCCTCGTCGGCGAAGTAGTCGTCCGGCGTGGTGCCGTCGACTCCCTCGGGCGCCTTGGTGGCCCGCAGGATCAGCGTCAACAGGGCGGCGACCGCCAGGTTGACCAGAACGGCCACGATGCCCACGTAGATCGTCTTGGGCGTGTCGAAGCCGAACTTCTCCAGCGGGAACGCCGACCCGCCGAAGTGCTTCCGGGTGGGGCTGGCCACCTGGTACAGCATCCACATGCCGAGCCCCATGCCGGCGACCCAGCCGGCGATCAGGGCGGTCCGGTGGAACCAGCGGCTGTAGAGGCCCAGCGCCACGGCCGGCAGCGTCTGCAGGATGATCACGCCGCCGATGAGCTGGAGGTCGATCGAGAACTGCGGGTCGAGGAACACGATGCAGGCCACGGCCCCGACCTTGACCACCAGCGAGGTGATCTTCGAGACGTTCGCCTCCTGCGCGGCGGTGGCGTCCCGCTTCAGGTACTCCTTGTAGATGTTGCGGGTGAACAGGTTCGCCGCCGCGATCGACATGATCGCCGCTGGCACCAGCGCGCCGATGCCGATGGCGGCGTACGCGACTCCGGCGAACCAGTCCGGGAACTGCTGATCGAACAGCAGCGGCACGATCGTGTTGTTGTCGACGCTGCCCTCCTTCGCTCCCGCCAGCGGCTTCACCCCGGCCGCGATGGCCATGTAGCCGAGCAACGCGATCAGACCGAGCAGCAGGCTGTACGCCGGCAGCGCCGACATGTTGCGCTTGATCACGTCGCGGTTCCGGCTGGCCAGCACGCCGGTGATGCTGTGCGGGTAGAGGAACAGCGCCAGCGCCGAGCCGAACGCCAACGTCACGTACTGCAGCTGGTTGTTGCCGTTGAGCAGGATGCCGTCGTTCGGGTTCGGTGACGCCTGGAACTTCGCGTCCGCCGCGTCGAAGATGTCGCCCCAGCCACCGAGCTTGTACGGCAGGTAGATGACCGCCACCAGGATGACGATGTAGATCAGGCTGTCCTTGACGAACGCGATCAGCGCCGGTGCGCGCAGCCCCGACTGGTAGGTGTACGCCGCCAGGATGGCGAACGCGATGATGATCGGCAGGTGCCGGGCCAGGGTGCTCTCACCCGTGACGCCCATCGTCTTGAGGACCGCCTCGATGCCCACCAGTTGCAGCGCGATGTAGGGCATCGTGGCCACGATGCCGGTGATCGCGATCAGCAGCGCCAGCACCGGCGAGTCGAACCGCGTACGGACGAAGTCGGCAGGGGTGACGAAGCCGTGCCGGTGCGAGACCGACCAGAGCCGGATCAGCACCAGGAAGACCAGCGGGTAGACGACGATCGTGTACGGCACCGCGAAGAACCCGGCCGCCCCGGCTCCGAACATCAGCGCCGGCACCGCCACGAAGGTGTACGCGGTGTAGAGGTCACCGCCGACCAGGAACCAGGTGATCCAGCCGCCGAAGCTGCGCCCGCCCAGGCCCCACTCGTCAAGGTGCGCCATGTCCGTCGGCCGCCGCCACCGCGCGGCCACGAAGCCCATCGCGCTGACCAGCAGGAACAGCAGGGAGAAGACGATGATCTCGGTGAGATGGTCGCGCCACATCAGTGCCCACCCCGCTTCTTGGTCATCTGGTAGACGAACGTCGTCGTGGAGACGCCGAGCAGGATCCAGGCCAGTTGCAGCCAGTAGTAGCGCGGGAACCCGAAGATCCGGGGCGCGTCGCCGTTGAAGAACGCCGGGATCAGCGGCACCACGATGGGGAGAAAGAGCAACCAGTTCCAGGGACTGTGGTCCTTCGCCCGGGTTGGCGCCGTGGTGGGCGCCTCCGGTTCCGGTGCAGGCATCTGACACACCTCCGGGGAGTCGAGGCACTCGATGTAACGGCCGGAGGCTACGACTCTGTGACCGCCGTCACGATCAGCGCGCGGACGGCTCTGCGCCGAACGGCGCACCGGCTGCGCCGAACGGCGCGACAGTTCCGCCGGCGGGCGAGGTGCGACGGGTGCCGGAGGGGCGCGGCTCAGGCGGCGGGCAGGTGCGCGGTGTCGTTGACCGTGCGGACCGCGATGCCGCCGTCGGGCCACAGGTCGAGCACCGAGATGCCGGCCGCGTCCAGGAAGAGCCGGTGCAGGAAGGCGTCGCTGGCGGCGAGGGCGTCGCGCAGCGCCAGCTTGATCGGCGAGACGTGCGAGACGACCACCACGGTCTCCCCGGGGTACGCCGCCGGCAGCGCGTTGACGACCCGGTGGACGCGTTCGGCCACCTGCGTGAACGACTCGCCGCCCGGCGGTGCGATCCGCGGCGAGGCGAGCCAGGCGTCCATCTCCCCCGGCCACTCCTGGCGTACCTCGGCGAAGGTGCGCCCCTCCCACTGCCCGAAGTCGCACTCGATCAGGTCGGTCTCGGTGCGGACCGGCACGTCACCGAGCGCCTTGGCGATCGCCGCGGCGGTGGCCGTACACCGGGACAGGGGTGAGCTGAGCACGGCCGCGACGGACGGGGCCAGCGCGGCCACCCGGGCGCCGGTGGCGCGGGCCTGGGCCCGGCCGCGCTCGGAGAGCGGCACGTCGCCGCGGCCGGAGTAGCGACCCTGCTCGGTGTACGCGGTCTCGCCGTGCCGCACGAGGATCAGGCGGGTGGCCGTGAAGCTCGGGCGGGGCTCCCAGGAGGCCGGCGCGGTGGCCGGGTCGCTGCCCGTCGCGGCGCCCCCGGCCGGGGCGCTGGCCGAGGCCGGTGCGCCGAGGGAGGCCGGCGGCGGGGTGGGTCGGCCGGCGGCGGCGTCCATGGCGGCGTTGGCCAGCGCGTCGGCGTGCCGGTTCTGCTCGCGGGGGATCCAGGTGAAGCGGACCGCGCCGAAGCGACCCACCAGCGTGGCCGCCTGGGCGGCGAGCGGCCGCAGGCCCGGGTGCTTGATCTGCCAGCGGCCGCACATCTGCTCGACCACCAGCTTGGAGTCCATCCGGACGTCCACCTCGGTGGCATCCAGCTCGGCGGCGGCCCGCAGACCGGCGATCAGGCCCTGGTACTCGGCGACGTTGTTGGTCGCCGTACCCAGCGACTCGGAGCGCTCGGCGAGCACCTCGCCGGTCTCCGGGTCGCGCACCACCGCGCCGTAGCCGGCCGGCCCCGGGTTGCCCCGGGACCCGCCGTCGGCCTCGACGACGACCACGCGCGGCGCCACGACCTACAGGCCCGACTCGTTGGTACGGACCATGATCCGGCGGCAGTCCTCGCAGCGGACCACGTCGTCCGGGGCCGCCTTGCGGATGCGGGCCAGGTCGGCGCCGGAGAGGTCCAGCCGGCAGCCGCCGCAGCGGCCGGCGGTGAGCAGCGCCGCGCCCAACCCGGTGTCCTCGCGGATCTTGTCGTAGAGGGTGACCAGCTCGGCCGGGAGGTCGGCCGCGAGCGGCTGCCGGGCCCCCCGCTTGAACTCCTCCTCCTTGGCGATCTCGGCCAGCGCGTCGTCGCGGCGCTGCTCGGTGGCGGCCCGCTTCTCCCGGGTGTCGGCCAGCCGCTGCTCCACGCCGTCCAGCACGCCCTGCGCGGCCTCCCGCTGCTCCATCAGCTCCAGCTCGGCGTCCTCCAGGTCGCCCTGGCGCCGGTTGAGTGAGGCCAGCTCGTGCTGGAGCGCCTCCAGCTCCCGGGCCGGGCCGGTGCCGGCGGCGAGTCGGTTCTGGTCCTTCTCCTTGCGGGCCCGCACCTGCTCGACGTCCTTCTCCAGGCGGGCGATGTCCCGGTCCAGGTCGTCGACCGCGACCTGGGCGCGAACCCGCTCGTCCTCCAGCGACGACAGCTCCCGGGCCAGCGCCTCCAGTTCGGCCCGCTCCGGCAGCGAGCGGCGGCGGTGCGCGAGCTGGGCGAGGTTGGTGTCGATCGCCTGAAGGTCGAGCAGGCGGCGCTGGACCTGGGGGTCAGCCTTCACGGTCGGGCTCCTTGTCGTCCACAACGGGTGCGGCGGCGTGCATGGTCCACGGGTCGGTGTCCAGGTCGGACACCAGCGTCTCGACGCCCGGCGCCTCTCGCAGGAGGGCGGCCAGGTCGTCCAGCCACGGTCGTTCGGTCGCCCAGTGGGCGGCGTCGATCAGGGCGGGACCATCGGCGGCGAGGTGCTCGCTGGCCGGGTGGTGCCGCAGGTCGGAGGTGAGAAACGCGTCCACCCCGGCGGCGGTCGCGGCGCCGAGGAAGCTGTCCCCCGACCCACCGCTGACGGCGAGGGTACGAACCATACGCCCGGGATGCCCCGCGGCGCGAACTCCCCAGGACGTGACGGGAAGCACGGCGGCGGCGTGCCGGGTCAGCTCGGCGAGGGTCATCGGACGGGGCAACTCCCCGATCCGGCCGATGCCCCGGTCGTCGCCGTGGGCGGGAGAGCCGGTCGCCGGCCGCTGCAACGGGCGCAGCCCGGTCAGGCCGAACCGGGCGGCGAGGGCGTCGGAGACGCCGGGGGACGCGACGTCGGCGTTGGTGTGCGCCACGTACAGCGCCACGCCGGCCCGGATCAGCTGGTGGACGATCCGCCCCTTGACGGTCGTCGCGGCGACCGAGGAGACCCCCCGCAGCAGCAGCGGGTGATGCGCGACGATCATGTCCGCGCCGACGGTCAGCGCCTCGGCGACTGTCTCGGGCACCACGTCGACCACGCAGAGCACCCGGCGGATCGGGGCGGTCGGCTCGCCGAGCACCAGGCCGACGCGGTCCCACTCCTCGGCCCAGCTCGGCGGATAGCGCCGTTCCAACTCGGCGACGACGTCTGTCACCGTGGGAGTGGATGCGCTGATGCTCACGGCGGGCCAGCTTACCGGCGCGGGGACCTTCGGGCGGCGACGCCCGGCCCGGCCGCGCCGGTCTGTCGACAGGTGGGAGGCGACCGGCGGGCGCTCAGGCGGCTCGGTACGCGACGGTCCGCAGCGCGGCCAGCGGCATGTGCCAGGGGAACGCGTGCAGATGCTGCTCACCCGTCCCGGGCGGGTGCAGGGCGACCACATGATCACCGAAGAGCACCGTGACGCCCCAGTCGGCGAGCCGGGCAACGCCGGCCCGGAACGCCGGGTGGGCGGCCATCGCGACATTGGTGTACGGCACCGCGACGATCGGAAGGCCCTTGCCCTGCGCCTCGACGAGCAGCCCGAGAGCGAGGGTGTCGGCGATGCCGGCCGCCCACTTGTTGACCGTGTTCACGGTCGCCGGGCAGACGATCATGGCGTCGGCCGGCGGCAGCACGTCCGGGTCACCGGGATTCTTGTAGTGCGTCCGCACCGGGTGGCCGGTCTGTCGGACCAGGGCCGGGCGGTCGACGAACTTGGCGCCGTCCGGCGTGGTGACCACGCAGACGTCCCAGTCATCCGACTGGGCCAGCTCGACCAGACGGCCGACGTGGCGGGCCAGCGGCGAACCGCAGGCGATGACGTAGAGCACCGCACGGTGCTCGCTGGTGTGTGGTGCGCCGGTCATCAAGCCGGCTCCGCGCTCATACCCCTACTCCCATGTGCTCAGCCAACTCCGCTACCGGAGAAGGCGGCGCACCACGTGTGCGACGAAGGACGTCCGACATCACCTCGTGGGCGATCGGCCGGCAGCGGATCTCCGACGGCGCGAGCCGATCGCCGAGCAGCAGCATCTCGCCGGCGTTCGCCACGTCGCCGATCTGGGCGTACCCCCGGGCGATGTCGAGCAGGTGGTGGGCGCGCCGCTCGGGCAGCAACGCGTTGAACGCGGGCTCCACGATGCGCACCTGGTGCACCTCCACCGCGCGGCCCCCGTCACCCAACTCGACGGCTGCGGCGGCCCGGTGCAACTCGACGTTCGTGGGGCCGAACGAGGTCCAGTAGTGGTTGTGGTCGCCGCCGAGCAGGGTGGCGGCCTCCTGCGCGCAGTTGATCAGATCGTCGACGCTTGCCGAGTCGCCGATCCGGGACGCGGCCATGGCTCCCTGCAACAGCAGCATCCCGTAGACCGACAGCCGGGCCGGGGAGACCTCGTTGCTGCCGCCGGGAGCCAGCCGGTTGGCGATCTGGACGTTCAGCTCCAGCGCCGGCCGGGCCCGACCCATGGCGACCAGGGCGTTGCAGACCCGGGTGGTGGCGATGCCGGCCAGCAGCGGGTCGTCGGCCCGCTGGGCCACCGCCATCGACCGGTCGGCGGCCAGCCAGGCCAGCTCGCACTCGCCGAGCTTGCGCAGCACCGACGAGGCGATCTGGTAGACCTGCCCGAGCAGGTGGGCCGCCTCCGGCGCCTGTGCCCCCCCGTAGGCGGCGTCGGCCGCCTGAGCGTCGCGCAGCAGCTTGGGCAGCGCCCGGGTGAGCATCCCGTAGCGGCCGTACTGGTAGGTGAGCCAGGCGTGGTTGACGGCCTTGCGCATGTCGTCCAGCGGAGGCGGGTACGGCACGGCGTCGAAGTAGGCGCTCATCGAGTCGTACCGCTCCAGAGCCGCCCGGATCTCCTGCACCTCGACCTGGTCGATGCAGTTCAGCGCGTCGGTACGCCGCTCCGGGTCACGGCCCAGCAGCAGTTGCACGTCCATCTGCAGGATGTCGGCGATCTCGTAGAGGACGGAGAACTTGTCCAGCCGACGGACGCCCCGCTCGACCTTGTCCACCCAGCTCTTCGACTTGCCCAGACGGTCGGCGAAGACCTGCTGCGACATCTTGCGGCGCCCCCGCCAGTAGGCCACTCGCCGTCCAATGGGTAGCTCGTCCATCTCCCCATCCCTCCCCTGCCGCCGCCACCCATCGGGTGCCGGCGATGTCCGCGGGTGCGGCGATCCATCGTTCGTCTTGCAGTTTTCGCTGGTCGCACAGTCTGTACGTCAGCCGGACAGCCAGTCCTCGTAGTTTTCGTGCAAGTTGCACGAGCCGTTCGTCAACCTCAACGATCGTGGGTTACGGCAGTGACGGCGCTCGACATGCGACCTGGCGTTCGCCGGGCCCGACGAGGGGAGATGGCACACATGTGGGGGAACGTCGTACCGCGCGTCGCCGAACTGTCGCCGCTGGAACGCGTCCGGCTGCGCCGGGTCGCCATCCGGTACGCCGTACACGGCTGGGAGGTGACCCCCGGCGCCTGCCTCGCCCGCAGCCGGTTCGTGTGCGGTCGGGCCGGCTGCCCCACGGTGGGCTGCCACCCCGCCCTGGAGAACTGGGAACTGGCCGCCACCACCGACCCGGCCCGGGTGGCCACCTGGTGGCGCACCCGCCCGCACGGTGTGCTGCTGCCCACCGGCCGGACCTTCGACGTGCTGGAGGTGCCGGCCCACCTCGGCCGGCACGTGCTCGACGCCGTGCAGGTCCATCCGGCCGGCACCGGCGTACGCGGGCCCGTGCTGGTCACCCCCACCGGCCGGTGGATGTTCCTGGTCCGCCCCGGCGACCCGCTGCGACCGGAGTTGGAGCACTGCTTCCACGTCGTCCGGCACGGGCCGGGCTCGTGGATCCCGGCGCCGCCCACCCGGCTGCCCGAGGGGACCGTCCGCTGGGCGGTCGCCCCGGAGCAGGCCCGCTGGCAGCTTCCGGACTCCTACCTGGTGCAGAACACCCTGATCGAGGCGCTGCGGGCCAGCGGGGTGAAGCTGGCCCCCGACCTGCTCCCGGGTCACCTGCCCCTGCCCCGCCGGGGCAGGTGACCCGGCCCCGGCCGACGATTCGATCCGGTGACCGACAGCGTCGCCGGACGGCCGGTGCTCGTTGAGCAGGTGACAGCGCGAACGCGCGCCACGAACGGGGGAACGATGTCCACGGACGACAGGTCGCCGTATCCCGGCGGCACCGAACCGCCCCGTCGCAGCCATCCGCGGCACCGCTGGGCGGGCACCCGCCCGGCCGGCTCGCGCCCCGGGCGGCCCCGCCCCACCGGCACCCGCCCCGCCGGCACCCATCGCCCGCTGCGCTAGACCGTCTCTCCGGATCATCGCCGGCTCGCGCCCGGATCCAGAAGACACGCGTCTAGACCGTCAGCGGAAGCGCGGTGGAGTGGAACTGACGGGCGTCGTCGGTGACGACCGCGTGCGTGTGGTCGCCCAGACGGTCCAGCCAGCCGATCCCCGCCGCTCCCATTGCCAGGGCGGCGGTGGCGTAGGCGTCGGCGACGCCGAGGTCGCTGCCGACCACGGTCACCGAGCGCAGCCCGCTGGCCGGCGCGCCCCGCCGGGGGTCCAACACGTGCCGACCCCGCTCGTAGACCCCCGAGGTGGCCACGGCCAGGTCGGTGCCGGCGAGCACCAGACACGTCGCCATCGCGTCCCAGGGGTGCCGGATGCCGATCCGCCACGGCTCCCCCGACGGCGAGAAGCCGCGGACGCGCACGTCGCCGCCGGCGTTGACGCAATGGTTCGCCGCGCCGGCGGCGAGCAGCCGATCGGAGGCGACCTGCGCAGCCCAGCCCTTCACGAACCCGGACGGATCGAGCCGCCCGGTGGCGTACGCGTCGAAGAACCCGTCGGTGGCGCCCCACAGGTCGGCGCACGCCTCCAGGACGAAGCGCAGGTCCGCCGACGCCTCGGAGAGCAGCACCTCACCCCGGTCGAAGCGGCACACCTCGCTGTCCGTCCGGTACGTGCTGAACCGGCCGTCCACCTCGCGCATCCACGCGAAGACCTCGTCGGCCAGTTCGCGCAGCCGCGCGGGGGGCAGGTCGTCGGCGAGGTCCAGGGTGATCGCCGTACCCATGATCTGTTCGACCCGGCACAGCCCGGGTCGGGTCATCGCCGCCGGCACGTCAGAACGCCTGCTCGATCGCGGCCCGCAGCGACTGCTTGTACGAGTTGCTGGTCTCGGTGGCGCCGGAGACGGTGTTCAGGTTGGCGCTCTGCTTCTGCACCACCTCACCGCCAGAGCCGTTGTACATGCTCCGGACGTCGCCGCTGTGGATGTCGGACTCTCCACCGCTGGGCAGCTGCAACGTCACCGCGTCGACGATCTTGTTGCCGGAGACCACGATCTGCACCTGCACGTACCCGTACTCGTTCTTTACTTCCGATCCGGTCACCCGGCGGGTTGTCGGCTGAGGCGCCTTGGTGGTGGTGCGCGGCGCGGTCGGGGCCTTCGCGGTGGTCCTGGTGCCCGACGGGCGGGCGGTGCTCTTGGTGGGCTTGGGCGACGTGGGCGCGTCGGCCGTTCCCGACGGCTTCGGCGCTGCGCCGGTCGGTTCGGCGGCCGGGTCGGCGCTCGGGTCGACGCCCGGTCCGCTGGGGTTGACCGGCTGCGCTGTCGGCAGGTTCTGGGCGACCTGGGTGGCGCCCGGCGAGCCCTTGAGCACCACCAGGGCGGTGGTGCTGGCGGCCAGACCGGTGATCGCGAACAACGCGCGACGCATGCGATGCCTTCCTACAGCTCGAAGGTGGCCAGGTGGATCTGCCGGCGGGGCACGCCGGCACGGCGCAGCGCGCGCACCGACTGCTCGACCAGCCCGGGGGGCCCGCAGAGGTAGACGTCGCGCCGGGCCACGTCGGGCACCAGTTGGCGCAGCCCGTCCGGGCTCATGAGCTGGCGGGGGCCGGGGTCGTCGCGGGAGCCGATGACGTACCAGATCGACGTGTCGCGTTCCTGCGCCAGCCAGTCCAGTTCCCGGCTGAGCAGCACGTCGGCAGGCGTACGGGCCCGGTAGATCAGGGCGGCGCCGGGCGGCAGCTCCTCCAGCATGGCCCGGATGGGCGTGATGCCGCTGCCACCGGCGATCAGCAGCGCCCGCTCGCGCACCCGGTGCGCGGCGGTGAAGGTGCCCGACGGGCCGTGGGCCCAGACCCGGGTCCCCGGGTCCAGGTCGCGCAGGTCGGCGGTGTGCCGGCCGACGACCTTGACGGTGAGTCGCAGCCAGCGGCCGTTGGCGGCGGCCGAGACCGAGAACGGGTGCGACTGCCACCAGCTGCCGGGGGTGAGGAAGCGCCAGCGGAAGTACTGCCCGCCGAGCATCTCCAGGCGGCCCAGCCGCTCCCCGGTGAGGTAGATGGAGATGGTGTCCGGGCTCTCCGCGACGACGTCGGCGACCCGCAGCCGGTAGCGCAGGTTGAACACCAGTGGCGCGATCACCCGGCCCCAGAGCAGGGCGGCGACCACCAGCAGGTACAGGGCGATCCAGCCGGTCCGCACCGGGCCCGGCTTGTAGAGCTGCGCGCCGTGGGTGAACTGGTGCCCGTAACCGAGCAGCAGCACCAGATAGCTCGACCGGTGCAGCAGGTGCCATGCCTCGTAGGGCAGCGCCCGGCGGATCGCCCGGACGCTGCTGAAGCCGACCACCAGCATGATGCCGGTGGCGACGAAGGCCGAGAGCATGTCCTCGTAGCCGCCGAGCAGCGTGCCCACCTCGGCGAGGACCGACTGGTTTCGCAGGTCGGCGTACCCGACGAGGATCAGCGACAGGTGCGACAGCACGGCGACCAGCAGCGTCGCGCCGATGTCGCGGTGCCAGCGGCCGAGCTGCTCGCCGCCGATCCACCGCTCCAACACCGGCAGCCGGCTCATCATGAGCACCTGCACGAGGAGCAGGTAGCCGGCGATCAGGCCGGTGATCCGGCCGGCCGCGGTGACGGTGGCCGCGGTGGTCCGCAGCGAGCCGGCGGGGGTGCCCAGCCACCAGGGCAGCACGCTGGCGAGCAGCCCGACCAGGAGCAGCGCGGCCAGCAGCCGCCGGCCGCCGGGTCCGCGCCGGGCCGGGATCTGCGGGGGTACGGGTTCCGCCGACCGGCCGCCGTGCCAGGACGAGGTCGTCCCGGTGCGGCGGCCGGCGGCGTGGGTGTGCGAATGCGTCACGCGTACAGCTTCATCGGCTTGTAGGCCCGGTCGCTACCGGGGAACAGCATCTTCTCCACCTGCGCGTTGGTCAGGCCGAACCGGCCTTGCGCCACCGAGCCGTACACGTTGAACATGTTGTTGTACTCCGGCACGTCACCGGAGTCCAACGTGTCCAGGCCGTTCCAGGTGCCCAGCAGAGAGCTGGCCAGCTTCTTGCCGGAGAGCACGGTGACCACGCCGCCGTGCCCGTGGTCGGTGCCGCCCTTGTTGGAACTGACCCGCCGGCCGAACTCGCTGGACACCATGATCGTCACGTCGGCGGCCTGCGGACCGAGGTCGGTGAAGAAGGCGGCCATCGCGCTGGCCAGCTCGCCCAGTCGGCGGTGCAGCTGACCGCCCTCCTGGGTTCCCTGGTTCTCGTGCGTGTCGTAGCCGCCCATGCCGACGGTGGCGACCCGAACGTTGGCACCGCCCTTGATGAGCTGGGCGAGCTGCTGGAAAGCGTTGCCGATGCCCTCGTACTTGACACCCGCGGCGGGCTGGTACGGCTTGGCGGCGAGCTTCTGCGCGGTGGCCAGCGCACCCATGCCGTCCTGCACGGCCTCCTCGACCGGGTGGTTGATCCCGGTGAAGAGTCCCTTGATCGCCTTCTCGGTGGCGGCCCGGAACTTGTCGTCACCGTTGAGCCGCAGCGAGCCGACGCTGTTCAGCGACAGGGCGCCGTTGTTGCCGACCAGCGAGCGCGGCAGGGTGCTGCCGATCCCGACGCCACGGAATGCGGTGCCCGTGCCGAGGTTGTCGACCAGGTTGTCCAGCCAGCCCCGGCCGCCGGTCTCGTGCGGCAGCCCACCCAGGTTGCAGGCGTCCGCGGCCTGGAAGTGGCTGCGGGACAGCCGCTCGTCGGAGACGGCCGGGATGAAGCCCAGCTGACCGGCCTTGAGGTAACTCTCCAGCGGCTTGAACGCGCTGGTCAGCTTGAAACCGCGGGCCAGGGCCAGCGAGTCGTTGCCGAGCAGCAGCTCGGGCCGGCCCTTGGTGAGTGCCGGGTCGCTGTCCGGTGCGACCAGGCTCAGCCCGTCCAGCCCGCCATAGAGGAAGACGTGGATCAGCGTGCCGGTCTTGGTCGCCGCGAACGACGCCGAGGTGGTGACGAACTGGGCGGTGGCCAGCGCGGTGGCGGTGGCCGCGGCACCGGCGACGAAGGTCCGCCGGGTCACGCCGCGACCGTCCTGCTGGGCCTCCTCCAGATCCTCCAGGGACCGGTAGCGGTCGGCTTCGGCGGCCTTCTCGGCGGCGACGATGTCGGCCTCCGCGCGCAGCAGGGCCTCGGTCGGGTTGTCGGCCAGCCGCCCCAGGTCGGGGCATTCGGGGTGCAGGGGGAAAGAGTTGTACACAGTCTTCTCCATCGGGTGCCTCACCGGAGGTGGTGCTGGGGGGACGCGAGGATCGCCCGCGCGACGGCGGTGATGGCCCCGTTGAACGTGGCATCGACCTTGGTGGTCGCCGAGACGCCGGCGACGCCGAGGATCAGGTTCTTCTCCCGGGCGGTGAGCTTCTGGTGGATCAGCCGCTGGGCGAGCGCGTCCACGTACGCCCCGGCAGTGGCCGGCGGCTTGGCGACCAGCTTCTCCGGTGCCGTGTACGTGAAGGAGGTGCGGTAGCCCGCGATGATCTCGCCGGCCTCGTTCCAGCCGTTGACCATCGTGCCGGCCGAGGTCCACGCGATGTAGACGTCGGGGTAGCCGTCCGGGGTGGGCTGACCCATCGGGTACTGGCCCAGCTCGCGCAGCTTGTCGTGGATCTGCCGCAGGCCCCGGGCGAACGGGGTGCGCTTGTTGTCGCCGTTGTCGTTCTTCGCCGACGCCTCCGGCGAGACGCCCAGGGTGCGGTACGTGGCGACCAGGTACTCCATCGGCCGGCGCACCTTCTGGCCCACCGCCGCCCAGAACTCCGACGAGCTGAACAGCGTCATCAGCACCGGCTTGATCATGCCGTTGTTGCTGGTGTACGACTTGGCCAGCCGGTCCACGAGGGACTTCGGCGGGGTGTCCGAGACGAACCGGGTCGCGAGGCTCTGCGCCACGTACTTCGCGGTCGAGGGGTGCAGCGCGATGTAGGTGATGTACTTGTCGATCGCCGCGTCCACGGCGGCGATCTCCTTGGTCGTCGGGTTGTTGACGTCCTTGATGCTGAACGTGTTGGCGTGGGTGAAGCCGAGGATCTTCACCTTGCCCATGTAGTGCTGGTTGACGCGCAGGACGTACTGGCCCTTGTCGTCGACGCCACGGCCGGTCTGCAGCATGGCGGCCTGCCGGACGTCGCCCTCCTTGTAGCCGCCGTCGACGCCGACCGAGTACAGCTCCAGGTTCTCCCGGGCGAGGTTCTCGTTGATGGCGTCCTTGCGGGAGTCCTTCTGGTTCAGGTAAATCAGCAGCGCGGGGTGCTTGTTCGCCGCGACCAGCATCTCGGGGTAGCTGCCCAGCGCGTGCTTGCGCACCACGTCCTTGTCGAACGACGTGCGGTACACCTCGCCGCCGTCGAAGTCGGCGGCGACGTGCAGGAAGTCGTTCCAGAAGTCGACCATCACCTCGAACAGCTGGCGCTTCGACCAGATCTGGCGGGCCAGGGTGGCGTCGACCACCTCACGCTCCGGCTGGGCGCCCTGCTCGTTGAGCTTGTCGCGCTGGTCGCGCAACTGCTGCACCGAGAGCGCCTGGGTGGGCAGCTCGGCGAGCTTCAGCTCGGCCTTGCTCGGCTCGATCTTGTCCGGGTCGAGCTGCGCCCGGATCCAGCCGTCGATGCCCTGCTTCTTGATGTCGGCGACCACGGCGGGCGTCGCGCCGAAGGTGGCCCGCCGGGCCAGGTGCAGGATCGGGTCCTTGGCGAGCACTGTCTTGACGGTCACCGTGGTCTCCGCGGCGGCCGCCGCCGGGCCGGAGAAGGTCCGGCCACCGGTCGGCGCGTTCTTCTTCAGCGCCTCGCCGGCCCGGGAGCCCATGTAGCTCTCGTTCTGCTCGGTGTAGGTACGCACCGTGCTGGGCTGCTGGCCGCTGGGACGCGCCAGGGTGCCGTCGGTGACGGCGCTCCCGGTCGCGTCGCCCGCGGCCGCCTCGTCACCGAAGAGGCTGCGGAACTGCGGCGTCATGGCGAGCGCCGCGCCACCGGCCACGACGGCGGCGGTGCCACCGAGCGCGACCATGGCCTTGCGCCGGCCCACCTTGCGGCCCGGCTCGTCGTCATCGTCCAGGGTGGGCAGTCCAGCACCGGCCGGACGCGCCGGGGCCGGACGACCCAGACCCTCCGGGCCGACCCACTGCGGCCCACGCGGGGCGGGGGCGGGTTGTCCGGCGTGCGCGTACCCGTCGCCGTACTGCTCGCGCGGGTCGCCCTGCGCCGGGTAGCCACCCTGGTAGGGGTGGGGGGAGTCGTATCCGTACGACGCGGACGCGGTGGGGTCGCCGTAACTGTCCGCGCTGTGGTGCTGGCGTCCGTCCCAGCCGCGGTCGTCCCGCGGTCGACGTGGTGGCACATTCTGGTCGGCCATGTACCAATCCCGATTTCTGATGAGCGCCGGAAGCTGCGACCGAGCGGGTGCGGCAGGTGCGGCGACTGTTGCCTGAGGGGGTTGCTACGGCAAGGTAACCAAGCGCTCAGGTGCCTTCAAGGTGAGCCGAACAGGCCGGTGAGGGCACTTAAGACAGCCCTCACCACCGCGTTCGTGGCAGGCCGGGGACAGGGGCCGGGCTCCGACCTTCCCAGCAGGGCGGACGTACGGCAGCCGGGTACGGATCGGACCAGACCGCCGTACGCGGCACGTTCTGCGTCGTTCACCACCACAGGCAAACTTAAGGTTGGGCTAAGCCGGACGTGAAGTGTCCTCACGCTGGGAAAAGGAGGAGCGGGCGAGCGTGAGCCGCTGCCGCAGCGGGTATGCCGCCGAACCGCTGAACGCGTGAGGGGAAGGCAGCGCCATGCTCAGCAAAGAGGATCAGCGCAGGTTCGACCAGATCACCCGTCAGCTCCGGGAGAGTGACCCGGCCTTCTTCGCCCGGCTGGACCACCGGGTCCGAGCCCGCAGGGGCCGCTACCTGATGTTGTTGACCATCGTGCTGTGGGCGTCGCTCCCGGCGATGGCCGTGTTCGCCGGTCGGCTGGCCGGCGCGATCTGCGCGGTGGTGCTGGTGGCCAACGCGGCGATCATGTGGCGGTTCCGCCGCCGCTGGACGTGAGGGCTCACCCCGGGCCGAACGCCCGGTACGCGCGACGCAGCCGCTCCAGCAGGCCCGGCCCTCCGATGGCCGGCGCCGGCGGGCCGAGCTGGCGCAGCAGGAGATCCGGCCCGGTCGCCAGCCGGGGTGGCCGGTCGGGCAGCGGCACCGGCGGCGCCCAGAAGCGGTCCACCGCCTCCGCGAGGGGGGTGGTCGCCAGCCCGGCGAGCGCCCGGGCCGCACCGACCGGCGGCAGCGTGTCCACTGCGGACGACCCGTCGTCCGAAGTGGACGCGACGTCGCCGGGGGCGGCAGCCGGCGCGGGCGACACAACCGTGCCGGTGGCCTCGGCCCGGCGGGCGCGCAGCCGGTCGAGCAGGTCCGCGCGCGAGCGGCCACGCCAGTGCAGCAGCTCGAACGGGTCCGCGTCGAACGCCTCGGCGAGCAGGTAGAACGTGGCCGCGAGGTGCTTGCACGGCACCGCGAAGTCGGGGCAGTTGCAGCGTTGGATCAGCTCGTCCACGGCGGCCGGGAACAGCGGGGCGCCCGCCGCCACGAACAGCTCCTCCAACTCGTCGGGCAGGTCCCCGGCGAGCAGGCGGGCGCTGAAGAACGCCTGCCCGGCCAGCTCGTCCTCGATCCGGGTCCAGAGCGCGGCCGGGAACGTCGCCAACGCGATGGAGACCTCGTACGGCCGGGGCCGGGAACCCTGCACCTGGGCGGTGACCCGGCCCGGTGCGATGTCGAGCCGGAGCACCTGACCCGCCCGCGCGTACGACCGGCCACGGGTCAGCCGGGTGCCGAGCGCGAACGACTCCAGCACCTCCAGGAAGCGCCGGGACCACCAGGACCGCCCGATCGCGCCCCGGGCGCTGCGCGCCCGCAGCCCACCGTCGACCCGCCGCGGACGGCCGTAATCGGCGAAGTCGCTCACGTCGCCACTCCGCTGCGCTCCGTGCCGACGCGAGGCACCGAGCTGCTGTGCCTGATGGTTCGCTCGCTCCGCTCGCTCACTCCACCACCGCCCCGGCCTCCAGGGCGAACAGCTCCCGCAGCTGACCCGTGGACAGCTCGGTGATCCACTGCTCGCCGGTGCCCACCACCCGCTCGGCGAGGGCGCGCTTGTCGGCGATCATCGCGGCGACCTTCTCCTCCACGGTGCCGGCGCAGACGAACTTGCGGACCTGCACCCGCCGGCGCTGCCCGATCCGGAACGCCCGGTCGGTGGCCTGGTCCTCGACCGCCGGGTTCCACCACCGGTCCACGTGCACCACATGGTTGGCGGCGGTCAGGGTGAGCCCGGTGCCACCGGCCTTGAGGGACAGGACGAACAGCGGCGGGCCGTCGGCCGACTGGAAGCGCTGCACCAGGGCGTCCCGCTCGGCCTTGCCGAGCCCACCGTGCAGGAACAGCACCTCCCGGCCGAACCGCGCCGACAGGTGACCGCGCAACATCGCGCCGAACTCCGCGTACTGGGTGAACAGCAGCGCCCGCTCCCCCGCCGCCAGCACCTCCTCCAGGATTTCGGTCAACCGGGCCAGCTTTCCGGAGCGGCCCTCCAGCGCCGAGCCGTCGCGCAGCAGCTGGGCGGGGTGGTTGCAGACCTGCTTGAGCCGCGTCATGGTAGCCAGCACCAGCCCGCGTCGCTCGATGCCGTCGCTGGTCTCGATCCGGGCCAGCATGTCGTCGACCACCACTCGGTACAGGGCTGCCTGCTCGGCCGTGAGGTTGCAGAGCACCTCCATCTCCAGCTTCTCCGGCAGGTCGGAGATGATCGACGAGTCGGTCTTGAGCCGGCGCAGCACGAACGGGCCGGTGATCCGGCGTAGCCGCTCGGCGGCCTCGACGTCGCCGTGGCGCTCGATCGGCTCGGCGAACCGCTTGCGGAACGTGGCGGCCGGGCCGAGCAGCCCCGGATTGGCGAACTGCATGATCGACCAGAGATCGGCGAGCCGGTTCTCCACAGGCGTACCGGTCACCGCCACCCGCTGCCGGGCCGGCAGCGCGCGGACCGCCTCGGCCTGCCGGGTCGACGCGTTCTTGATCGCCTGCGCCTCGTCCACCACCACCCGGTGCCAGTCGATGCCGGCCAGGTCGACGGCGTCGCGCGCGGCCACCGAGTAGGTGGTCAGGACCAGGTCCGCGCCGTGCGCTGCCGCCGTGAACTCCGCCCCCCGCGCCCGCTCCGCCCCATGGTGTACGTGCACCCGCAGTGTCGGCGTGAACTTCGCCGCCTCCCGCTGCCAGTTGCCGACCAGCGACATCGGACAGACCAGCAGGGTCGGTCCGGCCTCCGGCGGGTCCCCGGCGAGCAGCGCCAGCAACTGCACGGTCTTGCCCAGCCCCATGTCGTCGGCGAGCACCCCGCCCAGGCCGAGCGACCGCAGGAACGCCAGCCAGGCCAGTCCGCGCCGCTGGTACGGCCGCAGCGTCCCCTGGAAACCCGGCGGCGGGTCGAGCGGGGTGAGCCGGCGCTCGACCGCACCGGCGAGCAGGTCGCCCAGCGCCCCGTCGGCGGTCACCTCCAGCACCGGCAGCGCCTCGGTGTCGTCGCCGTCGGCGAGCCCGAGGCGCAACAGGTCGGCGACGGTCAGCTCGCCGGCCGAGCGCAGCAGACGCAGACCGGCCGCGAGCCGACCCGGGTCCAGCTCCACCCATCGGCCGCGCAGCCGGACCAGCGGGGTCTTCAGCTCGGCCAGCGCGGCCAGCTCGTCGGCGGACAGCGGCTGGTCGCCGAGCGCGACCTCCCAGCGATAGTCGACGAGCGCGTCCAACCCGACGCCGGCCTCGGTGCTGGCCACCGTGCCGGGCGCGGTCCGGCTGCGGGCGCGCAACCGAGCGCCGAGCCGCGCCGACGGACGCCGCCACCACGACGGCAGCAGCACCCCGAAGCCGGCGGCGTGCAGCACCGGAGCGCCCTCGCTGAGGAACCGGTGCGCGCCCTCGACGTCCAACTCCATCGCCTCGGGCGCGGCGGTGCGCAGCGCGGCGTCCAGGTCGGGCCAGAGCCGGCTGGCCCGGCCCAGCTCCGCGAGCAGGGTCTCCTGCGGGCTGGCCGTACGGTCGGCGAGACCGTCGAGCGTGTGCGCCCGCCAGACCTCCCCGGCGTCGATGTGCAGACCCGGCTCATCGGCCGCCTGCAACCCGAACTCCAGCCGCCACCGCGCGGCCGGGGAGTCCTCGTCGCCTGTCGGGCCACCCTCGGCCAGCTCACCGCCGCCCGCGCGAACAGCCGCGGGCGGCACGTCGCCCGGCACCGGGCGGGTGGCCAGGATCGGCTCGGTGACCTCGTCCGGGGCCGGCTCCACCAGGCGGAAGCTCGCCCGGACGGCACCGCCGGCCGCGTCGCGCTGCCAGTTGTCGAGTTCGGCGCGCAGGATGTCCAGTGCGGCCCGGTCGACGGTGAAGTCGCGGCGAGGGCCGGCGAGCGCGGCCAACCAAGCCGGCGCGGGCCCGCCGGGGCGCACCGCTCGGGCCAGCGTCGTGGTCGCGAGGGCCGCTCGGGCGGCGGCGTCGGTGAGCGCGTCGAGCGCGTCCGCCACCAGCGCCGCACCCGTCACCTCGGTGGCGCTGGACGTCGCCGCCGCGCGGGCGGCGGGCGGTAGGGCCAGCGCCAGCGACCGCGCCCAGCCCGCGTCGGTGCCGGTCAACAGCGGACGCCAGACCGCCCGCGCGACCACCTCGGCCGCCCGGTCGGTCGGGTCGGTCGGCGCGTGGACGCCGGGCAGGACGCGGCCTCGGGCCACCAGGTCGGCGGCGAAGTCGGCCAGCTCGGCGAGGTGACGCAGGGTCGCCCCGGGCACCGCCGGAAGGTCGTCCAGGGCGCGCAGCAGTGCGAGGGCGTCGTCTGGGGCGTACACCAGGGTGGGCACCCGCCACGCGGCGAGGGTGAGCTGGCCGCGGGCCGGGGGTGCGACGGTGGTCCGGATCAGCTCGGGTGAGTCGGTCGGCGCGCCCGCCCGGGTAGGCAGGGTGAGCAGCGCGGTGGCCGGGCGGGCCGGCTCGGCGGCGTCGGCGAGGGCCGCGACCAGGTCCGCGTGTCCAGCGGCGAAGGGATGCGGGCGCTCCCGGGGCGGCCTGCCGGGGCGGGCCGGAGCCGGTGGCGCGGCGCTGTCCTCGGCCCAGACCGCGAGGCCGGCGGTCGAGGCGTCGCAGGGCTTCCACAGCCCATGGATGACCAGCACCTACTCCCCCTCCGCCGCCCGCGCCCAGGATAGGCGGCCCGGGGCGACGAGCGTCAGCGCCCACCGCACGACACCCGCCGCCGACGGGGTGATCGACTCCAGGTCGGCGGTGTGGGGGTGTCCACGCCGGGCTGGGCTAGCGTCGGCCCATGGTCGATCTCTTGGTTGTCGGCGGGCTCGGGGTGGATGTGCGGGTTCGGGTGCCCGCGCTGCCGCTGCCGGCCGCCGACTCGCACACCGTCGAACCGATCGAGCTCCGGATCGGCAACACCGGCGCCGGGGTGGCGCTGGCCGGCCGGGCGCTCGGGCTGCGGGTACGGGTGGTCGACACCCTCGGCGCGGACCCGGCCGGCGATCTGGTCCGTGCCGCGCTGACCCGGGCCGGGGTGCCGGCGGTGCTGGCGCAGGACCGCGGCGGTACCCGGCGGTCGGTGAACCTGGTGGACCCGGGCGGCCGGCGTACCTCGCTGTACGACCCGCGCCCGTGGCGGGGCGACCCGCCGTTCTCGCCCGCGGAGGTGGCCGAGCTTGTCGCGGACGCCCGGCACGTACACCTTTCGATCATGGACTGGGTGGTGCCGTTGCTGCCCGCCGTGCGGGCCGCGCTCCCGGCGGGCGTGTCGCTCTCCACCGACCTGCACGACTGGGACGGCACGAACCCCTACCACCGGCCGTTCGCCGAGGTCGCCGACCTGGTCCTGGTCAGCGGGGTGCGGCTGGGCGATCGGGCCACGGCGCTCGCCGGCACGCTGGCGCCCCGGACCGTGGTGGTGACCCGGGGCGCGGACGGCGCGGAGCTGTACCCGGGCGACGGCACGCGGGTCCCGGTGCCGCCCGCCGCCGCGCCGGGGCCCGTGGTGGACAGCAACGGGGCGGGCGACGCGTTCGCGGCCGGGCTGATCGTCGGGCGGCTGCGGGGCGAGTCCCTGACCGAGGCCGCCCGGTACGCGGCACGGGTCGCGGCGGCGGCCTGCGCCCACGACGGCATGGAGTATCCGCCGGGCCTGTTACCCGCCGGATGACGACGGGCGGCCGGACTCAGAGCGCGCCGGTCGACCCGTCGGTCAGTTCGCGCAGGATGTCGGCGTGGCCGGCGTGCCGGGCGGTCTCCTCGATCAGGTGGACCAGGATCCAGCGCACCGACACCTCGCCGAGCTGCGGGTGCGGCACCACGTGGTCGAGGTCGAAACGCGCGGCGACCGCCCGGGACCGGGCGCAGGCCCGCTCGTACGCCTCGACGAGCCCGGCGACCGTGTCGCGCTCATCGAGGGTGAAGCTCGCGATCGCGTCCTCTTCCGAGGTCAGGTAGACGTCGCCCGGCTCGGGTGCCAGCAGCACCGGAAACCAGTTCCGCTCGACAAGCGTCAGGTGCTTGACCAGCCCGGCGAGCGTGGTCGCGGAGGGCACCAGCCGGCGGGCCGCCTCGGTGTCGGACAGGCCGCGCAGCTTGCGCAGCACCACGCCACGATGGAAGTCGAGGAACGAGTCCAGCACGGCGCGCTCGTCGCCGACGCGGGCGAGCACCGGGCCGAGCGTCGGATCGATGGGCTGCTCCGTCATTCGCCGACCGTAACCACGTCGGGCCCCTCGCGCTGCCCCGCATCCCGCTGCGAGGCGCCCTCGCGACGGGCAGGATGGGCGCATGGCTTCATCCGTGCAGATCCTCCTCGTCGGCGGCGCGGCGGACGGGCAGACCGTGACCGTCGAACTGGACACCAACGGCCGGCCGCCGCTCACCCACCACCACATCGGGTCCGGTGGGCTGGCGGAGGCGCAGATCTACGAGTTGGAGTCCGCCCGCGAGGAAAGCCGCGAGTGGCGCTACCGGTGGACCGGTCCGGCGGTGTGACGCGGGTCAGACTCGGGTGAGGGCCTGAGCGCGCAATCTGTCCAGCACGCCACGGGTGACCTCCGAGGTGCCCCGCGCCTGCTCGCAGACCTCCGCGACCCGACGGGCCGTGGCCTCGGCGCGTTTCTCGCGTTCGTCCCAGAGTCGGTCGACCTCGGCCAGCAGCGGCCCCTCCACCTCCCGCTCTACGCCCCGCAGCGCCGGCACACCGAGCCGCTGGGCCAGGTCGAAGACCTTGCCGGCGTACGGCAGCGGCAGGAACGGCGTGCCCACCATCGCCGCGAAGATCAGGAAGTGCAGACGCATGCCGACGGCCAGGTCGAAGTGGCGCATCAGCCCGAGCACCTGCTCCGGGGAGTAGGTGCCGTGCAGGATCCGCCCCCGCTCGGCGGCGACCATGTGCGACAACACCCCGTGCGAGTGCCGGATGTCGTCGCGCTCCATGGGCACGAACAGCACGTACGCGTCGATGCGGTGCACCAGGAAGTCACCGATCTGGGCCAGCAGCCGGTGGTAGCCGTCGACGTCGAGGCGTTCGGCTGCCCGTCCCGGCTCCCGCACGCTGATCCCGACCAGCCTCTTACCGGCCGGCACCCCCTCCTCGGCCAGCAGGTGGGCCGGGAAGTCGGCCGGCTGCAACAGGAACGCCGGGTCGGCGGTGACCGTGATCGGGTTGAGCAGTCCCGCCTCTTCCAGGACCATCCGGGACTCCTGGTCGCGGACGGTCACCTGGGTCGCGCTGGCGAGCGTCTCCCGGACCATGCCGGTGTCGACCGCGTCGCTGAGCGGCCCGACGCCCACCGCGTACGTGATGAGGGGCAGGCCCCGTTCCTGGGCGACCCGCACGACCCGCAGATAGCGGCGGGCCTCCCGGTCGTAGAGGATCCCGCCGCCACCGAGGATGAGCAGGTCGAGTTGAGCCAGCACCAACGCCGAGTCGGTACGGCTGATGCCTTCCCAGGGCACCGCCTCGACGTCCGGGTGGGCGGCGCGGGTGTGTTCCGGGTTGCGGGAGAAGACGATGATCCGGGCGTTCGGTTCCTGCATGCGTAGATCGGTGAGGAGACCGGTGAGGATCGCCTCATCGCCGAGGTTCCGGCCACCGTACGAGCCGAGCACACCGATGGTCAGTCCGGCGCCATGCGTCATCCGTCGCTCCTCCCCGGGTGCGGTCCGCAGCGGTTTCCCGCTGGTCGGGCGAACAGTCCTGAACCGGGGCCGGGGTGGTTCAGCCCGTCGGGTCGATGCGCTTGGCCATCTGCTGCGCGGTGACCTCGAAGCCCAGGCTCCGATAGAGCCCGATCGCCACGGTGTTCGTTCCGAAGACGTTCAAGCCCAGCTCGGGCACCCCGAGTCCGGCCAGTTCGGCCTCGATGAGCTGGATCATCCGCCGCGCGTGGCCACGCCCCCGGTGCGCCGGATGTACCTCGATGTTCTGAATCCAGGCCCGGGTCGGGCCGGCCGCGTCACTCACCCCGGGCAGGCTCACCCAGATCCACCCGACCTCGGTGTCGTCGACCCGCGCCACCCGCAGCAGAACCCCCTCGGTGGCCGCGCCCGCCGGCAGCCCTTCCCGCAGCTGCTGCGCCGACCGCTCCCGGGCCGCCTCCGGCGTCATGCCCCGGTGCGCGACCAGATCCTCGGCGTATCCCACCTCCAGCGGCTCCCACAGCCGGGCCAGTTCCTGCTCGGTCATCGGCGTCAATGTCAACTCCACCGGGGCCTCCCCTTCGATGTCTGATCCAGCGCGTAGTGCAGCAGAACCACGCAGACGCCGCCACCGTGATACCCGTGACGAGGCTTCCCCGACCCGGCGCCCCTCCGCTGAGGAAATCGGTTGTTCGTCGGGGCGGGGCCGGCGCACCGTGGCGGGATGAAGGGGACAGCGACGCGGATCGGCTGGGGTGATCTGCCGGCGGCGGTCCGATCCGCGGTGGAGGGCATCATCGGTGATCGGGTGGTCGAGGCGGTGTCCCAGTCGGGTGGCTTCTCGCCGGGCACCGCCGACCGGGTCCGCACCGCGACCGGCCGGCGGGCTTTCGTGAAGGCGGTCAGCCCGGCACAGAACCCGGACAGCCCGGTCATGCACCGCGCCGAGGCCCGCACCGCCGGCGCGCTACCGCCGACAGCGCCGACGCCCCGCCTGCTGGGCTGCCACGACGACGGCGAGTGGGTGGCACTGGTCTTCTCCGACGTGGACGGACGGCACCCGACAACCCCGTGGCGGGCGGACGAGCTGACCCGCGTGCTGGGCGCCCTGGAGGCGATGGCTGTCGCGCTCACCCCGAACCCCGTCGCGCACGTGCCGGCCGCCGCCGAGCTGCTGGCCGGGGACTTCGCCGGCTGGCACCGGATCGCCGCCGACCCGCCGCCACGACTCGATCCGTGGGTTCGGGCCCACCTGGATGACCTGCGGCACGCCGCCGACGAGGGCGTCGCCGCGCTGACCGGGGACACGCTCTGCCACCTGGACGTGCGGGCCGACAACCTGCTGCTCGACGCGGCCGGGACGGTGACCGTCGTCGACTGGCCGTGGGCCTGCCGGGGGCCGGCCTGGCTGGACACCGCGTTGCTGCTGCTGAACGTCCGGCTCTACGGCGGGCACGACACCGAGTCGATGCTGCGCCGGCTGCCACTCACCGCCGGTGTCGACCCGGCCGCGCTCACCGGGGTGTACGCCGGACTGGCCGGCTTCTTCGCCGACAGCGCCCGTCGTCCGCCGCCGCCCGGCATCCCCACCGTACGGGCGTTCCAGCAGGCGCAGGCCGACGCCCTGCTCCCCTGGCTGGCCGAGCGGCTCGCCTGACGCAGCCGGTCGGCGCTGTCGCGCTGCCGGTGCCGTTACCGCGGTGCTGCCGGTCAGCGTGCCGTGGGCGCCGAGGTGAACCCGTACGCCAGTTGCGTCAGGTCGACCAGCCGCAGGTCGCCGTCGAGTCCCTTGAGCGCAGCGGTCATCGCGCCGGCCGCGCGCCCGGCCTGCAACCCGACCTCGGCGTCCTCGACGACCAGGCAGCGCGCCGGTGCCACGTCGAGCAGCGCGGCGGCCCGCAGGTAGCCCTCCGGGGCCGGCTTGCCCGCGCGCACGTCCTCGACGGTGACCAGCACGGGCGCGGTGATGCCGGCGGCACCGAGCCGGGCCTCGGCCAGCCGGACGTCGGCGCTGGTCACCACCGCCCAGGGCAACCCCAATCGGGCCAACGTCGACAGCAGCTCGAGGGCGCCCGGGGTGGCGGTCACGTCGGACAGGTCGTCGTACTGCAACGCCAACTGCCGTGCCGCCGCCACGGCGACCGCTGCGTCGTCGAGCGAGGGAAGGAGCCGGCGGATCGTCTGATCGGCGGGTCTGCCGTGCGCGATCGCGAGTGCCGCCGCCGGCTCGACGGCGTACTCGGACGCCCAGCGCTCCCAGGCCCGCTCGACGGCGGCGTCGGAGTCGACCAGGGTGCCGTCCATGTCGAACAGCACCGCGTCGACGTCTGCCAGCTCCACGATCATGCTCCCCCGTACGCTCCGTCCCGAGGATAGGGCGTCCCTGGCCGGCGGCGGAAAACGGACCCGGCGCTGGGAACGAGTGGTCCGATGGCCGCCAGACTCGACGACGCGCCGTCGACATGATCGTTTGTATGACGACGACGACACTTGGTGGCAAGGCCGCCCTGGTGACCGGGGGCTCCCGCGGCATCGGGGCCGGTATCGCACTGCGCCTGGCACAGGATGGGGCCGACGTGGCGCTGACCTACCGGCAGGACGCCGGGCAGGCGGCAACAGTGGTGAAGCAGATCGAGGCGCTGGGCCGGCGGGCCCTGATGATCCAGGCCGACAGCGCCGACCCGACGGCCGTCCGGGACGCCGTCGACCGGACGGCCGCCGAGCTGGGCCGGCTGGACATCCTGGTCAACAACGCGGCGGTGTTCCTGGTCGGCGCCGCGCAGGATCTCGGCACAGCGGAGCTGGAGCAGACGATCGCCGTGAACGTGCGGGCGCCGTACCTCGCCGTGCGGGCGGCGCTGCGGTACCTGGGCGACGGTGGACGGATCATCAGCATCGGTAGCAACGTCGGGGAACGGGCCGTCTTCCCCGGCTTGGCTCTCTACTCGATGAGCAAGACCGCTCTGGTCGGGTTGACCCGGGGTCTGGCCCGCGAGCTGGGCCCCCGGGGCATCACCGTCAACCTGGTCAACCCGGGGCCCACGGACACCGACGCGAACCCGGCGGACGGGCCGAACGCGGCGACCATCGCCGGATTCACCGCCGTCGGCCGCTACGCGCGCCCCGCCGACATCGCGGCGACCGTCGCGCACCTGGCCAGCCCCGAGGCGGGCTACGTGACCGGGGCGGTGGTCAACGTGGACGGGGGTTTCACCAGCTGAGATAGCCCCCTCAGCTGCGTCACTCCTCCCGGCCCGACACGGAACGCACGACGTCGACGAAGGCGACGCGCCGGTTGGTCCGTACCTCGATGGCCGCGAGCCAGCGCTCCCGGTGCCGGTCGCGAAGCGGCACCGCCGCGTCGCCCGGCTCGTCGGCGAGGCGGCGCTGCTCGGCGTACTCCGTCGTGAGGCTGGCCAGCACCGACCGGCCCGCCGCCGCGACGTCCGCCGGGCCTTCCAACAACACCAGGTTGTACGCCTCGTCCACGGCGCGCATCGCCGCGTACGTCTCGTCGTAGCCGGGCGTGGCCCTGTCCACGCCCGGCTCGACCCACCGCCGGTCCAGCCGCCGGTACGCCGCGTCACAGGCGCTGAGGAACCCGACGTACGCGTCGCGCCGCAGCTCGTCACGCCGGGTCGCCCACCGGTCGGCGCTCTCCTGCCGGGCGACGGTGAGCTGGTGGGCGAGTTGCCGGCGGGTGCTGAGCGCACCGATCAGCCCGGTCAGGGCGGCGGCGGCCAGCGTGGACAGTGAGGTGATCAGCGCGACGGCGACGGTGTCCTGCACGCGCCCATCATGACGTTCCCGAAACATGAGCCATCGCCGGCACCCGCCGGCCGGGGCGGCGCCGATGGCCCGAGCGTTTGCCCCAGCCGCCTACGGTGCCGTCATGCCCCTTCGCGCGGCTCGTCTGCTGATCTGGCCCATCGCCGTGGCCGCGTTCGCCCTACGCATCTGCGCCGAACTCTGGATAGAGCCGGTGACCTGGCGGATCGATCCGCGCGGCGTCGCCCTCCTGGTCTGGATAGCCGCCCAGGCGGCCTGTTTCCTGGTGCCGTGGGCCGCATATGCCCTGCTCACCAGGTCGGTCCGGCAGCGACCCGCGACCTGGGAGGTGGACGCCGGCCGGCGCTGCTTCATCGCACCGGCCAGCCCACGCTGGATCGGCCCGTGGTCGATCCTCCTCGGCTGGCTGGCCGGCGGCTTCGTGCCGACGGAACGGGTGCCGGGTGAGGACCGCCTGCGGCTCGCCGACATTCCAGGCACCGTGGCGCTGGGCATCGGTATCCCGGTCCTTGTCCTGGGAGGCATAGCGGCCGTCCTGCTGATGAACCGGCCATTGCTGGCGCTGGACCGCGACGGCATCACCATGCAGGGCATCATCCGGCGCAGCTTCCTCCCCTGGAACCGCCTGCTCGCGGGCGGACCGATGCCTCCAGCCCGGGGTGCGGCCAATCTCACCCTGATGCGGCTTCCGGCGACGCCGGGCGGCAGAGCACCCGTCGGGTATCCGCTGCCGATCGCGCGCCTGCACGTCGACCCGGCCTTCCTCGCGCACACGATCCGCCACTATGTCGAGCACCCCGAGCACCGACCGGCGATCGGCGCGGCGGACGAGCGGGAACGGCTCCGCGCCGCCCAGAGCTGAGCCCGGACCACGGCGTGTAGAGCTGCTCGGGGGTGTGCTCCGCGCCGGAGCGCCACTCCCAGCCGGGGGCCGCGCGTCGCGCCGACTCAGCGCCGGGTGCGGTTGCGGCGTACGGCCCAGACTCCACCGACGATGGCCACAGCCGCCGGCAGCAGACAACAGATGCTGAGGACCGCGAGGTGCCACGGTTTGATCGCGCCCATAGCCGCGAAGGCTATCCGGTGCGGTCAAGTGATGATCGTGCTGACCGAGGCCAGCGGGCCGACCGGCTTCGGCGACGGTACCGTCGGCACGCAGAGCCGGTGCCGCGACACGGACAGGAGCGCGAGCTATGCCGACGACGCCATCCGCGAGCCGTACGGCGGTGCTCGTCTGCCAGGGCCGAGCGGCGGCGGACGGCCTGATCGCTCCCGGCCGCTTCGCGGACCCGACGGCCATGCGCCTGCTCCGCGCCGACGAGCGGGAGCCCGTCGATTGGGTACGCGCCGCTTCCGCGCCCAAGCCGTGGCGGCAACGGGTCGACTACGAGACCGTACGGGCCTGCGCCGAGATGATGGTGCCCCGCACGGTCGCGATCGACGACGCCGTACGTGACCACCACAGCTCACAGGTGGTGATCCTGGGGGCAGGGCTGGACGGTCGCGCCTGGCGGATGCCGGAACTCGCCGACAGGACGGTCTTCGAGGTCGACCAGCCAAGCAGCCAGCGCGACAAGCGCGAACGCGCCGAGGGCCTGCCCGGCACTTCACCGACGTTCGTGGCGGTGGACTTCGGCCGTGACCGGCTCGCCGAGGCGCTGGCAGCCGCCGGGCATCGCTCCGGCGAGCCGACGACGTGGATCTGGGAGGGGGTCGTGCCGTATCTGACCAGGGCCGAGGTGTCCACGACGGTCGCTGCGGTCGCCACCTGCTCGGCACCGCACAGCCGCCTCGTCGTCAACTTCCAGCTCCCCGGGAAATCCCTGACGCTGGGCCGGCTCGTCGCACGGCTGCTGATGGCGTCCACCGGCCGGCGCAGTTTCTGGGCGACCGAGCCATGGCGCTCGACCTGGACGCCCGCCGCCATGACCGCCCTGCTGGCCCGGCACGGCTTCACCGTCACCGGCGACCACGACCTGCTCGACACGGCTCGGGCACTCGCCCTGCCGATCCGCAGTGCCACGTCACTCGCCCACAGCCGGGTGATGGTCGCGGATCGCGCCTGACCCCGGTGGGACTCACTGGCTCCCACAACGGCACCAGCCGGCGGATGAGGTCGTCGACGACAATAGATGTACATTGATGAATGGATTGGCGGTGGCGCCGTCGTCCGCAGTCGGCGGCGGGTCGCCGCCCGCCCACGGAAGGACGAACGTAGTGCGACGACGACTTCTATCCCTGGTGGCAGCGCTCACCCTGGTCGGAACGGCGATCGTGGCGGTCACCACCCTGGCCGCCGCCCCGGCCCAGGCCGCGCCGGTCACGATCACTAACGGCACGCAGTTCACCGACACGGCCGGCAACGTGCTGCACGCGCACGGCGGTGGGGTACTCAAGGTCGGCGACTACTACTACTGGTTCGGTGAGAACCGCAACGCCAACAACACGTTCCGGGCCGTCTCCGTCTACCGCTCCACCAACCTGCGCGACTGGGAGTTCCGCAACAACGTGCTGACCCAGTCGTCGGCGGCGGAGCTGCAGTCGGCCAACATCGAGCGGCCGAAGGTCATCTACAACGCCAGCACCGGCCGGTACGTGATGTGGATGCACAAGGAGAACGGCAGCGACTACGGCGAGGCCAGGGCCGCCGTCGCCTCCTCGGCCACCGTGGACGGCACCTACACGTACCACGGCAGCTTCCGGCCGCTGGGCAACATGTCGCGGGACATCACGCTCTACAACGACGGCGGTACCGCCTACATGGCCTCCGCCGGCGACGAGAACCGCGACCTGCTCATCTATCGCCTCACCGCCGACTATCTCTCCGTGGCCACGCTTGTCGGCAACTTCTGGAACGACGGCAACCGTGAGGCGCCGGCTCTGTTCAAGCGCGGTAGCACCTACTTCATGCTCACCTCGGGCCTGACCGGTTGGAGCCCGAACCAGGCCAGGTACGCCACGGCGTCCAGCATTTCCGGCCCGTGGACCGGCATGACCAACGTCGGGGACTCGACCACTTTCCGCTCCCAGTCGGCCTTCGTGCTCCCCATCCAGGGCACGTCGTCTACGAGCTACCTCTACCTCGGCGACCGCTGGGCCGGCGCCTGGGGCGGGCCGGTCAACGATTCCCAGTACGTCTGGTTGCCGATCGCCTTCCCCTCCGCCACGACCATGAGCCTGACCTGGTATCCGACCGTCACCATCGACGCCGCCGCGGGCACCGTAACCGGAGAGGCGCCGCTCTACTACCGCATCACCAACCGCAACAGCGGCAAGGTGGTCGACGTGCTGGACCAGGCCGTCACCGACAACGCCGAAGTCAAACAATGGTCCTGGAACGGGGGCGCGAACCAGAAGTGGGAGTTCCGCGACGCCGGCAGCGGCTACTTCCGGATCGTCAACCAGAACAGCGGCAAATGCCTCGACGTCGCCGACGCCTCCACCGCGAACAACGCCAACGTCATCCAGTACAGCTGTGGCGGGGGCACCAACCAGCAGTGGCAGTGGGTGGCCACCGGCAACTACTACCAGCTGCGCGCCCGACACAGCGGCAAGTGCCTGGACGTGGTGAGCAGCGGCACGGCAGACGGCACCGACATCACCCAGTACACCTGCGGAAGCGGCACCAACCAGCAGTGGACCCGCACCCAGTCCTGACATCGGTTAAGGGTGGGCGCGGCAGGTTTCGAACCTGCGACCCCCCGCTTGTAAGGCGGGTGCTCTCCCACTGAGCTACGCGCCCGGATCGCCCGTGTGCGGCGGGCCGGTGGCTGGCAAGCCTACCTGCTCGCCGCCGACCCGGCCGCACGGCGTACCCCTATCCGGCGGTCGCGTCGGCGATGGCCTTGCGCCAGCCCTGCTGGTCGCGGGCCTCGCCGGGGCCGTTCATCTCGGCGAAGCGGACCACGCCGGCCTTGTCGATGACGAAGGTGCCCCGGTTGGCGAAGCCGGCCACGTCGTTGAAGACCCCGTACGCCTGGGCGACGCCACCGTGCGGCCAGAAGTCGGCGAGCAACGGGAACTGGTAGCCCTCCCGGTCGGCCCAGATCTTGTGGCTGTAGGCCGAGTCGACGCTGACCGTCAGCACCTGGACGTCGTCGTTGGCGTACTCGTCGAGGTTGTCCCGCACCTCGGCCAGCTCGCCCTGGCAGGTGCCGGTGAACGCCAACGGGTAGAAGACCAGCAGCACCGTGCGCCGGCCCCGGAAGTCCGAGAGCCGGACCTCCTGGTTGTTCTGGTCCTTCAGCACGAAGTCCGGCGCCTCGGCGCCAACCTCGATCGGCATGCGGACTCCTCGGGTCGAGTCGGGGGACGACGCCAGCCTGCCACACCCGGCGGTGCGGACCGCCGGGCGCGAGAAAGCGATGACGGCTACTTCTTGGCCTTGGCCCCACGGCGCAGCACCAGGCGGGCGCCGCTCCAGTCCCGGCCGGCGTTGACGGTCGAGGTCTGCTGGAGGCCGGCGGTGGGCGCGGACTCCGCGACCTCACTCGGCTCAACGTGCCCCTCGCGCCCCGCCTTCGGGGTGAGCAGCCACACGACCCCGTTGTCGGCCAGCGGGCCGAGGGCGTCGACGAGCAGCTCGAAGAGGTCACCGTCGCCGTCGCGGTACCACACCAGCACCGCGTCGACCACCTCGTCGGTGTCCTCGTCGACCAGATCTCCACAGCGGTCGGTCAGGGCGTCGCGGAGATCCTGGTCGACGTCGTCGTCGTACCCCATCTCCATGACGACCATCCCCGGTTCGATGCCGAACCGGTCCGCCAGGCTGCGTACCCCGTCGGCGGCCTGACCAGCGGTCGCGCTCACTGTCGCGTGCCTCCTCATTTCGTCCTGCTCGCGGCGTCGGACCGACGCCGTCAGGCAAAGTCCACACAGTTGTGCCTCTGCGCGCAAGTGGCGCACCGGGTGGAACGGAATTTACCGTGCCAGCAGCGTACGGGCACCGTCGGTAATGGCTTCCGGGGAGACCAGAACATGACGGGCTGCCGGACCTAATGGTACAAAAGAGTCAACCCCGGCTACTCGCCGCGCGGCACCCACATATCCGGCGTCGACCAGCGCGGCGATCACCCCCTCGCCGACCCCGCCGGAGCGGCGAGTCTCGTCCACCACCAGCACCCGGCCGGTCGCCGAGGACTCCCGGATGATGTCGGCCACCGGCAGCGGCGCCAGCCAGCGCAGATCCACCACGCGGGTGCCCACCCCCTCCTCGGCGAGGACGGCCGCGGCCCGCAGTGACATCCGTACCCCGTTACCGAAGGTGATGATCGTCAGGTCGTCGGCCGAGCCGACTCGGTAGACCCGGGCCCGGCCCACCGGCACGTGCCCGGCCACCCACGAGCCGGGCTCCGGATAGCCGGCCAGCCACTCCCCGTCGCCCTCGGCGTACAGGTCACGGGTGTGGTAGAGCGCGATGGGCTCCAGGAAGACGCAGACGCTGCCGTCCACCGCCGCGCTCGCCAGGCAGGTCCGCAGCATGGGCGCGGCGTCGTCCGGCCGCGCCGGCACCGCGATCACCAGACCCGGCACATCCCGGAGTACGGCCACCGAGTTGTCGTTGTGGAAGTGCCCGCCGAACCCTTCCTGGTACGCCAGCCCGGCCACCCGCACGACCATCGGGTTACGGAAGGCGCCCCGCGAGAAGAACTGCATGGTCGCCGCCTCGCCGCGCAGCTGGTCCTCGGCGTTGTGCAGGTACGCCAGGTACTGGATCTCCGGCACCGGCAGCATCCCGGCCAGCCCGGCGCCGAGGCCCAGCCCGAGCACCGACGTCTCGTCGAGCAGGGTGTCGAAGACCCGGGCCGCGCCGAACCGGTCCCGCAGTCCCTTCGTCACCCCGTACACGCCACCCTTGGCGGCCACGTCCTCGCCGAACACGGCCATCTGGGGGTGGTCGAGCAGCCCGTCGGCGAGCGCCGCGTTGATGCTCTGCGCCAGGGTGAGCGGGCCGGCCAGCTCCGGCGGTTTGCCCCCGAACGCCTCCTCCCGCGCCGCCGAGCCCGGCCCGCTGGCCCGTGCCGCCGCGTCGGCCACGGCCCGCGCCACCCGCACCGGGCGGCGGGGCGCCAGCGCCGACACCACGTCGGCGGCGGAGGCCAGCTTCGGCTCACCCAGCACCTCCTCGGCCAACCGGCGGACCTGCCAGCCGGTCTCGTCGTACCGGGCCAGCAGTTCGTCGGCGGTCGCCACACCGGCGTCGACGAGCAGCCGGGCGGTGGCGGCCACCGGATCCCGCTGGAGGTCCTCGGCCAGCTCGGCGGGGCTGCGGTACGCCGACTCCGCGTCCGCCCCGGCGTGGCCCATCAGCCGGACCGTGCGCAGGTGCAGTACGGCCGGCCGCCGGTGCCGGCGTACCCAGGCCGCGGCCTCCTGCGCCACCTCGTACGCCCGTACCGGGTCGGCGCCGTCGGCGCTGAAGTAGTGGATGCCCGGTTTGGCGCGCAGCGTCGCTTCCACCCAGCCCTCCGGCGAGCGGACGCTGATGCCCAGCCCGTTGTCCTCGCAGACGAAGAGCACCGGGATGCGCAGCCCGGCGTGGTCGTACCAGCCGGCGGTGTTGAAGGCGGCGGTGGCGCTGGCGTGGTTGACCGACGCGTCGCCGAACGAGCAGACCACGATGGCGTCCGGCGGCCAGGGAGCGTGCGTCGCGCCGGCGCCGCTGCCGACCCGCACGCCGGCCCCGGCACGCCGCCCGACGGTGTCCAGCCGGCGCAGCCGCTCCACGGCCAGCCCCATCCCGACCGCGCGGGGCAGGTGCGAGGCGATGGTGGAGGTGGTCGGCACGATCGCCAGGTCGGCGCGGCCGAACACCTTGTGCCGGCCACCGGCGATCGGCTCCTCGCTGGAGGCGACCATGCCGCGCAGCACGTCCCGGGCCGCCTCGGCGTACGCCGCGAACCCGCCGGTGGGCGGCTCGGACCTTTCCGGCTCGCGCTCGGCGGCCGGCTCCGGGTCGGCGGCAGACTCCCGCGTGGTGGCCGACTCCCGGTCGCTGGCCCGCTTCGGGTCGACGGCCGGCTCCCGGTCGGTGGCCGATTCGGCGTCGGCGGTGTCGGTCGGCGCCGTGGCGTCGGCGACCTGGGCCGCCCGCACGCAGTAGAACGCCCCGGAGCGGTAGTGCAGCAACGCCGGGTCGGTGGGGCGCAGCGCGGCGGCGACCACCGCGTTGGCCTCGTGCCCGGCTGAGCCGATCGTGTAGAAGCCCTCCCCGAAACTGCGCAGCCAACGACCGGCGAGGTCGAGCTGGCGGCTGGTCACCTGCGCGTCGAACAGGTCCAGCAGCTGCGCGCCGGTCAGCGAGGTGTCGTCAGCGACCGGGGCGGCGGGGTCACGCCTTTGCTGCGCGGCAGACAGCGCCGCCAGCGTCTCCCGGAACCGGTCGTCGAGATCTTGCGGGGTGGTCACGTCCGACAGCATTACCGACGCGGGCCATGCTCGCCCAGTGGGACACGGCCGGCGCGGGTCGGCTCACGCCGGGTCGCACGGCTCCGGGCAGCCGCCGTCGGACACCTTCCACACCAGGTCACGCAGGGTGGACAGCTCCTGGTCACTCAGCCCGGCCAGGAGTCGGGAGTCGGACATCACCTCGGTCACCCGGTCCCGCACACCCCGGCCGTCACCGGTCACCACGAGCGTCTTCTGCCGGCGGTCGGTCGGGTCGGTACGACGCTCGACCAGGCCGGCCTGCTCCAGCCGGTCGACCAGCGCCGTCACGTTGGACCGGTCACAGCCCAGCCGATCGGCGAGATCCCGGGCGGGCAACGGATGGTCCGGGTCCAGCTCGTGCAACGCCCGGGCCGTGGCCGGGGTGAGCCCCAACTCGGCGAACGCGGTGCCCTGCCGGTGTCGCAGCGAGGCGGTCAGGTGTGCCATCCGGCGCACCACGTCGGCCGCGAGGCCGACCCGATCCACCGGCCCCGCCATCGGGGAAAAGGCCTCCTGTGCCACAGCCATATCGTACGCACCGCGCCGGCCGCCTTCGCGCCAAGATCCGCGCGACGTCAGCGCTGTTGCTGCTTGAACGCGCGTCGAGGCAGCGGTTTCTCCGACGTTGTGCGGATCATGGTGCTGGCTGGTCGCGCCTGGTCGGCCGGCTCAGCCGACGGACGTGAGCCGCTGACCACGAGCGCGAGCCCGACCAGCACGATCAGGGCCGCCAGCACCTCGCCGCCGGTCATCCGCTCGTGCAGGAGGAGCCACGACGCGGTGAGCCCGAAGACGGGCACGAGCAGGCTGAACGGCGCGACCCGGGCGACCGAGTAGCGGCCGATGAGATGGTTCCAGAGGCCGAACCCGACCAGGGTCGAGACGTAGGCGACGTACCCGACCGCCGCCAGGGCGCGCCAGGAGAGGCCGAGCAGCGAGTCGAGCACCACCTGCGGGCCGTTGACGACGGCGGCCAGCCCGAACAGCGGCAGCGGCGGCACCAGACTGGACCAGACGAGCAGGGAGATCGGTCGGGTTTCGCCGCTGGCGCGCACCACGACGTTCGCGACGGCCCAACTCCCGGCGGCGAAGAGGGTGAACGCGAAGCCGATCGCAGTGGTGTGCCCGCCGCCGGAGACCGCGAGCACGCCGATGCCGACCGAGCCGACCAGCACACCGGCGATCTGCCGCCGGGCAGGGCGCTCCCGCAACAGCAGCGCGGCGAGCACCACCGACGCCAGGGCCTGCGCTTGCAGCACCAGGGAGGCGAGGCCGGCGCCCATGCCCAGGGCCATCGCGCTGAACAGCACCCCGAACTTCAGCACCCCGAGGATCAGGCCGTAGGCGACGACGTAGATCGCCCGAGCGGTCGGCCGGGGCACGAGGAAGACCAGCGGTACGGCGACGACGACGAACCGCAGCGCGGTAAGCACCAGCGGCGGCAGATCCCGCAGGCCGATGTCGATGACCACGAAGTTGACGCCCCAGATGGCGGCGACCAGGACCGCCTGGAGCCGGTGCGACATTCTCATGAGATCGACTCTGCGAGACGTTACCTATTAGCACAATTTCCTAGTTCTTCAGCGATTCTGTAGCCTTGCTTAATGGACCTCGACGTCCGACGGCTCCGCGTGCTGTACGAGGTGGCCCTGCGCGGCGGGGTCACCGCAGCGGCCGCAGCCCTGCACGTGACCCCCTCCGCGGTCTCCCAGCAGCTCGGTCAGCTCGCCCGCGAGGCCGGCTGCGAGCTGGTCGAACGTTCCGGCCGAGGGGTCGTGCTCACCCCGGCCGGCTACGTGCTCGCCGACCATGCGAAGCAGATCATCAGCGCGGTCGAGCAGGCCGGGGCGGGGCTCGCGGCGCTGCGGCGCGACGTCAGCGGGGCCGTACGGGTGGGAGCCTTCCCCTCGGCGGCCGGAGCCCTGGTCGCGCCGGCCGCCGCACGGGCGATCGCCCGACATCCGGACCTGGACGTGCGCGTCTTCGAGGCGGAGGACCAGCAGAGCCAACTCGACCTCCGCTCGGGCAAGCTCGATGTGATCGTGCTCCAGGAGTACGACCACGTCCCGACGCCGCTCCCACCCGACCTGGATCGACACCCGATCGCCAGTGACCCGATGCACCTGATCACGCCGGCCGGCTGGGGCAGCCGGTCGGGCCGGCTCGACGACCTGCGTGAGGCGCGATGGGTGGCCAGCGCCGAGGGCACTCCTTGCCTGCACTCCACGCTGCACGCCTGTCGGCTGGCCGGATTCGAGCCGGACATCCGCCACCGGGCCATCGACTTCGCACTGACGCTCGACCTCGTCGGCGCGGGCCTCGGCGCGGCACTCGTACCGGAGATGGCGCTGCGCGGGGTGCCGCCAGCCGTGCACGTCGAGCCGCTTACCGACCCGGTGACCGAGCGGCGGATCTTCGCGGTGACCCGGGGCCGGGGCACGGGACCGCTGCGCCCGGCGATGGAGGCGTTCCTCGCCGAACTCGCCGCGTCCGCCTCGGCACCGGCCCGCGTGGCAGTCGACGACGCCCCCGCCGGTAGGCCCGGCTGAGCCCGACCCGCGGGCGGGAGCGGTCAGGCGGGGAGGAAGGAGAAGCGGACCTGGCGGGTGGGATTGTCGCCGTTGGTGTCGACCAGGCAGATGGACTGCCAGGTGCCCAGGGCGAGCCGTCCGCCGAGCACCGGCAGCGTCGCGTACGGCGGAACGAAGGCCGGCAGCACGTGGTCCCGGCCGTGGCCGGGCGAGCCGTGCCGGTGCCGCCAGCGGTTGTCGGTGGGCAGCAGCGCGTCGATGGCGGTGAGCAGGTCGTCGTCGGAGCCCGATCCGGTCTCGATGATCGCCAGCCCGGCGGTGGCGTGCGGCACGAAGACGTGCAGCAGGCCGTCTCCCTCGCCGGAGACGAAGTTCTGGGCCTCGGCGGTGATGTCCCGGACGGCCGGCCGGGACCCGGTCTGGACGGTGATCACGTCACTGCGCATACGTCGCATTCTGCCGCAGCGGGCCGGGCGCCCCGGCGCATGGGGAAAGAAGGACCGTCGCGCTAAGTTACCGACGGGTACCTGTGTTCAGCATCGCGTCGGGGGCACCTAGACGTGACGACGGGTGCCACCAGGGGGCAGGATGGCGCTAGAGACCTATCCCACACACAACCGAGGGAACGCCTGTGGCTACGGAACGCAAGCGCCCGGTGATCAGCGACGGCCTACCGAGCCAGCTTCCGGACATCGACCCTGAAGAGACCAGCGAATGGGTCGAGTCGCTTGACGGTGTCATCGACGAGCGCGGCGCCAAACGCGCCCGCTACGTCATGCTGCGCCTGCTGGAGCGGGCCCGTGAGCGCCAGGTCGGGGTTCCGCCCCTGACCACCACCGACTACATCAACACCATCCCGCCGGAGCAGGAACCCTGGTTCCCGGGTGACGAGCACGTCGAGCGGCGCATCCGGGCGTACGTCCGGTGGAACGCCGCCATGCTGGTGCACCGGGCGCAGCGCCCGGAGATCGGCGTCGGCGGGCACATCTCCACCTTCGCCAGCTCGGCGTCGCTCTACGAGGTGGGCTTCAACCACTTCTTCCGGGGCAAGAACCACCCGGGCGGCGGCGACCAGATCTACTACCAGGGTCACGCCTCCCCCGGCATGTACGCGCGCGCGTTCCTGGAGGGGCGACTCAGCGAGCACCAGCTCGACGGGTTCCGCCAGGAGCTGTCGCATCCGGGCGGCGGGCTGCCGTCGTACCCGCACCCGCGGCTGATGCCGGACTTCTGGGAGTTCCCCACCGTCTCGATGGGCCTCGGCGGTCTGAACGCGATCTACCAGGCCCGGTTCAACCGGTACCTGCAGCACCGCGGCATCAAGGACACCTCGCAGCAGCACGTGTGGGCGTTCCTCGGCGACGGCGAGATGGACGAGCCGGAGACGCTGGGCGCGATCGGTGTGGCCGCCCGCGAGGAGCTGGACAACCTCACCTTCGTGATCAACTGCAACCTCCAGCGGCTGGACGGCCCGGTCCGGGGCAACGGCAAGGTCATGCAGGAGCTGGAGGCGTTCTTCCGGGGCGCCGGCTGGAACGTGATCAAGGTGGTCTGGGGCCGTGAGTGGGACCCGCTGCTCGCCGCGGACACCGACGGCGCGCTGGTCAACCTGATGAACACCACGACCGACGGCGACTACCAGACCTACAAGGCCGAGTCCGGCGCGTACGTGCGGGAGCACTTCTTCGGCCGGGACGCCCGGACCCGCAAGATGGTCGATCCGCTGAGCGACGACGAGATCTGGAACCTCAAGCGGGGTGGGCACGACTACCGCAAGCTCTACGCGGCCTACAAGGCGGCCACCGAGCACACCGGTCAGCCGACGGTCATCCTGGCGAAGACGATCAAGGGCTGGACGCTCGGCTCGCACTTCGAGGGCCGCAACGCGACCCACCAGATGAAGAAGCTGACGCTGGAGGACTTGAAGACCTTCCGCGACCGGCTCTACCTGGACATCCCGGACAAGGCGCTGGAGGACAACCCCTACCTGCCGCCGTACTACCACCCGGGTGAGAAGTCCGAGGAGCTGGCCTACCTGAAGGAACGCCGCGAGCAGCTCGGCGGCTACCTGCCGTCGCGGCGGACCAGCACCAAGCGGCTGACCATCCCCGGTCCGGAGCGGTTCGCCGACGTCAAGCGCGGCTCGGGCAAGCAGAAGGTGGCCACCACGATGGCCTTCGTCCGCCTGCTCAAGGACATCATGAAGGACAAGGAGTTCGGCAAGCGCTGGGTGCCGATCATCCCGGACGAGGCCCGCACCTTCGGCCTCGACTCGATCTTCCCGACCGCGAAGATCTACTCGCCGCACGGCCAGCGCTACACCTCTGTCGACCGGGAGCTGTTCCTGTCGTACAAGGAGTCGACGACCGGGCAGATCCTGCACGAGGGCATCAACGAGGCCGGTTCGGTCGCCTCGTTCACCGCCGCAGGCTCGGCGTACGCCACCCACGACGAGCCGATGATCCCGATGTACATCTTCTACTCGATGTTCGGGTTCCAGCGGACCGCCGACGGGCTGTGGGCGGCGGCCGACCAGATGGCGCGGGGCTTCCTGCTCGGCGCCACCGCCGGTCGGACGACGCTCAACGGTGAGGGCCTGCAGCACGAGGACGGCCACTCGCTGCTGATCGCCGCCACCAACCCGGCGGTGGTCGCGTACGACCCGGCGTTCTCCTTCGAGATCGCGCACATCATGGAAGCCGGCCTGCACCGGATGTACGGGGACGCGCAGGAGAACGTCTTCTACTACCTGACGGTCTACAACGAGCCGATCCTGCAGCCGGCCGAGCCGGCCGGGGTGGACGTGGAGGGCCTGCTCAAGGGCATCTACCGCTATTCCCCGGCACCGCAGGTCGACGGCCCGAAGGCCAACGTGCTCGCCTCCGGCACCGGCATGCAGTGGGCGCTCAAGGCCCAGCAGCTGCTCGCCCAGGACTGGGGGGTGGCCGCCGACGTCTGGTCGGTGACCTCCTGGACCGAGCTGCGTCGCGACGCGGTGGAGACCGAGGAGTACAACCTGCTCAACCCGGGCGCCGAGGCCAAGGTGCCGTACATCGCACAGAAGCTGGCCGACGCGGACGGGCCGAAGGTCGCGGTCAGCGACTGGATGCGCGCCGTACCGGACCTGATCGCCCGCTGGGTAACCGGCGACTACACGTCGCTCGGCACCGACGGCTTCGGGATGTCGGACACCCGGCACGCGCTGCGCCGGCACTTCCACGTCGACGCCGAGTCGATCGTGGTCGCCACGCTGCGGCAGCTCGCCCGCAGCGGCGCGGTGCCGGCCACCGTGCCGGCCGAGGCGGCCAAGAAGTACGCGATCGACGACGTCAACGCCGCCCCGGTCGGGGAGACCGGCGGCGACAGCTGATCCAGCACGATCGAGAAAGGGCCCGGCGCACCCGCGCCGGGCCCTTCTTGGTGCACCCGCACCCTCGCTCCCGGCCCCGACCGACCGGGCGGACGGCGGGTGAGTGGGGAGCGGCGGCGGTCCGGGGCCCCTGGCGGGGGCCCGGGGCCACCGCCGGGGGCGGGTGACGCCGGGAGCGGACGCGCTCGTCAGCCGACGGCGGCCAGGTCGGTGAGCCGGGCGAGCGAGTCCTCCAGGTCGGCGCCGACCCGGCGCAGGCCCAGGCGCAGCAGGGCCGCCTTGACCGGGCCGGCCGGCCAGCGGACGACGATGAGCCGCACGATCGTCCCGCCCTCCTCCTCGTCCTCGGTGAGCTGGACGTAGATCTCGGTGCGCGCCTCCGCACGAGCACCGGCACCCTTGGCCCGTTCCCGCCAGCCGATCAGTGTCGGCTCCTGATAGGCGATCACCTCGGCCTCATGCGCCGAACCGCGCCCCGCCTGGACCAGTTGCCGCCGCCCGAAGCCCTCTCCGGAGAGCACTTCGGCCGCGCGGACCCCCGCCAGCCAGGCCGGTAACTGCTCGGCCCGCTGTACGACGTCCCAGACCACTTCCACCGGCGCCGCCACGTGCGCACTGCGTTCCACGAGGATCATTTCCGTCTTTCCTCCAGTGAGGACATCCCACGATATCGGCACTCTATGCGCTAAATCGGACTTACGTGGACGGGTTAGGAAAAAGACACGCCGATCAACCATTGCGGATTGCGCCAACCCGGCCTATGGCGCATTCATCGACAGCGCCCTAGAGTCCCGAACACGTTTCACGTTGACCGGGAGGGCGCATGCCGACCGCACCGATGCCCGAGTTCCCCGCCGGCTTCCGCTGGGGCGTCTCCACGTCCGCCCACCAGATCGAGGGCGCCACCACGGCCGGCGGACGCGGAGCGTCCATCTGGGACACCTTCGCGCGCTCCCCCGGCCGGATCAGCGACGGCAGCAGCGGCGAGATCGCCTGCGACCACTACCACCGGTACGCCGAGGACGTGGCGCTGCTGGCCGGTCTGGGCGTCTCGGCGTACCGGTTCTCGATCGCCTGGCCCCGGGTGCAGCCCAGCGGCAGCGGCGCGGCCAACGCCGCCGGCCTGGACTTCTACGACCGCCTGGTCGACGAGTTGCTGGCCGCCGGCGTCGACCCGGTGGCCACCCTGTACCACTGGGACCTGCCCCAACCCCTGCAGGACGCCGGTGGCTGGCTCAACCGCGACACCGCTGCCCGCTTCGCCGACTACGCCGAGCGGACCGCCGCCCGTCTCGGTGACCGCGTCCGGCTCTGGATCACCCTCAACGAGCCGTTCATCCACATGAGCCTCGGCTACGGCATGGGTGTGCACGCCCCCGGCGAGATGCTGCTCTTCGACGCCTTCGGAGTCGCCCACCACCAACTGCTCGGGCACGGGCTCGCGGTCGCCGCGCTGCGTGCCACCAGCGCCAGCCCGGTGGCGATCGCCAACAACTACTCCCCGGTGCGGGTGCTCGGCGACCGCGACGCCGACCGGGCCGCCGGGGCCGCGTACGAGGCGCTGCACAACCGGCTCTTCACCGATCCGCTGCTCGGCCGCGGCTACCCGGAGCTGCCCGGCTTCGACCCGGGCATCGTCCGCCCCGGCGACCTGGACACCATCGCGGCGCCCATCGACGTGCTGGGGGTCAACTACTACAACCCCACCGGCGTACGGGCGCCCGAGGAGGGCTCGCCGCTGCCGTTCGACCTGGTGCCGCTGGACGGCTACCCGCGTACCGCCTTCGACTGGCCGGTCGCCCCCGACGGGCTGCGCGAGCTGCTCGGCTGGCTGCGTGACACGTACGGCGAGGCGCTGCCACCCATCGAGATCACCGAGAGCGGCTGCGCGTACGACGACGCACCCGACGCGGACGGGCAGGTGCCGGACCCGGAGCGCATCGCGTACCTCGACGGGCACCTGCGGGCGGTCCGGGCCGCCATCGACGACGGCGTGGACGTCCGCGGGTACTTCGTCTGGTCGCTGCTGGACAACTGGGAGTGGGCCGAGGGGTTCACCAAGCGCTTCGGGCTGGTGCACGTCGACTACGCCGACCAGAGGCGTACGCCAAAGTCGTCGTACGCCTGGTTGCGGGATGTGATCGGGGCCTTTCGGGACGGTTCGGCGCGGTGACCACCCTCGACCCCGCACCGGCGTCGCTGCCGGCGGCGCTCGCCGAACCGACCGTGCCGGTGCGACGCGGCTGGATCGGTCTGGTCTTCGCGGCCAACCTCGGCGTGTGGATGGCGTTCTTCACCCCGATCCAGGTGCTGCTGCCTCAGCAGATCGAGCGGATCGCGCCCGCCGACAAGGAGACCATGCTGGCCGTGGTCACCGGCCTGGGCGCGTTGGCCGCGGTGCTGGCCAACCCCCTGGCGGGCGCGTTGTCCGATCGGACCTGCCTGCGGATCGGAGGCCGGGAGTTCGGTCGTCGGCACGTCTGGACCGCGGGCGGCGCGGTGCTCGGCGCGGCGGCGCTGGCGCTGCTGGCCCAGCAGCGGACCATCCTCGGGGTCGCCGTCGGTTGGGTCGCCGCCCAGGTCTGCTTCAACGCGATGCTGGCCAGCCTCACGGCCGCCATCCCGGACCGGGTTCCGGTGGCGCAGCGCGGCGCGGTCTCCGGCTGGGTGGGTATCCCGCAGGCGCTCGGGTTGGTGCTCGGCGCGGTGCTGGTCACCGCCGTCGTCACCGGCAACGCCGCCGGCTACCTGGCCATCGCGGTGGCCATTCTGGTGCTGTCGCTGCCGTTCGCGCTGCTCACCCCCGACGACCGACTGCCTCGCGCGCACCGCCCGGCACTGCGGGCCCGGGCGCTGTTCGCCTCGATGTGGATCAGCCCGCGCCGGCACCCGGACTTCGCCTGGGCGTGGATAACCCGGTTCCTGGTCCAGCTCGGCAACGCGCTGGGCACCCTCTACCTGCTGTACTTCCTCACCGACGGGGTGCGTTATCCGGACCCCGAGGGCGGTCTGCTGGTGCTGATCCTGCTCTACACGCTCGGCATGATGCTGACCGCGGTGGTCGCCGGCCGGCTGTCGGACCGCTCCGGACGGCGCAAGGTCTACGTGATCGTCTCCGGCCTGATCATGGCGGTCGCGGCGCTGCTGCTCGCCGTCGCGCCGGTCTGGCCGATGGCGATCGTCGCCGCCCTGCTGCTCGGCGCCGGCTACGGCGTCTACCTCTCGGTGGACGCCGCCCTGATCACCCAGGTGCTGCCCCGGGCCACCGACCGCGCCAAGGACCTGGGCGTGATCAACATTGCCAACTCCGCGCCGCAGGTGCTCGGCCCGGCGCTCTCCGCCCCACTCGTCGTCCACCTGGGCGGGTACCCGACGCTCTACGCGGTCACCGCCGCGGTCACCCTGGTGGGCAGCGCCCTGGTCGTCAAGATCCGCTCAGTCCCCTGAGTCGGGGGGCCGTGGCCAAAAGCGGTCGCCGGCCGCCGTAGGCTGGAGGACGTGACGGTACGTGTGCGCTTCGCCCCCTCCCCGACCGGTATGTTCCACGTCGGCGGCGCCCGCTCGGCGCTGCAGAACTGGATCTACGCCAAGCAGCAGGGCGGGGTGTTCGTGCTGCGCATCGAGGACACCGACGCGGCCCGAAACAAGCCCGAGTGGACCGAGGGCATCCTCTCCGCGCTGGACTGGATCGGCATCTCCCGGGGCAGCTACGAGGGGCCCTACTTCCAGTCGGCGAACGCCGGCGAGCACCGGGCCGCCGCCACCCGGCTCTACGAGTCGGGTCGGGCCTACTACTGCGACTGCACGCGCGAGGACGTGCAGGCCCGTACCGGCTCGCAGTACCAGGGCTACGACGGCTACCACCGCGACCTCGGCCTCGGCCCGGGGCCCGGGCACGCGCTGCGCTTCCGTACGCCCGACGAGGGCACCACCGTGGTCGTCGACCTGATCCGTGGTGAGCCCACCTTCGAGAACAAGCTCATCGAGGACTTCGTCATCGCCCGCGGCGACGGCTCGCCGGTCTTCCTGCTCGCCAACGTCGTCGACGACATGACCATGGGGATCACCCACGTGATCCGGGCCGAGGAGCACCTGCCCAACACCCCCAAGCAGCAGCTGCTCTGGGACGCCCTCGGCGTCAAGCCGCCGGTCTGGGCACACGTGCCGGTGGTGGTCAACGAGAAGCGGCAGAAGCTCTCCAAGCGCCGCGACAAGGTCGCCCTGGAGGCGTACCGCGACGAGGGCTACCTCGCCGGCGCGATGCGCAACTACCTGATGCTGCTCGGCTGGGCGCCCTCGGGCGACCGGGAGATCGTGCCCTGGTCGGTCATCGAGAACGAGTTCCGGCTGGAGGAGGTCAACCCCTCCCCCGCGTTCTTCGACGAGAAGAAGCTGCGCGCCTTCAACGGCGAGTACATTCGCGCGCTGCCGGTGCCCGAGTTCATCGACGCCTGCCAGCCGTGGCTGACCGGCACCGGGACCATCGCGCCGCCGCCGTGGCAGCCGGAGGAGTTCGACGCCGACGCCTTCGCCGCCGTCGCACCGCTGGCACAGACCCGGATCGCCGTGCTCAGCGAGATCGTGCCGAACGTCGACTTCCTCTTCCTGGCCTCGCCGCTGATCGACGAGGCGGCCTGGACCAAGACCATGAAGGACGGCTCGGGCGACCTGCTGGACGCCGCCGTCGCGGCCTTCGAGGCGCTGGAGTCCTGGGACGCCGAGTCGCTGAAGTCGACGCTGGAGGCGGTCGGCGCCGAGCGCGGCCTCAAGCTCGGCAAGACGCAGGCGCCCGTCCGGGTCGCGGTCACCGGCCGCACCGTCGGCCTGCCGCTGTTCGAGTCGCTGGAGGTGCTCGGTCGCGAGCGCACCCTGACCCGGATGCGCGCCGCCCGGCTCCGCCTGCCCTGACAGTCCGACCGGCAGCGGGCCGGCGTCGTACCTACGCGTCGCCCCCTTTGCTCTGCTTCAACCCACGCAACACCCGGTGTCCGAATATCGGACGCGAAGTGTTGCCTCCGCTGAAGCAGAGCAAAGGGGGACGCGGACACCCCGTCCTACCAGGCTTGCGGCGATCGTGTGATCAGTGCGCCCGGTTCCTGCGACGGAACACCAGGCCGGCGGCGAGAGCAGCGAGCAGCACCAGGCCGCCGAGCGCCCAGAGCCACCAGCGGCCACCGGAGTCGGACCGCTCCGAGGCCGCTGGCACAGCGGACGCCGTTGAGCTGCCCGTCGGCGCCGATGGCGGCCCGCCCGAGGACCTGTCGACTCCCGAGGGCCCGGCCGAGGGCGAGCCGGTCGGCGCTGCCGCCGGGCCGGTGCCGGCGGCCGAGGGGCTGGCGGACGGGTCGGCGGCCGTGCCGGTGGTGAGGGTGAACCGCACCTCGCCCTTGATCGGGTGACCGTCGCTGGAGGCGAGCTGGTAACCGACGATGTAGAGCCCGGCCGCGCCGGGCTTGAACGGCACGCGTACCCGGCTGCCGTCGAAGGTCGGCTGCCCGCCGGCGACCACATTGTCCGGTCCGGTTATTGTGATCTTCGTCGTAGCGGGGGCCGGCTTGGCCAGGAACCGAAGCTCGACCCGGGCGGGCGCGGTGGCCACCCTGGCGCCGTCGCGCGGATCGCTGCCGGTCAGCGAGTTGTGCGCGGCGGCCGGTGTCGCCGGGGCCAGCAACGACACACCGAACGCCACGCCGAACACCACTGGCACGACCCGCGCCATTCGTGTAACCCTGCCCCCCATGAACCCCTCCGTAAGGGTACGATCCGCCCGCTGATCAAAACAGCTCCTCATTAGTCGAGCAGAGATCGCAGATAGTTCCAATTACTGTTCCACAAGCTGCAATTCATCGACGTTCTGCGGAGTCTGTGAGAGTGGGCCCGACCGCTCGGTCGGTGTTGTCACCGGCCGACCGACCCGGACGTCACAACGAAGCCATCCATCGAACGGGGCGAGGAGGCGGGATGGTCCGACAGATGAGGCGCTGGGTCGCCGTGCTGGCGGGCACGCTGGCGGCGGCACTGCTGGCGCTCGGCACCGCCGGCCCGGCCAGCGCGGCGCCCAAGCCGGCACCCGCCGGTGTGGACATCACCGGCGAAGGGCTCACCGAGCCGCTGCGGCTCCGGTCGGACACCCAGCCCACGCACGTGGTGGCGGTCATCGACCAGGTCAACTTCTTCGGTCGTACCGGCATGCCGACCGGGCCGAAGGCAGCCAACCTCGGTCCGAAGTACACGGTCGTGGTGCTCGCCGGTGAGACGCCGAAGCAGACGTTCGACCTCTACCCCAAGGCGGCCGGCGGCCCGCGCGTCTACCGACCGGCCAAGCAGCCGGACGGCCGCAAGACCAGCGCCGGCTGGTTCCTCGGGCGGCTCAGCATGTCCGAGACGCTGCGCACCGCCGGGGTGCCGCTGGAGCGGCAGTTCGACACGGTCAGCGGCGGCGTGGGCGGCGGCGAGCGGGTGCTCCCGGAGGACACGATGGACCCGGCCCGGGACATCGACGAAGCACTCGGCGAGTTGCAGCGGCTGCTGCTGCTCAACGTCGCGGTCATGCTGACCATCACGGTCGGTCTCGCCGGAATCGCCCTGCTGATCCGCCGCCGGACCCGCTGACCTCGGGCGGCGGGTCAGACCAGCCGTCGCGCGGTCAGCACCAGCGGCGCGGCGGGCGCTCCCGTCGGGTGGCCCGCTGACGCGGCCGGACCGGGCCGTGCCGGTGGGCACCCGCCCAGCCGGGAAGTTCACTGAGGCAACCAGCGGCGGCGTCGGGCTCCGACTCGCCCAGGGTCACCGGCTCGCCGGCCCGCTGGCGCGGGATGTCCTCGTCGGGCCGCCCGGCGGGCAGGTCCGTCGGGTGCGGCGACGCCCCGCCGACCGGCCGGCGGGGCTTGCCAGCCGCCTGCGGGTCGTGGTGCCCCAGCCGGCAGGGCTCGCCCTGGGCGCAGCCGTGCTCGGCCTCCCCGTGCGCCATCCCCGGTCTCCTCACGCTCGCACTCACGCGCGGGGGCGCTCCCCCCGACGTGCCCTGTCACCGTACTGGCCGGGACCGACGGCCTGTGCACGGCGTACCCCGGGGTCAGCGCTTCGGGCGGCGAGGGAACAGGGTTTCCCAGACCGGGAAGGCGACCAGCCAGATCAGGATCACGACGGTGAGGCTGCGGATCCAGTTGCCCAGTTCACGGGTTCGTTCCGCGTCGTTAACCCAGAGGATCGCCGCACCGAGCAGGGCGCACGCGACAGCCCAGCCGAGGAGCGCCTTGGCCCACTCCCGCCACTCGTGGCGGGTGCGGGCCCAGCCGTAGCGAGGAGGCCGCACCGGCGGCGGACCACCGGCGAACCGGTGGGCGAAGCGCTGGTCCGCCCAGCGCACCATCGAGTGCCCGAAGGCCACCGAGAAGCCGAGGTAGGCGGCGGCAAGACCGTGACTGACGCCTGCGGTCGCGCCGCGGCGCAGGTCGATCACCGACGCGGCGAGCAGTGCCAGATCGACAAGCGGTACGCAGAGCAGCAGCGCCGCGCCGAGTCGTGGCCGGCGCAGCGGATAGCGGGCCACCAGCCCGGCGCCGAGCAGCACCCAGAACGCGATCTCACAACCGATGATCACCGCGACCACCATGGCGACCTCCCCCCGTCGTCGGCACCCAGCGTCGCCGATCCGCGGGGCCCGGGCCTCGACGCCGGAGACGAGATCGGGGTCCTCCCTTCGACGGACCAACCGTCCGGGCTGCGCTCGACGTACCCCTTTCGGCGCATGTCGGAGCCGGCAGGCTCCTTCCCTGGTCGGAGTCGGAGGGTCGACGGTTGTGGTGGGATCGGGGCATGCGACCGCCACCGTGGCTCGGCTCCGGCACTGCCGGCCGGGATCTCACGCTGGCCGGCGCGTCGCTAATCGGTGGCCTGGTGCTGTACGGCCTGGGCATGCAGCCGCAGATCGTCCCGCACCCGGACGTGCCGCCCGAACTGTTCCTGGTGCCGCTGCTGGCGGTGTGCGTGGCCGTCGGTCTGCGTCGGGTCGCGCCACGCGCCAGCCTGGCGGTGGGGACCGGGGCGCTCGTAGTGGACACCGCGCTGGGCAACTCGCTGGGCACGGTCGTGATCTACACGCAGGTGCTCTACGACGCCTGCGTGTACGGCCCGCCCCGGCTGTGGCGGTGGCTGCTGGGAATCACGGCGACGCTGAGCGCGATCGGCGTGGTGGCCGGCGTGCTCGGCTTCGGGCAGTGGCGCGGGGCCGCCGTCGGGGTGCCGGTGGTGCTCGCCGGGCTGCTGCCGGTGCTGACCGGGATCAGCGTGCGGCAGTACCGCGACCAGGCCGCCGCCGAGCGAGCCCGGGCCGAGCAGACCGCCCGGCTGGTCGAGCTGGACCGCCGGCAGGCGGTCAGCGCCGAACGAGCGCGGATGGCCCGGGAACTGCACGATGTGGTCGCCAACCACCTGAGCGCGGTGGCCATCCACGCCACCGCCGTGCTGTCCGTACCGGGGCTGGAGCGGGGCCAGGTGGAGTCGGCGTTGCGGGTGATCCGGGAGAGCAGCGTGCAGGGTCTGGCCGAGATGCGGCAGATGATCGAGCTGCTGCGCGAGCCGGACGCGGGTGAGCGGGGCACGGCGGGCGTGGTCGGCGCGGTGCCGGAGGCGGTCACGGCGCGGCTCGCCGAGGCGGACGGGTTGGTCGAGCGGATCCGGGCGGCCGGCCTCGCGGTACGGGTGCAGACCGACGGCACCCCGGGTCCGCTGCCGGTGGGGGTCGACCTCGCCGCGTACCGGATCGTGCAGGAGTCGCTGACCAACGCGCTCAAGCACGGCACGGGCGAGGCGGAGCTGACCATCGCGTACCGGCCGGCGGAGGTGGTGCTGACGGTGGTGAATCCGGTGCGCCCGGACGGGTCGGGGCTGCCGGGCGCCGGGGCCGGGCTGATCGGGATGCGGGAGCGCGCCGCGCTGCTGGCCGGCCGGTTCACCGCCGGGCCGCACGACGGCCGCTGGCAGGTCCGGGCCGCGCTGCCCACCGGGGAGGGCGGGTGACCGCGCCGGGCTCGGGCGACGCCGCGCCGGTACGGGTGGTGCTCGCGGACGACCAGCCTGCGGTACGGGCGGGTCTGGCCCTGATCCTGGGCGGCTCGCCGGGCATCGAGGTGGTCGGCCAGGCGGCCGACGGCGACGAGGCGATCCGGCTGTGCCGGCAGGTGCGCCCCGACGTGGCGGTGCTGGACGTGCGGATGCCACGCCTCGACGGGATCGCCGCGACCAGGGCGATCGTCGCCGACCGGCTCGCCGACGTGCTGGTGCTGACGACCTTCGACCTGGACGAGTACGTCTTCGGCGCGCTGCGCGCCGGGGCGTCCGGGTTCCTGCTCAAGGACACCGACGCGGCGGGACTGGTCGCGGCGGTGCACACCGTGGCGCGCGGTGAGGGGTTCATCGCCCCCACGGTGACCCGTCGCCTGATCGCCGCCTTCGCGGCCACCGCGCCCGGCGCGTCGGCGGCCGCCCGGGCCGCGCTGGACACCCTGACCCCGCGCGAACGCGACGTGCTGGCCTGCCTCGGCCTGGGCCTGTCCAACCAGCAGATCGCCGACCGGCTGGCGCTGGCGGAGAGCACCACCAAGACACACGTGAGCCGGATCCTCGCGAAGCTGGACCTGCGCAGCCGGGTGCAGGCCGCGATCCTGGCCCAGGAGCTGGGCCTGCTCGCGCCACCGTGACCCTGCGCCGGGCCGGCCGACCCGGGCCCGCTGACCGGTGCCGGCGTGGGTGGCCTGCTCACGACGTGTCAGGCTAGGGCGGTGAGTACGCCCGACGGTGGGGAGTTGGCGGCCACGCTGCGCCGAATCGAGCGTTCGGCGGGAGCGCTGGCCACCTCCAGCGTGGCCCGGATGGACGAGACGCTGCCGTGGTTCCGCGCCCTTCCGGCCGACCAGCGCTCCTGGGTGATGCTGGTGGCCCAGGCGGGCGCCCGGTCGCTGGTGCAGTGGCTGCGCGACGGCGGCGGCACGGCGGACAGCACCCAGGAGGTCTCCGACGAGGTGTTCGCCGCGGCACCGCAGGCGCTGGCCCGGTCGATCACCCTCCAGCAGACCGTGGCACTGATCAAGGTGACCATCGACGTCGTCGAGGAGCAGGTGTCGCAGCTGGCCGCCGAGGGTGAGGAGCAGCTGCTGCGCGAGGCGGTGCTGCGCTTCTCCCGGGAGATCGCGTTCGCCGCCGCCCGGGTGTACGCGCGGGCCGCCGAGTCGCGCGGCGCGTGGGACGCCCGGTTGCAGGCCCTGCTGGTCGACGCCCTGCTGCGCGGTGACTCGCCGGACGTCCTGGCGAGCCGGGCCGCCGCGCTGGGCTGGGCGGACGCGCCGCCGGTCGCGGTGGCGGTCGGCCGCTCCCCCGGCGGTGAGGTCTCCGCCGTGCTGCACGTGGTGTACCGGCAGGCGCGGCGGATCGGCGTCGAGGTGATCGGCGGGGTGCACGGCGACCGGTTGGTGATCGTGCTGGGCGGCGCGGCGGATCCGCTGAGCGCCACCGGCAAGCTGCTGGGCGCGTTCGGTGACGGCCCGGTGGTGGTCGGTCCGGCCGTACCCAGTCTGGATGAGGCGACGGAGTCGGCGCGGGCCGCGCTGTCCGGTTTCCGGGCGGCGCCGGCATGGCCGACCGCCCCCCGGCCGGTGCCGGCCGCGGACCTGTTGCCGGAGCGGGCCCTCGCCGGCGACGCGGAGGCGCGGCGCCGGTTGCGCCACGACGTGTACGCGACGCTGGTGCGCGCCGGTGGCGAGTTGCTGGAGACCCTGGACGCCTTCCTGGCCGCCGGTGGCACCTTGGAGAGCGCGGCGCGGGCGCTGTTCGTGCACCCGAACACGGTGCGGTACCGGTTGCGCCGCATCGCCGAGGTGACCGGCTTCTCGCCGCTGTCGCCCCGGGACGCGTTCGCCCTCCAGGTGGCGTTGACTGTCGGTCGACTGGATCCGGTGGTCCCGGTGGTCACGGCGGTCCCGACCCAGACATTGACCCCGGCCGCCCGGAAATCCGCCCAAAGCAGTGATGATCCTCGCCGATCTTTGTGAGAAACCTCCAAAGGTTCTAGTGCGGTTTGGTGGGCCTCGGCACAGCGCTACCCACGCGTATCCGGGAGAGTCATAGGCGTGCTCGCCGTACTTAGTCCCGGCCAGGGTTCCCAGAAACCCGGCTTCCTGACCCCCTGGCTCGACCTGACCGGCACCGAGGCGCGACTGCGCTGGTGGTCGGCGCTGGCCGGGGTGGACCTGGTGCATCTGGGCACCGCCGCCGACGCCGACGAGATCAAGGACACCGCCCGCACCCAGCCGCTGCTCGTCGCGGCGGCGCTGCTCGCCGCCGAGCACCTGCCGCTGGACGGCGTGACGCTCACCGCCGGCCACAGCGTCGGCGAGCTGGGCGCCGCGGCGGTCGCCGGGGTGCTCTCGGCCGAAGCCGCGCTCACCCTCGCCGGTATCCGGGGCCGGGAGATGGCCGCCGCGTGCGCGCTGGAGCCGACCGGGATGGCGGCCGTGCTCGGTGGCGACCCGGACGAGGTGCTCGCCGCGATCGCCGCGCACGGGCTGCACCCGGCCAACCGCAACGGCGCCGGCCAGATCGTCGCCGCTGGCGCGCTGGACGGGCTGGACAAGTTCGCCGCCGACCCGCCGGCGAAGACCCGCGTCATCCGACTCCAGGTGGCCGGCGCGTTCCACACGCCGTACATGGCCCCGGCCGAGACCGCGCTCGCCGCGGTCGCCGCCGGGATCGCCCCCGCCGATCCGGCCCGGATCCTGTTGTCGAACCTCGACGGCACCGCAGTCACCGACGGGCCCGAGCTGGTGCGCCGGCTGGTCCGCCAGGTCACCGCCCCGGTGCGCTGGGACCTGTGCATGCGCACGCTGGCCGAGCGCGGCGTGACCGGCGTGATCGAGCTGCCCCCCGCCGGCACCCTCGCCGGTCTGGTCAAGCGGGAACTCAAGGGCGCGGGCGCCCCGGAGATCGTCACCCTGAACACCCCGGACGACCTGCCGGCCGCACGGGACCTGATCGCCCGCCACGGCACGCCGGGCCAACCGCTCGCCCCCATCGGAGGACACTCATGACCGGCAGTCGCATCGTCTCCATGGGGCACTACCAGCCCTCCCGGGTGGTGACCAACGACGACATCGCCCAGCTCGTGGACACCAACGACGAGTGGATCCGCGACCGGGTGGGCATCGTCACCCGGCGGATCGCCGACGGTGAGACGGTGGCCGACATGGCCGCCGCGGCCGCCGACAAGGCGCTGGCCAACTCGGGGCTCACCGCGGCCGACATCGACCTGGTCGTGGTCGCCACCTGCTCCTCGATCGACCGCAGCCCCAACGTGGCCTGCCGGGTCGCCGCCAAGCTGGGCATCGCCGCGCCGGGCGCGTTCGACGTCAACACCGCCTGCTCGGGCTTCGCGTACGCCCTGGGCACCGTGGATCACGCCATCCGGGCCGGGGCGTCGCGCAACGCGATCGTCATCGGCGCCGAGAAGCTGTCCGACTTCACCGACTGGACCGACCGCTCCACCTGCATCATCTTCGGTGACGGCGCGGGCGCCGCGGTGGTCACCGCCACGGCCGAGGACGAGCCGGCCGGCATCGGCCCGGTGGTCTGGGGCTCCGTGCCGGAGAAGAGCGACGCGGTCCGCATCGAGGGCTGGCGCCCGTACATCCAGCAGGAGGGGCAGGCGGTGTTCCGCTGGGCCACCACAGCGCTCGCGCCGCTGGCCCTGCAGGCGTGCGAGCGGGCCGGGGTCGACCCGTCGGAGCTGGCCGCCTTCGTGCCGCACCAGGCCAACGCCCGGATCATCGACGGCATCGCCAAGCGGCTCAACATCCCCAACGCGATCATCGCGAAGGACATCGTCGAGTCCGGCAACACCTCGGCGGCGAGCGTGCCGCTGGCCCTGTCGAAGCTGGTCGAGCGTCGGGAGGTGCCGTCGGGCGCCCCGGTGCTGCTGTTCGGCTTCGGCGGTGGCCTGACCTACGCCGGTCAGGTCGTCCGCTGCCCCTGAAACCGCCTCGGGCGCGTACGCGTCGAGGAGTGGCGGTCGGCGACGCCGGCCGCCGGAGACCCCCCTATGAGAGGAACCAACCGCAATGACCCGTGACGAGATCACCACCGGCCTCGCCGAGATCCTCGAAGAGGTTGCCGGGGTGAACCCGGACGACGTGGCCGAGGGGAAGTCCTTCACCGACGACCTCGATGTCGACTCGCTCTCCATGGTGGAGGTCGTGGTGGCCGCCGAGGAGAAGTTCGGCGTCAAGATCCCGGACAACGAGGTGCAGAACCTCAAGACCGTCGGGGACGCCGTCAGCTTCATCGAGGCGCAGTCCTGATCATGAGTCGTCCTGACGTCGTCGTCACCGGGCTCGGCGCGACGACCCCGCTTGGCGGGGACGTCGCGTCGACCTGGGACGCCATGCTCGCCGGCCGCTCCGGGGTGAGTGCCCTCACCCAGGAGTGGGCCGCGCAACTGCCGGTCCGGATCGCCGCCCAGCTGGCCGTGGAGCCGTCCGAGGTGCTGGACCGGGTCCGACTGCGCCGGCTCGACCGCTCCGAGGCGATCGCGATCATCGCGGCGCAGCAGGCCTGGGCGGACGCCGGCCTCGCCGACTCCGGCCTCGACGGGGAGCGGCTGGCCGTCAGCGTCGGCTCCGGCATCGGCGGTGCCACCACCCTGCTCGCCCAGGACGACATCCTGGAGGCGTCCGGGCCGCGGCGGGTTTCCCCGCACACGATCCCGATGCTGATGCCGAACGGTCCGGCCGCCTGGGTCGGGTTGGAGCTGGGCGCCAAGGCCGGCGTGCACACCGTGGCCAGCGCCTGCGCCACCGGCGCGGAGGCGATCGCGCTCGGTCTGGACATCATTCGCGCCGGCCGGGCCGACGTGGTGGTGGCCGGCGGCACCGAGGCGGTCATCCACCCGCTGCCGATCGCCGGCTTCAGCTCGATGCGGGCCATGTCGACCCGCAACGACGACCCGGAGCGGGCCTCCCGCCCGTGGGACACCGGCCGCGACGGCTTCGTCCTCGGTGAGGGCGCGGGCATCGTGGTGCTGGAGCGCGCCGACCACGCCGCAGCCCGCGGCGCTCGGGTGTACGCGCGCCTCGCCGGCGCCGGCATCACCTCCGACGCGTACGACATCGTGCAGCCGCACGCCGAGGGTGAGGGCGCCATCCGGGCCATCGCCCGGGCGATCGCGGACGCGGACATCGCCAAGCAGGACATCGTGCACGTCAACGCGCACGCCACGTCGACCCCGGTCGGCGACATGCTGGAGATCGGCGCGCTGCACAAGGCGCTCGGCGACCACCCGGTGCTGGCCGCGACGAAGTCGATGACCGGTCACCTGCTCGGTGCGGCCGGAGCGCTGGAGTCGATCGCCACGATCCTGGCCATCCGCGACGGCGTCGTCCCTCCGACGATCAACCTCGACGACCCGGAGCCGGGCCTCAGCCTGGAGGTCGCCGCGCACAAGGCACGCCACATGGAGATCCCCGCCGCGCTGAACAACGCGTTCGGCTTCGGCGGCCACAACGTGGCGCTCGTCTTCGCACGACCGTGAGACAGCGGCCGTGAGACGGCCGATCTGCGGGTTCACCGAAGGGCCCCCTCAGCAGAGGGGGCCCTTCGGCACGTTCAGCCCCGGTTGCGGGGATGCTGCTTGGCGGTGCGTTCGTTGCCGTGGCGGTAGTTGCCGGTCCAGCGGGCCATCACCAGTTGCGGGTCGTCGTCGACCTCGGCGAGGAACTCCGCCGCCCGGGCGCCGCGCAGCGTGCCCGCCACCCGGCCGTGATGAGTGATCACCACCGTGCCGTCGGCACGCTTGTCGTACCGGAAGCCCTGTGCGGTTGCCATGCGACGAGGCTGCCAGGTCGACGCCCTGTCCGGCGACGCGATTTCCGACCTGCGGGCCCCGGCGGAATCAGGCGCCGCAGGTGGTGGCGGGCAGGCCGGGCACGGCCACCGGGGACCGACCACCCGGGCGGGCCTTGCCGGCCAGCACGGCGGCCAGGGCGGTCATCGAGGACCGACTGGAGGAGTACGTCGCCAGCAGCGTCGGCGATGTGGCCTTGGCCAGCACGTACGGGGTGTCCATGGCGACGGTGACCGCCGCGTCGGCGCGCAGGTCGCTGTCGCCGTCGCCGTAGCCGACCAGGTGCACCACGGTCCCGCCGCTCGGCTTCACGGTCACGCCGGCCTTGGTCAACGCGGCGGTGAGCGCCGCCCGGGTGCCGTCGCGGCCGTCGGAGGAGGTGACGGTGACGGGCCCCTGCACCGCTTTGCCGCAGGCGCCCCGCAGCACGGTGACCGCGCCGGCGGCCAGCGCGTCCGCCGCCGCCCGGTGCGCCGGGGTGTTGAGCGTGGACATCGGCTCGGTGGGGGCCGTCGCCAGCCGGAACTTCATGGTCAGCACCCGGGTGACCGCGTCGACCAGCCGGGCCCGGGGCAGCGAGCCTCCGCGCAGGGCGGCGAGCAGCCCGTCGTACGCCTGGCCGACGTTCGGGGTCATGAGGATCAGGTCGTTGCCGGCGTTCAGCGCCCGGACGGCGGCCTCGCCGGGCGGCCAGCGCTTCGCCGGCGGCATGTTCATCCCGTCGGTGATCACCACGCCCTGGAAGCCGAGCTGGCCGCGCAGCACGTCGGTGAGCAGCTTGTGGGAGAAGGTCGCCGGGGTGCCCGGGTCGATGGCCTGCGCGTCCAGGTGGCCGGACATCACGGCCATCGCGCCGGCCTCGAACCCGGCGGTGAACGGCGGCCACGCGCCGCTCTGCAGCTCCGCCGCGGACTGGGTGAGCACCGGCAGGTCCTTGTGCGAGTCGTCAGCGCTGTGGCCGTGCCCCGGGAAGTGCTTCAGGGTGGCCGCGACGCCGCTGGCCTGCAGGCCCCGGACCGCGCCGCCGACCTGCGCGGCGGCGAGCTTCGGGTCGGCTCCGAACGACCGCGAGCCGATCACCGTGCTGCGGGTGGCCAGCACGTCGGCCACCGGGGCGAAGTCGATGTTGATGCCCAGCGCGGCGAGTTCGGCGCCGGCGGCCCGCCAGGCGGCCTCGGTCAGCTTCGGGTCGCCCGCCGCACCGGCGGCGAGGGCGGTGGGCAGGATGGTGACCCCGTCGGTGACCCGGGTGACCACGCCGTACTCCTGGTCGGTGCCGATCAGGAAGGGCGCCGGGCCGGCGGCCAGCCGCCCGGCGGCGCCCCGCAGCCCGGTGGTCAGCTCGTGGACCTGCTTCGGGTTGTCGACGTTTGTGGTCTCCTGGTTGCCCTTGGTCGGGTCGTCGGCGCTGAAGCCGACCAGGATCAACCCGCCGAGCCGGTACTTCGCGATCATCTCGGCGGGGGTGTCGACGCCGGCGAGGGCCTGGTTGCCGGCCGCGGAGCCGGGCGAGACCTTCGTGGCCGAGTCGCCGTACGCGTACGGCATCAGCACCTGCCCGACCAGGTCCTCGTCGGAGAGCGTCGCGACGAGGGCGGCGGCCCGCGCGGCCGGGTCGTCGGCCGGGGTGGCGGCGGGAGCGCTCGGGGCCGCCGAGACGCCGGTCGGACCGGGCGTCGGGTCGGGCCTGTCCGGGGCGCCGGAGCAGCCGGAGACGAGCAGGGCGGTCAGGGCGGCGACGGCGACACCGGCGTGTCGCGGGCGAATCGGCACCCGCCCATCCCACCAGGCTCCCCCTTATCGGGGCAACTTGACCTTACCGGTCGCAGCGCCCGAGAGCGTCTGGCCAGCGGGGCGGTGGCGGAGGTCAGCCGACCCGGGTGAGCAACGTCACCGGTGCCCCGTCCCCGGCGTACCGGTAGGGCTCCAGGTCAGCGTCCCACGCGGTGCCGAGCGCCTTGTCGAGGGCGTGCGACAGCGCCTCCGGGGCCCGGGCGGAGGCCATCAGCGTCCGCAGCCGGTCCTCGCCGAGTTGGATGTCGCCGGCCGCCCCGACCGTGGCCCGGAAGAGGCCACGGGCGGGCACGTACATGAAGCGCTCACCGTCGGCGCCGGGACTCGGCTCCTCGGTGACCTCGAAACGGATCATGGGCCACTGCCGGAGGGCAGCAGCCAGCTCGGCGCCCGTCCCCGGACGGCCGGTCCACCCGCACTCGGCCCGGCGGGCGCCGGGATCGACGGGCTGAGCCGTCCACTGCAGGTTGACCGGCGCGGCTAGGACGCGCGCGATCGCCCACTCGACGTGCGAGCACACGGCGAGCGGGGTCGAGTGGACGTATACGACGCCACGCGTTGGCACGGTGACCTCCCGGAGAGCGAGGTGCGTCTTCCCCTACGACCTCGTCCACCGGAGTGGTTGCTGCAACACATGATGACTCCTGTGACGGATGGTGCGCCAGGGAATCGGAAAAAACGCCTGGCGGAATAGCCGGACGGGTGGTCTCCGTTGCCTCTCAGGACACCGCGACGACCAGCCTGATGTCGTGGTCCTGTACAGTTCCATCGGCGGCTTCTGCCGCGTTACACCTTCGCGGGCCGACTCAGTGTCACCCGCACACAGCCCCCGGACGTCCAGTCCTCCCGTACGTCTTGCAAGGAGTACCTCCGTGGCGAGCAACACCTCTAAGACCGCGCGCGCGTCCGTCCGGGCCGGCCAGGCTGGCCAGGGTGGCGCCCTCAGCGTGCTGGGCGAGTTCAAGTACCTCATCCCGCTCAACGGCGGCAAGCACGCTTACGTGCGCAACCTGACCAACGGCAAGACCGCGCACCTGCGCACCGACTCCGACGCCTTCGTCGAGGAGATCCGGGTGCTGGCCGCCGCCGGCCACGCCGCCAAGATCCGGGCGGAGATCAACAACCTGGCTGCCGTTCACCCGAACGACGGCTGGGAGGCCACCGAGAAGCGCCTGGTCGCGGCCGGCGTCTTCGAGGGCTGAGCCCTCCCCCACCGCAGCAACAGCAAACCGCCCGCCGGGAGTTCCCGGCGGGCGGTTTCGCGTCCGGTGTTCAGGTCGGGTCGAGCAGGGCAACCTCGCCGGTGCTCAGGTCGTAGATGCCGCCCACCACCGCCACGCGACCAGCCGCGACCGGGCCGGCCAGCAGGTCGTCCGCGCGCAGCGCGTGGACCGTACGCCGGACGTGCCGGCGGATCGCCAGGGGATGCACCGCCGGGTCGTCGAGCCCGGCCTCGGTGACCGCCGGGGCGATCTCGTCGACCAGGTAGGCGAGCGAGCCACCCGGCCGATCCCCCGACCGCAGCGCGTCCACCGTCGCTCCCACCGCCCCGCACCGCTCGTGTCCGAGCACCAGCACCAGCGGCACGCCGAGCTGACCGACCACGTACTCGATGGAGCCGCGCACCGCGCGGTCGAGCACGTGCCCACCGGTACGGATCACGCAGATCGCACCGAAGGTCTGGTCGAAGATCGCCTCCAGCGGCACCCGCGAGTCGATGCAGCCGAGCACCACCGCGTACGGCTGCTGGTCCCCGGAGGCGGCCGCCGCCGCGGCGGTGACGTCGTGGCCGTGCACGGGTTGGCCGCTGACGAACCGCCGGTTGCCGGCGAGCAGATCGGCGAGCGCGGCGCGAGGCGTACCCCCGGCCTGCCGCCCCTGTCCCGCCGCCTCCATGCCGTTCAGCTTGGCTCGCCGGCGACGGTCACGGGCGGGGTCGGGAATGTTCGCCCGGCGCGATTGGCGGGGCGTCCCGGCGGGTAGCCGGTGTTACCGCCGGGTATCCCGGTGACTGGTGAGGCCGGGGCGGCCCGGGGAGGTGGCGATGCCGGAGGGCTTCGAGGTCGGTATGCCCGACGGCGTACGACTGCACGTGGAGGTCACGGGGCCTGCGGACGCCCCGGTCACGGCCGTCCTGCTGCACGGCTGGACGCTGGACGGGCGCAGCTGGCACCGGCAGGTGGACGCGCTCACCGCCTCGGCCGGCGGCGCGGTGCGGGTGGTCACCTACGACGCGCGCGGCCACGGCCGGTCCAGCTGCATGGCGTTGCCCACGGCCACCCTGGCCCAGCTCGGCGACGATCTGGCCGCCGTCCTCGACGCGATCGCGCCGACCGGTCGGGTGGTCCTGGTCGGGCACTCGATGGGCGGAATGACGATCATGGAGTACGCGCACCGCCACCCCGGCCACTTCGCCGCCCGTACGGCCGGCCTGGTCTTCGTCTCGACCACCGCTGAGGGGCACACGCACACCGTCTACGGGCTCTCGCCGCGCATCGCCCGGCTGATCCGGCTCGCCGAGACGACGGGCGCAGGTGTCCTGGCCCGGTGCGGCTCGTGGCGACCGCCCCGGGCGCTGCTGAACGCGTTGCAGCCGAGCATCCGGTGGATGCTCTTCGGCGACCGCTGCGATCCCTCCGACATCCGGTTGGTGACCTCGGCGGTGGCCCGCGCCTCGCTGCGCTCGATCGGCGGCTTCCGCGCCTCGTTCGGCGCCCAGCACCGGCTGGACAGCCTCACCGCGCTGGCCCACCTGCCGGCCGCCGCCCTGGTCGGTGACCGGGACCGGCTGACCCCACCGCCGTGCGCCGAGTCGATCGCCGCCGCCCTCCCGGCCACCGAGCTGACCGTCTGTCCGGGTGCCGGACACATGCTGATGATGGAACGCCCGGACGAGGTGAACGCCGCGCTGACCGGCGTACTGGGTCGGGTGCTCGCCGCGCCGGCGGGCGACGGGCACGACGCGAGCGCGGCCGGGACGGGTCGCTGAGCACGTTCCCGCACCTCGGGCGCGAAGCGCCGGGCCCGGGGCCGTACCCTTCTGCGGTTGGCCCGCGCGGTTCGCGCCGCTTGCCGGCGACATCGAAGGAGCGTGCGTTGACCGACCAGACCGCCCTGGAGCAGGAGATCGCCGTCGAGCAGCGGCACCTCGACCGGGTGTACGCCCGACTGGCCGAGCTGCGCCAGTTAGCGGTTCGGGCCGAACGGGACGGCTACCGGATGGCCCGGGTCGGCACGTTCGGCGCGCTTGTCGAGCGCGACGCGATGGTCTTCCACGCCGCGCAGCGGCGGCACACCCTCGACGCCGAGCACGAGGGGCTGGTCTTCGGCCGTCTGGACCTGCGCGACCGGCAGGTGCTGCACGTCGGGCGGCTCGGCATCCGCGACGAGGACGCCACCACGCTTGTCGTCGACTGGCGCGCGCCGGCCGCGTCGGCGTTCTACCAGGCCACGCCCGCGCAGCCGCTGGGCGTGGTGCGCCGCCGTACGATCCAGTCCCAGCGGGAGCGGGTCACCCGCATCGAGGACGACCTGCTCGATCCGGACGCCGCCCCGGAGGGGATGACGGTGGTCGGTGACGGCGCGCTGCTGGCCACCCTCTCCCGCGCCACCGGTCGGGGCATGCGCGACATCGTGGCGACGATCCAGCGGGAGCAGGACGAGGCCATCCGGTCGCCCGGTTCCGGGGTGACGATCGTCGCGGGCGGCCCGGGCACCGGCAAGACGGCGGTCGCCCTGCACCGGGCGGCCTTCCTGCTCTACTCCGACCGCAGCCGGTACGCCGGCGGGGGCATCCTGGTGGTCGGGCCGTCAAGCGTCTTCGTCGAGTACATCGCCTCGGTGCTGCCCTCGCTCGGTGAGGACACGGCGACCCTGCACTCGCTGGGCACCCTCTTTCCGGGAATGACCGCCACCCGTACCGACCCGCCAGAGGTGGCGGCGGTGAAGGGCTCGCTGCGGATGCGCCGGGTGCTGGAGCGCGCGGCCCGCGACGCGGTGCCGGGCGGCCCGGGTGAGCTGCGGCTGCTCTACCGGGGCACGCTGCTGCGGCTGGACCGGGCCGAGCTGGACCGGATCCGGGACCGCGCGCTGCACCGTGGCGCCCGGCGCAACGAGGTACGCCGGGCCGGCTTCGACGGGGTGTTCGCCGCGCTCTGGGCGCAGGCCCGGGCGGTGGGCATCACCCGGCTGCCGGAGCAGCGGGCCTTCGAGGGCGAGATCGCCGAACGGCCGGAGTTCCGGGAGTTCCTCAAGGCGTGGTGGCCGCGCCTGCACCCCCGACACGTGCTCGGCTGGCTGGCTCGCCCGGATCGGCTGCGTCGGTACGCCGGCGGGATCCTGTCCGGCGCGGAGATCAGGCTGCTCACCGCCGCGTACCAGAATCTGGACACCGCGGGTCTGACCATCGCTGACGTGGCGTTGCTGGACGAGTTGGACGCGCTGCTCGGCAAGCCGATGCAGCCGGCGCGGGCCCGCCGCGACCCGTTCCAACTCGCCGGCGGCGTGCGCGAGCTGAGCACCGCCAGCGACCGGCAGCGGGCCGCTCGCGCGGCGGCCCGGGAGCGTCCGGAGGACTACCGGGAGTACGCGCATGTGGTGGTGGACGAGGCGCAGGACGTCTCGCCGATGCAGTGGCGGATGGTCGGACGGCGTGGCCGCCTCGCCTCCTGGACCGTCGTGGGCGACCCGGCGCAGACCGCGTGGACCGGTGATCCCCAGGAGCTGACCCTCGCTCGGGACCAGGCGCTGGGCCGGCGCAAGCGGCACGATTTCACGCTCACCACCAACTACCGCAACTCGGCGGAGATCTTCGCGGTGGCGGCGGCGGAGATCCGTCGGCTCTACCCGGACCTGTCGCTGCCGACCGCCGTCCGCTCCACCGGGATCGACCCCGTCGAGCTGGTGGTGCCGCCCGCCGGGCTGGAGACCGCGGTCGTGGAGGCGGCCAGCGGCCTGCTGGCCGAGGTGGACGGCACGGTCGGGGTGATCACGCCGGTCACCCGCCGCGACGAGGTCGCCGGTTGGCTCGGCTCACTCGGCGCGGCGCGGTTGCAGGTGGTGACCAGCCTGGAGGCGAAGGGCATGGAGTACGACGGGGTGGTGCTGGTCGCCCCGAGCGAGATCCGGGCCGATCCGGGCTCCGGCGTACGCACGCTCTACGTGGCGCTCTCCCGGGCCACCCAGCGGCTCACCACCATCGACCCGACCGGCTGACCTGCGGGTTGCGGTGTCGCAGGGTTGGCCGGCCCGTACACTTGCATACATAGCGATGTGAGCATACATTTGACCAGGTCCCGGGTGGCGACGGAGGGTGGATCTCGTGGGAGCAGGTCATGACCACCACCACGGGTCGGTCACCAACGCCGCCCACCAGCACCGGGGCCGACTCTGGGCCGCGTTCGGGCTGCTCGCGACCCTGATGGTGGTCGAGGGTGTGGCCGCCTTCCACACCGGCTCGCTCGCCCTGCTCTCCGACGCCGGGCACATGTTCACCGACGTGCTGGGCATCGGGATGGCGCTCGCCGCGATCACCGCCACCCGGCGGGCCACCGGCGACCCGCAGCGCACCTTCGGGCTCTACCGCCTCGAGGTGCTCGCCGCCCTGGCCAACGCCGTCCTGCTCTCCGGCGTGGCGGTCTACGTGGTGATCGAGGCGATCGGCCGGTTCGGCGACCCGCACGAGGTGCTGACCGGCCCGATGCTCGCGGTGGCCGTTCTCGGCCTGCTCGCGAACGTGATCGCGTTCGCGCTGCTGCGCACCGGCGCCCGGGAGAGCATCAACCTCCAGGGCGCCTACCTGGAGGTGCTCGGCGACCTGCTCGGCTCGCTCGGCGTGATCGGCGCGGCGGTGCTCATCGCGGTCACCGAGTGGTGGTGGGCCGACCCGTTGGTCGCGGTCGCCATCGGCGTGTTCATCCTGCCGCGCACCTGGCGGCTGGGGCGCGCGGCCGTCCGCATCCTGGTGCAGGCCGCCCCGGAACACCTCCAGGTCACCGCCGTGCACGACCGACTGGCCGCGGTGCCCGGCGTGGTCGAGGTGCACGACCTGCACGTCTGGACGCTCACCTCGGGCATGGAGGTGGCCTCCGCACACCTGATCATGGCGCCCGGCGGGGAGGTCGGCACGGTGCTCACCGCGGCGCGTACCGCCCTGCGGGAGGACTTCCGCATCGAGCACGCCACGCTGCAGATCGAGCCCGGGTCCGCCACGGGCGCCTGCGGTTCGATCGAATGGTGATCACTTATCTGGCGGAAAGACCGTTTCGCCGTCATCTTCGGTGGTGGCGCAGACACCTTCCGTCACATCGACTGCACACGTCCCACCTGCCCCGGTAGGCTCGTCCCCGGCCACCACCCGGCGGCGCCCTCCCGGCGCCGGTGGCGGCCGCCGCCTAATCACCCGAGAGGGCGAACCGGGGAACCACGTTCCTGGGGTGCATCCGCGTCAGCGGTAGGGATCTTCCGTCCCGAACCCGTCAGCTAACCCGGTCGGCGGCTGACGGAAGGACATGCGTAGTGGCACCAGCACGACCACCCGCCGCCCGACTCGCGGCACTGATCGTCATGATGGTCACCCTCGGCGTCGCCCTACCGGTGGGCGCCGCCACCGCCGCTCCCCCCGGCGGCCTGCGGGCCGCCGCGGCGCCCGACGGCGACGAGGAGGGCGGCACCCCCGCGCTGCGGGCCCAACTGGAGGCCGCCAGCAAGGGCTACCTGGACGCGAAGCGCGCCCTGGACACCTCCGTCCAGCGCCAGCAGCAACTCGCGGCCAAGCTGAAGACCACCGAGGCCGAGATGACCGTGCGCAACGGCAAGGTCGGCGAGATCGCCGGCGTGGCGTACCGCACCGGCCGGCTCAGCACCGTCTCGGCGTTGCTCAACACCAACAGCCCCGAGGGCTTCATGGACCGGGCGGCCGCGCTGGACGTGGTGGCCGCCAACGAGGACCGGGTGCTGCGCGACCTGCACACCACCCGGGACGAGGCCAACCGCACCCGCACCGCGCTGGACGGCGAGATCCGCGAGCAGCGCAAGCAGGTCGAGGTGATGGCCAAGCGCAAGGAACAGGCCGAACGGGCCCTGGCGGTCGCCACCAGCAAGCCGCGCACCACCGCTGCCGACACCAGTTCCAACCGGGGCACCTCCACCGCCAACGCGCAGCCCGCGCCGCGCAACTCCGACGGCTCCTGGCCGTCCGAGTCGTGCAGCATCAACGACCCCACCCCGGCCAGCGGCTGCATCACCCCCCGCACCCTGCACGCCCTCAACCAGGCGAAGGCCGCCGGCTTCACCCGGTACGTCTCCTGTCACCGCTCGGGCGGCTCCGGCGAACACCCGAAGGGTCGGGCCTGCGACTTCGCCGCCCAGAAGGGCGGCTTCGGCGGGGACGCCACCGGCGGCGACAAGACGTACGGCAACAACCTGGCCGCGTACTTCATCCGCAACTCCGACCGGCTCGCCGTGCTCTACGTGATCTGGTACCGGCAGATCTGGCTGCCCAGCAGCGGGTGGAAGGCGTACAGCGGGGGGAACGGCGACCCCTCCAGCGACCACACCAACCACGTACACCTGTCGGTGTACTGACCCCACCGATGGCCGGCGCACCGTCGAGCGGTGCGCCGGCCCCGGGTACGTCAGCGGACGTACCCCGGACGTCGCCGGTGATCGGACGACCCGGCCGGGCCGGGCCGGCAGCATGTCGGGTATGCCGCGAATCTCGCCCACCACCCGCAAGGCGCTGCTCACCCTGCACATCATCACCTCGGTCGGTTGGCTCGGGGCCGACCTGGTGCTGCTCACCCTCGGCATCGCGGCACAGCGCGGCGCCGACCCGGCCGTGGTCTATCCGGTCGCCGGGCTCGTCGGCACGGTGCTGTTCGCGCCGCTGAGCGTGCTCGTCTGGCTCGTCGGCGTCGCCAGCGCGCTGCTCACCCCCTGGGGCCTGGTGCGCTACCGGTGGGTGCTGGTCAAGCTCGTGATCACCACGGTGATGGTCGGGCTGGTGCTGTTCCTGCTCACCCCGAACCTGCGGCACGCGAGCGCGCTGGGCGCCGCCCTCCCCGCCCGGGATCGCGCCGACCTGGTGATCGCGCCCGCGGTGTCGACCAGCCTCATGATCATCGCGACCGTGCTCTCCACGTACAAGCCCTGGGGCCGCCGACCCGCCCGGCCGACCGGCGCGCGGAGCGTGGCGCGCGAGCGCGCCACCACGAGGACGTAGCGGCCACCGGGAGGCCACATGACGCGAGGCCGCAGGCGTGGGGTGGGTCAGGCCGGGGGTTGTTCGTCGTGGGTGGCCTCCAGGGCCGCACCGAGGCGGGTGGCCAGGGCGAGGTGGGCGGCGCGGGCCTGTTGGAAGGCGTACCGGAACAGGGGCGTCGGCGCGCGCAGGGTGATGTCGACGTCGATCCGGACCAGGCCGTCCGGCTCGGTGCGCAACCGGGTGTGGTTCCGGACGGTGGTGGCCGGCCACTGGCGGGCCACCGTGACGATCTCGTCAGGTTCGCTGATCAGCACGTCCGCCTGGTAGGTGGTGCGGAAGCGCAACGGCCCCACCGCCAGCCTGTCGTTGATCGTGTAGCTGGCTCGGGCCCCCGGACGGGGCGGCACCCGGCGGACCCGGACGATCAGGGGGTGCAGTTCGCCCTGGCGGGTCAGGTCGCTCAACAACGCCGCCGCCTCGGCGAGTGAGCAGCGGGCCTGGACGGTGTAGCTGAAGCTGTCGCTGCTGAGCACACCGTCTCCCGACGTCGCTGGTCGCACGATCGTCCCGTACCCGGCCCACGCTGGCAACGCCCGGACGGACACCGTCCGTTGTCCCGGTATTCGCGCGCCGTTCCCATTACGGTCGGCTGATGGGAAATCACCGGTTGTGACGAAGGGTGGACACGCATGTTCGGTGACGACCGGTGAGCGGGCACGTGATGGTCTTCGCGCCGACCCCGCAGCTGACGGTGACCGTGGACCAGCCGAACGACCAGCCCGAACTGCACCTGCACCCCGGCGGCCAGGGCGTCTGGCAGGCCCGCATGGTGCTGTCGCTCGGCGTCGACGTGGTGCTCTGCGCCGCGCTCGGTGGCGAGATCGGTCAGGTGCTGGAGCCGCTGCTGGTCAGCGAGGGGGTGGAGCTGAAGGTGGTGGTGCGCGACTCCGGCAGCGGCGGGTACGTGCACGACCGGCGGGGCGGGTCCCGACAGGAGGTCGTGGACGTTCCCGGGGAGCGACTGAGCCGCCACGAGCTGGACGAGTTGTACAACCTGGCGCTCGGCGAGGGACTGCGCGCCGACGTGAGCGTCCTCAGTGGCCCGAACGCGCCGTGGCTCGTCCCGGCCGACCTGTACCGGCGCTTCGCCGCCGACCTCGGCGCCAACGGCAGCCGGGTGGTGGCCGATCTGTCCGGTGATCACCTGGGCGCCGTACTGGACGGCGGTGTGTTCTTTCTGAAGGTGAGTCACGAGGAGCTGATCCGGGACGGTCGCGCCCGCAGTGGGGACGGCCTCGAGCTGACCCGGGCGATGTACGACCTGCACGCCGCGGGCGCCGAGACGGTGGTGGTGAGCCGAGCCGACCAGCCGGCGCTGGCGCTCATCGACGGGGAGCTCTTCGAGGTGCAGATGCCCCGGCTGGAGGCCGCCGATCCGCGCGGCGCGGGCGACTCGATGACCGCCGGCGTGGCGGCCGTGATCGCCCGTGGTGGCGACATCCGGACGGCCATCCGCACCGGCGCCGCGGCCGGCGCGCTGAACGTGACCCGGCACGGGCTGGGCACCGGACGGTTGGACTCGATCACCGGGCTGGTGGAGCGGGTCCGGCTGGTCCCGGCGGACAGTCGGCAACAGGAGCGCACCACCCCCGACGAGCTGGCCGACCGGGTGGTCGAGCGATGACGCTGCGGGTGCTCGTGACCAACGACGACGGGATCGCCGCGCCGGGCATCCAGGCGTTGGCCGTGGCCGCCGCCCAGCGGGGCTTGGACGTGGTGGTCGCGGCGCCGATGGAGGAGGCCAGCGGCACCAGCGCCGCGATGAGCGCGGTGGAACGGGACGGGCGGGTGGTGGTGCACGACCACCCGCTGCCCGACCTGGCGGGTGTGCCGGCGTACGGGGTCGCCGGCTCGCCCGGTTTCATCACGCTGATCGCGCTACACGGCGCGTTCGGCCCGCCGCCGTCCGTGGTGCTGTCGGGCATCAACCGGGGAGCCAACGCCGGCCGCGCGGTGCTGCACTCCGGCACGGTGGGCGCCGCCTTCACCGCCGCCTCGAACGGGTGCCGGGCCATGGCCGTCTCACTGGACGTGCTCTCCGCGGGCGAGGCGACGGCCGGCAGCGGCGGGGCCGCGGTGGACGCCGCAGCCCGGGTACGCGACGCCGAACGGCACTGGGACACCGCCGCGCGCGTCGCCCTGGACCTGCTCCCCCGGCTGACCGCCGCGCCGCCGGAGAGCGTACTCAACGTCAACGCCCCCGACCTGCCGCACGGACGGCTGCGCGGGGTGCGTCGCGGCGCCCTGGCCAGCTTCGGTCAGGTGCAGATGACGGTGGCCGAGTCGGGGCACGGCTTCGTGCGTACCGCGCTGGAGGAGCCCGGCCAGGCCGCGCAGCCCGGCACGGACCTGGCGTTGCTGGCCGCCGGGTACGCGTCGGTGACGGCCATCCGAGCGGTCACCGAGGTGACCGACGTGGACCTGACCGGTCTGGACGAGCAGCCCTGACGGGAGGGGCGGCGGGCGCTCAGGCGCCCGGAAGCACCTCGGGGGTGGCGGCCCCAGCGAAGTAGGGCTCCGGTGCGCCGAAGAGACCGAGCAGACCGGTCACCCAGAGCTGACGGTGGACGAACCGGCTCGGCTCGGTGACCACCAGCTTGACGCCGCTGACCTCGGCGGTCTGGAAGCCGGCGACCATGGCGCTGATGCCGACCGAGTCAATGAAGGTGACCAGCCTCATGTTCAGCTCGATGCGGAGCGGGCGGCTCTTGGCCAGCACCTCCGCAATCGCCTCACGCACCTCGTACGCTGTGTCGACATCGATCTCGCCCCGGGGGGCGATCTCCACGACACCACCGGACAGGACCGACTTCACGATCGACAGGCTCACGCGAGCACCTCCACCCGCCCGTCCCCCGGGCGTCTCATCAGTACGCGGGCCGCGACCGAGAGTATTCCTCCGACGGCCTCGGTCGCCACCCCTCGGGATGAGCAATTCACGGATCCGGGCGAACAAAGTCGCCCATATCCCCACTTTTCGGTATCTGATCAACCAATACTTTTCGTTATCTGACCACTCCGCGATCGGTCGGAACCGACGCATCGCCGGACCAGGGTAACGGGCGTGAACCGACACGCCCGACAACCAACCCATCCCGTACGCCGGCCCCGCTTGGGACCGGCGTGTCGCACCACGGTCGCCCGAACGCGTCCGGTCCGGTCCGGCCGGTCGGTTGCCGACGCCACCTAGCATCAGCCCCGGGACACCCACCGTGACGGAGAGGACCTTCGATGATCAAGCGACTGGCCGGGCTGGCCGGAGTCGGCGTGCTGCTCGCCCTCGTACTGGCCTGCGGTTTCGGCGGCGGGGACGACGATGACGACGACGATGACGACTTCGCCCGCGGTGCGGCCGTGGTGGCGGTGCGCTGAGGGAGCCGGTGAGCCGCGGCCGACCGGGTTTGCGGCCGACCGGCCCGGGGCACTGCGAAATCAGCGAAACCGTGCCGCGCTGGACAGACGCCGAAGTCCGAAGTGGCCGGCGGCTTCGGCACCCCGAGGAGGTAACCACGATGTTCGGAACCAACCTGCTGGACCGGCGCAGCAAGCCGGAGCGGATCGCGGACCAGGCGTGGGAGCACCTGCTCTCCGCCGTCAGCTCCGCAGGCGACAGTGTCCGGGACACCGCCCGTTCGGCCCGTCGCAGCAGCGGCGATCTCGCCGACGGGGCGGGTGACCTGGTCGGCTCCGCGGCGGAGGAGGCCCGGCGTCGGGCCTCGCGCGCCTTTGACGCGCTCGCCGGGCGCCAGCCGGCGCTGCCGTGGACGCTCCTGATCGGGGCCGCGCTGGTCGGCGCGGCGGTCGGCTGGGCCGTCGGCTCCGCTGCCCGTGCCGCCGGCAGCCGGGACGACCGCGCGGTGGACGACGTCGAGTTCGTCGACGTCGACCGCCCCAACTCCCCCGTCGGCCTGGACGACTAGCTTCCCGACACACCGAGCGGGCCCCGCCGACCAACTGGTCGACGGGGTCCGTTCGCGTTGCTCGGTGGGTGGCTCGAGCATCGGGATATGGGGCCGGTCCGCCGGGGTGCCGGACCCCTCAGGCAGCCCCGGCGGACCGGTGTTCTCGGGCGGCCCGGACGACGCCGGGCCACCGGGTCAGCGACTCGTGCAGCTCACGGTGGTCGGCGGCGCGTTGCTGCCGGTCCAGGAAGCGAGGAAGCCGATCGTGGTGCTGGCACCGGCGCCGAGCGCGCCGTTCCAGCCGCTGTCCACGACCGAGACGACCGCCCCGGTCTGGGTGTGGGTGCCGCCCCAGAGCTGAGTGATCCGCTGGCCGTTGGGGAAGGTCCAGCCCAGCGTCCAACCGGCGATGGGCCGGGTGCCCGGGTTGCTGACCACCACTTCGGCCTGGAAGCCGCCCGACCAGGAGCCGGTCACCCGGTAGGCCGCCACACATCCACCAGCCGGGGGCGGCGTGGTCGGAGGCGGGGTGGTGGGAGGTGGCGTGGTCGGGGGCGGCGTGGTCGGGGGCGGCGTGGTCGGGGGCGGCGTCGTCGGAGGTGGGGTGGTCGGAGGCGGGGTGGTCGGTGTGCCGCCGGTGCGGTCGGCGACCAGGATGCCGCGACCGTTGGTGCCGAGGTAGACGCGTCCGTAGACACGCGGGTCGCCGGTCAGTGCCTCGGTCGGGTTGCCGTACTGGTGGCGGTCGTCGTTGATGCGTACCCAGGTCGTTCCGCCGTCGTCGGAGCGGTGTACGCCGGCCTGACCGCCCACCGTGCCGTAGAGGAAGACGGCGGGGTTGGTCCGGCCGGGCGCCGCCTTGCCGAAGCCGACGTTGCCGGAGGCGCTGACGCCGCCCAGTTTGGTGAAGCTGGCACCGGAGTCGGTGGAGCGCCACAGCCCTCCCGGCCCGGCCAGCCACAGCTCACCCGACTGCCCGGGCAGCGCCTTGAACCGGACGTCGGAGGTGGGCAGACCGGTCGCCGCCGTGGCGGTGAAGGTCGCGCCGCCGTTGGTGCTCAGATAGACCCGCCCGGCGCTGAAGCCGTAGAACCGGTTGGGGTCGACCCGGTCCGACTCGATGATCGCGTTGGCCGGGATGCCGGCGGACGGCGCCCACGAGTTGCCGAAGCCGACTGCGTAGACGACGCGTTGGCCGGCGTCGCCGGGCGCCCAGACGAACCGGCTGCCGTCGGCCGCGGCGGCGACCGTGCCACCGGTGTTGACCCCGGACGGCTCGGTGCCCTGGAACCAGGTCGCGCCGCCGTCGGTGGAGAAGGCGACGTGGCTGTCGTTGGGCCGGTCGGCGTCGGTGAAGTTGCCAGCGCGTACCAGCACGGCCGGCTTGCTCTCGGCGTAGTCCAGGCTGGTGGTGCTCGTGAAGACCGGCTGGGTGAAGAGCATCGACGGAATGGTGTCGAGGTCGGTGTGCCGGAAGCCGCCGACGTCGCCGAGCGCGCTGATCAGTGGCGCCCCACTGGGCGGGCTGATCAGGTCGAGGACGGCGGTCTCCTCCAGACCACGGACCATCGGCCGGAGGGTGAGCTGGCCGCCGGTGTCCCACTTGGTGAGGTCCGTGGTGCCGTAGATGGTCGCGCCGGTGCCGTACATCATCCGGTTGGAGTCGTGCGGGTCGATCTCCACCGACTCGTTCATCCAGCCGAGCTTGGGCGTCTCCTCCGGAGGCGCCGGGTTGGTGCCGAAGGTCAGCCAGGGCACCGAGCTGATGTCCATGGTGTAGCGCTTGGACCGCTGCGGGTAGCTGGTGAAGTCCCAGATCCGGGTCCAGCTCGCCCCGCCGTCCGTGCTGCGGAAGAAGATCGCGTCCGGCCACCAGGAGACCTGGGTGGCCACCATCAGCGTGTTCGGGTGCTGCCGGTCGATGGTCAGACCGCTGTAGCCGAAGTAGTCGTCGGCGCTGGTGGAGGGCACCGGGCTGATCCGCGTCCAGGCCCCGGTCGAGCGGGTGAACTTCCAGACGTCGCCCTTGCCGCCGTCGTACGGGCCGCCGGTGTCGCTGGTGGCGATGTAGAGGTGACCGCCGACCGGGTCGACGACACCCTTGTGCGCCAGGTAGCCGGTGGGCTGCCCCGGGATGCGCGTCCAGGTGACACCGCCGTCGGTGCTGCGGTAGACCGGATTCTCCTTGTCCGCCACGCCCACGTAGATCGTCTGGGTGGTGGACCCGGCGGTGCCGGTGCTCTTGTCGAAGGTGACCCAGGTGAGGCCCTGGTTCTGCCCGTTGTAGCCGTTCGGGTCACTGGGGTCGGCACGGTAGTTGCCGGCGTTGGGGAAGGCGGTGACCCGGGCCCAGGTCGCCCCGTAGTCGGTGCTGCGCCACAGCCCGTTGCCGCCCTCGGCGCCGTAGTAGACGATGTTGTTCCGGTTGGGGTCGACGGCCAGCCGCTCACCCATGCCCCGGCCCGGCATGTTGCCACCGTTCTTGAACGGCAACTCGGTGACCTGCCAGGTGGCGCCCTTGTCGGAAGAGCGCAGGATCGCGCCGTTGTTCGGGTCCCAGCCGTTGGTGTACATGCCGACCGCCGCGTACACCCGGTTCGTCTGCACCGGGTCGGTGGCGATGCTGACCACGCCGTTGTAGCCCCAGCGGTCCGCGCCGACCCAGTCGAGCAGCGGCGTCCACGACTGGCTGGACTGCTCCCAGCGGTAGGCCCCGCCGATGTCCGTCCGCGCGTAGATCAGGTTTTTCTCGGTGGGGTTGAAGACGATGCCGGGCACGAAGCCGCCGCCGCCGACCGGCACGTTGCGCCAGGTGTACGCCTCGGCGGCGGCCGGCGCCGGCGCCGAGCCAGCGGCGGTGATGGGGACCGCCACGACGGCCGTGGCGACGGCCAACGCCGACACCAGAGCGCCGGTCAGTGATCTGGGCATCTGTGGTTCCTCTCGGGGGTGCAGACCCGGGAGACGGGATCGACCAGGGGTGGCGTCGCAGCCCGGGGGACGGACGACGACGCGGGGAACGGATCGGAGCTTGCCCTGGCTCCAACCACCCGACGCGAGGCTCCCGCGATCGAGGAACGCACTCACCCTAACCGATTCGACGCCGCTATGGAAGCGCTCCCACCATCGACGGCGGGCCCCGTCGACGCGCGGCGCGGGCAGGTCGGATGGGTCCGTCGTCCGGATCGGGTGAGGTCCGCTCACCCCGGTGGCCGACACCATCGGAGCCGGCGGGCCAGCCGGCCACTCGCGTCAACTGGTCCGCCAGCCAGCGCACGCAGCGAGGGAGGGCCGATGGCCATCGCGACGATCACGCGCACCGACCAGGACATCCAGTCCGCCGTACTCGATGAGTTGACCTGGGAACCCCGGGTGCAGCCGCACGAGATCGGCGTGACCGTCGCCGAGGGCGTCGTCACGTTGACCGGGCGGGTGGACAGCTACGCGAAGAAGTGGGCCGCCGAACGGGCCGCGCACCGCGTCGTCGGAGTCCGGGCGGTCGCCAACGATCTGACCGTGCAGCTGCCCGGCAGCGACGAGCGCGCCGACCCGGACGTGGCCGCCGCGGCGGGCCACGCGCTGGAGTGGGACGCGTTCGTGCCCATCGAGAAGCTCCAGGTCACCGTCTCGGCCGGCTGGGTGACGCTGCACGGCGAGGTCGAGTGGGAGTACCAGCGCCGGGCCGCCGAACGGGCGGTCTCCCGGCTGACCGGCGTGCGGGGTGTCAGCAACGGCATCACCGTGCGGCCGAGCGCGCCGCCGGACGGCGCGAACGTGGCCGACCGGATCGTGGACGCGCTGGCCCGGGCCGGCGCCACCGAAGCCGAACGGATCACCGTCCGGGTGCACGGCGACACGGCGGTGCTCGCCGGACTGGTGAACTCCATGCCCGAACGCGCCGAGGTGGAGCAGGTGGCCTGGTCCGCACCGGGCATCCGGGAGGTCCAGAACCACATCGCGGTCGCACCGGGCCTGCGCTGAGCGCGCAACCACCCGGGGCGGGTGAGCCGGCCTCACCCGCCCCGGAGGCAGGCTGGCTGCATGAGTGATCCGAACGGGCTGATCCAACCCGGGCGCCCCGCGCCCGGCTTCACCCTGGCGAGCACTCCGGACGGGCGCCAGACCGGCCCCGAGCAGTTCCGGGGTCGCCCGGTCGTGCTCGTCTTCTACCCCGCCGACTGGAGCCCGGTCTGCGGGGACCAGATGTCGCTCTACCAGGCGGCGGCACCGGTGTTCGACCAGTACCAGGCGATGGTGCTGGGCATCTCGGTGGACAGCATCTGGTCGCACCGGGCGTTCGCCGAGAGCCGGGGCATCACCTTCCCGCTGCTGTCCGACTTCGAGCCCAAGGGCGAGGTGGCCCGCCGGTACGGCGCGTACACCCCGCGGGGCGAGGCGGCCCGCGCGCTGGTGGTGCTCGACCAGGCCGGGACGGTGGCGTGGAGCTACCTGTCGGCTCCCGACGTCAACCCGGGCGCGGACGGGATCTTCGACGCGCTGGACAACCTCGTCCGCGATCGGAAGGTGATGGCCGGATGACCACCCCACTTCAGGTCACCGCCCGGCTCCGGGAGCCGGTGACCATCGAGGACCACGTCCGCGGGCCGTCCAACGCCCCGGTGACCATCATCGAGTACGGCGACTTCCAGTGCCGGTTCTGCGGTGCCGCGTACGCGAATTTGCACGAGTTGCTGCGCCAGCGCGCCGACACGGTACGGCTGGTCTACCGGTACTTCCCGATCGCCAACGTCCACCCGTACGCCGAACGGGCCGCGGAGACGGCGGAGGCCGCCGCGGCGCGGGGCAAGTTCTGGGAGATGCACGACTGGCTGTACGAGCACCAGGACCAGCTGGACCCCGTGCACCTCTCGCTCGGCGTCGAGCAGCTCGGGCTGCCGCCGGACGAGCTGAACGCCGAGGTGGAGAGCCACAAGTTCGCCGACCGGGTACGCCGGGACTTCGTCGGCGGGATCCGCAGCGGGGTCAACGGCACGCCGACGCTCTTCGTCAACGACGTCCGGCACGACGGCGGGTACGACCTGCCCGACCTGCTGGCCGCCGTGGACGCGGCGGCGAACGCCTGACCGGGCCGGCTGCTCAGATCAGCCGCAGCTCGCGCGCCCGCCGGACCGCCTCGCGCCGGCGGGTCGCGCCGAGCTTGCGGTAGATGTTGCGTACGTGGGTCTTCACCGTGTTGATCGACAATGACAGCTCGGCGGCGATCTCCACGTTGGACAGGATGCTCTGCAGGTAGCGCAGGATGGTCAGCTCCCGCTCGGTGAGCGGCTCGTCGAGCAGGCCGCCCGGCTCGACCGCCGGCCGGGGCGCGCTCTCCTCGACGCCCCGGACCAGATCGCTGACCAGCGAGAAGTGCGCGGTGCCCGCATCCAGGTGGGTGGCCAGCAGGTCCCGCACCGACGGTTGGGCCCGGGTGAACGCCCGGCGGCAGCCCTGCGGGCCGGCCAGGTCCAGCACCTGCTCCAGAATGCGCCCGGCCCGGCGTACGTCCCCGGCCCGCTCGGCGAGCACCGCCTCCAGCAGGCCGGCGTCCAGGCGTACCGGAAGGGGCCAGGCCGCGGCCGGCGGCGCCTGCCAGTCCGGCAGCGCCCGCCCGGCGGCGCCGAGGTCGCCCGCCCGCAGCTCCACCCGGGCCAGGGCCACGTCGAGCGCCGGGGTGGCCGCGTCGCCGGTCACACCGGCCAGCAGGTCGCGGGCGCTGTCCAGGTCACCCCGCTCGGCCCGGGTCTCGACCTCGGCCGCCCGGAGCAGGCCCGACAGTTCGGCGGCGGCCGGCTCGTCGGGCAGAGCCTCCCGGGCGCGGGCGAGCAGCCGCTGGGCGGCAGCCGGGTCGCCGGCGTCCCGGTCCAGCCCCGCACGACACCACGCGAAGATCGCCGCCGCCACCGGCTCCGCGCTCGACCCGTCGGAGGGACCCGCGTCGGCGAGGCTGACCCCACCGCCCGGACCCGCCGAACCAGGCGTGCCGGACGAGCCGACTGCGCCGGCCGGGCCGACCGCGAAGGCCGCGCCGGTTGCCGGGGCGGCGAGCGCGAGGTTCGCGGCAGCCTCCTCCGGTTGGTCGCGGTGCAGGGCCACCACCGCCAACGCCAGGTACGCGTAGCCGCAGTCGAGCCGGGAGGAACAGCCCCGACAGGGCGACATGCCCAGCGCGTCGCGGGCCGCCGCCTCGGCCGCGCGCAGGTCACCGCGGACGGCGAGCAGGAGCGCGGAGCGGCTGGCGGCGACCAGCTCTGTGCGCGGCCGACCCGCCTCCCGGGCCGCCGCCCGGGCGCGGACGAACCGCCCGTCGGGCAGCGCGCCAGCCGACAGCTCGACGAGACCCAGCGCGGTGCCCGTGAAGGCCCGCAGGTCGGCGTCGTCGGCGTCCGACGGGCGGGCCGACAGGGGCTCGGGCACCCGAGCCGCCTGGCCAACCGGCGACCCGGCGGCGCTGCTATCCGCCACCCCGGCCCCTGGCTTGTCGGTCGGGCGGGTGCGCAGCAGCCGGGCGGCGGCGGCACGCGCCTGCGGCAGGTCACCGGCGAGCCGGGCCAGGGTCAGCTCCAGCGCGGTGGCCAACCGCAGGAACCGGTCGCGCCGCGGCACGGGCAGCGCGTCGGCGTGCCCGGCGGCCGTGCGCAGATGGCCGGCGGCGGCGGGCAGGTCACCGGCGTACGCGCGCTCGGCGGCACAGGCCAGAGCCACCTCCGGGTCGGCGTGCACCACCTCCGGCGGCGGGGAGGGCGGGGACGACGACAGCGGCCCGCCGACCGGGTCGCGGTCGTAGCGGGTCAGCTCCGGCCAGTGCGCGACGAACAGGTCGCCGGCCAGGCCCCACCGGCCGCCGGCGAGGGCGTGCCGCAGCCCGTCGGCCGGGCGGCCGGCGCTGGCGTACCAGTCGGCCGCTCGCGCGTGCAGCTCCCGCACCTCGTCGGCGGGCATCCGGGCCAGCTCGGCGCGGAGCAGGTCGGCGAGCAGCGGGTCGCAGCGGTACCAGGGCGGGCGGGTCTCCTCCCGGTGCAGCAGGCCGCCGGCCCCGGCCAGGTCGGCCAGCGCCTGCTCGGCGTCCACGCGACCGGTCAACGCCTCGGCCAGATCGGCGCAGACGGTTTCGGCGAGGGCCGTACGGCGCAGCAGGTCCTCATCGGCCGGGTCGATGGCGGCCAGCACCTCCTCGTGCAGATAGCCGGCGACCTCCGGTTGGTCGCCGCCAAACTGCCCCACCCAGCGCTCGGGGTCGGGCTGCCCGCGCAAGGCCAGCGCGGCGATCCGAAGCGCGGCCGGCCAACCCCCGGTGCGCTCGCGCAGCCGGCGCACCGCAGCGGCCGGCAGCGGTGCGGCGTGCGCGGTCAGCAGGTCGGCCACCTCGTCGTCGGTGAAGGCCAACTCGTCCGGGCCGATCTCGGTGAGCTCGCCGGCGAGGCGCAGCCGGTGCAGGGCCAGCGGCAGCCCGGCCCGCGCACCGACCACCAGGCGCAGCCGCTGCTCGGAGTGCCGCAGCAGGAACTCCAGCCCGGTCAGCGCCGCCGGGTCGGTGATCCGGTGCAGGTCGTCCAGGACCAGGAGCACGGGCTGCTCCGCGGCGGCGAGCCCGGCCGCCAGCAGTTCCAGCTGGTCCGGGCGCGGCGGGCCGGTGGGCAGCGGCGTCACCAGGTCGTCGTCCGCCGCTCCGGTGGCCGTGCGCAGCGCCGCCGCCAGGTACGCCCAGAGCCGGTCGCCGTCGTCGCCGGCCTCCACCGACACCCAGGCCGGCCCGGACGTCGCCCCGGGCTCGGTCAGCCGGACCCAGGAGGCGAGCAGGGTGGTCTTGCCCCAGCCGGCCGGCGCGGCGACCAGGGTGACCGGCCCGGCGCCGCCCTCGTCGAGCCGGCGCAGCAGGCGAGGCCGGGCCACCACCGGCTCGGGCGGCACGGTCGGGGTCAGCCGCGACGCCAGCAGCGGCGGCGGCTCCCCCCGGCGTCGCGGCGCCGTGCCGACTCGCGCGTGATCCTGCTGTTCCGGCACCCGGCCCCACCCCCACGACGCGTTCCACCCCCGGTCGGCGAGCGGTTACCCGGCCCGAACCTGTTCACCCCTTTCGGGCGAGTCCGCTTCACCCCGGCGCGACCGACGATCGGGAGACGTGGACCGGGAGGACGGATGGGACCGATCAGACGGCTGGCGCGGGCGAGATCCGCCCTCGGCACAGGTGCGCGGGCCGGGGCGGGGCGGCTGCTGCGCGTACCCCGGCGGCGCGGCCGGCCGGGCGCGCACCGCGACCGGACCACGGCGGCCGCGTGGGAGGTCGTGACTGTCGACCGACCCCCGGATGAGGTCCTTCCCGGCGGCCGGTGGCCGGAGCCGTTGCGCGACCTGGACGGCACGGTCGAGGTGCGGGTGCGGCCGGCTCCGGGTGACCGGGGCACCGAGTTGGCCGCCCGCCCGCTGGCCGGCGCCGTCGCGGCGCCCGGCCTCGCCGCGCATCTGGTCGGTGACGACCCGCAGCTGCTGGTCCGCCGGACACTGCGCCAGGTCAAGCAGCGCGTGGAGGCCGGCGAGGTGCTGCGCGCGGACCGCTCGGCGCTGGACCGCCGGACGGCCCGCGGGTGAGGGCGCTGTGCTGGGTGGCCGCCGACGAGCTGGCGGTACGCGAGGTGCCCGACCCGGAGCTGCGCAACGAGCGGGACGTCATCGTCCGCGTCCGCCGCAGCGCCACCAGCGGTGCCGACCTGCCGCTGCTGGCCGGTCGCGACCCGCTGCTGCGTGCCGGTGACGTGCTGGGGACGGAGTTCCTCGGCGAGGTGGTCGAGGCCGGTCCGGCGGTCCGGCGACACCGGATCGGCGACCGGGTGGTGGTCGGCGCGAGTGTCGCGTGCGGCGGCTGCTGGTACTGCCGCCGGGGCCGGCACTCCTGCTGCGACAACGGCGGCGCCAACGTGGCGAGCGTCGATCCGGACCGGTGGCGTTCGGACGCCGGCTGCTTCGGACGGCCGCGGGCGGCGGGTGGCTTCGCGGGTGGCCACGCCGAGTACGTCCGGGTGCCGTACGCCGACGTGGGCGCGTTCCGGGTGCCGGACGCGGTCGGCGACGACCGGGCGCTGTTCGCCGCCGACGCGGCGCCGACCGGCTGGCTGGCGGCCGAGCTGGGCGAGGTGCGATCCGGCGACGTGGTGGCGGTGTGGGGCGCCGGGGCGGTGGGTCAGTTGACCGCTCGCGCCGCGACGCTGCGCGGCGCCGCCCGGGTGCTCGTCGTCGACAGGCACGAGGAGCGGCTGCGGATGGCCGAGCGGCACGCCGGGGCGGAGCCGCTGGACTACCGCCGTACCGACGTCGCGGCGGAGCTGCGGGAGCGCAGCGGTGGACGCGGCCCGGACGTGTGCGTGGTCGCGGTGGGCGTGCCGCCGACGCGATCGGTGGTCGATCGGTTGGCCGGCCGGGACGTCGACCGCCCGGACGCGGTGCGCGAGGCGGTGCACGCCTGCCGCAAGGACGGCGTGGTGGTGGTGCTCGGCGGGGCCCCGGGGCCCGTGGACGCGTTCGCACTCGGCGCGGTGACCGACAAGCGGCTCACGGTGCGGGGGGCACGCCGGCCGGACCTGCGCGATGTGCCGATGCTGCTGCACCGGATGGCCCGCGACGAGCTGCGTACCGAGCACCTGGCCACCCACCGGCTGCCCCTGGAGGACGGCCCCCGCGGGTACGCGCTGTTCGCCGACCGCGCCGACGGCTGCGTCCGGGCCGTGTTCACGCCGTGACCGCGCCTGCCGATCGGCGCTGGGCGATGGCGGGTGGCAGACTCGGGGGATGGCTGGGGAGCGGGCGTACGACGTGGTGCTGTTCGGGGCGACCGGCTTCACCGGGGGGCTGACGGCCGAATACCTGGCCCGGCACGCGCCGCCGGGATTGCGGTGGGCGCTGGCCGGGCGCAACGCCGACCGCCTCGCCGCCGTGCGCGGCCGGCTCGCCGCGATCGACCCCACGCTCGTCGACCTGCCGCTGCTCACCGCCGACGTGACCGATGCCGGGTCGCTGCGCGCCGTGGCCGAGAGCGCCCGGGTGGTCGCCAGCACCGTCGGCCCGTACGTCCACCACGGGGAGCCACTGGTCGCGGCCTGCGCCCGAGCCGGCACCGACTACCTGGACATCACCGGTGAGTCGGAGTTCGTCGACCTGATGTACGTCCGCCACCACGCCGAGGCGACCGCCAGCGGCGCCCGGCTGGTGCACGCCTGCGGGTTCGACTCCATCCCCCACGACCTGGGCGTCTGGTTCACCGTCAAGCAGCTGCCCGAAGGCGTCCCGATCACCGTGGACGGCTACGTCCGCGCCGGTGGCCGGTTCTCCGCCGGGACGTACCATTCCGCGCTCACCGCGTTCGCCCGGACCGGCGAGGCCAGCCGGGCCGCCCGGGCCCGCCGGGCGGTCGAGCCGCGCCCCACCGACCGGCGGGTCCGGGCGGTGCCCGGCCGGCTGGCCCGCTCGGCGGAGCTGGGCATCTGGACCGTGCCGCTGCCCACCATCGACCCGCAGGTGATCCGCCGAACGGCTGCCAGCCGCCCGGAGTACGGCCCGGACTTCCGCTACCGGCACTTCGCCGCCGTGAAGCGGCTGCCGACCGTGCTGGTCAGCGCGGTGGGGCTCGGCGCGCTGGTCGGCCTGGTGAAGGTGCCGCCCACCCGGCGTTGGCTGCTCGGGCGGCTCGCCTCCGGGCAGGGCCCGACCCCACAGCAGCGGGCGTCGTCCTGGTTCCGGGTCCGGTTCGTCGGCACCGGCGGCGGAAAGAGCGTGGTCACCGAGGTCGCGGGGGGCGACCCGGGCTACGACGAGACGGCGAAGATGCTCGCCGAGTCGGCGCTGTGCCTGGCGTTCGACGACCTGCCGCCGACCGCCGGCCAGCTCACCCCGGTCGCGGCGATGGGTGACGCGCTGCTGGACCGGCTGGTCCGGGCCGGGCTCACCTTCCGGGTGCTCAAGCGGGACGATGCCACGCCGGCGGCGCAGCGGGACGCGGAGCCGGCGGCTTGACCCTCGACCAGGTCGAGGGGGCAGGATGCCCGGCGTGGTGAGCGACCTGCACAGCATCGGCGAGTTGGCCCGGGCCAGCGGCCTGACCGTCAGCGCGTTGCGCTTCTACGACTCGGCGGGCGTGCTGGCGCCGGCCCTGGTCGATCCGGTGACGGGCTACCGCTGGTACACCGACGAGCAGATCGGCCCGGCCCGACTGGTCGCGGGCCTGCGCCGGGTCGGCATGCCGGTGCCCGAGATCGCCGCCGCCGTCCGCGCCGAGCCGGCCGAGGTGCACCGGCTGCTCGACGCGCACCTGCGCCGGCTGGCCGACGGGCTGGCCGACGCCCGCCGCGAGATCGTCCGGCTCCGGGCCCTGGTCGACCCGGCGCCCACGACGGTGACCACGCTGCTGCTCTCCCCCGCCGAGCTGGCCGCCGCGCTCGACGCGGTGCGCTTCGCCGTCGGCGTCGACCCGGAGCTGCCGGCGCTGTCCGGGGTGCTGCTCGACGTGGCGCCGGACGGTGTGCGCCTGGTCGCCACCGACCGGCACCGCCTCGCGGTGGCCCGGGCCGCGGCGGGTGTCGACGGACCGCCCGCGCGGGTGCTCGTGCCGGTGGATCTCGTCGACCGGCTGCGCCGGCTGCTCGCCACCGCCGACGCCCGGGAGGTGCGGCTGACCGTGGCCGGCGTGGACCTGCGGGTGACGGTGGCCGGTCGGACGCTGACCGGCGCCGCCCTGCCGTACGACTTCCCGGACTACCGCCGGCTGCTGCGCGAGGCGGTCGGCGCTCGGCCGGCCGCGTACCGCATCCCGGTGGACGTGGTGGCGCTGCGTGCGGCACTGCGCGACCCGGCCGCCCCCACGCTGGCCCGCGAGTACGCCGGCACGCCGCTGGCGGTCTCCGTCCTCGGCCTCGACGACTCCGGCGGCCTGCGCCTGCTGCACCCCGCCGAGCTGGCCACAGCCGATCCGGCGCCCGATCCGACGAGCGGGCTGCGGTTCGGGGTCAACGGCGGGTACCTGCTCGACGCGCTGGACGCGGCCGGCGGCCCGCAACTGGTGCTGGAGCTGGACGGGCCGATCGCCCCGCTGGCCGTGCGCCGCCCGAACGACGAGGACACCTTCTCCGTCCTGATGCCGATCCGGCTGTAAAAACCCGTCGCGCTCCCCGTAGTCGGGTGGAAACGTGCGCGACGGTAGCATCTGATGGTTCACCAGTGAACCCCGGACGGAGGCGTACGGAGCAGCATGCTCGACATGGAGTTGATCCGGAAGGATCGCGAGGCGGTGGCGACCGCGCTGGCGAAGCGTCTGGATCCCGCCGAGGTCGATCGGGCCCTGGACGAGATCCAGCGGCTCGACCAGGAACGGCGCGCCCTGATCACGGAGATCGACGCCGAGCGGCAGCGCCGCAAGGCCGAGGCCCGTGCGTACGCGCAGGCGAAGCGCGCCGGCACCGAGCCGCAGGTCACCGCGCCGGAGTCCGAGCGCAAGCAGCTCGCCGACCTGGAGTCCCAGTTGGACGAGGTGCAGGCCCGGCTGCGCGACGCGATGAGCGAGCTGCCGAACCTGCCCAGCGACGACGTCCTGCCCGGCGGCAAGGAGGCGAACCGGGTCGTCAAGACCTTCGGCGAGCCGCCGGTGATCGAGAAGGTCCGCGACCACGTGGAGCTGTCCCGCGCGCTGGGTCTGGTCGACTACGAGCGCGGCGTCAAGCTCGGCGGCTCCGGCTTCTGGATCTACACGGGGATCGGCGCGCGGCTGGAGTGGGCGCTGCTCAACTACTTCGTCGACCAGCACATCAAGGCCGGCTACGAGTTCCTGCTCCCGCCGCACCTGCTGCTCGACTCGGCCGGTTTCGCCGCCGGCCAGTTCCCCAAGTTCTACGACGACGTCTACCACCTGGACGCCGACTCCGCGCCGCGCGGGCAGTTCCTGCTGCCCACGTCGGAGACGGCGATCCTGGGCGCGTACCAGGACGAGATCCTGGAGACCACGAAGCTGCCGCTGAAGGCGTTCGCGTACACGCCCTGCTACCGGCGGGAGTCGGCCGGGTCGCACTCGGACGAGCGCGGCACGGTGCGCGGGCACCAGTTCAACAAGGTGGAGATCTTCCAGTTCACCCTGCCCGAGCAGGCGGACGCGGCACTGGAGGAGATGCTCGCCCACGCCGAGAGCCTGGTCGAGGGGCTGGGTCTGCACTACCAGCGGACGCTGCTCTCGGCGGGCGACGCGAGCGCCTCGATGAAGAAGACCCTCGACATCGAGGTGTGGATGCCGAGCACCGGCAAGTACAAGGAGGTGTCGTCGGTCTCCTGGGCCGGCGACTACCAGGCCCGCCGGGCGGCCATCCGCTATCGCGAGCCGGGTGCCAAGCAGACCCGCTTCGTGCACACCCTCAACGGCTCCGCGCTGGCCACCAGCCGGCTCTTCCCGGCCATCCTGGAGCAGTACCAGCAGGCCGACGGCTCAGTCCTGGTCCCCAAGGTCCTCCAGGACCGCCTGGGCACAGACCGCCTGTCCCCGCGCTGACCCCGCCTCCCGCTGTCGATCATGAAGTTATTGCCCGCCGCCTCGGCGTGTCGCGGCAACAACTTCATGATCGACGCTGGGAGGGCGGAGGCGCCTGAGCAGGAGGGCCGCCAGGAGGAGCGCTGCGAGGGCGGCCAGGAGTGGTGCCGGGCCTAGCGTGTCGACGGTGTTGGCCAGGGTTTGCTGGAACTGTGTTGCCGCTTGGATGACCGGATCGTCCAGGGCGTCGCGGCGGCCGGCGGCCAGCCGCAGCTCGTACCAGCCGTACCAGGCGACGTACCCGCCCGCGAGCAGCAGCACCAGGCCACTGAGCCGGGGCACCAGCGCGCCGGCGACGCGCAGCCGGGCCACCAGCCCGTCGCGCAGCAGCGCCACACCGAGCGCGGCGACCGCGACCACCAGACCCATCCCGAGGGCGTACGCGCCGAACAGAGCCAGCCCGCGGCCGGTCGAGCCGGCCTGGAGGCTGGTCACCACGATGGCGAGAAACGGTGCGATGGCGCAGCCGAGCGACGCCAGCGCGTACACCGCGCCGAACAGCGCCATCGACGGCCAGGACCTGGTCAGCCGGGGCGCCCGCGCGGTCCACCCGGGCGCGGGCAGCCGTCGACCGGCGAGCAGCCAGCAACCGGCCAGCACCAGCAGCAGCCCGAGCGCCACGGTCAGCCACGGCAGCCGGGGACGCAGCCAGCCGGCCAGCGGCGCGAGCGCCAGGCCGAAGGCGCCGAAGACCACCACGTACCCCAGGGTGAGCCCGGCCGCCGCGGTGAGCGCGCGGCCGACCGCGCCGCGGGCGTCCGACGCTCCGGCGACCAACAGCGAGAGGTACGCGGGCAGCAACGCGAAGCCGCACGGGTTGACCGCGCCGAGCATGCCGGCGGTCAGCGCGAGCAGCAGCGGGGCCGTCACGCCCCGGCCAGGGCGGCAACCCGGGCGCTGAGCGCCTCACCGTCCAGGAAGCCCTGGTGGACGACCTTGCCGTCCCGGTCGATGATCACGAAGATGCTCTGCTCGGTCACCGTGAACCGCTTCCAGAGCGTGCCCTTGCGGTCGTCGATCTGCGGCATGTCGCCGAGGTCGAACTCCTTGACGAAGTTCTTCATGTCCCGCTGCTCGCCGAGCCCGGCGACGCCGACGATCGGCACGGTGTCCCGGTACTTCGGCGCGATCTCGGCCACCGTCCACGCCTGGCTGGCGCAGGTGGCGCACCACGGCGCCCAGAACCAGAGCACCACCGGCCGGCCGGCCAGTCGCGTCGCGTCGAACGCGCTGCCGGTGAGGGTGGTCCCGCTGAAGCGCAGAACGTCCGGGACCTTGACCGGGACCGAGGCCGGCGCGGCCGACGGCGAGCCGGTCGCGGAGGCAGCCGGGGTGGCCGGGGAGCTGGCCGGGGCCGGCGTGGTCCCGGCGGCGGCAGCGTCGGGCGGCACCGTGCCGGTGCAGGACGCCGTGGCGAGCAGGGTGGCGACGAGCGCCCCCACGATGGCGGCGCGGGGCGGGTACGCCGCCGCTGTCCGCCCGATCGGCTTGCGCATCCGCAGCTCCGTTCGACAGGTGTGGTGGTCAGTGCCTTTCCCTACTCGGCCTTGGCGAGGCGCAGGGCGAGTTCCGGGCAGACCTTGACGGCCTTCAGGGCGCCCTCGCGCAGCCAGGTCGGCACGGGGGTGGTCGGGAACGCCGGATAGCCGTTGCCGTCCAGCCGGATGAAGTCCGGCACCACGTGCGCGCACAGGCCGTGCCCGTCGCAGCGGGACCAGTCCAGGGTGAGCTTCTGCGGGTTGGGGTCGGGTGCGCCGGGCAGCCCCATGACGCCCTTGACCCGCCGGCCGCAGCCGTCGCCGGTGCTGTGCAGCCGCAAATCCTCGGCGAAGACCTCGATCGCGGAGAGGGCGAACCGTGCCGTGCCGTCCGGGTGGCTGCACGCGCCGCGGCCCTTGACCTCGCCGGCGGCGGCCCGCACCACGTCGGCCGGTTGGCTGCCGGCCACGGCCAGGTCGACCGCGCGCGCCAGGTCCGGCAGGCCCATCTTGCACGGGCCGCACTGGCCGGCGGACTCCCCGGCCAGGTAGCGCACCACCTGGGCGGCCTCGCCGAGCGGGCAGGTGTCCACGCCGATCGGGATGATGATGCCGGCGCCGAGGGTGCCGCCTACTGCGGCCAGGCCCTTGCGGGAGACCTCGGCCTTCTCCGCCGCCTCCGGGGTGATCCACTTGCCGTGGTAGCCGCCCATCAGGATGCCCTGGACGTCCGGGACCTCACACAGGTCGAGAACGTCGCGCAGCGGCATGCCGGCCGTGCACTCCACCACCGCCGGCCGGCCCGCCGCGCCGGTCACGGTGAGCAGCACGGTGCCCGGCTCGTCGTCGGTGCCGAGCGCCGCGTACTCGTACGGGCCGAGTCGCGCGCCGACGGCGAGTTGGGCGTACGTCTCGGCGTTGGACAGCAGGGTGGGCAGGCCGCCGACGCCGGAGTCGCTGGAGCGCTTCTTGGTGCCCGGAGGGATGTGCGGCAGCCCGTTGATGCCGTTGACCAGCGCGCCGCCCTCGCCGGAGATGAACCGGTGCGGCACGGTGACGATGGTGGTCCGCACCGGCATCCGGCGCTCTGCGAGAGCCTCCATCAGCGAGTCCCGCCCGACCCCGTCGTCGGCCACGCCGAGAACGATCTCCTCGGCGTCCAGCGCGTACGCGGCCAGCGCCGCGCCGTCGAGGATCAGGTGCGGGGCGCGGGTGAGCAGCACCTTGTCCTTCCAGCTGGCCGGCTCCCCCTCGCTGGCGTTGACGACCACCACCGCGGCGAGGTCCTGCCGCTCGCAGGACTCCAGCACCGCGCGCAGCTTGCGGGCGAACGGGAAGCCCGCCCCGCCCTTGCCCTTGAGCTGCATGCCCTCGACGAGCCGGAGCAACTGCGCCGGCTCCATCGGGCCGATCGGCCCGTGCACCTCCTCGTGCGCGGCCAGGTCGAGCCGGCCGAACTCGGCGAAGCCGGCGGTCAGCCGAGGCTCACCGACGCAGGCCACCGGCGGCACGGTCGTGCGCATCACTTCGCCTCACCCCGCAGCCCGGCCCAGTACGCCCCGTCCACGGCGTCCGCGCTGGCCTTGCGGCGCTTGGCGGACCGGCCGTCGCCGGCGGCCCGCCGGGCTCGCCGTGACGCCAGGTCGACAAGGGTCGGGGTGTCGTCGACGGGCGGCGGCACGTCCTCGGGCACGTACCGCGCCGGCGGCCGCCAGTAGTCCGGCTCCTCCGGCAGGTCGTCCTCAACGCTGTGCCGGCCGCTGCCGCTGCGCGGCGCCGCCGAGATCGGGCCACCCGAGATCGGGCCGGCCGAGATCGGCTCGGCGGAGACCGGGCCGGCAGAGATCGGGCCGGCGGAGATCGGCTCGGCGGCCTGCCAGCGGCGCGGGCTGTCCCACGGCTCCTCCGGCTCCTCGACGGCCCGTCGGGGCGGCGCCGAGTACCGGGTGCCCTCGTCCTCGGAGCGGGACCGGCGGCTGCTCCGCTCGGCGGCCGGCTCCTCGGCGCGACGGCGTCGGGTCGGGGCGGTCTCCTCGTCCCGGTCACGGGTGCGCGACGCGCGCCGCCGGGTCACCGGCTCCAACTCCTCCTCGTCGCGAAGACGGGTGCCGGTCTCCTCGACGCTGCGCCGGCTCGACCGGCGGGTCGTGGTCTCCGCCTCGTCGCGCCGTCCACGCGTCGGCCGGTCGGCGTCCTGCCGAGCCGCCGGTGCCTCGTCCCGGCGCCGTCGACTGGGCCGGGCCGGCTCGGCGAGCGAGCCGGGCTCGGGCACCACCGGAACGGTGAACCGCTCGGGGTCGCGCCGCCGTGGGCCGGGCGGCGCCGTCCAGGTGGCGGTGGTCGCCTCCGCCCAGGCCGGGCGCTTGTCCTCGCTGGTGTCGCGGCGACGGCTCAGGCCGGCCAGCAGTGACCGGCCGCGGCCCTCCTCGGTGGCCCGCCCGGCCAGCACCGCGTTGCGCACGGCGGCCTGGTGCTGCTCCCGGCTGCGCCGGCCGATGGTGACCGAGAGCCGAACCAGCAGCGCCAGCACGACGAACAGGACGCAGGCGAGGTAGCTGAGCACGACCCAGGACGCGGCGGCCCGACCGGCGTTGAGGCCGTGCAGGATCGAGAAGGGCCAGGCGAGGTAGGCGGCGGAGTGCAGGGCTCGCCACAGCCACTTCGGACCGACGCCGGCGAAGCGGGCCCGGATGATGCCGGTCCAGATCACGCTGACCATGAGCAGGGCCGCCACCGTGCCGAGGCCGACGTAGAGGCCCCGGCCACCGACGAACGGCACCAGCGAGTCGGTCACCGCCGCGCGACCGGTAGCGATCTTGGTGAGGACGTGAAAGAACAGCCCGGCGATGCCCAGGACGCCGGTGGCGCGGTGCGCCGACTGCATCAGCACCCGGTGCGAGATGCTCAGCACCAGCCGGTCGGTGGCGAGCAGGCCCAGCATCACGGTGAGACTCAACGACACCAGGGCGATCACCCCGGCGAAGAACTCGGTGAAGAAGAAGCCGTACGCGTACGCCGTCTGGCCGGCGCCGGTCAGCATGGTCGCCGCCCAGAGCGCGGCCAGCACGGACGCGATCAGCAACGTCGTCGCCGAACGCGACCGGGTCCGCACCCCCCGACTGCTGGTGCTGGTCCGGACCTCGGTGGCCTTCTGGTTCTGCTTTGCCCGGGCCATCTGCTCCTCGATCGTCTCGCGGCGGCGCACCACCGGCCGACCCCTGCTCCCCCATCCAGTACGGACCGGCGGGGCGAGCGGATCACCCGGGGACGGAAATTTCTGGGCCGGATCGAACCGACCGACGCCGGGACGCGTGTAGCGGCCACCGTGGACAGTGATCGACATCCATACGTTGACAGTCGTTGCAACACGCTTGTAACCTTTCGGCAAATTTCAGCATGGGTTGCAAGATTCGAGCAGCCGATGCGATCCCCCGCCGCACCACCACCCCCACCCCCCGCTCCCGTCAGGAGTCCCGATGCACCGACGTCGACGCGGCTCGGCGATCCTCGCCCTCGGCCTGGTCGCCAGCCTGCTCGTCCCCCTCACCGCGGCGGCACCCCCGGCCGCCGCCAGCCCGTCCGGCGCCAAGAAGGTCATCGTCCAGCTCTTCGAGTGGAACTGGCCGTCGGTGGCCAGCGAGTGCCAGAGCACGCTCGGCCCGAAGGGCTACGGCTACGTCCAGGTCTCGCCCCCGCAGGAGCACGTGCGGGGCAACCAGTGGTGGCTGGCGTACCAGCCGGTCAGCTACCGGATCGAGTCCCGCAAGGGCACCCGGGCCCAGTTCCAGTCGATGGTGAACACCTGCCACGCGGCCGGCGTCAAGGTGCTCGTCGACGCCGTGATCAACCACATGTCCGGCCAGGACAACGGCGGCACCGGCTGGGCCGGCTCGTCGTACTCGCACTACGACTATCCGGGCATCTACCAGACCCAGGACTTTCACCACTGCGGGCGCAACGGCGGCGACGACATCGCCAACTACAACGACCGGTACGAGGTGCAGAACTGCGAGCTGGTCAACCTGTCGGACCTGAAGACCGAGTCGGACTACGTCCGGACGAAGATCGCGTCGTACCTCAACGACCTGCTCTCCCTCGGCGTCGACGGGTTCCGGATGGACGCCAGCAAGCACATGCCGGCCGCCGACATCGCCGCGATCAAGAGCAAACTGTCCCGCTCGGTGTACATCGTGCAGGAGGTCATCTACGGCGCGGGCGAGCCGGTCCAGCCGACCGAGTACACCGGCAACGGTGACGTGCACGAGTTCCGCTACGGCAAGGACCTGGCCCGGGTCTTCCGCTCGGAGAAGCTGGCGTACCTGAGCAACTTCGGCGAGGGCTGGGGTCACCTGCCCACCGGGTCGGCCGCGGTGTTCGTGGACAACCACGACACCCAGCGGGACAACAGCGGGGTGCTGACCTACCGCGACCGGGGGATCTACGCCCTCGCCAACGCCTTCATGCTGGCCTGGCCGTACGGCTCGCCGACCGTCATGTCCAGCTACACCTTCAGCAACCGCGACGCCGGCCCGCCCTCGGACGGCAACAACAAGACGCTGAACACCGCCTGCTACTCCGGCTGGGAGTGCGAGCACCGCTGGCCGGTGATCGCCAACATGGTCGGCTTCCGCAACGCCACCGAGGGCGCGGGCGTGGCCAACTGGTACGACAACGGCAACAACCACATCGCGTTCAGCCGCAGCGGCAAGGGCTTCGTCACCCTCAACGACGAGGACTCCGCCGTGAACGGCCGCTCGTACTACACCGGGCTGCCCGCCGGCCGGTACTGCGACGTCATCCACGGCACGTACGCGGGCGGCACGTGCAGCGGACCGGTGATCACCGTGGACGGTAACGGCTGGTTCGCTGCGAACGTGCCGGCGCACGACGCGGTGGCCATCCACATCGGCGCGCGGGTCTGACCGACCCCGGGGCCTCCGGCCGGCGCGTATCGCCGAACCGGGGGCCCCGGACCGTCCACCGCCATAAAGTGGTTTGGTGCCGTTTGACCGAATGTCCCCGTACCGCCGCCGTGCCGGCTGGATCGCCGCCGGCATCGCCGTACCCGTGCTGCTGGCCGCCGCGCTGCTGGTCGGCCAGGCTCTCACCCCACGCTCGACGGCCCCCGACAGGCGGAACGTGGCCGCAGCCGACCCGACGCCGAGCAGCGTCGAGCAGAGCCCGGAGGAGTCGGTCCCGCCGGCCGCGCCCGCACCGGCCAGTCTGCCGGTGCTCGACTACGACCCCGCGCCCAAGGGTTTTCCCCCCGACCCGGCCACGATGGACGTCACGCCCCTGACCGAGGGCGTGCACCCGACCCGGCGGATCGCCGCGTACGACGCGCCCGGCGGACGGCCACGGGCCTTCCTCGAACCGACGCTCGCCGGTGTCGAGCTGACCGTGCCGATCGCCGAACGGCGGGTCGGCTGGACGGCCGTTCTGCTGCCCTCGGCCAACCGGCGTCTCGCCTGGCTGGCGCCCGGCGGGTTCGACACCGTGGCGCTGCGCGACCAGATCGTGGTGGAGCGCAAGGCGCACCGGCTCACCTGGTACCGGTCCGGCAAGGCGGTGCGCTCCTGGGAGACGAGTCTCGGCCAGTCCGGGCAGGAGACGCCGCTCGGGCGGACCTTCGTCCTGGGCCGCACCCCACCGCCCGGGGAGGTCTACGGCGGGGTGGACATCTACGCCCTCGGCTCGGTGCCCGACGACCCGGAGGCGGTGCCCACCGGGCTGCGCGGCGCGCACATCGGCCTGCACACCTGGTACAACGACGATGAACTGGGCGAGAACACCACCAACGGCTGCATCCGGGTCAACCGCAGCGGCCAGCGGGAACTGCTCGCCGAGGTCCGACCCGGCAGCAGCCTGGTGGTGGTCGACCAGCTCGCCACCCCGCCGGCGACCGCCTGAGCGGGGCCGCTCAGTCGCCGAGCAGCCAGCCGTTCTGCTCGGCGATGCGCACGGCCGCGGCCCGGTTGCGGGCGCCGGTCTTGCCGATCGCCGCGGAGAGGTGGTTGCGCACCGTCCCCTCGGACAGGTGCAGCGCCTTCGCCAGCTCGGCGACCGCGCCACCGGCCCGGGCCGCCCGCAGCACCTCGGTCTCCCGCTCGGTCAGCGGGCTCGCCCCGGTGGCCAGGGTCTCCGCGGCCAGCGTCGGGTCCACCACCCGCAGGCCGGCGTGCACGCGGCGGACCGCGTCGGCGAGCTGTCGGGCCGGGGTGTCCTTGACCACGAAGCCGTTCGCGCCGGCCTCCATGGCGCGACGCAGGTAGCCGGGTCGACCGAACGTGGTCACCACCAGCACCCGGCAGGCCGGCAGCGCCGCCCGCAGCGCTGCGGTGGCGGCGATCCCGTCCAGGCCGGGCATCTCCACGTCCAGCAGGGCCACGTCGGGCGTGTGCCGGAGGGCCTCGGGCACCACCTCGTCGCCCCGGCCCACCTCGGCCACGACGGTCAGGTCCGGTTCCAGCGAGAGCAGCGCGGCCAACGCACCACGGACGAGCGCCTGGTCGTCGGCGAGCAGTAGCCGGATTGGCGTACCCGCCGCGCTCACCGGGCCGCCGCCGGGGCGTGCACGCGCAGCAGGAAGCCGGTGCCGTCGTCCCGGCCGCGGCCCACGGTCACCACGGCGTCCAGCCGGCGGGCGCGTTCGCGCAGGCCGACCAGCCCGTACCCGGCGGCGCCGGCGTCCGGCGTGGACGGCCCCCGGCCGTCGTCGCTCACCTCGACACCGTCCGGGCGCACCCGGATCGTGCAACACCGCGCGCCGCTGTGCCGGACCACATTGGTCACCCCTTCGCGTACCGTCCACCCGAACAGCCGGTCCCACTCCCCCGGCAACTCCGGCACCTCGGTCGGCAACTCCGCCGCGATGCCCGCCGCGGCGAGCGCGGACCGCGCGCCGGCCAGCTCCCCGGCGAGGGTGACCTCCCGGTACGCCCCGACGGTCTGCCGCACGTCGGCCAGCGCCGCCCGCGCCAACCTCTCCACCTCGGCGATCTCGGCGGCCGCCCGGACGGTGTCGACCTCGATCAGCCGCCCGGCCAGCTCAGCCTTGATCGCCACCACGGTCAGCGAGTGCCCGAGGATGTCGTGCAGGTCGCGCGCGGCGCGGGCCCGCTCCTCGGCGACCGCGAGCCGGCCGATCTCCTGCTGGGCGGCCTGAAGCTCGCTGTTGCGCTGGGCCAACCGGGACACGCCGAACATGGCGAACGAGGCGAGCAGCACCGCGAAGACGATGCCGTGCTCCGCCTCCCAGCCCGGCACCAACCAGGAAGCCAGCGCGGGAGTCACGGCGCAGAGCGCCACGGTGAGCAACGCCTCCCACGGCGGCAACAGGAACACCCCGGCCGCGGCCACGTAGACCAGGGTCGCCAGCCAGTCGCCGCCGGCGCCCGGGATGCTGACCAGGCCCACCGCGAGCAGCACCAGCAGGCCCACCCGCGCCCGCCCCGCCGGGATCGGCAGCAGCAGCTGGCGCAGCCGGCGGGCCCACTGGAACAGCAGCACGTAGCCCAGACCGAAGACGACAAGGGCGGTCACGCCGACGACCCGCCGCCACGGCTCCGGCTGCTGCAACGCGGTGGAGATCGGCACGTTGAGGAAGAACAGCCACACGGCGGCCAGCAGCCAGCCGATGTACCGCCACTGGCGGTTCATCGGCTGGGGCTGCCCCGTCGGGAGGTCCATCGGCTCCACGCTAGCGGTCGCGGCGGTCAGACCCGAGCGGTGTCCCGGCGGAACAGCCGGGCCGCGCCGACGCCGAAGGCCACGGTCCAGAAGACCATGTTGGCCACTCCGGCCATGCTCACCCCGTCGCCGGTCAGCGGGGCGCGGGCCAGCTCACCCATGCCGTACACCGGGGTGAACTTCGCGGCCTGCTGGAGCACGTGCGGCAGCACCTCGACCGGCACGAACAGCCCGCCGAACATGGCCAGCACGGCCAGGATCGGCCCGATGAACTGCATGACGTTCTCGGCCGGCACCAGGTAGCCGATGAACAGACCGAACGCGGCGAAGACCAGCGAGCCGAGCCACGCGGCGAGCCCGGACAGCAGCCAGACGTCCAGCGGGAGGCGGACGCCGGCCGCGGCGCCCACCACGAACTCGATGACGACCGCGATCAGGCCGAGGGTCATCGCGGTGGCCACCTTCGTCGCCACGTAGGCGGTCGGGCGCAGCGGGGTGAGCCGCAGCTGCCGGCTCCAGCCCAACGCCCGCTCGGTGGCCACCGCGCCGCCCGCGCTGGTGGTCGCCACCATCGCCGCGTACACGGCGAGGCTGATCATGACGTACGCCGTCACGGGTCGGCCGTTGTCCAGTGTCTGCCCCCGCTGCGGCAGGCCGAAGATGAGGAAGAAGACAGCCGGCATGATCAGCGTGAAGGCGAGGGTGCGGCGGTTGCGCAGCACCCGCCGCAGTTCGATGCCGAGGACGGCCGGGGCGAAGCCACCCATCGCGGGCAGCCGGCGGTCGGGCTGGGTGGATCGGTCGGGTCGGTCGGTGCGGGTGGCCGGCAGGGTGGACATCTCAGGCTCCGATGCGCTCGGTGGTCAGGGCGAGGAAGGCGTCCTCGAGGTTGCGGGAGGTGATCTCCACGTCCCGGGCGGCGGTCCGGGTGAGCAGGTGACGGGCGATCGCGTCCGAGTCGCCGGTACGCACCAGCACGCTGTCGCCGCGTACCTCCACGGCGTCCACACCGGGCAGCGCGGCGAGCGCCGCCTGGTCCGCGCCGGGCAGGGTGGCCCGCACCGTACGGCCGGCGGCCAGGTTCTTGATCTGCGCGGTGGTGCCGTCGGCGACGATCCGTCCCTGCCGGACCAGCACGATCCGGTCGGCGTACGCGTCCGCCTCGTCCAGGTAGTGGGTAGCGAAGATGACCGTCCTGCCGTCGCGGGCGTCGCGGCGCAGGGCCTGCCAGAAGTCCCGGCGGCCCTCGACGTCCATCCCCGTGGTCGGCTCGTCGAGCACCATCAGGTCCGGGTCCGGCAGCAGGGCCAGCGCGAAACGCAGTCGCTGCTGCTGACCGCCCGAGCACCGGCCCACGATCCGGTCGGCGATGTCGGCGATGCCGGCGCGCTCCAGCACCTCGGCGGCCGGGCGGGTGTGCCGGTAGAAGTGGGCGGTCATCCGCACGGTCTCGCCGACGGTGAGGTCCTTGAGCAGCCCGCCGGTCTGGAGTACGGCGGCGACCCGACCCCGGGCCACCGCGTCGTCGGCGGTGCCGCCCAGGACGCGGACCGTGCCCGCGTCCGGGCGGGCCAGGCCGAGCAGCATGTCGATGGTGGTGGTCTTGCCCGCCCCGTTGGGGCCGAGGAACGCCACCACCTCGCCGGGCTGCACCCGCAGGCTCAGCCCGTCGACTGCGGTGACCGTACCGAAGGTCTTGGTGAGGCCGTTCAGCTCGACGGCCGGATGCGTACTGGTCATGGCACAGATGCTCCGGCGTCGCGGACGTCGGCTCCCGGAGCGGCCGTCACGTTCCGGCCGTGACATTTGTCAGGGGCCATGCGCCGCCGTCACGCGCCGCAGCGGGAGGAATTCCCGGCGCGGCAGCGGGTAAGCGCGCGGCCGGACGCCGCGACACCGGGAGGACGCGATGGGTGCCACGCCGCAGGGCCGGGTCGACACGGTCGTGCTGATCCACGGACTCTGGATGACCCCGCGCAGCTGGGAGGGGTGGGTCGAGCGGTTCACCGAGCGCGGCATGCACGTCATCGCCCCCGCCTGGCCCGGGATGGACCGGTCCGTGGAGCAGCTGCGCGACGACCCCAGCCCGATCGCCGAGCAGAGCATGGCCACGATCGTCGCCCACTACGACCGGATCATCCGAGGGCTCCCCCGACCGCCGATCATCATGGGGCACTCGTTCGGAGGTCTGTTCGCCCAGGTCCTCGCCGACCGGGGCCTTGGCGCGGCGGTGGTGGGGGTGCATCCGGCAGCGGTGAAGGGCGTGCTCAAGGTGCCGCTGAGCCAGTTGCGCTCCGGCTTCCCCATCCTGCGCAGCCCCGCCAACCGGAGCAGGGCCGTCCCGTTCACCCCGGACGACTTCGCCTACACGTTCGGCAACACGCTCAGCCGCGAGGAGTCCGACCGGGCCTGGCAGCGCTACGCCGTCCCCGGGGCCGGTCGGGTGTTCTTCGAGGGCGCGTTCGCCAACCTCGACCCGCGCTCACCCGCCCGCGTCGACACCGGACGCGACGACCGCGCGCCGCTGCTGCTGATGGCCGGCGGAGAGGACCACGTGGTGCCGGCGTCGGTGGTCCGTTCCAACGCGGGGCTCTACCAGAAGTCCCGGGCGCTCACCGCGTACGAGGAGTTCCCCGGCCGGTCGCACTTCACGGTCGGGGCGCCCGGCTGGGAGCCGGTCGCCGACTACGCGCTGGACTGGGCGCTGCGCGCGGCGGCGCTGCCCCGGGAGGCGACGATCGCCAGCGAGGCCCCCCGCCGCTGACCGCCGACAGGCGTCCCAGGGGCTGTGGCGCATGGGCCGGCCGCCCGGGGGTATGAGCCCGGGATGAGGGCAAGTTTCCGGCTCGGACGGATCGCGGGGGTGCCGGTCGGGGTCAACTGGAGCGTTCTGGTCATCTTCGCGCTGATCGCGTGGGGGCTGGCCGCGAACCAGTTCCCCCGCTCGTACCCGGACCGCTCGCCGGTGGCGTACACCCTCGCCGGCCTGGCCGCGGCGGTGGTCTTCTTCGTCGGCCTGCTCGCCCACGAGGTCTCGCACGCCGTGGTCGCCAAGCGCAACGGCCTGACCGTCGACGGCATCACGCTCTGGCTGTTCGGCGGGGTGGCCGAGCTGAAGGGCGAGCCGCGCGACCCCGGCGCGGAGCTGCGGATCGCCGGCGTCGGTCCGCTGGTCAGCTTGCTGCTCGGGGCGTTCTTCGGTCTCATCGCGTTGCTGTTCGCGCTGGCCGGCCACGGTGGGCTGCTCTTCGGCGCGATCGCGTGGCTGACCGGCATCAACGTGCTCCTGGCGGTCTTCAACGTGCTGCCGGCCGCACCGCTGGACGGTGGCCGGCTGCTGCGCGCCGCCGTGTGGAAGGCCACCGGCGACCGGAGTCGGGCCTCGGTGGTGGCCGCCCGGGCCGGCTGGGTGCTCGGCGCGCTGCTCATCGGGCTCGGGCTGTGGCAGTTCCTGTCCGGTGTCGGCTTCGGTGGGCTCTGGCTGGCGTTGATCGGCTGGTTCCTGATTGGCGCTGCCGGGGTGGAGGAGCGGCAGGCCCGCGCCGGAAGCGCGCTGCGCGGAATCCGGGTCGCCGACGTGATGACGCCGCAGCCGCAGACCGCCTCGGCGGACATGACGGTCGCCGACTTCGTGGACCACTACCTCTTCGCGTACCGGCACTCGGCGCTGCCGCTGACCGAGGAGGGCAGACCGACCGGCCTCGTCACTTTGGACCGGGTGCGGGGCGTACCGGCCGACCGACGGACGTCGACCACGCTGGCCGAGGTGGCCTGCCGGGCCGACGACCTGGTGCTCGCCCAGCCGGGTGAACAGCTCAACGACCTGCTTCCCCGGCTCAGCGAGTGCGCCGACGGCCGCGCCCTGGTGGTGAGCGAAGACGGCCGCCTCACCGGCATCGTCTCCCCCAGCGACATCAGCCGGGCCGTCCAGCGCGGCAGCCTGCGCACCCCGGCCTCGTCCCGCTGATCATGAAGTTATTGCGCCGACACGCCGCGTCGAGGGGCAATAACTTCATGATCAGCGGGGTGGGCGGGGTGGGGCGACGAGGCCCGCACCGGTCAGCGGGGGAAGTAGCGGTCCAGCAGGTCGGTCTGGAACTTGGCCTTTGGGTCCAGGCGGGTCAGCAGGGCGGCGAAGTCGGCGTGGCGGGGGTAGCGGGCGGCCAGCTCGGTCGGGGCGGTGACGAAGACCTTGCCCCAGTGCGGGCGGGGCGCGAACGGCGCGAGGCGGTCCTCCACCTCGGCCAGCACCGGCAGCACCGCGTCGGCGTCGTCGACCCAGGTGAAGTGGACCACGAAGCTGTCCCGCCTGTGGTTCGGGCTGAGCCACAGCTCGTCGGCCGCCACGGTCCGCAGCTCGCACACCTGCAGGACCGGGGCGATCAGGTGCGCCACCTCGGCCAGCGCGGCGAGGGCCTCGGCCGCCGCCGTTCGCGGCAGGTGGTACTCGGACTGGAGTTCGTCACCGCTGCTCGGGGTGAAGCCGAGCTTGAAGTGCGGCAACCGCTCGTGCCACGGGCCCGGCACGCCGAGCTGCGGGGTGCAGTTCTCCGCCGGCATGCCGAGCACCGGGTGTCGCGGCTGGTCGGCGGCCGTGGTGCCGAGCCAGTCCGCCTCCGGCGGCGGCTGGTCCGCGAGCTGCTTGCGCCACACCTCCCGCAGGCGGGGTGTACGCCAGTCGGTGAACACGCTCACGCTGTACGCCGAGTCCAACGCCTCGTCCAGCGCCTCGACGGGCAGGTCGAGGCGCACGTACTGGCGCAGTTCGAACGCCGGCACCAGGTCCAGGGTGACCCGGGTGACCAGGCCGAGGGCGCCGAGCCCGACCACCATGCCGGCGAACGTGTCGCCGTCGGTGTCGCGGTCCACGTGCGTGAGGTCCCCGTCGGCGGTGACCAGCTCCAGGGCGGCGACCGATGTGGCCAGGTTGCCGTGGGTGGGGCCGGAGCCGTGGGTGGCGGTGGCCACCGCGCCGGCCACCGAGATGTGCGGCAGCGAGGCGAGGTTGGCCAGCGCGTACCCCTGGCTGTGCAGGTGCCGGGCGACGTCGCCGTAGCGCAGCGCGCCTGCGACGGTGACCCGCCGGCGCTCGCGGTCGACCTCGATCGTCGGGGGCAGGCCGGCGAGCGAGACCAGGTCCCCGGTGGTGTCGCCGAGGCGGTTGAAGGAGTGTCCGGTGCCCACCGCGCGGATCCGGGAGCTGCCGGCGACCAGCCGGCGCACCTCGTCGACTGTGGTGGGGGCGTGGAACTCGCGCGCGGCATAGCGCACGTTGCCGGCCCAGTTGTGGCGTGGCACGTCGGTGCTCGACGTCAGGTGCTGTCCCTGCGCGGTCATGGGGCGCTCTCCCGATCGGTGGACTGGTGGTCGGCCAACGCGGCGACGAGGGCGTCCAGAACCGCATCCGCCTGGTATGTGTTGTAGCCGCGTTGGGCGATCGGCAACCCGGCTGCGGTGGCGCGTTCGATCTCGCCCCGCGCCGCCTGCCGGGTCGCCGCGTCCCCGGACATCAGGGCGTCCTGGCCGCGCCGGATCAACCGGTCGACCCGATCCATCTGGTAGCCACGCAGGCCGACCGAGAGGTCCGGGACGGCGAAGGCGGCGCGACGCAGCGCGAGCAGGTCGAGGAAACGGTCCCCGGCGTGGCGGGTGAGCGCGGCGGCCACCTGCTCGGGCTGCTCGCGGACCTGGTCGAGGACGAGCAGCTCGATGGCCGGACGGCCGTCGATCGGGTGCCGGGCGGTCACCAACTCACGCGGCACACTCTGCACAGGAACCAGCAACAGTCGCGGCGGTGTCGCGTAGCCGTCGCGGCGGGGCGGCTCGTCGAGGACCAGCGTGTCGACCTCGGCCCACCGGATCTCCCGGCGCAGGCCGGGCCGCCGGATGCTGAGTCCATCCGCGTGGATCCCGAACCGGAACGGACGCATCGCGCTGACCAGCGCCACCGCACCGAGCGCGATCGCACCCACCGCGACGATCGTCCGTAGCAGGGCGCGATCGCTGGGATAGACCAACAAGAGCACCCCACCGAGTACGCACGCCAGGGCGAGCACCCGGGCCCCCCGGCTCCGGCGCAGCTCCACGCTCGGACCCCCGTTCATGACCGTGGCGTCGGTCCCCGCATCCTCTGACAGACCGGGCGCCACGGACACCGGACGATCGGGCACGGTTGTTCTCGCCATCGTCGGGGAACCCTACGCCCATGAGCAGCTACCGTGATCCGGCCCCACGGGGCGACGTGTTCCCGTCGGAGGAGGAGCTGGACCCGACCGGCAGCGCGGTCGAGCCGGCCAGCGCCCCGCCGGGCGCCTGGTTGTCGAGCCACCCGTCGCCCACGCCGGGCCCCCGTCCGACACCCGCCCCCGCGCCCGCGCCGACGCCCGTACCGTCGCCCGGTCCGCCGCCGCGCGAGCCCGGCGGCGGGTCACGGTCGATCGTGACGCGCCACCTGGACGGGTCGGTCGAGGTGGTCACCGACCTCGACGGCGACGGCCTCGCCGACGTCGTCCAGATCGACGTGGACGGCGACGGCGTACCGGACATCACCTATGTGGACAGCGACCGCGACGGCCGGCTGGACACCGTGCTGCGCGATCCGGGCCGCCAGGCCCACCACCGCGCCTGACGCGACGGCCAGGGCTCAGAGGTTGGCCATCACCTCGCTGGCGACCAGGTCGAGGTGGTCCAGGTCGGTCAGGTCGAGCACCTGGAGATAGAGCCGCTGGCTGCCGATCTTCGCGTACCGGCCGATGGTGTCCAGGACCTCGTCGGGCGTGCCGGCGAGACCGTTGGCCCGCAGCTCGTCCGGCTCGCGGCCGATGGCGGCGGCCCGGCGGGCCACCTCGGCGTCGTTGCGCCCGCAACAGAGCACCAGGGCGTTGGACCAGACCAGCTCGCCCGGGTCCCGACCGATCTCGGCGCACGCCGCGCGGACCCGCTCGAACTGCGCCGCCGAGTCCGCCGGCGAGGCGAACGGCAGGTTGAACTCGTCGGCGTAGCGGGCGGCCAGCCGGGGCGTGCGCTTCGGTCCCATCCCGCCGAGCAGGATCGGCGGGCGGGGCTGCTGCACCGGCTTGGGCAGAGCGGGTGAGTCGCTGACCGGGTAGTACCGGCCGGCGTGGCTGAACCGCTGCCCGGCCGGGGTGGACCACAGCCCGGTGATGACCGCGAGCTGCTCCTCGAGCCTGTCGAACCGCTCACCCAGGGCCGGGAACGGAATGCCGTACGCGGTGTGCTCGTCGGCGTACCAGCCGGTGCCGATGCCCAGCTCCACCCGGCCGCCGCTCATCTGGTCGACCTGCGCCACGGTGATCGCCAGCGGGCCGGGCAGCCGGAAGGTCGCGGCGGTCATCAGCGTGCCGAGCCGGATGCGGCTGGTGTCGCGGGCCAGGCCGGCGAGCGTGGTCCACGCGTCGGTGGGGCCGGGATCGCCGCTCACCGCGCCCATCCGGAGGTAGTGGTCGGACCGGAAGAACGCGCCGAAGCCGTCGTCCTCGGCGCGGCGGGCCACCGCGAGCAACTGGTCGTAGGTGGCGCCCTGCTGGGGCTCGGTGAAGATCCGCAGTTCCATGGTCCGAGCATAGGTAGCCGCACCGGGCACCGCCCGGCCTCGTCATATACTTTGACAGACATATAACGGAGAAGGCATATTGAGTAGGTGTCCACCGACGCCTTCACCGTCCTCGCCGAGCCCACCCGACGCCGGATCCTCGACGCGCTCCGCGACGCCGACCGCAGTGTGGGCGAGCTGGTCGACGGGCTCGGGGTCAGCCAGCCGGCCGTCTCCAAACACCTGCGGGTGCTCCGCGAGGCCGGCTTCGTCTCCTGCCGGACCGCGGCCCGGCAGCGGATCTACCGCCTTGAGCCGGGCCCGCTGCGAGCGGTGGACGGCTGGCTCGATCCGTACCGCCGGCTCTGGACCCGGCACCTGGACGCCCTGCAACGGCACCTCGACAGTCAGGAGCAGTGAATGAACCGCGACGCATTTCGCCCGAGCCCACCGGCCCAGGTGCGCGCCGAGCCCACCGACGGCGGCGCCACCCTGGTCTTCGTCCGTGACCTGCGGCAACCGCCGGCCACCGTGTGGGCGGCGCTGACCGACCCGACCCAACTCGCCCAGTGGGCCCCCTTCCTCGCCGACCGGAACCTCGGTGACCCCGGCGCCGCCGTGCTCACCCTCGTCGACGGCGAGGCCACCCAGGAGCAACCGGCGACGGTACGACGGGCCGAGCCGCCCCACCTGCTGGAGTACACCTGGGGCGACGACCTGCTGTGCTGGGAGCTGACCCCACTGGGTGCCGGCACCCGGCTCACCCTGCGACACAGCGTCGCCGACCCGGGCCTGCTCCCGATGGTCGCCGCCGGCTGGCACCTCTGCCTCGACGTGGCCGACCGGCTGCTCGACGGCGACCCGGTCGGCCCGATCCGGGGCACCGAGGCCAAGGACTTCGGCTGGGCCGAGCTGCGCGACACGTACGCCGAGCGGTTCCAAGCCGAGTGACCGAGGACCCGGGTCAGACGTACGGCCGGGTGGCGTACGCGGTGCGCAGCGCGGCCAACCCGGCCGACTTCGGCGACAGGGTGCCCCACCCGGAGTTGAAGTAGTTGGTCCGCGCGATGCGGGGCCCACGCTCGGCGTTGAGCTGGGCGATCGCCGCGGGAACTGTCGCGATCCAGGCCGCCTGGTCCGGGATCTCGGCCGACCGCACCCCGTACTCCGCGATGATCACCGGCCGGGACAGCGCCACCGGGCCGAGATCCGCCACCGCCCAGTCCTTCGTCCGGCGAAAGCGGGCCAGCGCGGTCTGGCCGACGGCTGTCGCGTACGCGTTCCACTGCAGGTAGTCCAGCCGCGACATCAGCGACTCCGGGTGGGTGCGCTGGAAACACGCCCGGTCGAAGCCGCCCAACCCGACCGAGAAGGTCGTCCCGGCGGGCAGTGCGCGGGCCTTGAACCAGGTGACGATGTAGGTCATGGCCTGCACCGCCCGCGAGTCGGACTCGGCCCAGGTGTACGCCTTGCCCGCCTCGGTCGTGCCGAACTCGTGGTCCGTGTCCAACTCGGACGCGAGTTGGATGTTCACCCCGAAGCCGAGCGTCCGGTACTGGGACAGGGCACGCGCGAACAACCCGTCGCACTGGCCGTTGAGCACCTGGGTGTACCCGTACGCCTTCGGCCAGGTGGTGCCGGGGCGCTGCTGGATGGTCATCGACGGCGCCGGCACGGTGTAGGTGACGCCGTCCACGGTGAAGGTCTGCGGCCCGGCGTCCGGAGCGCCGTAGTGCTTCAGCTCCAGGACCATGTTGATCTGCACCCCGGCCTTGCCCAGGTTGATGAGCCACGGCCGGTTGTAGCCGGGAAAGATGTACCCGTCGGCGAAGCTGCGGTACTGGGTCAGCGAGCGGAAGTTGCCGCCGGCCATGTCGGCCGTCGGGTCGGCGCCGCCGGACAGGTAGTAGCCCCCGAGGACCGGTTGACGCAGGCTGTAGTCGACGCCGGCCGTCGCGGTGTTGCCGGCCGCGTCGCGAACCTGGACGGTGACCCGGGGCATCACGCCACCGCCCGGTACACGGCGACCGAGCCGTTGTCGGAGACCCGGGACCAGGTACGCCCGGAGTTGTCGGTGACGGTCACCGTCAGCGGGTCGATGACCGCAGTGACCTTGACCGGCGCGCTGCTGTTGCCCTGCGCGTCGGTGACCACGATGGTGACGGTCAGCGGTTTGGTGTCGGCGTCGGAGTACGTGACGGTCAGCAGCATCTGGTCACCCGGCGCGAAGACGGACGCGTTCAGGGCTGCGGTCGCGGTAGGAGCCGCCATGTCAGGGCCTCTCTCTGATGAGGTCGCCGGGGCGGACGCGCGGGTGAGCGACGCCGGACCAGGCGGAATCCACGATGCGTGAAGGCTGGTGGAGCAGGGAGCGACGGCGTGGCCGGTGGGCGGCGTCGCCAAGGGTGGGCGATGGCCACCGCCGCTGGCGCCCGCAGCGGTGTGGGCGGCCGAGCCGTACGTGTGGTCGGGCCGGCGGCTGTGCCGTGCCCGCCGTGGCGGGGCCGGGCTGGGCGAGGGCGGCACCGACGCGGACGATGCTGTCCGCGGTGGGCCGGAGGACTGGGATGTGGCCCGACATCCGTCCGCCTTCTCGCCTGCCCTAAGCGTGCTCTACCAGGGGCTTTACCGTCTTGTCCGGTTAGCGACATACGCCCTGGTGTCGGGCCGCGCCGGGCGCGGGACAGCCGATCGAAAGCTCGCCGACAGCGCGCTGTGCTGGACTACCGGCGTGCCGCGAGCCGACGACAGGTGGTGTCCATCGCGCCTATCGCGCCGGCCTCATGCAGCCGGCCTGACCCGTCCCCGTCACGGCGCCGTGCCCGCCACGGCCCAGGCCCGCGCGGTGAGCCGGATCGAGCCGTCCGGCTCGATCGGCAGCTGGGCGGCCAACAGGTCCCGCAACGCCGCCCGTTGTGGCTCGCCCAGCGAGGTGACGTACGACGGGGCGCTGCCCTGCCCGCCGAGGAACGGCCGCCAGTAGTCGTCGAAGTCGGCGAAGACCGTCGGCACGTCCACCGGCCGGACCGACACGTCCCGCAGGCCGGCGTCCACCCACAGCTCCCGCAATGGGTCGGGCCGGCACACGCTGAAGCGACTCGCCTCGTCCCGCCCCGCCGCGGCCGGGTCGAGGTGGGCGACGGCGGCCCAGAAGTGCCGCATCATCGCCATGCCCTCCGTGTAGTCCCACACGTAGGCGGACACCACCCCCGCCGGCCGGACGACCCGGGCGAACTCGGCCACCGCCCGCGCCGGCTCGGGCACGAAGTTGAGCGTCAGCCCACTGACGACCACGTCGACGGCGCGGTCGGCCACCGGCAGAGCGCGGGCGTCACCGACGTGGAAGCTCGCGCGCGCATCCTGGACGCGGGCGCGCGCCTGGGCGATGAAGCCCGCCGAGGGGTCGATGCCGGTGATCCGGGCGGGATCGGCCTCGGCGAGGACCGTCGAGGTCAACGCGCCGGTGCCGCAGCCCACGTCCAGCCAGTGCCGCCCGGGTGCCACGGCCAGTCCGCGTACGAAATCGCCCGCGACCAGGCGGCTCCACCGACCCACGTACGCCTCGTACGCGTCGGCGTCCGCCCACACCGGGTGTGTCATGTCCGCACGATACGACAGGCCACGCGACGGACGCGGCTACTGTCGAGCCATGCCGCTGCGTCCCGATGAGGTCGAGGTGTTTGAGCGCTCCAGGGGCCGCCTGGAGGCGATCGCCTACCGGCTGCTGGGCTCGGCCAGCGACGCCGAGGACGCGGTCCAGGACACGTTCCTGCGCTGGCAGGCCGCCGACCGGGAGCACGTCGAGACGCCCGAGGCGTGGCTGACGAGGGTGCTCACCAACCTGTGCCTCAACCAGCTCACCTCGGCGCGCGCCCGGCGGGAGACCTACGTGGGCACGTGGCTTCCCGAGCCGGTCCTCGCCGGGGACCGGATGCTCGGCCCGGTCGACACCGTCGAGCAGCGCGAATCGGTCTCGATGGCGGTGCTCACCCTCATGGAGCGGCTGTCGCCCAACGAGCGCGCGGTGTACGTGCTGCGCGAGGCGTTCGGCTACCCGCACGGCGAGATCGCCGAGATCCTCGGCGTCAGCGAGGCGAACTGCCAGCAGATCTACCGGCGTGCCAAGCAGCACGTCACCGTCGAGCGGGCGCGCGCCGACGTCGACGACGCCGCCGCGCGAAGGATCGTCACGGAGTTCCTCACGGCGGCCAACAGCGGCGAGGTCCAGCGGCTGGTGGAGTTGCTGACCGGGGACGTGACCAGCGTCGGCGACGGCGGCGGCAAGATCCCGGCCCGCACGACCCCGGTCGTCGGCGCGCTGGCGGTGGCGAAGTTCCTGCGCGGCCTGTTCCGGCCCAGCGACGTCAAGCGGAACCTGGTGGGCGGCAGCAGCCCCGCCCTCTACGCCGAGGTCGTCAACGGCGGCCCCGCGGTGGTGGTCGTGACCGGCCAGCAGGTCGTCGGCGTCATGTCCCTGGAGGTGACACCCCAGGGGGTCGCAGCGATCCGCGTCCAGGTCAACCCCGACAAGCTCGAACGCGTCACCCGCCAGTGGTCCGTCACCGCACACTCCGAACCACTCCTGCACGTCTGGTGACCCAGGTCATAGCCGCCTCCTGTCAGCAATCTCGTCGCCGTCCGGTTCAGGTAGCGACCATCGCCGAGACAGGAGTGCCGCCATGAAGCACCGCATCGTCGTCCTCGGAGCCGGCTACGCCGGAGCGATCGCCGCCGGCCGCCTCGCCCGCCGGTTGCACCCGGACGACATCGAGATCACCGTCGTCAACGCCGAGGCCGACTTCGTCGAGCGGGTCCGCATGCACCAGCTCGCCACCGGCCAGAACCTCAAGCGCCACGAGCTGAGCCAGGTGTATGCGGGCACCGGCGTGCGGGTGCGACGGGCCCGGGTCACCGCCGTCGACGTCGACCGCAGGACCGTCGCGCTTACCGACGAGCGCGGCGCCGACGAGATCGCGTACGACACGCTCGTCTACGCCCTCGGCAGCGCCGCCGCCGACCACGGCGTGCCCGGTGTCGCCGAGCACGCGTACGACATCGCCGGCCGGCCGTCGGCGCTGCGGCTGCGTGACCGCCTCGCCCACCTCGCGGCCGGCGCGACAGTGCTCGTCGTCGGCGGGGGCCTCACCGGCCTCGAAGCGGCCACCGAGATCGCCGAGGCCCGGCCCGACCTCGACGTCGCGCTCGCCACCCGCGGCGGCCTCGGCGACTGGCTCACCGGGAAGGCGCGACAGCACCTGCGGGGCGTCGCGGCCCGGCTCGGCATCACCGTCCACGAGCACACCGACATCGCCCGGGTGGAGGCGACCGGCGTCGTCACCGGCGACGGTCGGACGATCCCGGCGCAGGTGACCGTGTGGACCGCCGGCTTCGCCGTCCACCCGATCGCCGCCGCCACGACCCTGACGGTCGCGGCCACCGGGCAGATCGTCGTCGACGACACCATGCGCTCCGTCTCGCACCCCGAGGTGTACGCCGTCGGCGACGCCGGGCTCGCCGACGGGCCGGGCGGCAAGCCGCTGCGGATGTCCTGCGCCTCGGGAGCCCCGATGGCCTGGCAGGCGGCCGACGCCATCGCCGCGCGCCTGACCGGTCAGGTGAAGATCCCCAAGGCCCCGCTGCGCTACTTCAACCAGTGCATCAGCCTCGGCCGCCGCGACGGCATCATCCAGTACGTGACCGCCGACGACCGGGCCAAGCCGTCCCTGCTCACCGGACGGTTGGCGGCCCGCTACAAGGAGGTCGTGTGCAGGGGCGCCGCCTGGAGCATTTCCCACCCGATCCCGTACCCGGTGCGCCGCCGCCGCGTCACCACCACCCGGACGGAGGCCGCCGCGACGGTGTCGTGACCGGCCAGCGCGGCCGCTCGCGGGTGAGCCCTGCAGTCCACGCTTGACCCGATCGTCATGCTGGAACGTGAACACACGTCCCGCGCCACCCGAGGAGAGCTCGTGCGCAAGCCAGTCAGGACCGCGGCCGTCCTCGTCGGGCTCGGCGTCGGCGCCGCGGCCGGCCCGTCCCTCGGGCCGGCCGCCGTCTGGTCCGGTGTCGCGATCTCCGCCCTCGGCGTGGCGCTCTCCCTGGTCGGCACCACGGAGCCGAGTCTCGTCGAGGACGGCCTGGTCGACAGCACCGGTGGCAGCGAGTCAGCCGGCGAGGCGGCGGCCGGCGCAACGGCCGGCGCCGCGCAACGGCGGCAGAGGCGACAGACGCCGACCCTCAGCGGCCTGGGTACCCGGGTGGAGCAGATCCTCGACCTCGCCGAGAAGCAGGCCGACGACCACCGCGCCGTCGCGCGGCTTGAAGCGGAGGGCATCGTGACCGCCGCACGACGGGAGGCGGAGGCGATTCTGAACCGGGCCCACGGGCAGGCCGCCGGAATCGCCGGCAGCGAGCCGAGCTAGGCGGCGACGCAAGCGCCTCACGGGCTGGCCGAGCGAGCGGTCCGCCGGAGATACCGCGCCAGTGGCCGCTGACCCAACTTGAGCGCTGCGTTCGTGACCGCCTGGTCGCGTTGTTCGGACAGCTCGGCGAACCGGGCCCGCACATCGGGCAGCGGTTGGTGTGGCGCCCAGATGGTCCGAAAGGCCCTTGCCGAGTCGGCCAGAGCCTGGTTGGTCGCAGCGGAGACGAACGCCACCTCGCTGCGGTGGGCGGCTCCGGAACTGCTGGCGATCGAGGCCAGGCCCGCGGCCACCAGGGCGGCCAGCGCGGCTACCGTACCCAGCTCGGCGGAGGCCAGTCCGGCGACTCCGGACGCACCCGCGAGTACCGCCGACGAGACAGTGGTCAGGGTGTTCCACCGTTGCCACCATGCGGCCTGCTTCCGTTGCAGCACGGCCCAGGCGTCGTGCCGCTGTTCCAGCAACTCGGCTTCAGCAATGAAGACGGCACGCTCCCGCTGCTCTCCATCCACATGCGACATTCTGTCAGCGTCCGGCACCGGTAGGACGGTGTCCCATAGTGTCGATCTACGGACATTGACCGGGGTTTATGGTCTGCCGGGCAGCGCCCCGCGCCCGCAGACCGGCGAGATCCGGTCCACGGGGCGCGGTTGGAGCATTCTGTGCCGCCGCCTCAGTGGACGGTGGCACACAGCGCCGTGTCGACGCTCTCATTCACCTCGGCGAGCATCTGCTCACCGGTCGGCAGACCGGTCACCGCGACGACGGCGCTGCGGCCGTCCTCGGTGACGAGGTTGCGGGTCTCGAAGCCCTGGATGTCGCCGCCGTGACCCCAGCCGTCGCCGCCGCAGGGCAGCTCGTGCCGGGCGATGCCCAGCCCGTACCCGTACTCGCCGGTCGGCTCGAAGCCGGGCGCGGGCACTGTCGTCATCATGGCCGCCTGCTGCGCGGGCTTGAGCAGCCTGCCACCGACGAGCGCCTCGAAGAAGGTCCGCAACTCGTCCGGGGTCGAGACCAGTTGGCCGGCGGCCCAGCCCAGGGACGGGTCCATGTCGGTGACGTCCACCCACGCAGCGCCCGGGGCCACCGCGACGTAGCCGTGTGGGTGCGTCCCCCGAAGGCGCTGCTCCCCGACGCCCGGCCAGTACGTGTCGCGCAGTCCGAGCGGCCTGATGACGCGGTCGGTGATCTCCTCGCCGATGGGGCGTTCGGTGACCTGCTCGACGATGAGCCCGGCGAGGACGTAGTTGGTGTTGCTGTACTCCCACTTCGCCCCGGGTGCGAAGTGCGGGGCGTTCGTGAGCGCGGCGTCCACCAACCGGCGCGGCTGGTAGTACGAGTGACTCTTGTCGACGAGGTCCTGCGGCTGGGTGAACAGCACGTCGTCGTAGTCGGGCAGGCCGCTCGTCTGCTGGAGCAGCTGGCGTACGGTGATCGCGCCGCCGTCGTTGCCGTTGCCCCGCACGACGCCGGGCAGGTAGTGCTCGACCGTGGCGTCCAGGTCGATGCGGCCCTCCCCCACCAACTGCAGGACGACCACGGCGGTGAAGGTCTTGGTGTTGCTGCCGATGCGGACCTGGCCGTCGCGGGGAACCGGGCCGTGCGAGCGGAGGTCGCCAACGCCGGCGGTGTAGTCGCGGACGCGTCCGTCGGTCCCCCGCACCGAGGCGAGCACGCCGGGAAACCCCTCCTCGCTGACCAGGCGGTCCAGTTGGCGCTGCACGGCGTCGCGTGGGCCGGCGGGCCGACCGGAGTCGGCGGCGGCGAACGCCGGAGGGCCGGTCAGGACGGCGACGGCGGCCAGCGTCCCGGCGGCCGCCCGCAGGGTCCGGCGGCGGCGGGTGGACGTGCGCTCTTGCAGGGGCATGACGGCTCCTCGGTATCGAACTCGCTTGACGCCATCAATGGTTCAAGGATTCCGATGCCGGGACGATCCCTCCTGCTGCCCTCCCGCGGTACAGGCTGCGCTACCCCGTTGCGAAGCGGAAGGCGGTCAGGCCGACGCGGAAGACTCCAGGTCGCGGCGGCTGAGGGCGGCGCGCAATCCCAGCCCCTCGGCGGCGAGGTTCTCCCGCCCGCCCTGCTCACGGTCGATCGCGCACACCACGGTTTCGATCACCGCGCCGCTGGCGCGCAGTTGCCGGCACGACGCCAGTAGCGCCCCGCCCGTCGTGACCACGTCCTCGATCACCACGACGCGCCGGCCGTCCACCGAGCCGCCCTCGGCCGCCTTGCGGGTGCCGTACTCCTTGGCCTGCTTGCGAACGAAGACCGTCGGCAGCCCGGTCAGCTGTGACATGACGGTGGCGATCGGTATGCCGCCCATCTCCATCCCGGCCAGCACGTCGCACTCCGGCAGCAGGGCGACCATCGCCTGGGCCACGTCGCGCAACAGATCGGGCTGCCCCTCGAACAGATACTTGTCGAAGTACTCGGGGCTCACCTGACCGGATCGCAGCCGGAACGACCCGGTCAGGTGACAGGCTTCGTACACGCGACGCGCGAGGGGGGACGACACGCCCCTCAGCCTCGCATCCCAGCCGACGCGGTCAGTACCTGACCCCGTTGACGAGGAAGGGTGACGCGGGGCTCGGGCGGCCGTCGACCGTCGCGCCGGCGAAGGCGAGCCTCGGCGCCAGAAAGCGGTTGTTGTCGGCCGGGAAGTTCAGCGCCGGAGCCGACACCTCGTCGAGCCGTGCGGTCTGCTCCGGCGACAACCGCACGTCCACGGCGGCCAGGTTCGCCTTGAGTTGATCGAGACGCCGCGCCCCGATCAGCACCGAGGACACACCCGGTCGGGCGCCGACCCAGGCCAGCGCCGCGGCCGCCGGTGTCACCTCGGCGTCGGCCGCGACCTCGTGCAACACGTCGATCACCTGCCAGTCGCGCTCGGCTGGGCCGCCCACCAGGGCGGCACGGGTCGTGTCGACGTCGCTGTTGCCGCGCACGAACTTGCCGGAGAGCCAGCCGCTCTTGAGGGGACTCCACGGCAGGACGCCGAGACCGTGCTCGCCCGCCATCGGGATCAGCTCCCCCTCGACCGTCCGTTCGAGCAACGAGTACTCCAGCTGCATCGCGATCGCCGGCGTCCAGCCGCGGAAGTGCGCGACGACCTGCGCCTCGGCGGCCTTCCACGCGGGCAGGTCGGACAGGCCCACGTAGCGGATCTTGCCGGCCGTGACGAGGTCGTCGAGGGCGCGCAGCGTCTCCTCGACCGGGACGCCGCGATCCCAGTTGTGCAGCCAGTAGATGTCCAGGTAGTCGGTGCGCAGCCGGCGCAGCGACTCCTCGGCCTGGGCGACCACCGCCTTGCGACCGGCGCCACCGCCGTTGGGGTCGCCGGGGAACAGGTTGCCGAAGAACTTCGAGCCGAGAATGATCCGGTCGCGCAGGCCCGGCCGGGCGGCCAGAAAGTCACCGATGATCTTCTCGGAGTGGCCGTTGGTGTAGATGTTGGCGGTGTCGATGGAGTTGCCGCCACGTTCCAGGTACTCGCTGATCATCGCCTCGGACTCGTCGACCGAGGCGCCCCAGCCGTGGTCCTCGCCGAAGGTCATGGCACCCAGGGTGTACGGGCTGATGCGCAGGCCAGAGCGGCCCAGCGTGACAAAGTGATCGAGTGGCATGCGCCCAGTACACACCCGCAAGCCGCCGGCCCCGTAGGTCGATACTGCCACCGCATTGCCTGATCCTGCCAAAGTCGGCAGGATGGGCTCATGACCGCTCTGCCGGAGATCCGGGACCTGGTGCTGCGCCACGCCGGCCGGCCCACGCCGGCCGGCCTCGTCCTGCACCGCACCGACACGCCCACCGAGCCGATGCCGGCCCAGACCGCACCGGTCTTCGCGCTTGTCGCGCAGGGCGCGAAGTACGCGATGCTGGGCGACGGTGTCTTCTCGTACGGCGCCGGGCAGTTCGTCGTCGCCTCCATGGAGCTGCCGATGATCAGCCACGTCAGCCAGGCCAGTCGCACCGAGCCGTACCTGGTGCTGGGCCTCGCGCTGCGGCCGCCGCTGATCGCGGACCTGCTGTTGGACGCGCCTCCGACCACCGGCGAGCCGGCGGCGGGCATCGCGGTGAGCACCGCCGACGACGACCTGCTCGACGCGGTGGTGCGGCTGCTGCGGCTGCTCGATCGCCCCGATGACCAGCGCGTGCTCTGGGCGGGTGTGGAGCGCGAACTCGTCTGGCGGTTGCTGACCAGCGAGCAGGGCGGCACGGTCCGCCAGATCGGGGTGGGCGACGGCAACATCGTGCAGATCGAGCGGGCGATCCGCTGGATCCGCGAGCACCACGCCGACCTGTTCCGCGTCGAGGACGTGGCGCGCGTGGCCGGGATGAGCGTGACCTCGCTGCACCGCCACTTCCGGGCGATCACGACGATGACGCCGATCCAGTTCCAGAAGGTGGTGCGCCTGCAGGAGGCGCGGGCCCGGCTGCTGGCCGATCCCGGTGACGTAGCGGCCGTCGGGTTCGCGGTCGGCTACGAGAGCGCGTCGCAGTTCAGCCGCGAGTACCGACGACTGTTCGGCCTGCCGCCGGGCCGGGACGCGGCCCGCCTCGCCCGGCTCGACCCGGCGCGGCTGGCCACGGTGTGAGACCTCGAATTAGGTGGCACGATCCGGCAGCCGGGTGTTCCCTCGGGCCGGTCCCGCTCCGCCTCGACCTGGCCGGTCGACGCGGAGCGGCTTCATCGACCGCTAGAACCCACCCCACGGGCGGGCCGAGCACTTCCAGGTCTTTCCGTCGTTGTGCGAGACGCAGACCACGACGACCTTCCCGAGGACGGGCAGCCCGAGGGTGAAGATGTGGATCCTCGTCTTCAGGTAGGGCACGCCCGACTTCTCGGCGACGTCGCCCAGCGCCCACCCGGCGTCCGGCCCCGCCACGCTCGCCACCCGGCGCAGCGAGTCGACGTCCTTGCCGTCGAGCAGCGTCTCGATCTCCTGCGCCGAGGGCTCGACGTCGCCGGTCAACGTGTCCACGGCGTACGGTCCCTCGGCGGCGACGCCGTTGGCCTTCTCAAAGGCCGCCTTCATCCCGCCCACCGTGGTGTCGCCGCCAAGGTCGAGGGTGAAGGTCTGGTCGCCCCGGCGCGACTGGATGCACTCCCAGTAGGACTTGCCCGAGGCCATGCACATGGTCAGGCACCATTCCCGGCCCCCCGGCACCGACGAGGCGAACAGCAGGGCTGTCGCTGTCCCGCTGTCACCCCTGCCGTCGTACACGCCGTCGGCCAGGTCGGCCATCGTCGTGCCGAGGATCTCCCGGCCGCCCGGCATCGCGCCCACGACCGTGACGCCGTCGACCTTCCCGCCGGCGACGAGCGCCGCGAGCTGGTCGGCGCTGAGATCCCGGCCTCCGGCGTCGACGGCCAGCACCGTGTCCAGTTCGCCGACGGGCTGACCGGTCAGGTCCTCGAACTGCCGCAACATGATCCCCGGAGCACCGGGCTGGTCGGTGACCGTCGTCCGGGCCGTGTCCTCGGCGGCCTGCGACGGCGCGTACGAGGCCACCAGCCCGACGACGAGTGCCGCGGTGACGACGGTGGCACGCTTGGCGATGTCCCGCAGAGCTCTCATGACGTCCTCATCTCGGTGACCGCTGTCGGCGGAGTCCTACGGGCTACCAGCCACACGTGATCACCACACCCAGGCCGGTGGGAGAGGGCCCCAAGCTGCAGTGCTCTTCCATCCACTCACCGATGTCGTGGATCGTGTCCGCGACCCACGCGAGCGCGGACTTGATCGCGCCCAAGATGCTGAAATAGACGACGGTGGTCTCGGGTGTGCCGCCGGCCTCGTCGATGATGTCCTTCGTCGACTTGGCGGGATCCGGCTTGTCGATGGTGCCCAGCACCCGTACGCCTGTGGTGTCCTTGCCGGCGAGCAGCGCCTGGACCTGCTCCGGGGTCCGCTCCTTGCCGTCGTCGACCGCCACGATCGCGCGGTCGATCAGCACCTTCCCGCTGCCGGTGACGGCCTGGGTGATGGCGGCGATCTCGCCCAGTGTGAGGTCGTTGCCGAGCGCGGGACCGGTGAACTGCCGGGCCGTGACAGCGCCGGACGGGTCGATCCAGATCTCGTCGGCCATGATCATGTCGTCCGCCCCGAACGGGTCCCAGGCGAACGTCCACTGCCCGGCGACGCAGCGGAACTGACCGTGCTCCCGACCCTCCGGTTCGGTATCGGTGCGGACGATCCCGCCGCGGTCGTCGAGGTACTGGACCACACAGTCGGTGCCTCTGGTCGGCGGCTTGTCGGTCTGGGCCACGGCTGCGGAGGACGTGGCCAGCGCCATCGCGCCGACCACCCCCACCACCGCGAGGTTGTGTGCCAAGCGACTCATCGAATGCTCCATTCCTGGCGAGGGAAACTGGTGCCCGAAGAGTGCCGGGCCGGGCTGAAACGGCCCGGAAACGGCGCTGAAAGCGCGGGGCGTCAGGACAGCCGGGTGCCGTCGAGCTGTTCGAGGTCGGCGCGCAGCGAGTCGGCGTCGGCATCGCCGAGGTCGTCGAGGATGCGCAGGGCGCGGCGCCACGCGGCACGGGCGGCACCCAGGTCGGCGAGCGCCCGGTGGCTGCCGCCCAGATTGACGTACGTGCTCGCCACCGCGTACCGGTCGTGGACCTGCGCGAAGAGTTCGAGGGCGTGCTCGTAGCAGGCGACCGCCCGCCGGTCGTCTCCGAGCTGGTGATGGGCGTGGCCGAGGCTGTCCCACGTGTCGGCTTGTCCCTGCACGTCGTCCACCTCCTGCAACATCCGCAGCGCCTCGCCGCACGACGTGAGGGCACTGTCGTAGTTGCCGAGCAGCCCTTCCTGCCAACCGACCGCGTTGAGGGTGTACCCCTGCCCGGCCCGGTTCCCGGCCCGCCGGAACAGCGTCAGCGCCCGCCGGGAGTGGCTGAGCGCCTGGTGGTGCTGCCCCTGCCGCTCGGCCAGCTGACCGAGGTTGAGGCAGGTGTGTGCCCGCCCGGCGTCGTCGCCAACCTCGGTGAACAGGTCGAGCGCGCGCCGCAGGTGGTCGTCCGCCTCGTCGTACCGCCGGAGCCGGGAACAGGCGAGACCGAGGCTGCGGTGGGCATGGGCCTGCCCGGCCTGGTCGCCGACGCGGGACGCGGCGGCGAGAGCGATCCGCTGCGTGCCGAGCCAGTCCTGCCAGTGCCCCTGCCGGTGCAGGAAGCCGGCCATGGCCCAGGCGAGTCGCCAGGCGTGTCCCTCGAACCCGGACCGCGCCGCGAGCGGTACGGCGGCGAGCAGAACGGGGATCTCGGCGGTGAACCACGCGGTGGCGGCGGACTTGTTCCTGGGGTTCTCCGGCGTCACGCCGGGCCGGGGCGGCGGGAGGCTGATCTCGCTGAAATGCGGGTGCAGTGCGAGGTCCGCGGCGTGTGCCGCGCGCAGGCAGTGGTCGAGCGACCGGTGCACGGCGTCCTGCCGGTCGGCCGGTGACTCCGCGTCGTCGGCGAGACTGGCCGCGTACGCGCGCAGCAGGTCGTGGAACGCGTACCGCCCGTGGGTGTGCTCGGTGAGGAGGTTCGCCCGGGTCAGCTCGGTGAGCAGCGGACCGGTCGCCGCCGGGGTGCCGCCGGCGAGGCTCGCCACGGCCGGGGCGGACACGTCCGGGCCGGGATGCAGGCTCAGCAGCCGGAACAGCCGGACCGCGGGCGGGCTGAGCGTTCGGCACGACCAGGAGAACACCGACCGGACGTCGGTCGCCTCGTCGCCTCCGTGGAAGGCGTTCAGGTCGCTCAGCTCACCGGCGACCGCGGCCAGTGAGAGGCGCCGGTTGGTGGCGGCTCGGGCCGCGACGATGGCCAGCGCGAGGGGCAGCCGCGCGCAGCGGTCGGCGATGTCGTCGGCCGCTGCGGGTTCGGCGGCGACCTGGTGCGCCCCGAGCCGGCGGACCAGCAGGTGGCGGGCTTCGTCGGGGTTCAGCAGATCCAGCATCACCGGTTGGGCGCTCTCGGTGACGACCAGCGGGGTGAGCTGGTCCCGGCTGGTGATGATGGCGAGGCAGTCGGGTGAGCCGGGCAGCAGCGGTCGGACCTGGTCCGCGTCGCGCGCGTTGTCCAACAGCACCAGCAGACGCTTGCCGGCCACCGCCGTGCGGTACAAGCTCACCATCAGGTCCGGTTCGCTGGGCATCCGCGCCGCCGCAACGCCGAGCGCCTCCAGGAATCCGTGCAGCGCTCGCGCCGGTTCGGTCGGTGTGGCCGCCGGGTCGAAGCCGCGCAGGTTGACGTAGAGCTGGCCGTCCGGGAAGCGCCCGGCCGCGCGGTGCGCCCAGTGCACGGCGAGCGCGGTCTTGCCGACGCCCGCGGTGCCGGACACCACCACGGCGCCGCCCCGGCCGACGAGCGCGTCCAGGGCGGCGAGTTCCGCCTCGCGCCCGGTGAACGTCGGTACGGGGGGAGGCAGTTGCGCCGCCACCGCCACCGGCCGTGCCGTCGGCGCCGGAGCGGGCGCGGCGATCGCGGTGTCCTGGCGCAGGATGGCGCGCTCCAGGTCCCGTAGCCGCGGACTGGGGTCGATGCCGAGGTTGTCCCGCAGGGCGTCGCGCAACCGCCGGTACGTGGTGACCGCTTCGCCCTGTCGGCCGTCCCGATACAGGGCGAGCATCAGCTGAGCGTGCAGGTGCTCGTCGAACGGATGCTGCCGGACGAGCCGTTCCAACCCGGGGACGAGCCGAGCATGCTCGCCGACCGACAGCCGGGCCTCGGCGAGCGCTCGTTCGGCCTCCAACCGCAGGCGTGCCAGGTGTTCCGCCTGCTCCTCGAGCCAGGCGGACCCGGCCACGTCGGCCAGCGGCGGTCCACGCCACAGTGCCACCGCCTCCGTCAGGTGGGTCACCTGCTCGGCCCGGTCCGTCGCGCGGCGGGCCAGTTCCAGGAGGTGCTCGGCGACCTGGACGTCCGTGGACTCCGGCCCGGTGTTGAGCACATAACCGGGCCGACGCGCCACGATCGATCCGGGCTCGCCGAGCACCCCGCGCAGGTAGGAGACGTGGCGCTGGAGTGTGTTCTCCGCGGTCGCCGGCAGGCGCTCGCCCCAGACCACGTCGATCAGCCGGTCGACGCTCACGACCCGGCCCGCGTGCAGCGCCAACGTCGCCAGTACCGCCTTGCGGCGCAACCCGTTCACCGCCTGCGGGCCGTCGGGGGCAACCACCTCCACCGGGCCGAGCAGCCGGACGCGTACGCCCGCGCCAGCCATCGACATCACCGAATCAGGCTAAATGCGCAGCCCGCAGGCTCGATCCGTTCGTCGCGCAATGGACACGACGCCGGGTCTGCCGGTGTCGTCAGCGCCCCCGACCGGCGGCATGGCGGATCATCGCGTCCGTCTCGGGATCGGGCATGAGCTCACGGACCTCCTGCGCGCAACGGCACGCGGCCGCGGTCTTGGCAGCCCACGCCAGCGCGTCCTCGCGGGTGGCCACGTCGACGACCGAGAAACCGCCGACGACCTCCCTGGTCTCCGGGTAGGGACCGTCGGTGACCGTCCCGTCCGTGGCCACAATGCTCGCCTGCTGCCTCTCCAGTCCGCCGCCGAACACCCACACGCCGGCGGTCACGGCCTCCTCGACCACCGCGTGCGCGGCCTTGCCCACGTCGGGCCAGTCCTCGGCGGGGATGTGGTCCATCGCGCCCTCGTTGAACGAGATCAGGTACCGCGGCATAACACGACTCCCTCGTCCTGGCGGTCTCCTCCGACCGCCTCCTGCCTGTACTACGAACGGCTCGCCACGAATTCGACGCTACGCCGCACGGCCGGTTCGAGGGATCCCACCGGGGCCGCTCCCGATGGTCGTGCCCGGCGCTGTCACGGCGCGGGTTACGGTGTCGAATCGAAGAATCGAGAGGCCACTGCTGGCCGCCCTCGACCTGTTCGGGCGCCGCTGGAACCTCCGGACCATCTGGGAGTTGCGCCATGGGGTTGATCGTGGTGGATGCCTGTACTCGCGATGGACGAGGCGGTAGCCCGACCGCTGTCGTGATCGACGGCGATGCCGACCGCACCGACGACGAACGGCGCGCTGTCGCATCGACGGTCGGCACCTCCCACACCGCATTCGTCGACAGCAGCGGTGTGGCCCTGCCCCGCGTACGGTTCTTCACCACCGCGGGAGAACTCCAGAACTGCGGCCACGGCACCATCGCCGCGCAGGCCGTCCTGCTGCACCGCGACGGCCGCACCCAGCACCACGGCCACCAGAGCACCGGCAACCGAACCGTCGCCGTGAACGCCACCCGCCGGCGCGACGGCATCGAAGTCTGGTTCGAACAAGGCGTCATCGCGCTGTCGGACCGCGCCGAAGCGGCCAGCAGTGCCATCATCGCGGCCCTCGGTCTGACGCCGAGCGACATCGTCGCCGACGACCTGCGGGTCGCCTCGCCCGGCACGCCCCGGCTTCTCGTCCGTCTCCGCGAACGCCGGACGCTGTCAGCGATGCGGCCCGATCCGGCCCGGCTGGCAGCCGAGTGTCGGCGGCTCGGCTATCTCGGCTGCTTCGCCTACGTGCTCGCACCGGCCGTGGGACCAGCCACCGCCCGCATGTTCGCCCCCGCGATCGGTGTGGACGAAGACATCGTCAACGCCAACAGCGTCGGCTGCCTCGCCGCCCACCTGCTCGACACATCCCGCGCCAGCGACATCGAAGTTCACCAGGGCGACGCGCTCGGTCGCCCGTCAGCCGTCTTCGCCACCGCGACACAGACCCGAGACGGCATCGTGGCGAGAATCGGCGGCCTGGTTCACCACCCGAGGGCCCAGCGCAACGCGTTCGACCTGAGGGAGGTGCGGTGATGCGGGGAGACGACCGCCCACTGCCGGACCGCGCGGCCCAGACACTCGGGATGGCAGGTTGGACGCCACGCCGCCGGGTGGACGTTGGCGAGCGGAAGCAAGGCCTCGCCCCGGAGGGCTTTGCCATGCACGCTCCGGCTCGTGCCTTCCTGACCGAGTTCCGTCGGCTGGTCGTGCCGGTGAACGGTCCCGGTCGGGACTCCGCCCGCATTGGAGTACGGCTCGCCGTCACGGCACACCTCGCCGGAGGCGGTCCACGTACCGCCCAGCTGATCTCACGGGCTGCGCCACCCGCCTACCCGGCTGTACCGTTTCGCGAGTGGAACGGCTAGCGAACCGGCGCCGGGACCTCGCCGGATGGTTGGTGACGCCGCTGTTCACCCTCGTGGCGGCTCCAGTGTTGGCCGGCATCGTCGGACTGCTGGGAAAACTCGGGGACCACCACGGCCCGCCAGCGGTGTGCGAGAAGGCCGTGGCCGACAACATGTGCGAGGAGACCATCCTCGGGGTGGCCGGCATGCATGTGGCGATCTCGGGCGCCCTGTGGTTGCTGCTCTGGATCATCCCGTGGTGGCGAGGTCTTCGCACCGTGCGCGTTCTCGTCGCCGTCGCCGCGACCGTCGTTCTGGTACTCCTGCCGGTGCGGATGTTCGACTGGTCCATTCCGTACATCTGACAATCTGCGTCGCGTTCCGGAGGAACTGCTGGTACCTCTCGTGCCGCTCGAAACGCGGAGTTTGAGCTGTTGAGCGCAACCGGCAGGCGGGAGACGCCTGACGCCGCTACCGCTAACGTGGCCCTGCTCAGGCGCGTCGGCTGGTGCTGGGTGACCTCGGCGTGCCGACCGGTGCCTTCGCCGGAATGGCTAACCCCGCCGGCACCCACCGCGTCCAGTCTCCGGCCTTGTTGCCATCGACCAACAGCATGAACCCGCGACCGAGGGATTATGAGTGGCCTCGCGGCGGAAACTGCGCCCACTAGCTGCAACTACGGCCACAGTCGGGGCGACTCCACAGCACTGCAACCACTTGAACCGCCCTCGCTTCGCACCAGAGGCGGCACACGCGCTCTATGCCGATCCTTCGATCCCATGAGAACCTGAATCCTCGTGTGATCGCACGACTACCTACGGCTATCTAAGCTGGAGGCGCGCGTGGCCCAGATGTCGCTTTTCGGTCCCAGTGAGGCCGGACCTGACCCGAAGCCTGCCGACGACCGCATCGTTCGGCTACAACTGCTGATCACGGTTAAGGCTGCTCCGAACCCGTCGGAAAGGTACGGGGAAACCGTCTGCGTAGCTGGGCTGCGGACGGACGTGTTGAGGCCTACGTGGGTGCGCCTCTATCCGATCAATTTCCGGCACCTCGACAGCGACGAGGCGTTCAAGAAGTACGACATCATCTCGGTTGACGCCAAGCCGGCACGGCAGGATCAGCGGCGCGAGAGCTGGAAGCCGATCATGGACCGGATTCAGAAGGAGCGGTACCTCGACGGTTGGAGATCCCGACAGCCGTTGCTCGATCCGGCTATCGAGGATTCGATGTGCCGACTCAACCGCGAAGCTCAGGACCGCTCAGACGCAAAATCGTTGGCGCTCGTGCGCCCCAAGGAGGTTCTTGCTCTCAAGGTCACGCCGCACCCTGGCTGGACCGATGACGAGCAGCGCAAGATCGAGGCTTACGCGAGTCAGCCGGACCTCTTCAGCGGCCGGAGCAGAACCCCGCTACAGGCACCCCGGTTCAAAGCCGCGTACCACTACCGCTGTCACGAACACGGGTGCAACGGACACAAGCAACACGTCATCGACTGGGAGCTGGTGGCGCTGCAACGCCGGCTCGCTGGCTACTCGGACACTGCGCTGCGGGACGCTCTGGAGGCCAAGTTTCTGGGAGAGATGTGCGCGCCAAACCGCGACGTGGCGTTCTACGTCGGCAACCAGGCTAAGCGTGTGCGCGTCTTCAGCGTGCTTGGCGTGTACTGGCCGAAACGATAGGCATTCGGTCTTCGAGTGCTCGCATCACCACTTGGCGGTGGCACCGGCTCTCATCTGCCTCGAAGCAGAGCAGCGCTATCATCTCGCGCTGCGCTGTCTCGGCGAGCGCGTCGAGCGCAGCCAGAGACTCACCCTGCCGCAGCCGAGTCGCGTACACCGCACGCGCTGACTCCAACTCCTCCGGCGTCCCACCGAACCCAGGGCGATTCTCCTTCGGGTTGCCGAGTTCACGGCGGTGCTCGTACGCGATGCCCTGCGCGGCGAGCGCTTGCCCGAGGGCTGACTTGCTGAAGCCGCGCTTCCGAGAAATCGGCGTCATCCGGACATCGACCAGTCGCGTGACGCCCACGTCCACAAGGCCGGCCACGAACTCATCGATGGAGCGACCCTCGTAGCCGACACCCAGGATGCCGGCCTGGTGACTCACAGCTAACGTGACGCTCATCGGGACACCCTCTCACGACTTGCGTGTCAAGACCATCGGGACGGGCAATGATGTGCCCCCCCGCTTTGAACGCGAGTGGACTGCAAAGGCACGGGGTGCTTCTAGCTGGTGGGGCGGGCGGGACTCGAACCCGCGACCGAGGGATTATGAGTCCCCTGCTCTAACCGGCTGAGCTACCGCCCCGACACCGCGCGGATCTTATCCCGCTCGGCGGATCATGGGCCAGCACCGGTGTGGCCCCGCCTCATCCCCGCCGCCGTCGCCACAGCAGCACGATGGGCAACGCGAGGATAACAGTGAGCAGCCAGGCCGCTACGACGACGCCCCAGAGCCATTCCTCGCCCGGCTCGGTGCCGGCGGCGACCATGACGTACGTCAGTAGCAGGCTCACCGCGCCCGCCAGCAGGACGGCCACGCCGCTGACCACGATGGCCGCGATCTCCCACCAGGGGCGGTCGGCGGGCGTTGCGGCCGGCTGTTCGGCGGCCGACGGCTGCGGGATGGCGTCCGGTGTGCGGGCCGGCATGGCGATGTGCCGGTCGGCCGGCACCTGGGCGTCGATGACCGGAAGCGCCGCCGGGTGCAGGTTGAACATCGTCGGCTCGATGTGCAGCACGATGGCGTCCGAGCCGATCAGTTGCCGCGCGCCGTCGGGCCAGGCGAGCATCGCGGAGCAGTCGGCGTACCGGACGGTCAGCGGCCCGTCGGTGCCCAGGTAGGTCACCCCGTCCACGCCGATGCGGAGCGCGCCGGCACCCTGCTTCGCCGCGTACGTGGTGCCGTCGACCGTGTCGCTGGAGTGGGTGGGCGCCGCGACGAAGCCGGCCCAGTCGGCGCGGAGCCCGCCCGGCACCATGAGCAGCGCGGACGACGTCACCTCGCCGGCCACCTGGTGCAGGTCGGCGAGGCTGACGGCCTTCAGCTCGGCCCGGTGCTCGTCGATGCTGAAATTCGGCTCGCCGGTCAACACGTTGAGGGCGTACCCCGGCAGTCGCGCGGCGTCGACCTCGGCGGTGCCGAGCACGTCCTCCCGCTTGGCGACGGTGGCGTCCAGGTCGGCCTGCTCGATCCGCCCGACGCGCAGCTTCGCCAGCACGTCGACGAAGCCGCCGAGCACGGCGTCCTGCTTCTCCGCCAGCGCGTCGGCGAGCGCCCGCAGCGTGGCGTACCCGTCGCCGCGCGGCTCGTACCCCGTGGTGGTGGTGTAGGAGAGCCCGGACTCCTGGCGCAGCGAGCGGTACAGCTCCCGCTCCAGCACGCCGGAGAAGACGGCCGCGGCGGTGCTGCGCCGCACCACCGAGTCGAGCACCACGGCGCGGGCGCCGTTGACGAAGTACGCCGGGGTCTGCGGCAGCGCCGACGAGACCGCCGGCACCGGCTGCCGGACCCCGCTGGGCAGCGCCAGGCGTAGCCCGGCGGGCACCCGGTCGCCGGCGATCCAGAGCACCGCGTTCTCCCGGGTGAACGAGCGGGCCGCCCACTCGCGCAGGTGGTCCGCGGTGAGCGCGCCCAGGCCCCACTCCGGGTAGCTGCTCAGCCCGAAGTCCCGCGCGCCGTGTCGCCACAGCGGGATGTCGTCGATCGCGGCGGCGCCCCGGCTGCTCCACTCGGTGCGCAGGATGTCCTTCTCGACGTCCAGCCGCGCCACCGGCAGGTCGGACAGGTGCCCGCAGACGGCGGTCATGAACGCCGCGATGTCCGCCTCGGAGCCCTGGGTGTGGAACATGGTGAACGCCGGGGCGGTCACGCCGTTGACGTGGTAGTCGGCCAGGCCGAGCGGTGCGAGCGCGAGGTGCTCGATGAGGTGGGTGATGCCGGCGCGGCTGAGCGTCTCGTCTGCGGTGCCGACCCGGAAGGTCAGTCCGGCGCGCATCGGCCCGCCGGTGGGGGCGAGCAGCGTGGGCACCCCGTCCACGTCCAGGTGCTGGATCATGACTGGCCACCCTTCGCGTACGCCTTCGCTCGGTACTTCGTGAAGCCCTCGGCGTCGTCGGCGTAGGCCCAGGGGTATTCGGTGCCCAGGTTGCCCAGGGCGGTGAACTGGCTGGCGGCGGCGGGCCACTGTTCGGTGAGGCTGAACATCAGCGCGAACGTCGAGCGGATCCAGACCCAGCCCGGCCGGTCGACGAAGTCCGGGTGCAGCACGGATCGCTGCCCGGCCTGCATCACCTCGTCCACGACGGGCTTGCTGCGCACGTACGCGGTGCGTTCCCGGTCGGTGTCGAAGTCCAGCCAGCGTTCCAGGTGCGCCTCGGCGACCAGCACGGCGTTGGGCGCCCCGGCGGGAGCGGCCTGCGCGCACTCGCGGGCGAAGGCGAAGGCCCGGTCCCAGTCGCCGCTCCACTTCGGGCAGAGCTGCTGGAGCAGGGCCGCCTGTGCGGGGGCGTGGTGAGGGTGGTGCTGGGCGAGTCGGTCGTAGCGGCGGCGTGCCTCGTTCTGGCCCAGTTGCAGACCCCGGGCGATGATGATCCGTTCGGTCCAGGCGGCCGCGTCGTCGGGGTACCGGGCGGTGACGTCGATGAGCACCCGCTCGGCGCGACGCAGGTGCTCATGGAACTGTTCGAACTGCGACCGGCTGACGTGTCGGGCCCGGTAGGAGCTGCGGATCCGCCAGCCGTCGCAGATGAGGTGAGTGCCGTGCAGGGTGCCCGCCAGTCTGTCGGTGGGGTCGTCGTCGTACACGCGCTGCAGGAACGCCGCGGACCCGGCGTGGTCGCCGGCCTCCCTGACGAGCAGTGTGTGAAAGGCGGGGTCCCGGTCGGCGAACACGGCCCGGACGGCGGGCCAGTCGGCGGCGTCGAGCGCCTTGCGCAGGTCGTTGACCTCGGGGTACGCGGCAGCGGCATCGAAGGTGGGCGCCGGGAGGGGGGCGGGCATGGCGGCGATCATAGGTGATCAACTACGGCTGCGTGGCCCTCATTCGAGGCGGCTCAGCCGGCGCGCAACTCCTTCAGCACCGCCCCGGCGGCACGCCAGCCGCTGGCGAGAGCGCCCTGGATCGATGGGCTGTCGCGGTGGTCACCGGCCACGAACAGCCCCTCCCCCATCGACACGGGCTTGCGCAGCCGCCCCTGCGGCGGCGGCGCGGCGGGCAGCGCGTCCGGAACGACCACTGTGGTGAGGTGGGTCCAGTCGGCGGTGGATCGACCGTACAGCCGGGTCAACTCGGCCCGGATGGTCGACTCGGGCGGGGCCGTCGGACCCACCACCGACGTGGCCACGAGGTGCCGTCCGGCGGGCGCGTACGTGCTGACGGCGTTGCTGAACACCACCGTGTTCGCGACGATCTCCCGCCGGTCGCCGTCGACGAGCAGGATCGGCTCGGCGAGCGGCGGCTCGGGCGCGCTGTGGTAGTACGTGGTGTAGCTGTGCATGCGTACCGTCGCCAGGGCCGGCAGCAGCGCGGTCGCGGCGGGCGGGTCGACGGCGACCACGACGGCTCGGCATTTGATGTCGCCGGCCTGGGTGCGGACCCGGCCGGGCGCGACCTGCGCGACAGGGGTGTCCCGGTCGAGCAGGTCGGCGGGGAGCGGGTCGGCGATGGCCCGGGGCAGCGCGGCCATCCCCTCGGCGGGCAGACCGATCCGGCCGCGAGCGAACGAGCGCAGCACCATCGCGAGCACGTGGCTGGAGGTGGCCAGCTCCCGGTCGATGAACACGCCGGACAGGAACGGCCGCAGCAGCTCCTCGATGATCGCGTCGGAGAGACCGGCGCGGCGCAACGCCGTCTCGGCGGTGGTCTCCGGCGCGGAGAGCAGCCGGGACACCGGCAGCGTGGCGCAGCCGGTGGCGAGCGCGGCGAAGCGCAGCCGGTCGAGCAGCGAGCCCACGCCGGCCAGCGCGGTACGCGGCCCGCCGGCCGGCTCGCGCAGTGGGTTGACCAGCCGCAGCAGGTCGTCGCCCCGGCGCACCAGCACCCCGGACGTGAAGTAGCCGAGGTTGAGCCGGTCAGTGTCGAGCAGCGTGCCGAGCCGCGGGTAGGCCGTGTTGAGCACCTGGAAACCGCGGTCGATCAGATAGCCGTCGACGACGTCGGAGGCGACCCGGCCGCCGAGCCGGCCGCCGGCCTCCAGCAGCCGCCAGGGCACGCCGGCGCGGTGCAGCCGGCGGGCGGCGGCGAGGCCGGCCAGGCCCCCGCCGACGACGACCACGTCGGTCTCAGCCAGCATCGCGCGCCTCCCGCTCGCCGTTCGCCCGGGACAAGCGGCCCGGCCACCAGATCTTCGGCCCGATGTCGTACGCGAGCGCGGGCACCAGCAGCGACCGGACGATGATCGTGTCGATCAGTACTCCGATCGCGACGGCGGTACCCAGCTCGACGAGCACCACCAGCGGCAGGACGGCCAGGGCGGAGAAGGTCGCGGCGAGCACGATGCCGGCGGAGGTGATCACCCCGCCGGTGACGGCGAGGCCGGCGAGCACACCGGCGCGGGTGCCCCGCTTGACCGACTCCTCGCGGACCCGGCTCATCAGGAAGATGTTGTAGTCGATCCCGAGGGCCACCAGGAAGACGAACGCGAACAGCGGGAACGACGAGTCCACGCCGGGGAAGTCGAAGACGTGCCGGAACAGCAGCGCGCAGAGCCCGAGGGTCGCCGCGAAGCTGAGCAGCACCGTGCCGATGAGCAGCACCGGAGCGAGGAGGGCCCGCAGCAGCAGGGCCAGGATGACCGCGATGACCACCAGCACCACCGGGATGATGACGTTCTGGTCGCGCTTCGCGGCGTCCGAGGTGTCCACGTTGATCGCGGTGAAGCCGCCCACCACGGCGTCCGCGCCGGGCACCTGGTGTACGGCCACCCGCAGGTCGCGGATGGTCTGCTCGGCGCCGTCGCTGTCGGGCGGGTCGGCGAGCGTCGCCTCCAACTGCACCCGCCCGTCGACGACCTTGGGTGCGGCGTTCCGCTCGGGCGGGCCGGTCTGCGGGCCGCTGGAGAGCGGACGGACGTCGGCGACCCCGCGTACGCCCTGGGCCACCTGCGCCACCTGCCGTGCGCTCTGCTCGGTGGTGAAGATGGTTGCCGGACTGCCGGTGCCGGCCGGGTAGTGCCGGGCGATCACGTCCTGGCCGTCCACCGAGTCGGTGCGCTGGGTGAACAGGTCGGACTGGCCGAGGGTGGTGGCGCCGAGCTGGGTCAGGCCGAGCGTGAGCAGGGCCAGGACGACGGCGGTGCTCAGCCAGATCGGTCGGGCGTGCCGGGCCACGAAACCGGCGATGCGGCTCCAGATGCCGTGCTCGGCCTGCGGGTCGGCCTGGTCGGCACGGGGACGTCGGGGCCAGAACGCCCACCGGCCGCCGAGCACCAGCAACGCCGGCAGGAAGGTGAGCATCACCAGCAGGGTGGCCGCGATGCCGATGGCGGCGACCGGGCCGAGCGCCCGGTTGGAGTTGAGGCTGGACAGCAGCAGGCAGAGCAGGCTGACGATGACCGTGCCGCCGGACGCGATGATGGCCGGCGCGGCGCCCTTCCACGCGGTGCGCATCGCGTCCCACGGGCGGTCGTGCCGGTGCAGCTCCTCGCGGTAGCGGGCGATCATCAGCAGCGCGTAGTCGGTGCCGGCACCGAAGACCAGCACGGTGAGGATGCCCTGTGCCTGGCCGTTGAGCTTGACGATGTCGGCGTCGGCGAGCAGGTAGACGAAGACCGAGGCCAGCGCGTACGACATTCCGGCGGCCAGCAGCGGTAAGATCCACAGGACCGGGCTGCGGTAGACGATCAGCAGGATGATCAGCACCACCACCAGCGTGACGAGCAGCAGTGGCCCGTCGATGGCGGAGAAGACCTCGATCAGGTCGGCGAGCAGGCCGGCCGGGCCGGCGACGTCCACGGTGAGCCCGTCCCGGTCGCCGCCGGCGATGTCGCGCAACTGTTCGACGACCGAGCCGATCTCCTCGCCCTCGGCGTCGTCCACCGGCACGACGACCTGGAGTGCCTGGCCGTCCTCGCTGGGAATCGGCGGGGGCAGCGGGTTGACCACCCCGGGCACCTGGGCGAAGCGGGCGGCGTCGGCGCTCACCCGCTGCCGGTCCGCGTCGGTGATCCCTGCGGACCGCTCGTACACGACCAGCGCCGGCACGGTCTGCCGGTCGACGAACCCGCCGGCGAGATCCTGGGCACGGGTCGCCTCGGCGTCGGTGGGCAGGAAGGCTGCGTTGTCGTTGGTGGCGACCTCGCTGAGACGCCCGGCGTACGGGCCGGCCACACCGCCGATCACCAGCCAGGCCAGTACGACCGCCACCGCGACCAGTGTGGCCCGGCCGAAGCCCCCTCGTCCGGACATTGCGCTCACCCCAAGAATCGACGCATCAATCGACGCAGCTGGAGTCTAGGTCGACATCGACCATCCTGCCGGGCACGCGGCTCACAAGCGGCCCAAACCCCCCATTCCGCCCTGCACCCCGCAGCCCAAGATCGTCACAACTTCGGGGATGTTGCTGCCTCAGGCACGCGGGAAGCAGCAACATCCCCGAAGTTGCTGCCACGATCACGGGGGCCGGGCCCACCGGGGCGGGGGCGCGGGATGGGGGGACAGCAGAAACGCCCGTCGGCATGCTGCCGACGGGCGTTGGTGGAGAAGCTCCCCCGATTGGACTCGAACCAATAACCTGCCGGTTAACAGCCGGCTGCTCTGCCAATTGAGCTACAGGGGATCGTGCACCGCCTGGAACCGGATCTCGCCGGTGCCGTGCGACGGGACAAGAGTACAGGACATCCCCCGGTGGTGGTCCAGTGGGTTGTACCCGCATCCGCCTTGATCCAGATTCGCAGGTCAGCGCCACGGCTGGATCGCAATCGGGGCAAATCGCCATCCCGGCACAAGCAGGCTTGAGCGGGGAGCAGGATGGGTAGTTAGCTGCGGACAGAGGACGCAGGCGCGAATTTGTCGCGTCCGACGGGGCAACCCGCCGGAGCGACGGCGCGTCAGGTACGGAAGGAGCCGCCATGCGCGGAAAGATCATGTTTCTTGGCGGGCTGGCTGCGGGATTCGTCCTGGGCGCCCGTGCCGGCCGGGAGAAGTACGAAGAGCTCGTGGTCCGGGGCCGCAAGGTGCTCGACCACCCGACCGTCCAGGAGGCGGCCGGGGTCGCGCAGGCCCAGGCCAACCGGCTCTACAGCGAGGGCAAGGACAAGCTCGGCCAGACCAAGCTGGGCGAGAAGCTGGGCAACGGCAGCACCGGCAAGCAGGAGCTGACCGCCGCCGACGACGCGTTCGCCGGCACGCCCGCCACGGTGGGCGCCAAGGCGGGCTCCGGCTCGACGGGCAGCAGCACGGTCGGCACGACCTCCGGGTCGCCGTCGGCCACCACCCCCCGCACCAAGCCGTCCGGCTCGGGCACCAACGCCAGCACGCTCTGATCCATCGCACGTAGACCCATCGCACGTCGACGGGCCGGTCGCCGAGAGGCGACCGGCCCGTGGTCTGTCCGCGCTGTGGTCAGTCCTTGCTGCTGAACGCCGCGTCGAAGGCGGCGCTCGGGGCGTCGAAGGCGAGCCGGCGGACGAACTGCAGCGCCTCCGGGGCGCCGACCAGGCGATCCATCCCGGCGTCCTCCCACTCGACGGAGATCGGGCCGGTGTAGCCGATCGCGTTCAACGCCCGGAAGCAGTCCTCCCAGGGCACGTCGCCGTGCCCGGTGGAGACGAAGTCCCAGCCGCGGCGCAGGTCGGCCCAGGGCAGGTGCGAGGCGAGCCGCCCGCGCCGGCCATCGCCGGTACGTACCTTCGCGTCCTTGCAGTCCACGTGGTAGATCCGATCGGCGAAGTCGAAGATGAAGTTCACCGGGTCCAGCTCCTGCCAGACGAAGTGCGACGGGTCCCAGTTGAGCCCGAACGCGGGCCGGTTGCCGATCGCCTCCAGCGTCCGCTTGGTCGTCCAGTAGTCGTACGCGATCTCGCTGGGGTGCACCTCGTGCGCGAACCGCACCCCGACCTCGTCGAACACGTCGAGGATCGGGTTCCACCGATCGGCGAAGTCCTGGTAGCCGCGCTCGATCATGGACGGCGGCACCGGCGGGAACATCGCAAGGGTGTGCCAGATCGACGAGCCGGTGAAACCGACGACGGTCTTCACCCCGAGCTTCGCCGCGGCCCGCGCGGTGTCCTTGATCTCCTCGGCGGCCCGCTGGCGGACCCCCTCGGGCTCCCCGTCGCCCCAGATCCGGGCGGGCAGGATGTCCTGGTGCCGCTCGTCGATCGGATGGTCGCAGACCGCCTGACCGACGAGGTGGTTGGAGATCGTGAAGACCTCGAGGTTGTGCTTCGCGAGCGTCTCCCGCTTGCGGTCGACGTACGAGTCGTCGGCGAGCGCCTTGTCGACCTCGAAGTGGTCGCCCCAGCAGGCGATCTCCAGACCGTCGTAGCCCCACTCGGAGGCGAGCCGGCAGACCTCCTCGAACGGAAGGTCGGCCCACTGGCCGGTGAAGAGCGTGATGGGTCGCGCCATTGTCCTTCTCCCCTGATGTGATGGGGATTCCGTTGTGCGGACCGGGGCGAGGGTGACCGGTCAGACCGGTACGTGGCACCGAGGCGGAACACCGGTGGATGCCGAGCGCACCTGAGCCCGGCGGGTTGCGCCTCCCACCGGGTCACCGGCCACCGTCACGGTCGCCACCTCCACCCTATTTCCGTTGGGCCCCATCGCGAAAGCCCCGGATCGTCACTCGGCCGCTTCTTCGGGCGCGGGCAGGACCGCCCGGACGGTGAACCCGCCGCCGGGATTCGGGCCGGCGGAGAAGGTGCCGCCGACCCGCTCGGTGCGCCCGCGCACTGCGGCCAGCCCCTGCCCGGCGCCCCGGGTCTCCCCGGCCGGCGTCGCGGCATCGGCGCCGTCGTCGCGTACCTCGATGGTGACGCCCTCGGCGTCGTAGCGCAGCCGGACCGCCACCGCCGCGCCGGGGGCGTGTCGGCGCGCGTCGGCCAGCGACTCCTCGATGATCCGGTACGCCGCCACGTCGACCGCGCCGGGCAGCGGCCGGGGTGCCCCTCCGAGGCTCCAGCGCACGGGCTGGCCTGCGGCGAACTCCTCTGCCAGCGCGTCGAGACGGTTCAGGCTGGGAGCCGGCCCGGTCAACGGGTCGGGCTCCTCGGCCCGGTGCAGCGCTGCGCGCAGGCGGTGCCCCTGGGTCCGCGCCATCCGGTGCCATCGCGCGAAACGCCCCATGCTCGTCAAGGTACGGCAGCCTCCTGAGAGTGGGCCCGCGGCGTCCACGCAACGCGCCCAGCGGCACCGGCGGCTTCGGCCATGGATTGTCGAGAGGGGTATACCTGTGAGTCATAAATATGACTCACAGGTATACCCCTCTTCGGTGACATCGGCCTCGGCCAAGGACGCACCCGGTGAGGCGGAGCGCGTCCGGTGTCGCTGTGGTCGACACCAGGATCAGGTGATTCCCGGAACCGGTCGCCCCGGGTCGGGAGCGGGTGGCGCGCAGGGGCCGTCGGCCGTGACCGGCGGCCCCTGCGCGCTCAGTGAGCCCGGTGGGCTCGGTGCGTTCGGCAGGTCAGGGCAGGGTCCACTTCTGGTTGGCCGCGCCGTTGCAGGTCCAGAGGTGGACGACGGTGCTGTCCGCCGAGTTGTTGCCGGAGACGTCCAGGCACTTGCCCGAGGACGTGTTGCGCAGGCTGCCGTCGGACTGGGCCGCCCAGTTCTGCGCGCCGGTGCCGTTGCAGGTCCAGAGCTGGATCTTGGTGCCGTCGGCGGTGCCGCTGCCGGACACGTCGAGGCACTTGCCGAGCGCCTTGATCGTCGAGTTCGGCGTCACGGTCCAGGTCTGCGCGGTACTGCCGTTGCAGGTGTAGATCTGGATCTGCGTGCCGTCGGCCGTGGCGCCGCTGCGTACGTCCAGGCACTTGCCGGCGAGGCCCTTGACCGGGCCGACCCCGGTGCTGCCGCCGGTCCCCTTGACCAGGGTGAAGTCGTCCACGTCGAAGAGCCCGGTGCCGCTACCGCCAAACGTGAGGTAGAGGTTCTGGGTGCCGGACGGGACGTTGGACAGCGTCGTGGTGACGTTGGCGAACGTCGTCCAACTGCCGGTGTTGGGCACCGTGACCGTGCCGAGCACCGGACCGGTGGCCGAGCCGGTGCGGACCTGGATGGTGCCGCCCGCGCCGCCGGAGACGACCCGGGAGGTGAACGAGGTGACGCCGGTCAGGTCCACGCCGTTGTACGCCGCCCAGTCGCCCGGGTCGATGTAGCCGACGGTCTGCCCACCGTTGGCGCCCGCCTTGGTGAACGCGGAGACCCCGTTGGCCGAGCTGAACGACTCGGCCTGGATCGTGCCGGTCGGCGGCGGCGTGGTGCCCAGCTCCTTGATCCGGATGTTGCGGAACGAGGCGTCGTCACCGGTGCCGTGGTTCTGGATGCCGATGTGGCCGGCCAGCGACCGTACCGGATTGGTGTTGGTGAAGTCGTTGATCTTCACCCCGTTGAGGAAGATCTGCAGCCGCTCGCCCTCGACCAGCAGCTCGTAGGTGTTCCACTCCCCCGGCGCGTTGAGTGCGGCGTCGCGGGCCGCGAGGTCGGCGGACTTGAAGGTGTAGACCGAGCCGGTGGTGCGGTCGGCCGCGTCGGTGGCGTCGATCTGGATCTCGTAGCCGTTGTCCACCGCCGACCACGGGTCGCTCGACGGCGGGAAGCCGATGAACACGCCCGAGTTGTCGTCGCCGGCCAGCTTCCAGTCCAGCTTCAGCGAGTAGTTGGTGAACTGCTTGGCGCTGTACCAGTACAGGCCCATGCCGCCCACCGAGGTGAGGGTGGCGTCGGAGTTGGTGAAGTTGCCCGGCCCGGCCTGCGACCAGCCGGTGGTGGAGCCGTTGTAGAGCGGGGTGTAGCCGGTTTCGGGCCGGCAGTCGGCCTTGCTCCGGCCGGCCGCGTACCGGATGCCGCCGAGCAGGTGGGCCCGGAACGCCGGCTCGGCGTACGACGCCTGGGTGTGCCCGCCGCCGGTGTAGAAGGACCGGCCGCCGCTGTAGCTCTTGCACCAGGAGTGCGGGTGGTCGGCGCCCATGCCGCCACCGGAGTACGACGACTCGTCCAGGGTGGCCAGCACGTGTGCGGTGGACCGGGCGTTGGTGCGGTAGTTGTACCACTCATCGGTGCGGGTCCAGGTCTGCGGCAGGTGCCCGGTGGCCGCGTGCCCCCGGTCCTCCACCTTGACGTTGGCCTGCTGGATGGCAGGGTGCGAGGCGAACCACGCGCCGACCAGGTTGCCGTAGAACGGCCAGTCGTACTCGGTGTCGGCGGCGGCGTGCACACCCACGTACCCGCGGCCGGACCCGATGTACGACTCGAAGGCGGTCTGCTGGGTGGCGTTGAGCACGTCGCCGGTGGTGTTGAGGAAGACGACCGCCTCGTACTGGGCCAGGTTGGCGGTGGTGAACGCGGCGGCGTCCTCGGTGGCGGTCACTGTGAAGTTGTTCGCGGCGCCCAGGTCACGGATGGTCTGGATGCCGACCGGGATCGCGTCGTGGCGGAAGCCGGCGGTCTTGGAGAACACCAGCACGTCGTATGGGGCGTCGGCGGCGCTGGCCGGGGTGGCCGGGGTGGTACAGGCGATGACGGCGAGGACGGCGGCGCTCGCGCCGAGGACGTTTCGCAGGAGTCTGCGCATTGTCGCTCTCCTTCGGGACGGTGGGGAGGGGCTCCCGTGCGGTGGGAGCCCCTCCGCTCAGCTCAGGGCAGGGTCCACTTTTGGTTCGCGGCGGCGGTGCAGGTCCAGAGGTTCACCACGGTGCTGTCCGCGGAGTTGCTTCCGGAGACGTCCAGGCACTTTCCGGACGCCACGTTGCGCAGCGTGCCGTCGGCCTGCCCGGCCCAGTTCTGCGCCCCGGTGCCGTTGCAGGTGTAGAGCTGGATCTTGGTGCCGTCGGCGGTGCCGGCACCGGAGACGTCCAGGCACTTGCCCAACGACTTGATTGTGGAGTTCGGCGTGACCGCCCAGGTCTGGGCCGCACTGGCGTTACAGGTGTAGATCTGGATCTGCGTGCCGTCGGCGGTGGCGGCGTTGCGCACGTCCAGGCACTTGCCGCCCAGACCCTTGATCGGACCGGTCCCGCCGGTGGGGGCCGAGCCGGTGGTGAAGGTGAACGCGTCCAGGTCGTAGAGCGCGCCGGTGCCCGTACCCGCGAAGGTCAGGTAGAGCGTGGTGGTGCCGGTCGGCGGGTTGGTGATCGCCCCCGTGACCGTGGTGAAGGTTTCCCAGCCGCCGGTCACCGGGACCGTGGCGGAGCCGAGCACCGTGCCGGTGGCCGAGCCGGCCCGCACCTGGAGGGTGCCGCCGGCGCCCGCCGAGGAGACCCGGGCGGTGAACGAGGTGACGTTGCCGAGCCGGTACGGCTGGAACGCGATCCAGTCGCCGTTGTTGATGTCGCCGACGGTCTTGCCGCCCTCGGCCGGGGTCTTGCTGAACACGTTGATCCCGGACGAGCTGCCGAAGAACTCGGCCTGGCGGTGCCGCGGCGGCAGCGTGTGCTGGGTGTGCGTGGTCAGCCCACCGGCGTCGGTGTACTCGGCGTCGAAGATGGCGAAGATGTTCGCCGCGTCGTCGTGCTCACCGTCGACCGGGATGGTGATCGAGCCGGAGCAGCCGGTCTTCGAGGTGATCTGGTGCCCGTGCTGGTCGTGCCCGAGCACGTAGGTCATCTTGACCTTCGTGCAGTCGATCGTGCCGTCCTCCGGGTCGGTCACCGTGATGCTGTACGGCACGGTGTCACCGAAGCTGAACAACTGCCCGTTGCCGGGGTTGTTGATGGTCACCGTGGGCGCGGTGTTGCCGACGCTGATCTGCACGCTGGCGCTGCCGGTGGCGCCCTGCGGGTCCCGTACGGTCAGCGTGGCGGTGTAGGTGCCGTTCGTGCTGTACGTCTTCGTCGGGTTCGCCGTCGTGGAGGTGGTGCCGTCGCCGAAGTTCCACGAGTAGGTCAACGCCCCGCCCTCGGGGTCGGACGAGCCGGCCGAGGAGAACACCACGGTCAGCGGAGCCGCGCCGGAGGTCTTGTTCGCGCTCGCCGCGGCGCTGGGCGCCCGGTTGCCGCCGCCGACGTAGTCGAAGCGGTAGAGCGCCGAGTTGGCGTCACCGTTGAAGTAGCCGGTGCCGTAGTCGAGCACGTAGTACGAGCCGTCCGGGCCGAAGGCCGAGTCCATCACCTGCTTGCCGACCCATGGGAAGGTGTCGATGGTGCTCCGGGAGCCGTCGGAGTTGACGTGGATGGGCTTGATCCAGCCCCGGCCGAACTCGGTGGCGAAGAACTGGCCGTCGAACGACTGCGGGAACTTCGTGGTGGAGGTCGACGAGGCGTTGTAGCGGTAGACCGGGCCGGCCATCGGCGACTCGGAGCCGCCGCCGAACTCGGTCGGGGTGCCGGCGTCGCCGGCGTACCGGATCCACGCCGGCTGGGCCGGCGGCAGGGTGGTCAGGCCGGTGTTGCGGAACGAGTTGTTGGTCGGCCCGCCGGCGCAGTTGTACTTCGCTCCGCTGGCGTTGGTGGCGAAGTCCCACTCGTTGTACGTCTCGGTGGTGGTGTTCGTGCCGGTGCAGTACGGCCAGCCGAAGTTGCCCGGCGCGGCGACCCGGTTGAACTCGACCTGGCCGGACGGCCCGCGGGTGGAGCTGGTGCTGCCGGCGTCCGGCCCGTAGTCACCGACGTAGACGACGCCGGTGCCCTTGTCCACGCTGATCCGGAACGGGTTGCGGAACCCCATGGCGTAGATCTCCGGCCGCGTCTTCGCGGTGCCGGGCGCGAACAGGTTGCCCGACGGGATGGAGTACGTGCCGTTGGCGTTCACCTTGATCCGCAGGATCTTGCCCCGCAGGTCGTTGGTGTTACCGGCGCTGCGCTGCGCGTCGTACGCCGGGTTGCGGTTGGTCCGCTCGTCCAGCGGCGAGTAGCCGGCGGACTCGAAGGGGTTGGTGTCGTCGCCGGTGGACAGGTAGAGGTTGCCGGCGGCGTCGAAGTCGATGTCCCCGCCGACGTGGCAGCACAGACCGCGGTCGGCCGGTACGTCGAGGACGTCGACCTTGCTCGCCTGGTTGATCGTGAAGTCGCTGTTGAGGGTGAACCGGGAGAGGCGGTTCACTCCCTGCCAGGCCGAGAAGTCGGTGCCGGTCGCGGGCGCGTCACCGGCGGGGGTGGACAGCGGCGGCGCGTAGTAGAGGAAGATCTGCCGGTTGCTGGCGAAGTTCGGGTCGACGCCGACGCCCTGCAACCCCTCTTCGTCGTGGTTGTAGACCGACAGGGTCCCGATCACCGACGTGGTGCCGTTCGCGTCGGTGCGGCGCAGCGTGCCGTTGCGGGCGGTGTGCAGGACCGAACGGTCCGGCAGCACGGCCAGCGACATTGGCTCGCCCATGTCGGACACGCCGCGGGCGAGTTCGACCTGCTGGAAGTCGGTGGCGTTGATCGTGTGCGCCTCGGCCGGTGTTGGGCTGGCCGCGAGGGTGACCGTGCCGGCCGCGGCCACGAGGAGCAGGGCCGATCCGGTGGAGAGCCATCGTCGGGATCGACGAGGGGGTGCGTCCTTGTTGGACATCTGTGCTGTCCCTTCCTGACGATTGAAGCCAGGCCGGGCGCGCGCCGTCGCGCCGGATGCCGTAGCGGTGGTGGGGGTCGATGGGTTACCGCGCCGCCGGTTCACCTCGACGAAACAATGTCGTGTTGGCCCCGACACTAAGTCGCGCGTGTCGATGTGTCCATACCTTCCGACGATCCAGCATCAACTTTCGTCGATTTGATCGAAAGTTGCCGGGTCGGGTGCCGCCATCGATGCTGCCCGGTGGATCATGTTGACAGGTCCGATCGAGCCATGTCACTTTGATGCCTGCCAGATCGCGCTGGTAACCGGTGTGGAAACGGGGATGACTTGTGACACCTGCCAACGGGGGAATCGAATCGGCGGTGGGCCCACCGGGCCGCCGCGCCGCCTCGGCACTGCTGACCGCGACCGTCCTCCTTCCCCTTGGCGCCTGCGGCACCTCCGCCCAGGACGACGCCCGGGATGAACTGAACGAGCACATCGGCCAGGTCGCGGCAGACGCGACCGACTGGGCTGAACACGAGACCGGCGCAGGTGGCCTGCCCGACACCCGCCAGATCCTGGACCGTGTCGTGACCACCGTGGATGCCAACGCCCGGAGTCTCGGCTCGGAGGTCCGGGTCCCCGATCCCGACGGGACGGGCCAGCTCGGTGAGGTGCGCGTTGCCCTTGAGGGCAGCGGTTCGAACTGGCTCTGGTCGCAGGACGAGGCGCTGTACGTCTTCTGCGCGCGGTTCACCGTCAGCCGACAACCGGGGCGTCCGCGGGAGGTGTCGGCGAAACTGTTCGACTGCCCGCCCGACGCCGTCCCCTCCGGCTGGGACCCGACCGGGCCCTCCGTGCCGACCCCCACCGGCATCTCCTCCTGACCGACCCGAACCGCTGATCGTCCGAGGTAACTGGACGATCGCTCGGTCATGCGCCCGGTCAGGCAATCCAGCGCGGGACCGTCCGCGGCACCCACGGACGTCCGCACCCGTCCCGCGAGGATCCCCCACTCCGCGCCAGGTCCCTGGCGCGGTCTACCCCTCAGCAGGGAGAAACGCATGCATCCACGCACACCCCGCCGCGCCGGGCCGGCCCGTGCCGGAGTCACCCGACGGGCGCTGGCCGCGATCACCGCGGCACTGCTCATCGCCAGCGGTCTGACCGCCGTTGCCGCCTCGCCCGCGGTCGCGGCACCGACTCCGGACTCCGCCGCGCTGGGGAAGGATCCGTCGGCGGTCGCCGTGGATCCGGCACCACAACCGGCGCCGGAGATCGCTGCCGTTCCCGCCGAGGACCGCGACAAGCTGTTGCCACGAGGCTGGCGGAGTTCGACCGACCTGGCGTGGACCACGACCGGCGACAGCAACGGCTTCCACCTGTTGGTGGCAGAGGCACGGACGGGCTACACGTGGCGGACCGCCGCCACGCTGGTTGAGCCGACCATCAGCAGCGAGCAGTGGATCGGCAATGCCTGCCTCACCGCCTCCGGCCGGCGGGCTGTCGTCGTCTACCAGCCCCGGCACTTCACCAACCGTAGTCATCTCTTCGACCGTGGGGCATTCGCCGCTGTGGTCGACGTTCCGACGGGTCGGGTGACCAAGCTCGGGCTGAACGTGAGCATCGCCTACCACAACCCCGGCTGCGGCAACGGTGAGACGGTCACCCTGTCGCAGGGCGGCGCGAGCGATCTCGGGCAGACCCGCGTACACCTCATCGACACCACGACCGGACGCGTCATTCGGCGGCACCAGATCGCTGGCCAGGTAACGTCCACCATTCCATTCGGTGACAACATGGCCGCGGCGGAGGACGGCCAGTTGTTCGCCATCGCTTCGGACGGCTCGCGGCGCACCCTCGCCAAGACCGAAGGGGTGGGTGCCTTCCTACGGCCGGACCGGGACGGCGGCATCACCTGGCTGGAGGCCGCAGACGAGAAGACGACAGTGGTCCGGCGGGTACACCGCAACACGGTGCGGGAGCTGGCCCGAGGCCCGCTCACCGCAGTGGGCCTGGCTCGGGGCGCCGAGGGGCGGGTCTTTGTCACCGGCACACCCACGTCAACCGCCGAGCTGCCCGCCGCGGTGACCCGGGTGGCGGTGCCCGTATCGGCTGAACTGTCGACCCTCGGGCAACTCGCGGTGAGCCGGGCACCGGTCAGCAAGGGCACCGCGGCCGCGGTGCCGCCGACCGGAGAGGCGTCCGGGCTGCCGGTGAACCTGCGGGCCGACGTCCTGGCCACGAACAAACGGCTCACCTTCCGGGTGTCCATCGGCGCCCGGGCGAGCGACCTGCTCGACACGGGCCGACGCAGTGACCAGCAACTCAACAAGGTCTACGGTGCCGCGGCCACGGCGAGCGCGGCCGCCGGTTCCCCGAGCGATCCGGTCGACGCCGATCGCTACTGTTCGGTGCCCCGCAACGACCCCGGTACCCAGGTGGAACAGCCGCACTGGCGGCAGGTCGAGTGGGCGGCGAACCTGGCTGTCCAGGGCGCGCTGACCTTCCAGCGCCCGGCCAACTGGCATCAATCCGGACTGCCCGCCTGGTCACCGCAGGGAATCCTGCCACCGCTGGAACTTGCCGGCGGCGGCCGGGTACCGGCCCAGGTCATGCTCGGCATCCTCGCTCAGGAATCGAACCTCTGGCAGTCGTCCTGGCACGCCCTGGAGGGTGTCTCGGGTAACCCTCTGATCGGTAACTACTACGGCATCGAGGAGGAGCAGGGCTGGAACATCAACTGGGCCGACGCCGACTGCGGGTACGGCGTCGGGCAGGTCACCGACGGCATGCGGTTGCAGGGTAAGGGCAAGCCCGGTGAGGTCATCCGGCCAGCAAACGAGCAACGTGCCATTGCCGTCGACTACGCGACGAACATCGCCGCCGGTCTACGGATTCTGCAGGAGAAGTGGAACCAGACTTACAACCTGAACATCCGCATGAACGACGCCGACCCGGCCAACCCGGAGAACTGGTGGGCGGCGATCTGGGCGTACAACAGCGGGTTGAACCCGCAGGCTGTCACCGGCGGAACGGGTTGCTCGCCCGGACCGTCCTGCACGGACGACCGGGGCAACTGGGGCCTCGGCTGGTCGCAGAACATCGCCAACCCCGAGTACCCCTTCAACCGCACTCCCTTCCTCGACGGGGCCGTCGGTGAGGGTTCGCCGAGCGACGCCGCCCACCCCAACCAGTGGTCGTACCCCGAGAAGGTGATCGGATGGGCCGCCTATCCGATTGTCAAGTACGACTTCCGGCAGCCCGACGAGTACGAGGCGGGCTTCCTGCAGTCCTGGTGGACCAGTTCGGTCTACCGCAGCCAGTCCATCAAGCCGCCGCTGAAGACGTTCTGCAGCAGCGCCAACAACTGCTCGGCGACCGTCACCTCCACGTCCTGCGGGTACGCCGACTACCACTGCTGGTGGCACTGGCCGGCCGACTGGAAGCGGGGCTGTGCCACGGAGTGCGGCTATGAGAACCTGCGCTTCAGTCCAGGCTCGGCGGAGCCCGCACGAGGCACGCACTACCCGCCGAAGTGTCAGATCGACGGACTGCCCTCCGGTGCTCTGATCGTGGACGACCAACCGTCCTCGGTGGGCATCGTCCGCTCCGACCTGTGTCCGACACCGCTGACCAACCGGGGCACCTTCGCCATGCAGTTCAGTGGCAACTCGGCAGGCCTCTATCCGTCGAAGATCGATCTGCACCAGAGCGGTGGCGGCCTCAACGGCCACTTCTGGTTCGCGCACGAACAGAATGCCGCGACGGAGGCCACCGACCGGCTGAAGGTGACCGGCACCTGGCGGCTGGGCCAGAGCCTCAATCAGTGGAGCAGGGTCTTCGTGCACATGCCCAGCAATGGTGCGCACACCCAGCAGGCGCACTACACGGTCGACCGAGGCGCGAACATCACCGGTTCGCGATACAAGACCAGGACATTGGGCCAACGCCAGGGCACTGATCGCTGGGTGCCCCTGGGCACGTTCCAGTTCAACGGCGTACCGCAGGTCACGATGAGCAACGTCACCCGCAACGGCGACGTCGGGGTCGACAACGTGGCGTGGGACGCGGTGGCCTTCGTGCCGCTGACGGCAAAGCCGCGCGACTTCGTGGTGTCGCTCGGCGAGTCGTACGCCTCCGGCGAGGGGGCGGCCACCGATGCCTCGGTGGATTATTACCACGACTCCAACCACGACGGTGGCGGGAATCTCGAGTACCGCAACGGCTGCCACCGATCGCGGCACGCCTGGTCCCGCCAGGCGTGGCTGAAGGATGACCCGCAGCAACGTTCGATCGGGGCCCGAGCGGACGTGTTCGATCCCACGATGGATTACCACCTCCTCGCCTGCTCCGGCGCCCGGACACACAATCTGCTGCCCAGCGGGGAAAACCCGATCAGCGGACTCAAGGTCGTTGACCCGACGACCGGCCAGCCGTTCCAGACCGCGTGGGGCACCACGGCTCGACAACAGCGCCGGGAGGTCTCCCAGCTCGACAAGGGATTCCTCGACGAGAACACGACACTGGTCACCCTCTCGATCGGTGGCAACGACGTGGAGTGGTCCGCCGCGCTGCAGAACTGCATCATGTTGCCCATACCGTGCCAGGACGCAGACATCGACGGCCATCGAGCAGCGGACTACGTGCCGCAGCTCATGCAACGCGAGGGCCGGGAGTCCGTCATCACGACACTGCGCGCCATCCGCACCCTGGCGCCCAACGCCCAGATCATGCTGATGGGTTATCCACAACTGTTGTCGGATGACGCCAACTGCGTGGAGTGGCTCGGGTACGGGATCTCCGATTCGGAGGCCGCCTGGATGAACCAGTTGGCCGTCGAGTTGTCCGACGTTCTCCGTGAGGTGGCAGTCGCCGCGAACAGTGCGGGCGGCCGTGTCAAGTTCGCCGACCCGATCCTCAACGGCGACTTCGAGGGCCAGGGCGTCTGCGGGAATCCGGAAACCATCCACGGCATCGTCGTCGCGAAAACCGCCGGTGAGGACCATTCCAAGACCACGAACCCGTCTCAGCAGACGTTCCATCCGAAGATCAGTGGTGCGACCAACTACGCACGAGTGCTGAACCGGGAACTGCGGAACATCGGTCTGTAAGAAAGGGTCAGGGGCGTGGGGGGGGGGGGGGGGGGGCCGCGGCGGGCGCGCGGCGGGGGGGCCCGCCCCCCCCCCCCCCCACACCCGGCACACCACCACAACCCCCCCCCCCCCCCCACCCCCCACCCAAACC